>CAWGIX010000006.1:0-606091 GCA_963822705.1 uncultured Pseudomonadota bacterium
CAGATCGCCGGGACCTACGCCGGCAGCCGGGTCATCAAGGTGCCGGAACGCAATCTGGCAGCCGATGTCGTCTGCCATCCTCGCTGCCGTCACGCCGGCCACGACCATCGTATTCTTGGCCAATCCCAACAACCCGACCGGCAGCATTTTGGCGCAGTCCGAGGTGGTGCGGCTGCGTCAAAATCTGCCCAAAACCGTGCTGCTGGTGCTGGACGCCGCCTATGCCGAGTACGTGGACCGGCCGGATTATGACCCGGGCGTGAGGCTGGTGGATGCCGGGGATGATACGGTGATGCTGCGCACCTTCAGCAAGATTTTCGGGCTGGGCGGCATGCGGGTGGGCTGGGCCTACGGGCCGCCGACGATCGTCGATGCGCTGAACCGGGTACGCGGCGTGTTCAACGTCAACATCGCCGCCCAGGCCGCTGCCGTGGCGGCCCTTGCCGAGCCCGGCTGGGTGGAGCGCGTGCGCGCCCATAACACGTGTGGCGCGAGCGGCTATCGGCTGTCGTTGCGCGCGTCCGGCATCACCGTCTGGCCGAGCGCGGGTAATTTCGTCCTGGCGGATTTCGGTACTCCTGCACGTGCCGGACAGGCCGATGCGGCGCTGCGGGCGCGCGGAATCATTGTGCGGCGATGAGCAGCTACGACCTGCCGCACTGCCTGCGCATCACTGTCGGCACCGAAGAGGAGTGCTCGATCGTCGCCGAGACGCTCGATCGCTTCATGGCCGCGGTCCCGGCGGATGGCTGACAGAAGTCTGTTCCGCCGCATGGCGCTGCTGGGCGCCGGTCTCATCGGCGGCTCGCTGGCCCGCGCGCCCGCGCGAGCGCGGCGGGATCGCGGATGAGGTCGTCGTGCATGCCCGCTCGCTCGGCGACACTCGATCGGGTGGCCGAACTGGGGTTCGCCGACCGCTGCGAGCTCGATCCGCGCCGCGCTGTGGCGGGGGCGGATTGCGTGGTGCTCTGCGCGCCGATCGGGGCCTATGCCTCGATCGCCGAGGCGATCGCCCCAGCGCTGGCGCCGGGACGCGATACTTACGGATGTCGGCTCGACAAAGCAGTCGGTGATCCGTGACGTGGGGCCGCTGGTGCCGGAGGGGGTGCATTTCGTGCCGGGCCATCCGCTTGCCGGCACCGAGCACTCCGGCCCAGACTCCGGCTTCGCCAGCCTCTTCGAGGGCCGCTGGTGCCTGCTCACGCCGCCGCCGGGAACGGACGAAACGGCGGTGGAGCGCGTGCGCGCGCTCTGGCACCGGTGCGGCAGCATGGTGGAAGTCATGGAGCCAGCCCACCATGACCGGGTGCTGGCCGCGGTGAGCCATCTGCCGCACCTGATCGCGTTTACCATCTGCGGCACCGCCGACGATCTGGAGAGCGAGACAGGCAGGAGGTGCTGCAGTTCGCCGCCACTGGCTTTCGCGACTTTACCCGCATCGCCGCCTCGGACCCGGTGATGTGGCGTGACGTCTTCCTAAACAATCGCGAGGCGCTGCTGGAGATGCTGGCGCGGTTCATGGAGGATGCGCAGGCGATGGCCCGGGCGGTTCGCTGGGGCGACGGCAGCTACATCGAAGACCGCATTCGCCGCGGGCGGGTCATCCGCAAGAGTCTGATCGAACTGCAAGCAAGCGTGAATGGGGAACAAGATCGCCCAAAGCGGCGAATACCAAACCGGCGAGGCGGAACACGGGGTGATTCTGGACTGGGCGGGGGTAACACTTTCTTACTTGTGAGCGTCCCTCTTCGGAGGGCGATAGGGTGCCGGCCATTTGGCATCGAAACCCGTGCCGCCTATATCCGCCACGCACCTTCATCGAGTACATTCGTCATGCTGGATCGCCTCCTGGCCGTGCTGCTTGCCCTGGTCTGCTTCGGGACCGTACCGGTTCGGGCCGCCGGGCGAGTCACCTGTGACGGCGCCGATGCCACAGCGGCCATCAATGCGGCTTTGCGCGGCGGCGGCGCGGTGCAGCTCTCGGCGGGAACGTGCCTCATTTCGTCGAGCCTGAACGTATCGTCGGATACAGTATTAAAGGGAGCGGGCATCGGGGCCACCGCGCTGCGTCCGACTGGAATCCCCGATTATGCAATGATTGCGGTGGGCGGTCCCAGTGAGGCCGAAGGGGCCAGCAACGTCGACATATCGGGGCTCAGCATCGATGGCGGCAACCCGGTGAGCAAAGGCATCAACCATACGAGCGCGATCCTGGCACGATGGAGCAGCCATGGTATCCGCATTCACGATGTCGAGGCGTTCGCCGCCGGCTCGGCCGGCATCGAGGTTCGCGGGTCGGATGTGACGGTGGAGCACAATCAGGTGCACGACAACGAAGGCAACGGCATCTACGTCTCCGGGCAAGCCAATCCGGACCCGAACGGCACCAAGCCTGCCTCCAACGTGCGGATCATCGGCAACACGGTGATGAACAACTCGCGCGGCCGCCGGCCCGAAATGAAGCATGGCTGGGACGGCATCGATCTCGACCCGCTGGCCAGCAACTGCCTGGTCGAGGGCAACACCGTCGTCGGCAACGACATCATCGTTCTCGAGAAAGGCATGGCGGTCGCGAGCGCCGCCGGCAATCGGGTGATCCGCAACACGATCCGGGACGTCACGCAGGGCGGAACCGGCATCGACATGGCGGGGGTGCAGGTCGACTTCCAGATCATCGGGAACACGATCCGCAACGTCATGGGTCACGGCATTACCGTGAACGGCCCCGCGCGGAACGGCGTGGTGCAGGGCAATAGCATCAGCGGCACGACCAAGAGCGGTATCGAGATCCGGAATACCGGTCCTTTCGCCAAGCTCGGCCGACCCACGAACATTACCGTTGCCGACAACACCGTCGTGGCAACGCCCGGCCAGAGCGCGATCACCGTGCGCCACCACGCGCGGGACGTGCAGATTGTGAACAACAGCTTTAGCGGCGGCGGAGGCGCGGAGCCGATCGACGCCGAGGGCGCCGCCCGCGGCGTGGTCACCCGCGACAATCGCTGACGGTTTTCATGGCCGGCTCCGGTGGGGTCTGAACCGGCGCAAGCGGCGCCGTTCCGGCCAGCGTGACCGCGCCGAGGCGGAATGGTTGGACAGCATCGGCCGTTGCCGCTATCGGTAAGCGCCTGCTCCGTACGCAAATTTATACCAGTCTGGTGCCACTCTCGCCCGCCGGCCGCATCACTCGAGCGATCGGCCCACGTCCGGAATCCGTCGCATGCCGCCTGTTCCTCTGTCCCTCAAGATCATCAAGGATGAAGTGCGCGAGGTCGAGGGCCAGCCTCGGCCCCGGCAGCCGCAGATCCGGGTGCTGCGAGCGGCGTTCCTGCCGCTGCACGTCTATGTCCGGATCGAGACGCCTTTGCCTGTCACCGACGAGGTGCGTGAGTCCAATGACCGGCTCGGTCTGCACCTGATCGGCGTCCCGTCACCCGCCAATGTGCCAAACAATTTTCTCGGGGTCGCGGGCATCCCGCCGCCGATGGAAGCAGAACCAAAACGGCTGCGAATGCGGCGGATGCTGGTGCTCTTGAGCCACGCGGAGGCCCAGAATGGCCGTTATCGAGTAGTGCTGATCCGGCACGGCAAGCATCTCGCCTCGGCGGAAATCGTGAAGCGCAGCCTGGAAGTGCGGTTGCTGACCAAGATATCCGTGGGGCCGCCGCGCTACGTGGCACCGGTGCTGATTTCAGGCACGCCCAAATCCGGCACCACATGGCTTGAAAAGGTCATCAATGCGCATCCGGAGTTCCTCGTCCTGCACGAGGCCAACACCCTAAACATCCTGGACGGGGACATGCTGCGCGATCAGCTTGAGTCGCGCAGCGACTTCTTCCGCAGCCGCTACATCCCATGGATGCCGCTGCCCTACGATGCCGCGGACTTCAGCCGGCTGCTCCAGATCGGCGTGGCCCGGGATCTGATGACGCGCTTCGGCCACGCCTGGGGCGCCAACTTCGTCGCGGACCGAACCCCCGGCTACGCGCCGCGCTACAGCTATCTTCCGGACCTGTGGGAGGACCTGCGCATCGTCCACATCGTGCGCCATCCGCTGGACGTCATGACAAGCTGGCTGTTCCATGAGGTCAACGCCGGCCGCGACAAAACCCGCTCCCTCCACCTGCCGCGCGCGGCGGTGGATCGACTTAACGCCCGGCTGGATGCGGGCGAGACCGTCGAGACGGGTGAGTTCCTGTCGGACTCGGAGATGGCGGAGGGCGCATTCAATTACTTTGCCCGCCGCTGGCGGCGCGAGCAGGACCTCGTCCTGGCCGCCGCCGAACGCAACCCGGAGCAGTTCCATCGCCTGACCTACGAGGATCTGTCGCGCGACTTTGGGGGAACGGCGAGCGCCCTTTTTGCCTTTTTCGGTACCGACCCCGCCTGCACGGATATCGCACGCATCGAGCGGGATTCCTCGTTCAGAACGTTGTCTGGCGGCCGGGAACAGGGGCAGGCCAGCGTCCGCAGTTTCTTTCGCAAAGGCGTGGTGGGAGACTGGCGGAATGTTTTTACCGCCTACCAGGCCGGGCTGATCTGGAACGAGCTCGCTTCGGCGGCTTCGGCCTTTGGCTACTCGATGGACTGATCCCGCGCCGATGCTCGATGCTACGAGCTGGCGGGTCGCGGCGATGCGCGATCAGGGCACCTCGTAACCGAACTGGCGCGCGACCGTTGCCACTCTGCTCCAGAGCCAGGTCGCCTGAGCCTCGCTAAGATATTGCTTGTAGTCGCCCACCTGGCCGCTGCGGAAGAATGACTGTCGGTCCTCCTCGCCGCTTTTGCGGCCGCCCGACATGGCATCGAACGACGTGTGCCGGCGCACGTGTTCGAGTTCCTCGGCGCTGACGTCATGGACGCCGATGAACTCGAACACGCGCCGCACCTGCGCTTCGAGGTCAACGAAGAAATCTTCGTACCGCACTACCAGGAAGCGGTCGCGCGCGAAGGGCAATACCTCCAGCAGCTTCTTCTGATCGAGCAGCCATTGCATGAACAGCACATCGCACGCGCCGGACTGAAGGATCTCGTCGTCCAGCAGGTCGCCGGGCTGCACCTCGCTGGTGCCGAGCTTTTCGATACGCTCGACCAGCCAGCTCAGCGTCGCTTGATCCAGCCGCGATGCATCGGGGGTCTTGCCGCGGCCCAGCGCAGCCTCGTGGAACAGGCGCGAGATGAACACATCGAGCGGATGGCGAAGGATGTGCACGTATCGGCATTCGCGCCAGAACTTGACCAGGAAATGATAGGCCTCCGAGGTGCTCGGGGTGCGATCGACTATGATGCGAAAACCAAAGGTCGAACTCAGCAGATCGAACAGGTTGCGCGCCACCGAGATCTGCGTGAACATCGCCATCTCCTCGGCGCTCGGAAAGGCGGGGCGCCAGCGGATGAAGCCGCGTCTTTGGAACTCGGTCGCCCGCTCCTCAAAATGGGCACGGCAGGAGCGGTGATCGACGGTGTTGAGCGTGTTTCCCTCATGTAGCACCAGCACGTCCGGGCGGGTATCGACAATCGTCTCGAGCCAGGTGGTGCCCGATTTCTGAGTTCCGGTGATCAGCAGCGGCACCGCGCGCTCGACCTGATGCTGCAGGCTGATGCTGCCGATCAGCCTGTCGGAGCCGAAGCGGCGTTCGAACTTCGCGATCGATACCATGCGGCCGCCCACCACCAGTCGCGCCTCGAAAGCTTCGAAGCTGTTGTAGTGGCAACTGATCAAACCGAACACGCGGCGCATTCCGCTTGCTGATGCACGGTCCGGCCGTGGACCGGGGATGTTCCAGAAAAAGAACATCGCTTGGTCGCGCATCGGACAGACCTGCACCGAGACGTGGTCTGACTTTTCGTGCAACTCGTTGGGCACGGTGATCGCAACGTAGAAATTCAGCGGCGCCCAGAAGAAATCGAGTACCTCGATCTGCGGCGGCGGTGCCGCGCCGCCCTCGGGTACGACGATCGTGAAGTCCTTGATGATCTTGCCGTTCGCCGGGAGCGGCGTGATCGGCCGGGGCTTGGCGGTGGCGGTGGCGGACATGGGTTGTGTCATCCCTCTCGGGCAAGTTGCAATAGTCTACTCATGCGGTGCAAAGGCCACCGTAGTCAGGTTTTTCAGGATCTTGTCAGCGTGCTCGACCCGGCGTACGCGCCAAGCGTATTCCAGGAGGCTTTCGTCGTTGGGATCGAACACTTTGCGTGGCATCGAGGCGACCGCCAGCAACAGGCGCCCAAAGGTGTTTCGTGTATCCAGTCGATCGCGCACGATCTGGAAGCCCCGGCGCAGGTCGGCCGGGCGGATTTCGCCCTGTGCAATGCGGTGCAGGGTGGCCTGAAATGCCTCAGGCGTGCGCCCATCGGTGGTGATCGTCACCTCGCGCGCGTCACGTTCCGAAAACAGGTCGCCCGTGGTGCTGATGATGGGCAGTCCATAGCGGACGTAGTCCAGGCAGCGCACCCGGTGGGATTGCCAGTTCTCGACCGTGTCGGCACTGACGTTCAGGCCGAAATCGGCGGCCGAGAGCACTTCCGGCAACTGCCGGCTGGCGGCTTTCCAGTCGGCGCGGAAATGGATGTGTCCGCGTCCCGGGTCCACCGTGTCGCGCGGGGTCGTCTTTCCCGGCGTCGCCCCGAGCACGAAGTTTCGGGCTTCGTCACCGCCTATCAGATCGATGTTCTCGCGCAAAATGGCACGGGTTTGACTGATGTAACCCGCATGGTCGGTGTTCTCTGTCTGCTTGAAGCCCGAGAGGAAGAAATGCAGGTTCGTGTTGCCTGCGCGCACCGCGGCGCAGAAGCCGCGCAGGAAAGAGTTGACCTCCGTCCAGCGCCACACCCCGCCGCCGTTGAGAATGGCGACATCGGTGGGGCGCAGGCCCAGGACTCGGCGGCTGACGAGGCGGTCGCGCAGATCGATCTGCTCCTCGGCCACGATGCCGAGCGGGCTGACATGCACGCGGTCCTGTGCACGCCACTTGCACAACCACTCATAGACGGCACCGGCCAACTCGCGCATCCGTTCGTTCTGCACGACGATATGATCGACGTGGAAACGCACGGCCTGCAGCAGGCACAAGGTTTGGAGTTCGCCATATGTATGCGGCATCTCCACGAAATACAGCGCCGGATGCATGCCGATCTTCTTGGCTCGCGGCAACTGGCCGCCGGCAAAGACCTGCGGGTGCACGCAGGCCAGGATGTCCGGATCGAGCGCGGTGAGCCCGATGGGCGTGTCCGCGATGTGCAGCGTCGGGTAGATCTGCGAAACGGGAAGCGCAGGACCATAATTGAAATAATCGTCGATGGTGGTGAAATGCACGCCCATGCCAAGGCGCAGCGCTTCGTGTGCCAGTTGAAACAGGTTGTAGTCGTGGCTGAGCGCCGTGCGCGGCGGCAGGCCGTTGCGCCAATATGGCTTCGCGTCATCGTCGAAGATGAAAGTTACCCGGTTCATCGATCGAGGCTCATGGCGCTGAGGGCCTCATAAATCGAGCATATTGCGCAACTTTTGCTGCACCTCATCGCGCAGCCGGTCCTCGGATTGCTGCTGGATCAGTTCCAGGAAGTTGCGCTCCAGGGCGGCAATCGAGTCCGGCGAGCGCCGCGGCGTCCGCATGATCTGGTCGATCACGCTGCCATAGATCAGGTCGCCGTCCAACGCCGCCCTGTGTGCCTCCACAACTTGCCGCTTCAGCGCCGCGATCCCGGCGGCGCCACCGGCGGCGAGGCGCTGCAGGATCTCCAAATAACTTTGGATCGAGCCGGGCGAAGCGCGGAGCTCCGGCCGACACAATTCGGCTGTCAGCAGATCGTCGCCCGCTGCCAGCAGCGGCAGTCCCGCGCCGATATAGTCGACTACCCGTACGCGATGGCTCTGCCACCCCTCGAAGCCGATCTTGCTGACGCTCAGGCCGAGATCACCGGCTTTGAGAAAGGTGTGGATGTCGCGGCCGCCACGCGACCAGTCGCCCTCAATGTAGATAGGCCGCCCGTCGCCCAACTCGCTGCTGAAGCACTCGGGATACAGCGACACCAGCTCGACGATGCGGTCGCGCACCCGGTTGATCTCGTGGTTGTCGGGCTGGGTTATGCCGGAGAAGTAAACCCTGATGCGGCGGCCCCCCTGCCGCGTATGCAGGCATACCGCCTCCAGGAAGGTGTCGCAGTCTGTCCAGTTCCAGGCGCCCCCGGCATTGACGATCAGCACGTCGTCTTCTTCCAGCTGCAGGCGCCGACGGCCCTCGGCCCGCTCGCGCCGGTACAGCACGGACTTCAGATCAACCACGCTCTCCATGTCGCGCGACAGGCCGAGCCGTGCCGTGAATACCCGCTCGCTGGGGTCCCATCGCGCCAGCCAGTGGCAGAGGAAGACGATTCCTTCGCGCATCCGCTCGTTCTGCGTGATGATGAAGTCGATCTGGTTTCGCAGTGACTGGATGAAGTCGAATACAAACTTGGGCTTGAACAGGCCGGGCGCCTCGAACATGTGCAGCGCCGGCAGGATGCCGACCAGCTTGGCCTCCGGGAAGTGGTCGCGCATGACCAGGGCCTCGATTCCAGCACAGACTATCAGGTCGAACTGGATCGTCTCCGGCTCGGCGGCAAACGCGCCGCGTGAACTCCCAGCGCGGATAGATGCGCAAAACACGGCGGTATTTGCGCTCGCGGGCACCATCGGGTCCGCAGCTGATAAACAGCTCAATGTTGCGCCGCGCCACCACATGCGCGAGCAGCAGCACGTTGCGGTCGTGGCTGTACGGAATGATCGGGATTTCGCCCTGGTGCATTTCGTCGAAGGTGTGCATGTCGAGCACGAACAGCGCTTTCGGAAGCGGGCCGGCGTTGACCGGCAGCTCAGGTTTCGGCGCCAGCGGGCCAGGCTGCCCGTCGCGGTTTCGGCGCCGCCGCCGGTCCGCGCCGTTTGGCGGCGGAACCGGCCGCTTCGACCCTGGCGTGCGGGCGCCAGGCGCTCGTGCCGCCGGAGTCCCAGGGACGGAGTTCTCGGGATCCGGTGCGGTCTGTGCCGTCGTGACGGGTTTGGGATTGGAGCCGGCGCCGCTGCGGGCTGGCGACCGGCGCGCCCGCAGCAACGCGCCATCCTCGATCACGGGGTCTGTTTCCGTGAACGCCAGCGCAGGATCCGATGACGGGATCACAGCAGGAATTACTCGTCGCCGCAGGCCAGCCATCTCTACCTCGAGCCGACATGTCGCGAACTTATTACGAAGTAGAGGTCCGCCACGCCGTATATTTGTGCTGCGCGCCGTAAACAGCTTGTTTGCGGGCACGTTCGCGCAACCCCACGGCGCAGCTTGTAGCCGGAAGCTTCCGCTGAACACACGAGATTACCGCGTGTCTCGAATGTAGCCGACGCTGTTCGATTTGACAAGCCTTGAGGTCATCCGGCTCGGCTAAGGCGAGACCTGCGACAGAGCAGCGCTGCCGACGCGCTGCCAAGCTACGCCGCGCAGTCGGGAGGGTAGCAGTTTACCCAGCAACCGGGCGCCGACTACCCAGGGGCCGAGCGGTGCGGACAGGTCGGTCGCTATCAGCGTTTCGCCGCGCGCCGGCACCAGCCCGGGCGGAAGCCTGGTCGGGTCGGGGTGGCCGGCGGGCAACTTTCCCTGGGTGCGTTGCCACGCCACGTGTGGCGTGCCTTCGGAATCGAGGTAGAGCCCGGTGATGATGGTGGAGCCCTGCCGTGTAACATCGGAGGACCCGGCCAGGCTCTGCGCGTCCGCGAAGTAAGTGCGAAAATCGGCTTCGTGCAGCGACTCTGCCTGGGCGATGCTTCGGCCGAGGCGGGAAGCTGCCTGGTCCAGAGTCTGCCCGGCGGTTACATAGACCACCACGTCGAAAACGAGGAGAAAGCACGCCGCGAGCACGGGAACGACCACAACCACGCCGATCGATGCCTCCGCACCCCGATCACCTATCGTCACTGCGCTTGCGCGAATTGATGCAGTCCCGCCAGCGCCGCGGCTATTTCGCCGCTGTCCAAATCCTGCCCCAGCACATCCCGCGCGCCCGGTTCGTCGCCCGCAAGCGCCAATCCCACGGCGAGGTTGTGGCGTGCGCGCGCACTACCGCTCCCGGTGTCGCCTTCCGCCCCTTGCCTCAGCCACGTGATCGCTTCGGACGAGTGACCGGAGAGGGCGAGCGATAGGCCGAGGTCGGAGCGAAGGGCCGACGAGTTCGGCGCGCGGGCGAGAGCCCTGCGATAAAGCGCCTGGGCCGCATCATGCCTGCCCTGCAAGTCCAGCGAAACGGCGAGGCCGGCCATCGCTCGCAGGCTGAACGGCTGCCGCTTCAGAGCGGCGTTCCAGGCAGTCTCGGCGCCTGCCGGGTCGCCAGCGGCCGCGCGAGCCTCTGCCAGGTCCATGGTGATGTCGACCCGCCGGGGGGCCGCGGTCTGCGCCTTAGCCAGAGTTTGCGCGGCTTCGGCCGGACGGCCGAGCGCCAGCAGGGCGCGCCCGCGGCGCGTGAGCGCTTCGAGATCATCGGGATCGTGCCGCAGCAGGCCATCGGTCACCCGCAACGCCGCTCCGGGGGCTCCCGCCGAGAGCGTGGCGTCGGCCAATCTGAGGCCCGTTCTCTCAGGAGAATCGGCTACACTGGCATTCGACAGCGTGCCGCAGCCTGTCGTGGCCAGCGGCACCAGCAAGCAGGCGATTGCCGCAACGGTGTGCCTGGGACTCATGCGAGCTCTCCGCGTTTTTTGCGCAAGGACGGTTATCGATGGTGCATCGTATCCATTATCGCGAGCACGGCGGGGCCGGCCACGATCAGAAATACGCATGGCAGGATGAACATGATCATCGGCAGCGTCATCAGGACCGGCAGCTTCGCGGCGCGGCCTTCGAACCGGGTCAGCGCCTCGCTCCGCAGCTCTCCCGCCAGCGATCGCAACGCCTGCCCTAGCGGCGTGCCGTACTGCAGCGCCTGGGCCAGGGTGCCGGCGAGCCGCTGAAGGCTCACGAGGCCGGTGCGCTTGCCCAGGTTGATCAGCGCCGTGCGTCGGTCGGCCAGGATGCGCAGCTCGTTATGGGTAAGCGATAGTTCTATGGAACACGGCATGCTGCTGACGCGGATTTCCTCGGCCACGCGCGCCATGCCGGCCTCCAGCGCCAAGCCCGCCTCCGCACAGAGCACCAGCAGGTCCAGCGCATCGGGCATCGCCCGTTCCAGGGAGGCCAGGTAGCGCTTGCGGATGCTGCGCAGCATCATGTCCGGCAGCATCAGGCCGGCGACGCCGGCAAAGGCGAGCAGCGCGCGGTTCCAGATCGTGGCCAGGCCCAGGTGCGATTCCAGGGTAAGCATCAGCAGCGGCAGCCCGGCCAGGAGCAGAGCCTTGCAGCCGACGAAGATCGGCAACGCCCGGCCACCGCGCAGGCCCGCCGAAGCCAGCGTCGCCTCAAGGTTGGCGATCGCCTTCGGCGACAGGATGCCGGTATGCGTGAACAGCCGCCCGATCAGCGCGGCCACTCCCATCAGCGCCGCGGCCCGCCCCCCGGTGATGAGGTCAGCCTCGGTCGCCACGCCGTATGCGTCATGTACCTCGGTCAGTTGCCGCGAGAGGCGCTGCTCCCGCTGCACCGGCCCCCAGGCGATGGCGGCAACAAGTCCGGCCAGCAGTGTCAAAGCCAGAATGGCCGGGAACACGACGCCACTCATCGCAGGCACCGGCGGATCATCGTCCGCATGACGAAGCCTGCAAAACCCAGCAGGAAAATCGCCGTGAACAGCACGCGATTGCCACGCGGGGTATCGAATAGTGGACTGATATAGCGGTAATTGAGCACCGATAACGCGACTCCCGCGAAGACCGGCAGCGCCGCCAGCACATAGGCACTGGTGCGGGCCTCCGACGCCAGCGCATGGCCGCGCAGGCGCAACGCCACTCGTTTACGGATCACGTCCGCCAGGTTCTCGAGCGTCTCGCCAAGGCTGCCGCCCGTCTGCATCTGCAAGGTCAGCGCTACGGTGAAGAACGAGTATTCGGGTACGCCCGTCCGCACGGCGGCGTCGCGCAGTGCTTCGTCGAGCCGGATACCGATGGAGACTTGGTCGCAGATCCGGGTGAACTGGCGCGACGTAGCTTCCAGGCTTTCGCGCGCGACCACGCGCAGCGCTTCGTGCAGCGGTACGCCGGCCCGGACGGAACGCACGATCATCGATAGCGCGTCCGGGAACTGCCGATACAGCTTGTCTGAATGCCGCGCATGCAGATTGCGGAACAGCAATTGGCTGCTGCCGATCCAGAACACCGGCAAGGCCAGGTCGAGCGACATCCCTACTACGCGCCCGAGCAGGCGCTCGGCCACCACGGCCGGGAGTACCGCCAGGAGTAGCAGCAGCGGAATGCGCATCGGGTACGCGTCCTGCCGATCCTTGGAGAATCCGCAGATGCCGGCGAGGCGGTGATCAATCCAAGCGAGCAGTTCGGGAATGCCAAATTGCTCGGCTAGCGGCCGCGCAGGGGGCCGCACGGGGGCCAGCGGTGTCACCCGTTCGGCAATTCTGACGGCGAGCCGCCGCTGTTTCGCGTCGCGGGCCAGCACGGCCATCGTGCCGCCCAGCAAGGTGACAATTGCCGCGCCAGCGCTGAGGAGGATGGTCTGCGGCGTCATGCGGACGCCTCGTCCATCATCATGTCCCACGCCCGATCCACGTTGAAGTAGCGCAGGCGCTCGTGGAAGCTAGGCAGCGAACGCGACGGCCGCCAGCGGCCGATCAGGCGTCCATCCATATCCTCGCCATCGTGCTCGAACGAGAAGATGTCGTGCATGGTCATGACCTCGCCCTCCAGCCCGATCAAGTCGGTCACCTGGGTGACGCGGCGGGCGCCGTCGCGCTGGCGCCCGACCTGCAGGATCACGTCCACGGCGCTCAGGATCTGCGTGCGGATGGCGCGCGAGGGCAGGCCCATGCTGCCCATCTGTACCATGTTCTCGATGCGGGTCAGCGCGTCGCGCGTGTTGTTGGCGTGCACCGTCGACATGCTGCCGTCGTGGCCGGTATTCATGGCCTGCAGCATGTCGAACGCCTCCGAGCCGCGGGTCTCACCCACGATGATCCGGTCGGGCCGCATGCGCAGCGCGTTGCGGATCAGCTCGCGCTGCGTCACCTCGCCCTTGCCCTCGATGTTCGGCGGCCGTGTCTCGAGCCGGACCACATGGGGCTGCTGTAATTGCAGCTCGGCGGCATCCTCGATCGTCACTATGCGCTCGCCGTGGTCGATCATACGCGAAATCGCGTTCAAGAGCGTGGTTTTTCCCGAACCGGTGCCACCCGATATGATGATGTTGAGGCGGGCGCGCCCCATAATTTCCAGGGCCCGTCCGAGGTGGACCGATAGTGAGCCGAAACTTACCAGTTTCGCGATGTCGATCTGCCGGCGCGAGAACTTGCGGATGGACAGGTAGGGACCGTCGAGCGCCAGGGGCGGGAACACAATGTTGACGCGGCTGCCGTCCAGCAGCCGCGCATCCACCATGGGACTGCTCTCGTCGATGCGTCGCCCGACCTTGGCGGCGACGCGCTGGGAAATGTTGGCCAGGTGCTGCCTGTCGCGAAAACGCACGGAGGTTAGCGCCACCTTGCCCCGGCGCTCCACGAAAATCCGTTCGGGGCCGTTCACCATGATGTCGGTGATGGCGTCGTCCTCGAGCAGCGGTTCGAGCGGCCCCAGTCCCAGCATGTCGTCCACGAGGTCCTGGCTTAGCCGCCGCTGCTCGCGCGCGTTGAGCTGGATGCGCTGCTCGGTAGCGATGTCTGCGACCAGCCGTTCCACTTCCGCGGCTAGCCGTTCCGGCGTCATGCCGGCCACCGCGCTGGGGTCGAGCCGGGATAGGCAAAGGCTTCGCAGCTCCGGGGCGCCGGCGACCCCAGCCGTCGGGTGATCCGGATCGGGGGTGGCCGTGGGTACGTGGGTCGTTACGTCCGTCGGCTCCGGGTTACTATCGTTGGACGGACCCGCATACCGCCTGCCAAACGCCCGCAGGTCACTCATTTGCGGGACCAGAACGACTTGCGCCGGATGCCCTCGGTGACGGAGGCGACATTGAAGGCCAGCTCCTGCACCGACTTGCGGTAGCGACTGTTCCGTGCGGCGGCCGGCTCCCCGAGATTGGCGGCATCGATCACTGCGCCGAGGTGCGGGATGATCAGGTCCGGCTTGCGCCCGATCGCCCGTTCGAACTGCGCAACACTGAGGCTGCCCTTGATGCCGGCATGGTTCAGCACCACGAACGGTGCCGTCGTCGGTGTAAGTAGGTGATGAGGTGGCGGAACTGCCAGGTAACGCAGCAGGTCTCGCGCCCCGGCTACGGTGGGCGCGGTCACCAACACCCGCTGGTGGGCGTCATCGTACAGATCCCGACCGATCGGGCTGGCCGGCCAGGCGGCATCGCAGACCAGGAATTTGAAGCGCCGGCGCAGAAGCTCCATCAGCGCCGCCAGCGCTCCGTCGGTCACCGTCGGCGGCTCCGAAACCTTGCCCTCGCCCGATAGGACGTGCAGCCGCTCGCGTACGAGTTGGGCGGTGCGATCGATGAACAGATCGTCTACCCAATTCGGATTCTCCAGCGCGGCGCGCAGGCCTGGACTCGGTTTGACTGACAGCAGCATGGAGGCGGCGGCTCCGAACAGGTCGGAATCCAGCAACAGCGTGTGCCGGCGTCCGTGCTCGGCCAGGAACCACGCCAGGTTTGCGGCGATCGTGGTGGCGCCCGCGCCGCCATGCACCCCAGTCACCGCAATCACGCGACCCCCTCGCAACAGGCGCGTGCCGGGGTTCTCACGGGCGATGAGCGGGCCGAAGTGGCGGAGGACCATCTCCTTGCTCAGTGGCTTGAACAGATATTCCAACACACCAAGCCCGTGTGTAAGTCCGCGATAGAGCGATACGTCCTGGCGATCGCCGATTGCCAGTACGCGCACATCCGGCTCGACCAGCTGGGACAATTCCTCCAGCGCAGTGAGCGGCTGCTCGGAGCCGCTGATATCGACCAGCAGCACGTGCGGTGATGGCGTCTTGAGGAGCGTGCGCGCTGCCTCGACTACTCCGCCGCGGCGAATGTCGACGGTCTCGGCCACATCGGGCGACAGCAAGTCACGCAGCACCGCTTCGCTCTCGGCGTCCGTGGCGAAGGCCAAAACCGACGCGCGCGTGCGCGCGCCTTCCGTGCTGCGATCGATCTCCTGAACCGCGACCGAGCCGCTCATGGGCCGGAGGTCGCGGCGGCCGCGGCCCCGGCAACCGGAGCCGCCGCACTCGCCCCCCCAGCGCCTTGCTGCGCGGTTGGGGTGTCATTCACCTTGACGTCGGACAGGGACGAAGCCGGAAGCGGCTTGACCTGATCGAGCCGCAGCCGCAGGACCGCGGCTGCGGCCTCGTCGCCAGGCGACACCGTGCTTCCGCGCCCCGCGTATAAATCGTTCCGGTCGGCCACCATGGCGCGGAGGTTTTCCGCATTGGCGCCGAGCGGGTGCCATTCACCGGGCCGGAGGTACGGATCGGTGCGCGTGCAGCAGGCGAGTGTGCCGGGCAGTATCATCAGCGAGAAGGCTCGAACGGCAAACGTGCGCATGGCGGCTTTCTTCACGGGAGGAGGAAACCTGCATCGAGCGGGATGTGCGCCATCGGCGGCCCTTCATTGCCGCGGGCGCGCTGGCGAACGTAAAGAATGCGGTCGAGGTCGCTCGGCAGCACCAGGTCGCGCGACGGCACCACGAGCGCCGTCGGATTGGTAACCGGGCGTACCAGATAGGGCGTCACCACGATCACCAGCTCCGTCTGCCCGCGCTGGTAGGCATTGGACTTGAACAGCGCACCGAGGATCGGCAGCTCGCCCAAAAATGGTATACCGCGCGCGTTCTGCGTGGAGTTGTCCAGGAGCAGCCCGGCAATCGCAAAACTCTGCCCGCTGCCGAGTTCGACCGTCGTTTCGGCGCGACGCACTGTAAGCGCGGGGATGTTGAGGGTGAGATTACCGCTGGAGATCGCGACCGCCCCTTGGGTCGTAAGCTGGCTCACCTCGGGACGGATCTTCAGGCTGATGCGCTCAGGGGAAATCACGGTCGGCACGAAGGCCAGCGACACGCCATACTGCTTGTACTCGATCGAGATGGTGTTGTTTTCTTGGGCGATCGGGATCGGGTACTCGCCCCCGGCCAGGAAGCTGGCGGTCTCGCCGCTCTGCGCGGTCAGGTTCGGCTCGGCCAGGATCACGGCAAGCTGGTTTTGCGCCAGCGCGTCGATGATGGCGTTGACGCTGCCTTGCGTGCCGGTGTAGCCGGCCGCGAATGTGTCGGGGAGGTTGGTCGCGTCCAGCACGCGGTCGGTTTGGGACAAGCCAAACGCGAACCCGTGGAGACCCGCGTTCAGCAAGGCGGTCCAGTTCACGCCGAGTTCGCGCGTGACAGTGCGCTGAATTTCCACCACGCGCACGCGCAGATTTACCGTGAGAGGTGTTTCGACGGCCAGCCGATTGTCGATGGTCTGGCCCGGCCCGAGATACGGTCGCAGTGCGCTGACCACCCTCTCGGCATCCGCTGGCGTTTGCGCCCGGCCGGTCACGGTGTAGCCCCCGGGCGTGGCCTGCACGTCCATGCCGCTTCCGAGAGTCCCGCGCACTATACCCGCAACTTCGCTTGAACCGTAGGAGGAAGGATTGACGGTCAGATCGATTTGCGCCACCGGAGCGCCGCCGTCTCCAAGCGCTGCAATGGTCGTCCTGCCCGGTGCTACGCCGAACACGAACAGGCTGGTAGGGCTCGCGGGCCGCACCTCCGCCACTTTCGGGTCGGCGGCGAACAGGCTGGTGGCCGGTTGGGACAAGGTAATGACCCGCCCGGCGCCGACGTTGAGCGACAGCGACTGGCGCGTGCCGGTGATCTGGGCGGTCGCCCCGCCGGCCAGCCCCCGGAACGACGTGCCCGGGGGCTGCTGGGCCGCGGGAGGGGGCGGAGGCGGGTCCACGGGGGCGCCGGCGGATTGTGGCCATGCCGGGAACGGAAAGGCGGCAAGCACTACTAGAGTCAGCAGTATCCGACTGGCTGTACGGTGCAACAGCGGCACGTCGTCACCTCCCGATCCGGTTTTCGGAACCGCGCTATTTCAGCACGCGAAGGTTTAGAATTTGTAATTCTCGGGCGGATGCGCGCCGAGATAGACATGGACTTCCGCACTGTGCGGCGCGCTCGCGCCTCCGCCCCCGCCCAATGCCTTTGATACATCACCTCCCCAGACGGTCCCTGCCGGTGAACTGCCAGGGAGAGGGGCAGAGGCTGGCTCGGTTGGCTGGGGCGCTCCGCCTAGAGGTACTGGGTACCGGCGGCGGCAGGGCCGTGGAGGCAGAGGCCACCGGGTCGGCCGCGCGCAGGACGACCTGCAGCTTGCCGAGCCGAGTGGCGACGGCGATGCGTGCAGCGTCGCGCGGCGTGACCTCTAGGGTAATGGTGCGTGCGGTGGGTGTTTTTCCGTCCAGCAGGCCAGAGGCTTGTCCGCCCTGCACGAGCTGCTGATCCACGGCGATCACCCGCACGTCGCTCAACACCGTTTCGCCTGCCACGCGATGCCCGGGCGCCTGATCGTTCCCGGTGATCTCCTCGGTCAGGATCAAATCCACTCGATCGCCTGGCCAGATCAGTCCGGCCTCACCGGACACCGAATCGACCGCCACCGAGACGGCCCGGGTGCCAGGCGCCAGCACCGCAGCCAGGAACCCACGGTCGCCGGGGCGCAGCACGTCATCACCGATGACCGGGTCCTTTTCGCCGAGGGTGCGGCGGACCATGGCTCCCACCAGCGCGTTGCGCGCGTCAGTCCCGTCGATTCGCGCGCCGATCGGCAGCGTGCCTTCGGGCATGTCGCGCGCCGCCAGATCGCCTGGCTGCAGCAGGCTGCCAGGGCGCAGTTGGTGCGCCGCAACGATCACCGACACGGTCCGCTGCGGGACCGCGGCTGCCTGCGGCTGGCTGGGAGGCTGCAGACCGACGAACGCTACGAAACCGATCGCGGTAACGAGCAGGCCGATAATGCCTAAGACGAGCGCGCGCACCATGATGATCAGCCTCCTTGCAGCATGACGAGCAACGTACCGGCGGCGATTGCCACGGCGTAGGGCAGCGGGCCCCGTCGATGCAGGCGGCGGCGCTCGCATCGCAGGAACCGCCGCAGCAGGCCGCGGGGGCGACCGCGCCGCGGCGCGCGGAACACGCGACGGCCGGGAAGATAGGGAATGCACAGCACGCCGCCGGCCAGGGCGACGCTCAGCAATAGAGCCCCAAAAGCTTGCGGAGCTACTACCAGACCACAGGCGCTAAGAAGTTTGGCGTCGGCTCCCCCGAGTAATCCGCGTCGCCAGAGGAAGCCTGTTCCGAGCAGCAGCAGCAGCGAAACTATCAACGACGCAATCAGGCGATTTTCGGCCAATGCCATCCCGGCTCCTGCCAGGGCGACCATTGCCACGACCGCGTTCGGGACCGTGCGCACCGCGATGTCGTGCAGCGCCGATACCAGAAGTGCCACTGCAGCGAGCGCCATGGAGGCTTCGGAAAGCACGATCATCAACGTGTTCCTGCGCGGTGTTGGGCAATCAGGCAGCCCCCATCTTTGTCACGATCGTGGTGAACGTGGCTGTGAGCTGGGTGTGGAGTGAGGTCAGCGAGCCGACGATGACAATTCCGATGAGGGCCGCGATCAGGCCGTACTCCAGCGCGGTCACGGCCTTGCGGTCACCGGTGATCGCGAGGGTGAGCCGGAACAGGACGGGGAACATCAAGCGTGATCCTTCAGGTTCGGGTCCAGCCCGCCGCTCCCGAGGCAGCAATAACCGGAGGGTTGGGGAGTGGGATGCTTTGCGATCCATCGGCCCGGGCGTCACACCTTGGTGGGCCGCCCCCCGTCGATAACGCGATTATGCCGCCCCCATCTTCGTCACGATCGTGTTGAACGTCGCGGTGAGCTGGGTGCCTAGGCTGGTCAGCGCGCCGATGATGAACACGCCGATCAGGGCGGCGATCAGCCCGTACTCCAGTGCGGTCACGGCCTTGCGATCGCGGCGGATCAGGGAGGTCAGCTGGAACAGGAGAGCGAACATCAAACATACTCCTTCAGGTTCGGCGCGGCCCCATGCCGGCCTAGGGGTTGGGTAGCGAGTTCGGCGAGCGCGATTATGCCGCGCCCATCTTTGTCACGATTGTGTTAAACGTCGTGGTGAGCTGAGTGCCCAGGCTGGTCAGCGCGCCGATGATGAAGACGCCGATCAGGGCGGCGATCAGCCCGTATCCCAGTGCGGTCACGGCCCTTCGGTCGCGGCGCATTAGGGAGGTAAGCTGGAACAGGACAGCAAACATCAAACGCGCTCCTTCAGGTTCGGCCGGCCCGATGCCGGTCCGCGAGTGGCAGCAAGTCCGGGCGACCGCACATGGCGCGTCAGGCGCGACCTGCCGGCCGTGACGTAGGAACACCCGTGAGTGTATAGTGGCATGGTTTCCGTCTCTTTAAAAGAGAAAATATATCATTTATAAGACGGATTGCTCGCCGTGGTCAAGAGACCGGCCGCAAGCACGGTAGCGCGCCAGGACGCGGGCAGGGTTGCCGGCGTGTAGACGGGAATGGCAACTGCGAGACTGCTGAGGAGCACGTGCGGGTCGGACGTGACACCAGCAGCTCTTGGCTGCCCAGGCCCGTCAAAACCGCGCCAGGCCTGCAGCACACGTTGGCGATAGGGCTCACCCTTGTCGGGTTCCGCCGAGTGATAGGCGCCGATCGCCACTTCCCAACTGCCGCTGCGCTCGAACAGCGAGCGCAGAAAGCGGCCGGCATAATCCGCGTTCGGCTCGGGCTGGAAACCCTGGGCGACTGAACTGAATGCCTGCGGGTGGTAGCGCAGGTTGACCTGGAAACAGCCGATATCGATCGAGCTGACCCCGTTTGCGCGCAATCCCTCCACCGCGGCAGTCGCTTCATCTGCGGAGGCGAACACGTGGTCCGCGCCGTCCACATTGGCGGTCCAGGGCCAGGGTAGCACGCGACCAGTCGCCTGGTCGGATTGGCCGCTTTCCACCCGTCCGATTGCGGCCAACAGGTGCGGCGGAAGCTGCCAGCGCCGCTCGGCCACGGCCGCCGCGCGCATGCAGGCCGCGGCCGGCTCGGCCGGCGGCGCCACGCCTGCCAACTGACTGATCACCAGGAGTCCCGCGAGACCACTTCGCACCAGGTAGCCGCCCCAATTCGGTTCCAGCCGAGAGAAGCATGGGGAAGTTTCCGAAAGGCGAACGCGACCGGCGCCTCGCGCTGGCAGGCGTGATCGTTAAGTCCGGCCGACGAGGTTGGTCCCGCGCTGGTAGCGATCCGGCTGGGCGCCCCCGCGGACGGCATTCCGGCTCCGTTTGGCGTGAAACGTATCGCGTGATAGACCGCAGGTGCGTGCGGCATCATGCCCGCGCCGACCCTGATCAGAGACCGACTTGAGCGACACTCCCGAGGACCCGGCCGGAGCGGGGCCGTCCCAGCCCGGCGACATGCAGCCAGTGACCATCGAGGAGGAGGTGCGCCGCTCCTTCCTCGACTACGCCATGTCGGTGATCGTCAGCCGCGCGCTGCCGGATGCGCGCGACGGGCTGAAGCCGGTACACCGTCGCATCCTGTACCAGATGTTCCGAACCGGCAACACCCCGGACAAGCCGTACCGCAAATGCGCACGCACCGTGGGCGAGACAATGGGCGCGTTCCACCCGCATGGGGATAACGCGATTTACGACGCACTGGTGCGCATGGCCCAAAGCTTTTCGACGCGGGTGCCGCTGATCGACGGGCAAGGCAATTTCGGTTCGGTCGACGGCGACGATCCGGCGGCGATGCGCTACACTGAAGCGCGGCTCTCGCGCGCGGCCATGGCGCTGATGGCCGATATCGAGCGCGATACCGTAGACTTTCAGCCAAACTATGACGAGACCGAGCAGGAGCCCCTGGTTCTGCCGGCGCGGTTCCCGAACCTCCTCATCAACGGGTCGGCCGGCATTGCGGTGGGCATGGCCACCAACATACCGACCCACAATCCGGCGGAGATCATCGACGCCACCTTGGCCATGATGGCCGATCCCGACATCTCGCTGGATGCGCTAATGGCCATCGTGCCGGGACCGGATTTTCCCACCGCCGCGATGATCGTCGGCCGCTCCGGCATCCGTTCTGCCTACGAGACGGGGCGTGGCAGCCTTGTGGTGCGGGCGCGCGCAGAGTTCGAGGAGCTGCGGGGCGGACGCCAGGCGATCATCGTCACCGAAATCCCGTACCAGGTGAACAAGAACGCGCTGCTGGAGCGCATTGCCGAACTGGTACGGGCCAAGCAGGTCGAGGGCATCGGCGACATGCGCGACGAGAGCGACCGCTCCGGCATGCGCGTGGTAATCGAATTGCGCCGGGATGCCACCGGAGAGGTAGTGCTCAACCAGCTGTTCCGCTTCACCCAGCTGCAGACCAGTTTTGGCGTCAACATGGTGGCGCTGGACGGCGGCACCCCGAAGCTACTGGGACTGCGCGAGACGCTGTCCGTGTTCATCCGGTTTCGCGAAGAGGTGGTGCTGCGTCGTGCGCGCCACGATCTGCGCGAGGCGCGCCGCCGGGCGCATCTGCTGGTCGGCCTGGCGGTCGCGGTCGCCAACATCGACGAGGTGATCCGCCTGATCCGCGCGAGTCCCGACGCAGCCACGGCGCGCGCCGCGCTGATGGAGCGGGACTGGCCGGCCGGCGACGTGCGCCCTTTGCTGGCACTGATCCAGGACAGCCGCAACGTGATTTCTGATGCCGGCACTGTCCGCCTGACCGAAGAGCAGGCGCGGGGCATTTTGGATCTGCGCTTGCAACGGCTGACCGGCCTGGAGCGGCAAAAGATCGATGCCGAGATGGGCGAGGTGGCCAAAACCATCGGCGAGCTGCTGGAGATCATCGGCAGCCATATCCGCCGCGTGGAAGTGATGCGGGATGAACTGCTGGCCGCGCGGGCCGATCTGGCCGCGCCGCGACTGACGCAGATCGTCGATGGCGCCGCCGACCAGGACGACGAAAGCCTGATCGAGCCGGGCCAGATGGTTGTCACGCTGACCCGCGACGGTTTTATCAAACGCACGCCTCTGGAAACTTTCCGGGCGCAGAATCGCGGCGGGCGCGGACGGGCGGCAGCCAGCACCCGCGGCGACGATGTCGTGACCCGCAGTTTCAATGCCCACACGCACCAATGGGTGCTGTTCTTCAGCAGCGGGGGTAAGGTTTTTCGCGAAAAGGTTTGGCGGCTGCCGGAGGCGGGTCCAACGGCGAAAGGCCGGGCGCTGGTCAATCTGCTGCCGGAATTGAACTCCGACGGCATCACGGCCGTGCTACCGCTGCCTCAGGACGAGGGCCTGTGGGACAATCTTCACCTGGTGTTCGCCACCGCTCAAGGCAACGTGCGGCGCAACCGGCTATCGGATTTTCGCAACGTCCGTGCCGCCGGGCTGATCGCCATGAAGCTCGACGAGGGCGACCGGCTGATCGGGGTCGCCACCTGCCGCGAGGGCGACGACGTGCTGCTGGCCGCGCGCGGCGGACGGTGTATCCGTTTCCAGGCCAACGAGGACCAGCTGCGCGTGTTCGCCGGGCGCGACAGTTCGGGTGTGCGCGGCGTCCGGCTGGGTAGCGGCGACCAGGTGATCGGCCTGTCCATCCTGCGCCATGTGGATGCGACCCCCGGCGAGCGCGCCGCCTATCTCCGCCTCGCTTCGGCGCGCCGCCGTGGCGGCGAGGAGGAGGGCGAGGCCGAAACGGTCGAGGCCGAGGAAGGTGTGACCGAAGAATCGCTATCGCCCGAACGGGCGGCGGAGCTGGAGGAGGCAGAACAGTTCTTGCTGACGGTCACGGATGGCGGGTTCGGCAAGCGCAGCTCGGCCTACGAGTACCGCGTCACCGGGCGGGGCGGGCAGGGATTTGCCAACATCACGCTGTCGCCGCGCACCGGGACCGCGGTGGCGGCCACCTTCGTGGTGCGCCCGGGTGACGACGTGATGCTGGTGACCGATGCCGGGCGCCTGATCCGCCTGCCGGCCAACTCGCTGAAAGTGCGCGGCCGCACCACCATGGGCGTGACGCTGTTCCGGCTGGACAACGAGGAGCGGGTCACCAGCGTGTTCCCGGTGATCGAGGCCCCGGTGGCCGACGAGTCCGATGCGCCGCCGGCGGAGGGCGGCGATGAGTGAGTGTGCGCCGGCGTTTGGCACAGGCTGCTACCCCGGCACGTTCGACCCGATCACCAACGGCCACTTGGACGTGATTGCCCGCGCCGCGCGCATCGTCGGGAGGCTGGTGGTCGGCGTGGCTGCGAATGCCGGAAAGGGCCCGTTGTTTTCCCATCCCGAGCGCCTGGACATGGTGCGGGCGGAAATCGCGGCGATCGGCAAACGCGGGGCCGGGAACATCGAGGTCTGCGGGTTCGACTGCCTATTGGTTGATTTTGCGCGCCAGCTCGGCGCCTGCGTCGTCGTGCGCGGTCTTCGTGCGGTCTCCGACTTCGACTACGAGTTCCAGATGGCGGGCATGAATTACCGGCTTGATCCAGGCGTTGAGACGGTATTCTTGATGGCCAGTGAACGCCACCAGTTCATCTCTTCTCGCTTCGTCAAGGAAATCGCCGCACTGGGCGGCGATATCGCGAGTTTCGTGCCGAAGCTGACATATGAGCGCGTTTTGGCACGGCTCGGCCGATCCCCGCACTGAAAGGATTTCTCCGTCCATGCACCGTCGCCTGTTCGCCGCTTTCCTGTTCGCTGCACCATGGTCGAGGACTTTCATGGCCCAAGCCGCCGAAGCTGCCCCCGCACTCGATCCCGAGAACACGATCTATCTGGACCTGAAGGACGGCAGGGTAGTCATTCAGCTGCTACCCGACATTGCACCCAAAGCAGTGGAGCGGATCAAAACCCTGGCGCGCCGCGGGTTCTATGACAACACGCCGTTCCATCGCGTGATCGAGGGTTTCATGGCCCAGGGCGGCGATCCGACCGGCACCGGCACCGGCGGCAGCGACCTGCCCGACCTGCCGGCCGAGTTTTCCCGTACGCGCAAGTTTTTGCGCGGCACGGTGGGGTCGGCGAGAACCTCCGACCCGAACAGCGCCAACAGCCAGTTCTTCATCATGTTCGCGGCAGCGCCCAATCTGGACGGGCAGTACACCATCTGGGGCCAGGTGGTATCGGGCATGCAGTATGTGGATGCCATCAAGCGGGGCAGCGGCGGCAGCGGGATGGTGAGCAATCCGGACCGCATCGTGCACATGCGCGTGGCGGCGGACGTGAAGTAGCGCGCTTGACGGGGCGCTGAAGCTGGCGTTGAAGCGGCGCCGGACTTTGTAAGGCGGGCGGGCCTGTAGCTCAGCTGGTAGAGCACGGGACTTTTAATCCTGGGGTCGTGGGTTCGAGTCCCCACCGGGCCCACCATCGGGGCCTGGAACTCTTGCTGGGGCATCGACCTTCTTGGCTCGGCCGAATCGGGCACGGTCGGAGAGCAGCGTCCGCCGATGCGGCAGGACGGTCCTCCGCCGCCTGAAGGGCAAATTGTTATTGGATCGACTCGCTGTGGTGTATTTCAGATGTCTCGCTTGCAGCTTTACGTTCACGCGTTTCTTCGATGACTGGATAAGCTACGACCCGTTCTCGAACCCGGAGCGGCCGGATCGCACGTCCGACCTGCTGACATGTTTCGAGGTGTTGGGGCGTGCCGCCAGCAAGCGCTTGGCGGCATCGTACACGGAACCTGGCTGCAGTTCGTCAAGGCATTCCATGTTGCGGGGACAGTCGGACCGCTTCGTCAGATAGCAGGGACTGCAGATAGTGCGGCGGCGGATTGCCGCGCTGGTTGATCCGAACGGCCCCCATTCCGCAGCATCGACCACTCCGGAGTGGACCCCAAGCGTAGGCAAGCCCAACGCCGCAGCAAAATGCTGCGGTCCGCTGTTGTTACCCACGTAAAGATCGCACGCGAGCAGAATTTCTGGCAGGTCCGATAGACGCGTTTCGCCGACCAAGGACATGACCTGGTCCGGACTGCGGACCCGCGCGAGCACCCGTCCCGCCATCATGGTCTCGTCGCGGCCGCCGATCAGGACGGCGCGGGCTGCGTCGAGCTCCACAAACAGGTCGATGAGCGTCGCAAAATTGGCAGCCGGCCATTGGCGCGCGGAGTTGCCGACGCCGGGGTGAATGCAAACCAGTGTGCCCGGGGCCGCCGCGGGGCCGGCTTGTCGAAAGCCAGTCAATCGCGCGAGGATCGCTGGGTCGGCCGAAGGAAACCGGTCCGCGGAAAGCGGTTCCTGTTCAGTCGCGGCGGCGACGGCGACGGCCTCGACCAATTCGCAAAAACGATCGACCACATGCGATCGTTTTCGTACGCGGGCACTGTCGCCCTCCCACTCGAGCGCGATGTCCAAGCTTGCCGGCGCCCCGCAGTACGTAAATCCGGCTGTCAGACCTGCGCCTGAGCGCGTGAGGATCGATCGCGTGTCGGGTTGCAGCCGGAAGTCCACGGCGATATCGAAATGCCGCGATACCAGCGCCGCTCGGAGTTCCTCCCACTCGGCCCCCAGCACCTTGCGCGTGCCTTTGTCAGAGCGCGCGTGGTACAGATTGAACTCGATCGCTTCGTGGATTTCAGGAATGGCCCGAGCTATCGGAAGCGACGCCTGGGCACAGAGGACCGAGATCTCGGCTTGCGGAAAGCGGCGCTTCAAAAGGCGAATGGCCGGAATGGCGGTCAGAAAATCTCCGATATGATCGACTTTGACGACAAGAATGCGCTTGACCTGGTCGCGGTCGAAAAGCGGGTGGCCGACATGAAGGATCTCGACCGGCTCGGAGTCCGGGAAGAAGTGCTCTGACGTACGCGCCAGACGATGATGGAAAAACGGGTCGCCCCTGGCGAACAGAGAGCCCCAATCTCTGGAGAATTTCGACTTGTCGAAAACGTCCCTGATCTGCTCCCGGCTGGCCATCTCGTGGTGGATCAGGACCGCATCCGGCGTATAGACGACCCGGTAGCCGGCACGTCCGACGCGCAGACAGAAGTCGACGTCGTTGTTGACGACCGGATGCTCCTCGTCAAAACCGCCAAGCTGCTCGAATACGGATCGGCGCACCATCATGCAGGCGCCAGTCACGCTGGACACGTCACGCTGGGTCAAGGCAAGGCCGAAAGTTCCGGGTTCGTTGGAAGGCGCGAACCTGAATGCATGCCGAGCTTTGCCATTCTCGGCCAAAAACATTCCGGCATGCTGGATTTTGTGGTCCGGATAGAGCAGCAGCGGGCCGACGACGCCGACCTCCGGGCGGTCCGCGATTGCGACCATGGTCTCCAGCCATCTCGGGTCGGTGACCTCGATGTCGTCGTTGAGGAACAGGAGGAACTCGCCCTTCGCGAGCCCCGCCGCCGCATTGTTGAACCGCGACCAGTTGAACGGCTGATCGATGGGCACGACGGCGTCGGACTGTTCCTTCAGCCAAGCCTTTTTGGGCAGATTCCCCGCGGGAATATTATCGAGACACACGATTTCGAAATGCCGGTAGGCGGTTTTTCCGCGAATCGAAGCAATCGCCAGCCGGACCAGATCCCGGGCGCCCGTGGTCGGGATGATGATCGAGACGAGGGCGCTGCGCAGGGCCGGCCGCACTGTTCGCCATGTCCCGTGCACGCCGCCTTTCAAAACCTTGCCTTCTCGGCCACGGCGGCGCCCCGCACGCTCCAGTGCCCGCAGCTCCTGACCTGGGGCGTCCAGATCACGCGACCCGCGCTGGCATAGAACGCGGCTGAGGTGCCGGATTCCCCTCATGACGTCGGTCAGCTGCAGCACGAGGTCGTATTCCCCATGCTCCACAAGGCCAGCCACCGTAGCTCCGGTGCGCGCCAGCAGCTCCCGCCGAGCCGCCCAGATGCGGCCGATGTAGTTCGTGGAGGTCTGCAGCTCAGGCGACCAATCGGGTTTGAAAAACGCTTTGAGCACGCCGTCGGCCGGATCGCGTCGACGCTCGTCGCTATAAATCAAGTCGCAACCCGGGTGCATCGAAGCCTCGACCGCAAGCTCCATGATCGCATCGCTGCCGAGTTGGTCCCCGGCGGCTAGCAGGACGAAAAAGGCCGCGCTGGCGTCGGGAGTGAGCGAGGCGAGCGTCGCACCGGCATCCGGAGCGCCCACCTCCAGCCGGCCGGCCAAATGCCCGAAACGCTCGGCCACGAGATGCCGCCGCGCTTCAAGCTCGCTTGAACTCGTCAACACCAAGGCGCGCCAGCCGTCCCAGACCTGTCGCTCCAGGCTGCCCAGGGTCAACAGCAACCGCGCCTCGGTATCGGCCGCTGCGGCCGCCGTCCGGATTACCAGCGTAAAGTCCGGATTGACCCCGCAGGCTTTGACGATCTCACGGTTCAACCTGATCTCGGCGAGCGGCACCTTGCCACGCAATCGCCAGGGACCGTCCTCCTCCGCGCCCCGCGCGGCGTTGACGGCGAACCTGCTCTCGACACTTCCTCCTGCCCGGTCGCGAAAAGCCAACCCGACCTGATGGGGGCCGGGCTTCAACAGATGTGGCGGGACGTGTACCGCAAATCCGCAGCGAAGGGCGCTGGGTATGTCGGGGAAGGCGGCTTGAATGTCCTCCCGCCGGGTGCCGTAATAGGCTTGCCCAATACGGATCCCGTCGACGAATACCTCGATGACGTCGATGCCCGTCGTGGCGATCGCCCAGCCGCTGATGGAGAGAAAGCCTCGAACCGGCTGTACCGCGGCGCCGCCCTGAATGAGAGGCGTATCGATCAAAAAACGGATAGGGGAGCTATCGGCGGCCTCAGGGGGCCTGGACGCCTGCGCGGCCTTCCGGCCCAATGTCGACGCCGCGCGCGCCTGCACGGCACTTCGCAAAACCCGTTCCTCGCCATCTCGACCCCGTGCGGTCAGTGCGACGACATGCTCGCCGGAAAACGGCCGGCCCAAGCGTCGCGAAAATTCGAAGCCTGCGGTCCCGCTTGCAGGAATTCTCGGGAAACCGGTTGCCGATATCGGGCCGGTCGAGCCCGATCTCCGCTTTCCCGAGCTGTTGGTCGTCGAGAGATACGGCCAGCTCGGCAAGACCGGAGGGACAGATGGCCCATCCACCAAGCCTTAGCTCTCCCGCGCTCGTGAGTGACGACAGTATCGCAGCATATGCGCACCTCCGGCCCGCAGACAGGCGTTCCGCGCTTTTTCGCCGAGGGCGATATCTCCGGCATCATGCTGTCGGCGCAGAGCACCCCGCCTCGGGTCATCGCTACCACCCGAATCGGCTCGTTCCCGAACAGAGTGCGCGCGTGCGGAACCTTCTCGACGAACCGGAAGCCGGATGTTCCTGCAAAAGGATAATGTTGATACGCTCTTTCGACGTCACCGCGAGAAATGCCCTTCTCCGCGAGTCCGAGTCGACGTTGCCCGAGGAAGACGGCGACTTCCTCTACTGGGGCGAGGCTGACGACCCATCCCGCCACTCGCAGGATGCCACCTGCCTCCACGGCAGCACTCTCCAGTTTCAGCAGCATGGGCGGCAGTTGTGGCGGCTGAAGCCGGTCGCGGGTTGCCCGGTCCGGCAGCGAGCCGTTGTCTGTCTGCAGGTTTGGGGTGACCGCCGTGGCGACGGTCCGGTCGGCGTGCTCGCCGCCGGCCTCCACGCGAAGGCGCAGCTCGAGCGTCGGAGACACAGGGGCCGGGATGCGGGCAGCGTAGAAGAAGCCGGCCCGCCCTCTCTCCGGATGCCCGGGATGGGCGCGCGCCGCTTCAGGCGACGGCGCGCCGATTACCGCCTGACAGAGGCGATCCGGGCCGGTGAAGAGCGTGACCGCGTCCACTGGCGCGTCCGCGAGCGCCCAGCCTCGGCCAGAGAGCCATATCCCAGTTGCCTCTGCTCGGACGACCGGTTGTTCGAACTCAATCAGGAAATGAGACACGAGAGGCGAGCCATCCTTCTCCGAGCCGCTGGACTTGGCTGTCCGAAACGTACGTGGTCTGCGCGAATGCCCAATGAGCGGCTACGGTGGTGTGATCGGGGAAGAACTCCCACCGCGAACCCAGCCGGTGAACCTTGCGAGGGGACCGTCTCGCAGGGTCCGGGCGTGCCTGCTTGCCGGGTAGGGGGACGCGACCGGGTGGGAGGGCCCAAGTTCGGGCACTGCCGGTGGCTGGATCGGCCCTGTAGCCGAAAACAGCCAGCTGGCAGCATCGGCTCCGGGGCTGTTCGTGCACAGCACGTCTGCTTCTGCCACGCCGTCCCGGTGTCGATCCGTTGGCTCGCCTTGGTATGCAACCGGTTGAACCAGCGAGGCGTCTTCGTGCGGCGGTTTGAGGTCTGCGCTCGGCTCGGAGTCGGCCTGGTCCAGCCGGTTCAACCGGGACCGCAAGGCGCTGAGATGATCGTAAATCGCCGCATCCTGAGGGTTGAGATCGGCCGCCCGGCGGGCGGCCTCGATCGCCTCAACAAGCCGTTTCTGGCGGGCTAGGACATGGCTGAGGGTGTTGAGCAGGGCAGGGTCCTCGGGCGCGACAGCGAGGGCTCTGCGGATTTGGGCTTCCGCCTCTGCGGGCCGGTCGAGACGCGAGAGAAGTGCGCTGAGATGGCCGCGGATCGACGCATTCTGCGGTTCCAGATCGGCCGCACGGCGGGCCGGCTCGACCGCCTCGGCCAGCCGGTCCTGGTGGGCCAGTATATGGCTCAGGGTGCTGAGTAGGGCAGGATCTTCGGGCACGAGTGCGAGGGCGCTGCGGATCTCAAGCTCGGCTTCCGCGGGGCGGTTCAGGCGTGACAGAAGGGCGCTCAGATGGCCACGAATGGGGGCATCCTGCGGGTTGAGGTCGGCTGCCTGGCGGGCTGCCTCCACGGCCTCGGCCAGGCGTTCCTGGCGCACCAGGATATGACTGAGAGCACTGAGCAGGGCAGGGTTCTCATCTATCCGGGCGCCAGGGCCAAGGCTCCGCGAATTTCGGCCTCTGCTTCTTCGGGTCGGCCCGCGCGCGAGAGAAGCAGGCTGAGATGGCCGCGAATTGGCGCATCGTGGGGATTCAGCTCGGCCGCTAGACGCGCGGCCTCGATGGCCTCGGTGAGCCGTTCCTGCCGAGCCAGGATATGGCTCAGGCTTCCGAGCAGCCCGGGATCATCGGGCGCGAGCGCGACGGCGCCGCGGATTTCCACTTCGGCCTCTGCGGGGCGATCAAGGCGCCAGAGCAAATTGCTCAGGTGGGCACGGATCGGCGCGTCGTGAGGGTTTAGGTCAATCGCTCGGCGGGCTGCCTGGACCGCCTCGGCGAGGTTTCCCTGGCGGGCTAAAAGATGGCTCCGTTCGCCGGCCAGAACGGGGTTGTCCGCGTCCATCATAGGGCGGGACGCGGCTTCGTTTCCGGTTCGTCTGACCGTCCTTGGTGCATCCAGCGCATTCCCCAGCGTTCTCTCGAGCAGGTCCAGGTTACCGGGCACGCACTGGTTCCGCGTTCACGGCCGCGCCCGTCTGCTGCGCGGTTTGGGAGTTTCGGAGGCAGCCGGTTCGGGGCCCGCATCCGTGCCTGGGCTGCCGCGACGCGGGACCACGGCCACCCGCAGGCCGCTCAGCAACATGCCTCCGGCCTCGCAGGCTGCGCCATCCTCGAACGGCCCGTGCTCGGCGCCATCGAAGCGTCCCCACACGCGGCAGACAAAATCCGCGGCGGCCTGGCCGCGCAGGCGGATGCGCGCGCCCAGCAGCGGCAGCGCCATTTGCCGGCTGCCGCAGAACTCGCCTTCCTCCATCCAGGGCGAGGACCAGTCCTGTCCCAGCACCGCCTGATACTCGATCGAGGCGCGCGGCAGGTCCGGCCCCAAGGTCACGGCAAAGCCCTCGATCGCCCCCTCGCTGTCCGGGGCCGCGCCCCAGGCGCCGCCGACGCAGAGCAGATCGCCGTGGTTCTGCACATGCACCAGCAAGGTCAACGGCGCCGATGCCAGCGCGTCCGCCGCCCTCAGGTCCGGCACCGCAGGGGACGACGGCCGCGGCTCGACCACGGTGATGTGGATTTCCGGCGGCGGCATCGGCCCCGAGGCCTTGTAGGTGGTCAGCAGCACCGATGACCGCCGGCCGGTCACCCGAAGATAGGCCGGCGGCGCGGACGCCACCAGCAGCGAGGTTTCCGTCAGCGAAGAGACAAAAGTGCGCTCGGCCCCGCTGGCGGGCAGCGGATCGAACCGCACGCAAGGCAGCACCATGCCGCCTTCCGTGCGCACCACCTTGGGCGCGACCACCGTAATGGTGAACAGGCCCGGCTCCAGGCTGATCAGCTGGGCGCTGACATCGATGCGCACATCGGGCGTGGCGGAAGCGACCTCGCTGGTCTGCCGCTCCGCGGGCTTGGTGGTCCAGGTGGGTTCATCCAAAGGCACGGTTCCCTCCGGCGGCGCGGCGGAGCGCGGGTGCGGCCGCACGGGTTGCATACGCCAGATCGAAGAATTGTTGGTTTATGCGCGCAACGGTGCTGCCGAGCGGGAGCAGCGTGCCGGCGCCACTGGCGGCGATGCGCTCCGCCTGGGCGCCGAGGTCGAAGGCGACGACATGCAGCCCGGCCTGCCACAGCGCCGACAGCGCGTAACACCAGGTCTCCGGGCATACCGAGGGCACGAAGCCGAGATCGGGGGCGAATTCCTGCAGCAGAGCCGCGGCCTCGCCTTCCTCGAAGCGGCCCGTGATGAACACCCGATCCGTCGCCAGCAGCCGGTCGTCGTCGATCGTGTGGCCGATCACCACGAAACCCAGTTGAAGGGCGCGCCGCGCGGCATCGCGCGCACAGGCGAGCAGGACGGAATATCCCTTGTCCTCGCCGATCCCGCCTACCAGCGCGACCTGCAGCCGCGCACCCGGCAGCGCCGAATCCGGCCGCAGCGAGGGCAGCCGGACCGCGCGCGTCAGCACGGCGTCGTCCTCCCAGGGGGTCACCTCCGGGTTCAGCCTTGGCACGAAGCGGCGCAACCGCTCGGCCGCATCCCGGCTCGGTGCCGTCAGCCGCCGGGCGGCGCGCAGCAGCATTCCGTGCCGCTCCCGGTGCGCGGCGACACTGCCCTGGAACGGAATGCGTGCGCCGTGATCGGCGATGCAGTCCTCGCACACGCGGCGGTCCGCCGGCTCGCCGCAGTAGCCGGTGGTGCCAAACGGGCCGCCGGTGCCGACCGGCGCCCCGAGCAGCGTCACGCGCGGGCAGATGGCGGCAAAATCGTGCACGCATACGTCGAACGGAACCCGCAGCAGGCCGGCGAGGCGCGCGATGGCCGGATCGTGTGCGGCGGTATGGTGCAGCTCGACCGCGACCGGATGGTCGTCGTGCAAAAACACCGCCAACGCCTCGACGGTGGCAAAACGCAAATTCGGATGCGTTGCCTGGGTGCCGTCGGAGACGGCAAATCCGTCCCCCGGGCGGACCACGATCGCGCGTCGGCCTTCCCCGCGCAAGGCTGCGACGCGCGCGGCGATGCGGCGCTCGACGCCGCCGCCCGCATCGTGCGTGACCAGCACCACCGCCTGTGGGCACTGGCCCGCTTGCCAGAGTTTCGCATCCAGAGCGAAGCGCGCCGGGCGCAGCGGATCGGCCGCGATCCAGGTGGATACCGCGGCGTGGTAGCCTGGATGCAGCCGCTCGAGAACGGCTTGGTTGTGCGGCCGCAGCGCCGCCCCGGCGGCGCCGAAGGAGGTGCCCCCTGCATGCGCCACGACCACGTCGCAGGCGGCGACATGATCCCATCCCAGCTGGGAGGCGCGCAGGGAAAAATCATTTTCCTCGCCATAGCCTTGCGCGAACGCGTCCTCGCGCAACAGTCCGGTCTCGGCCAGGCAGTCGTGACGAATATAGACGCAGAACCCCATGCAGGTAGGAAGCTGCACGCGCAGCCCGGCATTGGCGGCGCGCGCGGCCGCGTCCATCGTTGCCAGCGCCGCCGCATCCGGCATCGCTTCGGCCGCGCCGAAAGTCTGCCGTGTGGTCAGCGTGCCGTCGGTGGTCAGCGGCGTCGCCGTGCCGGTGCGCGCATCGGCATAGGCCGCCTCGGCCAGCCGGGCGATCGCATCCGGCGGGGCGAGCGTATCGCTGTTCAGCAACACCACGTCGCGGCCGGGAGCGCGGTCGCCGCCGGTGCCGGCCGGGCCATCCGTGGCGTAGCGCAGTCCGGTATTCACGGCTGCCGGAAAGCCGCGATTTTGCGCGTGCCGCAACAGCACGATGCGCCCGCGCGCGGCAGCCTGCTCGGCCGATTTGCGCAGCGCGGGCTCGGCGATGCCGTCATCGACCGCGACGATGCGCAGGCCCGGCAGCATGTTGGCGCCGAGGCTGTCCAGACAGGCGGCGAAGGCGCCGGCGCCGCGATATAGCGGGATCACCACGTCAATCGCGCGCCGCTCCGGCAGCCAGCGCGCCGCGGCCGGCAGCACGCTTGCCAGGGCCGTGGGCAGCGGGCGCCATGCATCGACCCCGGCCTCTAGCGCGGCGCGGCAGGCGCGGGCTTCCTCGATCAGACGGATCGGGCTGCCCATCAGCGCGCTGCCGCCCTGCGCGCGCACATGCAGGGCCTCGCCCCCAAGCGTCTCGCGGTCGAACCGGAAGCGGAAGCCCAGCGGACGTGTGCCGCCGTCACCGGCTTCGGGCATCAGGGAGTCGTCATCGGCGACAACCGAGGCAAGCGGCGCGCCACCGTCGGCTGCAAATACCTCGATGACGGGCTGCTGCTCGGGATCGGCGGCGGCAACAGCCCATCCCGACAGCAGGCCATCGGGCGACAGCGACACCACCCCGTCGACGCGGCCGATGCGCGCGAGCTCGATCCTGGCGCCGAGCAGCTTGCCGCCTGAGGCGCGCGCGACCAGCACGCCGGCCGTGCGCCAGTCTTGCGGCAGCGCGCAGCTATCGGCGCCGCGGGGCGGCGAGCCTGTCCAGCGTCGGCCGAGACGCAGCGTCAGCCCGTCCGCATGCGCCACGATCCGCCCGTCGCCCTGCACGCCAACCCATCCGGCATGCCCGGAGGCGGCGCACACCGCGTCGGCCAGGTCACCGAATGGTCGCCCGCGCGGCGGTGCAAAGCGGCTGAGCAGCGCATCCAGCGCCGCCGCCGCCGCCACCGACCGCCCAAGCCGATGCAGCAACGCAATCCGCGACACACGCGCATCGCGGTGCAGCGGCATTCTGTCGACCAGGTCGTCAAGAATACCGAGGGCACGCTCCGGCGCGCTGTCGGCGAGTGCCGATGCAAGCAGGCACGGCACTGATGGATCCGCCGGGGCCAAGCGGCGCGCCCGGTCGAACCACCGAGCCGCCTCCGCGCGACGGCCTGCATCAAGGGCAGTACATCCTCGCCGTACCGCCTCGCGCGGGGCTGTAGTACCGCCGGAACCGACAATGTTCTCCACTATACCACCAATTCCAAGCACGCGTGCAGGACTGGGGGAAACACGCACGTGTCCCCTCAGCCTGGGCAAGCAGCAATCAGTGCTTGAAGTCGCTCGCGGTCAGGTGCTTCGGATCGAAGCCGTCGAGCACTACCTTGGTGCCGTCCAGCAGCGAGAAAGTCCCGTTGCCTCCTACGACATGATACGTGTCCATGGCGAAGTCGATGGCGCTGGCACCACCTACGTTCAGCAAGTCCATCTTGTTGAAGCCGGTAATCGTGTCGGTTGTGCCGTTGCCGCTGGTACCCGTCACGTCGTGGATAGTCAGGTTGAGGATATCCTTGCCGCTCCCGGCGACCAGTGTCTCATTTCCCATACCCGTTTCGATAGTATCAGAGCCACTTCCGCCGATCAGTGTATCGCCGGCACCCCCACCGAAAATACTGGCATCACCCGAGCCTGCCTTTATGAAGTTGTCGCCACCGGTGCCGCCGTGGAACACACCTCCACCAGCATTGCCGAAAATCGTATAGCTGCCCGCGCCGCTGAGCACGGTGCTGGCATTAGCCCCGTTGTCGAAATGGAGCCTGAGGCCGGGATCACTTTGCCCAGCCCGAACCAAGTCACTTCCTCCGGGCCGCACCTCAATGGTGTCACTCCCGTTTCCGCGCAGATAGACGGTGTCGTGGCCGCTCGAGAAAACCAGGGACTGGCCGTCGTAGAGGAACACCTTGTTGTGTCCGTGTCCGGCCGAGATCGTGGTGTGGCCGTCGCCGCCCTGGAGCGTGTCGTTGCCCGCCCCGGTATAGGCCGCAACGCTGCCCATATCCCCGGCGCCATTTGGACCCTGGAAGGTAATCCTGTTGTCGCCTCCGCCCGCCAGCACGGTGTTGTTGCCGATGAGTGCGGAGTAGGTCAGCCCACCGTCGCTCGCCAGCACGGTTTGCCCGTGTGGGGCACCGCCGCCAATCACTGTGCTCGAGCTGTTGCTGTTCTCGTCGACCACGGCGCCGAAGCCACGCGCGTCGATTACGGTGTTCGCGTATTTCGCCTGAATGATAAGATAGGCTGGCGTCGGCTCCGGCGCCGGGGGTGGATGATTCGGATTATAATAGATGGCAGTCTGGTAGGTCGTGTCGATTACTCGCGCGTAGTATTCCGCATTCCTCAAGTCGATACCTGCGTTCGGATACGTTAGCGTAGCCGGCGGCCGCCCTGCGCCGCCCGTGACTGTTACCTGCATTTCGCTCACCTGTCCTTGGCGTCATGAATGAGGTGACGGGGTGGCTCTCCTTTTCCACCCGTAACGGTAACAAGCTTGCTCCGTGCCCCTGGTGACGCATGTATTAAGAATAGGATGACGAGGCAAGGTAAAACGCCGTGACAAAAGTGTGGTCCGGGCGGTGTCCTTGCCACTCGTAGATGAAGGCGCTCTCGATTAGGAAAAGTCGGCTCGCTCGTTCATTCGGGAGCGCGGAGTTCAGCACACCCGGCGCTTTGAACTTTCCTTACGACAAAAATACAATTACCAGGACCGCGCGGACTGTGCTGTCCTCCCGTTTAAGTGACGGCAAAGCGCCGGACCATTTATTCGCATAGTTGCGGAGCCCGAACCGGCCGCAGCTGCCGGCAGAACGCGCGGGCTTGCCGCAGGATTGGCCGGGCTCGAAGCGATTTGGCGCCCGGTGCTAGAGTTGCGAGGCTGAGGGAGCACGCAAGGAACATGACTGAGTTTCGCCCCGATCAGGCCGCCAAGGCGTCCGCGTTTCGCGACCTGCACGCGCGGGCTGGCGCGTTCGTAATCCCCAACCCGTGGGACGCCGGCTCGGCGCGCATTCTGGCGGCGCTGGGGTTCCAGGCGCTGGCCACCACCAGCGCGGGTTTGGCGTTTTCGCTCGGACGGCGCGACGGGGAACAACTGGTCAGCCGGACCGAGGCGCTGGCCAATGCGCGCCAGATCGCCGAGGCCACCGACCTGCCCGTCTCGGGCGACCTCGAGAATGGGTTCGGCGACGCCCCCGAGGATGCGGCGGAGACCATTCGGCAGGCGGCGCAGGCGGGTCTGGTCGGCGCCTCCATCGAGGACGCGACCGGCGACTCTTCGCGGCCGATCTACGATTTCGGCCACGCAGTCGAGCGGATCGCCGCGGCCGTCGCGGTTTCTCGCGCGCTGCCTTTCGTCTTCACGCTGACCGCGCGCGCGGAAAATTTCTTGCAGGGGCGCGCCGATCTGGAGGACACGATCCGGCGGCTGCAGGCTTTTGAGCAGGCCGGCGCGGACGTGCTCTACGCCCCCGGCCTGCCGAGTTTGGATGCGGTCCGCGCCGTCTGTGCCGCGGTCGCGAAACCGGTCAACGTGCTGGCCAACACGAAAATTCCGTCGCTGACGGTGGCCGCCTTGGCCGAGGCGGGGGCCAAGCGGATCAGCGTGGGCGGCCTGCTGAACCGCGCCGCGCTGGGCGGCTTTTTGCGCGCCGCACGCGAGCTGCGGCAGGCCGGCACGTTCGGCTTTGCCCAGGATGCAACCACGCATGCCGAAGCGAGCGGCTTCATGGCGGGGCGGGACGCGTAAGGTGGACAGGCGCAGCGCCGTGACAATCAGCGACGTTACGCCATAGCTCCAAAGAACTCTGAGGGGAGTTTCCACCCGCGCCCAGCGGAATGGCGACGCCAGCAGTAGACAGCGAGCCGCTAGTGCGATTGGCACGAGCACGCGATATGTTCAATCTATGGCCAAGAGTGCCGGGATGCGCGCGGTGAGGCGCCGGACTTGGCTTCGGGCGGTGGTCGCGTTCGCGTTGTTGCTGGCGGGCGTTCCCATGTGGAGCGGCGCGCCGGCGGCGCTCGACGGGGTGCCGATCTGCTCCGCCTCGCACGCCGGACAGCAGACACCCGCACCGGCGCCGCACGATCAGGGCGTGCATCGCAACCAGTGCTGCCTGCTCGCGTGCGGCGCGCAAATCTGGCTCGACGCTACCCTGGCCCCGCTCCCCCTGCCGCGGCCGGTCGCGCTCGGGCGCGCGACGCCGCGAGGCCGCCGCGCACTGCGGCCGGCACGCCGGCGTCGCTCCGCATTCGCCCGAGCGCCCCCGATCCACGTCTGAGTCCAGGCTGACCACCGCCGCGCCACGCACCTGCGCGGCGGCAACCTCAGACACATAAAATCGGACGACCAACCATGACGCACACTCAGACGGCCGCCCTGCTGCTTGCCGTAGCGCTTGCCCCGGCAACTGGCTTCGCCCACGCCTATCCAGCCCAGACCACGCCCGCCAAGGATGCCACCTTGTCCACGGCGCCCACGCAGGTATCGATCGAATTCGACGACGAGCTGGAGCCAAAATATAGCAGCATCGTGGTCCACGATGCCGGCGGCCATGTGGTGAGCGCCGGGCCAGCGCAAGCGGTCCCGAAGGATGCCAAGCAGTTGACTGTGGCGCTCAAACCGCTGGCGCCCGGCCGCTACACCGTGAACTGGGCGGCGACCGACACCGACACGCACAAAACCAAAGGCAGCTTCAGCTTCACGGTCGCCAAGTAGACGGAACGCAGCGTGATGCTGCCGGATCTGGTGCCGGAGGGCGGTGCTCTCCCGGTGCTGGCGCGCGGCGTATCGGTGGCGGCGCTGTTCGTCGCCTTCGGTACGGCACTGCTGCCACTCGTCGCGGCCGTGCCGCCTGACCGACGCCTGCGGCGGCTCGCGCTGGCGGCGATGCTGCTCGCGGCCCTCGCCACGCTCGGCTGGGCCGTTCTGGTGGCGGGGGACATGGCCGACGCGGACGGCCCCGCAGCACTCGCGGCGGCGGTGCCGGACGTTCTGAGCGGGACCCATTTCGGTCATCTGGTGCTGATCCGCGTGGCACTCCTCGGCGCCGGAGCCCTGGCGATGTCCGCGCGCCGGCGTTGGCTTGCCCCCGCCCTGCTAGCGGGCGCGCTGCTCACCCAGTCGGGGCACAGTCACGCGGCGACGATGTATGGCGGCCCCAGCCTGCTCTGGGCAGCTGAGTTCCTCCACATAGCCGCGGCTGCGGCTTGGCTGGGCGGCCTGCCGGGACTGCTGCTCGTGCTGGCGACGCAGCCGCCCCCCATTGCCGCGCTTGCGTGCCGGCGGTTCGGTACATTGGCGCTCGTCTGCGTGGCGGCCATCGCGGCCACCGCGCTCGCGCAGGCGAGCGTGGTCATTGGCTCCTGGGCTGGACTGGTCGGCACCGGCTTTGGCTGGGTCGCGCTGGCGAAGCTGCTGCTGCTTGGGGTTCTGATCGGCTTCGGCGCGCGCCATCGGCTCCGTTTGGTGCCGGCGTTGCCCGAAGCGCGCGGACAGCTGCTACGTAGTCTGACCGCGGAGAGTGCGGTCGGCCTGCTCGTGGTTTTGGTCGCGGCCTACCTGTCCAGCCTGCCACCGAGCATGCATCTCCAGCCGATCTGGCCGCTGCCGTGGATGCTGAGCCTCACGACGCTGCGCGAGGCGCCGGAATTCGCGCCAGAGGCATACGGTGCGGCGGCGATGCTGGGCGCTGGCGTGGCGGCTTGCCTCGCCGGGCTGGCCTGGCGAGCCGGGCGCTGGCCGCTGCTCGTTGCGGGCGCGCTGGCTGCAGGATTGGCGCTGCCGCATCTCGACCTGTTCGTAGTTGAGGCGGCGCCCACCACCTTCTACCACTCGCCGACCGGGTTCGCGGCCGATGCGATCATGCGCGGCGCTACGCTTGTATGCACAGAACTGTGCCTCCTGCCACGGCAGGGGCGGGGCGGGAGACGGGCCGATGGCGGCACAGCTCCGGATTCCGCCCGCGGATCTCACCTCGCCCATGCTCGCAATGCATGGCGACGGGGACCTGTTCTGGATCATTACCCACGGAATTGATGATCCCGAGGGCCGCGGCATGGCAATGCCGGGCTTTGGGCGACCGCCTGGACGAGGACGCGCGCTGGTCGCTGATAGACTTCCTGCGCGCCCGCAACGCGGCGGCCAACCCAAGCGTGCCTCGGCGTGCGCCCGACCTGCTGCTCAGGTGCGGTGTCGCGAAGCGTAGTCTCGGCGAGCTGCGCGGCACGCCACTGCGTCTCGATTTCCTCCCCGACGTCGTGGTTTCGCCTGCTGCCGTCGGGGCGGTCTCTGTTCGAAGCAGCGAGGCACAGCGAATCGGAACCTGCACCAGCGACGATCCAGAGGCGGCCGGCGCCTATGCACTCACGCTGGGAGTGGCACCGTCGGCGCTTGCTGGGCTTGTGATTCTGGTCGATGCGCGTGGCTGGCTGCGCGACGCCTTGCCAGTCGGGCGCGGCGACTTGCTGGGGCGGGAAGTAGCCGAGATCGCCGCCCACCCTCTCGGCGAAGCCGTTACAGAATACCACCACCATTGAGCAAAAAAGGTCTTCGTTTGCCGGCCGACATTGCGCGTGGGGGTATGATCGCACACTTGCCATCTTGAATTCGTGCTTACTCCCCGAATAATTCCATGGAGTACAGTCGCGGCCCGAGAGCCTTGTCTTGGCGAAGGATATCGCGCCATCCGGCATTTTGACCGAAACGGATGCGTTCTGTTCAGCCGAACACCACTGCGATTTCTGGGATACTCCTGGTCTGCAAGCCTGCATATTGACGCTGTTGCGGCGGAACGGGGGTGATCCGGCCGTCACGCCGCTTCATAGGCGCGGCACAGCCATCCCGCGCTGCACCGCCCCCCGTTCCGCAATCGTGGCGTGCCAGCGCGCCAGATTCGGCATCGGCGCAAGATCGAAGCCGAGCCGCTTGTTGGCCGCGTTGACCCAGGACCAGGTCATCACGTCCGCCAGCCCATAATCGGCGCCGCCGAGATGCGTACTCTCCGCCAGCCGCGTGTCCAGCACTTTCAGCACGCGGGCACTTTCGTTCTCGTATCGCTCGATCGCCATCGGCAGTTTTTCCTTGGCGAAAATCTTGAAGAAGCCGAGCTGGCCCAGCATCGGCCCGACATGGGCCGCCTGAAAAAACATCCACTCCAGCGTGCGGTCCCCCGGCTGCGGCAACATCTTGCCGCTGCGCTCCGCCAAGTGCAGCAGAATGGCACCGCTCTCGACGATGGTGCGCTCCTCGTCCACGATCACGGGAATTTTGCCGTTCGGGTTCATCGCCAGATATTCGGGCGTCTGCGTGCCGCCCTTGGAAATGTCGACCGCGTGTACCTCGTAGGGCAGGCCGACTTCCTCCAGCATGATGCTGGCTTTCTGGCCGTTGGGCGTGCCCCAGGTATACAGGCGGATCGGCGTCATGACTTTGCTCCCGGCGTCAGTGCCATCAGGCGCAGCAGTTCGAACAGCATCTGCGCGCCGATCTGCGCGGTGACGTGGTGGCGTCGTATTGCGGCGCGACCTCGACCACATCGCCGCCGATCGATCGGAGGCCGGCGCAGGCCGCGCAGGATGCCAGCGCCTCGCGCGGCGTCAGCCCGCCGACCTCGGGCGTGCCGGTGCCGGGCGCGAAGCGCGGGATCGAGGCTGTCGACGTCGAAGCTGACAGTAGAACGGCCCGTCGCCGATGCACCGCGCGCGCCTCGGTCGACGACCGCCTCGACGCCCAACTCGTCGACCTCCTCGGCGTGGATCACGGTCATGCCGGAGTCGAACGAGAACTCCCAGAGATATTCGCCGCCGCCGCGGATGCCGATCTGGATCACGCGCTCCGGGTCGAGCACGCCGTCGAGCACCGCCTGGCGGAACGGGCCGCCGTGGTGGAATTTGGAGCCCTCGTAGATGCCCGCCGGTATCGCAATGCGCGTCGATATGCAGCATGCCGACCGGCGCGCCGCGCGCCGACGCGCCCGCAGGATCGGCAGCGGTCATCGAGTGATCGCCGCCGACGCCAGCGGGACGCACGCCGGCCGCGACGCACGCGGCGAAGAACGGCTCGATGTCGGCGTGGCACTGTTCGAGCGAGAAGCGGCTGCGCAACGGCACGTCGCCGACGTCGGCGAACCCGCAACTGCGTCAGCGGCGTCGACGCGCAGCACGTGGTTGATAGGGCCCGACGCGCTCGACGGCGCGCACCGCGCGCGGGCCCGAAGCGCGCGCCGGCGCGGTTGGTCACGCCGAGGTCCATCGGCACGCCGATCAGCGCCAAGTCGAGCCCGGCGAATCGGGCGGTCCGGCGGCGTCGGGCCGATAGCGGCGCGCCGAGCAGCGTCGGCAGCTCGGCATAGGGCAGGCGGCGGGTGCCGTTTTCGCGGAACCCCAGCGAGGCGGCCTTGCGGAACAGCGGATCAAGAGTTCTGGTGCGGCTGGTCGTTGGTGTAGCGCGCGCGCAGCTCGGCCAATTTTTGCGCATCGGCCATCCTGTCTCTCCGTTCCGGGGCGGGCGTGTTATCCCTGCCTGAGGGTGGCGGCACAAGCGAGGGCGAAATGGCGACCCGTTTCGACGGCAGGGTGGCACTGGTGACCGGCGGAGCCGCCGGGATCGGGCGCGCCACGGTTCGCCGGTTCGCGGCCGAGGGCGCCCGCGTGGTGCTGCTGGACACGAATTCCACCGCGGCGGCGCGGACCGCGGGCGAGGCCGGACCCGGCGTGCTGGTCCATATCGGCGATGCGACGTCCGAGGCCGACGTCAATGCCGCGGTGGGCCACGCGCAGGCGGCGTTCGGCGCGCTGCACGTTCTGGTCAACAACGTCGGCTACACGGTGGCGTCCCGGTTCGAGGATTGCGAGCCCGCCGCTTGGGACCGCGAACTGGCCCGCACCCTGCGCAGCGCCTTTCTGTGCTGCCGCGCGGCACTGGAACTGCTGTGCGCGGGTGGCGGCGCCATCGTCAATGTGGGCTCGGTGAACGGGCGGATGTATTTCGGCAATCCCGCCTATAGCGCAGCAAAAGCCGGGCTGCGCAGCCTGACCCAGTCGCTGGCGGTGGAATACGGTCCGCGCGGAGTGCGCACCAATATGGTGAGCCCCGGCAGCGTGCGCACCGAGGCCGAAACCTGGCGGCGGCGAGCCGAACGCGAACCGGAGATTTTCGAAAAACTGGCCCGCTGGTACCCGGTCGGCCGGGTGGGGGCGCCGGACGACATCGCCGCCGCGATCGCTTTTCTGGCCAGCGACGAAGCGGCCTTCGTCAACGGCGCCGATCTGGTGGTCGATGGCGGGCTGACGGCCGGCATGGGAGTCATGGCACAGGAACTGGCGGGCGGATAACGAGATCACACACGAATGTACGGCGCCCTCTCCTGAACCATGATACGATGATGCATCAAGGATCATACAGGGGATTGGGTCATGCCGAACCACCACAGGATGCAGAGATTCGCGCGCAGCCTGCACAGAAAGCCGCGCGCGACGCGAGTTGGGGAGGTGGACAACGAAGGGACGGTCCACCTTACCGTCGTGTTGAAACCCGCCGAGGCGATTCAACCCCGGCAATACGCGGGCGGTCGCGGTCTTTCGCGCGCCGAGTTTGGCAAGCTCCACGGCACGCGCCAGGCGACCATGGAGGCGGTGGCGCGCTTCGCCGGCGAGCACGGGCTCAGCGTGGAGGCGATGCAGCCGGAACGGCACAGGATCAAGCTGGTCGGCACCTATGCCCAGGCCCGCGCCGCGTTTCAGCCCGAAGATCTCGGGATCTACGAGCAGGACGGAAGGCGCTATGTTGCGCGCACCGGACATCTGAGCGTCCCGGCGGACTTGGCGCCGGAGATCGTGGCGGTTATGGGTTTCGACCAGCGCCCGGTGGCCGAGCCGCGTTTCGTATTCTTGCCACGGGAGACGGCGACGATCAGCTACGATCCCGCCGCGGTCGCGCAGACCTACCAATTTCCAACGGGCGTCGACGGCACCGGGCAGACGATCGCGCTGGTCGAGTTGGGCGGCGGTTTCGACCCCAACGACGTGGCGCAATACTTTGCCGAGAAAAACGTTGCACGTACCGGCACGCTCGTCAGCGTGTCGGTCGATGGAGTCGACAACACGCCCGGCGGAGACGCTGACGGCGAGGTTCAGCTCGACATCGACGTGGCCGGCTGCGTCGCGCCGGGTGCCAACATCGCGGTCTATTTCGGCCCCAACAGCGCCAGCGGTTTTCTCGACACGGTGCAGGCGCCGATCCACGACACCGCCACCGCGCCGTCGGTGATTTCCATCAGCTGGGGCCAGGCGGAATCGACCTGGGCGGCGCAGGATATGGACGCCATGGACCAGGCGTTCCAGTCGGCAGCCGCACTCAATATTTCAGTATGCGTCGCGTCCGGCGACAATGGGGCAGCGGACAACTCGCCGGACGGCCAGAATACCGTGGACTTCCCGGCCGCCAGCCCGAACGTGCTCGGGTGCGGCGGCACCAGTCTGCCGCAGGGCGGTCCTGAGACGGCCTGGAACGGCGGTTTTGGCGCGTCGGGCGGCGGTTTTTCAACGCACTTTCCGCAGCCGTCGTATCAAACGACCGTTCAGGGTACCGGACGAGGCGTTCCGGACGTAGCGGGCGATGCTGACCCGGCGACGGGCTACAATGTGCGGGTCGATGGCGAGGATACCGTGGCCGGCGGCACCAGCGCCGTGGCCCCGCTCTGGGCCGGCCTCGTTGCGCTCATCAACCAGCAGCTACAGCGCAAGGTCGGCTTCATCAACCCGGTACTCTACGCCAATCCGTCCGCGCTGACCGATATATTGACCGGAAATAATAACGGGTACTCCGCCGGACACGGCTGGGATCCGGTCACCGGTCTCGGTTCGCCCCGAGGCGGCGCCGTGCTGAGCGCGCTGACCGCCCCGCCTACGGCCTGAGCACCTGCCCTCTCCCGGACTAGCCCGGAAAAGGGCAGGGTGTTCCGCGCCGGTATTATTACACGTGCGTGCTGCTGCCCAGCCGCTGCCGCTCGACATCGACCGGCGAGGCGAGGGGGTCCGCCGGCACAGGCGCGCCGGTGGTGGCGTCGCGCAAGACCTGGCCTTCCGAGGTCGTGGTGCCGATGCCGGTGGCCCCCGTCGTCTCGATCGTCCCCGTCTGGTCGAAACGTTCCCAGCCCGCCGCCCGGTATTCCGCGGCCCGCGACGAAAGGTCGACCCGGCCGGAAGTCTGCAACAGGCTTTCCACGCGGGGCGCGTCCGCATCGTCAGCGCGCACGCTGACCAGCGTGCCGCCGCGGCGGACGCCCTCCGCGAGAACATGGGCATCATCCTCCGGGTGCCCGCTCCCGACGAGCGAGCCCAAAATGCCGCCCAGGCCGGCGCCGACCCCGGCACCGGTGAGCGTGGCGATCAGCCAGCCCGCCGCCACCACGGGCCCTACGCCCGGAATGGCCAGCGCTCCGATTCCCGCCAGCAGACCGGCGCCGCCGCCGACCACGGTGCCGACCGAAGCACCCGCGCCGGCACCAGTCGCCGGGTCCGTGTCGAGGCGGCGCGCGGGATCGGTGGCGGCCGGGGCGTAGGCCCGGGCAGTGTCACCCGTCCCACCGACCGGCGCGGGCCGGTCGGTGAGGGTGACATTGGGCATCTCCGCGCCATAGCGATTGTCTCGATCGCTGCCCACGATGCTGATATCCGTCGAGCGGATGCCGGCATCCTCCAGGATGCGAACGGCCCGCGCCGCTTCCTCGTAGGTGTCATAAAGATGGGTGATGGTGCGCGTCATTGTGTGGGTCCTTGTCTCGATTTGTTACTGCTGGGCGGCGTCGCCGCCGCCGACATCTGCCGGCGTAGTCGAGCCAGACATTCACCTGCTTGCCGGCGCGCATTGCGGTGCCGCGCCAGACGCCGTTCGCGTCCTTCTTCAACGCGCCGACATCGGTGAACCCGTGATTGGCGATGCGCGTCTGTGCCTGGCCTTCGGTAAACGAATTGGCGCCCTTTTTCGGGGTGGTCGCCAGCGCCTCCGCCGTGCCCGGCGCGGCCGGGTTCGGCGTGACGGGTGCCACGTTCTGGCCGTTGGCGGTGGCGGGCGTCCCCGCCGGTTGGTCGGTCGTTGCCGTGGTACTTGGGCCAGTGCCGCCGACGCGGTCAGCGCCGCCAGCGCGGCGGCAACGAGGAAGTGCTTCATGGGACGAGTGCTCCGTGGCTGCGGGCCGGGCGGCCCTATGAGCGTTACAAGGCACGGTCCGGCGTCTAGTTCCGTTCAGCGCGGGGCGGCGGCGCGTCTCAGTCGGTCGTTGATGGCGAGGCCAAGCCCGCGCTCGGGCACCGCCATCGCGGCGATGGCTGTGCTTTCGGTAGCCTCCAGCGCGCGCAGGCCCGCAAACAGATTGGCCGCCGCTTCCGCCAGATCGGCCCGGGCGCTCAGCTGAAACACGGCCCCGGCCCCAGCCAGAGGCGGCCCGAATGCCAGCAAAGCCTCGCCCGGCTCCACTCTTTGTACGTTCAGCCGCAGTGTCAGGCGTGGAGCGTAGTGCGACGCGAGCATCCCGGGCGATCGCGGGTCCTTCGGCGAGCCCGCCGTTTGTGTCCCTACCGCGCCAATAAGCGAAGCAAGCTGCTCGACCGAAACGCCGCCCGGGCGCAGCAGCGTGGGCGGCTGCGTGGTGAGGTCGAGAACCGTCGACTCCACGCCAACCATGCAGGGACCGCAATCGAGCACTGCGGTGATACGGCCCGCCAAACCCTCCAGTACGTGCCGAGCGGTCGTTGGACTGACGTGGCCGGAGCGGTTGGCGGAAGGAGCGGCGACCGGCCGGCCGGCCGCGCTAAGCAATGCCAGCGCGGCCGGGTGCGCCGGAACCCGCACCGCGAGCGTGGCCAGCCCGGCGCCGGCCAGCAGACTTACCCCGCTCGACGATTTTCGCGGCAGCACCAGGGTGAGCGGACCGGGCCAGAGGTTTTGCGCCAGCGTCCGGGCCAGGTCACACGCTTCCACCTGCGCAAAGGCTGTCGCGGCATCGGGAAAATGGCAGATCAGCGGGTTGAAACGCGGCCGGCCCTTTGCCTCAAAAACCCGTGCGACAGCGTGTCCGTCGGTCGCGTCGGCGCCCAATCCGTAGACTGTTTCGGTGCCAAACGCGACCAGCTCTCCGGAGCGCAGCAGCGCGGCGGCTTCGGCGATGCCGGCGGGATCGTCCGCCGACAGGCTTTTGGTCAATCGAGGCCCGTGCAGATGAAGTGCGGGTTGTCCCAACCGGGCTTGCCGTAACGCAGGTGATTGCCATCCAAGGTGCGCACCGCCCCGCCCGCGGCCTCGAGCACGGCCTGCGGGGCTGCGGTATCCCACTCCATGGTGCGGCCGAAGCGCGGATAGAGATCGGCCTTGCCCTCGGCCAGGCGGCAAAATTTCAGCGCCGATCCGGCGTTGCTCATTCCGGCGATTTTCCGCCCAGCCAGAAACTCGGACATCCGCTCGTCATTGGCGTGACTGCGCGAGGCGATCACGTCCGCACCTGCCTCGGGCATTTTGCGGGCCCGGATCGCCTGCTCGCCCGCGCTGGTTCGCTTCCAGGCGCCGCGCCCGACGAGGCCGCCAAAAAGCTCGCCTTGCGCCGGCACGCCCACGATCCCCAGCACCGCGCGTCCCTCGCGCACCAGGCCGATGTTGACGCAGAAATCGTCTCGGCCCGCGGAAAACTCCTTGGTTCCGTCCAGCGGGTCCACCAGCCAGAATTGTTGCGTCGGCTCACGCACGTGCCCGGCGGCGATTTCTTCCTCAGCCACCACCAGAGTGTCCGGGGTCGCCCGGCGCAGGCCCTCGACGATCAGCGCCTCGGCCGCGTGATCCGCCTCCGTCACCGGCGAGGCGTCGGTCTTGTGCCGCGTATCGAAACCGCGCGCGCGCACCGCCAGGATCAAAGCCCCGGCTTGGCGGGCGAGGTCGGCGGCGAGGCTCAGCAGGGCGGCATCGTCCATTACGGGCTCATAGCCGGGGAGGACGGCGCTGCCTAGCGACGGGCCGACTCTCCCATGGTAAGGCCGGGCGTCACGCAAGCTGGAGTTCTGCGCATGCTGGATGTCGCGTTCGTGTCGCCGAGCCTGCCGAAATCGGGCGCGCTGATCCTGCCTCTGGCCGAGGGCGACGGCAGTCCGGCCTTGAGCGCGGCCGACGAGGCGACCGGCGGTGCGGTGTCCCGGGCGCTCGCGGCGGCCGAGTTCAAGGGCAAAGCGGCGCAGACCGTGACGGTGCTGGCGCCAGGCGGCGGCCTGTCCCGCGTGGTCGCGGTCGGGCTCGGCAAGCCCGACGCGCTTACCGACCTGTCGGTGGAGGAAGCCGGCGGCCACGCCGCGGCGGCGCTGCCCCGCGAGGAGGAGGCCGCGGTCGCCGCACGCCTGCTGTCGCCCGCACAGGCGGCGCATTTTGCCTTGGGAATGGTGCTGCGCGCCTACCGGTTCGATCGCTACCGCACCAAGCAGAAGCCGGAGGACAAACCTCGCCTGGCACGCGTCTCGGTGCGGGCGGAAGATCCGGCGGCGGGGCGGCTCGCCTGGGAGCCGATGCAGGCGGTGGCGCGGGGCGCGTTCATTACCCGCGACCTGGTGAGCGAACCGCCGAATGTGCTGGGTCCGGAAGAATTTGCCACCCGCATTCAGGCGTTGTCCGAGCTCGGCCTGGATGTCGAGGTGCTGGGGCCGGACCAGCTGCGCGAGCTGAAATTCGGCGCGCTTTTGGGGGTCGCGCAAGGCAGCGTGCGCGAGCCGCGCGTGGTGGTGATGCGCTGGAGCGGGGCCGGGAACGGCTCGGCGCAGCCGGCGGCGTTCATCGGCAAGGGCGTCACCTTCGACAGCGGCGGCATCAGCATCAAGCCGGCCGGCGGCATGGAGGACATGAAGTGGGACATGGCCGGCGCCGGCGCCGTGACCGGCGTGATGGCGAGCCTGGCGATTCGCCGCGCGCGGGTGGATGCGGTGGGTCTGGTCGGGCTGGTGGAGAACATGCCCTCCGGCAGCGCCCAGCGGCCCGGTGATGTGGTCACCACGGCCTCGGGGCAGACGGTGGAGATCATCAACACCGATGCCGAGGGCCGCATGGTCCTGGCCGACCTGCTGCACTACTGCCAGACCCGGTTTGCGCCGCGCTTCATGATCGATCTGGCCACGCTGACCGGCTCGATGGTGGTGGCTCTGGGCCACGAGAACGCCGGCTTTTTCAGCAACGACGACACGCTCGCACAACACCTGTTCGAGGCGGGTCAGGCGACCGGCGAAAAGCTTTGGCGCATGCCGATGGGAGAGGCGTACGACAAGCAGCTGAAAAGCGAGATCGCCGACATGAAGCACGTGACCGGCCGGCCCGGCAGCGCCATCACCGCCGCGCAGTTTCTCAAGCGTTTCGTGGGCGATGCCAAATGGGCGCATCTGGACATCGCGGGCGTGGCCTGGGCCAGCAAGGATGCGCCGCTGTTCGCCAAAGGTGCGACCGGATACGGCGTGCGCCTGCTAGACCGGCTGGTGGCGGCAAACTACGAAGCGTGACGCGCGCGTGGAGGTGGGCTTTTACCATCTGACGCGCAGCCGGCTGGAGCAGGCGCTGCCGGCCAACTGCTCGGCCGCACCCTGGCCGCGGGCGAACGGGCCTGCGTCGTGTGTCCCGACCCGGCCCTGCTGAAATTCCTGGATGCCGCCTTGTGGCGGAGCACCGATCCGGAGTGGCTGCCGCACGGCACGCCGGCGGATGGGGACGCGGACCTGCAGCCGATCTGGCTCGCCCCGGACGACGCAGCACCGAACGGCGCGCGCTTTTTGTTCCTGGTCGTCGGCGCGGCCAGCCAACGGCTTGCCGCTTTCGTCCGGGCTTTTGATCTGTTCGACGGCGGCGACGCGGCGGCGGTGGCGGCGGCGCGCCTTCGGTGGCTAGCGGCGAAAGCAGAAGGCCACGTGCTCACCTATTGGCAACAAGGCGAGCGGGGCTGGCAGAGACGCGAGTGAGGCGCCGGACATTTCGACCGGGAAGCATCTGGAGTTTACTTTTTCGTCTTGCCGATCGAGCCACAGGCGTGGCTCGATTGCAATGCAGACAAGTCACAGGCAAGATGTATTTCGGCCACTATTGCACAAACCTGTGTCCTTGTAGGAAAAATGTCATATTTTCAGACATATCCACAGGCGGCAAACAGGTAAATTGAGTCACGACGGCATGTCCAGCGCATTTACATATTGTCATATTCACGGAGCCATTGCTACCGGCATTGCTTTGCCACCTCACAAAAAGGCGAGCGGGGATGCGGCCACAATGGAGCTTCGCGAATTTTCTTGTTCTCGGGACCGTACTCACAGCTTCGATTGTGGGCTTTTCCACACTCTCCCAGGCCAAAACCCACCGTGCTACCGTTGTGGCCGCTCATTCATTTACTCACAACTCGCACAAGTTTCTGCCCAGTAGCAGTTATACTGGCCATCGCTACGCCAAATATGTGTTCACCAAGGGTTCCAAAGTCCGTTACGCGCATGCCACGTACGGCGGCCTGCAATGCGTGCCGTTCGCGCGGGCGGCTTCGGGCATCGAGCTTAAGGGCAATGCCGCGAACTGGTGGGATGCGGCGGCCGGCGTCTACGAGCGCGGCTCGCAGCCGGAGCCGGGCAGTGTGCTGAACTTCCGTGCCACTGGCCGCATGCATCTGGGCCATGTCGCGGTCGTCACCGCGGTCCTCGGCGGGCGCGAAATCGAGATCGAGCACGCCAACTGGTCCAAGGGCAGCGTCGCCCGCAACGTGTCGGTGCTCGACGTGTCGCCCGGCAACGACTGGTCGCAGGTGCGGGTGGCGCTGGACCGTAGCGGCAGGTACGGCAGCACGTATCCGGCCTATGGTTTCATATACGACCGTCCGGATACCGGGACGATGGTCGCGAACCGGCCGGAGTCCATCCAGATTTCGGCCCAGGGGCCGGCTGAAACGAATCGCTACGACGAGGTGGCCGAAGCCCCGCCGAGCCGCCACAAGCGGGTTCTTCCCGCCGCGGATACCGTCGACGCACCAAGCCGCAGCCTGCAGTAGTAATTACGCCAACCCGACGGCGCCCAGCACCGCGCCGCCCGCCAGCAGCAGCAGGGGATGCAGCCGGGTGGCCAGCAGCAGCCCCGCAGTGGCCGCGGTAACCAGTACGCTGCCGGGACCTCGCGCGGTGGATTGCGACAGCAGCGCCGCTGCCGCCAGCACCAAGCCCACCGTCACCGGCGTGAGCCCCGCCTGCAAAACTCGCCGCCAGCGTGCCGCGCGGAACCGATGCCAGGTGCCAGCGACGGCGTAGGCCAGTGCGGCCGTCGGCCCGATCAGCGCCACCGTCGCCACCGCGGCACCCGGCCAGCCCGCCACGTGCCACCCGATCAAGGTCGCCACGATCCCGTTCGGGCCCGGCGCCGCCTGCGCCAAGGCGAACAGTGCCGCGAATTGTTCGGGGCTCATCCAGTGATGCACCGTCACGACCTGCCGCTGCATTTCCGGCAGCGTGGCGTTGATGCCGCCCACCGCCTGCAGCGACAGGCCTCCGAACAGCGCCGCCGTCGCGGCCAGCCGGTCGGTCACGCCCGCGCCTCCCGTGTGGCCAGCCGCGACGCTGACCGGCACCATGGCGAGCAGCACCAGCGGCAGCGGCAGGCGCAGCAGGACCACGAAAGCAAACGTTGCCGCGGCTACGGCCAGCGGCGCCAAACCGCGTCCGCGCAGCGGCAGTGCGATCTTTATCGCGGTGGCCACGATCAGCCCGGAGGCGGCCGCCGCAAGGCCGGGCAGCGCGCGCGCGACCGCGGGATGGGCGGCGAAACGGTCATACAGCGCGCCCAGCACCACCACACACGCGGCAGGCAGCGCGAACAAGGCGAGCAGGGACACCGCCGCTCCCCGAGCGCCATGAAAGCGCGTACCCAGAATCACGGCGAGGTTGCCGATATTGGGGCCGGGCAGGAACTGGGCGAGCGCCAGTACGTCGGTGAATTCGGTTGCATCGAGCCAGCCGCGGCGCTCCACGATCAGCCATCGCGCCCACGGCATGACGCCGCCGAAACCGATCGTGCCGATCAGCAGAAAGCCGCTTGCCAGAGCCCCGAGCGTCGGTCGCGGTCGCTCCGGCGCCGTCATGGCTTCACTCGAAAGCGACCGGCAGCATCGATGCGACCATGAGCGCGGCCATGGCGATATTGAACGCCCGCAGCCGCGCCGGCGAGCGCAGCAAGCGTCCCGCCATGCTGCCCAGCAGCGCCCAGGGCAGGATGCAGGGCAGCCCCACGGCAAAAAACGTTACGGCGATCAGGGCGACCTGCGGTGCGGGCGGCCGTCCGGGCTCGATGAAGGCGCCGGCCACGCCGAGCGTGATCATCCACGCCTTCGGGTTCACCCACTGGAACAGCATGGCGCCGAAGAACCCCATCGGCGGCCGGCGCGGGCCGCTGCCCGGAGCGTCGGCGCGCGCGATGCGCCAGGCCAGCAGCAGCAGCCACGCCATGGAAACGAAGCGCAAGCTCAGGGCGAGCATGGGGAAGGCGATCAGGAGGCCCGCGATGCCCAGCCCGACCACGCCCAGCATTACGGCAAATCCCACTGCGATGCCCAGCATGTGGGGCACGGTGGCGCGAAAACCGTGATTGGCGGCCGAGGCCGCGACCATGACGTTGTTCGGCCCCGGCGTGATATATGCGGCGACGGCGAAAGTGACCAGCGGCAGCATCGGTGCAAGCATGGAAACGATGCGAGCATGGCTGCAGTCATGCCACCAGTGCGCCCGCCGCAGCGCTGCTACGCACCCGTATCGGACGGGCGGGGCTGGAATCGCGGACCGATAGCGCGCCACGCGAGCGCTGCCGCCTCGATCAATTGCAGCGCGTCCGCCGCTCCCTGTGCATCGCCTTTCTCGAAATCGCCTTTTTGTCCCAGCCTGTTGGTGACATGGGCCACGGACAGAACCGGTCGAGTACCGTTGCTGCGAATGCATAGAGTGCCGCCGTCTCCATTTCGACCAGCAACAGACCGCGCGCTCGCTGGGCCGCGATCGCCGCCTCCGTTTCGCGAAACGGTGCGTCCGTGGTCCAGCTGCCGCCGCGGTGCAGCGACCCGGTGGCAGTGGACAAGGCGGGCCACAGCGCGTCTATCAGGGCCGGATCGGCATGGGAGTATTCGGATGGCGGGGCATAGTGGTAGCTGGTGCCCTCGTCGCGCAGCGCCCGGTCGATCACCACGAAATACGGCGGCGGCCCGAGATCGGCGAGTTGTCCGGCCGAGGTGAGGTTGATCAGCAACCGGCAGCCCGAGGCGAACAACTGCTCGGCCACCAGCACCGCGAACGCCGCCCCGACCGTATAGGGAACGATCCCGATCCGGCCCTGCGCCGAATCCCAGCTCAGCAACGTGGTATGGTAGCAAGCCCAGTCGGGTTCCGGTCGTGCCGCGCGCACGGATTGCACATGCCGCGCCAAATCGCCGTCCGGATCGAGCACGCAGACCGGCGGGACCGGGCGCTCGTGTAAACCTTTCTGCCGCCGCGCCTCGCGCAAAAGATCCTCTGGCCGGAATACCGACCTGCCCTGCCAGTCGCGGCGCGCCACGATCGGGGCGCCTGCCGCCCCGCGGTCATGCTCGCTGCTCAACGTGGCGTCAGGCGACCAGGCGATGCAGCCGGGCAAGACCCGCCGGAAGCCTTCTGCGCGCGAGCAGGGCGTCGAGCCCCAGCGCCTGGCCGGCGTGCGTCGCCACCAGCATTCCCTCGATCAAAATGATGAACACGTAGGTCCAGGGCCACTCCCCGCCATTGCGATACAGGCCGATCCAGATATTCAGCGTGAACAGGATGCCGACCACGCCGGCGGCGCGCACCGCGAAACCCAGCACCAGCGCGGCCGCCATGCTCGTCTCGGTCAGCCAGACCAGCGGGCCAAGCCAGGTGAGGTTCGGCAGCAGCACGTCCGTCACCAGTGCGCGGTGCAGGGCGAAAGCCGAATTGTCACGCAGTTGTTCGGTCCAGTATTTCAGACCGCCGGAGACCGGCAGCGGCAGCTTCCATAACGAGCCCTGGAACCACATCCCTCCCATCAGTATGCGGGTGAGACAGATCCACAGCAGGGTCGGGCGGCGTTGCGCGGGATCGGTGCGCCAGCACGCGACCGCGATCCAGATCCCGGCCAGCAGCAGCACGAAGAACAGTGCGGCCAGCAAGAAACCCCAGGCGCCCAGCGCATGGTGGTCCGGCGTATCGCCGATCAGGAACAACAGGGCATCCGCAATCGGATTGGTGCGCATCAGGTCCCCTTTTTTGGTCGATATCGTCGCGACCGCCTGGACCGCGTGGTTGATGTTCGCGCGGCGCGCGGTGGCGGTTACGGCAAATGCTACAGCAGCCGCACCATGAACAGCAGGTCCAGCCAGCGCTCGAATTTTCGACCCACCTCGGGCAGCACTCCGGCGCGCAAAAAACCGGCGCGCTCGTGCAGGCGGATGGAGGCGGTGTTGGCCGCCTCGATCCCGCCCACCATGGCGTGCTTGCCCATCGTTCTGCCGCGCTCGATCAGGGCCTCCAGCAGCGCGCGGCCGTGGCCCCGCCCTTGCCATTCCGGCTCGACATACAGCGAGTGCTCCACGGTATGCAGGTAGCCGTCATGCGGCCGAAAGGAACCGAACGAGCCAAAGCCGGCCACCGCTCCGTCCTGCTCCGCCACCAATACTGGAAAGCCGCCGGACAGGCGCTCGTTCATCCACGCGCCTCGCGTCTCCAGCGTAGCGGGCGTGATGGTCCACAGCGCCGTGGTCTCCAGGATGGCTTGGTTGGTGATGTCCAGGATGCGCGGCAGGTCGGCGTCGGTGGCGTCGCGGATCACGCCCGGCCCCGGGTCAGCAGCCGCCCCGCGCTCTCGTCCGACGCTCCCTGGCCGTGCCGGTATGCGCTGCGGCCGTTGATCCAGGTCTGCAAAATCCCGTCCGCGGGCCGCTGCGGATCGTCGTAGGTCGCGGTGTCGCGCACGGTGGCCGGATCGAACAGCACCAGGTCGGCATAGGCGCCGGTGCGGATCACGCCGCGATCGACCAGTCCGAAAACTTCCGCGGTGCGCCCGGTCATCTTGTGGACCGCGGTTTCCAGGCTGAACAGCTTTTCGTCGCGTGCGTAGTGGCCGAGAACGCGCGGAAACGTGCCCCACAGGCGCGGATGCGGAAAGGCGTCGTGCGGCAGACCGTCGGAGCCCACCATGCCGCGCGGATGCGCCAGAATCCGGCGCACGTCCGCCTCGTCCATCTGAAACAACACCGCCCCCGCCGGCAGCAATCTTTTCGCCGCCTCCACCTGCGCCACGCCCCACTCGGCCGCAATCTCGGAGAGCCAGCGCCCCACCATTTCGGGATGCGGCACCGACCAGGTGATGCGGGCCGGCACGTCGTCGCGCACTTTTTCCGGCATCAGCACGGTGGAGCCCGCGGCATAGGGATAGCTGTCGAACGCGACGCTCTGTCGCGCGGCGCCGGCATCGATCGCCGCCAGCGTGGTCGGCGAGCGGCCGTAGTTTTCCGGGTTGGCGCATTTGTGGTGGCTGATCACCACCGGCGCACCGGCGGCGCGGCCGATCTGCAAGGTCTCCTCGATCGATTCCAGCACGGTCGCACCCTCGTCGCGCATATGCGTCACGTACAGGCTGTTGCGGCTGCGCAGCGCCTCGGCGACGGCGATCACCTCGTTGGTCGGAGCCTCGTGATTGGCCGGATAATAGAGGCCGGTGGAAAAGCCGGATGCGCCCTGGTCCAGCGCTTCGGCCAGGCGATGCTGCATGCGCGCCGCTTCGGCGTCGGTGGCCGCGCGAAAAACGTCGCCGCCCATGGCCTCGACGCGCAGCGACATGTGGCCGATCAGCGCCACCGTGTTCACCGGCGCCGGCTCGCGCGCCAGCCGCTCGGCGTATTCGGCAAAACTGCCAAAAGTCCACCAGCTTTCGTCACCCAGCAGGTCGAGCGGCGGCATCGGCCGTTCGCGCATGGTCACCGGCGACAGGCTGATGCCGCAGTTGCCCACGACCACCGTGGTGACGCCCTGCGACATCTTGCACAGCATGCAGGCGGGTCCGCACAGCACGGCGCGGTCGTCATGCGTGTGCGCGTCGATGAAGCCGGGGGCCAGTGCCAAGCCCTCGGCATCGACCTCCTGCTCGCCGCTCCATGCGCCGAGGTCGCCCATGCCGGCGATGCGGTCGCCCGTCACCGCCACGTCGCCGCGCACGCGCATACCGCCGGTGCCATCGAAGATGGTGGCGTCGCGAATGATCAGATCACAGCGCATCGGCAGTCTCCGTATCGGAGTTCATGGACGGGCGGCCCAGAGGTCATGGCTCAACTTGCCTTTCGCGACCAGATGAGCGGCACGTCCAGTTCCACCCGATCGTAGGTGACCTTGGGTGTGATCCGACCCCGCTCGCCGCGTTCCAGGCGGACTAGGCCGTAGCCGGCCATCGTCCTCAGCGTGCGCGACAGGTTCGACTTTGCCTTGCCGGTAATTCGCGCCAGTTCGTCGAGCGAGCCGGGCGCCTGCTCCACGATCACCCGCAGCAGGTCGCGGTTGCCGGCCGAGAGAACCTTGGCGAACGACTCAGTCGAGGTGAACCACACCTTCGGCTCGTCGGGCGCAATGCGCTGCTCGCCGCGCGCCACCGCCATGGTGCGGGCCTTCATGTCCTCATAGCTGGCGATGCCCACTTTCAGTGTCGTCATGGGATCACTCCTCTCTCGCGTAACACCGCAATGCCGGCTCGCCGTCACAGCGAAGACGCGACCTCGCGGAGAGCAGCAGAAACCAGGCGGGCCTGTCGGGTCGGGCTCACCGCCCCGCCGCCGCCGGGGAAGCCGGAACCGCCACGCGCTCGCCGGTTCGCGCCGCCGTCTCGATGGCGGCCAGCACGCGGGTCACGGCGACGCCATCCCAGGCGTCCGCCAGCAGCGGCGCGTCCGCGACGACCGCGTCGACGAAACGGGCAATCGCCTCATAGACAAAGCCCCCGATCCGATGTCCCGCGGCCGGCGTCGAACCAAACAGATCGGCACTTCTGAGGCCGCCACCAACAAACTTCCGGAACGCGCCATTGTCGGCGGTGCTGAGCTGCACCGCGCCTTTCTCGCCCGTCAGTTCGATGCGGAAATCATAGACCATGGGCGAGTCGGGCGGCAGGACCCAGCTGTTCTCCAAGCGTCCCGACCGCCCCGGAGCCGAACTCCAGCAGCGCCAGATGCACGTCCGCCGTGCCCACGCCGAGCGACTCGAGAAACCCCTTCCTTGTCACCGCTTGCACAGCCACGATCTCGTCGCCGGTAATGAAGCGAAGCGCGTCGACGGTGTGGCTGCCGAGGAACCACAGCGCCGAGGATTGCGCCGCCCAGCTCAGCATTTCGCGCGGCACGAAAGTCGTGTTGCTCAGTCGCGCGCTGAGATGCAACGGGCGGCCCAGTTCGCCGGAGGCGACCGCCTCGCGTGCTGCCACGATGGCCGGGCTGACCCGGTTATGAAAATCGACCATCAGCTTGCGCCCGGCGCGCTGCGCCAGCGCTGCGATGTCCTCGCTCTCCGCCACTGTCGTCGCCAGCGGCTTTTCGCTCATGACGTGCTTGCCAGCCTCCAGCGCCGCGCGGATCACCGCCGCATGGGCGAAGTCCGGGGTGGCGACGGTCACGGCGGCGATCGCCGGATCGGCCAGCAGCTCGGCAAATTCCGTGCAGGCGCGTTTCGCACCGAAGCGGGCGCGCAGCGATTCGGCGCGCGTCGCATCGGTGTCGCACACCGCGATCAGCTCCGCTTCCGGCAGAGTAGACAGCACGCGCGCATGCTGCGAACCCCACAAACCCGCGCCGACGATGCCGAACCCTGCCCTCGCCATGGCCGCTCCTATCCCTTGATCGAGCCGAACGTCAGACCGCGCACGACGTAGCGGTCAAGAAACAGAAAGATCAGCATCGGCGGCACCATGGCGCCGACCGCGGCGGCGCCGATGTCGTTCCAGGTCACGCCCGCCGTGGCGAAATATCCCAAAGTGCCGATCGGCAAGGTCGCGGTATCCTGATCGCTCAGCACCAGCGGGAAGGCGGCATTGTTCCACGCAAACACGAACGCGAACATGGCCGTCACGATCATTCCGGGAACCGCGAGCGGCAGGGTGATGCGCCACAGCACGGTCGGCAATCCGGCGCCGTCGACCCGGGCCGCCTCTTCCAGATCGACCGGGATTTCGTCGAAAAAGCTTTTCAGCAGCCAGACCGAGAACGGCACCACCAGCGTTTGCAGGACCAAAATCATGGACAGATAGGTGCCGGTCAGCCCGATATCGGTCATGACGATGAAGTAGGGAATGAGGAAGGCCACCGGGGGCGCCATCAGCAGGCCGAGATACCACAGCATCAGCGAACGTCTGCCGCGGAACGCGAACCGCGAGATGGCATAGGCGGCCGGGATCGAGAACGGCAGGTTCAGGCCGACCGCGCCGCCGGCCACGATCAGACTGTTGACCAGTTGCCTGGCGTTCACGCCCGGATCGACGAACGTGTCGCGGAAGGCGCGCCAGGTCGGCGTGAACAAGAACACCGGCGGGCGGACGAAAACGGTTTCGGGCGGCCGGATCGACAGCAGGAAAAACCAGACGATCGGCCCGATGAACACCAGCAGCAGCGCGGCCAGAGCGGCATACAGCAACAGGATTCTGAAACCCGCGCCAGGTCGCCGCATCAGGCCAGATCCTTGAAGGCGAACACGGCGAATAGCGCGATCAGGACATTGACGATAATCACGATCAGCCAGGTGGTGGCACTCGACAGGCCGATGTTGAAATCGATCAGACCTTGCTGGTACAGCCCGTAGGACAGGGTGCGAGAACTTGATCCCGGGCCTCCGCGCGTGAGCACCAGCACCAGGTCGAACAGATTAAAGATCTGCATCAGTCGGAGCGCCACGACGAACGAGGCCGGCTTGCGGATCAGCGGCAGGGTGATGCGGGTCAGGGTGGGCCAGGCGCCGGCGCCGTCGATGCGCGCCGCCTCGTAGATCTCCTCCGGCACGCCGAGCAGACCGGCGTAGAGAACCAGCGCGCAGAACGGCGTCCACTGCCACACATCGCCCGCCAGCACCGCCCACAGCGCGGTATGGGAACTGCCCAGCAGCCCCGCCGCCGGCAGCGGCACGTGCAGCGACTGGAGCACCCAGGGCACAAGCCCGCCCTGCGGATCGTACAGATAGCGGAACAGGAACCCGACCACGATCGGCGCGATGGTGGTCGGCATGATCAGCAGCGCGCGCGTGACGTTCATTCCCGGCAGGCGGACGATCAGGAGATGGGCGATCGCCAGGCCGAGAACAAACTCGACCGCGGTGCCGACAAAGGCGATCTCCAGGGTATGGACAAGAGCCTCCGGGAAATCCGACTGGGTCAGCGCGGCGCGGTAGTTGTCCAGCCCGATCCAGCCGAGCGGGCGCGGCGCCATCTGCAGGTTCCAGAAGTAGAAACTGTTCCGCAGCGAGAACGCCAGCGGGAACGCAACCAGCAGCAGCAACAGGCAGACCGACGGAGCGATCAGCAGCCAGTGTACGCGCCGATGCCGCGGGCGGCCGGTCATGCGTCTGCCTCCGCGCTCCGAACCCTGGCGAAAAGCCGGGCGCGCGGAAAAATCAGGAGAGTTCGGCAATCCGCTTTTTCGTCGCGTCCAGCGTATCGTCGAAGCTTTCGAGCTTGTAGGGAACGAGGAAATTTCCCTTCAGCACGTTCTCGAACAGCTCCTGCGACGTTTTCAGCGCCTGCTCCGCGCTGGCGCCGCCGGACAGCGCGCGATTGAGGTTCAGGCCGTAAATCCCTTCCAGGGTCGTGTAGACCGGGCAGGGCGGACGCACCGCCTTGCCGTTGCCCTGGCGCAGCAGCGAGAGTTGCAGCGACAAATACGGATATATCTTCCCCAGATCGGCGTCCTGATACAGCGATGTCCGGGCAAAGTCCGAGAACTGGTGCCCGACTTTCTCGACCAGCCCCATCTTCTTCTGGGTGGCCGCCGAGGTCGCCCATTTCACGAACTGCCAGGCCGCATCGCGCTTGGCGGTGTTGGCCGGAATGCCCAGGCTCCAGCCGCCCGCGCTGATGACCTGCGGCTGGGCGGGATCGTGCGGCAAGGGCGCGTAGGCGATCGCGTCCTTCACCGGCGAGGGCTTGCCGGTCATGTAGCCGTCGTTCCAGACCAGGTAGAAGTACGGCGTCCACCAGTAGAACATGCCGACATCGCCGTGCGCGAACCGCATTCCGGCATCGAACCAGTTGAAATTGATCGCCTCGGGCGGCGACAGTTTGTAGAGGTCGGCGAACATGGCCAGCGACGAGGCGTTTGCCGGCAAGTCGATGGTGGGCGTGAAATCCCAGGGCGCTTCGGGAAAATGCTTGAACCAGCGCGCCCCGCGGCTCGCCGCGAGTTGCGTGTACATGTGGACGATCGGCTGCGGCTGCTGTGCCGCAACCACGGTGCCGAAAATCTTGCGCCCGTCCACGGTCTTGCCGTCGATCGAGCGCAGCGCGTCGCGATAGGCGTCCCAGGTGAAGGCGGACGGGTCCGGCAGCGTGACGCCGGCGGACTGGAACACGTCGCGCCGGTACATCACCCCTTGCCCGTAGGCCGCCACCGGCAGGGTCACGAAATGTCCGCGCCAAGTGTTGAGCGAATACAGCACTTCGGGAATGAAGTCGTCGAGGCTGACCGACTTGTCGGCCTTGATCAGCTCGTCGAGCGGCTGCACCCAGCCGCTGTCGAGATACTGCCCGTTCCACATCGCATCGACGGTGATGACGTCGGCGTCCGGCCGGTGGGCGATGAACGAGGAGACCAGCCGCGCTTGCAGCGCGTCATAGGCGAGGCTCTCGATTTCGGCGGTGATCCCCGTCTGTTGCTTGAAATCGTCGACCAGCTCGCGCAACGCGTAGTAGAACGGATCGCCGACCAGCAGCACGCGGATGGTCGTGTCTGCGGCATGGGCGCGGCGTTCCGGTCCCGCGACCGCCACCGCTCCGGCGGCGGTGCCGGCCAACAGCGTACGCCGGCTGATAATCGAGCCCTGAGAATTCTCAGACATTTTTGTCTCCCCTCCGAACCCGGTAAATGACCAGACATCGAGCCATGGTCGATCGACCTCGGATTGACGCACACAAATGGCAGCAGTCAACCCTTTCCGCGACGGCTTCGGACAAGGGCATCAGCGCCGCTAGTCCTCGGCCCACCAGTCCCGCAGTTCCATGCCCGGCGGATCGAGCGGGATCGGCGCACGGGTCACGATCCGCGTCGCGATGCCGCCGTCTTCCCCTCGACGATAGTGCACCGCGACGGGGCGGTCGGCGCGGACCAGCAGGTAGTGCTGCAGCGAAGGGAAGCGAAAATAGCTTTCCAGCTTCACGCCGCTGTCGATGTGCTGGGTGCCTGGCGAGCGGACTTCCACCACGATCATCGGGTCGGTGATCAGCAAGGTGTCGGGCGGGAGTGGGGGGCCGCAGCGGACCATGCAGTCGGGCTCGAACACCTCATTGTCGATCCGCATCGCCATGCCGGCGGGAAAAACCGTGCACGGCAGACTTCGACGGCTGACCGCCTCGAACAGCCGCCGGGCCACTTGGAATTTCAGCAGAGCGTGGGACAGCCGCTCGGCGGCTTGGCCATACACCATGCCGTCAATCAGCTCGTAATGCTGACCCTCCGGCTGCTCCTCATACCAACGGAGGAATTCTTCCGCCGTCATGCGCGGCAGTTTTGCGGCGGTGTCGGGCATGACCCATCATGGTTTGGCGCCGCTCTCCGTTCCAGCGCCGCCTCACGGCCGGGGCATCTTGGTCGCGACGCTTGGCACCGAACCCGTCACCGGCTCGCATCATGTCTCTCGAGGTTAGGAAAAAAGGCTTGCATCGGCACTGCTTCTGTTCTACTTTTGTTCCGTGATTTTCGCCCCGCCCCCCACTCCTCGTCCGCAACCCCCACCCACCCTGTACCAGCGGTTTGGCGGCATCGTGCTGGCGGTGCGGGGGTGGACCGCGGTGCACATGAACAACCACCCGGCGGACCAGCGGCTGCTCGCCCTGGTCCAGGCCCGGCTGCACCGGATCGTGTTCCGGTTCTGCGTGCTGACCGAGCGGCTCGCCGCCGGCACTTTGACACCGCCCCGTCTCCGGCCTCGCCCCCGGCCTCGCCCCGCTCCGGCGGTTTCGCCCGATGCGGCGCTTCCGAAAACTCCGCCCCGGCCGCGCGAGCGTCTGCCCGAAAAACCCGGGTGGCTGGTGAGGATAGTGGGTCCGCGAGCGGCCTACGGGCCGGAGTTGGAGCGCCTGCTGGCCGGTGCCGAGATGCAGGCCCTGATCCGGGCGGCGCCGCAGGTGGGACGACTGCTCCGGCCGCTCTGCCGGATGCTGGGAGTAGTCCCCGATCCGGCCATCCTGCCCCCGCCGCCGCCCCGGCCTCCCCGCGCCAAGCCGCCCGCTTCTGAACCTGACCCCGCCGCACCGGTCCCCGAAACTCCGATGCGAAAGCGCCCGGTCCGCACCGAGGCGCGCACGCGAAAACCGAAGTGGACCTACCCCGGCACGGAGTGGAGGAAGTGGGGCGGTTTCTGGTTCCCCGAGCCGATCCGAAAACCGGCCTGACTGGGCCGCCTGCCCACGCACGCCTAATTCATTACGGTAGCGTAACTTCCATCGGATAAGGACACCCTCAGCATAGGTCCTGGCGCTGCCGATTGTCAGCTCGTCACGGCTTGCGACCCGGCCTATTCCTCGGCCCACCAATCCTGCAATTCGAAGCCCGGCGGGTCGAGCAGGATCGGCGCGCGGGTCACGACACGGGTCACGATGCTGCCGTCGTCCTGCCGGTGATGATGTACGGCGGCGGGGCGGTCTGCCCGGATCATGGCTTTCCAGCTTGACGCCACTATCGATCTTCTCGGTGCTCGGCGAGCGCACTCCGACCAGGATGACCGGATCGGTCACCTCCACCGCATCTGCGGGCAGAGGCGGGCCGCAGCGCACCATGCAATCCGGCTCGAACACCTCGTGCTCGACACGCAACGCCATGCCGTCCGGAAAAACCGAGCACGCCAGGCCGCCGCGGCTGACCGCCTCGAACAGCCGCCGATACACCAAGCCTTTCAGCAGGGCGTGGGGTAGCCGCTCGGCGGCCTGCCCGTGCGAGCCGCAGACTACCATCGTATTGACGGCGGCGTGGTGAAATCTACGGCACGTTAATATTTCACCGTTGCTAAACTTTCGGATTGCGCGCTATCTTGGTGTCCGATGCACGGAGAGGCCGTCCATCTGGGGAACGGTTGCACGCGATAGTAGCTGAGGGATGCCATGCAGTTCCGATCTGTCGTATCGATTTCCGCGCTGGCGGTCCTCGCGCTAGGGGCTGAGGCGCAGGCGCAGGATGCCAGCAAGCCCACGGGAACCGTCCAGGGCAACGTCACAACCCAAGGCGGGTTGCCACTCAACGGCGTATGCGTCGTCCTCTACAACAAGAAGGTAACCAAGGAGCTGATCGATTTTGCCGGTTCGGGCAGCGCCGGCACCGATGGATTTTATACGCAGGCCAATGTTCCGGTCGGGAGCTATCGCCTGCTGTTCACCAATTGCGGCGCCAACACCAACGGCCAGTCTCCGGATTTCAATTACGAAACCATATTCTATGGCGGGACCTTCGCCTGGAAGAAGTCCCCGCTCATCACTGTCAGCGCCGGCCTCACGACTGACCTCGGTACGCAGGAAATTCCGCTCGGCGGCACCGTCTCCGGCACGGTAACGGACGCCACCACGGGACAGGGGGCTGACACGCCACCGGTCTTCGCCGTGCCGCCGCAAGGCAGTGCGTTCTTCCTCGCCTTTAGCTGGAAGGGTGTCTGCGCCAACGCGCAGGGACAGTATCAAATCCAAGGCGTGCCGGCCGGCTCGCACATCTACTTCGCTCCGAACAATTGGGGCTGCGACAACAGTCAGGGCACGTTCAACGCTGGCTTTTTCAATCAGTCGGTGAGCCACGCGGTATCGCCGCCGCCTGACGGGACGAGAACGGTCAACGGGTCGATTACCGAAACCGGCGGCACGAGTACCGCACGCGCAGCGCTGTCGTCGGCCACGCCAGGATCAGGACCCTTCAGGGTAGAGGGTGCCGGCCCATAGCGGCGCTGCGAGGCCCTCGACCTCTGGCGCGCGATCTAAGCCGCTAACGGCGCCTCCGCCAGAAAACCGCCCGATTGGCGGTGCCATAATTTCGCGTACGTGCCGCCGGACGCCAGCAGGTGCGCGTGCGATCCCTGCTCGACGATGCGGCCGTGATCGAGCACGATCAGCCGGTCCATGCGGGCGATGGTGGACAGGCGGTGCGCGATCGCCAGCACCGTGCGCCCGCGCATCAGCCGCTCCAGACTTTTCTGGATCGCCGCCTCCACCTCGGAATCCAATGCCGAGGTGGCCTCGTCCAGCACCAGGATCGGCGCGTCCTTCAAGATCACGCGGGCGATGGCGATGCGCTGCCGCTGGCCGCCCGACAGTTTCACCCCGCGCTCGCCCACATGCGCGTCGAATCCGAAGCGCCCGTGCCAGTCTTCCAACGTCTCGATGAAATCCAGCGCCTCCGCCTGCCGCGCCGCCTCGATCACCTCCGCCTCGCTGGCGGTGGGGCGGCCATAGCGGATGTTGTCGCGGATCGACCGATGCAGCAGCGAGGTGTCCTGGGTCACCACGGCGATGTGCTGGCGCAAACTCTCCTGGGTCACGCGGCCGAGGTCCTGCCCGTCGACAAGAATCCGGCCACCCTCGGGCGCGTAGAAACCCAGCAGCAGGTTCACCAGGGTGGATTTTCCCGCGCCCGAGGCGCCCACCAGTCCCACCCGCTCGCCCGGCGGCGACCTCGAGCGACAACTCGTGCAGCACGCCGCGCTCGGTGCCGTAGCCGAAACTCACCCGGTCGAACCGGATTTTGCCCCGCCGCACTGCCAGCGGCACGGCGTCCGGCGCATCCGGGTGCTGGCGCGCCACCGCCACCGAGCGCATGGCGTCCTGCACCATGCCGACGTTCTCGAAAATGCCGGTGACGTTCTGGGCCACCCATCCGGCCATCTGCGAAATCTGCCAGGCCAGCGGCAGCGCCATGGCGACCGTGCCCACCGCCACGCGCCCGTGCAGCCACAGCGTGACCGCGATCGCGCCGATCGCGGCGACATGGAGCGCGTTCAGCATCGCCAAGGTCACGGTAAAGCCCGTGGTCAGGCGCAACTGGCGCCGAAATGCCGCGGTATGCTCGTCCACCGACTCGCGTACGAACTGGTCCTCATCCGCCGCCCTGGCGAACAATTTGACGGTGAGAATGTTGGTGTAGGAATCCACGATCCGCCCGGTCAGCGTCGAGCGCACTTCCGCCACCGCCCGCGAACGCTCGCGCATGCGCGGCACGACGGTGCGCAGCAGCGTGATGTAGCCGCCGAACCAGACCGCGGTCGGAATCGCCAGCAGCCAGTCGACGCTGGCCAGCACGGTGATGGCGCTGGTGCCGTAGACCAGGATGTACCAGACCGCGTTGGTGGCGCTGATCACGCTTTCCCGCAGCGACGGCCCCACCTGCATCACCCGCGCCGCGATTCTCCCGGCAAAGTCGTTTTGAAAGAACGTCCAGCTCTGGCGCACGACGTGCCAGTGCGCCTGCCAGCGGATCAAATTCATCAGGTTGGCGGCGATGCCCTGGTTGGTGATCAGGTTCTGCGCCAGCAGCGCCGCCGGCCGCAGCACCAGCAGCACCGCGGCCATGCCGGCCAGCTGCCACCCCGCCTCGGCCAGAAGGCGCGCCGGCGTGTGCGTCGTCACCAGGGTCACCACGCGGCCGAACAGCACCGGCACCACGCTGTCCAGCACCGCCACCACGAATCCGACGCAGAACAGTGCCACCACCAGCCCACGCGCCTGACGCACATAGTGCCAATAGAAGCGCAGCAGCGCCCGGGATTGGGCAAGCACGGGCGGGGCTGCGTCCGGCGGAATTTCCGTCGGAGTGAGCAGGCGTTCAAAGAAGCGGAGCATGTCAGCCTGTGTGGCGATTGACACGACCCGGTCAAGCCCGGAGCATGTTTTTAACGGTGCGCAGCAGGCATGATCCCACAACAGCTTCCGACTCACGCCGATGTTTTGCAGGCCGCCACGCGCATCGCGCCGCACGTCGTGCGCACGCCGATGCTGCGCAACGCGCGCCTGGACGCGCTGACCGGCGGCACGATTCTGATAAAGCCCGAGCCGCTCCAAAAAACCGGCAGTTTCAAGCTGCGTGGCGCCACCAACGCGATCCGGCAACTCGACCAGGCCGCCTTGGCCCGGGGCGTGGTGGCGCACTCCTCCGGCAATCACGGCCAGGCGGTGGCCTGTGCCGCGGCGGCGGTCGGGGCCCGCGCCACGATCTTCATGCCCGAGGATGCGCCGCGGGCGAAAGTCGACGGCACCCTCGGCTGGGGTGCGGAAATCGTCCGCTACGACCGTCTGCGCGACGACCGCGCGGCGATGACCCGCGCTTTCGCCGAGCGCACCGGCGCGGCACTGGTCCCCCCCTTCGATCACCCGCACGTCATCGCGGGCCAGGGCACTTCGGCCCTGGAGCTGTGCCAGGATGCCGCCACGGCGGGGCTGGCGATGGACGCGCTGCTCGTGTGCACCGGCGGCGGCGGCCTTATCGCCGGCTGCGCCCTGGCGCTCGAAGAGGTGTCAAACGCAACCGCCATCTGGGCTGTGGAGCCGCAGGGGTGGGACGACACCACCCGGTCGCTGGCCTCGGGCCACCGCGAGACCAACCCGCCGGGCGGCTCCCTCCTGTGCGACTCGCTGCTCTCGCCGCAACCCGGGGAGCTCACCTTCGCCGTGAACCGCCGGCGATTGGCTGGCGGCCTGGTGGTGACCGATGCCGAGGTGCTCGCCGCCATGGCGTTCGCCTATGCGCACTTGAAGGTGGTCGTGGAGCCCGGCGGCGCGGTGGCGCTCGCTGCCCTGCTGGCGGGCAAATTCGCGGCGGCGGGCCGGGTGGTCGGCTGCGTGTTGAGCGGCGGCAACGTCGATGCCGCGACGTTCGCCCGCGCGCTGCCGGCTTAGCAGGACATAAGTTCGGCGGGATCACGATACCGCCGAAGGCGGCGAGGTTTCCGACCAGGGCTCTCGGGCCGAACCCCGCACTCATGGACAACTGGTTTGCCGTCGTTTAGAACCGGTTGCAGACGCCGGTGGCCCGCACGGGCTTTCGGGAACGCGAAAAAACCGCGGCTGCCCCCGCAACTGTAGGCGGCGAGCTTCTGCCACGATGCCATTGGTCCGCTCCGGACCGAGAAGGCGGCAGGAGCGATGACCCGCCAGCCAGGAGACCGGCCGGCGTCGAGACTGCACGCGCGTGTCCGGGCGGGGTGTATCGGGCGCAAGGGGAGGAAGACCCCAGCGGCATTCGCCTGTTTGTTCCGCGACCGCATGCCGGTCGCGACTGACCGGAGTGCCCGCCATGCGACCTTTCTGGTTCGCAACTTTTCTGCTTCCTTCAGCCGCGCTGGCGCAGGAGCCGCCCGCGCCCATGGCGCAACTGCCCGACATTGTGGTGACCGCGACGCGCGTGCCCACGCTGGTGCAAAGCATTCCGGCCGGCGTGACCGTGATCGACCGCGCCACCATAGACCAGCGCGGCTATACCACCCTGGTGGAGGCACTGTCCGCGGTGCCGGGTCTGCGCGTGGTGCAGTCGGGCGGGCAGGGCGGCAACGCCAGCGTGTTCATTCGCGGCACCAACAGCAACCACGTCCTGGTGCTGCGCGACGGCGTGCCGATGAACGATCCTTCCGATCCCAACGGCGCATACAATTTCGGCGTCGATACGCTGGAAGACATCGAGCGCATCGAGGTGGTGCGCGGGCCGATGTCGAGCCTGTACGGCTCGGGGGCGATCGGCGGCGTGATCAACCTGATCACCCGCACCGGCTCCGGCGCGCCGCACGGCACGGTCACCGCCGCGGGCGGATATCCGCGCCAGGATCTGTTCGCCGGCACGCTGTCCGGCAAATCGGGACAATTCGACTACAATCTGGACGCGGAGAACCAGTCGCAGGAGGGCAGCGACACCACGCCGAAGCGCGAAAGCGTCTATAACGGTGCGCGCAACGGCTATCGCAGCTATCTCGGCTCGATCGAACTCGGCTACACTCCCATCGAGGGCACGCGGTTTTCCGCGCTGCTGCGCGGACGCGAAAGCACGTTTGGACTGGATGAGCTGGGGTTCCCTGCCTACGACGCGCACGACTATACCGGCCGCGACAACAGCGCATTCGGCCGGCTCGGCGCCACCACGACCTTGTTCGGCGGCGCCTGGGAAAGCGGGCTGTTTCTGTCGCGCGGCATTTTCGACCGCCACTACGTCGAGCCGCTCGAACCGGCGGACCCGAACCAGGCATTCGGGGACAGCCGCTACCATGGCGCCCGCACCGACCTGCAGTGGAACAACACGGTGCACCTGCCCGACTTCGCGTGGTCGCGCGAGACCAGCATCCTGTTCGGCTACGAGCACATCGCCAACTCTTCGCGCTCGCGGCTCGACACATCGTCGGGCGGCTTCCCGTACATGGCCACGGTCGACGCCAGCGACCACAGCGATGCCGGCCATGCCGGGCTGCAGACGACGCTGCTGCGCCGCCTCACCGTAACCGCTGACATACGCTACGAAGGCGCGCGCTACGGCGGCGACGCGTTCACCTATCGGTTCGGCGGCGTGTTGGCCGTGCCGGAAATTTTTGGCCGCGTGAAAGCCGCCTACGGCACCGCATTCGAGGCGCCCTCGCTGTTCGACCTGTTCGGCGTGGACAGCACCGGCTATGTCGGCAACCCGAACCTGAAACCGGAGCGCAGCCGCGGCTGGGAACTGGGAGTCGGTTTCGATCTGCCGGCATTCTCGCGGCCGAACGGGATCGGCATCGACGTGACCTATTTTGACAACCGCATCCACGACCTGATCGAATTCTCCGAGGCGGCGGACTTCCTGTCGTCGACCGAAATCAACGTCGCCCGCGCGCGCACCCATGGGGTGGAAAGCAGCCTCACGCTGCGACCCGCCGCCTGGCTGCAGGCGACCGGCACATGGACCTACACGGAAGCCCGCGATCTCGATACCGGTGCGCAACTGCTGCGACGCCCGCGCAACCAGTTGAGCCTGGACGTCACGGCGACGCCGTATCCCGGCCTGCGGATCACGCCGGAGCTGCTGTATACGAGCCGTTTTGCCGACTACCTGATCGACAACGACGGATTCGAAGGGCCGATCGGGCCGGTGCGCGAGGGCACCGTGTTCAATCTGACGGTGACATACAACGTGCGGCCGAAACTGCAGCTGTTCGCGGACGCCAAGAATCTTGGCGGCAGCCGCTTCGAGCCGGCCAGCGGGTTCCAGCTTCCCGGACCGTCGTTCCTGGCCGGGGTCCGGGCCGGATTCTGAGCGATGCGAACGCAGACTCGCTCGCGATCCGGATTCAGGTCGGCATAGCGTCGTCGAAAACTTGCAGAAACGCGCGCGCCTTGTAGGACCAGTCAGCCACGCGAGACGTCTCCAGTCCGTTCGATCGCAGCGTCTCCCGAAGGGCGGGATCGTGGCGCAGCTCGGCCATTGCGCTGGCAATCGCGTCGACCGAATGCCCGTCCACCAACAGCCCGTTGACCCGGTCGCGAACGGCGTCCGTACTGCCCCCGTCAAGCCCGGCAATGACCGGCAGTCCGCATGCATTGGCTTCAAGAAATACCAGCCCAAAGCCCTCCGTGTCGCCGTTCGGCAAGCGCCGATTCGGCATCACGAACACATCGCCAAGAGCGTAATGGTCAATCAGCTGGTCGTCAGGGACCGCGCCGGCGAATATCACCTGGTCGGTGATGGCAAGCTCGGCCGCGATGCGCTCCAGCTCCGGCTGGAAGGGTCCTTCGCCAACGATCAGAAACCGGCTCTCCGGCTCGTCCTTCAAAATGCGTGCGAATGCGCAGAGGGCGTGATCGACACCCTTCTTTTGCAGCAGCCGGCAGACGGAGATGAAGACGAACTCCTCATGCAGGCCGTATCGCGCGGCAAGGTTCTCTCGTCTCGGCACCGGCCGGAAGCGTTGCGTGTCAACGCCGTTCTCGATCAGCTGGATTCGTCCTGCCGCATCTTCGCCCAGCAGGCCTTCCGTCGCCGCGGCGGTGAAGTGACTGACTACGAAAATCCGCTGTGCGTGCAGCAGCGCGCGCCGCCGCCGCCGTAGGTCCGCATCGTACTCATCGAGGGTCGTGATCTCCTCGCCATGTACGTAGACGGCGCGCACCATGCGCGGGAACAGCCGAGCCACGTTCAAGATCCAGGAGCTGGCAACGAGTTCGCCTATACAGACGCCCGCGATATCGCCCCGGCTGACCCGGCGGATCAACGCGATAAGAACCCGAACTCGGATCGTGGCATCGAGAGCGCGGAAGCCGAGCTTCCCCAGCAGGCTTCGCGGCTGCTTTCCGAACACGGTGACGAAGCAGGCCGAGACGAACGATCTCATATGGCGCCAGCCGGTCATGCTCGCGCCAGCCGATCAGCGGCAGCCCGTTTGAATAGCTCAATTTTGGCGCCATCAGCACGAGCCGTCCATTCGCCCGACGTGCCAAATTGTCGTAGACGATGGCGGACCCACCACGTACCGGGGGCAAGTTGTTGGTTATCAGCAGGACCTTGCGTCCGGACCCAGCCAGTTTCGGGGATAGGTCAGGCATCGCCCAGTATGGCAGCCAATTCCGTCGGGTGTACAAATCTCACGCCGAAGCGGCCAGTGAGTTCGTCCATGATGGCGGACAGACGGTCGTAGAAGAGATGCAGGTCCGAGAGGGAGCGGACATAAGGGTTGTGTCCAACGCTGAGGGAAGAGCTGTGCAAGCTGAGAACCAGCACGCTCCGGCCATCTGTCACGAGGCGGCGCGCGAGGCGGCGCATGGCGTAGAAGTCGTTGCCTTCCGGCGAGAGCGTGATGCGTTCGGCGCAGCGCGACCAGGCAAGCAGCGCATGCAGGCGGTAGCGGCGGAAGCGGGGTGAAGAGAGCAGCTGCTGGGCGTGCATGCTCACCCGGCCTCCCCAGCCAACTATGCTGCGGCAGAGTGGAAGCTCAAGCAGGCGCCGCTGTGTTCCGAACCAGAACGGCTGATAATCAAACGTGCTGAAGTCGGGTCCATGTTCGGACGCGAACGAGGTGCGTGGGGCCAGGCTGGTGTCGACCACAAAGCCATTTCGTTCGAGGAGGTCCGGCGTGCCGCGCCCAAGTCCGTAGCGACCGGCCTTGAACACCAGCGGATTCTGTCCGAACCGTTGCTGAAAAAGCGATATGAGCTCGTGCAGCTTGCGTTCTTCCAGGCCGGGATCGAGGTTTGTGGCAAAGGAGTGGCGGACCCCTGCGGACCCCTCGAACGGAGGCGTCACCCAGGTATGGAGCTGCACCCCGAGCACGCATTCGCCTCGTTCGAGACGAAGCCGCAGGGTTGCGACGGCGGTGTCGTCCTGCAGCACCGGATAGGTCACAAGATAGGCGGGGACCGCACCGTACGCCGCCACGATCCGATGCAGGTCGCCGAGCCGATGCATCGCCTGCACGGAATGGGACACCCCAACGATCGGCAGCAGCCAATCAAAATCCTCCTCGGCGTCGATGATCAGGCTGCAAAGGCGCTGTGAGGCGAGCACAGGACGCGCATTGACGAAGCCCATTTCGGCCAGGGTCGGCTGCTCCACACGGTTCCTACTGCCGCTGTCGGGCGTCGCGACGCGTCCGTGTATCCAGCGCGCCTCCTGGCTCGCCATTCAGTGCGCCCCAGCAAGCTCGTTGATGATTGCCGCGACCCTGCGGGCGACCGGATCCAGGGTGACGCCCCAGTCACGGGGCAGGTTCAAAGAAGCGAGGCGGGGAATGCCCGCTCTGACCGAGCGAGCAGCCTGCAGCAGGCCTTGGGAAAAGCCGGCGACCGTCGGCTCGACCGCAATGATGTTATGCGAGAGTGCGTTCAGCGCCGCCACCGTTTTCGTGGCGAACGTGTTCGTCACCGAAACGCCGCCGCATGCCACCATCTCAAGCACAGGGTAGCTCGTATGGGGCGACAGCATTGGGCACAACAGGACGTCGGCGCGCCGCAGCAGGTCGCCATATCGGGCATAGTCCGTCCACGGCGCCGGGCGTAGGACGTGACCGTGGCCGAGCTGCAGGTCCGGGACGCTGCCGCGAGTGCCGATCGACAGAAACTCCCAGCCTGCAAAGGCCGGGTCGCCGGCGGCTTGGCGGAGCGCAGTCAGCCCAAGCCCAAACAGGTTCCTTGAGTTGGTCGGTCTTGCGTAAAACAACAGGCGTCGCGGACGCGACGGTGCGCCGGGCGGTCCGGGATGAAACCTTGCCGCGTCCACCGCGGGCTCGAACACAATCGCGCGCTCTCGCATGACGGGCTCCTGGAGCCGCCCGAACGGCTGAGACAGCAAATAGTCGGCCAACATCGCCTCGTTCACAATGGGCCAGAAGTCGAACCCGTAAGTTTCGACCGCAAGTGCGAAATTGCTGGACCAAGCGTAAAAGCCTGGCTCGAAATCCTGAAGCATGTAGAAGAACTGGCGTATGGGCAAACGTGGCAGCACCATGTTCAGCTGCCGTGCAGTCGTCCAGTGCGTGGCAAGGAAGACGTCCCGATAACCGATCTCCAGCGGCCGCTCGGCTTGAGCTGCGGATTCGATTTCTATGTCTGGAACGTCACTGCCGCCCAGCAGGCTTGCAGAGTGGCCGCGGAACCACGCGGCATCGATTGTGGGGGCTTCCACGGTGGAGACGAGACGCACAGGCACGCCTTGCCGGGCGATACGGCAGGCTAGATTGATCACGGTGTTCGGGCCGCCCGTCATCCCCAATTTTGTCCATGCTGCGTCCAATACATTAAGCCTCGGTGCCACGGGCAGCATCTGAGTTGGGCCGTACATGCATGGGCGCAGCGTTGAGGACATCGAGCAGCCGCTGCTCGAACAATGCCGGGTTTGTAAGTTGCGTCAGGTTCCTGGCAAACCGCTCGGGGTCGTGCCGGAGCAGCTTTGCGTTGCCGATGACCTTCTTCGGGATTTCGGTAATTTTTTTAAACGGTTGAAGCAACTGAGCACTTTCCGTCACGACGGTGACATCTTGCGTGTGGGCACGGTATCCGCCTAGCGCTTTGGCGGCAGGCCCTCAGCCCTTGTTCTGGATCGGGGCTCAGGGCGCACGTCGCCAGAAGACGCCCATACCGTCGATGTCACGGATCTCATCCGTAATTCCGCGCCGCTCCCGAAAATCGTGGACAGCCTGTGCGCAGGGCTTCAAGAAGTAGTCGTCGATAATGACGAACCCACCTGGAGAAAGCCTGTCGTAAAGCGCGTCCAGCGCCTGAATCGTCGAACTCTGTACAAATCACCATCCAAACGCATGACCGCAAGCTGCTTGATCGGGGCGTTTGGCAGCGTGTCTTTGAACCAGCCTTGCAGAAAGCGGACCTGGTCATCCAGGAGATCGTATGCTTCGAAATTGCGCGCCACCGTTTCGCGAGGTATGGCGAGGACGTCGTGTGTATGCAATATGTCGCCGGCGTCAGCGGGGTAGTTCTGTGCGTCCGGAGGGGGCAGGCCGGCAAACGAATCCGCAACCCAGACAGTGCGTGACTCTTCCCCATAAGCCTTCAGGATTGCGCGCATGAAAATGCAAGCTCCGCCGCGCCAGACGCCAGTCTCGATCAGATCTCCGGGAATCCCCTCCTTGATTGCGGTCTCAACGCAGTACTGGAAATCTTCGAGCCGCTTCAAGCCGATCATCGTGTGAGCACGGAACGGCCAAACACGTCCACCGGTTCGCTGTTCGATCGTTTCTGCCGTGTTGCGCGTGCTTTGCGCTTCAAAGATCCGCATATGATGCGGTCTGAGAGCTCGGTCGATCGTTCCAAGGATCCGCTCTTTCCATTGAGCACGATCCTCCCTGGGTCGATACGGCCCGTAATTCATAAACGGGTCGCTGATATAGACCATATCTGCCAGACAACGTTTTATCAGATTAAGGTAGAGTGCGGTCGGATCGGACTCCGACCTGTCGGGGCAGTTCATTCAGCACCTCATCGCTTGGCGAGCTTCGTTCAGCGGTACCGCGCGACCCGTGCGCGCCAGCATGCAGTACAGCCCTCAGCCTCGTTCATATTCGCCCAGGGCCGGCGTTGAGCTTCGGTCTGGAGGGTACCAATGCAGCATTCCCCAACCCCTTGCAATCCAGGGCCGTCTCATGGTATCTTCTCACCCGTGCGGTGAAGTGTCCTCGCGCGTGCTTCGTTGCTGCAGGTTCATCGGGCAGGTGACCAGAAACGGGCTCGCCGCTGAACGCCTCTCATCCGAGGCTCCCGGCATTCTGCCACTGCGAGGTTTCGAACCCAAATGACAAGGCTGGTTTTCTCCGCGATCTGCCTGCTAGGCGGCTGCGCCTTGACCAGTTCGGCTTCGGCGAAAACGCTGGAGGTCGGGCCCGGCAAGCCGTTCGCCAAGCCGAGCGCCGCCATCGCTGCCGCCCAGAACGGGGATACTATCCGGATCGCGCCCGGGCAGTATTTCGACTGCGCCATCGTTCCGGAGAACGACCTGACCATCGAGGGCACCGGCCCCGGCGTGATCCTCACTGACAAGGTCTGCAGCGGCAAGGGGCTACTCGTCATTGACGGCAACGATGTCACCGTGCGCAACCTGACCCTGCAGCGCGCCCGTGTGCCCGACAGCAACGGGGCCGGCATCAGGGCCGAGGGCGGTAATCTGACCGTCGAGAACGTTCGGTTCCTTAACGACGAAGACGGCATCCTCTCTGCTGACAATCCTAAGGCGACGATCCGGGTCATCGACAGCGAATTCGTCGACAATGGAAAATGCAACCCAGGGTGTGCCCACGCCATCTATGTCAACGCCGTCGCTCTGCTGCACATCGAGCACTCCCGTTTCTTCGACACGCACGAGGGGCACGACATCAAGTCCCGTGCCCTGCGGACCGAAGTCATCGGCAACGACATCGAGGACGGTCCCGAAGGCAGCGCCAGCTATCTGATCGACATTCCTAATGGCGGCTCCCTCATCGTCGAGAACAACACGATGGAGAAAGGCATCCACGCCAGCAACCAGGCCAACACGATCATGATCGGGGAGGAGGGAGTCACTCAGCCGTCCGACGAGCTTATATTTCGGAATAATACCTTCACCAACGACCAGAACCGGCCTACCACCTTCGTGCACAACATAACCGCCACGCCGGCGCAGCTCTCGGGCAATACGTTGAAGGGCCAGGTCCGCCCTTTGGAGGGGGATGGTTCAGCGCATTAGTGCTGAACCTGAAAACCTTTCTCAAGCATATGCTGCACTTGGCAAAGGCACTGGCAGGAAAAATTCTGGCCCATTTGTGATTTGCGGGCGCCAAGGTGAGTCCAAAAAACGAGGAAAGCCCGCCTTTCCTGAGCGCGAGGGCAAGCCTTCCGCTCCTGCGGGAGTCGGTTTGCCAAGCCAATGTCCCTCGCGCGAGGGCACGCAAGCGGTTTCGCCGCAATTTGCGGAACCCGGCGGTTCTGCCTTGCTTTCTGCTGGCCGCGAGCTTGCTCGGGGGCTCTGCAACGGCGGACCAGATCGAGATCCGGCCCCGTATGCCGGACCGGACTGGACCTGTCGCTGTCCTGTACCATTTGGATGAACCGCTCGCGGGGCGGGGTACGCTCATCCTGGAATGGACGGATCAGGCGGGTCGCCTGATCGAACGGCTGCAGAAATCGGTCGGACCGACGACCGGTCGAGTAGTTGCTTTGAAACTCGACATGCGGCGCGCCGTGGTGATGAGCAATATGCTGCGCGCCCGCATCGTCCCCCAGGAACCTGCGGCTACCCCGCGCGAGAGCGTCCTCCGCTTCGCTGTACGGCCGCCGGAGCAACCGTGGCGGGACTGGCAGATCATCGCCTATCAGCCACACGATCCGGCCACGCTCGCCGCACTGGCCCGGATCGGTGTCACGGCCGGAAAAGTGCTGGCCAATCGCAACGACGCCATTCGCCTGCCCGTAGACGACGCGGTTGCGCCGCTCGTGCAGGAGAATCTGCGCTGGTACGTGGAGAACATCGCGACCGACTTCTACGCCGCCTATCATCGCTGGTTCGCCGATCGGCCGGTCAACGCAGCGTTCCTCGATGCGCAATCCCGGCATCGCCAGAATCCCGCCGACGAGTCGGTGTTCTTCCGCGACCCGGGTCTGTCCGATCCCGGCTGGCTGAAGAAAATTCATGACCGGCTGGTACGGACCGTGCACGACTACGCGCCTTATCGGCCGCTCTACTACAGCTTGGCGGACGAACCAGGTATCGGCGATCTGGCCGCCGCCTGGGATTTCGATCTTTCGCCCGCCTCTCTCGCCGGCATGCGCGTTTGGCTCCGATCTCAGTACGCCGACTTGAACGCGCTGAACCGGCAATGGGGCTCGCACTTCTCGCGCTGGGACCAGGTCGTGCCCATGACGACCGACCAGGCTATGCAACGCAGCGACGACAATTTCTCCGGCTGGGCCGACTTCAAGGCCTGGATGGATGTGGCTTTTGCGCGCGCCGTCCGGTTCGGGACGGATGCCGTCCACGAGGCCGATCCGCACGCTGTTGCGGCGATCGAGGGTGCCCAGGTCCCGGGCTGGGGCGGCTACGACTATACCCGCCTGCCCCACAGCGTCGACGTGATGGAGATCTATGACTTCGGCGAGAACGTCGGCATCGCCCGCTCGCTCGATCCGGCGCTGGTGATGCTGACGACGGTGTCCGGCGCGAGATTCGGCACAGACCCATGGCTTATGGCGTGCCCTTCTGCGGGGCATTCGCGGCGTGATCCTATGGGACGAGAATGGCGCGCTCGCCCGCGCAGATGGCAGTCTCGGCGCTCTGGGGCCAGCAGGCAGCGCCGCTGTTCGCTGAACTTCGGGGTGGCCTGGGAGCCCTGCTGATCAACAGCCAGCCCGCGGCCGATCCTGTGGCGACGCTCTACTCGCCGGCCAGCCTGCGCGTGCAGTGGATGCTGGATCGCCGGTCGGATGGCGCCGCTTGGGCCGACCGGGACGCCGAAGCCGAGACCCGCGACAATACTGCACGCACGGCCATGAGCTTCTATAGCCGGCTGCTTCGGCACCTGGGAGTGGAGCAGCGGTTTCTGTCTCCCGCCTTGTTGGCGGACGGCGCGCTGCGCCAGCATCGTTACAGGGTGCTGATCTTGCCGCATGCGGTCGCACTGTCCGCCGACGAGTCCGACGAGATCCGTCGCTTTGTAGCGCATGGCGGAACGGTGATTGCCGACGTCCTGCCGGGTAGCTTCGACCAGCATGGCCGCCGGCTGCGCCGCGCCGCGCTGGCCGATCTGTTTGCGGGCAAGCAGACTTCCGACCGAGGCCACGCGGTGCTCTACCCGCGAGCGCCGGGAGAACCGGGCGGCAGCATCGACCCCGAAACGCTTCGACAGTTCGAGTCCCTGCTCGCGCAGGCCAATGTGCGTCCGGCTCTACAAGTGACAACGGCAGCCGGCGAAACCGCACGTAACGTGGAGATTTATCGGTACCGGTTCGGCGAAACAACCATTCTCGCCCTCCAGCGCGAGTTCCCGTCAGGCACCATCGACGCGGCTCAGGCCGCCGAGACGTTTACAGTGGTGCTTCCGCAGTCGTTCTTTATCGAAGACCTGCGCCAGCGCCGTGCACTGGGCAATTCGAACAGAGTGACGCTGGCGCTCGATCCGGTCCAGCCCACGTTTCTCGCGCTCACGGGTGACCGAGGTTCCGACCCGCAGATTTCCGCTCCGGCGCACGGCGAAGCAGGGCGCAATTTATGTTTCTCAATCAGGGTACCAGGCATCGCCCGTCATGGGCCAGGTCTTTTTAACCTGGAGGTATTCGATCCCGAAGGACGCGCTGAGCCGCTCTATGGCGGCAACCTGTTTGCGGGTCCGGGATGGCAAAGCTGGCGGCTTCCGCTGGCACTGAACGATCCTGCAGGATCATGGGAAATCAGGGTTACCGATGTGGCGAGTGGGCGCCAGACGATCACTCACCTCAAGGTCGCGGGGCCACCGCATGATGTGCCTTGAAGCTGCCGGCCGTTCGTCGGCCCAGCACCATCGATCCGAACCCGAGCTTGTAGAACCGAGCGGACTGCGCGGGCACCCCGTTGCTCTGTCGTATCCGAGATAGCAGCAAGATCAGCACTCCGGCCTGCGTGCGTCTCGCGCTTCGGATGCAAACTTTAGAGCCTGCACCGCTTGTTGCGCTGTCGAGGCCGTTGAGCCAAGTTCGTTGCGCGCGTCGCGCTTTGGAGGATGTAGATGGGTGCTCTTGAAGGCAAGGTGGCCATCGTCACCGGCGGAACCAGCGGCATCGGGGCTCGTACGGCGGAGCTGTTCGTCGAAGAAGGTGCCTGCGTGGTCATCTCCGGAAGACGGCGCGACCTGGGCGAGGACCTCGCCCGCCGCCTGGGCCCGTCTGCACACTTCGCGCGGGCGGATATGGCGCAGGCAGAGGACGTGAAGGCGCTGATCGAGGGCACCGCAGCGCGGTTCGGGCAGCTGGATGTGCTGTTCAACAACGCCGGGTTTGGCATTCCACCGCGCAGCATCGTCGATCTCGATGTGGACGAGTACGACCGTGTGATGGCGGTTCTGGTGCGCGGCGTGGCGCTTGGCATGAAATATGCGGCACCCATCATGATCCGGCAACGCTCCGGCAGCATCATCAACACCGGAAGCGTGGCGGCGTTCCGCGCCGGCTATAGCTCACAGACCTATGCGGCGGCCAAGGCGGCGGTGGTGCAGTTCTCGCGCGCCGTCGCTGCCGAACTGGGCGAGCATGGTGTCCGAGTGAACAGCTTGTCGCCGGGATTTGTCGTTACGGGAATTTTCGGCAAGGGAGCCGGGATTGACCCGGATACCGCCGACCGGCAGGCCGGCATGCTTGAGGAGCGCCTGGCCAAACTGCAGCCGATCCCACGGGCAGGCCTGCCGGACGATATCGCACGCGGTGCCCTGTACCTTGCGAGCGACGCCTCCGGGTTCGTCAATGGTGCCGATCTGCTGATTGATGGCGGGCTGACCAGCGGCACCCGCTTCTCGGTGGCGGCCGCCGGCCGTAAGGAAATGCAAGACGCCCTGCGTACGAACGCACGGCAGACTGGTTTAACCTAGCTCCCGGCGCGGCCGAACCAGTTTCCCTCATCGAGATACTGCATATACTCGAATACAGTGCCGTGTTTGACGACAAATGCCACGCGCACGAAGCCGCCCACGACAAAGGGCGGAATGACGATATGCTGCCCGGCGAGATGTGGGTCCAGCACTGCGACCCGGTAGGCGACATGCGGGTTCTGGCGCACCACCGCGGGCACTTGGCTGTCCGGCTCGTAACGCAAGAACTCGATGCTCTCGGGATGGCGGCGCGGGTTGGTGACCCAGACGCGGCTCTGCTCGATCCAGTCTTCGTCGGGCTGCATCTCGTCTGTGCTGATCCCGACATGGTCGAACGGCAATGGCGTCTGCGAAAGCGTCACCGCGCCGGCTCGCAATAAGCATCCCCGGCCGGGTGATCGCCGGCCGGGGATGACGCTTCGCGCATGTGGGGCGCGACGGTCACGTCAGCAGCTTGGCGCGGATGGTCTCAACGTCGACGGACTGATATTCAGGCGGCAACGCGTAGCCCTGCGCGTCAGCAGAGAGTTTCGCTTTGTCGAACGCGTTGGCGGCCGGGATGTAATCGTTCTTGATGACGCTGGCCGGGTCGATCTCGCGGCTGACCTGCCCGATCTTGTAGATGGTTTGCAGGAACAACGCCCAGCTGTCCATGTCTGCCCAGCCCCAGCCCTGGCGCTTGGCGAAATCGCCGCGAAACACGTTCGCCAGTTCCATCATGGATTCCGTGGCGATGCTGGGCGTCATCTGCGACGCGAGGCCGGGGAATTGCTGCATGACGATGTGGGTGGCGGCGCGTGGGTTTTGCTGACCGAACTCCAGGCCCATCGCCCAGCCCCGCAAATACTGCTCATACAGCGGCTTCTTCCCGGCGTCGGCGAAGTCCGCAGCGCGGATGACGAAAGAGTTGGCGGGAAAGCGCGAGAACGTCTGGCCCAGCACGTAGTCGAAATGCAGACCCTGGCCCTTCCACTGCGCGCGCAATCCTTCCCAGCTCAGCGCCGCGTCGCCCTTTCCCTTGCGCCAAAGCCTGCGCCCAGCCGTTGCCGGCCTCGACGTATTTGATCGAGCCGGGTGCCAAACCGGCCTGGGCGAACCAGGGATCGCAGATCGCCTGCCAGCCGGCGCTGCCCAGCACCACGGTCTTGCCTTGCAACGATTTTATGTCGGCCGGCTTTTCCCCCTGCCGGAACGCGATGTCAAAAACGTCGTAGGCGCCCATCTGGAACACCGAGACCAGCTTGATGCCTTGCTCCAGCCCCAGCGAGAACACGCCGGGCGAGGGATAGCCCATATCGGACTGCCCCTGGTCCACCAGCTTGACGGTCGCGGTGGCCTCCAGCGGCCCCGGCTCCAAGGTGGTGGCAATATCGCCGAAATAGCCGAATTTTTTCGCCACCCAGTACGGGTAATCGTCCAGCACCTCGATCGTGCCGCGCGGCGAGACCCAACGCACCGTGCCGCCGGCCGCCCGCGCCGTGCGTGCGCGCAACGAAAGGGCCGCGATGCCGCCGGCCGCCCCTTGCACTAGCAGGCGCCGCGTGACCGGCCTGCCGAGCGTCTCCGACATGCCCCTGTTGCCACCGTCGGTCATTCTTGGACTCTCCCTTGCCGTGGTGTTACGATTCCCAGCTCGCCCAGCGCTTGCCGATCCAGAAGAACAGGACATAGATCGAAATCCCGATCAGTGCCAGGATCAGGATGGTGGCAAAGAATTGCGGCATCCGGATCAGCGAGGAGTAGTAGGACAGGCGATTGCCGAGTCCCTCCGCGCCGCCCACCATTTCCGCGCCGACCGCCGTCAGCAGCCCAAAGATCGAGCCGACCATCAGGCCGACGATGATCATCGGCAGCGCCATGGGGATGCGAATTTTCAAGAACACCTGCAGCGTGTTGGCGCCGAACGAGCGTGCCAGCGCGATCTTTGCCAGGTCGGTTCGTCGGAACCCCGAAGCGGAGTTTATCATCACCATCGGCCCGACCGCGAGGGCCACGGCGATGATGCGCGGCTCCATGCCGAACCCGAAGCGCAAGATCAGCAGCGGCACCAGCGCCAGCATCGGCGTGGTCACCAGCAGCAGAATATAGGGCGTGATGATCTTTTCCACGAACGGAAACTGCGTGATCACCGCCGCCAGCACGAAACCGATCGCGCCCCCGACGGCGAACCCGGAGAGCAGCTCGGTCAACGTCACCACCAGATGCGGCCAGATGAACCGCCAATCGGTATAGAGCGCCAGCGCGATCTTGCTCGGCGTAGGCAAGATGTATTGCGGCACCTGCATCACCCGGAGCAGGATTTCCGCGCCGCCGATGATGAGCACGGCGACCAAGGCGATCGCGCCCGCCTCGAGCCAGTTTCGCACTCCCGGACCGCTGGTCAGCGCCGACCAGTTGGACAATCCAACTTCTTCGTGCTCGCCCGCGCCGTGCTCGAAACTCGGGATTTCCTCCTGCAACTGTCGGTCGAGCATTTTCGTCAGGGTTTTCCGTGGTGGATGGAGGCTTTTACCTGGAGCAGCGTCTCGATGAAATCCGGGGTGGTGGTCATCTCCAGCGTGCGCGGTCGCGGCAGGTCGATGGGGAAGATGCGCGACAGGCGGCCAGGACGTGCCGACAGCACGACGATGCGGTCGGCCAGAAAGATCGCCTCGGCGATGTTGTGCGTGACGAATACGACCGTCTTGCCGGTATCCATCCAGATTTCCTGGATCAGCAGGTTCATTTCGTCGCGGGTAAAGGCGTCCAGCGCGCCGAACGGCTCGTCCATCAGCAGTACCGAAGGGTTCACCGACAGGCTGCGCACGATCGAGGCGCGCTGCTGCATGCCGCCGGACAGCTCGCGGGGATATTTGTTTTCAAACCCCTGCAACCCGACGCGTCGCAGCAGTGCGGTCACGCGGTCGCGTCGCGTCGCCGCATTGACGCGCTTGATCTCGAACGGAAGCTCGATGTTGCGCAGCAGCGTACGCCAGGGCAAAAGGTTAGCGTCCTGGAAAATCATCGCAATGGAAGGGTGTGGCCGGACGATCGGCGCTCCATCCAGCAGGATGCGCCCGCTGGTCAGCGGATGCAGGCCGGACATGGCCCATAGCAGGGTGGACTTGCCGCAGCCGCTGGGACCGAGAACGCAAACCAGTTCGCCCTCGGCCACATCGAACGAGACGTCGGCGAGCGCCTGAACCGTTCCGGTACGCGCCTTGTAGTTTTTGGTCGCGCCTTCGATGCGCAGTTTTGCGGTGGTAAGGGAAGGACGCGGCCGCGCCGTCAGGTCACCCTCCACCCCTCTCTGCCTCCCGGCTACCTGCCTCTCGGCGCATGGCGGAGTGCGCAAGATGGGCATTGCTTCGCGTCTGAATCGCGGTACGCTACGAAGGAGTGGTAGCGCTGTCAAGCACGCGCCCATGAACGCCGACTGCGGATGGCGCGGAAAAGGGGGGACAGGACATGTCGAACACGTTGCGCGTGCTGGTTGTCGGACTGGGCAACATGGGGCTGTCGCATGCCCGCGCCTACGACAAGCTCGACGGTTTTGCGATTTGCGGACTTTGCACGCGCGGCATTCGCGAACGCCACGACCTGCCGGCGAACTGGGGCAACATCCCCCGCTACGCCGAGTATTCGGAGGCCCTGGCCGAAACGCGGCCTGACGTGGTCTCGATCAATACCTGGTCGGACACCCACGCCGGCTACGCGAAGCAGGCGTTTGCCGCCGGCGCGCACGTGTTCGTGGAAAAGCCGATTGCCGAGACTGTGGACGATGCTCAGGCCGTGGTGGATGCAGCTGTGGCGGCAGACCGCAAACTGGTGGTCGGCTACATCCTGCGCCATCACCCCTCCTGGGTAAAGTTTGTCGAGCTGGCGCGCACCCTGGGCAAGCCGCTGGCCATGCGGATGAACCTGAACCAGCAGTCCATAGGTCCCGCCTGGAACTGGCACAAGAATCTGATGGAATCTCTCTCGCCACTGGTCGATTGCGGGGTCCATTACGTCGACGTGATGTGCCAGATGACCGGTGCGAAGCCGGTACGCGTGCACGGCATCGGCGCTCGCCTGTCCGACGAGCTGTCGCCGGGCATGTACAACTATGGCCACCTGCATGTCGTGTTCGACGACGGGTCAGTGGGCTGGTACGAGGCGGGCTGGGGCCCGATGATGAGCGAGATCGCCTATTTCGTAAAAGACGTGGTGGGGCCGAAAGGTTCCGTCAGCATCGTCGCAACCGAGCAAGGAATGGCCGCGGACGAGGGTGCGGCCACCACCGCGTCGTCGGACATCGACAGCCACACAAAAACCAGCGCCATCCGCCTGCACCATGGCGCGCTGCGGCCGGACAACTCGCTGGCACAGCCTGATGAGATTTTTCGCATGGACGACGAGCCGGACCATAACGCGCTATGCGAGCGCGAGCAGGCGTTTCTGCTGCGCGCCATCCGCGAGGATATGGACCTGACCGATCACATGCAGGATGCGGTGAACAGCCTGAGAATCGTTCTGGCAGCCGACCGGAGCATCCGGACCGGCCAGGTGGTTTCGCTCGCCGGCTGAGACCGGGCGCTCCGTTCCGGGAGCGTCACCGGAGCGGCAGCTCGGCCATCAGATCCTTCGTGCGGTCGTACAGCGCGCGAAAAATCGCGAACTGACGATCATATAGCGAGCGCAACGCGGCGTTCGGTTCCGCCGTGCCGGTCTTGCGGTTCCACCGGCGCACCTCGTCCAGCGTGGCGGCGCCCGTAGCCATCGCGGCCAGCATGGCGTCCCCGAACGAGGCGCCGATGCTGCGTTCCGGCAATTCCTGCACCAGGCCGGTCACGTCGGAAACGGCCTGCAACCAGGTGGCGTTGCGGGTGCCGCCGCCGACTGCGACCACACGCCGCGGCGGCTCGCCGGCCTCGGCATAGGGCTGCATCAGATGACGCACGCCGCAGGCAATGCCCTCCAGCACCGCGCGGAACAAATGCCCCCGTGTGTGGGTCAGATTGAGGCCGAAGAACATTCCTTTCGCATTCGGGTCGTGGATCGGCGTGCGCTCGCCGGAGAAGTACGGCAGTGCCACAAGTCCGTCCGCGCCGGGCGGGATGGCAGCGGCATCCCGTGCCAGGACAGGCATCGCTTCGGCCGGCGGGAGTTCCCGCGCGAACTGCTCGCGGAACCAGTGGGTCAACGTGCCGCTGGTGGACAGGCCGGCAGCCGACGCATGTAGCCCGTCGATGATCCACGGCGCGTACCATAGCCGCCCGTCGCGCAGCGGGTTGGTCGTCACCAGAATGGTGAAAATTGTCGAGCCATACATCAGCATCATGTCCCCGGGCGCATGCACGCCGACCGAGAACGCCTCCGCCGCGGCATCGATGGTGCCCGCAATCACGCTGGTGCCGACCAAAAGTCCGGTCGCAGCGGCTGCCGCGTGTGTGATCTCGCCCACGACGGAGGTGGTCGAGACAAGCCGCGGCAGGCGCTCGGGCTCGATGATCCCCTGAGCGAGTGCGGAGTTCCAGCAGCGTCCGGCAATGTCGTACAGCGGCGCGAATCCGGCCGCGCTGTAGTGGTCGATCACTGCCTCGCCGGTCAGGCGCTGCACGAGATACGTGGTGCTGGTCACGATGCGAGCCGCGCGGTCGTAAATTTCTGGCCGATTGCGTCGCAGCCACAGGATTTTTGGTCCGACCGACTGCGAGGTCAGCAGATTGCCGGAGTCACGCAGCAGCCGCTCGGCGCCGATCCGCGCCGTCAGCTCCTCGATCTCGGCTGCCGCCCGCGTATCCACGCCGTAGAGCACTGCGTTGCACAGGGGCCGGCCGTCGGCGTCCACCGGCAACATGCACGGCCCGATGGCGCTGACGCCCAACGCACGCACTTCGGCGGCGGAAATGCGCGCCTCGTGCAAAAGCTGTTTCGTGATGGCGATGAGGTCGTCCCACCAATCCTCGTCAGGGCGATGCTCCGCCCAGCCGGGTTGCGGAACCAGCATCCTGTGCGGCCGCGCGGCGGTAGCCAGTAGCTGGCCATCCTCGCGGGTCAGCACGCCTTTCGACTCAAAAGTGCCGATGTCGATGCCGATGAACGCCGTCATAGGTCGAACCTGTCCCGATCGAGCGAGAAATCCGCGCCCATGTCGCCAATGCCGGCGATCAGCAGGCGGGCGAGCAATTCCAGGTCGCCGAGATCGCAAACCTCCATGGGCGAGTGCGAATAGCGCATGGGGAATCCCAGATCGAGGCAGGCCACGCCTTTCCCGACCAACTGGACGTAGGCGCTGTCGGTCAGCACGCCCACTTGCGCACTGCGTTGCAACGGAATGTCCGATGCGGCTGCGACGCGCTGGAACAGATCGACGAGTGCCGGGTGTGGGATGAGCCCGTTCAGCGTGCCGCGGCCGTGAAAATTGTAAAGGCTCATTGTCGGACCGCCGCCCAGCCCGCACTCGCCGCGCCCGGCGAGGTCGGGGGTGTCGGTGGCCAGCATCAGGTCGAGCTGGATGGCGATATCCGGCTGCAGCGCCTCGGCCGCGATCATCGCCCCGCGCAGGTTGAACTCCTCCTGAACCGAGAACACGCAATGCACGGTCGCCGCCGGAGGTTTTGCGGCCAGCGCCCGCCCCACCTCCACCAGCACGGCGCAGCCAGCGCGATCATCCACCGATGTCCCGGCAATCCGGCTTGCTCCGATCTCCATGGCGCGCGGCGCATAGACTACCGGCGTGCCCACATCGATGCCGGCCGCGCGCACCTCCGCCGCGTCGCGCGCACCGATGTCGATGAACAGGTCGGCGACCGGGATCACGCGGTGCCGATCCTCCGGCGGAGTGGCGTGATGGCTCTTGTGGCCGATCACGCCCAGGCGGTCGCGCCCCTCGCTTACGCAGCAGAGTACCGCCTGGGCCGCCAGCGCGCGTTCCGGCACCCCGCCCATTCGCTCGACCCGGAGCAGCCCGCCTGGCTCGACTCGGCGCACGACAAGTCCGAGTTGGTCCATGTGGGTGAACAGCATCACCACGGGAGCCGCCGGATTTCCGCCCGGCAGGGTCAGAATCAGGTTGCCGGCGCGGTCGGTCCGCGCGTTTCCCAATCCGTCCAATGCGGCACGAATGCGACGGCGCACGCGGCCCTCGTGGCCGGCAAGACCCGGAATCAGCATCAATTCCATCAGGAGCGCACGCAGCCGGTGAATCACGGCGCAAGCTCTCTTGCGCGATGGCCGATCAGCTTCAAGGTTCCTTTGGACACCGGAGGAGCGGTTTGCAAAATAACCGCTGCCGCATACCTGTCAAATTCGGAGGGACACATACCGCCATGTTCAATTTTTTTCAGGGCAAGAAGAAGGTGGTCATCGGCATGGTGCATCTGCCGGCGTTACCTGGGACGCCGCTATTCGATGCCGCCGGCGGCATGGCGCACATCATCGATGCTGCGATGGCCGATATCGAGGCATTGCAGGACGGCGGCATCGATGCGGTGATGTTCGGAAACGAGAACGACAGGCCGTATTCTCTGAAAGCGCCTGGCGCCTCGGTCGCAGCGATGAGTGCCGCGGTCACCGCAGTAAAGCACGCAATTCGCGTGCCGTTCGGCGTGAACTATCTGTGGGACCCGGTGGCCAGCGTGGCGATCGCCTCGGCGACCGGGGCGCACTTCGTGCGGGAGATCTTTACCGGCGTGTATGCGTCCGACATGGGTTTTTGGGTGCCGGACTGCGACGCGGCGCTGCGGGCGCGGCGCGAACTGGGGCGGCCCGACCTGAAGCTGCTCTACAACATCAACGCCGAGTTCGCCGCCTCGCTGGACACGCGGCCGATCGCGCTGCGTGCCCGCAGCGCCGTGTTTTCGTCGCTCGCCGATGCCATTCTGGTGTCCGGCCCGATCACCGGCACGGCGGTCGACCAGTCGGATTTGCGCAAGGTCCGGGAAGCGGTGACGGAGGTGCCGGTCCTGGCCAACACCGGCGTCACCGACGCGAATGTCGCGGACGTGCTGGCACTGGCCGACGGATGCGTCGTCGGCACATTTTTGAAGGTGGACGGAAAGACTTGGAACAAGGTCGATCCGGCTCGCGTGCGCCGGCTCATGGAACGTGTCGCCGCACTGCGCTGATCGGCGCACCTCCTCAAGCCCGGTTCTGGCCAGCCTCTACGTGCCGACCTCCTCGCCATCACAGTATCTGCGCGGGCTGCCCCGACAGCGTCTCGCCTGCATCCACCTCCACCTGTCGGCCGTCTCTGCCGATTGGGCGCGACGGTCATCGCCGCTCACCCGACAATCCCGCCAAAGGGTGTTGACATGCTGTCCGTTCACGACTGTTCTAGAGCGAACAACGGTCTCAGACCCGGGGGGAGACATCCATGCGCAATAGGCGTAGCGCCTTGAAATGTGCAGCACTCTGCACGGCGACCGTGTTGGCCGTCATGGCTGGCGGCAGTATTTCGGCCTTTGCGGCCAATAAGGAGCTGAAGATCGGCTTCGTCGGCGTCACCAGCGGTCCCGCCGCGGCCTGGGGCACTTCGAACGTCCGCTCGATGCAGACCCTCGCCGCCATGATCAACGATAGCGGCGGCGTGAAGATCGGCGATGACACCTACAACATCAAGATCGTCACCTTCGACGACCAGAAGGACCCCAAGCGCGCGATCGCCGGCATGGAGAAGATGGCGCAGGAAGGCATCCACTACGTCGTCGGCCCGAACGTCGACGACGGCGCCGCGGCGGTCCGGCCGGTCGCCGAAAAGAACGGGCATCATCTACTTCCCCTACGCTTTCCCGAAGGAGCTCTACACCAAGCCGGCCTCCAACGCGTGCTCGGCATGGTCGCGAACTACCAGTCGGGGCCGGCGATCTACAAATATCTGAAGGAGAAGAAGGGCGTGAAGACGGTCGCCTTCGTCGCCGCCAACGAGTCCGACCCGCTCAGCCAGCGCGACAGCGGCGTCGCCGCTGCCAAGGCGCTCGGCCTTGACGTCGTCGCCGACAAGGACACCTACGAGAACGACACGCGCGACTTCACGCCGGTGCTGACGCCGATCGTCAAGCTGAAGCCGGACCTGCTGGTGCTGTCCGGCGTGGCGCCCGGCGAACGCGCCGCTGCTGATCCGGTCGGCGCGGGAGCTCGGCTACAAGGGCATGATCTCGACCGAAACCGCGCAGGACGCCAAGGTGCTCGAAGGAAGGCGCCGGCGATCTCGCCAACGGCTTCATCTCGGTCGGCGGCGCCTCGACGCCGGAGATCCGTTCCAAGGCCATGGACGAGTTCATCGCGCGCTACACCAAGATGTTCGGCGAATACAACGACGAGTCGAACACCAAGGTCTACGCGCTCGCAATACATCGTCGACACGCTGAAGGCGGACCCGAAGGCGATCGACAATGTCGACGAGTTCAAGAAGACGATCGACAACTTCTCGGCGCCCAATCCTTATCTAAAAGGGAACGAGGTGCTGAAATATGTCGGCATGACCTCGTTCGGGCAGAAGCGCCAGATCGCCGTGCCGCTGGTCGTCAACGAATACCAGGACGGCAAGTTCAAGACGTTGTTCGTCGGGACGTCGATTAGTCGAGCAGCCCGGCCTCCATTCTCCGCGAGGGCGCGGCTGCGGCCGTAGCCCCCGCCGCTGGGAGCGCATCGCCATGGAACAGGTCGTCGCCAACGGGCTCTATCTCGGCGCCCAGTACGCGCTGATCGCGCTCGGGCTGACGCTGATCTTCGCGCTGATGAACGTGCTGAATTTCGCGCACGGGCAGATGTACGTGCTCGGCGGCTTCATCACCTATGAAGTCTATGGGCAGCTGGGCCTGCCCTTCATTCGTGGCGCTTGCCGCCTCCGCCGTGACGCTGGCCGTGCTCGGCGCGCTGGTCGAGCGTCTGCTGTTCCGCACCGTGATCAGGCGCAGCCTGCGCGAGGAGAGCACGATGCTGCTCGCCGCCGGCGTCGCCTTCTTCCTCGACGCGGTCATCCTGCTCCTGTTCGGCGAGAAGCAGCGCGGCGTGCCGAAGATCGTCACGGGCGTCTTCATCTCCGACAATCTGATCATGCCCTATGACCGGATCGTCGTGGCGGGCTTCGCGGCTTCTGTTCATCGTCGCCTTCATGCTGATCATGCAGTACACCAAGCCCGGACGCGCCATGCGGGCGCTGGCGCAGGATCGGGTCGCGGCGCAGCTGATGGGCGTGCAGGTCGACCTCTATTCGATGATCGGCTTCGCGCTCGGCGCGATGCTCGCCGGCCTCGTCGGCGGCCTGCTGGTCACGATCACCGGCGTGAATTCCGGCATCGGCGGCCCGATCTCGATCAAGGCCTTCATGATGGTGATGATCGGCGGCGCCGGCGTGGTCGGCGGCGCGATCGCCGGCGGCTTCATCCTCGGCATGCTGGAGTCGGTCGGCCTGTCCGTGCTGCACGCCTACGGCGACATCACCTATCTCGTCATCTTCGCCGCCCTGATGGTCTTCCTCAGCATCCGCCCGAACGGACTGATGGGCAAGCCCTGGGGCTGAGCGCATGACCGCGAACGCCAGCGCATCCTGGCCGCGCTGTGCGAATCTTCCTGGTCGTCGCTCTTCGTCGTCGTGCCGTGGCTGATCGCCGCCACCGGACCGAGGCGACCTCTACTACACGCTGAGCTCGGTCGCGCTGCTGGCATCGCCAGCGGCGGCGTCTGGCTCACCTTCTACATCGGCCGCATCAACATCGGGCAGGGCGCCTATCGCGCTGATGGGCGGCTATGTCTCGGCGATCCTGGTCGTGCGCTACGGCGTCTCCTTCTGGCTGAGCCTGCCGCTCGCCGGGCTGTTCTGCGCCGCGGCGAGCGTCCTGATCGGCCTGCCGATCCTGCGCCTGCGCGGCGTCTATTTCGCCATGGTGACGCTGGTGCTGACCGAGGTCGTGCGCCTGCTGGCGCTGGCCCTGCCGATCACCAGCGGCGCCAAGGGCATGGTCAGCATTCCCCCGCCCGGGCCGATCTCGCTGTTCGGCCTCACCTCGTTCCCGATTTCGGCACGCTCGCCGAATCCGCAACCAGGCCTTCTACTTCCTCTCCGTGATCGCTGATGATGCTCGGCTTTCGCGGCGCTCTACCGGCTGGTGCATTCGCGCGTCGGGCGGCTCTGCCGCGCGCTGCAGCAGAACGAGGAGCTGGCCTCGTCGATCGGCGTCAACGTGCCGCGCTGCTGCGCGTGATCGCCTATGCGATCTCGTCGTTCCTCGGCGGCGTCGGCGGCGCGATCTTCGCGGCGATCGCGCAGTCGATCTATCCCTCGAGCTTCACCGTCACCGATTAGCGTCAACTTCATGCTGAACTGCTTCCTCGGCGGCCTCGGCTACGTGTTCGGGCCGATGCTCGGCACGCTCGTCCTCTACTTCGGCTGGGACCTGCTGTTCCAGACCGGGCAATTCCAGCTGCTCGATCTATCTCGGCGTGATGATCGCGCTGATGCTGGTGCTGCCGAACGGCCTGCTCAGCATCGTGCGTACGTCGCCGGCAGTGGTTCGCCCCGGGACCGCTTCCGGCTCCCAGGCGTGCGGTCTGATCCATGGAGGAGATCTGAGTCGGGCCTCACCAAGCGCTACGGCGGCCTCGTGGCGGTCAACGACGTCTCGTTCAACGTCGAGGAGAACGAGATCCTCTCGGTGATCGGCCCGAACGGCGCCGGCAAGTCGACGCTGTTCAAGCTGATCGCCTCGTTCCTGCGGCCGACGCGCGGCGAGGTGCTGTTCCGCGGCGAGCGCATCTCCGGCCTCGCGCCGCATATCGTGGCCCGCAAGGGCGTCGTGCGGACCTTCCAGGAGACGACGATCTTCAAGGGCATGAGCGTGCGCGACAACGTCATCATCGCGCATCACCTGCGCTCGCGGGCAAGCCTGCTCGGCTTCTATCGTCGGCTCCGGCGCGCGCCGCGAGGACGAGCGCGGCGTTCGGGCGCTCGGCCGACGAGATTCTCGAGTTCCTGGGTCTCGAGCGGGCTGCGCAACGAGATCGCCAGCAACCTGCCGCAGGGGCATCTGCGTGCCCTCGGCATCGCCATCGGGCTGGCGGCCAATCCGACAATCCTGCTGCTCGACGAGCCCTTCGCCGGCATGAACCACGACGAGACCGACGGGCGGTCGAAATGGTGCGGGCGGTGCGCGACCGCGGCGTCACGCGTGCTGCTGGTGGAGCACGACATGCCGGCGGTGATGAAGATCTCCGACCGCATCGTCGTCCTCAATTTCGGCGCAGAAGATCGCCGAGGGAACGCCCGGCGGAAATCCAGAACAACCAGCAGGTCATCGAGGCCTATCTCGGCATCGAAGACGAAATCGATCGGGCTCTAGACCGATGACGCCGCTGCTCGCCTTCGCCGACGTCGAGCTCTACTACGATCACGTCTACGCGCTGAAGGGCGTGTCGCTCGAGCGTTGAACGAGGGCGAGACGGTCGCGCTGATCGGCGCCAACGGCGCCGGCAAGTCGTCGATCCTGCGCGCCATCACCGGCATCAGCGCAGGATCGCGCAAGGGCGACGATCCGATTTCGACGGCAAGCGCATCGACGGCCTCGGGCCGGACGAAATCGTCGGCTCGGCATCGCCATGGTGCCCGAGGGCCGGCGCGTGTTCCCGTACATGTCGGTGCAAGGACAATCTGCTGATGGGCGCCTTCACGCCGCACCGACAAGGCGGGCATCGCGGCCACGCTCGACAGCGTGCTGGCGCGCTTCCCCCGCCTGAAGGAGCGCTATTCGCCAGGCGGCCGGCACGATGAGCGGCGGCGAGCAGCAGATGCTGGTGATCGGCCGCGCGCTGATGGCGAAGCCGCGGCTGCTGCTGCTCGACGAGCCGTCGCTCGGCATCGCGCCGAAGCTCGTGCAGGACATCGCGCGCTCGATCGTCGCCATCAATCGCGACGAGAAGGTCAGCGTGCTGCTGGTCGAGCAGAACTCGCGCATGGCGCTTGCGCATCTCGCAGCGCGCCTACGCGCTGGCCACCGGCAAGACCGTGCTGACCGGCCGCTCGGAGGAGCTGCTCGCCGACGATCGGATCAAGCGGCTCTATCTTGGCGGAGAGTTATAAGCCGCAACGCCGGAAAAGTCTGGCTATGCGCGTGCGAACCGAGGAGCGAGCGCCTATGAGCCGATACGATGTCATTGTCGTGGGCGCCGGCTCAAGCGGCGGCGTGGTGGCCGCGCGGCTGTCGGAAAATGTCCACCGCCGCATTCTCCTGCTGGAGGCGGGGCCGGATTTTCCGCGTGAAGAAACCGTCCCGCCGCTATTCACGGTCAGCGGCGAGCACAGCTGGCGAACCGCGGGAATACCCGAGTTCGACTGGGATTTCGCCAATACCGACGGCAGCCGGCACTCTGGGTAGGCGCAGCCTGCGGTTGCCGCGCGGCCGCCTGGTCGGCGGCACGTCGATGATCAACGCCACGATCGCGGCCCGCGGCGCCCCGTTCGATTTCGACCGCTGGGCTGCCATGGGCAACACCGGCTGGGCTTGGCGCGACCTGCTGCCGCTGTTCATTGCCATCGAGAACGACCGCGATTTCGGCGACCAGCCGATCCACGGCCGCGACGGACCGATCGTCATCCAGCGCTATCGTCCCGAGAGCTGGGCGCCGGTCAACCGGGCTATGTACGACGCGTGCCTGGAGCTGGGCGTGCGCGAGGCGCGCGACCTCAATGCGCCCGACGGCCAGGCCGGCGTGATCGGGCCGATGCCGCACAACCGCTACAAGGAAGTCCGGCAGGGAACGCTGGTGACCTATTTGCGCGCGGCCCGCCCGCGCCCGAACCTTTGCATCCAGGGCGGCTGCCTAGTCGATCGGGTCGTTCTTGCCGGTGCCATCGGGCCGAGGGTGTGATCTACCGCGACGGCGCTGGCCAAAACCACACGGCGCTAGCCGACGAGATCGTAATCAGCGCCGGGGTCTATAACAGCCCGGCCATTTTGCAGCGCTCCGGCATCGGCCCGGCCGAGTGGCTGCGTCCGCTGGGGATCGCGGTCGCGGCCGACCTGCCGGTCGGGCGCAACCTGCTGGATCATCCCGGTTTCGGCATGCAGTTTCGCGCCGAGGGGTTGGGCGTGATGACCGGCCGCCTGTTCGCGGCCAACGTCCGCGGGCCGGCGAACGCGGCCGGGGAGCCGGAGTGGCAGACCCATCCGTTTCCGATCGACGAGGAGGAGAACATCGCCGGTTTCTGGACCTATTTGACCCGGCAGGAGGCCGAGGGCGAGGTGCGCATCACCAGCGCCGACCCGACGCAGCCGCCGCTGATCGACCATCGCTACAACACGCGCGACCGGGACCGGCAGCGCTTTGCCGAGGCGCGGGCATTTTTTCGCGCTATGCTGGCGACGCAAGTTTTTCGACGCCATGGCGCACGGTGGATCGACGATCCCGATAAGCCGATCGGGGACGCACTGTCGCAAGGCCATGGGCCCCGCCCACCACCAGGCCGGCTCGGTCAAGATGGGGCCGGAGGCCGACCGCAGCGCGGTCGTGGGGCCCGATCTTCGCGTGCACGGATTCGACAATCTGCGCGTGGCCGATACCAGCATCTATCCCGACAACGTCATGCACAATACCAATTTGACCGCGATGGTGGTCGGCGAAGTGGCGGCCCGGTGCGTGGATCGGGGTAACTGAGGCTGTCGCTCCAAATGATGGCGTGAACGCCCGTATAGTCTGGCCCCAAGACGCGACGCGGTCGCGGTGCCGGTGGAGGGCCGATGGTGCGGCTGGAAGGAGTGGCGCTGCGTTACGGCGAATATGGCCGACGACGCGGCCATGCCCCTGAGGTGCTGCGCGACATCAGTTTTGCCATTCCGGGCGGCGGTTTTCGCTGGCTGCTCGGGCAATCCGGCGCCGGAAAGTCGAGCCTGCTGCGTCTGCTGCATCTAGCGGTGCGGCCGACGCGCGGGCGGCTGGGAGTGTTGGGGGTGGAGATCGGGTCCGATCGCAGCGTCCGTGCGCGCCGCCGCCTGCCAACGCTGCGTCGGCGGATCGGCATGGTGTTCCAGGACTTTCCGATTGCTGCCGCACCTATCCGTGTTTGACAACGTGGCGCTGCCGCTGCGCATAGCCGGCCTGCGTGAGCCGGCCGTGCGGGCGGACGTGGAGGAAATGCTGGGCTGGGTGGGGTTGGTGCAGCAAGCCAGTGAGTTTCCGCAAACCCTGTCCGGCGGCGAGCAGCAGCGGGTGGCGATCGCGCGGGCCGTGGTTGCGCGGCCCAGCTTGTTGCTGGCCGACGAACCGACCGGCAATCTGGACGAACTGCAGGCGGAGCGGTTGATGCGGTTGCTGAACGAAATGAACCGGCTCGGTGTCACCGTGATTGTGGCGACGCACAATGAGCGGCTGATGCTGCGTCACCCAGGCCCGGTATTACGGCTCGAACGAGGCAGGCTGGTGGAGGATGCCTAGAACTCGGGCTGTCCGCGGAAAAGCCGACAATCTCGGGCTCCGCCGGGCGCTGAGCGGCGGGCTACTGCCGGTGCTGGTTGGAGCGATGACGTTTCTGGCCGCCCTTGCCGGGGCCGGCGCGGTGGGCGCGGCGGCCATCGCACGGCACTGGCAGATCGGGGGCGGGGGGCGCGCTGACTGCGCAAATCCCGCAGCCTGACCAGCCGGCTGGCGGCGCCCAGAGCGGGATTACGCGGATGCAGCGTGCCTTGATCCTGCTGCGCGCCGACCCCGAAATTGCCGCCGCCAGGACGCTCGGCCAGGAAGAGCTTGCGGCCGTGCTCCGGCCCTGGTTCGGCGGCGAGAATCCGCCGGCTGAATTGCCGATCCCGGGGGTCATAGCCGTAACGCTCAAAACTCCCGGTTCCGGGTCGAGCATGAAAGAGGCCGATCTGGGCACTCGCTTGGCGCAGGCGGTCCCAGGCGCGACGGTGGAGCGCCCGAACGCAATGGGCTGGCCGGATTGCCACCCTGGCGGACAGCTTACAGGCTTGTGCGCTGCTGGTACTGGGCATCGTGGCGGGCGTCGCTGTGATGGTGGTGGTCGTCGCGACCCATTCCGGACTCGTCGCGCGCCGTGACACGATCCGCATCGTGCACGGACTGGGCGCCACGGACAGCTACATTGCGGGTCAGTTTGCCCGCCGCGCGACCGCGCTGGCCGGGGCCGGGGGCGCGATTGGGGCAGTCGCGGCCTTGCCGCTGATGCTAGCCTTGGCGGCCATTGCATCGCCGCTATCGGGCGATCAGACGGCCGGGTTGCGCACCTCGGTTTGGGCGCTGCCGTCGTTCCTTCCCGCGGAACTGTGGATCGGCCTGCCGGCGCTGCCTCTGGCTGCGGCCCTGATCGGGTTCGCCACCGCCCAGGGCACCGTCCGCGGCTGGTTACGGCGGCTGCCGTGACCGCGCTGCGGGTTCTCCGGGTGTTCTTGGCACTTCCGGCGTTGGCTATTTCTGTCGCGGTGCTGGGGTTCGTCTGGTTCCTGCACCTGGCCCATGCACCGAGCCGGCCGCCGCCGGTGGCCGACGGTATCGTTGTCCTAACCGGCGGGGCGGACCGGGTCGCGACCGCGCTGCGCCTGCTCGCCGCGGGGCAGGCTCGGATTCTGCTTGTCTCCGGAGCCGGGGCCGGAACTGGATTTTCCGATCTGGTGCACCACGCCGGGGCCGACCCGGCGCTCGGAGCGCGCGTGACACTCGGCCACGGGGCGGCATCGACGCACGGCAATGCCATCGAGACGGCGCGCTGGGCCGAAGCGCACGGGGTCCGCTCGCTGATCGTGGTTACGGCATTCTACCACATGCCGCGCGCCATCGCAGAACTGTCGCGGGCGCTGCCCGGAGCCGAATTCTTCCCCGTCGCGGTGTGGCCGGAACGGCTCGGCAGCTGGCAGGAATGGCGGTTGATGGTGAGCGAATACCTGAAATGGCTGGCGGTCGAGGTCGGGGTCTCGGCCGACTCGTCCCGGCCCGGCCCGGCCCGGCTCGGCCCTGCGCTGGAGGCGGGCGGCGGGCGCGCGCCGCGAGGATGACGCTGCTGCGCTCGGCGGCGTTCAATGTCTGGTTCTACGGCATCACCGTCCTGTTCTGCCTGGGCAGCCTGCCGGTCCGCCTGCGCGCGCGCAGCACCGGACGCAAAACGGTGATCGCCTACGCGCGGCTTTGGGCGCGGACGGTGCTCGCGGGATTGCGGCTGTTGGCGGGAATCACCTGGCGGGTGGAGGGGCACCTGCCCACTGGGGCAGCGCTGCTGGCCGCCCAGCACCAGTCCGCATTCGAGACGTTGCTGTGGACCGTGCTGCTGCCGGATTTCGCGTTCGTGCTGAAGCGCGAGCTGCTGCGCATTCCGCTGTTCGGACCCATGCTGGAGGCCGCGGGAATGATTCCGGTCGATCGCGCCGCCGGCGCCGCCGCCATGCGCGCCTTGCTGCGCGACGGGGAAAAGGCCGCACGGCAAGGCCGCCAGATTGTGATTTTTCCCGAGGGCACGCGAGTCGCCCCAGGTGCCAGCGTGGCGTTGCACCCCGGGGTCGCGGCGCTGGCTCGGTACACCGGCTTGTCGGTCGTGCCCGTGGTGACCGACTCCGGCCGGTTCTGGGGCCGGCGCTCGTTCCGCAAGCGGCCGGGTACGATCCGGGTGCGCCTGCTCCCGCCGTTGCCGTCCGGCCTGTCGCGCGAAGTCATAATGGAACGCCTCGCCGCGCACTACGCGGCCGGGCCGCCGTGCTGAGAAGCCCTGTGGACAAGAGTGTGGGTCAAACCGTCCGCCAGCTCCGACGCAACCCAAGTGCATCGCTGTAAGGCGCTGTCATAATGGACGATGTTCGCGAATATGATCCACCTGCAAATCCTGGGCGCGGTCTGGGGATTAAACGCCGCCGGTGGCTGTGGATCGCGGTCGCGAGCGTCGCGGTTCTGGTGCTCGCCCACGCCGCGCTCTGGTGGGCGGCCGAGCAGGCAATGGCCCGCGGATTTGCCCGATGGCAAGCGGACATGACCTCGCAGGGTTGGCAGGTGAAGGCCGGGCCCTCGGAACTGGGCGGTTGGCCTCTCGCCGCCGCCCGGATCTTTTCCGCGGTCGAGATCGGCGCCGGTCCGATGAGGCTGCGCTCGGAACGCCTGGAGGTCAGCGCCTCCCTCCTTCACCCGGCCACGCTGCGCGTGACCTTCCCCACAGCTGTGACATTGGGCCTGCCCTTACTCCCCCCGCTCCGCCTCACGGCCGAGGAAGCCAGCCTGGACACCCCGCTGCGAGGGTTCCCGTGGGTCGATTTCGACGCACATGGCCTGCAGGCCGAATGGTCGACACCGGACGGCCTCCCGCAGCGGCTGGACGCGGCCATCGCTCATGCAAGGCTCGAGCCGAGCACGCACGGGTTACTGGTCCAAGGCAGCGCTCAGGCGATCACGCTCCCCGAGCCGCCGTCGGGCGGGCTGCTGCCGCTGGGCAACAGAACTCGCTTCCGTCTCGTTCGATGCCACATTGCACGGCAGCCTGCCGGCGCCGTCATTGGATACAGCGACCTTGGCTGCCTGGCGCGACGCCGGAGGGGCCTTTCTGGTCCAGCGGCTTGCTTTGGGCTACGGTCCGCTCGGCCTATCGGGGAATGGCCGGTTCGGGCTGGACGAGCGGCTCCAGCCGAGCGGGGAAGCCCAGGTGCAGGTGCTGGGCTACGCCGAGACGCTCAAGACCCTGACCGCCTCGCACGTGATGACGGCGCATGCCGCCCAGGCGATCGGCGCGGTGTTGGCGCTGCTGGCGCGCCCGCCGGAAGGCGGCGGCGCGCCGGAGGTGGATGCCGCGGTGTCGTTGCAGAACCGCACCCTCACCGTCGCAGGCTTCCCGCTCGTGCAATTGTCTCCCATCACATGGCCGAGCGGCAACTAGCGGTCTGACGCACTCCATCGGTATACCAGTCGCTGCGGCTGGGCGAGTGGGGTCTGGCGGCTCCGCGCAAGGTGGCCATCTTGCTATTCGCGTCCGCGTGGACCGGGAGTATCGCGATGACCGCCTTGAACGCATTGATGCTGGCCCGGGTGCAATTCGCCTTCACCATCGGCTTTCATATCGTGCTGCCTGCCTTCTCCATCGGATTGGCCAGCTACCTCATGGTGCTGGAGGCGCTGTGGCTGCGCAGCGGGCGCCAAGTCTATCTCGACTTGTTCCAGTTCTGGCTAAAGGCGTTCAGCCTCGTGTTCGGCATGGGCGTGGTGAGCGGCCTGGTGATGTCGTACGAGTTCGGCACCAACTGGTCGGAATTCGCCCGCCGCGCCGGACCGGTGGTCGGACCGTTGATGGGCTACGAGGTGCTGACCGCGTTCTTTCTCGAGGCGGGTTTTCTCGGCATCATGCTGTTCGGCATGCAGCGCGTCGGGCGCGGACTGCACTTCTTCGCCACCTGCGTCGTTGCGTGCGGCACGCTGCTCTCGGCGTTCTGGATTCTTTCCGCCAATTCGTGGATGCAAACGCCACAGGGCTACACAATCGGGGCCGATGGACGATTCATACCCACCGACTGGTTGGCAATCATTTTCAATCCGAGTTTCCCGGTGCGCCTGCCGCATATGGTGCTGGCTTCGTATCTGAGCGTGGCGTTCTTCGTGGGCGCCACCGGCGCCTGGCACCTGCTGCACGACCGCGGCAATCAGGCCGCCCGCACCATGTTCTCCATGGCAATGTGGATGGCCGCACTGGTCGGCGCCGGCGCAGATCGTCATGGGCGACCTGCACGGGCTGAACACGCTGGCGCACCAGCCGGCAAAAATCGCCGCCATGGAGGGAGACTGGAAGCCGGAGCGCGGGGCGCCCGAACTGCTGTTCGGCGTTCCCAACATGAAGACGGGCCACACCGACTACGCCGTCGGCATTCCGCACCTCGGCAGCCTGATCCTGACCCATTCGTGGAACGGCGAAGTGCCCGGGCTGCTCTCGTTCCCGCCCGACCAGCGGCCGTTCTCTCCGCTAATATTCTGGACGTTCCGCCTGATGGTCGGACTTGGTTTCCTGATGGCCGCGGTCGGTGCCGTGTCGCTGTGGCTGCGCTGGAAGCGAAAACTGTTCGAGGCGCGCTGGCTACAGTGGATCGTTCTGGCCATGGCGCCGGCCGGCTTCGTGGCCTTGCTGTCCGGCTGGGTGACGACCGAGGTGGGGCGGCAGCCGTTCACCGTCTATGGCGTGATGCGCACGGCCGACAGCGTTTCGCCGATCGGCACGCCGGGGGTCGCGGTGTCGTTGGCCGCGTTTGGCGTGGTGTACTTGACGGTGTTCGGTGCCGGCTTCCTGTTCCTGGCGCGGATGGTGCTGAAGCGGCCGGAGCGCGGCGAGGGCGGCCCGGACGCGAGCCAGCCGACCCGCGCCCACGGCATCACCCCGGGGCCGCCGGCGCAAGCCGCTTACGGCGATCCGGTGCCGAGCGGAGGCAGCGCACCATGACCACGCTCCCGTGGCTCGACCTGCCTCTGGTCTGGGGTTTCTTGATCGCCTTCGCGGTGCTTGCGTACGTGGTGCTGGACGGCTTCGACCTTGGAGTGGGCATCCTGTTCGCGATCGAGCGCGAGCCGGGCGATCGCGACGTGATGGTCAACACCGTGGCCCCGGTATGGGACGGTAACGAGACCTGGCTGGTGCTGGGCGGCGGCGGCCTGTTCGCGGTATTCCCACTGGCCTACGCGGTCGTGATGCCGGCGCTGTATCCGACCATCATCGGCATGCTGCTGGCGCTGATTTTCCGCGGCGTCGCGTTCGAGTTCCGCTTCCGCGCCGCCAGCCGATGGGGCCGGGAGGCCTGGAATTTTGCTTTCTTCGCCGGCTCGGCGGTCGCCGCGTTGTGCCAAGGCTTTGCGCTCGGCGGCCTGCTGCAGGGCATTCGGGTGACGGACGGGCGCTATGCCGGGGGTTGGTGGGACTGGCTAACCCCGTTCACCTGGTGTGCGGCATCGCCGTCGTGGTGGGATATGCTTTGCTCGGGGCTGCGTGGCTGGTCTGGCGAACCGAAGGGGATTTGCAGGCCAGGGCCCGCCGCCATGCCGGGGTGCTGGGGGCGGCGACGCTGATCATGATTGCGGTCGTCAGCCTGTGGACCCCGTTTTTGCCCGCGGGTTACGCCGCGCGCTGGTTCGCCTGGCCGGAAATCCTGCTGGTCAGCCCGGTGCCGATCCTGGTCGCGGCGCTGGCCGTGCTGTTCTGGCGCTCGCTGCTTGCCGGAGCGCACGTGACGCCGTTCCTGTGTGCGCTGGGCTGGTTCGTGCTCAGTTTCATCGGGCTCGGCATCAGCCTGTATCCGCATATCGTCCCGCCGAGCATCACGCTTGTGGGACGCTGCGGCGCCGCCGACTAGCCAGGCTTTTCTGCTGGTGGGCGCCGCTGTGCTGATTCCCCTGATCCTCACCTACAACGCTTTTGCCTACTGGATTTTCCGGGGCAAGGTCAGCGCAGGAATGCACTATCATTGATGGTGCGCCGGCTGCTCTGGTTCGTAGGGCTGTATGTTGCCGGTCTGGCGGTGGTGGGCGGGGTGGCGTTTGGGCTGAAACTGCTGCTGCCGACTCCATAGCGTGCAGCGCCGAGGACTCGGAAACCAAGTAGGCGACCTTTTATCATTCCCACGTTGTCGCGTCGGCGAGGCAACCATGGGGATTGGTACAGTTCGATCTCGGTCGAGCGGTTGCGCCCCGTTGCAGAACGAGTGGCCAGGATTGTTCGGGCATCAAGGCGTTGGAACAACGGTCCAGGCGGTGCCGTCCCAGTGTTCTGCTAACGTCGCCCCGCCCTTCCCGGCCGTGATGCTGTCGCCCACAGCCCATACGTCGTTTGCTGCAATGGCAGCGATGGCGTAAATCCAGCCCGATCTCCGGCCGGGGCCGTCGGCACCTGTGACCACGCCAAACCGTCCCAGTGTAACGCGAGTGGCGTGGACGAGACTGGAAAGGTTTCCCCGACCACCCAAAGGTCATGTCCGGACACGCCTCCGATTGCACTCGCAGTGGCACGCAACCCCACTCGGTGAGCGGTCCAGGTCGTACCCCTCCAGTGTTCGACTACGATCTTATGCGCCTTGGCCCAGCGGATTACGGCCCAGACGTCGTTTTCGCCGAATGCCGCGAACCCCCCAACCGTAACAGCGTCTGACGCGGGCGTCGTGAGGGGATTTGGTATGATGCTGATTGAGGAGCCATCCCAATGCTCGAATACGGGTAACTCGTTTGTGCCTCCCGCACTTAGCTGGCTGCCACCCATCCAAACGTCGTCTGGACGGAGGACGGCAACTGCGCTCAATCCGATCGAAACTATGCCCGGGGGCGAGGGCGGCGTCGGCACATTGCTCCAGCTAGGCAATCCATCCCGGTCGAACCCGCTGAATTCGGTCTACGAGGGCCTGCGGGCTTCGACCTGCACTTCCGACCGCCCAGGTGTCGCGTAACCTTGTGCCGGAAATCGCCATGACCTCGCCCGTACTAACGCCCGGGGGCAGCGGCAATTCGAAACCTTCTTTAGCGTTTCCGTTCTCGAAATCTTCATAGTCAGAGAAGGGTACGGGTTTCGAGCCGTAAATATTGCCCACTGCGGCCTCCGCGTCGGCACCGACTGCGGCCACCCCTGTGACGTCCGTGACGTTGTGATAAAAAGACCCTTCCAATGTCCATGCCTGCCCGTCCCAGTGCTCAAGCACTCCCAGCTGTTTCTGGCCATGGTGAGGGATAGGCTCAATGTGTGTGCCAGCCGCCCACACATCGTTGCTGGCCCAAGCGCTCACGGACTCTAGCCGAGAAAAGCTTGCTGCGTCGGCCCAGCCGTAGCTCGGCGTGCAGGTCAAGGCGACCGCCGCACCGGACAGCAATCTCACAGTTCGCCTCATGACGTTTCCCCCTCCCGTGTTGAATGGCCGTCGGGCCACTCGGATTGAAATTGCAAGTTAAATGTTGCGCAGCACGCGCAGGGCAGACAAGCTGAGCGCCCTCCCCTTTTCGGGATGCTTGAAGCAGGCGGGGGCGCTGCACCTTTTCACCCTATGCTGCCCTACAGCGCCTCGACGTATCGTCCTCGGGCCAACGCCGGTGCAACCACAACCAACACTCGGGCTGCTCGCGAATCCAACGCTCCAACGTCGCATTCATTGCGGTGGTGACGGCGTACACGTCCGCGGCGCGGTCGCCGGTATCGGGCAGCGCCATTGGCGGTTCGCAGATCACCCTGAACCGCGCCGGGCCGAGGCGCACCGGGCGGATCGGGATGACCGGGCAACGGAAGCGCAGGGCGAACTGCGCCAGAGCCGGAGTGGTCATCGCCGGCCGGCCGAAGAACGGCACCGCGATCCCCTCGTTCAGTTTCTGATCCACCAGCATGCCCAGCAGCCCGCCACTGCGCAGATGCGCCATCGCCTGGCGTGCGCCGGCACTGCCTTTGTTGAACATCGGCACCTCTGCTCCGGTCGCATCGCGCCGCAGTTCCTGAATCGCCGCGTCGGCCAGCTTGTTGGAGGCCGCCCGATAGAACCAGGACACCGTGAGGCAGAGAGCAGACCGCGACCGGATGACCGATCTCCCAGTTGGCGAGATGGCCGGAGAAAAAAATGGCCGGGCCGCCACGGTTTCGCAGAGCGCGGAGCTCGGTATCGTCGTCGCATTCCCAGCCGGGGCCGTGCGTGGTTCGTTGCAGCGCACCGACATGAGGCATCTCGGCCACAGTGCGGCCCAGGTTGTCCCAAACACCCCGAAGCACGCGACCGCGTGCGCGTGAATCCAGCTCGGGCAAGGCGTGGCGCAAATTCGCATCGGCGACCCGGGAAACCGGCAGCCAGGGTCCGATGGTGCGTGCAATCCCGCCGCCGAGATTGGAGGCGGCGACCGGCCCCAGCGCGCGCACCAGCCTGATGCCGCCCCGCAGCGCCGCCGCCTGGAGTCGATCCGCCAGGGAGGGCCTGGAAGCCGCAACAAGCACGTCAGTCTTCATGCGTCCCGGTCACACCCCTCCATCAGACGCCCCAAAATTCCGGGCGCTTGCCCGACAAATGGCCTTGGAGTAGCAACCGCCGCCTTGCCGCCAGCCGGGCGTGCATTCCAGCACCTCCCCTCGTAGGACCCGAAAAATCCATGGCACGCAACAGGATCGCCCTCGTCGGCGCCGGCAATATCGGCGGCACGCTGGCCCATCTGATCGGCCTGAAAGAGCTGGGGGACGTGGTGCTGTTCGACGTTTTCGGCGGCGTGGCGGCCGGCAAGGCGCTGGACATCATGCAATCGGGTCCGGTCGAGGGGTTTGATGCCGCGATGAGCGGCGGCAGCGACTATGCGGCCATTGCCGGCGCCGACGTGGTCATCGTCACGGCCGGCTTCCCGCGCCAGCCCGGGATGAGCCGGGACGACCTGCTGGCCAAGAACGCCGGGGTGATCGCCCAGGTGGCGGATGGCATCCGCACGCACTGCCCCGACGCATTCGTGATCGTCATCACCAACCCGCTCGACGTGATGGTGTGGGTGATGCAGCAGAAATCCGGCCTGCCGAAACAGCGGGTGGTGGGAATGGCCGGCGTGCTGGACAGCAGCCGGTTCCGCCTGTTTCTGGCGCAGGAGTTTTCGGTCTCGGTGGAGGACGTGACCGCCTTCGTTCTGGGCGGGCACGGCGACACGATGGTGCCGCTGATCCGCTACTCCACCGTGGCCGGCATTCCGGTCCCGGACCTGATCCGCATGGGCTGGACCACGCAGCAGCGCATCGACGCGATCGTGGCGCGCACCGCCAATGGCGGCGGCGAGATCGTGAAACTGCTGGAAAAGGGCAGCGCCTTCTATGCCCCGGCGGCCAGCGCCATCGCCATGGCCGAGGCGTTTCTGAAGGACAAGAAGCGCGTGCTGCCGTGTGCGGTGAAGCTGGAGGGCGAATACGGGTTGCATGACCTGTATATCGGCGTCCCCGCCGTGATCGGCGCCGGCGGCGTCGAACGCATTCTGGAAGTCCAGTTCGAGCCGCCAGAGCGTGTCGCCTTTGAAAAATCCTGTGATGCAGTGCGCAAGCTGATCGAGGAGTTCAAAAAGCTCGGAGTCTGAGCGGTGAACATTCACGAATACCAGGCCAAGGAGCTGCTGCAGAAATATGGCGTTCCGGTGCTGCAAGGGCATGTCGCCTGGACGGCGGACGAGGCCGCTGAAGTGGCGCAGCACCTGCCGGGGCCGGTCTATGTGGTGAAGAGCCAAATCCACGCCGGCGGCCGCGGTGCCGGGCATTTCGTCCATGACCACAGCGGCAAGGGCGGCGTGCGCCTGGCGCGCTCGATTGACGACGTGCGCGCTGCCGCGTTGGCGATGATCGGGCATACTTTGGTAACCCGGCAGACCGGTCCGGCCGGCAAGAAAGTGCATCGCGTCTATGTCGAGGCCGGCTGCGACATCGCACGGGAACTGTATCTTTCCCTGCTGGTGGACCGCGAATGCGGGCGGGTGGCGGTGGTCGCGTCAACCGAAGGCGGCATGGAGATCGAGGCGGTAGCCGAGCGCCACCCCGAAAAGATCCTGCGTATCGCGATCGATCCCGCGACCGGCATTTCCGGTTTTCACGTCCGCCGGCTGGCTTACGCCCTGAAGCTTGAAGGTCGTCAGGTGTCAGCGTTCGGGAGGTTCGTCACCGCGCTGTTCCAGGCGTTCACGGCGCTGGATTGCACCCTCGTCGAGGTGAATCCGTTGGTGGTGACCCGAGCCGGCGAGGTTTTGGCGCTCGATGCCAAAGTGAGTTTCGACGACAACGGGCTATTCCGGCATCCCGAACTGGAGACTCTGCACGACGAGGCGGAGGAGGACCCGAAAGAGCTGGAAGCCGCGCGCCACAAGCTGAGCTACGTGGCGCTGGACGGTACCATCGGCTGCATGGTCAACGGCGCCGGCCTGGCGATGGCGACGATGGACATCATCAAGCTGTATGGCGGCGCTCCCGCCAATTTTCTGGATGTGGGCGGCGGGGCCACCAAGGAACGGGTGACTGCCGCGTTCAAGATCATCCTGTCCGATCCCAACGTGGAAGGCATTCTGGTCAACATTTTCGGCGGCATCATGCGCTGCGACGTAATCGCCGAGGGCGTGGTGGCGGCGGCGCGGGAAGTGAGCCTGACGGTGCCGCTGGTGGTGCGGCTGGAGGGCACCAACGTTGAGCTGGGCAAGGACATTTTGGCCAAATCCGGCCTGCCGATCATTTCAGCCGACAATTTGGCGGATGCCGCGGAGAAGATCGTGCGGGCGACCAACGAGGCCGGGTGAGATGGCTGCCCCGCGCCCAACGGCTGTCTTCCCCACCCTTCCCTAACGTATCTATGAGAGACGCCGCCCGGCCGGACGGGCGGCGAGGCGGAGAGTGCAGATGGCTGGCGTCGACGTTCTTGCGAGTGCCTTCAGCGGCGCGAACGCCGCGTTCATCGCCGATACCTATGCAAAGTGGGTAGAAAACCCCGGCAGCGTCGATCCCAGTTTCGCGGACCTGTTCTCGGCTATGGACGACGACGCGCGGGCCGTGCTGGCCGACGCCACGGGAGCATCCTGGGCGCCGCAGCACGAGCCGACCGCACGTGCCGCCGCCCCATCGCGCCCCACTGTCGAGAAAACCGCCGCTTCGGAGGATCAGCTCCGGGCGGCCACCAAGGACAGCCTGCGCGCGCTGATGCTGATCCGTGCCTATCGCGTGCGCGGCCACTTGGAGGCTCGGCTCGATCCGCTGGGCCTGACGGTGCCGCGGCACCATAGCGAACTCGATCCCGCCAGTTACGGGTTTTCCGAGGCGGACTTGGACCGCCCCGTTTTCATCGACAACGTTTTGGGGCTTGAGACTGCGACTGTGCGGCAGATTCTCTGACGTGCTGCGCCAGACCTATTGCGGGCCCATCGGCGTGGAGTTCATGCACATCCAGGACCCGAATCAGAAGGCCTGGATCCAGCGGCGGGTCGAGGGTGCGCCCTGGCGCACCGCCTTCGAGCCCGAGCAGAAACGCTGCATCCTGAAACAGCTGACCGAGGCCGAGGGGTTTGAGGCATTCTGCCAGAAACGCTACGTGGCTACGAAACGGTTCGGTCTGGAGGGCGGGGAGAGTACCATCCCAGCACTGCACGCCATTATCGACGTGGCGGCCGGTTTGGGGGTTGGCGAAATCTGCATCGGCATGCCGCATCGCGGGCGTCTCAACACGCTGGTCAACATCGTCAAAAAACCTTTCACAGCGGTGTTCTCCGAGTTCGGCGGCGAGAGTTTCAAGCCGGACGACGTGCAGGGCTCGGGTGACGTCAAATACCACCTCGGCACCTCGACCGACGTAGAGATCAAGGGTCGCACGGTCCATCTGTCGCTGCAGCCGAACCCGTCACATCTGGAGGCGGTCGATCCGGTGGTGGTGGGAAAGGTGCGCGCCCGGCAGGACATGGCCGGCGACACCCAGGGCCGGCACTCGGTGATGGGCATCCTGATGCACGGCGATGCCGCCTTCGCTGGCCAGGGCCTGGTATACGAGACGCTGGCGATGAGCCAATTGATCGGGTATCGTACCGGCGGCACCGGTACACCTTGTCGTCAACAACCAGATCGGTTTCACCACCGTGCCGGCGCACGCATATTCCGGCCTTTACTGCACCGATGTCGCTAAAGCGATTCAGGTGCCGATCCTGCACGTGAACGGCGATGCACCCGAGGCGGTGGTGTGGTGCGCGCGTACGGCGGCGGAATTCCGCCAGAAATTCGGCGTGGATTTCGTGCTCGACGTGGTCTGCTACCGCCGGCACGGCCATAACGAGACCGACGAGCCGGCCTTTACGCAGCCGGTGATGTACCGCGCCATCCGCGACCGGCGCACCACGCGCACGCTGTATGCCGAGCAACTGGAGCGCGAGGGGGTGCTGAAGCCCGGCGAGGCCCAGGCCACGTGGGACGACTTCGCTCGCACCCTGGAGAACGCCTACCAGGGCGCCCAGGCCTACCGGGTGAACAAGGCGGACTGGCTGGAGGGCCACTGGTCCGGGCTGAAACAGCCGAACGAGGCTGGCGAGGGGTCCGAGGGCGAGACCGCCGCCTCACCGGCGCAGCTGAAACAGGTCGGCGCGGCACTGTCGCGGGTGCCGGACGGATTTGCGATCAACCCAAAGATCGCCCGCCAGCTCGAGGCCAAGCGGTCCATGATCGAGAGCGGCGAGGGTATCGACTGGGCGACCGGCGAGGCGCTCGCGTTCGGCTCGCTGCTGCTGGACGGCCACCGTGTGCGCCTTTCGGGCGAGGATTCGCAGCGCGGCACATTCAGCCAGCGTCACGCCGTGCTGGTCGACCAGGAGACGCAGCACGAATACGTTCCGCTCAACAACATCGCCGAGGGTCAGGCAAAGATCGAGGTCTACAACAGCCTGCTTTCCGAGCAGGGGGTACTGGGCTTCGAATACGGCTACACTCTGGCCGATCCTCGGACGCTGGTGCTGTGGGAAGCGCAGTTCGGCGATTTCTCCAACGGCGCCCAGGTGGTGATCGACCAGTTCCTGGCCAGCGGCGAGAGCAAGTGGCTGCGCATGTCCGGGCTGGTGCTGCTGCTGCCGCACGCCTACGAGGGCCAGGGACCGGAACATTCTTCCGCTCGTCTCGAGCGCTATCTGCAGCTCTGCGCCGAGCGCAACATGTCAGTCTGCTATCCGACCACGCCGGCCAACTACTTCCACGCTCTGCGCCGGCAGCTGAAGCGCAATTTCCGCAAGCCGCTGGTGCTGATGACGCCGAAATCGCTGCTGCGCCACAAGCTCGCGACCTCGATGCTGGCCGAGTTCGCCACCGGCAGCCATTTCCATACCGTAATACCGGAAGTCGACCCGATCGCGGAACCGGCCGCGGTGAAGCGCGTCGTGCTGTGCAGCGGCAAAGTCTACTACGACTTGCTGGCCGAGCGGCGCGAGCGGGGCGCGAACGACGTGGCTGTGGTACGCCTGGAGCAGCTGTATCCGTTCCCGGTTCGCTCGCTGCCGGCGGTGCTGGCCGCCTATCCCGATGCGGACGTGATCTGGTGCCAGGAGGAGCCGCGCAACATGGGCGCCTGGACCTTCGTCGACCGGCGGATCGAGGACGTGCTGGTCGCGTTGCCGGGCCGGGCGAAGCGCCCCATCTATGTGGGGCGTGATGAGGCGGCGAGCCCGGCCACGGGGCAGGCCCGCGTCCACGCGGCGGAGCAGAGGCGGCTGGTACAGCGGGCGCTGGGACTGGCTTGAACCGATACACTGCCTGAACCAAAAGGGGGCGCGCGCCAGATGGCGACCGACATCAAGGTTCCGGCGCTGGGCGAAAGCGTGACTTCGGCCACGGTCGCGCGGTGGCTGAAGCAGGCCGGGCAGGCGGTGGCCATCGACGAGCCGCTGGTCGAGCTGGAAACCGATAAAGTCACGGTCGAGGTGAACGCGCCATCGGCCGGCACTCTGGCCAGCATCGCGGCGGACTCCGGGGCCGAGGTGGAAGTCGGTGCCTTGTTGGGGACGGTGGCTGACGGACCCGGTGCTGCCGTCCCGGCACCGCGCCCCGACACGCCGGCGAGCAGCGGCAGCTCCGTCAAACCCGAGCCGCCCAGGCCGGACGCTCCGAGGCCGGACGCTCCGAGGCCGGACGCTCCGATTCCGGCCGCGCAGCCTGCCGCTTCGGCGGCGCAGCCCGCCGCCAACGCTCCGGCCGGCGTGCATCCGCCGCCGCCGCCGACCGGTCCGGTCGCCCGGCCGGCAGCGCCGGTCGAGGAGCCACAGAAGCAGGCTCCCGAGCAGCACGCGCCATTGCCCGCCGCGGCAAAATTGATGGAGGAAAAGGGCGTAGCCGCCGGGCAGATCGGCGAGGGCACCGGCAAGAACGGTCGCATCACCAAGGGCGACGTGCTCGATTTCTTCGCCCGCACCGCCGCAGGGCCCCCGAAACCGGCCGCCCCACCCGCCGCTCGCCCGGCGCGGGCGCCGGAGGAGGGCGAGGAACGGGTAAAAATGACGCGGCTGCGCCGCACCATCGCGGCCCGGCTGAAGGAAGCCCAGAACACGGCGGCGATGCTGACCACTTTCAACGAAGTGGACATGAGTGCCGCGATGGCGCTGCGCACCGAATATCGCGAGGCGTTCGAGAAGAAGCACGGCGTGCGCTTGGGTTTCATGGGATTTTTCGTGCGCGCCTGTTGCGCGGCGCTGCAGGAATTCCCGGCGGTCAACGCCGAGATCGACGGCGACGAGATCGTCTACAAGCACTACGTTCACATGGGCATTGCGGTGAGCAGCCCGAACGGTCTGGTGGTGCCCGTGGTGCGCCACGCCGAGAGCATCGGATTGGCGGAGATCGAGCGCGCCGTCAGCGATCTCGGCAAGCGCGCCCGCGACGGCGCGCTGAAACTGGACGAGCTGACAGGCGGCACGTTCAGCATCACCAATGGCGGCGTGTTCGGAAGCCTGCTGAGCACGCCGATCCTGAACCCGCCGCAGTCGGCGATTCTGGGGATGCACAAGATCCAGGAGCGTCCGGTGGCGGTGGCCGGAAAGGTCGAGATCCGGCCGATGATGTACCTCGCCTTGTCGTATGACCACCGCATCGTCGACGGCAAGGAGGCGGTGAGATTTTTGGTGCGGGTAAAGGAAGGCGTGGAGGATCCGCGGCGGTTGCTGCTGGAAATCTGAACCAAACCATCATGCCTGATTCGTTTGACCTCATCATCATCGGCTCCGGGCCGGGCGGCTATGTGTGCGCGCTGCGCGCGGCACAGCTCGGGATGAAAGTCGCGTGTGTCGAAAAGCGCGCGACGCTTGGCGGCACCTGCCTCAATATCGGCTGCATCCCGTCGAAAGCGCTGCTGCAATCCAGCGAGAATCTGCACGCTTTGCAGCATGACTTTGCCCAGCACGGCATCGGGGTCGAAAACATCCGCGTCGATCTGGCGCGGATGCAGGCGCGCAAGGGCGAGGTGGTGACGGCGAACGTCAAGGGCGTCGAGTTCCTGTTCAACAAGAACAAGGTGACTTGGCTGAAAGGGACCGGCCGCATCACCGCTCCCGGCCGCGTCGCGGTGGACGGCACCGAGTACGCGACCAAAAACATCGTCGCTGCGACCGGCAGCGACAGCATTCCGCTGCCTGGCGTCGAGGTGGACGAGCGCAGAATCGTCAGCTCGACCGGGGCGCTGGAATTGGAAACAGTGCCGAAAACCCTGGTCGTGATCGGCGGCGGGTATATCGGCCTGGAACTCGGCAGCGTGTGGCACCGTCTCGGCAGCGAGGTCACGGTAATCGAGTTTCTGGATCGCCTGGTGCCTGGGATGGATGCCGAGATCGCAAAGACGTTTCAGCGCGTGCTGGGCAAGCAGGGTTTGAAATTTCGCCTGTCCACGAAGGTCACGGCCGCCCGACTCGAGGCCGACGACGTGGTGCTGACTTTGGAACCGGCGGCGGGCGGGAAGCCGGAAGAACTGCGCGCGGATGTCGTGCTGGTGGCGATCGGCCGGCGCGCGTTCACGGATGGACTGGGGCTGGACACGGTCGGAGTGCGCACCGACGAGCGTGGCCGGATCGTGATCAACTCGCATTTCGCCACCAACGTTCCCGGCATTTACGCCATCGGCGACGTGGTGGCCGGACCGATGCTGGCGCACAAGGCGGAGGACGAGGGAGTTGCGGTGGCGGAGATTTTGGCGGGCCAGGCGGGGCACGTGAACTACGACGTGATTCCGGGCGTGGTCTATACGTGGCCGGAAGTCGCCTCGATCGGTCGCACCGAGGAACAGCTGAAACAGGACGGCGTGGCGTACAATGTCGGCAAATTCCCGTTCACCGCCAACGGGCGCGCGCGCGCCATGGGCAGCACGGAGGGATTCGTCAAAATCCTGGCGGACAAGGCGAGCGACCGCGTGCTGGGCGCGCACATCATCGGCCCCGATGCCGGCACGCTGATTGCCGAAATCGCCACCGCAATGGAATTCGGCGCCAGTGCGGAGGATATTGCGCGCACCTGCCACGCCCACCCGACGCTCAGCGAGGCGGTCAAGGAAGCGGCTTTGGCCGCGGATGGTCGCGCCCTGCATATCTGAGCGCGTCGCTTCCCGTGAACCGGAGAGGGCTTTGCTTGCCCTCAATCCAAGGCCAGCGTTCCCTCCATTACCGAAACGCATCGTCCGCCGACCCGCACCGCGCCAACCTGTCCGCCGCGCTTTTCCGCGCGCGAAAAAAGCAGGCTCGGCCGGCCCATGTCTTCGCCCTGGGCCACCCGGAGCGATACGTCCGCGTCCTGTTCCGGTGCCAGATGCGCCAGCAGGGCCGCCAACGCCGCGTTGGCGCTTCCGGTCGCGGAGTCTTCGCCGATGCCGTCCAGCGGGGAAAACATGCGGGCATGCAGGTCACACGCTTCGCCATCGCCGCACGTGTACAGCAGCACGGCATCCGCGCCGCCGCGTGGCAGCGTTTTGCGGAACGCGGCGATGTCGGGGGTTGCGCGGAAAAGAGCATCGCGGCTGGCCAGTTCCGCGATCACGAACGGCAGCCCGACAGAGGCGACGCAGGGTGCGTGCCGCTCACTTCGGATATCGGATTCCTGCAGCGACACGGTGGCCGCAATAGACGCGGCGTTCGGCGCTGGAGCTACGGTGAGCGGCTGGGGCGCGCGCAGTTCCGCACCGATGACCGTGGCACCCTCACGCAAGAGATCGACGGGCACCAGACCGGCGCCTTCCTCGAACCGCGCTTGCTCTCGCACCATTCCCAGTTGCGCCAGCGCGAAAGCGGTGCCGACATTCGGATGGCCGGCAAATGGTAGTTCGCGGCCGGGCGTAAAGATGCGGACCTGGGCGGTGTTGGCCGCATCGGCCGGCGGAAGCACAAATGTCGTCTCGGCGTAATTGAACTCCCGCGCGATTGACTGCATCTGCGCCGGCGTCAGTCCTTCCGCATCGAGCACGACCGCCAGCGGATTGCCGCCGAACATCTTGGCCGTGAACACATCTACGGTTACGAAACGGCGAGGCATGGTCCGACCGTAACGGCGAACGAAAGAGGCGGAATGGCTTCCCCCCTACGAGCACCACTTGGGTGGGGCGGAAGCCATTCCGCCGCTTACGGCACCAATCGAACAGCGCCGCGGTCCGCGCTGGTCACGAACGTCGCATAGGCGCGCAAAGCTGCGGACACAGCGCGCCGGCGCGGCACGGCAGGCTGCCAGCCCTGCTTATCCTGCTCGGCATGCCGCCGCCGCAACTCCGATTCGTCCACGGCCAGGGTAATGGAGCGCGCAGGAATATCGATCTCGATCCGATCGCCGTCGCGCACCAGCCCGATCAGGCCGCCCGATGCCGCCTCGGGCGACACGTGGCCGATCGACAGGCCGGACGTGCCGCCGGAAAACCGTCCGTCGGTGACCAGGGCGCAGTCCTTCCCAAGCTTTTTCGCCTTGATATAGCTGGTCGGGTACAGCATTTCCTGCATCCCCGGCCCGCCCTTCGGCCCCTCGTAGCGGATTACCACCACATCGCCCGCCCCGACCGCGCCGCCCAAAATGCCGTCGACCGCAGAATCCTGGCTCTCGAACACTCTTGCCGGTCCATGGAATTTCAGAATGCTGGCGTCCACGCCCGCGGTTTTGACGATGCAGCCATCCGGCGCCAAGTTGCCGTGCAGCACGGCCAAGCCACCGTCGCGGGAAAACGCGTGCTCCGCATCGCGAATCACGCCGCGCGCACGGTCGGTATCCAAAACGTCCCAGCGCGAGGACTGGCTGAACGCGGTCTGCGTCGGCACACCGCCCGGTCCCGCACGGTAGAAATTCTGCACGCTCTCGCCGGCGCCGTTGGCCACGTCCCAGCGGCCGAGCGCAGCGGCCAACGTTTCGCTGTGCACGGTCGGCACATCGGCATGCAAAAGTCCGGCCCGATCCAATTCGCCCAAAATGCCGAAAACGCCGCCGGCGCGATGCACGTCCTCCACGTGCACGTCGGCAACCGCCGGTGCGACTTTGCACAGCACCGGCACGCGCCGCGACAGGCGGTCGATATCGGCCATGGTGAACGCCACCCCGGCCTCGTGCGCGGCGGCGAGCAGGTGCAGCACCGTATTGGTCGAGCCGCCCATCGCAATGTCCAGCGTCATTGCGTTCTCGAACGCGGCAAACGTCGCCACCCCGCGCGGCAGCACGGAAGCGTCCTCTTGCTCGTACCAGCGCTGGCACAGATCGACCACCAGCCGCCCCGCCTCCTCGAATAGCCGCCGGCGATCCGAGTGGGTGGCCAGCGTGGTGCCGTTGCCGGGTAACGACAGACCGAGTGCCTCGGTCAGGCAGTTCATGGAATTGGCGGTGAACATGCCGGAGCACGAGCCGCAGGTCGGACAGGCGGAGCGCTCGATCACCGCCACGTCCTGCTCGCTGACGGAATTGTCGGCGGCGGCCACCATGGCGTCGATCAGGTCGATCTTTCGCGAAATGCCCGAAACGTTGGCCTTGCCCGCCTCCATCGGTCCGCCCGAGACGAACACGGCCGGAATGTTCAGCCGCATGGCCGCGATCAGCATGCCCGGCGTGATCTTGTCGCAGTTGGAGATGCACACCATGGCGTCGGCGCAGTGCGCGTTGACCATGTATTCCACGCTGTCGGCAATCAGTTCGCGCGACGGCAGGCTGTACAGCATGCCGTCATGGCCCATGGCGATGCCGTCATCCACCGCGATGGTGGAAAACTCCTTTGCCACCCCGCCCGCCGCCTCGATTTCCCGCGCCACGAGTTGGCCCAGATCCTTGAGGTGCACATGGCCGGGCACGAATTGCGTGAACGAGTTGACCACGGCGACGATCGGCTTGCCGAAGTCGCCGTCCTTCATGCCGGTGGCACGCCACAGGCCGCGCGCGCCCGCCATGTTGCGGCCGTGCGTGGTGGTGCGGGAGCGCAGGGCAGGCATGGCCAACTTCCTTTGTTCGTTTACGCCCGATCCTGCCACGACGGCCAAAAAACCGCCACTCAGTGCACGCGGTGCAGCCAGTGCATCAGTGCCGCACCCGGTCCCAGCACCGCGGCTGCCCACAGAAACGCGGACGGCCAGTTGGCCAGCTGGAACAGCCGCAGACGCATGCCCAGCACGCCGCACAGCAGCGGCACGGTCGCGCGCAGCGGCTCGAAAAACCGGCACAGCACGACGCTCAGCGCGCCCCAGCGCTGAATGAACCGCTGGGCCCGGGGCAGCAGGTCGGGCCGGCGGGTGAACGGCCAGATCCGATGCGTGCGGCCCTTCAGGCGGCTGCCGATCCAGAAACTGAGGGAGTCGGCCAGCGCGGCGCCGACCGAGACGGCGATCCAGACCGGCAGGAACGGGATGTGGGAGGCGCCCATCACGCCGCCAAAAGCGATCAGGATGGTGGTCCCGGGGATCACCAGCGACACCAGCGCCAGCGATTTTATGAAGGTGAACACAAAGGCAATCGGCGCCGCCCAGGCCACGTGCGCCTGTATGAAGGCAATGAAATGATGCATGACGTCAGGCGGTGGGCATGCGCACGAAGCCGGGCCGCTCCGCCGGCTCGGCCAGATGTTCGGTGATCGCCTCGATCACGGCGAGCGGGGGACCGCTGCGGCAGGCGCGCAAGAGTTCCTCGACGGCCGCTTCGTCGCCGTCGATCAGCGCTTCCACGCTGCCGTCGCGCAGGTTGCGCACCCAGCCGTTCGCGCCGAGCCGTCGCGCTTCGGCGACCAGCCAGTCGCGAAAACCCACGCCGTGAACCCGACCCGTGACGACGATCCGGCGCGCCGTCATCCGCCGACGAGGGACATGAAACGCCCTGCCATCTCCACCTCGGCGCGGATCCGCGCCCGCCGGGCGCTGGCCTCCGCATCCTCCCCCCAAAGCTCGGCCTGGAATTTTTCGTCCAGCACGGAGAGTTCATACCCCTCGCCCGCGTCCAGCGCGAATTTCGCCACTGCGAGCCCCAGGACGAGGCTGCCCAGCGCGGGGACGGCGACCGCCAACCCGGCCAAGCGCCATGCGGGTTGCGCCGCCACGGCGGCGGCCAGCGCCGCCAATGCCTCTGGCGGCTGGGCGACGTGCACCACGCCCGAGGTGGCGCGCAGCCGAGCCCCAAAAGTTCGCGCCGCCCAGTCGAGCCAGGGCTGCCACAGCTCGGCCTGGCGCCGCACCAGCGCCTCGGGCTGCTCGGCCCGGTAGCACAGCAGGTCGCTCTCGCCGTAGCGGGAGATGGCCAGCGCCACCGGTTCGGGATTCGGCGCGACCCGTTCCTGGGCGGTGCCGGCCAGCCGGGTCAGCGGCAGATCGGCGAAACTGGTCTCGCCGCCCTTGTCGCTTCCTGCCGTCTGCCATTCCGCGGCGACTTCCTGCGCGAGCCTGTGGCTGGGCGATACCAGGGTTGCGCCGCCGGGCAGGCGCAGCGGCTTGCCGTCGAGCAGCACGGACCATCCCTCATCGGTTGCGGCAGCCTCCGCCCGATCCCAGAACCGCTTCATCGCCGCAGGCGACGCAGCAGCTCCGCCGGCTTGGGCAGTTTCGTGAACGGGGACGGCGCTGAGGCCGGCTCGGCACAGCCGGACGGTCCGGTTTGCACCGCGGTGGCCGCCAGCGTCCCCCCGTGTCGGACGCGACATGCGGCGCGCGCAGCGACCCGTCGACACGGACGGGTACCACCAGGCCGGGGCCGGCCCGCAGCAGCGGGCGCAGCCGCAGGGCCAAGGTTTGCCCCCCCAGGTCGATCGTGCCGGCGCCTTCGATCCGCACCAGCTCGGCATCGGCCACCATTGGCGCCAGGGCCAGGACGCCCCGTTGCGCGTCGAAACCGAGACCCAGGCAGCGCACCCGGATGCGGGGGCCGAGCACGGCGGGAGGCAGCGGCAAGTGCGCCGCGCGCAGCACGGAGGCGAACAGGGCGCTGTCGATCTCGGCGTTGTCGGCGTGTACCAGGGCGTGTCCGTCGAGGCTGGCGGCCAGCTGGTCCAGGGTGGCGCCGCGTGCGTGCAGGTCGGCATTCACCATGGCCTCGCCGCTGGCCAGGGAAGGCAGTCCCGCAAGCTCCAGCACGGTCTGCAACGGCACGGACGGGGCATTCAACGTCAGGCCGGCCGGGGTCAGGCCGGCCGGGTCGGCTCCGCCCATCCGGAACGCAACGGCGATCGGCCGGCCTCCGGGCGGGGTGATGGTCAAGGGGTCCAGCGTGAGCCGTCCCGCCTGCAGGACGAGGTGGCCCACAACGGCGCCGAGCGGGGTTTTGCCCCAGTCGGCAGCCGCGACCGAAAGCTGCAGGTCAGCGTTGAAGCGGTCCGGGAAGGCGAACGGCCGTCCAGACAGCAGCGTCTCTGGCGGGGACGAAGGCGCGGCCGGGGGTGCCGGTGCCACCGCTGCCTTGCTGGGCGCCTGCGCGTGCAACGCCGCCAGCAGGGCGGCGAGGTTCAAATGTTTTGAGGCCAGCGTTCCACGCACGTCGGCGCGGCCGCCGTAGGCGATGGTGACGGTGCCGGCGAGATCGCCGGCGTCCGTGTTCAGCGCCAGCCGATCCAGGGCCAGGCGGTTCCCCAGTTCCCGGGCGGGTTCGGCGACATGCGCCTGGACCTGCAACGCACCCCGCGGCAGGTGCAGCCCAAGCGCGGTGCCGAGGGGCTCGGCATCAGGCGTGGAGAGCGAAAAATCGGCGTCGAGCGCACGGGCGGGCTCGGCCAGCCGCGCCGATAGTTTGGCGTTCGCCGCGGTGCCGTCCGCGGTCAGCGAGGCATGCGGGTCGCCGGTGATGTGCAGGTCCAGCGGAACACGCGCATCCCCGATGGAAAACGTTCCCCGGCCGGTCAGATCCACGGCCTGCGGCGTCGACGAACCCGAAACGGCGAGGTCGAGGCCGAATGGCGACATCCGCCACGACAGGTGGCCGTCGGTGATTTCGATCCGGCCGACCGCGGGCGCGGCCGGATCGGCCGCCGGCACTTCCGCGCCGGACGCGGCGGCGGCAGGCGCGGCGAGGCGTTTCATTGTGAACGAGGGCAGCCGGTTCGAAACCGCCAGATCGGCGCCGATCAGCCGCAGCATCCGGACCTGGGGATGGCGCGAAAACAGCAATTCCGGGGCCATCACCGCCTGCACGCGCGCCACCTTGCCCAAGCCGTCCACGGCGACATCGCGCGCCTGCAGCGCGGGCGGCCATGACGGGAGCAGCATGAGCTCGCCCACGTTCACGGGACGCCCGAGCGCACGCTGGGCCGCGAACTCAAGCCGCGGTCGCAGCAGGTTGGGTGCGAGCACGAGCCCGGTCACCAGCACGACGGCCAGCACCGGCAAGGCGATGACCAGACGGCGCAACCACCTCATCGCCGCCGCTCCGGAGCGGCCGGCGCGGGTGCCGTGAAACCGAGGGTGGCAAAGGTGGCCGCCATGTGCGCCGGCAGCGGTGCCTCGACCGCCAGCGTGCCGCCCGCCGGGTGCGGCAGCACGATGCGGCGGGCCAGCAGATGCAACGTGTCGGCGAACCCGTCCACCAGCGCCGTGTTTCTGCCCTCGCGCTCGGTCCCGTAGGGCGCGTCGCCCAGGATCGGCGCGCCGATGGCGGCACAATGGACGCGCAGCTGATGCGTCCGGCCGGTCAGCGGGCGCAACTCCAGCCAGGCCAGCTTTCGCCCTGCGTGGTCCAGAGTTTTGTAATCGGTGATGCTGTGCGCGGTGTGCTCGTCGTACGGTCCGGCGACCGCGGCGCGCTCGCCGCGAAATCCGTCGATGCGTACCAGGTCGCGTTCGATCCGGCCCGCTACCGGAACGGGACGGCCGGCAACCACGGCCCAGTACACCTTTTCCACCACGCGGGTACGCAATGCGGCGGCGAGCTTTGCCGCGACCCCCGGCGTGCGTGCCACCACCAGCACGCCCGAGGTTTCCCGGTCCAGCCGATGCACCAGCCGCGGCCGGTCGGCGGCGCCGTCGCGCAAGCCATCCAGCATCGCGTCCAGGTGGCGCTTTATGCCGGGGCCGCCCTGCGTGGGCAGGCCGGGCGGCTTGTTCAGCACGAACAGCTGATCGTCCCGGTAGAGCACCATGCCGGCCACCTCGGCCGCTGCGGCCGGGTCCGGCGCGGCGGGTGCAGGGTGCGGTGCGGCCGGGGCCGGCAGTGGCGGGACGCGTACCGACTGGCCGGGTACCAGGCGCGTGTCGGCAGCCGCGCGCCGCCCGTCCACCCGGATCTGGCCGGTGCGGCACAGCCGCTGCACCACGCCCTGCGTCGCCTGGGGGAAAATGTCGGCGGAACCAGCGATCGAGCCGGATTTCCGCCTCGTCGCCGCTGACCGCGCGGGTCTCGATGGTCATGACGCCAGTTCGGCGCGCAGTTTGGCCCAATACGCAAGGCGCTTGTTCACCTCGCGCTCAAAGCCGCGGTCGGGAGGGGTGTAGAAGGTCTGGCGCGCCATGCCGTCCGGAAAATAGTTTTTTCCCGAAAACGCTGCTTCGGTATCGTGGTCGTAGGCGTAGCCGGCGCCGTAGCCGAGTTGCTTCATGAGTTTCGTGGGTGCGTTGAGGATATGGGCCGGTGGCATCAGGCTGCCGGTCTTTTGGGCGGCGCCCTTGGCCGCCGAAAACGCCACGTAGGCGGCGTTGGATTTCGGGGCGGTGGCCAGATACAGCACCGCCTGGGCCAAGGCCAGTTCTCCTTCGGGTGTGCCCAGCCGTTCATAGGCTTCCCATGCCGCGAGCGTCTGAGACAGCGCCTGCGGGTCGGCCAGCCCCACGTCCTCGGTCGCAAAGCGCGTCATGCGGCGCGCCACGTAGCGCGGATCCTCGCCGCCTGCCAGCATGCGGGCGAACCAGTACAGCGCCGCGTCCGGGTCCGAGCCGCGCAACGATTTGTGCAAGGCCGAAATCAGATTGTAGTGTTCCTCGCGATCCTTGTCGTACAGCGCCGCCCGCCTCGCCAGCAGCTCGGTCAGTGCCGCCGTGTCGAGCGGGGGCGTGTCGGACGGCAGCGCCGCAAGCTGCTCGGCCATGTTGAGCACGTAACGGCCATCACCGTCGGCCATGGCGCGCAGCAATTCCCGCGCCTGGGCCGAGAGCGGGAGCGCCCGGCCGATGGAGGCTTCGGCGCGGGAAAGAATGGTTTCGAGCGCGGCATCGTCAAGCCGGCGCAGCACCAGCACCTGGCAACGCGACAGCAAGGCGCCGTTCAGCGCGAAGGATGGGTTCTCGGTGGTGGCGCCGACCAGCACCACCACGCCGGTTTCGACCGCGGGCAGAAAACCGTCCTGCTGGGCGCGGTTGAAGCGGTGGATCTCGTCCACGAACATGAGCGTGCCTTGCCCGGATTCGCGCCGGCGCGCCGCTTCCTCGAAAGCTTTGCGCAAGTCGGCGACGCCCGAGAACACCGCTGAGAGCTGGACAAATCGTAATCCCCAGTCGTCCGCCAGCAGCCGCGCGATCGTGGTCTTGCCGACGCCGGGCGGACCCCACAGGATCAGCGAGGCCAGCGACCCGCGGTGCAGCATGCGCGTGATCGCGCCTTGTGGCCCGGTCAGGTGCTCCTGGCCGACAATGTCCGCAAGGTTTTGTGGACGAAGCCGGTCGGCAAGCGGCGCATTGAGCGGTGTTTTCGCCACATACTCCTCACGCGCCGAGTCAGCACGCGGACCGCTGCTTGGCAACGCCGGCGACGGTAACCTGGCTATCGTTCTGATATCGTAACTATATAGGCGTGCGTGGGCAGGCGGCCCAGTCAGGTAGGTTTTCGGATCGGCCCGGGAAACCAGAAACCGCCCCACTTCCTCCACTCCGTGCCGGGGTAGGTCCACTTCGGTTTTCGCGTGCGCGCCTCGGTGCGGAGCGGACGCTTTCGGAACGGCTTTTCGGCCGGTTCGGTTGGGACCGGTGCGGCGGGGTCAGGTTCGGGAGGGGGCGGCTTGACCCGGGGCGGCCGGGGCGGCGGCGGCGGCAACAGGGCGGGGTCGGGCTTTCGTCCCAGCCTCCGATACAGCGGCCGCAGGATGCGCCCCACCTGCGGCGCGTCCCGGAGCAGGGCCTGCATCTCGGGGTCTTTCAGCAGATAGTCGAGCTGGTTGGCGCAGCCCGTCGCCTCCACCCCCAGCAATCGCACCACCCAGAGGAACTGCCGCGGCATCTCGGGCTGGCGCGGCCGGGGCGGGTGGGGAGTTGGCTCGGGGGCTGGCCCGGGGCTGGTCTGGGGGCGCGGGGGCGAGGCGGCGGCAGCGGACCCGCCTTGGCCCGCTGCGCCAGGGCCACGAACCTCCTGATGGTGTTGTGCAGCCAGGCCTGCAGCAGGGTCAGCTTCGGCACCGTCGCCGGATCGGCGCGCATCCGCATCCCGGCCGCCCCGGACAGGTCGCGGATGATGGCGGCGAACCGCCAGGCGGTGCTGGGTATGTGTTTGGGGCGGGAGGATTCGGACATCGCGGCCCGCACTGTCGCACGAAGCGCCGGGTGTGTCAAGTGTCACTTTACGTAAAAGTTAGTTCACCTTGCTTCGGCTGGCCGTGCCATGTCGGCGGTATATTTCACCTGTGCCCGCCGCCCTCACCCCAGGCCGGGGTGAGGGTCTTCGGTGGTCTGACTTCTGGGCCGCTGGTCACACGAGGCACGCGCGGCGCGCTCAGCGACGGCGCGCTCAGCGACGGCGGGCGCGGCGGGCGGCGTAGCGGGCATCGCGCGCCGCTTTCTGCTCGGCGGCGAGGGCTGCGGCGCGCGCGGCCTTCTCGGCTGCCGCGGCGGCTTGCCGCTCAACCTCGCCCTCCTGGACACGCAGTTGGGCCAGTCGCTCAGCCTCCTGCCTGCGCGCCTCCGCCTCGCGGGCGGCCTTGCGCTCCGCGCGGCGAGCGTCACGTTCGCGGACGATGGCCGCCTGGGCCGCCTGCCGCTCGAGCACCTCCGGATCGTCAGGCGCGGGCCTGAGGCGAAACTTCTCCAGGGCAGCGGTTTTCGCCTTCGATGCGGCGGTCAGCCGCTCGTTGAAGTCGATGTTCTTGAAGTTGCTCATGACGTGTTTCTACAGTTACTCCTCGTGCGCACATATCTCGTCGGGGCCGGCGGCTCTATAGACCGGGTTGCAGAACGCGCGACATCGCCCTGCGCCGGCGGCGCCGTTCGCTCTGGATGATGGTCAGACCGCTCGCCACGATGATGCTGGCACCCACCAGCGTCCAGGCATCGGGCACCGCGCCAAAAGCCAGAAACCCGAGGCAAGACGACCAGATGAGCTGTCCATACGACAACGGTGCGAGCACCGAGGCGGCAGCGTGACGGTAGGCCAGTATGGCCAGAAATTGCCCGCATGAAGCCGCCACGCCCAGCAGGATCGCCACTCCGAGCTGGCCCGGCGCGACCGGCGCCCCCACCAATGGCATCATCAGGGTCAACACCACCAGACCGGTCAGCGCCGTCCACAGCAGCGTGGCGGTCGGCCGTTCCGTGCCCGCGCTGCGGCGAGTCAGGATCATGCTGACCGCCCAACTCGCCGAGGAGAGGACCACCAGAAGCGCCGCGGGATGAAAGCCCCCGACGCCCGGGCGGACGACGATCAGCACGCCCAGAAAACCGGCGAGCACGGAAATCCAGGTCGCTCGCCGTACGACCTCTCCCAGGAGCGGGACCGCGAGCACGGTGATGAACAGCGGCGAGGCAAAGCTCAGCGTCGATGCCTCGGCCAGCGGCAGGTGACCGAGGGCCATGATAAAGAATACGGCGGAGGTGACGATCCCGAGACCGCGCAGCGCCTGCAATCCCGGCCGACGCGTGCGCGCGATGGCGCGTCCGCCCCGCATTGCCGGCATGAGCGCAATCAGCGTGAACACGATGTAGCGGATCCAGGCGATCTCGATCGCGGGCACGCTGGCGACGAGATACTTGGCCATCGCGTCGGACAGCGAAAAGCACACCGTCGCCGCGACCATCAGCGCAATCCCGCGCAACGGGTTTTCGATCACCGCAGCCCCCAGCCCGCCGGCACTTCGATGCACCCATTCAGTCGAATGCTCGATCACGGGAACGTGATCGGGTGTAGCTGGGCCGGGTCCCTCGGGCGTCATCAATGCACTGGCGGCAGGTTGACCGCAGCGCTAGCCTCACTTCGACCTCGGATGCGTTTCTGATCGAGTTCAGAACAATGCTTGCACCTATGGTCCAAATAAATGAGGCCGAAGGAGGGCGATCCTGTGGCTGATGAATCGACCATTGCGCCGTATGGGCGCAAGACCCAGCACACTCCGAAAATCGCGGAGGTGCACATTCTCTGGATCACGGCCGGACTAAGCTGCGACGGCGACACCGTCTCGATCACCGCCGCCAGCGAGCCCAGCATCGAGGACGTGCTGCTCGGCGCCATTCCCGGTCTGCCGAAAGTGCATCTGCACAACCCGGTGCTGGCCTATGAGGTCGGCGACGAGTTCATGCAGGCGTTCCATCGCGCCGCGCGCGGCGAGCTGGAGAATTTCGTGCTCGTGCTGGAGGGGTCGATCCCGAACGAGAAACTGAGCGGCGAGGGATATTGGGCGGCGCTCGGTTCCGATCCGCAGACCGGCGAGCCGATCACCACCAATGAGTGGATCGACCGCCTCGCGCCCAAAGCATTGGCGGTGGTCGGCGCCGGCACTTGCGCCACCTACGGCGGCATTCACGCCATGATGGGCAATCCGACCGGGTGCATGGGGCTGGGCGATTATCTCGGCCAGGACTGGAAATCCAAGATCGGCCTGCCGATCGTGAACGTGCCCGGCTGCCCGGTGCAGCCGGACAATTTCATGGAGACGCTGCTGTATCTGCTGCGCCAGCTCGCCGGCCTGGCGCCGATGATTCCGCTCGACAGCCAAAAGCGCCCGAAATGGCTGTTCAGCAACACGGTCCATAACGGCTGCGACCGCGCCGCCTATTACGAGCAGGCCGACTTCGCCAAGGAATACGGCTCGGAAAAATGCCTGGTGAAGATCGGCTGCTGGGGCCCGGTCGTGCAGTGCAACGTGCCCAAGCGCGGGTGGATTTCGGGACTGGGCGGCTGCCCCAATGTCGGCGGCATCTGCATCGGCTGCACCATGCCGGGTTTTCCCGACAAGTTCCAGCCGTTCATGGACGAGCCTCCCGGCGCGGTGTTCTCCAGCGGGTTCATCAGGCCGTACGGCGCCATCATCCGCAACCTGCGCAAGATCACCAACCACACCCTGAACAAGGAACCCAAGTGGCGGCATAACCAACCGGTGCTGACAACCGGCTACCGGCCGCAATAGGCGCGCGAAAAACCGCCCGAGGGAGGGCACAAAACATGGCCGACATTCCCCGCGACATCGACGCCCGGGCGGGCACGGCCGCCCAGCAGACGCCCGGCAACCTGGTCGAGATGAACTGGGACCCGATCACCCGCATCGTCGGCAATCTCGGCATCTACACGAAGATCGACTTCCAGAACCGCAAGGTCGCCGAGTGTCACAGCACGTCGTCGATCTTTCGCGGCTACAGCATTTTCATGCAGGGCAAGGACCCGCGCGACGCACACTTCATCACCAGCCGCATCTGCGGCATCTGCGGCGACAACCATGCGACCTGCTCGGTCTATGCGCAGAACATGGCCTATGGCGTAAAACCGCCGGCGATCGCCGAGTGGATCGTCAATCTCGGCGAGGCCGCCGAGTACATGTTCGACCACAACATCTTTCAGGACAACCTGGTCGGCGTCGATTTCTGCGAGCAGATGGTCAAGGAGACCAACCCGAGCCTGTGGGCGAAGGCTGAAAAGACCCGGGCGCCGCATTCGGAGGCGCATGGCTATCGCATGATCGGCGACATCATGCGCGCGCTGAACCCGTTCTCCGGCGAGTTTTATCGCGAAACGCTGGTGGTCAGCCGCTACACGCGCGAAATGTTCAGCCTGATGGAGGGGCGCCACGTGCATCCGTCCACGCTGTATCCGGGCGGGGTCGGCACGGTTCCGTCGGTGCAGCTGTTCACCGAGTACATGACGCGGCTGCTGAAATACGTCGAGTTCATGAAGCGCTGCGTGCCGCTGCATGACGACCTGTTCGACTTCTTCTACGAAGCAATGCCGGGCTACGAGGAAGTCGGCAAGCGGCGCATCCTGCTTGGCTGCTGGGGTTCCTACCAGGACCCGGAGGTGTGCGACTACGACTACCGCACCATGACGAAATGGGGGCGGAGCATGTTCGTGACCCCGGGCGTGGTCATCGACGGCGAACTCGTCACCACCGATTTGGTCGACATCAACCTGCAGATCCGCATCCTGCTCGGGCATTCGTATTACCAAGGCTGGGAGAATCGCGAGACCTTCGTCAAGCAGGACCCGCTCGGCAACCCGGTCGACCAGAACCATCCGTGGAACCAGACCACGGTGCCGCGCCCGCAGAAGCGCGATTTTGGCGGCAACTACTCGTGGGTCATGTCGCCGCGCTGGCTGGACAAGCGCACCGGCGATCATCTGGCGCTGGACACCGGCGGCGGCGCCATCGCTCGCCTCTGGGCCACGGCGCTCGCCGGCCTGGTCGATATCGGCTACATCAAGGCGACCGGCCACAGCGTAAAGATCTACCTGCCGAAGACGGCGCTGAAGCCGGAGGTGGAGTTCGAGTGGAAGGTGCCGCAATGGAGCAACACCATCGAGCGCGATCGTGCGCGCACCTATTTCCAGGCCTATAGCGCCGCCGCGGCGCTGTATTTCCTGGAGAAGGCGTTTGCCGAAGTGCAGGCTGGCAATACAAAAACCTGGACCGATTTCAAGGTGCCCGACGAGGCGATCGGCTGCGGCTTCCATGAGGCGGTGCGCGGCGTGCTGTCGCACCACCTGGTGATCCGCGACGGCAAGATCGCCAACTACCACCCGTATCCGCCGACGCCGTGGAATGCGAGTCCGCGCGACATCTACGGCACGCCCGGCCCGTACGAGGACGCGGTCCAGGGCCTGCCCATCTTCGAGGAGAACGGGCCGGAAAACTTCAAGGGCATCGACATCATGCGCACGGTGCGCAGTTTCGATCCGTGCCTGCCATGCGGCGTCCACATGTTCCTCGGCAAGGGCAAGACGCTGGAGACGATGCACTCGCCGATGTTCGGCGTGGGCAGGCACGCGGACCATGACCACGGCTGACGGTACCGCCGACGCGGACGACGTCGCGGAGTCGCTGCGCCGGCTGGAGTTGCTGATCGCGGCGCTGGATGCGCTGCCCGACGCGCGCGCAAAAGAACCGGCGCGGGCGTTGCTGGAACTGGTGCTCGACCTGCACGGTCTGGCACTGGCCCGTGTCGCCGCCATCGCGACACGGCACGGCGGACCGGAGCTGCTCGGCAAGCTTGCTGAGGACGAAACGATTCGGGCCATGCTGCTGCTGCACGGCCTGCATCCGGAGGAGGCGCCGGTGCGCATCGTCAAGGCGCTGGCGACGCTGCCGGTGCCGGTGGAATTGGTTCATGCCGATGCTTCCCGCGCGCGGTTAAGGGTGTGCCTGAGCCGGCATGCCGACCCGGCAGGGTTGCGCGCGACCATCGAGGCTGTGGTCGTGGAAGCCGCGCCGGAACTCGACGAAATTATCATTGACGGGCTGGACGCGGCCGACGCGGACGGTTTTGCCGCCCTGACCGGGATGCCGCCGCCGATCGGCGAGCCGGCGGAACCGACGTGGTTGTCCTAGCGCCATCGCAGAACTGGGTCCGGCGCGTTCGCCGCTTCGTGGCACCGCCGCCGCCGGTCGAGCGCTGCGAATTCTGTGGCGGCGCGATCCCGCCTGCGCACCCGCACCTGATCGAGATTGCCGCGCGCCGCCTGCTGTGCGCGTGCCCGGATTGCGCCGCCAGCCAAGTGCGCGCGGACGGCGGACTTCGTCGCGTGCCGGACCAGGTTCATGCGCTGCCTGACTTGGAACTGTCGGACGCGGAGTGGGACGCGCTGCAGATTCCGATCGGCCTGGCATTCCTGTTTCGCAGCACGCCGCTCGACCGCGCGGTGGCGCTGTATCCGGGTCCGGCCGGCGCCACCGAATCCCTGCTTTCGCTCGACGGCTGGTCGCATCTTGTTGCGCGCAATCCGGTGCTCGGCGGCATCGCGCCGGACGTGGAGGCGCTGCTGGTCAACCGCACCGGCGATCGCGGCGAATATTTCCTGGTGCCGATCGACCGGTGCTTTGCGCTGGTCGGCCTGATTTGCCAGCACTGGCGCGGCTTGTCGGGCGGCACCGAGGCGTGGCGTGCCATCGAGCAGTTTTTCGGGTCGTTGCGCCAGGGTGCGATCCCCGCCCATGGTTGACCTTGACTTCGCCGTCGAGGGCGCGTCGGTCGCCCGCTACGTCGTGGCACCGCAGCTTGCTTTTGCGTTGCGTGTCGTCAACCGCACCCCGGAGATTCCGGTGCGCAACGTCATGCTTCGTTGCCAGATCCGCATCGAGCCGACGCGCCGTGCCTACGCGCCGGCCGAAAAGCAGCGGCTCGGGGAACTGTTCGGCACGCCGGAGCGCTGGGGCGACACGCTGCGCGGCTTTTTGTGGACCCACACCGACGCGCTGATTGCCGGGTTCGACGGCGGTTGCGTGGTCGAACTGCCGGTACCGTGCAGCTACGATTTCAATATTGCTGCCACCAAATACTTTCATGGCCTGGAGAATGGGGAGGTGCCGCTCACGCTGCTGTTCAGCGGCTCGGTATTCTACGAGGATGAAGACGCAGGATTGCAGATCGGCCAGATCGCCTGGTCCAAGGAGGCGAGCTATCGTCTGCCCGTCACACTCTGGCACGACATGATGCGCGTCTACTACCCGAACGCGCTGTGGCTAAGCCTCGACCGCGACGTGTTCGAGCGGTTGTACGCCTACAAGCGCGACCGCGGCCATCCTACCTGGGAGCGGGCGCTACAGGCGCTGCTGGACGCAGACAAGCTACGGGAAAGAATGCCGGCCGAGGCCGCGTCATGAATCTCGATCGCGTCTCCGCCATTGTCGCGGCCGTGCTCTATGAGGGTTACATCCTCTATCCGTACCGTCCGTCCTCCATAAAGAACCGCCAGCGCTGGACCTTTGGCGGCGTGTTCCCGCGCGACCATGCCGAATGCGGCGGCAGCGATCCCTGTTTCGTGCAGACGCAATGCCTGCTGCGGGACACACAGGCGACCACGGTCGAAGTCCGCGTCCGCTTCCTGCATATCGTCACGCGCGAGATCGGAGAATTGCCGGCACCGCTCGTCGAGCTCCCGTCCGATCGCGAACCAGCCTTTACCTCCGTGCCGTCGCTTCAAGCCGGCGGCAAAGACTTTTTGGCCTGGGAGGAAGCGGCCGAACGTGAAGTTGTCGCACCGCCCTGCTTCGTTCACGACCTTCTGGTGGCACCGCTGGAAATTCCGTTTGCGTTTTTGGGCGACCGCCAGTTCGAGCCCATCCGCAACGGAGAAAGCATCGTCGGGGTCGTCGTTCGCAGCACCGCCTCGGTCCAGGGCACGCTGACGATGCGGGCCGAACGGGTTGGCCCCGCTGCCGTGCGGCTTATGGTCCGGGTCAAGAACGATACCAAGCTGGCGGCAAAAGACCGGGAAAGCCGCGATCTGGCCCAGCGCTGCGCTTTTGCCTCCACCCACACGATTCTCGGCGTCACGCACGGCGCTTTCGTCTCGCTGATGGACCCGCCGGAGGATCTGCGAGCCGCGGCCGAGGCCTGCGAGAACCAGGGCACGTGGCCCGTGCTGGTCGGCGCGGAAGGCGATACCGACCTGATGCTTTCGTCGCCGATCATCCTGTACGACTACCCCCAGATCGCACCCGAAAGCCCCGGCGACCTGTTCGACGGCACCGAGATCGACGAAATTCTGACCTTGCGCATCCTCACACTTACGGATGCGGAAAAACGCGAAGTGGCTTCCGCCGATGCGCGCGCGCGCGCGCTGCTGATGCGCACCGAGCGCCTCACGCCCGCCGAACTCGCCCGTCTGCACGGCACCATGCGCCCAGTCGCCGCCCCTGCGCGCGCCGGCAGCGGCGGGAATCTTCGCGTCGGCGACCGCGTCCGGCTGCGCCCCAAGAAGAAGGGCGCCGACATCATGGACGTCGTGCTCAGGGACAAGCTCGCCATCGTCGAGGCGATCGAGCATGATTTCGAGGACCGCGTACATGTCGCGGTCACCATCGCCGACGACCCCGGCCGGGATTTCGGCATGGATCGCATGCCCGGCCACCGGTTTTTCTTCGGCCCCGATGAACTTGAAAAACTGCCGGAGGGGGCGGTGGCATGACCCCGATCCTTGTTGCCGGCATCGGCAATATCTTTTGCGGCGACGACGCCTTTGGCGTGGAGGTGGTGCAACAATTCGCGCGGCGGGCGGTGCCGGAGGGTGTGCGCGTCATGGACGCCGGCATCCGCGGTCTGCATCTCGCCTACGCGCTGCTCGACGGCTATCGGGCGGCGATTCTCGTTGACACCGCGCAGCGCGGCGGGCCTCCCGGCACGTTATACGTCATCGAGCCGGAAACGGACGATACGACACCGGCGGAACCGCCGGTCTCCGCCCACAGTCTCGATCCGGCCAGGGTACTGGATCTCGTGCGCAGTTTTGGCGAGAGCTGCCCGCGCATCCGGGTTTTGGCGTGCGAGCCGCTCACGTTCGGGGGCGAGGAGGGCGCCATGGGTCTCAGCGCCCCCGTTGCCGCCGCCGTCGGCCCGGCCCTGGCGATGCTGGACAGCCTGATCGGCGACTTGCTGCACGACGAAACGATTGCTGCGGATCAACACGAAAGGAGTCTGACGTGAAGTTAAATCTTTGGGGCGGCATCTTGGGACTGCTTTTCATCGCGCTGGTCGCGGTCAACGCGAAAGATGTGTATCGGTACCTCCGTATCAGTGCAATGTAAGAACATGCGCCCATGAGCCAGGCGTCCGCCGCTGCTTTTGCCGATACGCCCGGCCCCGAGCGGACCGAATTTTTTCGCGTGCGTGGCATGGTGCAGGGCGTGGGTTTCCGGCCGACCGCATGGCGCCTGGCCCGCCGGCATGGCCTGGGCGGCTGGGTGGCCAACGACGGCGACGGCGTGGCGCTTTGCGTCAGCGGCCCGAAAACCTCGATCGCTCGTTTCGTGGCGGACCTCAAAACCGATGCGCCGCCGCTGGCGCGCATCGACAGCATCGAGCACATGCCGGCCGCGAACCCGCCCGATGCGAGGCCGTTCCGCATTATCGAAAGCCGCGCCGGCGCGGCACGGACGGGCGTGGTGCCCGACGCCGCAACCTGTGCCGACTGTGCTGCGGAAACGCTCGGCCCGAAAGCGCGCCGCTATCGCTATCCATTCACCAACTGCACGCATTGCGGGCCGCGCTTCTCAATCATTGAGGCGATTCCGTACGACCGTGCGAACACGACGATGCGCGCCTTTGACCTCTGTCCGTCCTGCAAAGCCGAGTACCGACGATCCGGCCGATCGCCGATTTCATGCCCAGCCGATCGCCTGCCCATTTTGCGGCCCTCGAATTTGGTTGGAGCGTGCGGATGGCGAGCGCATCCCGCCCGCAGCGTTCGGCGCCATCGACGCGGTCGACGCCGCGCGCTTGCTCCTGCTTGGCGGCGACATTGTTGCGATCAAAGGTTTGGGCGGCATTCAGCTCGCCTGCGACGCGACCAACGAACGCGCCGTCGCGCGCCTGCGGCGGAAGAAAGGCCGCGAGGCAAAACCATTTGCCATGATGGCGCGGGACCTCGACATCATCCGCGGGTACTGCGAACCCTCGCCCCTGGACGAAACCGCGCTGCGGAGTCCTGCGGCGCCGATCGTCATCATGGACGCGACGCGCGCGCCTGCTTCGTCGGTGGCGCCCGGCTTGGCCACGCTCGGCTTCATGCTCCCCAATACGCCGCTGCATCACTTGCTGCTGCGCGATCTCGACCGCCCGATCGTGCTGACCAGCGGCAATCTTTCCGACGAGCCGCAATGCATCGGGAATGGCGAGGCCCGCGGGCGGCTCGCGCCTATCGCTGACTACTTCCTCCTCCACGACCGCCCCATCGCCAGCCGGGTGGACAATTCTGTCCTGCGCAGCATGGCCGGTGCACCGCGCGTGCTGCGCCGCGCCCGCGGTTACGCGCCCGCACCATTGCGTCTTCCGCCCGGTTTCGACACCGCGCCGCCACTGCTCGCCATGGGCGGCGAGCTGAAAAGCACTTTCTGTCTGCTCCGCCGCGGCGAGGCGATTTTGTCGCACCATATCGGCGAGCTTGAAAACGCTGACGCTCTTGCCGATTATTCTCGCGCGATCGAGCAATATCTTGCACTGTTTGCCCACGCGCCGCGCCTGATCGCCGCCGATCTGCATCCCGAATACCTGTCTACAAAACTCGGCACCGAGCGCGCGGAGCGCGACGCCCTCCCGCTCGCCCGCGTCCAGCATCACCACGCTCATATTGCCGCCTGTCTTGCCGAAAACGCCGTACCGCGCGACGCGCCCCCCGTGCTGGGCATTGCGCTGGACGGCCTGGGTTTTGGCCCGGACGGCACGATCTGGGGCGGCGAATTTCTGCTGGCCGATTATCGGGCCTATCGCCGCGTGGGCCGTCTCGCCCCGGTCGCCATGCCCGGCGGCGCGCAGGCGATCCGCGAGCCTTGGCGCAACGCTTATGCCCACATCGCCGCCAGTCTCGGCTGGGTGAATTTTACCGAGACGTTTCCCGGCACCTCGCTCGCGAAATATCTGCAAACGAAACCGCTCGCGGCGCTGGACTCGATGATCGCCCGCGGCGTCAACGCGCCAATGGCGAGCTCATGCGGCCGCCTGTTCGACGCGGTTGCTGCCACCCTCGGCCTTTCCCGCGAGCGTGTCCAGTACGAGGGCCAAGCTGCCATCGCGCTGGAAACCGCGGTCGACCCCGAGGTTCTGCACAGCGAACCCGAAGCGCTCGCCTATTCTTTTGCTGTCACCCGCGTTTGCGCAAGCAGTCCGGCCCAGCTCGAGCCAGGTCCGATGTGGCATGCCCTGCTCGCCGACATCTCGGCCGGGGTGCCCATCGGCACCATCGCCGCCCGCTTCCACAAGGGGTTTGCCATCGGACTCGCAGCAACCGTGCGCAGCTTGCGCGAGACCGACAACGAGGTTGGGCAAACCACGCGCATCGCCCTGTCCGGTGGCGTGTTCCAGAACCGCGTTCTGCTGGAACAGCTGGTGGACCGCCTCGCCGCGCAAAATCTCGAAGTTCTCACCCATCGCGACGTGCCGGCGAACGACGGCGGCCTCGCCCTCGGCCAAGCCGTCATCGCCGCCGCCACCGCATAGGATTTCCCACCATGTGCCTCGGCATACCCGGACGTATCGTTGCCGTGATCGACGCGGAAGAATCCCTGGCCATGGTTGAGGTCGGGGGAGTGCGCCGTCCTATCAACATCAGCTTCATCACCGCCGACGACCGCCCCCCAAAATCCTGCATCGGCGACTGGGTGCTGGTGCATGTCGGTTTTGCCATGAGCCGCATCGACGAGGAGGAAGCCGCGAGCACGCTTGCCATCCTCCAGGAAATGGAAGACATGCGTACCGAAATGGAAGCCATGCAGCTGTCCGAGTTCTGAGCACCCCCATGCCGAGCGACGAAATTCTGCACGGCCTGTATCCGTTCCTGCACGGCCAGAAGCAGGATGCCGGCCGCATGCGCGAGGCGCTGCTCGAGTCGGTGCGACAAAAGGCTCGCGACAGCATCGAGGCAAAACAGAAATTCTTTGCCGAGAACGGTCCCGCCGTCGTCGCCGCCGCGGAGGCGATTGCCGGCGTGTATCGCGGCGGCGGACGCCTGTACAGCATGGGCAACGGTGGCTCCAGCTGCGATTCGTCCCATTTTGCCGTGGAGTTCCTGCATCCGGTCACCGCCGGCCGCCCGGCGCTGACGGCCATCAATCTCGCCTGCGACATGGCCATGATTACCGCAGTCGGCAACGATGTGGGCTTCGGCCACATTTTCACCCGGCAGGTAATTGCGCAGGCGTCGCGCAACGATGGCCTGGTCGGCTTTTCCACCAGCGGCAACTCTGAAAACCTGCTTGCCGCTTTTGCCAAAGCCAAGGAGATGGGCGTCGTCACGATCGGTTTTGCCGGCTACGACGGCGGCCGCATGGCGCGCAGCGCGGATCTGGACCACTGCCTGACCGTGCCCAGCGACAGCATCCATCGCATCCAGGAATGCCACGTCGCGATCTACCACATTTTGTGGGACCTGGTGCATACGCTGCTCGCCGAGGACCGCGGCGGGCTCGGGGGTCAGAAACAATGAAATACGTGGACGAATTCCGCGATCCTGCCAAAGCCCAGGCTTTGGTCGCCGACATTGCCCGCCTCGTCGCCCGGCTCCCGCGCGCCCGCCATCGCCCGCTGCAGATCATGGAAGTCTGCGGCGGCCACACGCACACGATATTCCGTTACGGCATCCAGCGCATGCTGCCCGACGAGGTGGAGTTCGTGCACGGTCCCGGCTGCCCGGTGTGCGTGCTGCCGATGGGCCGCGTCGACGATTGCGTGACCCTCGCCGAACGCCCCGAAGTCATTTTTACTACGTTCGGTGACGCGATGCGCGTGCCCGGTTCGCGCAAAAGCCTGCTGAAGGCAAAGGCGGACGGGGCGGACGTGCGCATGGTCTATTCGCCGCTCGACGCGCTGGCCATCGCGCGCAAAAATCCTGATCGCGAGGTGATCTTTTTCGGCCTCGGATTCGAGACCACGATGCCGAGCACGGCCATGACCTTGATCCAGGCGCGCCGCCAGAATGTGCGCAATTTTTCCCTGTTCTGCAACCACATCACCATCATTCCCACGATAAAGGCGATGCTCGACTCGCCGGACCTGAAGCTCGACGGATTTTTGGGGCCCGGCCATGTCAGCATGGTGATCGGCACGCGGCCCTATGCCTTCATCGCCGGGCACTACCGCAGGCCCATCACCATCGCCGGCTTCGAACCGCTGGACGTGCTGCAATCGACCTGGATGGTGCTGCGCCAGCTCGCCGAGGGCCGCTGCGAAGTGGAAAACCAGTACGGCCGCATCGTCCCGGAGGCCGGCAACACCAAAGCCCTCGCCGCAATCCAGGAAGTTTTCGAGCTGCGCGAGTTTTTTGAGTGGCGCGGCCTCGGCTCGATCGACCATTCCGGCGTGCGCGTCCGCGCCGCTTACGCCGCCTATGACGCCGAACGCAAGTTTCCGGTAGCGAACATAAAGATTGCCGATCCAAAATCGTGCCAGTGCGGCGAGGTGCTGAAAGGGGTCATCAAGCCGCGAGACTGCAAGGTTTTCGGCACCGCCTGCACGCCCGAAACGCCGCTCGGCTCGCTCATGGTGTCCACCGAGGGCGCCTGCGCTGCCTATTACAACTATGGGCGCATCGACACGCGCGAAGCGGTCCCGGCGTAAATCAGCTCGCCCCCCGCCCCGCCTGCGCAACTCCCACATAAACCTGTCGCATGGCAGCGGCGGCAAGGCGATGCGCGCGCTGATCGAGGATGTGTTTCTCCGGGCCTTCTCCAACCCTCTGCTGGACCCGTTGGAAGACCAGGCGACCATTCCGCTTGCCGACCTCGCCGCCTACGGCGACCGCCTGGCGTTCACGACAGACAGCTATGTGGTCGATCCGCTGTTTTTTCCGGGCGGCGATATCGGCACACTGGCGGTATCCGGCACTATCAACGACCTCGCCGTCAGCGGAGCCACGCCGCTGTTCCTCTCCTGCGCCATGGTTTTGGAGGAGGGTCTGCCAGTCGACGTTCTGCGTCGCATCGCCGGCAGCATGCGCAGCGTGGCCAATGCCGCCTGTGTCAGGATCGTCACGGGCGATACGAAAGTCGTCGAGAAAGGTGCGGCCGACAAGCTGTTCATCAACACGGCCGGGATTGGCGTCATCCGTTCCGGTATCGCGCTGGCTGCCGGCAACGCGCGCCCGGGCGACAAGATTCTGGTCAGCGGCGTGCTCGGCGACCACGGCACCGCCATCCTCATTGCGCGCAACCAGCTCGCCCTGGAAGCCGACGTAGCCAGCGACTGCCAGCCGCTGCACGGACTGGTTGCCGCCATGCTCGACGCATGCCCGAACATAAGGTGCCTGCGCGACGCGACACGCGGCGGCGCCGCCACCGTTCTAAACGAATTTGCGGCCAGCTCCGGCGTCGGCATGCGCATCCGCGAGCGCGATATGCCGTTGCGCGAACAGGTCAAAGGCGCCTGCGAGATTCTGGGCCTCGATCCGCTGTTCCTCGCCAACGAGGGCAAGCTCGTCGCCATCGTGCCGCGCGAGGACGCGCCAAAAGTGCTGGCCGCGATGCGTGCGCATCCGGCCGGCGCCGATGCCGCCATCATCGGAGAGGTGACTGAACAGCCTGCCGGCGCCGTCATCATGCGCACCGCGTTCGGCGGCGACCGCATTGTGGACATGCTGGTCGGCGAACAGCTGCCGCGAATTTGCTAGATGCACGAACTCAGCATCGCCACCGCCGTCGTCGATGCCTGCGCCGAGCGCGCCGCCGGCTCCCGCGTTCTTCGCGTGCGCCTGGAAATCGGCCGGCTTTCCGCGGTGATGCCCGATGCTGTCCGTTTTTGCTTCGACCTATGCGCAAAGGACACGGAACTGGAAGGCGCGGCGCTGGAAATTCTCGACATCCCCGGCCGCGCCATATGCCGCGTTTGCGACGCCGCCGTGGACCTGGAGTCGCCGATGGGCCGCTGCTCCTGCGGCGGTGCGCTGCGCATCGTCGCCGGCGAAGAACTCAGGGTGAAAGACATGGAGATCGCCTGATGTGCACGACCTGCGGCTGCTCGGCGCGCGACGTCGCGTACAGCGATCCCGCCACCGGTATTCAGATCGTGGTGCCCGGCACGCCGCACGGTCCTGCGCCGCCCGACCATCATCACGACCATCATCACGACCATCATCACGGCCATCACACGAGCACCCGCACCACCACGACCACGATCACCGTCACGACCACAGGCAAGCGCGTACCGATCAGCCTCGAACAGGACATTCTGGCCAAGAATCAGCTGGCTGCCGAGCGCAATCGCGGCTGGTTCGCCGGTCGCGAAGTTCTGGCCATCAACCTGATGAGCTCGCCCGGCGCCGGCAAAACCACGCTGCTCGAACGCACGATCCGCGATCTTGCCGGCGTCGGTCCCGATCTGCGTCATCGAGGGCGACCAGGCCACCGCCAATGACGGTGCGCGCATCCGGGCCGCCGGCGCGCCGGTGATCCAGATCAACACCGGCACCGGCTGCCATCTCGATGCCGAGATGGTGGCGCACGGCGTCGCCACCTCGCACCGGCCCGCGGTTCGGTGGTCATGATCGAGAATGTCGGCAATCTGGTCTGTCCGGCGCTGTTCGACCTCGGCGAACACAGCCGCGCCGTGATCCTCTCCGTCACCGAAGGTGACGACAAGCCGCAGAAATACCCGCACATGTTCCGTGCCTGTCAGGTCATGGTCATCAACAAGACCGACCTGCTGCCGTATGTGCGGTTCGATACGGACCGGTGCATCGAAGCCGCCCGCGAGGCAAATCCCGACCTGCGCATCTTTCAGCTTTCGGCTGAAACCGGCGCGGGGCTCGACCTGTGGTACGATTGGCTTCGTGCCCAGCGACCGGATCGTGCCGGCGCGTAGGCGCGACCGCGAAGGTGCCGGACTTGCGATCTCTCCGCTGCTCAAAGGACGCCGTGTCGGCAGGGAGCCCGGGACCCGGCAGGGGCGGCGCCTGCCTGAGGCCGGACACAGAAAGGTTGGTGGGATTGCGCGCCCGTTGCCGCGCGCTCAGAATCAGACGGTGCGAGTGGTGTGTCCAGGCTGCGGTGCCGCGTATGAAGTACCCGCCTCAGTACTTACCGGGACCTCGCGGCCGCTTCGATGTGCCCGCTGCGCCCAGGAGTGGGTGCCGCGCGAGCAAGCTGCCTCCGCCCCTGCGGCCGAAGCTCCGCGCAGAGAGGCGCTGCCCGATCTGCAACCAATTCCATTCCCTGAGCCGGGGCCGGCGCGGACCGAAATTCCCATTTTCGTTGCCTCCGCACCTCTGGTCGAGCGCTCCGCCCGCCGGCCCCCTGGTCCGGCCCTCGTCGGCTGGGCGGCAACGCTGTTGGTGCTCGTGGCCGTCCTGGCTTCCGCCTATGTCTGGCGCGCCAATATCCAGGCCGCATGGCCACCGATTCGGCGTGCGTATGTAAGTCTTGGCCTGTCCTGAACGGGCCTGACTCCTGAACTGGCCCAACTCCTGAACTGGCCTAACTCCTGAAGTGGCGTGACGATCCGTGCCGGCGCGCCGGCGTGGTGGTCATGGTGGGGCGATCCGGGGCCGGCAGCGCGGGTACCTGAGCGCGCGCCGACGCTCTGGTCCACTCCTGCGGCGGGCGTCGTCGATGTCGTTCACCCGGCGAACTGCTGCTCCAGCCTGTCCGCGCGATCCTCCTCGAGCTTCACAGTTCGGTAAGCGTGCCGCGGTCGCGGAACACTGGCCCAAGGCTGGCGTTCGCACCCGCGACATAACGCGAGCAAGGCAAATGCGGGCACTCACCTGGCACGGCAAAGGCGATATAAGGTGCGAAAGCGTTCCTGATCCGAAGATCGAGCACCCGCGCGACGCCATCATCAAGGTGACTGCCTGCGCCATTTGCGGCTCCGACCTGCACCTCTATGACGGCGTTATCCCGACCATGAAGAGTGGCGACGTGCTCGGTCACGAGACGATGGGCGAGGTGGTCGAGGTCGGCGCGGAAAACACCAAGCTGAAGAAGGGCGACCGCGTCGTGGTGCCCTTCACCATTTCCTGCGGCGAGTGCTTCTTTTGTAAGCGCGGGTATTTTTCGGGCTGCGAACGGTCGAACCCCAATGCCAAGATGGCTGCCGAGTTATGGGGTCACTCGCCGGCCGGCCTGTTCGGCTACTCACACCTGCTGGGCGGGTTTCCCGGCGGCCAGGCCGAATATCTGCGCATCCCCTACGCCGATGTCGGGCCGATCAAGGTGCCGGACGGGCTGACCGACGAGCAGGTCCTGTTCCTGTCCGACATTTTTCCCACCGGCTACATGGGCGCGGAATTCTGCGACATCAAAGGCGGCGAGACGATCGCGGTGTTCGGCTGCGGGCCGGTGGCGCAATTCACTATCCGCAGCGCCTTTTTGCTCGGCGCCGAGCGGGTGATCGCCATCGACACCGTGCCCGAGCGGCTGAAACTCGCGGCCGACGCCGGCGCCATCACCATCGACTTCATGAAGGAGGATGTCTACGACCGCATTCAGGAGTTGACGCAGGGGCGCGGCGCTGACGCCTGCGTCGACGTGGTGGGCACCGAGCCGCACACCTCGGCCAGTTTCGACTCGATGCTGGATCGCGCGAAGGTGGCGTTGTACGCCGGCACCGACCGGCCACATGTGCTGCGCCAGGCGATCAACAACACGCGCAATTTCGGCGTAGTATCAATTATCGGGGTCTATGGCGGCTTCGTGGACAAGATCCCGATGGGCAGCGCCATCAACCGCGGCCTGACCTTTCGCATGGCGCAGACGCCGGTGCAGCACTATTTGCCGAAACTGATGGAGCGGATTCAGAAGGGCGAGATCGACCCGTCCTTCGTCATTACCCACAAGGCGCCGCTCGAAAGAGGGCCGGAGATGTACAAGATGTTCCGCGACAAGCAGGACGGCTGCATCAAGGTGGTGCTGCGGCCCTGAGGCGACGTCGAGACATGCCGAAACGGCACTGATCCACACACACTCGCTCGAAATGGAGACAAGACCATGGCTTCCACCGCCCGCCAATTCGCCATTGTCACCGGTGCCTCCGCCGGCATCGGCTTCGAGCTCGCCCGCGAATGCGTCGAGAATGGTTTTGATCTGCTGATCGCCGCCGATGAGCCGCAGATCGAGAATGCCGCCGCCGACCTGCGCAAGAATGGCGCGACGGTGGAGGCGGTACAGGCTGACCTGTCCGGGCCCGAGGGCGTGAACAAGCTCTGCGACGCGGTGAAAGGCCGCAAGGTGGACGCGCTTCTCGCGAACGCCGGGCGCGGCCTGGGGCGAGCTTTCCTCGACCAGGATGCGAAGGACTGGCGACACGTGGTCGACACGAACATCACCGGCACCCTGCTGCTGGTGCAGAAAGTCGGGCGCGACATGCGCAACGCCGGCGCCGGACGCATCCTCATCACCGGCTCGATCGCCGGCTTCATGCCGGGCACCTACCAGGCGGTCTACAACGGCACGAAAGCGTTCCTGGACAGTTTTTCGTTCGCGCTACGCCACGAGCTGGCGGACAGCGGCGTTACCGTGACCTGCCTGATGCCGGGCGCCACGGAGACGGATTTCTTCGAGCGCGCCGACATGATGGATACCAAGGTGGGCCAGGCGAAAAAGGACGATCCGGCCATGGTGGCGAAAAAAGGGTTTGGCGCCATGATGGCCGGCGAGGGCGACGTGGTCACCGGCTGGCATAACAAGCTGCAAGCCGCCATTGCGCATATTACACCGGCCGGGATGCTGGCCGAAAAGCATCGCAAGATGGCGCAGCCGCAGCATTAAGGATAGAATCATCAACCGTCATGCCCGGTCGCATATAGGCCGGGTGTGACAGCGACAGGCGGCTACCAGGATCGACCAGGGCCTACAGGCTCACGGGGTGATCGAGAACACCGTGCCGCGACCGTTGGCGCCCCCGGAACTGGTAGTACCGTAGAGCGTCGCACCGACGGCGGTCAGGCCGGCGAGTGGGTATGCGCCATCACCGGGAACGGTTCCGAACGAATAGAGCACCGTTTCAACCCCGTCCCGCGTGATCGAGAATACGGTACCGGAGCGGTGCGCGCCGCCGCTATCCGTCGTGCCGTACAGCGTGCCGTTGAGGTTCACCAGTCCGGCAGCGGGAATTGCACCGTCGCGGGCGGTGCTGCCGAAAGAGTGCAGCACCTGCTCGTGGCCGTGCCGTCCTATGGAGAACACTGTGCCGGAAGTCATAGGCGCCACCGCGGAAGGTGGTGCCGTACAGGACCGGGCCGAGATGGTGCGATCTCCTTGGTGGCGTCAAGCCGCCTGCGGCAGCGCGGCTAGCTCGCTGCCGGCCTGCTGCTTGCGCAGCAGTTCCCGATAGGGTCCGGGCCGGAACGCCAGTTCCGACGGCTTGCCGTCGTCCACCACGCGGCCATTCGCCATGACCACGATGCGATCGAAATTGCGCAGCGTTGACAGGCGGTGTGCAATCGCCACCACGGTGCGGCCCATCATCAGCGTGTCCAGCGCCAGCTGAATCGCCGCCTCGCTCTCGCTGTCCAGCGCCGAGGTGGCTTCGTCCAGCAGCAGGATCGGCGCGTCTTTGAGTAATGCCCGCGCAATGGCCAGCCTTTGGCGCTGGCCGCCCGACAGTTTGGTGCCGCGGTCGCCGACGATGGTGTCGTACCCCTCCGGCAACGCCTCGATAAAGTCGCAGCGCGCCATCTCGGCGGCGGTGCGCACCTCGCGCTCGCTGGCCTCCGGCTTGGCGTAGCGGATGTTCTCCAGCACCGAGCGGTGGAACATGGAAATGTCCTGCGGCACCACGGCCACCATCTCGCGCAGAGAATCCTGGGTGATGTTGCGGATGTCCTGGCCGTCGATCAGCACGCGCCCGTCCTGCACGTCATAGAACCGCTGCAGCAGCGCCAGCACGGTGGATTTTCCCGCCCCCGAGGCGCCGACGAGCCCCACCCGCTGGCCCGGCTCGATGCACAGATCGAGATCGTTCAGGATCGGCTTGCGGCCGGGATAAGCAAAGGTCACGCCCTCGAAGCAAACCCGGCCGGGACCCGGCATCAGGGCGCGGGCGTTCTCGCTGTCGGTCAGCGAATGCGGCACCAGCAACGCCCCCAGCGCTTCCTCCAGCCGGGCGACGTGCTGGGTCAAGTCGACCAGCGCCACAGCGAGGTCGCGCGTGCTGTGTAGGATCAAAAACCCCAGCGAGCAGATCAGCACCAGATCGCCCGGCGATGCCTGCCCGTGCTGCCACATCACCACGCCCCAGGCCAGCAGGCCGGCGCACAGCACGGCGGTCAGCCCCGCGTGGATCAGCCGCAGTTTCTCCAGATACAGCAGGCTGCGCCGGCGGGCCCCCATCTCCACGCCGATACGGTCGGCCACGCGGCCGTGCTCGCGCAGGGTGGCGCCGAACGCGCGGACCACGCCCATGTTGGAGATCACGTCGACCAGTTCGCCGTCCACCGCGGCGGCGCGGCCGGCATAGTCGCGATGCAGTGGCGTGCCGCGCTGCGCCAGCTTGTAGATGATGACCGACAGCACGGCGCTGACGCCCACCAGAAACGCCGCCATCCAGGCATTCACGGTGGAAATCATGATGATGGCGATGATGCAGGCCAGCGACGGCGGCAGCACGTTCCAGGTGGTGGTCGTCTCAACCTGGAAACTGGCGTTGGAGGTGGCGCTGATCCGTCCGGCCAGCGTGCCCGGCAGGCGGTCGGCGAAATAGCTCGGCGCGTGGCCGGTCAGGTGACGGAACAGGTCGCGGCGCACGTCTCCGGTCACCGCCACGAATGCTCGCGCGGCCATCCATCCGCCGATGCGCCAAGTCAGGTTGTCCGCGGCGATCAGCACGCAGAGCACCGCGAACGCACCCCAGACCGCGCTGCCGGAGCCCTGCGGGCCGTGCGAAACCGCATCGATCAGCCGCTTGATCCCGTATTGGGTGGAGACCGCCGCCAGAACCGCGGCGGACACCGCGCTCAACACGATCAGGTGCTGGATCGGGTGCTGGCGCACGTAGTGGAGCAGGAAGCCGAGCGGGCGGCTGCGATACGCGAGCAGCCGGGAGTGCATGGAGTGGCCGGTGCGGTCTTGGAGACCGCGCTCGCGGGCCCTCCGGTCTCGGACGATGCTGGGGTTGCGGGCAGACAAGGTGCGGGCACTCCTAATGCTTTTGAGCGCGTCGGCGCATCTACGCGACCAATGCGGCCGGATTTTGTCAAAATGCGCGCGGGCTCGCGGCAAATGCATTCACGGAATTGGGAACTCGCCGGCTTTAAAAGCGTCATGCCGGTGCCCAGCTTTAGCCATCATCGGTGCCTAGATGCCTAGCGCGCCGATGTTGCTGATCATATCGGCAAAGTTTGCCTGACGTCATTTCTTCCCTGTCGAGAGGTTCAGATGCGTATCGCCCAAATCGCGCCGCTGTTCGAGGCGGTGCCGCCGAAACTGTACGGCGGTACCGAGCGCGTGGTATCGGCATTGACCGAAGAGCTGGTGGCCATGGGCCACGACGTGACGCTGTTCGCCAGCGGCGACAGCGTGACCGCAGCCACCCTGGCCGCGATCCGGCCGGAGGCGCTACGCCTGGATCCGTCGATCAAGGACTGGGTTTCATGCGTCAACTGTCAAGTCGAGCTGGTGCGCCGGCGCGCGCACGAATTCGACGTTCTGCACTTCCACATCGATTATTTCCCCAACTCCGTGATGACGCGCCAGTCGACGCCGTTCCTGACCACGATCCACGGGCGGCTCGATATGCCGGAGCTCGGGGATGTGTACAAGCTGTTCCCCCAGGTGCCGCTGGTGTCGATCAGCGATAGCCAGCGCCGGCCGCTGCCGAACCTGAACTGGGTGCGCACGGTGCGGCACGGGATGCCGGCCGACAAGCTGCGCCCGGTGCCCGCCGAACCGGACTACTTCGCCTTCCTTGGCCGCATATCGCCGGAAAAGGGCATTGAGAGCGCCATCCGCATCGCCACCGCGGTCGGCGTGAAGCTGAAAGTAGCGGCCAAGGTCGATCCTGCCGACCGTGTCTATTTTGAGGGCTCGGTGGCGCCGCTGCTGGCGCAGGCGGGGGCCAATGTGGAGTTCATCGGCGAGATCAATGACGCGCAAAAACCGGCGTTCCTGTCGGGCGCCAAAGCGCTGCTGTTCCCCATCGACTGGCCGGAACCCTTCGGTTTGGTGATGATCGAGGCGATGGCCTGCGGCTGCCCCGTTATCGCCCGGCGTCGCGGCTCGGTGCCCGAGGTGATGGAGGACGGGGTCACCGGTTTCGTGGTCGAGAACGACGCCGAGGCGGTGGCGGCGATCGGCCAGCTGCATACGCTCGACCGTGCCACCGTCCGCCGCCGGTTCGACGAGCGCTGGACCGCTCGACGGATGGCCGAGGATTACGTGGATGTCTACGAGGAGCTGATCGAGGCCCGCCAGCCGCGGCTGCGCGCCGTCGGCGACTAGGCTGTTGTGCCGCCCCCGGTGCCGACGCCGGCACCGGGGAGACTTTCACGAAGCCACAGATACGATCGGGGGGCGGAACCGGGTCTGCGCGTATTCACTGCCAGCCCCCGCCGCCGGCTCTTGGTCGTGACAAAACGCGCTGTCGCTGGGCAGCCAGCACGCCTCGGCCTGAGGGCGGTTGCCGGACCGTTTCACCGTCCCTAAGGTCGCGCGTCCAACATCATCAAATTAGGGGAGCTTCCGTAAAGCCATGAGGAAACGTCTGCTCGCGACCGCGGCCGCGGTGGCACTGATTGCGGCGACCCTGGTGCCACCCGCCCGCGCCGCCGACGACTGGCTGGCAAAAGCGGCCCAGCCGTTCAAGGGCACCCAGCTCAACGTCATCTTCCTCGACCGCCCCGGCTACCGCGCGATCGAGAAGCTGCTGCCGGAGTTCGAGAAGAAGACCGGCATAAAGGTGAACTACGAAGTAGTGCCGTACGAGAACACCCGTGAAAAGGAAGTTCTGAACTTTACCAGCCAGGGCGAGCTGACGATCGCGCTGGTTGACCTGGTGTGGATAGGCGAATTCGCCGAGAATGGCTGGATCCTGCCGATCGACAAATTCGCCAAAGACGCCTCGATCACTGACCCCAACCTGAACCTGAAAGGCTTCTTTCCGCTGCTGCTGAGCGCATTCGGAACCTGGGGCGGCACCACTTATGGCCTGCCGTTCGACAACTATTCCGGGCTGCTGTTCTACAACAAGTGCCAGCTCAAGGATGCGGGCTTCGACAAGCCGCCCGCCACCTGGGCCGAGTTGCGCGACACCTACGCCCCGAAACTCACCGACAAGGCAAAAAACCACTACGGCTACGCCTTGCAGTCGCTGCGCGGCGAAACCCAGTCGGCCGACAGTTTCATGCGCATGCTGTGGCCGTTCGGCGGCTCGCTACTGGACAAGACGTTCCACAGCAACCTGGAGAGCAAGCCGAGCCAGGACGGGTTGCAGTTCCGCCAGTCGCTGCTGCCCTACATGCCACCCGGAGTGGTGAGCTGGGACCACGCCGAGGCCGTCAACGGTCTGGCGCAGGGCCAAGTGTCGATGATCACGGAGTGGTCGGCTTTCTACTCGACGCTGACCGATCCAAAAACCTCGAAGATTACCGATTGCCTGGGCGTCGCTCCCGAACCGTCCGGGCCGGCCGGGCGCCTGCCCGCGCTGGGCGGGTTTTCGCTGGCCGTTGCCGCGCAAGGCTCCGAGGCGCAGCAGAAGGCGTCGTGGCTGTTCATCCAGTGGGCCACGAGCGAGGACATCGCGCGCGCCTATGTCGAGGCGGGCGGCGTGTCCGGGCGCATGTCGATCTACCAGCAGCCGGACATCAAGGCGAAATACTCGTTCGTCGAGCCGATGGTGGAAAGCTGGCAGAAAGGCGTGCCGGAGTTCCGCCCGCGCTTCCCGGCCTGGCCCGCGATTTCTGAAATCATCGCCGAGTGGGGCAGCAAGATGGAGCTGGGCCAGGTCAGCACCATGGAGGGCGCCAAGGAGATCGGCACCCGCATGGAGGCGGTGCTGAAGAAGGAAGGATATTACGACGGCAAGAAGCAGCTGCTGCAGTAGTCGCGCTTGAACGGCAAGCCGATGCCGGTGTCGGCATGGCCGGGCTTGACCCGGCCATTCACGGCCGCCACGGCGCGGCAGGCGGATCCCCGGGTCAGGCCCGGGGATGACGCCCCTTTGGAACGCTGAGCCTTTTGGCAGGCGTTGCGGTCCGCCGCAGCCGGTTGGCCCACGGACGTTGGACGCCGCTGGGGTTCCTGGCGCCGGCGGTGCTGACCCTGCTCGTGGTCGGCATTTTTCCGACCATCTTCGCCGTCGTCACCTCACTGCGGCGCTATAACATCACCCGACCGCGGGAAGGATTTCCGTTTGTCGGGCTGGACAACTATGTCTCCGTCCTGACCGACGACACGTTTCGCGCGGCGCTGCTGCGCACGGTCGGGTTCTTTCTGACCGTCATGCCGGTCGAAATCGTGCTGGGGCTGCTGGCCGCCCTGCTGCTGCACCGGCCGGGATGGAGCGGCGTGCGCACGCTGGCGCGGGTGTCCCTGGTGGTGCCGCTGGCCACTACCTATGCCGTGGTGGGCCTGCTCGGGCGGCTGATTTTCAACCGCGATTTTGGGGTGGCCAACTGGCTGGTGGGCCTGGTGGGCATTCCGCCGATCGACTGGCTGGGCAGTCCCACCGGTGCCGTGATCGCCATCATGGTGATGGATGTCTGGCAGTGGACCCCGTTCTGCGCCCTTATCTTCTTATCCGGCCTGTCCATGGTGCCGCCCGAAGTGGAAGAGGCGGCGCGGCTCGAAACCCGCAGTTTCGTCTCCTTGGTACGCTACGTGCAGCTACCCTACCTGCTGCCCGGCTTCACCGCCATGCTGATCCTGCGCTCGGCCGACGTGCTGAAGCTGTTTGACGCGGTGTTCACCATGACGCGCGGCGGCCCCGGGGCGGCGACCGAGCTGATCTCGATCTACATCCAGCGCCTCGGCTTTCGCGTGTTCGACCTTGGCACCGCGTCCGCGCAGGCGATCTTGCTGCTGATCCTGACGATCATGCTGAGCCGCCTTTACATCCGCATCTTTTACCGGGAGATCGACTGAGCATGGCACGTCGCGCCGGATCAGCGAGGCTGCTGCACCTGCTCGGCCTGCTCGCGGTGTTTTGCTTCGCTGCGTTCCCGTTCTATTGGATGGTGTCCAGCAGTTTCAAGGAACAGGCGGATTTGCTGGCGAGCCCGCCGGTGTGGTTCTTCCGTCCGACGCTGGCGCACTATTTCGAAACCTTCGCCGACGACACGGTCATTCTGGGCATCCTGAACTCGCTGATCGTGGCGGTCAGCACCACCGTGATCGCGGTGGCGCTCGGCACCCCCGCCGCTTATGCGCTGGCGCGGTTTGAGTTCCGCGGCAAAGCCGATCTGTGGTTCTGGTTCATCAGCAACCGCATGATCAGCCCGATCGTGCTGGCGCTGCCGGTCTACTTGCTGGCGCGCCAGACCGGGTTGCTGGACACCCATCTGGTGCTGGTGCTGATCTATCTCACCTTCAACCTGCCGATCGTGGTGTGGATCTGCACCGATCAGTTCCGCAGCATCCCGGCGGAACTGGAGCAGGCGGCGCGCCTCGATCATGCCAACGACTGGCAGATTTTCACCCGCATCTACCTGCCGCTCGCGCTGCCCGGCATCGCGGTCTCGGCCATCTTCAGCTTCATCTTTTCCTGGAACGAGCTGCTCTATGCCCTGGTCCTAACCCGCCGCGACGTGCAGACCGCGCCGGTGGTGGCGACCAGCTTCATGTCCGGCTACGAGCTACCCTGGGGAAAGATCATGGCTACGGGTACCGTGATCGTGTTGCCGGTGACCCTGTTCGCGCTGGTCGTGTCGCGCCACATGATTCGCGGGCTGACGATGGGGGCCACGAAGTAGCGCCTTGGTCACCACGATCCGAGCCGATGCCGATACCGACCAGACCGTCGCCCGACATCGCCGACCGGCTTGGCCTCACGCGTCTGCGGTGGTCGACCATCCGCTGAATCGCCGCGGACTGGCGCTTTCGCCCCTCCAGCCGGGCGCCGTGCCGGTGTCCATTCTGGCCTCGGGAGGACCAGAACAAGCTGCCGGTCATGCGCGGCATTCTGGCCAGCGGCTTCATTACCCGGATCGTGACCGACGAAGCCTGGGCCCGCGCCTTTGCTGGAGCCGAGTTGGGACCGCTTCGGGCTGGAAAACCCTCCGGTGCCCGGCTAAGCGGGGCGGCGCGGGTATTCGGAGGATAGATGGCACTGCGAACCGCCAAGCCGGGGATGCGTCTGCCCATGCGCGTCTGGGATGGGCCGGTCCGTCTGGTCCATTGGCTGCTCGCGCTTTTGGTGGCGGCCGCCTACGTGACCTCGCAGGCCAATGCCTGGCGTCTGCATCTTTGGGTCGGGTACATCGTCTTGACCCTGCTGCTGTTCCGCCTGCTCTGGGGTTTCGTCGGCAGCGAGACGGCGCGGTTCCGCGCCTTTTTGGTCAGCCCCGTCGCCGGGCTGCGTCACTTGGCCCGCTTCGGGGGACGGGAGCCGGACAACCAGGTGGGCCACAACGAGGCAGGCGGCTGGATGGTGCTGATCCTGTTGGCACTGCTGGCCGCCCAGGTCGGCACCGGCCTGTTTGCCCGGCGTAACAAAGCCCATATCGAGGCGCCGCTGGCCCACACCGTTGCGTCCGGCCACCAGCGGCGACCTGTCCCAGGTACATAGCTGGCTGTTCTACGTTCTTCTGGCCGCCATCGTCGTGCATGTGGCGGCGGTCGCGGCCTATGCAGTGGTCAAGGGCCAAGACCTGGTCCGCCCGATGGTCAGCGGCAAGAAACTGCTGCCGGCCGCAACCAGGGCGCCGCGAATGGCGCCTCTGGCACTGGCGCTGCTGATCCTGGCGGTGGTGGCGGCGGCGGTGGCTGTTGCTGGTAACCCAGGCCTGACTGTGGCGTTGCTTGAAGGTCGTCACAGGCCGGACCTTGCGGTGTCGCCCGGGGCGGAGGAAACCGGATCTTGGTCCGCTGCCGAGCAAGGAACGTCTGGCATGCCGCAGGTCCGATCGGTCGCCGTTTTCTGCGGCGCGCGTCCCGGCATCGGGCCTGCGTTCGCGCGGGCCGCCGCGGCGCTGGGCGAAGGCTTGGCGCGAGCCGGCATACGGCTGGTTTATGGCGGCGGCCGGGTCGGCTTGATGGGAGCGTTGGCCGACGCCTGCCTGGCGGCCGGCGGCCAGGTCATCGGCGTCATCCCCGAGTTTCTTACGCGATCGGAGGTGGCGCATCCGTACGCCGACCAGATGATCGTGACCGACAGCATGCACAGCCGCAAGCGGCGGATGTTCGAACTGGCCGACGCGTTTGTCTCGTTTGCCGGCGGGCTGGGCACGCTGGACGAGACGTTCGAGATCCTGACCTGGCGGCAGCTTGGTCTGCACGACAAGCCGATCCTCATCTGCGACCTCGACGGCAGTGCGGAGCCGCTGCTCAACCTGATCGAGGCAACGATCGCGGACCGGTTTTGCGCAGCCGGCAGCGCGCGGCTTGTACGACGTCGCGTATGGCGTGCCGGCCCTGCTGGCGGCGATCGGTGCCACCGCGCCGGCTCCGCCGGTCGATGCCGAGCGGTTCTGAAGCCGCTCGTTCTCTCTTGCCCGCGTCGCTCCGCGAGGCTATGTCCCGCAGCGCCGGAGTGTAGCTCAGCCTGGTAGAGCACTGTGTTCGGGACGCAGGGGCCGGAGGTTCGAATCCTCTCACTCCGACCAGGCGCACGCGTTAGTTCCCGATCGATCGGGGTCAGCGGGCTGCGGGGCGAGACGCTAAGATCGCCACCGTGGACGGAGCCGCCGCATGGACATCAAGGACCACATCCGGGCCATTCCGGATTTCCCCAAACCCGGCATTCTCTTCTACGACATTTCCACGTTGCTGCGGCATGCCGAGGCGTGGCAGGTGGCCATGGATCGCATGGCGGGGCTGGTGGAGGAGCACAGGCCCGACCTCCTGGCTGGTGTGGAGTCGCGCGGTTTTTTGCTCGCCGCACCTTTGGCACTGAAACTCGGCTGCGGATTTGTCATGCTGCGCAAGCGCGGCAAGCTGCCGGGCGATGTGGTCGGGCTCGACTACGCGCTCGAATACGGCAGCGACCGCATTGAAATCCAGGCCGACGCGATCAGCCCCGGCGACCGGGTGGTGGTGGTCGATGACCTGCTGGCGACAGGCGGCACCATGGCGGCCGGGATAAAATTGCTGCGCAACGTCGGCGCCGAGATTCCCGCGGCTGCGGCGTTGATCGAGTTGACATTTCTGCGTGGCCGTGAGCGGCTTGACGTGCCGACCGCCACCCTGATCGCGTACGATTCTTGATTTTCCGACCCGTGCCCCGCAGGGTCCTTCGACGAGTGACAACTGCGGCAATCAACCGCGTGCGCGCCGGCCCAGCACATCAAGCAAAATCGACTCGAACTGGCGGGCGACATTGGCCCACGAGAACCGCTCCTCCAACCGCCCCCTTCCGGTGCGAACCAGGGTGTCGCGCAACGCCCTGTCGTCCAGCAGCCGCAGAATTGCCTGGGCGAACGCGGCCGGCTCGTCGGCTTCGAGAAAATGCCGGCCGGCCTCGACGTCAAGTCCTTCCATCCCCACCTTGGTCGCCACCACGGGGCGGCCCATCGCCATCGCCTCGAACGCCTTGATGCGTGTGCCGCTGCCGATGCGCAGGGGGATGACCGATACGTCCCCTTCTGCGACATGGGGCCTGATATCGGCAACCGAGCCGGTAAACCTCCAGGGCAGTTTTCGTTCGCGCGCGGTCGCAACCAGCGCGGGAGCGGGATTGCGGCCGACAACGAGCGCGCGTGCGTCGGGACGGGCGCTCGCAACGAGCGGCCAGATATCGTCCATCAGAAAGGCGATGCCGTCGATGTTTGCGGGCGAGTCCATGACTCCCGTAAATACCACCGTGTCCGCCCGGTCGCGCGCCGGCGGCGGCATGAGCCGAAAATAATCCAGATCGATACCGGTATCGATCTGCTTCACCACGGGCAGCTCGTAGCGCCGTCTCAGCGCCTCCGCGTCGCGTGCGGAAACGGCGATCACGCAATCACGACCGCGCAGCGCGTCTCGCTCAAAGCGGCGCATCTTGCGCGCCTGGTCTCGCCAGACGACGCTCCACGCGCCGCGCGCGTGCTCCGCGTGACGTTCAAAAATCTCCGCCTCGACGTTGTGCGTGAACACCACCGAAGCAGCGTCGATCCGCTCTGGAAGCAGGACTGTCGCGTGGGGAAAATCCGCCAGAACTACTTCGGGCCGCTGTTCCGAAATCGCTCGTGCGATCGCGGACTGTCCGGCGGCCGAACGATCCATGGCTACTCCCACTGGGATCGGTGCGGCCAGCGCCATCACCCGCTCGCGCTTCGAGGCGGTACGCGCCGGCCAGGAGACGAACACGTCGCAGGCGTTGCAGATATCATGCGAGAACGCCGCCTGATCCACTGGCGCGGGCGATGCCAGCGTGATCTCGAAGGCACCGCCCTTTAGGCTGCGCAGAATGTTGCTGGTCCGGACTTTGCCGCCTTCGTTCATCGGAAACAGAAAGCGCGGGCTGACAAAGAGCAGGCGGGGTCGAGCCGTCACCAGCCAATCTCCGCCGGCCCCGGGTTGCTGTCTTCCCCGGCGATCTCCAGCACCAGCTTGAGGCTCATGACCCACCTCCGGGGCGGAGCGCCACTGAATTGCTGCTCACACAAGCCGGACCGGAAAGCTGGCCCGTTCGGCGCATCGGGCTCCCACCATCCTGCCACATCGAGCGACCGCCACGGGTTTGCACGCTGCAAAGCATGAGGCAAGCTGGGTTAAGGCTTTTATCATTCGCGCCGCAGCCGCTATCGTCGTTCGGGGTGGATCGACTGCGCCCAAGGCAAGCCAGCCAAGCCGCCCGGCAGAGCGTGCGCGTGCGCCTGCCGAAGCGCGGGGCGCTGTCGACGGGCCGCCCGGTTCGAGGTGAATGATCCAATGAGCGATCGCGACTACGATATCGCCGTCTTCGGCGTCAACGAGGCGGCAACGATCGAGCGCTGCCTTCTGTCTATCGACCGTTCCTGCACCGACCGCCGCGCCCGTATCGCGGTATCCTGAACGGCACTACGGACAATTCTCCCGAGATTATCCGCTCGCTGCGCCTAAACAACGCGGCTCTCTCGGTCTATTTCTTTCCCGCCGCCGACAAGGCCAACGCGATCAACCGCTTCCTGCACGACCTCCGGCTCCAAGCCCGAACGTATGTGTTCGTCGACGCCTACGCGAAAGTCTGCCCGGAGGCACTCAGGGCCATGGCGGCGGCGTTGAGCGCCCATCCAACGGCCCTGATCGCCTCGGGCGTCCCGACGACCGGGCGATCGGCGAACGCCACCCGCGCGAAAACCTTGCAGGGCGGCGTCGTAAACGGCCAGTTCTATGCCATCACGCCGGAATTCGCGAACCGCTTTGTCGCCGCGGGATTCCGCCTGCCGCTGCAGCTGTATCGCGGCGACGGGCTACTCGGCTCGATGGCCGCACACGATTTTGACGCCAGTGCAACGGAGTGGGACAACGCGCGGGTCGTCGGGGTTGGCGAAGCAACGTTCGAGATCTCACCGCTATCGGTTCTGAAGTGGCGCGACATCAGGCGGCAGTACCGGAGGGAAATCCGTCAGGCGCGCGGACGCCTCGAGAACGAGGCCGTCAAGTCGATCATCTATGCCAGCGGCTACGCGGCGCTGCCGGGGAACGCCAACGACATGATCAAGGATTGGCTCAAATCCCACGGCCTCAAGCCGAGATCATTGCGCGAGGGCTACTTTCTGCGGCTGGCGCTGCAGCAGCTCGACGGAGCACGCCCGGTGCCCTCGGAGCTTGTGCCGGAGTTGCTGCTCGATCGGCAGTGAGGGCCGCCCCCCGGCCCCGATGGTGAGGAGCAAAAGGACCATGCTGACCATTGAAGAACCTCATTGCGGGGACTAAGAGTGGTACGGATGCTCCTTGCCGAACGCTTCAAGACGGTTTCCGACATCATGCGCCATCCCCGCAATGCTGGCCGGCGGGGCGGTGCAGTGCTTGACTACCTGCGCTGGAATTTCGGCCACCGGGTCATGGGCATCGAATATGTGCTCCCGTTGGTTGATGGCGCGCGGCTGATCCTGTCCGATCGGCAGAACTATGCGACCCTGGTCTACACATGTGGCCTCTGGGACTTTCCCGAACAGGCATTCCTGCTGCACCTGCTGCGTCCGGAAGATACGTTTGTTGATATCGGGTCGAACGTCGGTGGCTACACCGTGCTTGCAAGCGCCGTGGCCGGGGCAAGGTCTATCGCCTTCGAGCCGGTGCCGGAGACCTATGCGGAACTGCAGCGGAACGTACGCCTGAACGACATCGAGTCGATGGTGCAGACCTATTGCTGTGCTCTCGGCGAGGTAACGGGCGTGAACTGGATGACGTCCGAGCGCGGCGGACTGAACCACATCGCGACCAGCGCAACGGCACCGAACGCTACGCAGGTGGCCGTAGCCCGGCTGGACACGGTCTTGACCGATACTCCGTGCCGGCTCATGAAGATCGACGCCGAAGGCTTTGAGCTGCACATCCTGCGCGGCGCGCCGACGACGCTTTCCCGCACTACCCTCCAGGCGCTCATTATCGAATTGAACGGATCCGGCGGGCGGTATGGGATCAGCGACGACGACGTGCATCGGGAACTCACCGGTTTCGGCTTTGAGCCGTGCACCTACGAGGTCGGAACCAGGATGCTGATGCCGCTGGGCGGATATAATCGAGACCGGCTGAACACCGTCTATGTGCGGGATCGGATGGCAGTTGCGGAGCGGGTGGCGGAGGCACGCCGCTTCAGTCTGCATGGCATTTCATTCTGAAACGAGAGCCAGTTCAGCGATGGGCACCGGCCTGAGAACGAATATGGGAAGCGTTCAGGGATTTTAAATCAATACGCGCCAGACATGCGCTGTGCAAAAGCTGAAACTCATCCGGAGGGCCAGCCCTCAATCAGATCGCCGCTTTCCTTTGCATGAGATACACGCGTAATCGGCATTACCTACAGGCACGCTTAGGGACTGACGGACCGCTACGGCCGGGCAGCGGAGGTGACCGCCTTTACTGCATCGAACGTGAACGGGGGCACCGTTGCGCGGCTACACGCCGGGATGATAACAGCCGTGGATATGAGAGTGCGCTGATGGCCCCATCGGGACGCGATCCTGCGGGACACGATCCTGCGGGACACGATCGTGGCAGTTTGGACCGACAACCGGGTCCGCCGGTTCCGACCGAGGGGCGGGAGCTGAGGGCGGCGGGGCGGCAACTGCTCGTCGTCGTGCTCAACTACAACGGCATTGCCGACACGCTGGACTGCCTGGAGAGCCTGCGCGCTCAGACCTGTGCACAGGATGGGCCGGGGCTGGCCATAGTGGTCATCGACAACGGCTCGCGCGCCGATGACCTCGGCCGCATCGCCGCCCGGTTCCCGGAGGTCGAGGTGGTTGCGCTCGGCGAGAATCGCGGCTGGGCGGGCGGCAACAATGTCGGGCTGCGGCTGGGGCTGGAGCGCGGCTTCGAATATATCTGCCTGCTCAACAACGACACCGTGCTGGACCCGCACGCGCTGGCAGAACTGCTGGCGGCGGCGGCGGCGGTGGGCGAACCGTGCCTGATGCATCCGGTCAGCCACGATTTTGAGGACCCGAGTTCCCCACAGCTCGCTCCCGGCCCGGCGCCGGCGACCCCGGACGCCACCGCGCATTGGCTCGCGGAACAGCACGACGTCGTCGAGATCGCTTTCGCTTACGGCGCCTGCCTGCTGATCCCGGCGAGTCTGCCGCGCCGCATCGGCCTGCTCGACGAACGTTTCTTCCTGCAACTGGAGGAACAGGACTATTTCCGGCGCGCGCAAGCGCTGGGGCTGCGCAGCTACTGCGCCCGGCGGGCACGCATCCTGCACAAGCTGTCCGTCAGTTTCGGCGGCCGCATCACGCCGGGGAAAACCTACTACCAGATGCGCAACCGTCTGCTGCTGACTGAAAAGCACGACGCCACGCCGCGCGGGGCGCTGTGGGCGTTGCGCGAGCTGCTGTGGACGCTGCGCAACCAAGCCGGGGCAGTGCGGCCGGGCGCGGCCACCTGGCCGGGCTTTCTGCGCTGGCTGGTCTCCGCCGACCCGTTCGCCCAAGCCGCCCGGCAGGGGTTTCGCGACTATGCGTTACGCCGCTTCGGGCCGCGGAGCGCGACCTTTGACGCCGGCCGATGACGTGGAGCGGCGGTTGCGGGTGGGAGGTTTTCTGCAACCGCTGCAGCGACGGTGTGTGTTTAAATTGTAACGGAATTTGACCGGCAATGTTCTGGCGATACCGCAGGGCAGTGAACTCGGTACCTGTTCCGCTTGCAGATAGCCGGTGTGCTCGATACTCCTCCGATGCCCGTTGTGACGGCGCCGTGGACCATCGTCAGCATGGTGGGCGACGACGACGTCAGGATGTATCTGCTTGCGATAAAGTCCTTGTACGCCAGGATTGGCCGTGGCCAGGTTGTAGCGATTATCCGCCGGGACGCGGCTCCGGCGATGAGGGGCGTGCTGTCCAAGCATCTCCCCGGGATCGAATTCGTGGTTCTGGAGGACATCGACACCGGCCGGTGCCAGCGCGGCGGTTGCTGGGAACGGCTCTGTTACATCCTCGACCGCTCCGAGCGCGAATACGTAATCCAGGTCGATAGCGACACGCTGCCGCTGCGTCACGATGTCGACGAGATCCTGGCCTGTGCCACCTCCAACCGCGCTTTCACGATGGCCGGCAGCGAGGGGTGGTGTCTTCGCACCATGCGCGAGAGTGCGCTGGACGCGCAGAAGATAAAAAGCGATCACATCTGCATCGTGACGGAACGCCTGTTCGACCGTTTTCCGGCTCCGGATACGACCTGGTACGTGCGAGGATCCGCCGGGTTGGCGGGTTTCGCCAAGGCCGGTTTTACGCGCTCCGCACTCGAGGAGTTCCACGATATCCTGCAACCGATGCTGGGCGAGCGCTGGAAGGAGTGGGGTACCGAACAGTGCGGCTCGAATTTCGCCGTGGCGAACTCTCCGAACCCCGTCGTTCTCGAGTGCCCGCTATACCGCTGCTACGACCCGGCCCATGATCCCTCCAACAGCAAGTTTTTGCACTTCATCGGCACCGCACGGTTTACCAACGGGGTCTATGCAAGAGCCGGCAGAAGCAACATCGCCGCGCTAAAATCTGCCGAGCCGCGGTCCGTGCCCGCCCGGCATCCGGCGTAACTGCCAAACCGGGCAACCAGCGGACGCGGCCCGACCGCTCAGTGCCGGCCTAGAACGCCGTCCTGCTGCCGCCACAGTTTTTCCGGGTTCTCGTCCCGAAGCGCCTCTGGCAGCAGGGCGGCGGGGAAATTCTGGTAACACACCGGGCGCAAGAACCGCCGGATCGCCAAGGTGCCCACCGAGGTGCTGCGCCCGTCGGAGGTGGACGGGTAGGGGCCGCCATGCACCATGGCGTGGCTCACCTCGACCCCGGTGGGATAGCCGTTGACCAAAATGCGCCCGACCCGCCGCTCCAAGGTCGGCAGCAACGTGCGCGCGTCCGCCGCGTCGCCCTCGTCCATATGGATGGTCGCGGTGAGCTGGCCCTCCAGTTTTTCGGCCAGCTGGCGCATCGTCGCCACATCGGGGCAGCGGACCACCAGCGAGGCGGCGCCGAAAACCTCCTCCTCCAGCTCGACGTGGCGGGAAAACTCCGCGGCACCGGTCATGAACAGCGCCGCCTGTCCCTGGGTGGGCCCGCTCCCCGCCTTGCCCTGCGCCACCGTCTCCACGGCCTCGTGTCCGGCCAGTCGGGAAACGCCGGTCTGGTAGGCTTTGTGGATGCCCGGTGTCAGCATGGTCGCCGCCGAAACCTCGCTCAGCGCCCCCTTCGTGGCATCCACAAAACGCTGCAAGTCCGGCCCCTCGACCGCGAAAACCAGCCCCGGATTGGTGCAGAACTGCCCGGCGCCCAAGGTCAGCGAGCCGACAAAACCGGCGCCGATCTGCTCCGCCCGCGCGGCCAGCGCCCGAGGCAGCAGAAACACCGGATTGACGCTGCTCATTTCGGCATACACCGGGATCGGCTCGCGCCGCCCCGCCGCCGCCCGCATCAGCGCCGTGCCCCCGGCCCGCGAGCCGGTAAAACCGACCGCCTTGATCCGCGGGTCCTCCACCAGCCTGGTGCCCACCTTGCTGCCGGAGCCGAACAGCACCGAGAAAACTCCTTCCGGCAGTCCGCAGCGTTTCACCGCGGACTGCATGGCCCGCCCCACCAGCTCGGACGTGCCCGGATGCGCCGAGTGCGCCTTCACCACCACCGGGCAGCCTGCGGCCAGCGCCGAGGCGGTGTCCCCGCCGGCGACCGAGAACGCGAGCGGGAAATTGCTGGCGCCGAACACCGCCACCGGCCCGAGCGGGATATGCCGCAGTCGCAGGTCGGGGCGGGGGAGGGGTTTGCGGTCCGGCAGCGCGTGGTCGATGCGCGCGTCCTGCCAGCTGCCCTCGCGCACCACTTCCGCAAACAGCCGCAGCTGGCCCACGGTGCGCCCACGCTCGCCCTCGACGCGCCCGCGCAAGAGCCCGGTTTCGGCCATGGCGCGCTCGATCAGCTCGTCGCCGGTGTCCATGATGGCCTGCGCCGCCTCTTCGAGAAACTTTGCCCGCGTTTCCAGCGGCAGTGCGCGGTAGGCATCGAACGCCGCCCAGGCGAGCGCGCAGGCGCGATCCACCTCGGCCGCACTGCCGCCGCCATAGGGCGGGTCCATCGGCTTGCCGGTGGCGGGATTGGTGGCGCGGATTTCGTCATGCGCGCCCCGGAGCGCGGTGGCGCCGATCAGCATTTCACCGGTGATCATGGGCAGCTTCCTTGGTCGTTGAGACGGGTCGCGAGCATGCGGGAGCGGCCGCGCGCGCGGAACCGCCCAAAGCATTTCCGGAGCATTTTAGGCGATTTCGGGCGGCAGGCTATCGAACGGGTCGAGCGCGGCAATCCCAGGCATCCGGAAATGCCGCAGATTGCGGGTCAGCACCGTATACCCGCGGCTCAGCGCGGTGGCGGCGACGATGAGGTCGGCCAGCCCTGGCGCCTGCCCGGCGCCGCGCACCTGGTCGGCCAAGCTGCCCAGGACCCGGGCCGCGGGCACGTCGAGCGGCAGGATTTTCGCGCTGTATAGATGCAGGAGCGCTTCGAACCAGGCCGCCAGAGCATCGGCCTTGCGCGTTGCTCCCTCGCGCCGGGCTTTTGCGATCCCGTCCTCGACCTCGGCCACCGTAATCACCGACAGATACAGATGCCGGCTGTTCCGTTCCATCCAGCCGGCCAGGCCGGGTGGCGGCCCGCTTTTCGTGGGCGCGGCAGCCGAGAGCACGTTGGTATCGACCACGAACACGCCTCAGAGGTCCGGGTCGCGCAGCGGCGCGGTCGCGCGGTCGGGAATGTCGCCCGGCTCAAGCGGCGCCGACATCAATAGCCGGCCGAAGGACGGCACGCGGGACAGCCGTTCCCACTCCTCGAAACCGAGCACCACCGCCTCGCGCCTGCCGTGGCGCGTGATGATGGAGGGATTTCCCTGCCGGGCGCTGTCGATGACGGCCGAAAGCGTTGCCTTGGCGTCGCGGAGCTGGATTTCCTGCATTACACGGTCTGTGACTACTGTGGTCACACGTAGACCAGTGGTCCTGGAGGTGCAAGGGTGAACGCGAACCGGCGACTTGCCGCCAGACACGACGAAAGTCTTATCCCAGACGAGTCAACGTGGGCGGTGGGTGTTACGCCGCCGCATCCCATTCCGGCGCCCAGGCCGGGTCCACCATGCGCTGATCTTTTGGCATGCGGGCGATGGCGGCACGATCCTCATCGTCCAACGCGAGCTTCAGGGCCTCCAGATTGGCGCGCTGATTCTCCGGCCGCGCCGCCTTCGGGATTGCCGCGACTCCGTCCTGATCCAGCAGCCATTTCAGCGCCACCTGCGCGGCTGACGCGCCGTGCTTGCGGGCGATCGACTCCAGCACAGGGTCGTCCCCAAGCCGACCGCCGCCAAGCGGCCGATACGCCGCCACCGCCACATCGTGCGCGCGGCAAAACTCCAGCACCGGACCCTGGCCGAGCCCGACGTGATACTCGACCTGGTTGCAGGCAATCGGAGCGCCGATCTGCTCCACCGCCTGCCGCAGCAGCGCCACGTTGAAATTCGACACGCCGATCGCGCGCACAAACCCTTTTTCCCGCAGCTGCATCAGGGCGCCGAACGTGGCGGCAAAATCCATGTCCGGCGCCGGCCAGTGGATCAGGTACAGGTCCAGATACTCGGTCCGCAGCAGCCGCAGACTGGTGTGCAGCGCGCGCTCGATGGCCGCCGGCGCCAGCTCCGCGTACCAAACCTTGCTGGTGACATGAACGTCCTCGCGCGGCACGGAGCTGGCCGACAGCGCCTCGCCCACCGCCTCCTCGTTGTCGTACATCCGCGCCGTATCGATGTGCCGGTAGCCCAGTTCCAGTGCGCTGATCACCGCGCCGCGGCATTCCTCGCCGCGCAGCCGCCACGTGCCAAAACCGAGTTTGGGCATGCGCATGCCCTGGGCCGCGATGACTTGCACGAGAACTCCTATTGCCGAGAAAAATCGACCAGTGCGGCGAAACCGGTTTCGGTGCCGAACGCCAGGTAGGCGCCATCAGGACTCCAGGCGAGCGCCGAGACCGGGCCGCGCCCGGGGCCCGCGACCGGCAGGATCTTGTCGTTCGCGGTGCTGGCAACGACCACCAGCCCGTCGGAAAAACCGGCGGCGAGCGCGTCGTCGCGCGGATTGCAGGCCACGCGGGTGCACATCGCCTCGCCCGCGCCCGGCAACTCCGTGGGAGCTTTTCCCATCGGGCCGCCGCCAAAGAACGGCCACAGCACGACGGATTCCGCGCCGGACGTCGCCAGCCAGCGCCCGTTGCGGGAAAAGTCCATCGACAGCGTTTTGCCGGGATAGCCGGACATGCGCATGTGCTGCCCGTCGGAAAGCCGCCAGCCGTGCAGCGCGTTCTCCTGCATGGCGGTCACGATGTTGTCGCCGTCAGGGCTGATCGCCACTCCGATGTGGCTGCCCTTCCATTCCAGAAGCCGCGGGTTGTCGCTTTTTGACGCCACGAACCACAGGCTGGCGCCGCCGTAATGACTTGCCGCCACGCGCTTGCCCCGCGCGTCGAACGCCACGCCGGTCACCGTCGAGGGATGCGCCAGCTGTTTCAGCGCGCTGCCCTCGCCGTCGAACAGGTGCACGGTCTTGCCCACCGCGCACGCGAGCAGGCGAGTCTTCTCGTCGGCAAACCCGGCAACCTGCTCTACCCATTTGGAACCGAACCGCGCCACTTCGCGGATGGCGCCGTCCACGCCCACACGCAAAAACCTGCCGTCATCGCCGCCGGTCAGAAACCCGCCGCCAGGGCCGCGAGCCAGCGCCAGCACCGCGCCGCCATGCGCCTCGATGCGCGCAAAATCGCCATCGCCGCGTGCCGGCCAGGTGCAGCGTGCCATCGCCCAGCGCGAATGCCGCGCAGCCCGACCGGTCGAACGCACACGCCACCACGAACTCGCCCAGCTCGCGCGTCTTTCCCCGCGCGGTCAGGATTGCGTCCAGCGATTCCAGCGTGAGGCTCACGCGTCGACCTGGCAGGCCTCGAAACCGCGGCGCAGCTCCGGACGGCTGAGTTTGCGGCCGATGAACACGAGACGGCTGCGCCGTTCCTCGCCGTCCCGCCAGCGGCCGACGAACGCCCCGTCCGCCATCATGTGTACCGCCTGGAACGCAAACTTCCGGTCCTCGCCGCGATAGCCCAGAATGCCCTTGGTGCGCAGCAGGTCCTGGCCCTTTTCGGCAAGCAGCCGGCCGATCCAGACATTGAACTTTTCCGGGTCGATCGGGCGGGCGACCTCGAAACTCATGCTGGCCACGTCGGCATCGTGCTCGTGCTCGTCGTCGGTCAGAAAATCGGGCACGCGCTGCAGCACGCGCTCCAGGTCGAACGCGCCCTGTCCCAGCACCTCGTCCAGCGCCACCGCGCTACGCTGGGCGCGGTGAATGGCGGCAAAGCGGTTGATTGTCCGCAGCCGCGATTCCACGGCCTCCAACTCCTCCGGCGAGACCAGGTCCGTCTTGTTCAGCACGATCACGTCGGCGAACGCGATCTGCTCCTCCGCCTCGGCGCTGTCGGCCAGACGTTGCAGCACGTTCTTGGCGTCGACGACGGTGACGATCGCATCGAGCCGCGTTTTCGTGCGTACGGTGTCGTCGACGAAAAACGTCTGGGCCACCGGCGCGGGATTGGCGAGGCCGGTAGTCTCCACGATGATGCCGTCGAATTTGCCCCGCCGCTTCATCAGCCCGCCCAGGATGCGGATCAGGTCGCCGCGCACGGTGCAGCAGATGCAGCCGTTGTTCATTTCAAAGACTTCCTCGTCGGCATCCACGACGAGGTCGTTGTCCACTCCCAGTTCGCCCACCTCGTTGATCACCACGGCGTACTTTTTGCCGTGCTGCTCCGACAGGATGCGGTTCAGCAGCGTCGTCTTGCCGGCGCCCAAATAGCCGGTGAGCACGGTCACGGGCACCTGCCCCGTATCCGTCACAGTCGCGTCCATCTTTTCAGCGCCTCCGTCGCGTGGGGCTGTCATATAGGAGCCCCGCTAGGGTCCGGCCATCCGCGCCGCGCCCAGAATGTCGGCGCGCAGTGCGTCCAGGCGCCCGGCTATTACCGGCACGTCGAACAGCGCCGCGCGCCGCCGCCCGGCCTCGCCCAGGGTGGCGCGTCGGGCCGGGTCGCGCGCCAGCGCCACGAGACTGCTTGCAATGCCAGCAGGATCATCCGGGTCGATCGGCACGCCGGCTTCCCCGACCACCTCCGGCAGGCCGCCCCGGGGCGCGTAGGCGAGGGCCGCGCCGCACGCCATCGCCTCCAGCGCGCTCATGCCGAACGGCTCCGGCCAGCGGCTCGGGACCATGACGATCGCCGCTCGCGCCATGGCCTCCAGCACCGCATCGTGCGGCTGCCAACCCGTCATGGCGACCCCGGCCGCCGCAGCAGCGGGGCGCAGCGCCTGCAGAAACGGGGTGTCGGGGCTGTCCGCGCCAAACCGGTCGGCCCCGATCATTTCTGCGCGCCAACCCGGCAGTTGCGGCAGTGCAGTGGCGCAGGCGGCGACAAAAGCGTCAGCACCCTTGTCAGCCACGATCCGGCCGACGAACAGGATCGTGTTCTGCCGATCGGTCACCGGGGGCGGCAGGCTTGCGAGGTCAAGGCAGTTCGGCAGGATTTTCGGTCCCGGCAGGCCCCATCGGTCGCGAAGCCACCCCGACGCGGTGACCACGCAAGCGAGCCGGGCCTGCAGTCGGGCACGCTGCGGGAAAGTTTTGCAGGAGCGCATCCCCTGCGGGTCGTTGTTCAGCACCAGTGTGACCGGGACTCCCAGCCGCGCCAGCCTGCCGGCCAGGTCGGGACGGTTGTGGACTTCCATCAGCACGGGCCGGAACCGGCGCACGACACGCGCGACCGAAGCGGCGTAGCGGCCGTTCCGTGAGCCCGGCCACCACGGCGCCCGGGCGGGCGAGAACAGCGTGCCGGAAAACGGGTTTGCCACTGTTCGGCCCACGACCATCGGTGTGAACTTGCCCGGCGCCGCGGCCAGGCGGTGCACGATCAGGGCGATCGCCCCCGCCGCATCCGGGCAAAACGATTCCCGCGGCGGCAGGATGATGGCGACGAGTTCTCGAGGCACTCCACAGTTTAAGCGTTCGCGGCGCTGCGCGGCCAGCTTTCGGCGGTACGAACACGGCGCCGATCGTGTCGCCCGGCACTACTCCGCCGCGGCCTTCAGCTGTTGCGAATCCATGCCTGCCGCCTCGGCCAGCAGCGTGTAGGATTGCTGCCGCACCAGCGGGTCGTGGGTGGTGGTGAGCACGGCCACCTCGTCCGCCCCAAGGTCGTCCGCCAGTCTGCGCAGCTGCGCAAATACCTGTGGGCCGCTGCCGAAAATGGCCCGTTCGCGCGCCCGGTCCAGGCGCACCCGCTCGGAGTCGGAGTACGCCTGCCCGGCGGCCTCCTCCGGGGAGGGGAGCGGCAGAAAATCGCCGCGGTCACGGCCGAGCCGCCACATCGCCCGCGAGCCGTATTGCCACGCCGCCTCCGCTTCGGTGGCGGCGGCCAGTGCCCAGACGCAAATGGCTGCGTGCGGCCGAGAGTGGCGCACGCTTGGGCGAAACAGCTCCCGATAGAGTCCGATCGCCTCCGCAGCGCCACGTCCATCGGTGATGAAGTGCGCAAAGCAGTACGGCAGACCGAAATGCGCCGCCACCTGCGCGCCGTAGTCGGAACTGCCCAGCACCCAGATTTCCGGCGCCGTCGGTCCGTGCGGCTGCGCGCGCACTGCCCCGAACGGATGGTTTTCGACCAGCTTTTCGCCCGCGACCCACGCCAGCAGGTCGCGCACCTGGGCCGGAAATGTCTCCGCTGCCCGGGCCGCGTTCGGATTGAGCGCATGCGCGGTGATCCCGTCCGAACCGGGCGCGCGACCCAGGCCAAGGTCGATCCGCCCGGGCGCGATCGCTTCCAGCACCCGGAACTGTTCGGCCACATGCAGCGCCGCGTAGTGCGGCAGCATCACGCCGGCACTGCCCACGCGGATGCGCTGCGTGGTCGCAGCGACGGCGGCTATCAGCACTTCGGGGGCGGAGCCGGCGACGCTGGCCGTATTGTGGTGCTCGGCCAGCCAGTACCGGTGATATCCCAGCGCCTCGCAGTGCCGCGCAAGGGCGAGCGTCTCGCGAATCGAAGTGTCCGGCGAGCGGCCGGTAACAATCGTGGACTGGTCGAGGACGGACAGGCGCATGGCGGCCGGGTTTCTGGGTTTCGACTTCACCCTTGCAGTTGGGGCGGAACCCGGTAATCCGAAAGGGTGGGCGTTCCGCCTACCCGGCCGATCCGGCCGACGGTTTGTAGATAGCCGAATTGCCGCTGTGCTCGCGAACCTCGAACTCGTCGAGCCAGACGCGACCGTCCGTCTCTCCGGTCACGAAATCGGCGACGTGATCGAAAACCTGGCGGGCCGTCGCTTCACACCCGACTGCGGGCACAACGCCGCAGGTCGACCAACCCGCGCTCGGCCAGGCGCTGGAATTCCGACAGGTCCGGGTCGTCATGCGCGACCAGAAGCGTGTGATCGAACATCTCGTGCAACCAGGCCCTGACCGGTTTCAAGCCGCCGAAATCGAAACACCAGTTCCGGGCATCGAGCGTGTCGGTGGCAAAGGTCAGGCTGAACGCGAGCGCGTAGCCGTGCAACAGGCGACAATGCGAGTGCGTCGCGCGCCACTGGCGGAAGCAGCAGGAGAGGCCCTCCTCATGGCCGTAAGTCTTGGTCGACCGCCAAATGGCGCGTGCGTCGTTGCGCAGCAGAACGCCCACGTCAGGCGGTCCCACGGTCAGCCCGGCGCACTCCTGCAGGAATTCGGCCTTTAGCGGTTCATCATCGGAAAACGCGCCCCAGTAGGCGCTGCTGACCATGCGGCCGCGATGGCTGGCACGTACTCCGCGATGGGTCTTGCACATGTGAACCGCGCTTATCCGAACGGCGAGGCCAAGAGGCGAGGTTTTGGCCATCAGATAGTCGCCGATCTGCTTCACGAGCTCTTCCTGGATCTGCAGGCGTGAGGCGAAGTGATCGACGACGCGGTCGTATTTCGAGAGACCGATGATCCGGCCATCGGGTGCCGGCAGGATGCCGACAAAGGCGTGCCCATAGATCGGCATGAGGTGGTGGGCGCAGGTCGAGCGAACGTCGATCGGACCGGTGATGATCAGCTGGTCGAAGCCGCACGGATTGTCGAATTCGGTGATCCCCGGCGCCTCGCAGTAACGGCCGCTTAGGGTTTCCTCCACCAACATCCGGGCTACTCGGCTTGGCGTGTCGCGCGTGTTGTGGTCGTTGCGATGATCGATCTGCAGGACGTCGAACAATTCCTCCAACTTGGCTGCCGCGGCGCTGATCATGGCCGTACGTTCGGCCGGCTCAAGCGCCCCCACGACCGCCTCGTTGGCGAGGCGGGGTTTGCGCAGGCGGTGTACGCTGACGCTCACAGACAGGCCTCCGGGGGGCTTCGAATCGAGATATCGCGCCAATAATTAAAAAATCGTGATATTACGTTGTGAGATATGCGTTAATTTCTGTCCCTTCCAGCCGCGACACAAAGATGTGTCCGTTTACCCGATCCTCACTCGTCCGGGCAATTCTGCCCTTGGATAGGCGGAGGGGCGGTATGACCTTTGATACTACCCGGCGTGCAGGAATGGTGCTCGCGCTTTGCGCCGGGGCAGCACGCATGGGGCGGGCGGCGGCAGCCGCCCTGACCGGCAAGCCGATCCTCACTGTTTCGGGCCGGATCAGCATTGTCAATAACGGCAACGTTGCAGAATTCGATCGCGACATGCTGGAAGCGCTCGGTACCGTCGGATTTGAGACCATGACGCCCTGGTATGACAAGCCGGTCCGCTTCGACGGGGTTCCGATGGAACGCCTGATGCAAGCGGTCGGTGCGACCGGGGACAGCGTGACCGCTGTGGCACTGGACGACTATTCGACAGACATTCCGATCTCCGATTTTCACGCCTACGGCGTGATACTGGCGCTGAAGCGCAATGGCGTCTACATGCCGGTGCGCGACAAGGGCCCGCTGTTCATCGTCTATCCTTACGACAGCAAGCCCGAGCTGAGGCACCAGAGGTTCTACAGTCGCTCGGCCTGGCAAGTGTCGAAACTCATCGTGAAGTGACGCCAGGTCAGCCTGGACCGGGTCAGTGACATCGTGGAGCAGCCGGGCACCATAGGCTCGCGCTGGGTCAAGCTTGCCCTCGTCGGCGTGGTAGTCTTTCTTCTCGCGACGGCGATCTACATCTCGGTCTTGATCGTGCGACGCCAGCAGGCACTGAGCCAGGTGTCGCGCTACAACACGGCCTGGCTTGTCAGCCAGAGCACGGTGGAGGTTGCGCGGCTCGAGGCGATCGTTGCCGAGGCCGCGGTGCCGCACAGCGGCGTGGGCGAGGACGAGGTCCAGCTGCGCCTCGACATCATCGCCAATCGGGTCCAATTGTTCAGCAGCGGAGAAGTGGCAGCGTATGCCGCAAGCGACCCCGAACTCACCGCCATTCTGGCCAGGTTTCGCAACGCCGCTCAATCCTGGCAGACGACCTTTGATCGGGCTCCGAAGTCGGAGCGTTGGCAGCAACTCCTCGCGCAAATTCCTCCGCTCGAGGCGCCGCTCGCGCGGCTCGCCGCCAAAGCCAATGTCCATGGCGGCGATCTCGTTGCGCAGGATCAGCGCGAGCTAGGCGACCTGTATTGGTTGTTCTCGGCCGCTCTGGGGGCGCTCACGCTATGCGGGTTCGGGCTGGTCGGGGCACTCACCTGGCATATTCGCTTGCTGACCCGCGCGCACGACGAAGTGCAGTCGCTGGTTCGAGACTTACGGCACACGGGCGACCGGCTGGCCAGCGCCAACACAGTGGCGCATGAGGCGATGGAGGAGGTGAACCTGCAGAACAGGATCCTCCAGGAGCGTGATCGCGAGTTGCACACGCAAAACGCGCGCTTCGACGCCGCTTTGAACAATATGTCCCAGGCGCTGTGCATGGCCGACGCCGAGCGGCGGCTGATCGTGTGCAATGTCCGCTTCCTCGAGCTATTCGGGCTCTCGCCGGGCATGATCCGGCCGGGCGTGCCGGCCGCCGATATCTTTCGCGCGATCAGTGAGATCGGCCGATACGACGGCGCCATGGTGAACGCGCTCTGGGCGGAGCAGCAAACGTTGATCGAATCCCGGTCGCCCGGGATGTTTTTTGAGGAAGACGATGCGGGGCACGCTCTCGCCGTCTCCCAGGAGCCGATGGCCGATGGCGGTTGGGTGGCGACCTACGAGGATATAAGCGAGCGCCGCCGCGTCGAAGCGCGGATCCACTTCATGGCGCACCATGACGCGTTGACCAGCCTGCCGAACCGGCTCATGTTCCATGAACGGTTGAAAGATGCGCTGGAGCAGCGACGCCGGACCAACGGCGAGCTGGCCCTGCTCTGTCTCGATCTGGACCATTTCAAAAACGTGAACGACACATTGGGGCACCCGTCCGGGGACGCGCTTCTGGAAAGCGTAGCGCAACGACTGCTCGAGTGCGTGCGCGAGAATGATGTCGTCGCTCGGCTCGGGGGCGACGAATTTGCCGTTCTGCAGTCCCGCGCCGAGCAACCGGAAGCTGCGGAGGCGATGGCACGGCGGATCGTCGAGATGCTGGGCCATCCCTACGAGGTCGATGGTCAACGTGCCATCGTCGGTGTGAGCGTGGGTATCGCGATTGCCGATACCGATGCGATTTCCGCTGACATGCTGCTCAAGAACGCGGACATGGCGCTTTATCGTTCCAAAGCTGACGGACGCGGTACCTACAGGTTTTTCGAGAGCGGCATGGACGCGCACATACAGGCCCGGCGCGCGATCGAGCTTGACCTGCGGGAGGCGCTTGAGCGCAATGAGTTGGAACTGTTCTACCAGCCGATAATCCATCTGGAGACCGGTCGCGTCAGCGGCTTCGAGGCGCTCCTGCGCTGGCGGCATCCGGAGCGGGGCATGATCTCGCCCGCGCAGTTCATTCCGGTTGCCGAGGAACTCGGGTTGATTGTCCCGATCGGTGCCTGGGTGTTGGCGAGAGCCTGCGCGGATGCTGCGACATGGCCGGCGGAGATCAGTGTCGCCATCAATCTTTCGCCGGTCCAGTTTGGCAGTGCGGAACTCCTCGCCACGGTGCGCGGCGCCCTCGAGGACGCATGTCTGCCGGCGCACCGGCTGGAATTGGAGATCACCGAAATCGGCACTGCTGCGGGATACCGAGACGGTGCTGTCGCTACTGCATCGGCTGCGTGCGCTTGGCCTGCGCACGGCACTCGACGACTTCGGGACCGGCTACTCGTCGCTCAGCTACCTCCGCAGCTTCCCGTTCGACAAGATCAAGATCGACCAGTCATTTGTGCGCGAGATGGGTCGCCGCCCGGACTGCCTGGCGATCGTGAATTCGGTGGCCGGGCTCGCGCATAAACTCGGCATGACGACGACCGCCGAAGGGGTCGAAACGGAGGAGCACCTCGTTCAGGTGCGTGTCGCCGGTTGCACTCAGGCTCAGGGATTCCTGTTCGACCGCCCCCGGCCATTGGCGGAGCTCCGGCGCTGGTTCGGGGGAGAAGTGGTCCTGCCAGGATGGCTGCGCGGACAGCCGGTGAACCTAAATCAAGCAAGCAATGAGCCCGCTGGGCGGAAAGTCCTGGTGCCGTAGCGTCCTAACGAGGATGCTACGTAACGTTCAGAACAACTCGCAAACGGTCCGAGACCTCGATCGCGGGATCGTGCGTCAGCGCTGGGTCGAAGTGCCGCTGGAATGCTTCCGCAGACTTCCACCTGGCAACGTTGAGATACGTAACACAGTCGGCTCCGGCCAGGGGCAGACTCCTCATGGCCTCCGGAAGCGTTGTCGAATTCCTCGACTTTTGTCAGGGTCTCTCCCAAAAAATCTGCATTCTGGGGCTTTTCCCAGTTATAGCGTGCCAGGAATTCCTCCTCCTTATCCGGCCTGACACACCGGCGGACCAGAACGATAACCACTTTTTTGTTCCTCTGACTTAGCTATTGCCTTGTCGGGTCCCAGCACAGTCGCTGCGCCTACTCTTTCAGGCGGCATCCCCTCGTACCTTAACGATGCGAAAAGCCGTCGTCTACTCGAAATCTTAACTCCTGGGTCCCAGCGTCCGCAGGAAATCAGACAAAGCCCGGCGGAAGTCGCGGACATACCCAGGCCGGTCCATCGCTTTGGGCGTGATCTCGCAAAGCCTGGCCCCCGGAATGAGCTCGGCCAGTCGCTGCGCGTAGGCGAGCGGGTGCGCGAAATCGTGGCCGTGCCCGATCACGAGGGTGGGGATCCGAAATCGCCTGATCTCCGCCTCGCTGACGCCGGGACCATCGGCCGCGATCGCACGCAAAAGTGTGCCGAAGGCGGAAGGCGAAGACCGGTCGAAGAAGCCGCGGAAACTCGCAAGATTGTCCGGGCCCAGCCGGGCAAGCTCTGCCGCCATCTCGCTTGCCTCGAAGCGGCGGCGTGCTTCGGTGGCTTCGAAGCGCGACAGCAGCTCGCCCACCGCCAGATAGGGACGCATGTTGGCCGGTGCCGGATCGGCCACCCAGGCGGGGCGAGCCAGTACCGAGCGCCCGCACGCGCTCCGGCCTGCGCACGGCGAGCCGAAGCCCGATGGCCGCCCCCATGGAGATGCCGCCGACCACCACATCCGAGAGGCCGAGCTGGGCCGCAAGCGCATCGAGGTCCGCGGCGAAAGTGGCGATCGAGAAAGCGCTGGCCGGCCCGAAGGGCGAAGCGCCGTGGCCCCGGCATTCGAGCGTAATCCGCCGCATGGCCGGCTCGGGCGGGAACACCTCTGCCGCCTGTACCTCGTCGCCCCCAAGGCCGTGCTGGAACAGCACCGGCGGGCCAACACCCCGGTCGCAATAGCGCAGTGCAAGCCCGTCTCGCGTGAACGTGCCAAAGCTCACCGACTGTCCCGTCCCGCAAGCATCGCGAGATGGATCAGACAGCTCCGGTCACGTCCGCGAGCCGGACCGCCCGCCTGGTCTCCACCGATTTGGCGATGGCGGCCATCGCTCGGACGGAGGCGAGACCGTCCTGCACCGAGGCCCCGGTCATCGGTGCGCCGTCGAGAATGATGCTGGCAAAACCTTCGAGCTGCCGCCGATAGAAATGACCGTCCGCGCCTAGCGGGCGGTGCCAGGCCGCCTCGCTCTCGCGAAAAATGTCAACGTCGCTGCTTTTGTAGAACCAAGGGTTGTAGGTCTTGCCTAGAACGCTGCCGTTCTCGCCATAAATCTGAAACCCCTCATGCCAGTCCATGCGGACGGAAACGGTCAGGTCGAGGTGACCGATCGTAGCCGTCAGCGAATTCCGCCGCCACAAACCAGCAATAGGCGCCGAAACGCTCGGTCAGTCGCGCCTCGACCGCCTGGATCGGCCCGGCAAGGTAACGCGCCGTATCGACAAGATGGCTGCCGTGAGCCAGCATGTAGTACCGGCGCAAGTCCGCTTTCGGGTTATCCTCGGGCTTGCGCGCTTTGCCACTGGTGATGATCGACGGTTGAAGTGCATCGGTCATGGCGTAGCGATGCGTGCTGTCGCAATACCAGCCTTTGTAGGCCAGCTTCGCGCCCATCTCGGTCTCGACAAAGCTTTTCGCCGCCTGGATACCGGCGTCGAAACGCTTCATGTGTCCGACCTGCAGCACCAGCCCGGTCTGCCGGACGACCGCTTGCAACCTCTCCACCTCCTCGACGCCGGTGCCGATCGGCTTTTCGCACAAAACGTGCTTGCCGGCCTGCAGCGCCATCGTCGATGCCTCGACATGAAAAGCATCGGAGATCGCGACGATGACCGCCTCCAGGTCTGGATCCTCGAGCATCGTCGGGTAGTCCGCAAAGCTCTTTGTCGGTGCGTAGCTCGCGGCTACGCGCCGGCGCAAATCGTCCGCCACGTCGCAGATCGCGTAGAGATCGGCATTGCGGGCCTTTACGCACGACTCGAAATGGGCCGCCTGCGCGATCGGTCCGCAGCCGAGAACGCCGACACGCAATCGCCGTTCATCCTTGCGGGGCATGCAGAGACTCCTGTTGCCCGGTCAGCCCCTTGCCTCCGCCGCAAGCCGCGACAGTCGGTCGAGCACAGGGCCGCGCGCGGGAATGTCGATATGAAACACCTCGGCGATGGCGCGCGTCCAGCCGTGCAGGAAATAGACCCACCCGTCTTCGACGTGCAGGTGACGGGCCTGGGCCTGCCGCCTGGCTTGCTGAACGAACAAAAGGTCGCCGCGATAATTCAGGTCCCAGGCGAAGCCATGCAGCGGAAAAACGGCCGCATCCGGCAAGGGCGAACCAGGTGCGTCCTTGCCCAGCCCGGTGGCATTGATCACCAGCGACTGTGCCGGCAGGTCCGGCAAAACGGCGGCATTCTCGGTTTCGGTCGCGGCATGGACATAGGTGATCGGCAAGTCGAACCCGAGCCGGCGATGCGCGGCACGAAAATCCTCCAGCCGTGCCGGATCGCGGTCGGATATGACCAGCCGCGCCGGCCGGTCCTTTCCGCGCGCCGTTTCGGAGAGACAGCAGGTGATGGCCAGTGCCGCGCCGCCGGCGCCGATGATGAAGCAGGCGGCGCCGGTCCGCTGCCAATGATCCTTCGGCAGCATCGGCTCCAGCGCCAGCGCGCTGGCGATTGGGTCTTTTGCATGACCCATCAGACGCCCGTCGGACTTGGACAGGCAGCTCACTTCGCGCAGCGTCTCGGCGTAGGAGTCGAGGTCGTCCAAAAGATCGCCCGCCGCCGCCGCCACATCCAGCTTGTGCGTCGTGACCAGCGCACCGAGCGAGAGCGGATCGTCCTTTATGAAGCTCACCACCGCCCGATAATGTTCCGGCAACGACCGCGGAGGCAGGTCGATCCCGTGCAATTCGCAGTCGCCCAGCCCAAGCGCCTCGGCCCAGCGCGGGAACACGCGCATGATCGATGAGCGGCCGGTCGAGACGCCGATGAAATGCAGTGTCGGGCGGGAGGCGGCCTGCAGCGGTAGCATGTCGCGGCGGCTCCTCCCGGCAGATGGACAACGCTAGGTAACCCGCATGAGGGGATTGCGGCCCATGGCGAGTTAAGCGGGAATCTGGCCCAGGTTGCGCCACCGGTCCGCGAGTCTACATCCTGGACACGTATCTACGTATATGCCTGGTTGCCATGACAGGTTGATTCTGAAAGGGAGTATTGAAAGACAATCCGCGAGGCTCGCCGTGGCCGAAAACTTCATTCGCAAGCGGCCATTTGTGAAGGTCGCCAACCTGGCGGTGGGGTTCCTGCTCGGCTTTACCGGATTGGTAGGCGGCTCCATAGCTTGGCGCACGATCTCGAACGACTTTGCAACGACACTTAATAGCCTAACCATCCTGTCGCTCCGAAAGGTCTTATAACGATTCTGGCTCAACCCAAAGACCTGCTGCTCGCGATCGACGTGGGCACCGGCAGCGTGCGCGCGGCACTGGTCGATCTGCGCGGCCACATCGTGGCATTCCGCGCCCGCGAGCACGACCAGATCGTGCCGGCATTCGGCTGGGCCGAACAGCGCCCCGCCGACTGGTGGGAGGGTGCGGTCGCCAGCATTCGCGGCGTGCTCGAGGCCGTGGACCACGCCGCGCATCGCGTCCTCGCCGTCGCGGGCTGCGGCCAGATGCACGGCACCGTACTGCTCGACACTGCCGGCCAGCCGGTGCTCGACTCCGTACAACTGTGGAACGACAAGCGCGCGCGTGCCCAGGTGGCCGCCTTCACCGCCAGTAACGACGTGGATGCGTTGTGGGAGCTGACCGCCAACCCTCCTGCCGTCGCCTGGCCCGGCTTCAAATTGCAGTGGATTCGCGAACACCAGCGGGAAGCTTTCGCGCGCGCAAAAACGTTGCTGATGCCGAAAGACTACATCAATTTCCGCCTTACCGGCCAGCTGGGCATGGACGAGTCCGACGCGTCCTGCACCTATCTGTTCGACGCTCGAACCAATGGCTGGAGTGCGCCGCTGACAAAGCGTCTGGACATTGATCCGGTCCTGCTGCCTCCGGTGCATCGGGCCGAGCATCTGCTGGGTGGCGTGACCCCTGCCGCTGCCAACGAAACCGGACTCCTGGAGGGTACGCCGGTTGCGTCCGGGACCTCCGACTTCGCTGCGACCCTGCTGGGTTCCGGCGTCTCGGCCCTCCATCGCGGTTCGGACATCACCGGCACGTCCACGCTCATAACCGCCTATGCCGCGCGTCCCGTGCGTGATGCGGTGGTCACCAACATGCGGACCGCCGACGCGGCCTGGGCGGCTTTCACGATTCTGGACGCCGGCGGCGACGCCATGCGCTGGGCCCGTCGCGTACTGCACCGCAACGAGGCGACCTACGACGAGATCGTCGCACTCGCGGCGAGTGCGCCACCGGGGTCGGACCGGCTGCTGTTCTTGCCGTATCTCAATGGCGAGCGGCTCGGCGGAGCGACCAACGCCCGGGCGCAGCTTTTTGGCCTGACCAGCAGCCATGATGCCGGCCATCTGCATCGCGCGGTGATGGAGGGGGTGGCGTTTGCGTCGCGGCGCAACCTTGCAATTCTGGAGCGGCAGAGCGGCCGGGTCGAGAGCGTTGTTGCGGCGGGAGGCGGCGCCAAGACGCGGCTTTGGCTCGACATCAAGGCGAGCATTTACGACCGGCCGATTCTGGTAACGGCGGAGCCGGAGGCCGGCGTGATGGGCTGCGCGATGATCGCGGCCCGTGCCGGCGGCGCGGTTGCCGACTGGACGGACGCGAGGGCGCGCTTCGTGGCTTTTGACGCGGAAGTCGCACCCAACCCGGCGTGGCGCGACCGCTATCTTGGGCTCGGGAAAATTTTCGAAGACCTTTACCAGTCGAGCCGCGGCCCCTGGGACCGCCTCGATGGATTGGAGGCCGGCCCGACCGCCTAGAAACCGTGGCTCGCCAGAAACGCATCGCGGCGTTCGGCCGTCGGCAAGCTCTCCATGGCACCGGCACCGGTCGCCGTGAGGGCACCATTGGCGCAGGCGCGGCGTGCCCAACGCTCCAGCGTGTCAGCCGCGCCGAGGTCTCCGTGCGCCGCCGCAACGTCCGTCAGAAGGCTTGCCATGAACGCATCGCCGCAGCCCACGGTGTCAACGACCTTGACCGGAAACCCCGGAACCGTCACGCGGTCGTGCGCTGTCACCAACATTGCGCCGGCGGCGCCGAGCGTGAGCGCCACCGCACGCAGGCCGGAATGCCACAGCCGGGCGATGCCGTCATCGGGGTTCTGCTCACCGGTCAGAAATGTCAGCTCTTCCTCACTGATTTTCACCAAATTCGCCCCTGTGACTGTTGCAAGCGCCGCCGCGCGCATCGCTTCCGGTTCCGGCCACAGGGATGGACGTAAGTTGACATCGGCCGAAACCAGCACGCCGGCCTCCCGTGCCACCTGAACCGCCCGCCGCTGCGCCGCTGCGGCGACCGGCTGCGCCAGAACCAGGCTGCCGACGTGCAGCATGCGCGCCGCTCGAATCAGGTCGACATCCACCTCCTCGGGGGCGTAGCTCGCGTCGGCGCAGCCGTTGCGATAAAAGATGAAGTCGCGATCGCCCTCGGGCGACAGCGTCACTACGGCGAGCGCGGTGTTCCTCTCTGGCGTCAGCACGACGCCCTGCGTCGCTACGCCGTAGCCGGCGAGGGTGGCAACCAGCAACCGGCCGAACGCCTCCTCGCCGACCTTGCTCAACATTGCAGCGCTGCCGCCGAGCCGCGCCACGCCCACCGCCACGTTGCCCGGCGCCCCGCCGGCTTTCGCGGCAAAGCACGCCTGACCATCGGCACCGCGGGCCGGTACCAGGTCGACGATCAGCTCGCCCAGGGCGACAACATCATAGCGCGGCGATACTGCCATGGCTTGAATGCTTCCCTTTCCCGTTTGCTGGGCTCCCTGTTCGTCGGTATGGGGCAGCGGTCCGCGAACGGCAATGCGGCGGGACGGGAGCGGTCGCCATTGACAAGCCTGGGGGTGCCCGATGAGATCATCGGTCACGGAATACGGGCAGGAGCCGTCTATGCTGTTCCCCGAGGGCGTCTCGATTGATGGGGTGACAGGGGCGGTCTCCCCGGCGACCGGCCGCTACGTCAAGAAACTCTCGGCGCTGCGCGAGCTGTACGAGACCCCGCCGCTGGTCGACGCCTTCATCACCGAGCATGGCGATGTCGATGCGTACGAAGTTATCGAATACCGCCCCGACGGCAGCGACATCTGTTTCGGCACCACGATCATGGCACCGGGAAAGATCGGCTCCGAATATTTTCTGACCCGTGGCCACTACCACGCCAAATCCGACCGCGGGGAGACCTATTATACCCAGTCGGGCGAGGGCCTGCTGTTGCTGCATGCACGCTCCGGTGAGTGCCGCGTGGTGGATATGCGGCCCGGCGTATGCGCCTTCATCCCGCCGGAATGGGCGCACCGATCCGTCAACACCGGCACGGAAAAGCTGGTGTTCGTCTGGACCTGTTCGATCGACGCGGGACACGATTACGGCGAGATCGCCACGCGCGGCATGCGCCAGCGTGCGGTCGAGCGGGATGGGCGCCCGACCGTCGTGCCCAATCATAATTATCGCGACTGATCGACCGACAAGCTAACGGGACGGTCACGCCAGTGCAGAACGCACCAAGAGTGGATTGCGAGACAACAACAAAGGGAGGAATGAGGATGTCGCCGAAAAAGTGGGGCTGGACGACGATACTGGCGGGGGCGGTGCTTGCCGCCGGTGCGCTGCCGGTGCGCGCGGCCGGGCAGTTCGACGGGGTGACCGTCAACGTCATGACCCAGACCGGCGCGATCCAGGAGCCGCTGCAGCGCCGCGCGCCGGATTTTGAGAAAATGACCGGCGCCAAGATCAACATCATCGCCGTGCCGTTCTCGGACCTCTACCAGAAAGTGCTGACCGATTGGGCGAGCGGCACCAACTCGGTCGATGCGGCCGTGTTCGCGCCGCAATGGATGGTCGACTACGTGGCCGGCGGCTATCTTGAGGAACTCGACGACCGGATCGCCAAGGACAAGGCCATCCAGTGGAACAACATCGCCCCGTTCTTCCGCGACTTTTCGGCGACCTATGAGCGGCAAGACGTATCTCGTTCCGCTCGACGGCGACTTCCACATGCTGTACTATCGGACCGACGTGTTCGAAAAGGCCGGCCTGAAGCCGCCGGAGACATGGGATGAATACCTCGCCGACGCCAAGGCGCTCAACGGCAAGGATTTCAACGGCGACGGCACGAAAGGGCTTCGGTTCCTGCATCGCCAAGAAGCGCAACGCCCAGAGCTACTGGTTCGTCACCGACATAACCGGCTCGATGATCCAGTCGAAGGGCACCAGCCAGGGCACGTTCTTCGACACCAAGGACATGAAGCCGCTGGTCGACAACGAGGCTTTCCGCAAGGCGCTGGAGTTCCTCAAGGAGATCCGGCAAGTACGGGCCGCCGGACGAGCTCAACATGGACGTCAGCGACACGCGGCCGCTGTTCGTCTCCGGCAAGTGCGCGCTCAACCTCGACTGGGGTGATGTCGGCGTGCTCGCCATCGACCCAAAGGTTTCGAAGGTGATCGACAAGACCGGGTCGGTGATCACGCCCGGCTCGAAGGAGGTGCTGAACTGGTCGACCGGCAAGCTCGAGGCCTGCACCAAGGACAACTGCCCCTACGCCATCGACGGCGTCAACCATGCGCCCTACGCCGCGTTCGGCGGCTGGAGCGGCGGCATCAACGCCAAGGCGAAGCGCCAAGGTGAAGGATGCGGCCTACGCCTTCTTCTCCTACATGTCGCAGCCGGCGCAGTCGGACGTCGACGTGACGATCGGTGCCACCGGGTTCAATCCCTACCGGCTGTCGCAGATGACCTACAACGACACCTGGAAGAAGGCCGGCATGAGCAAGGTCGCCGGCGACAGCTATCTCGGCGCCATCAAGGCCAGCCTGAACAGCCCGAACATGATCCTGGACCTGCGCATCCCGCAGAACCAGAAATACCAGCAGGTCGTGCTCGACGAGGCGATCGCCCGCTTCCTGTCCGGCGAGATCGACGAGGAGGCGACGATCAAGACCATCGCGGACGGCTGGAACGATCTCAACGAGCAGATCGGCAACGAGAGCCAGCTGAAGTTCTACAAGGGCACGCTCGGCGTGAAGCGCTAGGCGTCGAGGCCGTCTCTGGTACATCGGCTGTCCCGATCGTCGCACCGGGCTTGACCCGGCGATCCGGTGCAGCTGCACAGGTCGTGCGTCCATGCGCACGACTTCGCGGCTGCACCTGATGGCCGGGTCAAGCCCGGCCATGATGGCATAGGCGACGGATGGATCACCGTAGGCCAGGCTTGATCGCCCTGCCCGAGGCAACCGCCTCGCGCGAAACGCGCGGCGAATGGATCGACCGCAATTCCGGCCGGATCATGGTGCTGCCGGCGGTGCTCATCCTGCTCGCCTTCGCGATCTTTCCGCTGATCATCTCGACCTATCTGTCGCTGTCGCCGCTTCGCGCTCGCCGGCGGCAGCTTCAAGCTCACCTTCATCGGCCTCTACAATTACCGCCGGCTGCTGTTCGGCGCGCAGCAATACCATTTCCTCGGCACGCTGAGGCCGCTCGAGCGTGCCCGAATGGATCGCGTTCGGCGCTTCGTCGCCCTGATCCTGTGGTTGGCTTGGCCGCTACGTCGTGACCGAATTCACCGTCGCTTGGCTTCGTCGGCCGCCTGATCTCGGCAGCGCTCGCGACCGGGCTGGTGCTCGCCGTGCTCGCGCACCGTCGTCCCCGGCGGCTTTCAGGGCACGCTGCTGACCACGCTGCTCTACGTCCTCGTCGGCGTGCTCGTGCAGTTCCTGCTCGGCCTCGGACTGGCGCTGCTCTGCGCCCAGCCGATCCGCGGCCGCAACTTGTTCCGCGTCATCTTCTTCATTCCGCTGATGGTGACGCCCGGTCGGCGTCGCCTACATGTTCCGCATGCTCGCCGACATGCAGAAGGGACCGTTCGCGCCGCTCAGCCGCATCGTTCGGCTTCGGCGACTGGTCCTGGGCCACACAGGCCTGGTCGGCCCGCCTGATGGTGCTGGTCGGCGACACCTGGCAGTGGACGCCGTTCATGTTCATCGTGCTGCTCGCCGCCGATCGAGAACCAGCCGCGCGATCAGCTCGAGGCGGCGCGCCTGGACGGCGCCGGCGGCTGGCAGAGTCTTCCGCGACATCACCTGGCCGGCGATCGCGCCGATCGCCGCCACCGTCGTGCTGATCCGGCTGATCGAGGCGTTCAAGATCATCGACATGCCGAACGTGCTGACCGCCGGCGGCCCGGGCCTTGCCACCGAATCGCTGACGCTGCACTCGTTCATCGCCTGGCGCACCCAGGATCTCGGCGGCTCGGCGGCGGTCGGCTATCTGCTGCTGTTCGTCTCCACCATCACCTGCGTCTCGTTCTTCAATTACGTCGTCCGTTGGACGCGGAGATACCAGTGAGCGTCCCGTGCCGGACGACCGGCCGCCTCATGCGGCGCCTGTTCGAGCCGAAAAGCCTGGACGAAATGGCGCCGGTGCCGAAGATCGCCACCTATGCCGCGCTGATGCTTTGGACGCTCGTCGTGCTGTTCCCGCTCTACTGGGTGCTCGTCACCTCGTTCAAGATCGAGGTCGAGGTCGACAGCGGTCCCTATCTACCTTCCGTTCGTCGATTTCAAGCCGACGCTCGACGCCTGGAACTTCATGCTGCTGCAGAACAACACGCTGGGGCCTTACGTGAACTCGGTGGTCGTGGCGCTTGTCGAGCACGGTGCTGGCCGCTGCTGATCGGCTCGCTGGCCGCCTACGCGCTGGTGCGCATCCGCTTTCAGGTCAAGCTCGCCGCCATCGTGACCTTCATCGTGCTGATGGTCGCCGTCGATCGTCGCGGTTGCCGCGTTCGCGGTTCCCTGGCAGGTCGCGCTGGCCGTCGGCGGTCGCGCTTTTCCTGCTGGCGCTCGCCACCTTCGTGCGGCGCTTTCAAGGCCGCGGTCGGCAACAACGACATCGAGTTCTGGATGATCTCCAACCGGATCATGCCGCCGATCGTCGCCGTGCTGCCGATCTACGTCATGTTCCAGCACCTGAGGCTGCTCGACACGCAGGTCGCGCTGATCTCGACCTACACGGCCGTCAATCTGCCCGATCGTGGTCTGGCTGACGCGCGACTTCTTCGCCGGCATCCCGCTCGACCTCGAAGAGAGCGCCGAGATCGACGGCGCCTCGAAATTCCGCGTTTTCTTCACCATCGCCCTGCCGCTGGTGCGCTCCGGGCTCGCCGCGACCTTCATGCTCGTGCTGATCCTGAGCCTGGAACGAGTTTCTGCTCGCGCTGTTCCTCACCAACGCCAATGCCCAGACCATGCCGGTGCTGGTCGCGGCGCAGAACACCACGCGCGGGCCGCAATGGTGGTACATGTCGGTGCTGATCGTGATCATGATCGCGCCGGTGATCGTCGTCGCCGGCTTCCTGCAAAAGCACATCGCGCGCGGCCTGCTGGTCGGCGCGGTCAAAGGGTAGGCGGCGATGCGGGTCAGGCTCGAGGACATCCACAAATCCTTCGGCCCCGTCGAGGTCGTCAAGGGACTCGATCTCGAGGTCGCAGGACGGCGAGTTCCTGGTCCTGCTCGGAGCATCGGGCTCGGGCAAGACCACGGCGCTGCGCATGATCGCCGGCCTCGAGATCGGTCACCTCCGGGCGCGTGCTGATCGGCGACCGCGACGTCACCGACGTGCTGCCGAAGTATCGCGACGTCGCGATGGTGTTCCAGTCCTACGCGCTCTATCCGCACAAGACCGTGTTCGCGAACATCGCCTATCCGCTGACCGTGCGCAAACGGCCGCGCGCCGAGATCGAGGCAAGCGTCAAGGACGTCGCCCGGCAGGTGCAGCTCGAGCCGTTGCTCGACCGCTATCCGCGCCAGCTCTCGGGCGGCCAGCGTCAGCGCGTCGCGCTGGCCCGCGCCATCATTCGCCGGCCCGCGGCGTTTCTCATGGACGAGCCGCTGTCCAATCTGGACGCCAAGCTGCGCGGCTACATGCGCGCCGAACTCAAGCACATGCAGCACCAGCTCGGCATCACCACAATCTATGTCACGCACGACCAGATCGAGGCGATGACGCTCGCGCATCGGGTGGCGCTGCTCGAGAAGGGCGAGTCTCCAGCAGCTCGATACGCCTGCCAACATCTACAATGCGCCCGCCAACCTGTTCGTCGCCGGCTTCATCGGCTCGCCGCCGATGAACTTCCTTGACGGCGACTCTCGTCGACGGCCGCTTTTCGCACGCCGGCCGGCAGTTTCGGCACGGCTGAGCGCGCGTCGCAAACGTGCGGCGGTGGCCGGCGTCCGACCGGAGGATTGCCGGGTCACGGCGCCGAGCGAAGGCAAGATCGTCGGCGAGGTCTATGCGACCGAACTGATGGGCGACCACGCGCTCGTCACCTGCCGGGTCGCGGCGACGCGACGGTCGACGGTCAAGGCCGACAAGGTTTTCGGCCGGCGCGACGGCGAAGCGATCGGTGTCGATTTCGCAGAAGACGTCATTCACCTGTTCGACAAGACGACCGGCGACCGTATTCGCTGACCCGCGGGTCAGTCCCCGACCGCAGCTCCCGCCGGCCGCCGCGGATCGGAGGCACCCAGAAGCCGCGCGGAAGAACCGTGCTCGGGGGTTGCATCGTTGCCCGACGATGCCGGCGCGGCGTCTCCGGAAGCCGGCATCACCGCAATCAATTCCGCCGCGCCCCAAGGGGTCTGTTCGACCACATCATAGCCTTCCTCCCGCAACAGCGCCGCGGTGTCGGGCGACAGCGCCAACGGCTCGGCAAACAGCTTGTCGGGGAGGTACTGCATATGCAGCCGCGGCGCGTCTACTGACTCCTGCGGCGCCATACCGTGATCGACCAGGTTCAGCAGCACTTCTGCCACGATCGTGATAATTCTGCTGCCACCTGGCGAGCCCAGTACGTATGCCGGCTTGTCGTCGCGCAGCACGATCGTGGGCGACATCGACGACAACGGCCGTTTGCCGGGCGCAATGGCGTTGCGTACCCCCTGCACCAGCCCAAACAGGTTCGGTGTGTTGGGGGCGATGGAGAAATCGTCCATCTCGTCGTTCAGCAAAAACCCCGTTCCTGGTGCCATCACGCCGGCACCAAAACCGCCGTTCAGCGTGTAGGTGACCGAGACCGCGTTCCCGGCAGCATCCATTACCGCGAACGACGTTGTTTCGGGCCGCTCATGCGGTGCCGCACCGATCGCGAGCGAGGCGGACGGCGTGGCCCGCGCTCCGATGGCAGCGCGGATCGCGGAAAGATGCGCCTCGGACAGCAGCCAGTCGGTCGGGTTGTCCACAAAATCCGGGTCGCCGAGATAGGTGTTGCGGTCCAAGAAAGCGTGCCGCATCGCCTCTGCCATCAGGTGCACGCCGGCCGCGCCATGAAATCCCAGCGCGTGCAGATCGTAGCCCTGCAGCACCCCCAGAATCTCGCACAGCGTGGTGCCGCCGGAGGACGGCGGTGGCGCCGACACGATTTTCAGGCTCCGGTAGAGACACGTAACCGGTTTCGTCTCCCGCACCCGGTAGGCGGCGAAATCGGCTGCCGTCAGCACGCCCCCTCCGGCCTGCGAGGCCGCCTCGATCGCCGCCGGGACCGGACCCCCGTAGAAGGCGAGGTCGCCTTGGTTGGCGATCGCCTGCAGCATCGCGGCCAAGTCGGTCTGGACCAGACGGTCTCCGGCGGCCAAAGGACCGCCGTCAGGTCTGAAAAAGACCTTTTTCGCCGCCGGGTCGAGCGCCAGATGTTTGACGCCGCCCGCCAGAATGTCGGCATCGGCCCGCGTCAGCACGAACCCGTCGCGGGCCAGGCGGATAGCGGGCGCCATTACCTGCTTGAGCGGCTGCGAGCCGTAGCGTGACAGCGCCGCGTCCAGACCCGCGACGGTTCCGGGCACGCCCGCCGCCTTCCACCCATACAGGCTGCTCCCCGGGACCGGCTTGCCGTCGGCGCCCAGATACATCGTGGCCCCGGCGGCGGCGGGCGCGGTCTCGCGAAAATCCAGAAACGTGGTGCGGCCGTCGGCCAGGCGCAGCGTCATGAACCCGCCGCCGCCGATGTTGCCGCAGCACGGGTCGACCACCGCGAGCGCGTAGCCGACCGCCACCGCGGCATCCACCGCATTGCCGCCTGCACGCAGGATTTCGACGCCCGCCTCGGAGGCGAGGCGGTTCGCGGACACGACCATGAAATGGTCCGCCTCCACCGCCGGCGGCGAGGCGGCGCAGAGCAGCACCAGGAACGCGGCAAACGGGCGAGGCAGATTCATTCGATCGCCTCTTCCGGGCCCACGCCATACATGCCGTCGCGCTTCAGCCAGCCGCGGTAGTCGCCCACCTGCACCTCGCACCACGCGAACCCGGCGGCGCAGTGGCGGATGTGGCCGACGACGCCCGGCTCCAGCCGTGCGACTGGATCGGCGGTGTCCGACGCGCCGGTGCGCAGCACCTGCTCGGTGTTCTGCACCACGAAACCGCGGCGCCCGGTCAGCGTGGCTTGATGCACCCAGCCTTTGGTGCCGTCCTGTTCCTCGACCAGGCGCCAGACCTCGAACTCGCGCAACACTTCCACGGGCAGGTCGCGCCGGTGATACACCCAGTCGATCGGGTATTGCGTGCCCGGACCGGTGCGAAGGTTCACCTGGTCGGAGCGGAACGACACCCAGCGCGGGAGCGGCAGGCCGGTGGTGCTGCCCTTGGTCGGATCGATCTTGGGGGGTGCCGGGGCGGGAGCGGGCGGCGGGGTGGGAGCCGGCGGCGGTTTGGGGGCAGGTTTCGCGGCGGCTTTCTGCGCCGGTTTGGCCGCTGACTTGGCAACTGGTTTGGGCGCCGGTTTTGCCGCAACCTTGGGGGCCGGCTTTTTGGGCGCCGGAACCGCCGTCGCCGCATGCTCGGGTTTCGCAGCCGGCGGTCTGGCAACCGGTGGTCTGGCAACCGGTGGTCCGGCGACCGATGGTCCGGCAGCCGGTGGTCTCGGAACCAGTGGTCTCGGAACCAGTGGTGTGGCAACCGGGGGGGCCAGAACCGAGCCCGGGGGCGGCGGCAGGGGCTGCGTGATGATCGCCTGCGCATAGGCGGACGGCGGGACGACGCCGATCAGGCAGGCGGCCAGGACCAAACGCAGGTGCATGGTGCTGCGTGCCCGGCCCCGCCGAGCCGGGTCAAGCCTTTCTGTTCACAGCGTAACGATTTGCCCGTCCGAAACCGCGTCCAAAAACGTCACCACGCCGGCGACCTCCACGCCCTCGGCCAGAGCCGAGGCGGGCAGGGCGGTCAGGCGCAGGCCGGACTCGCAGGCGATGCGCCGCACGCTCAATTCGCTTGGCCGCTTCGCGCAATTCGCCGAGGCCGGCCACGCCTCGCGCGCGTATCGCCGCATCCCGCCCCGACCCGGCCAGTTCCGACCAGTCCTTTGCCAGCGCTCGGCAGCCGTCGTTGGTGGCGAACAGAACCACATTGCGCCCCACCGAAGCCGCCCCTGTGGCCAGCACAAATGCGTAGTGCGCCCGCTCGTGCGTGCCGGAAATCAGCAGGATGCCGAGCGTTTTGCTGTGGTCAGACGGCATGAGCGTGTGCGGACAAGTCGCGTAACGCCACGCCTGTGCCGCAGGCGGGGCAGTCGGGGTCGCGCGGCAGCCGCAGGGTGCGCATGCGCGCGGATAGCGCATCCCACAGCAACAGGCGCCCGGCCAAACTCTCGCCGATGCCCAAAATCTCCTTCAGCACTTCCGTGGCCTGCAGGCAGCCGAGCACGCCGGTCACAGCCCCCAAGATGCCAGCCTCGCTGCAGGTCGGCACCAGGCCGGCGGGCGGCGGTTCGGGGTGCAGGCAGCGGTAGCACGGCAGGTCTTTTCCGGCATGCGGCTTGAAAGTCGCAAGCTGCCCCTCGAACCGCAGCACCGCGGCGGAAACCAGGGTGCGCCGGGCCAGCACGCAAGCGTCGGAGACCAGGAAACGGGTCGCGAAATTGTCGGTGCCGTCACAGATGATGTCGTACTCTTCGACCAACGCGAGCGCGTTGTCGGAACTGAACCTCGTTCGGAGCGCCTCGATGCGCGGTCCGGGATTGAGCCGGCGCGCCGCCTGGACGGCGGCTTCGGCTTTGGGACGCCCGAGGTCGGCCGTGGCAAACGCGATTTGGCGTTGCAGGTTGGACAGTTCGACCGTGTCGTGATCCACCACCCCGATCCGCCCCACGCCCGCGGCGGCTAGATAAAGCAGCAGCGGACTGCCCAGCCCGCCCGCGCCCACCACCAGCACGCTGGCGGCGGCGAGCTTGGCCTGGCCTATGCCGCCCACCTCCGGCAGCAGGATGTGGCGAGCGTAGCGCTGGATGTCGGCTTCGGTAAAATCGAGGGTTTGCATGCGAAGGATATAAGGCTTTCAGTGTCCGCCACCACCGTTATCCGCTCGGCCCGATGTCGTGAGCCGATCGTCGTGACGGGTGTTGGCCGGCCCGTTTCGCGCCGAGGAGGTACGCCCATGACAGTCGCCGTCGAGCCTCGCCTCACGATCGACGACGTTTTGGCCGAAGCGCGCGACCGCTATGCACGGACAAACCCGAAAAGCCGGGAACAGCATTGTGCCGCACAGGCAGTCATGCCCGGCGGCAATACGCGGTCCATCCTCTACTACGACCCGTTCCCCTTGGCTTTTGTCCGCGGCGAAGGCTGTTACCTGTGGTCGGCGGACGGACGCCGCTACACCGACTTTTTGGGCGAGTTCACCGCAGGTCTGTACGGCCACTCGCATCCGGTGATTTTGGAGGCGATCCGCGCGGCCCTCGACGGCGGCATCGGTTTTGGCGGCCACAATCTGCTCGAAGCCCGTCTCGCATCCCTTCTATGCGAGCGGTTCCCGTCGCTCGAGCTGGTGCGGTTCACCAACTCGGGCACCGAGGCAAACTTTTTCGCGGTCGCGGCATCGGCTGCCATCACCGGCCGGCGCGGCGTTCTCGTGTTCGACGGCGGCTACCATGGCGGCGCTTTCTCGTTCCGGGCCGGCGGCGGCCCGATGAACGCGCCCTACGATTTCGTCGTCGGCAGCTACAACGACGTGGAACCGACCCGCGAGCTGCTGCACCGCCACGGTTCGCGCCTCGCCGCCATTTTGGTCGAGCCGATGCAAGGCTCCGGCGGGTGCCTGCCCGCAAGCCGGGATTTTCTCGCCATGCTGCGCCAAAAAGCCACCGAATGCGGCGCGGTGCTGATTTTCGACGAGGTAATGACCTCCCGTTTGCATCCAGGCGGGCTGCAGGCGCTGCATGGCATCACGCCGGACCTCACGACGCTGGGAAAATATCTGGGCGGGGGCATGTCGTTTGGAGCCTTCGGTGGGCGCCGAGAAATCATGGAACGCTTCGACCCGGCCCGTCCGGGTGCGTTCCCCCACGCCGGGACGTTCAACAACAATATTCTGTCGATGGCGGCAGGCGTCGCCGGGCTGAGCCGGGTGCTTTCGGTCGAGGCCATACGCACGCTGAATGCGCGCGGTGACCAACTGAGGACCGATCTCGACTCGCTGTTCCGCCGGACCGGCACTCCGATGCGGGTCACCGGCATCGGCTCGCTCATGACGATCCACGCGACCGCCGCGCCCCCGGTCCGCGCCGCTGACCTCGCGCATGCAAACGCATCACACAAGGAACTGCTGTTCTTCGACCTCATCGAGGCCGGATTCTGGATCGCCCGGCGCTGCATGATTACGCTGAGCCTGCCCATAGGGCAGGGCGAGTGCGACACTCTGGTCGATGCGGTTGAGGCGTTCGTCGAGCGGCGGCGCGGTGTGCTGGAGGCCGGCTGACGCCGGTTCCCGGTGGCGGGCAGGCGGGGCGAAACGCGCCTACCACCCCCTCATGGGCGTGCACAGTTGAACCAGAAATCCGTTCAGATCCCGTACATACGCAACCGCCTGTCCCCACGGTTTATCCGAGGGCGGCTTGGCCGGCACTGCGCCCGCGGCCACCGCGCGCGCATAGGCGGCCGGCAGGTCGGCCACCGTGAACGCGACCTCGACCGCCGCTGGTGGCCTGGCGGGACGGCTGGTGCGGTACACGCCGACGGTGTTCTTGGCGAAGGGCTCGGACACGAAGCCCAATGCCGTGCCTCCCGTTTCCAGCTCGCCATACGCGCTCGCGTGCACGAAGCGTCGCCGCAACCCAAACGCGGCTTCATAAAAAGCGATCGCCGCCACTACGTTGGGCACGTACAGCGTCACGTATTCCAGCTGGGCGGGGTCGTTTGCCGCAGCTTCGCTCGAACGCAACGATGCCACTGAGGCCAAGGCCTGGGCCGAGGGCAAGGTCTGGGCCGAGGGCAAGGTCTGGGGCGCGGGCAATGCCGGGGCCGAAAGCTTCCACTCGCCGGGCGCCAAAGATGGCCGGTCAGTCAGGATGAACGGCTCGCCGGGACCAGCCTGCTCGAACAGGCACACATCGGTTACCCGGATCGGCTCGCGCAAGGCTGTGGCGAACCACGCCTCGGCCACCGGACGTATCTGGGCGCTCTCCTCCGACCGTAGCTGGCGGGTCAGGGGCATGCAGAAGGACCAATACCCGAACACGTGCGGGTAGCCCCAGCGCAGGAGATTCACCTCCTGTGCCGCACTCAGGCCCGAACCGCGGCACTGGGCGAATTCGCCGGACGAGAGAGGCGCGCGCAAATGGTCAAGGCCCGCCACCATGCCGTCAGCCAGCACATGCACCGCCACGCTCTCTCGGGTCTCGCGCAGGCAGACGACACCGTCTACATCCGTCACGCAGAGCGGTGGCAGCTCAAATGCCGGAAAGCTGGCCACGACCTCCGTCGCGTGCGAGCGAAGATCCTCGCGCGAGACATCGGAATGCAGCCGCATCGGAGCTTTCAAGGTCGCATGAAGCCCATAGCGGCTTGGCTCCGCAGTGACATTGCCGATATTGGGCAGGTTCGGCGGTGGCCTTGGCCGAGCGCCGGTCGGGTCCCGCCCAAGCCAAGCCGCCCCCGCTTGCCACAACGGGTGGTCTTCCGGGGGCGCCAGGAACACCGCGTAGCGGGCCCGGGTGTCGCTCATCCTGGGCCTCTCCATGAATGCCGGGGTTACCAGGGGCCAATATTAACAAAAAATTGACGGCTGGCAAGTACGGGCTCACCAAGCTTGGGGCGCGCTCACCCGGATTGCCGGTGCCGAACCAGGGGGGCCGCACAGCCGGCGCTGTGAACCGGTTGCGACGGAGCGCCGGATCAGCTCACCGGCGCTTCCGCCTTGACCGGTCTGCCAGGATCGGCTTTCGACCATCCGCCCTTCCGCGGCCGCGCAATGACGGCCTCCTTCGGCCCCCGCAACACCTCAAAAACGCCCTCGCCCTCTTCCTGCGCGAAACGCAAGTCGAATGTCTCGCGTCCAACATTGATGTTGAACAGATCCACCTCCGTCAGCCAGTGCGGCAGGCACGGGTCGATGTACAGCTTGCCGGCGGCGGCGTCCGGCTGCAGCCCGATCAGCGCGCGCATCATCATGAAGGTGGAACCCGCCGCCCACGCTTGCGGCACGTTGGAGCCGAGAAACTGGACCGGGAAATTCGTGTCCTCGCGCGCGATGCCGGCAAACAGTTCCGGCATCTGGTGCATTTCGAAATAGCTCGCGGCGGCGCTGATCGCCCGGGCCACCTGCGCCGCCGCTTCATGGAAGCCGTAGCGGGCCATGCCGAGCGCCGCGATGCCGTTGTCGTGCGGCCAGACCGAGCCGTTGTGATACGAGTATGGGTTGTACGCGATATGATCGCGGGACAGCGTGCGCACGCCCCAGCCGGAAAACATGTCGGATTGCAGCAGCCGCTCGACCACACGGCCGGCGCGTTCGCGCGGGATCAGGCCGGTCCACAGGCAATGGCCGATATTGGAGACCGAGGTCAGCACTTGCTTCTTGTCGCCGTCCAGCGCGTAGGCGTAGCCGCCGAACTCCTCGTTCCAGAACGCGGTGTCAAACCGCTCAGCCAGCGTCGCGGCTTTCTGGCGCAGCGCCGCGGCGCGGTCGGCATTGCCGAGCGCGTCGAAAATCTCCGCCATGCCTTGCCAGGCTGCGTAGACGTAGCCCTGAAGTTCGCATAGCGCCTTCGGCCCTTTGACGTGCGAGCCGTCCGGGTACAGCACCGCGTCGCCGGAATCCTTCCAGGCCAGGTTCTCGTAGCCGGCGGAACTGCGGGTCTGGTATTCCTGAAACCCATCGCCGTCGCGGTCGCCGTAGTCATCGATCCAGGACAGGCAGCCCTCGGCCACCGGCATCAGCCCTTCGATCAGCTTGCGGTCGCCCAGCCAGCGCCAGGCTTCGTGCAGCGCCATCAGGTACAGCGGCGTGGCGTCGGCGGTGCCGTAATACGGCGTGTGCGGAATCAGCTTGAAATGCGCCAGCTCGCCGCGCCGCATTTCGTGCAGGATCTTGCCCGGCTCGGCGTCGCGATAATCGTCGCGCTCGGTGGCCTGCGCCGCCCCCAGCGCGCCCAGCGCGCCGCGCAGAAATTCCGTGTTCACCGGCGCGGTCTGCAGTGCCACGATCAGGCTGTCGCGGCCGAACAGGGTGGCGAACCACGGCAGGCCGGCGGCCGGCACCACATACTCGTCGCCGTTCCAGTGCATCGGCAGGCGCAGCGCCGCGAGATCGTCGATGGCCTGGTGCCAGCTGCGGTAGACTTCCTCGTTGTTGGTGTGCAGCTTGGTGGCCTCGTCGCGCCAAGCGGCCAGCGCCCGGCCCGGCTTGCTGTCCCGGTTCTCGCCCGTGCAATGTTTCGGGGCTTTGAGCGTGTACTCCCCGTCCTCGATATCCGACAGCAGGCAGGCGTGCCAGGTCTCGCCCGGCTGGAGCGTGATGTCGTAGGTGATCCGCCCGTTGGCGTACGCGGCGCGGACGTGATTCTGCGCGTGCATGCACACCGCGCGACGAAAATCCTCGTTGCGATAGGCGTTGCGTAGGCACTGCTCTTCCGCATTCCAGTCGGTGGTGATCTGGCCGCGCCGCACCAGCTTGTCGGATTTCACCTCGAACACGTCGCCGAAATCGGCCCGGACCATCAGCTCGAAATTGAATCGGACCGCCCGCATGGCGTGATTGGTGATATCGATGTCCTCGTGTACGCCGCCGTCGATCCAGCGGCCCAGCACCAGGCTCAGCGTGTGCTCGGGAATGGTGCCGTCCTGGGTCAGGATCGGCGGGTTGGTCAGGAACACGCGTCCGGCATAGTGCGTGATGGCGGCGCCGTTCAGCAGCAGCCAGCGTGCGCCGTTGGCATACATGGTCCACAGCGCCACCATCCGCGTGTCGCGGTAGAACAGGCCCTTGTCGCCATCGGTCGAGAGCTGGCCATCCGGGTCGGTGGCGAACACCAGCTCGCCCTGGTGGATCACCAGTTGCGGCGGTCCGACGGTAATCAGCGGCATCGACGTTCCCCTTTGGTTGGTGGGTGCGTCAGGCGGTGGAGCGGGTTTCCGGCATGGCAAAGGCGACGACGCACATGGCGAGCACGCCGGCTCCCGCCAGGGCCAGGAAAGCAATTGTGGTCCCGGCCACGGATGTCACGGCGCCGGCCAGAGCGTTGCTGAGTGCCGTGCCCGCCGTGCCGGCCAGGCCCAGGCCGGCATAGGCCAGGTTGAAGCGCCCGTTGGCCCGCGTGAGGTCGGCCACGACCAGGGGCAGCATGACCCCGAACGCCGCCCCCGCGATGCCGTCCAGTGCCTGATAGGCGACCAGCACGGGGGCTGGTGCGCCAATGGCGAACAGCAGCGCGCGCAGCGGCACCGCGGCAAAGCCCAGCAGCAGCACCGGACGGCGGCCCCAGGCTTGCGACAGCCGGCCGAACAGCGGCGACAGTAGGGCGACGAGCAGTTGCGGGACGATGATGGCAGCCGGCACCAGAATTTCGGCCTGTACGGGGATCGGTGGCGGCAAAGTTATCCGCGGCAAGGGTCAGGATGCTGGCATTGGCCAGGAAGTACAGCCCGACGCACGCCGCGAAAATCTGCAGGCGGCGGTCGCGAAACAGCAGCGGCAGCGGCGGCATGTCACCGCGTACCCAGGGCGGGTGCGCGGCCGGGTGGTCGGTGCGCGACGGGGCCGCGTCTATATCCGCGGGGCGCAGGCCGCGCACTGCCAGCAGCGCCGGTACGCCCAGAGCGGCGGCGGCCAAGAACACCGAGCGCGGCCCGAAGTGGCGGCCCAGCGCCCCCAGCACGATCGCCGCGCCGGAAGCGCCCAGTGCCTGGAAGCGGATGTTGCGCCCAAGCCGCTCGCCCAGCGCGGCCTTGCTGCTGAGGGTGAGCGTCAGTGCCGCGATGGTCGGCCCAAGCACGACGCCGGCCAGGCTTTGCAGCAGGAGCGCGCCCAGCACCGGCCCGTGCAGCGGCATCCAGGCGATCACGAGCGCCGCGGCTGCCAGGGCGACCACGGCGAGGGCGGCGATAATCCGCTTGTGGTGCGTGGCGTCGATCAGCGCCCCGGCCGGCAGCTGGCCCGCAAGTGCCGCCAGCCCGCCCGCACCCAGCGCATAGCCGATCGAGGCCGGGCTCCATCCTGCCTGGGTCAGCGCCACGGGCACGAACGGGCCAAAGGCCGTGTTCATGTCGGCGACCAGGAAACTCAGGAGGTTCAGGTTGCGCAGGCTGTCCTCGGGATGTTTTTCATCACTCGTCATGAGACGCGATGAGTTGCGAACTTTGGCTTAAGCTGCCCCGTTCTCGGCACCGTGGCTGTGTCGCTCGTTACACCTTTGTTGGTATGTGAGCCGGCGGATCGGGCAGCCGGAGACGACAAGTCCCGCGTGTTCTCGGGCGTGTTCTCGGCCGTGTTCTCCGGCGTGTCCGCGGTCGGCCGGGCTGCTGGAAGCTGCTGCATTGAAGGTCGACTATATGCTGAATGTGGCGCTCCGCGTCGCCGGGGCGTCAGGGGTACTCACCTCGGGGCGCCCGTTGCATGAACTACTCTCATGTCATGTCTGGTGATCGTAGGCGATCATGGTCGTCAGCTTGCGCGGCACTCAGGAGTCGAGCCTAGCGTCGCGCTGCTGACCGGCGTGTGTTCGGCAACCCCGGCCTCGCTCGGACCAAGGCAGGTGAGGGTTCGGGTCCGGCTGCCGACCCGGCCGAAACCGGGTGGGGTGCTGGAGAGAAATGCCGGGAGGGAAGCGGCTCGAAATATGCTCGATTTACGCGAATCTTGTATTAAAGCCGGGCGCTCTGGTCAAGGACATAAGGGCGCCTCGCCACCGCCGGGTGGCCCAAGAGGAGAGGTGGAGATCCGTCTCGTCTCCTTTTTGGGTTTGCGCTGCAAAGCAGATCGAGACCGGGTGAGGGTCCTCCGTCCGGCCCGGCCGCAGCGACGACCCTGTGGGTCATGGCCGCAAATTTTGCAACGGAAGAACGCCGCCCGTCGCGTGCGGACTGTTTTCCTTGACAGTACCACTAACATCGGCGTATGCTCTGCCGGTGCCGCACATCTTCCCAAACACCCTGGCCGGACGGTTCGCCCGGATCGTCTGGCACCTGCACGGGTGGGCCGGGCTCCGACTGACGCAGAACCCGGCACTGCGGCCGGTGCTGCTGCTGGCCCAGACCCGGCTGCAGCGGATGGCGTTCCGGTTCTCGGCCCTGGTGGAGAAATTCACCGCCGGCACTCTCAAACCGCCCCGCCCCCGGCATCGCCCGGCTCCGGCGTCTCGCCCCGATCCGCTCCATCCCGACCCGGCGCACGCCCCGCCGCTTGCGGCGAAGCCGCCCCGGGTGCGGGAGTACCTGCCGCGCCACATGAGCTGGCTGCGGGGGATGCTGGGGTGGGAAGCGGCCTACGGCAGCGAGTTGCAGTATCTGCTGAAGCTTCCCGAGATGCATGCGCTGATCCGGGCGGCGCCGCAGGTGGGCCGCCTGCTCCGGCCGCTGTGCCGGATGCTGGGAGTAGTCCCCGACCCGGCGCTCCTGCCGCCGCCGCCGAAGCGGACGCCGCCGGATCAGGCCGGCTCCCCCGAATCGGGGAGGATCGGGCCGGACCCCGCCGCACCGGTCCCAACCGAACCGGCCGAAAAGCCGATGCGAAGGCGTCCGCTCCGCACCGAGGCGCGCAAGCGCAAGCCGAAGTGGACCTACCCCGGCACGGAGTGGAGGAAGTGGGGCGGTTTCTGGTTCCCCGAGCCGATCCGAAAACCGGCCTGACTGGGCCGCGTGCCCATCCACGCCGGTATTGTTCCGATTACGATACTTTATGCACAGGATCGGCGCGCGTGTATCCGAACCCTATCCCCGACCGATAAACGGCATGGACGTGGCCATGATCGTAATGAATTGGACGTTGGCCTCCAGTGGAAGCGCTGCCATCTGGGCCACCGTCCGCCCCACCAGTGCCACGTCGATGGTGGGCTCCGCCGCCAGATGGCCGTCGGCCTGCGGCACGCCCCCACTCATGCGCGCGGTCATGGCGCTGGCGGCATTGCCGATGTCGATCTGGCCGCAGGCGATATTATGCGCCCGGCCGTCGAGCGAGATCGAGCGTGTCAGTCCGGTGATGGCGTGCTTGCTCGCGGTATAGGGCGCCGAGCCCCAACGCGGCACATGCGCGGAAATGGAGCCGTTGTTGATGATCCGGCCGCCCTGCGGACTTTGGTCGCGCATGGCGCGATAGGCGGCGGCGGCCACCAGAAAGGCGCCGTCGAGATTCGTGCCCATCACCCGGCGCCACTGCTCCCAGGTGAGGTCGCCGAAATTGGCGGCGCGCACATTCGTGCCGGCATTGTTGAACACCAGATCGAGCCGGTCCAAACGATCGCCGATCGCCGCGAACAGTTTCGTAACCGACTCCGGGTCGCCGACATCGGCCGGGATCGCGGGGGCACGCTCCGCATCCGCGCCGGCGAGCGATGCGGTTTCCTCCAACGCCTCGCGTCGCCGCCCGGTGAGCGCCACGGTCCAGCCGTCCGCCAGCAGGGCGTGGGCGGCGGCCCGCCCCACCCCGCTACCGGCCCCGGTCACCAGGGCGAAACCCGCATGTTGCGCCATCGGAAACTACCGTTGTTTGGAGCGGCACCGTAGCAGACGATCATGCTCTGACAAACGCGCCCATGCTCTGACAAGCGCGCCCATGCTCTGGCAAACGCGCCTTGCCCGGCCGTGCGGCTTCGGCCACGCTTGGGCGAAACGAGGAGGCGCTGGTGCAGGTCGACGAGGCGATGCGGCGGCGCCTGGTGCAGGAGATGGCCGCCGCGGTGGACGCCCATGCCGACGAGCTGAGCGCGCTGGACGCCGCGGCCGGCGACGGCGACCACGGCCACAACATGCGGCGCGGCTTTGCCGCCGTGCTGGAAAAAGTCGATGCCATTGTGGCCAAGCCGTTGCCGGACGCCGCGCAAGAACTTGGCCGCACGCTGGTGATGACGGTGGGCGGCGCCTCGGGCGCCATCTTCGGCACCGCGTTCATGGCGGCTGGAAAAGTCCTGCCGGAGGCACCCGCCCGTGCCGACGTTTTGGCGGCTCTCGAAGCGGCGGTGATCGCGGTCCAGGCGCGCGGAAAAGCCGAGCCCGGTCAAAAAACCATGCTCGACGTGCTGGTTCCCGTGGCGGCTGCCCTGCGTTCGGGCGAACTCGACCTCGCGGCCGCGGCGAACCGCGCGGCGCAGGCCACCGCCGTCATGCAGGCGGTGCGCGGCCGTGCCTCGTTTCTGGGCGAGCGGAGCATCGGCCATATCGATGCCGGTGCGCGTTCGGCCGCAATCCTGATCGCCGCCATCGCCCAATCCGTGGAGGAGGCGCCGTGAAGAAGCTGATCAACCGCCCGGATACCCTGCTGGCCGAGAGTCTGGACGGGTTTGCCGCTGCGCACGCCGACATCGTGATGGTGGGCGAAGGCCGCAAATACGTGCGCCGCCGCGTGCTGAAGCAGGGCAAGGTGGGGCTGGTATCCGGCGGCGGCAGCGGTCACGAGCCGCTGCATGCGGGATTCGTGGGCGTCGGCATGCTGGACGCCGCCTGTCCCGGCCAGGTCTTTACCGCTCCAACCCCAGACCAGATGCTGGAAGCCGCCGCGGCGGTGGACACCGGTGCCGGCGTGCTGTTCATCGTCAAGAACTACGAGGGCGATGTCATGAATTTCGACATGGCCCGCGAAATGACCGACCGGCGGATCGAGACCGTACTGGTGGACGACGACGTGGCGGTGGAAAAATCCACGTTTTCGACCGGCCGCCGCGGGTCGCGGGCACGCTCGTGGTGGAAAAAATGCTCGGCGCGGCAGCGGAGCAAGGGGCGGACCTTGCATCGCTGAAAACCCTGGGCGAGCGGGTCGTGCGCGTCACCCGCTCGATGGGCGTCGCGCTGACCAGCTGCACCGTTCCCGCCGCCGGCAAACCAACTTTTGCCTTGGCCGAGGACGAAATGGAATTCGGCGTCGGCATCCACGGCGAGCCCGGCCGGCGGCGCGGCAAGCTTCTGGAACTGGACGCCCTGGCGGACGGGATGGTTTCAGCCGTGCTGGGCGATCTGGGCGGCGCGGCCATCAAGGACATGCTGCTGCTGGTGAATGGCTTTGGCGCCACGCCGCTGATGGAGCTGTATGCGATGTTTCATGCGGCGCGATCGCGGGTCGAGGCGGCGGGCCGGCAGGTTACCCGCTCGCTGGTCGGCAACTACGTCACTTCGCTGGACATGGCCGGGTGTTCCATAACCCTTACGACACTCGACGCGCGACTTGCGGCGCTGTGGGACGCGCCGGTGCATACGGCGGGGCTGCGGGCAGGTTCATAGATCGGCGACTTCAGCGCGCTACGGTCCCGAACGTAACGCCGCGCAGCAATTGGCCTTGCAGCAGGAATGCCACCAGAAAAACCGGCGCGAGATAGAGCGTGCCGGCCGCGGCAAAGATGCCCCAGTCGGTGCCGAAATCCGCGCCCATGACCCGCAGCATGGCAATCGGAATCGTGCGCGTGTCCTGCCCGGTCAGCATCTGCGAGAACAGAAAATCGTTCCAGGTGAACAGCATCGCGATGACCGCGGTCGCCACCAGTCCGCTGCGGATCTGCGGCACGCCAATCCGCCACAGCACGTGCCATCGCGGTGCGCCGTCCAGCCAGGCGGCTTCCTCTCCGGCAACCGGCAGCTCATCGAAAAAGCTTTTCAGCATCCAGACTGCGAACGGAAGGTTGAAGGCGGTGTAGACAGCTATGATGCCGGCATAGCTGCCGCCCAGGCCGATGCGGCTGAAGATCACGTACAGCGGTATGATGCTGATCAGCGGCGGCACCATGCGCAGTACCAGGCATCCAGAACAGCCACTGCGGGCCGCCGGGAATGCGCAATCGGGAGAAGGCGTAGGCGGCCAGCGCCCCCAACATCAGAGCAAGGCCGACGCTGACCGCCCCAATGCCAATGCTGTTGGCGATATTGCGCCAAAAACCGGTCGCGAACACTTGCGAGCCATCCGCGGTGACACCCCAAAACAGACTTCGGAAATGTTCCAGCGTCGGGTGGAACAGCACCTTCGGCGGCACCGCGAGCGCGTCCTGACGTGTCTTGAAGGCGGCCAGCAGCATCCACAAAACTGGAACGAAATAAACCAGCCCCAGCACGGCGGCGATGGCGGTGCGGCGCAGGCCGGCCGGGCGGAACAGGACGACCTCTGCCAACTCGGGCACGCTCGCTCCCGAAACTTCTTCCCCGGGACCCTTGCCAGAAAGCACGAACGAGCGATAGCGTTAAGTTGATCAAGCAAGGCCGCTTCGCCACGGCCCACCCCCGGGGAACTGCCGCCAAGAATGGACCTGCGCATCGAGGGAGTAGCCAAACGCTTCGGCGCCGTGGAGGCGCTTCGCGGCGTCGATTTGGCGGTGGCACCCGGCGGAGTTTTTCGCCATCCTCGGGCCGAGCGGGGCGGGCAAGACGACGCTGCTGCGCATCATCGCCGGCATCGAGACGGCCGACCGCGGGCGCGTGCTGCTCGACGGACGCGACGTCGCCGACGATGCCGGTGCGGGCGCGCGACACCGCGATGGTGTTCCAGACTTTCGCGCTCTACCCGCATCTGTCGACGTTCGAGAATCTCGCCTATCCGCTGCGCGAGGCGCGCGTGCCGAAAGCGCGAGATCAAACGCCGGGTTGGCGAGATCGCCGAAATGCTGCGGCTGACGCATACGCTGGCGCGCAAACCGGGCACGCTGTCAGGCGGCGAGCAGCAGCGCTGCGCCATCGGCCGGGCGCTGATCCGCCGGCCGCAGCTGCTGCTGCTGGACGAGCCGCTGACCAATCTCGACGCCAAACTGCGCCACGACACGCGCGCCGAGTTCAAGCGCCTGCATCGCGAACTGGGCACCACCACGATCGTCTACGCCACGCCCGACCAGCTCGAGGCGCTCAGCATGGGCCGCCGCGTCGGCGTGCTGCGCCAGGGCCGCATCGTCCAGGTCGCGACGCCGCAGGCGCTCTGTATGCGGCACCGGACGACGATTTCGTCGCCTCGCTGGTCGGCGATCCGCCGATCAATCTGGTCGCCGGCGACGTTGCGCAGGTCGCCGGCGGCCCGACGCATCGAGCTGCCGTTCGCGCGGCTGGACGCGTCGCCCTGGGCGGCGGCTCGCCGGCCGTTTCCCGGCCGGCGCCGCAATCCGCGTCGGGCGTGCGGCCGCAGGCGATCTGCGCCGGTGCCGGCGGCGGCGGGCCCGCGTTTTCCGGCGCGCGTCTTCCTGACCGAGCCGCTGGGCGACGTGACCATTCTCGACATCGTGCGGCCGGCGACGACGCGCGCCTGCGATGGTGCTGCCGCAGGAGCAGGCTGCGCGGATCGCGCGTGGAGGCCGCGATCGAATGCGCGCTCGATCCGTCGACAAAATCTGCCTGTTCGCCCAGGAGACCGGAACGGCCATTCGTCGCGACGGGGTGAGGCGACGACGTGACGCGACGACGTGCGGCAAGACGAAACAAGAGCTGGGAGGAACGACATGAGATGGAAGGCTTGACACTCGGGGCGGTCGCGCTGGCGGCTGGCCGGCGCCGCTGCTCGGCGGGCGCGCCGCGACCCCGGCCGCGCGCCAAGGACATCGTCATCAACATGGCGGCGCCCGACTGGCTGCCGACGCGCTTCATGCAGGAGGAGTTCGACCGGACCTACAAGGCGCAAGAGCGGCAACAACGTGAAGCTGGTGATCGACTTCATCCCGTGGCCCAGCTTCTATCAGCGCGTCGCCGCCTCGCTGTCTTCGGGCGAGAAGAAGTACCAGATGATCGTCACCGACAGCCAGTGGCTGGGCGACTTCGTCGAGGGCGGCCATTACCTCAAGCTGAACAAATATATCGACGCCGACCCCGAGCTGCAGGCGATCATCGCCGACCTGCACCAGGTGCTGAAGGACACCTCGTCGAGCTATCCTTACAAGTCGCACCAACTACTACGGCTTCCCGCAGATTCCCGGACAATCTGCGTGACGTGCGTATCGGAAGGACCTGTTCTGCAACCCGACCGAGCGGGCCAATTTCAAGAAGCAGTTCAACAAGACCCTGCCCTGCTACTACAACGAGTGGGAGGACGTGGACTGGGAGCAGTGGGGCGACATCGGCAAGTTCTTCACCCGCAAGAAGGGCGACAAGCTTGGCGACGGCGTCGCGGACGACGATTTCTACGGCATCGCCTATCAGGCCGGCAAGGCGCTACGACTTCTCCTCCATGCAGATCAACGCATTCATCTGGGAGTACGGCGGCGACATCTGGGACGAGACCGAGCACCAAGCCGGCGATCGGCGTGGTGAATTCCCGACACGCGGTGAAGGCGTTCGAGCAATATCTCGACCTGCTGAAATACGTGCCGCCGGTCGCCAAGACCGGGCAGATGGACATCTTCGTCGGTCCAAGACCTTTACATGCAGGGCAAGGTCGCCGCGGTGGTCGACTGGGTCGGCGTGACGGGTCCGGTGATCGATCCCAAGCTGTCGAAGGTCGCCGACAAGACCGGCTTCGCGCAGCCGCCGGGCACGCGCAAGCCCGGACGGCTCGATCAGCCGCTGGGCCAATATCGGCGGCCAGCCCTTCGTGCTGACGACCTGGAACAGCGACGAGGTGGTCAAGAGGCGCTGGACATCGTGAAATGGTGGCTGTCGAAGCCGGTGCAGATCAACTTCGTCAAAGCCGGCGGTCAGAGCGGCATGCTGAGCGTGCATGGACGATCCGGCCTATGCCACCTGGGCGCCCTACAACCGCGCTTATCTCGACAACTACCAGTGGCAGAAGGACGTCTGGCACATTCCGGAGTTCTTCCCGCTGCTGACCGAGCAGCAGGAGCAATTCGACAAGGCGATCACCGGCCAGGTCAGCGCCAAGCAGGCGCTGGATACGGTCGCGGCGTTCCAGGACAAGACTGCTGCGCGAGGCCGGCCGCATCAAGTAGCTGCTCGAGCATCAGGGGCCGCCCGGTTTGCGGGCGGCCTCCTCTTCTTTGCAACGGACCTCGCGTCGAGCATCGCCCGAAGCCGTACGAATGGTACCCCATGACCCGCATACGACGGCCGCCGCACTGCCCGCCGCAGCCGCGCGACGCGCGCGACGCGGCTTCCTCGGCTGGATGCTGAGCCCGGAGCGGCGCGGACCGCTGCTGATCGCGCCCGCGCTCGCCACGCTGTTCATCGTCAATATTTTTCCGCTGATGTGGTCGTTCGGCCTCAGCTTCTTCGCCTACAAGGCCAACCGGATGCGCCCCGCCGCGTCTTCAAGGGCCTCGACAACTATGCCGAGCGTGCTGACCGATCCCGAAATCTGGGACGCGCTTCCAGAACACCGCGACCATCGTCGATCGGCAGCGTGACGCTGCAACTCGTGGTCGGGTTTCCTGCTGGCGCTGCTGTTCGCCAAGAGTTCCCGCTGCGCCGCTATCTGCTGATGCTGGTGCTGGCGCCGATGATGCTGTCGCTCAGTCGCGGTCGGCGTGTTCTTCAAGCTGTTCTACGACCCGACGCTCGGCTTCATCAGCCGCGCATTTGCAGCTGTTCACCGGCCGAACCGTTCGTCATCCTGTCGACGCCTGCGCGGGCGACCATCGCGATCGTCGTCGCGGACGCCTGGATGTGGTCGCCGTTCGTCATGCTGCTGGTGCTGGCGGGCCTGGTCAGCGTGCCGAAATATCTCTACGAGGCGGCCGAGATCGACCGCGCCGGCGCGTGGCGGCGGTTCCGCACCATCACCTTTCCCTACATCCGCAGCCTGCTGCTGCTGGCGCTGCTGTTCCGCACCATCGAGACCTTCAAGATGTTCGATATCGTCTATCGTGCTGACCGAGGGCGGCCCGGGCTCGTCGACGGAGACCGTCTCGGTCTACTGTTACCGCCTGGCGTTCCAGTTACTTCCAGCACCAGCCAGGCCTCGGCGCTCGGCTACATCATGCTGTTCGCCGTGATCGTGCTGACCAGCCTCTATCTCTACGCGATCCAGGCGCGCCGCGCGGAGCGCGACTGCAATGAGCAAGCCGCGAGTCGCACGCATCGGCACGGCCGGCTGGCGGCGCACCGCTGGGCGCGGCGGCGGTCAGCCTGGTCTATTTCTTCCCGGTCTGTTACATCATCCTGACCGCGTTCAAGACGCGGCAGGACGCGCTGGCGATGCCGATCAAGTTCTCTTCACGCCGACCTTCGACAATTTCGTTTCGGTGTTCGTGCGCGCCGCTATCGAGGGCGGCGGCGGCGAGGCGACCGGCTTCGGCCTCTATTTCTTCAACAGCCTGTTCATCGGCGGCACCAGCGTGCTGCTCGCGCTGATCATCGGCACCGCGGCCGCCTACGGGTTCTCGCGCTTTCCGCTGCGCGGCAACGACACCTATCTGTTCATGATCCTGACGACGCGCATGCTGCCGCCGATCATCGCGATCATCCCGATCTTCGTGCTGTTCCGCGTCTTCGGCCTGACCGGCACCTATATCGGCATCATCGCGCTCTACACCGCCTTCAACCTGCCGTTCTCGATCTGGATGGTGAAAAGCTTCTTCGACGACCTCGACCGCGACATCGAGGACGCCGCGCGCATGGACGGCAGCTCGCGAATGGCGGCGTGTTCCGCAAGATCTGCCTGCCGCAGGTCTATGCCGGCCTGGCCGCGACCTTCGTGTTCGCGGTCATCCTGACCTGGAACGAGTTCCTGTTCGCGCTGCTGCTGACCGGCACCCAGACGCGCACCGTGCCGGTGGCGATCGTGCGCACGATCGGCGGCGAGATCGGCGTCGACTGGGGCCTGCTGTCGGCGATCGAGACGCTGTTCATCATTCCCGTCGTGCTCGTCACGTTCGCTGTTGCAGAACCAGCTGCTGCGCGGCGTCACCTTCGGCACGATCCGCCGTGACGGAACGCGCATGTCGCAGACATCCGGCTCGACGGCGTGACCAAGCGCTTCGCAACGGCCTGCGTCGCGGTCGACGACGTCGATCTGACGGTCGGCGGCGGGCGAGGTCATGTGCCTGCTCGGCCCGTCCGGCTGCGGCAAGACCACGACGCTGCGCATGATCGCGGGGCTGGAGTGGGCGACCGGCGGCGACATCCTGATCGCCGGCAGGCGGGTCAACGACCTCGCCGCCCGCGAGCGCAACGTCGCCATGGCGTTCCAGTTCTACGCGCTCTATCCCAGCCTGACGGTGCGAGGACAATCTCGCCTATCCGCTGCATGCGGAAAAGCTGAGCAGCGCGAGATCGCCGAGCGCGTCGGCGCGGGTGGCGCGCGTGCTCGATCTGGAAGGCGATCCTCGGACCGCCGCCCGCACCAGCTCGGCGAAGGCGAGAAGCAGCGCGTCGCGGTCGGCCGCTCGATCGTGCGCGAGCCCACCTGCTTTCTGTTCGACGAGCCGCTGAGCCGGCTCGACATCCAGCTGCGCCAGCCGATGCGCACGCAGATCAAGGAAGTGCTATCGCAAGCTCGACAAGCCGACGGTGATCGTCACGCATGACCAGATCGAGGCGCTGACCATGGCCGACCGCATCGCCGTGATGCGCGGCCGGCAAGCTCGAGCAGGTGGCCACGCCGCACGATTTGTTCCAGCAGCCGGCCAACCTGTTCGTCGCCGGCTTCATCGGCACGCCGCAGATGAACCTGCCTGGCCGCCACGCTGGTCGGCACCCAGCCTCACGCCGGCGGCTTCATCCAGGGGCGCTTCGCGCTGCTGGGCGAGACGATTACCGCCTCCGTCGACCCGGCGGTGCGGCGCCTGCCACCGGGCGTCGCCGGTGACGCTCGGGCATCCGCCCGCGCAGCTTCGAACTGGTCGATCCCGGCACGCGCGACGCTCTGCACGCGACGATCGACCTGATCGAGCCGATGGGGGCGGAAATGCTGCTGCATCTGGTCGAGCAAGGCGCGGATCTGCGCTGCGTCGTGTCGCATGCGATGCCGGCCGCGGTCGGGCAGCGGGTCGGCGTGCGTTGCAAGCCGGGCCAGCTGCATGTGTTCGATGCACAGGGAATCCGGGTCGGATGAGCGGTCGCCAGGGCATGTCCGTGCGTACCGCTCGGATCATCGAATACACCATCGTGCTGTTCAGCGTGGCAGCACTGGCGATGATCTTTCAGCCGTTCTCCTTGCAACTGTTTTCCATTGGCGCCGGGGTGGTCGTGCTGATGGGCCTCGCGTTCAACCTCGTGCCGTTGGCGCAGCCGGGGTACCGGGTGGCGGGACTGCTGAAAGGTGCCGTGGCCGTCGCGGTGATCTTTGTGATCGTCACGGTATTGGCGCTGGGCGTTGCCTGGGGCTACGGCGTGCTGTTCACCGGACAGCCGCAGTGACGGGCCGGCGCTCCTAGCGTGCCCGCACGCCCTCCCGGATCAGCGCCAAACCCTCGGTGTATACCTGCTCGTTCGATGCCGACAGATCGCGCCAGACACGCGTTGCCGCCGCCAGCGCGGGCAGGGCGCGGCTGAACGCCTCGATGGTCAGCCAGCCGTCATAGCCGCTGGCCCGGATTGCGGCGAAAATCGCCGGCCAAGGCAGGTGGCCGCGTCCCGGCGTGCCGCGGTTGTTCTCGCTGATATGGATATGGCGCAGGAATGGGAGCGCCTGGTCGATAATGCCGATCGGGTCCGCTTCTTCGATATTGGCGTGAAACGTGTCGTGCATCACGCCGAAACTCGCGTGGTCCACGCGCGCGGCGTGCGCGAGAGCGTCCGCCATGGTGTTGGCGAAATAGCACTCGAACCGGTTCAGGTACTCCATTACCAGAGCCATTCCCTGGCTGGCCGCCCGTTCGGCCACGGCGCGATGCACCTCGGCGCACCAGCCGCGCTCCTGGTCTGTGGCGCCGGTGCCGGAGAACTGGCCCAGCGGCTGATGGAACGGCCCGCAGAGCATGGTCGAGCCCAGTGCCGCCGCGCAATCGAGCGCCCAGGCCAGGTAGTCCTGCGCGCCCTGGCGATGCTTCGCTTCGGGGCTGATCGGACTGTGCGCCTCGTCCGGAATCACGGTAATGGCGGTGCAGCCCAAACCCTCGTCGCGTAGCGCCGCACCCAGGCGCTGGTAGTGCGCCACATCCCCCTCGAACACCGGGATTTCCACACCGTCGTATCCGGCCCGCTTCAGTGCCGCGATATGGCCCATCGCCGCATCGGTCACATGCGTGGTCCACAGCAGCAGGTTAAAGCCGATCTTCATCTCCGTCCCTTCCCAGACTCGTTTTGCCGGCATCAGACACGGCGGGCCTGACGCCCGCAAGACGGTTGCTGGCGCGCTCGCCTCGGCGGCCGTAGCCTTGAGCGCACGAGGAACGACACGACGTGACGGACGGAATCTACGACCTAGTGGTGGTGGGCGGGGGCGTGAACGGCACCGGCATCCTCCGCGACGCGGCCGGTCGCGGTTTGCGGGCGCTGCTGGTCGAGCGGGCGGATTTGGCCTCGGGTACCTCGTCGGCCTCGACCAAGCTGGTGCATGGGGGCCTGCGCTACCTGGAACGCTTCCAGTTCCGTCTGGTGCGCGAGTCCCTGGCCGAGCGCGAGGTGCTGCTGCGCGCCGCGCCGCACATCATTTGGCCGCTGCGCTTCGTGCTGCCGCACCATTCCGGTCTGCGCCCGATCTGGATGATCCGCCTCGGACTCTTCCTCTACGACCATCTGGGCGGCCGCAGGCTGCTGCCCGGCACGCGCGTCCTGGACCTGCGCCACCGCTTTGTGGGCGAACCGCTGAAACGCGATTTCGCGATCGGCTTTGAGTACTCCGACTGCTGGGTCGAGGATTCCCGGCTGGTGCTGCTGAACGCGCAGGACGCCGCCGCGTACGGAGCGGAGGTGCTCACCCGGACCGAATGTTTTGAGGCTGAGCGTGAGGCCGGTTTTTGGCGCGTGCGCTTGCGCCGCGAGCCTGGTGGCGATGTGGCCGAGGTTGGCGCACGGGCGCTGGTCAACGCCACCGGTCCCTGGGCCGACAGCTTCCTTACCGTGCAGGTGCATCAAAAGCTGCGCCCGCGCGTCCGCTTGGTAAAGGGCAGCCACATCGTGGTGCCCAGAGTGTTCGATCACGACCGCTGCTACATTTTTCAGAATCAGGATGGCCGGATCTGCTTCGCCATCCCCTATGAGCAGAAATTCACACTCATCGGCACGACCGACCTCGATTTCTCGGGCAATCCGGCCAGTGTCGCGATTTCCACCGAAGAGACCGCCTATCTCTGTCGGGCGGTCAATCAGTATCTCGCCCTCCCCGTGGCGCCGCGAGACGTGGTTTGGAGCTACGCCGGTGTGCGGGCGCTGTATGATGGCGACTCTGGGGCGACCGAGGCAAAAGCCGCGACGCGCGATTACGTGCTGGAACTGGACGCGCCGCGGGGTGGTGCGCCGTTGTTGTCGGTGTTCGGTGGCAAGATCACTACCCACCGCCGCCTGGCCGAGGCCGCGCTGTCAAGACTGGCTCGAGTGTTGCCCGGCGTGGGCAAGAAATGGACCGCAACCGCGCATCTGCCCGGTGGCGACTTCCCGGTGGATGGCGCCGGCGCCCTCGTCGCAGATGTTTTGACCGGCTATCCGTTTTTGACCCAGCCCTCCGCCGCGCGCCTGGTTCGCACGTACGGCACGCTGACGGCGATGGTGTTGGGGGATGCGCGCAGCGCTGCCGATCTCGGCCGCGATTTCGGCGCCGGGCTGACCCAGCGCGAGGTGTCGTGGATGCGCGCCCATGAGTGGGCGCTTACGGCCGAGGATATTTTGTGGCGTCGGACCAAGCTTGGCCTGCACATGACAGCGGAGCAGCGCGCTAGCTTGGCCGAGTTCCTTGACGATCCAGCGGGCATGGTAAGCGCATAGACAGTGTTCCTAGGCTGCCACAGTGACTCCAAACCGGACAGCTTTTGCCAAATAGCATCAGATTGAGGGCGTTGCGCGGCGGGTCGGCTTTCGGTGGTCGGCGCGCACCGGGGGTATAGTGCCGCCCCATGAATGCCGAGCCCGATCCGCGCAGCCTGCAACCCGTCCCGGGCGAGCCGGCGTTTTCGGAACCGTCTCGCGGCCGGCGCATTGCCGACCTCCTTCTCGGCAAGTCGGTCACGCTGGTGTTGGCGGCGGTGGCCGTGGCGCTGGGCGTGGCAACGTTTGCGATGCTGGCCGGCGGCATCCACCTCGCGGTCAAGCCCAATGGCGCTTTCGCCATGGTGCTATCCAACCTCATCGTCCTGCTACTGCTCGGCGCCGTGCTGGCCGGGCGGCTCACCCGGGTCTGGGCGGAGCGACGGCGCGGTTCGGCGGGTTCGCGGCTGCATGTGCGCCTGGTGCTGCTGTTCTCGGTGGTGGCCATCACGCCCACCATCGTGGTGGCGATCTTTGCCAGCTTCCTGTTCTCGGTGGGGATCCAGGCCTGGTTCAACGACCGCGTGCGCACCGCCCTGCACGAGGGCTTGCAGGCTAGCCAGGGCTACCTGGAGGAGCACCAGAACAATATCCGCGCCGATGCGCTGGCAATGGCCAACGACCTGACCCGGGCCGGCGCCGCGCTGGCGGGCGACCCAAACAGTTTTGGCGAACTCATGGCCGACCAGACCGCCCTGCGCGGCCTGACCGAGGCGGTAATTTTCGAACCGGAGACCGGCAAAGTCATCGCATCGGCCGGCATTTTGTCCGGCCTCGCGGTGGACCTGCCGCCGCGCTGGGCCATGGACCGTGCCCGCTCGGGCGACGTGGCGGTGCTCGCGGGCGACGACAAGCAGAGCGTGCGGGCCCTGGTCGCACTCGATTCCACGCCTGTGCTCATGCTGATGATCGGACGCCCGGTCGATCCGGTGATTCTCGACCACATGGCCCACACGCAGCAGGCCGTGGCCGAGTACGAGCGGTTGGACCAGAGCCGATCCGGCCTGCAGGTGACATTGGCGCTGATCTTTGCCCTGGTGGCCCTGCTGGTGCTGGCAGCCGCGGTGCTGATCGGGCTGGTGATCGCCAATCAGATCGCCCGGCCGATCGGACGGCTCATCATGGCCGCCGAGCGGGTACGCGGCGGCGACTTGGCGGTGCGGGTGCCGGAGGCCGCGACCGGCGACGAGGTGGCCGGGCTTTCGCGTGCCTTCAACCGCATGACGGGACAGCTTGCGGCCCAGCGGCGCGAGTTGATGGACGCCTACAGCCAGCTCGATAGCCGGCGGCGGTTCACGGAAGCAGTGCTTGCCGGCGTTTCCGCGGGCGTGATCGGGCTGGACGACCAGGGCCGCATCGAGCTGCCGAACCGCGCCGCGAGCACATTGCTGGGCGTTGACCTTGTCGCCGCGATCGGCCGCAATCTGGCCGAGCTGATCCCCGAATTCGCTACCCTGATCGAGGCCGCCCGGGCCGCCCCCGAGCGCGCGCACGTGGCCGAGGTGCAGATCGGGCCCACCACCAACCGGCGTACGCTGCTGGTTCGACTCGGCTCGGACGGCTCGGTCGCCGCGGGGGAGCGGCGGTTCAGTTTGGTGGTCAGCTTTGACGACGTGACCGAACTGCAGTCCGCCCAGCGCAAGGCCGCCTGGGCCGACGTGGCGCGGCGCATCGCGCACGAGATCAAGAACCCGCTGACTCCGATCCAGCTTTCCGCCGAGCGCCTGAAACGCCGGTTCGCACGGGAAATAACATCGGACCCGGAGACGTTCGGGCAGTGCGCGGACACCATCGTGCGCCAGGTGGGCGACATCCGCCGCATGGTGGACGAATTCTCCGCCTTCGCCCGCATGCCGCAGCCGATCATCCGGCCCGAGGACGCGGGGCGCATCGTGCGCGAATTGTTGGTGCTGCCGCGTCAGGCGCATCCTGAGATCGCATTTATATCCGACCGGGTTCCTGCACGAGGACCGATCCTGCCTTGCGATAGGCGGCTGCTGGGGCAGGCGCTGACTAACTTGTTGCAAAATGCAATCGATGCCGTGTCCATGCGGCCCGAACAGACGGATGGCGCCCGCATTGAGGTGTCGGTGGACCAAGGCGAGGGCGAGGTATGCTTTTCGGTGGCAGACAATGGGATCGGCCTGCCCGATGCTGACAGGGGGCGCCTCACCGAGCCTTATGTAACCCACAAACCCAAGGGAACCGGCCTGGGTCTCGCGATCGTCAAGAAGATCATGGAGGACCATGGCGGTCGGCTGCTGCTTGCGGAGCGGGCGCCTACCCCCGATTGGCCTGGGTGTGGCACGGTTGCCACAATGTGCTTGCCCGGCGCGGTAACGTCGGATTAGAGCGGGAGCAACGGACGGACCCTCACCCCGGCCCTCCCCCAGAGGAGAGGGTGCAGTGCTGCTCCCTCTCCTCGTGGGGAGGGCCGGGGTGAGGGTCTTGCAGCCGTGCAGGACCGAATACGGGCGCTTCCATGGCCAGCGAAATCCTGATCGTCGATGACGAACCCGACATCCGCCTGCTCGTGGAGGGAATCCTGCGCGACGAGGGGTATGAGACGCGGCTCGCGGGGGATTCCGACTCGGCCTTGGCCGCTTTCCGCCTGCGCCGGCCCGCCCTGGTGATTCTGGACGTCTGGCTGCAGGGCAGCCGGCTGGATGGGCTGGGCATCCTCGGCAGCCTGCACAGCGAAGAGCCGCAGGTGCCGGTGGTGATGATCTCGGGCCACGGCACCATCGAAATGGCGGTGACCGCCATCCAGCAAGGTGCCTACGAGTTCCTGGAAAAACCGTTCCAGTCCGACCGCCTGCTGCTGGTGGTGCGACGCGCTCTGGAAGCGGCAAACCTGGCGCGCGAGAACGCCGAACTGCGGCTGCGCGCCGGGCCGGAGATGGAGCTGATCGGTAACAGCTCCGCTATCACCTCGCTGCGTGCGCAGATCGAGAAAGTGGCGCCCACCGGCTCACGCGTGCTGATCCAAGGACCGGCCGGATCGGGCAAGGAGGTGGTTGCGCGGATGATCCACGCCCGCTCCCGACGCGCAGACGGCCCGTTCGTGGCGCTGAACTGCGCCATCCTCAATCCGGCCCGTTTCGAGGAGGAGCTTTTTGGCGTGGAGGCCGGGCATGACCCGAGCGCACAACCGCGCCGGGCCGGCGTGCTGGAGCGGGCGCATGGCGGCACGCTGGTGCTCGACGAAGTTTCGGACATGCCGCTGGAGACGCAGGGCAAGATCGTGCGCGCCCTGCAGGACCAGACGTTCGAGCGCATCGGCGGCTCGCAGCGGGTAAAGGTGGACGTGCGCGTGCTGTCCACCACCAACCGCGACCTGCAGGCCGAGATTGCCGCCGGCCGGTTTCGCGAAGATCTCTACTACCGGCTTGCGGTAGTGCCGTTGAAACTTGTGGCGCTGAAAGACCGGCGCGAGGACGTGCCGGCGCTGGCGCGGCATTTCTTGCAACGCTCGGCGGAATTGTCGGGCATGCCCCCGCGCACGATGTCGACCGACGCTCTGACCGCGCTGCAGGCGTTTGACTGGGCCGGCAATGTGCGCCAGTTGCGAAACTTGATGGACTGGCTGCTGATCATGGCGCCCGGAGGGTCCGCCGATCCGATCCGCGCGGAAATGCTGCCGCCGGAAGTCGGCTCCGCGGCGCCGTCGCTGAACGGGGGAGGGGCCGCGGATATTATGGCCATGCCGCTGCGCGAGGCGCGCGATGCGTTCGAGACGCAATATCTGCAAGGCCAGCTGTTACGTTTTGGGGGCAATATTTCCCGTACCGCGATCTTCGTCGGCATGGAACGCAGCGCGCTGCACCGCAAGCTTAAGCAACTCGGGATTGGAGGGGAGGAACGGAGTGGGTAATTCGCAGTCTGTTCACGTAAGGCGTGAACATCGGGCTGTTCTGCTCCACGTCCATGGTGACTTTCCCGCGTACTTTCGGTCGCAACGCTGCCAGGAAAATGCTGCTGACGGGAGGATGCGTTGGTGCAGAAGTGCAAGCCGCGATGGAGTGCCTGAGGTTTAGGCGTTGCTAAACCGCGCCGGTTGGCGCTATTTTGCCCTCAAAGTCGGCTAGGCGTCGACAGGCAGCCCGGGGCAAGCTGCGTAGGAATCGGGGAAGTTCGCCATGTATGTCGTCGGCGAGGAGGAGATCGAGGCCATCGCCAGGGTGATTTGCTCCGGCGCCCTGTTCCGTTACAGTGCCACCAGCGAGTGCGAACGTTTTGAGCAGCGCTACGCCAAGTATCTCGGGTGCAGGCATTTCGCCCTGGCAGCGAGCGGCAGCAATGCGCTGGCAGCGGCCATGACGGCCTTGGGCCTTGGCCCCGGGGACGAGGTGATCATTCCCGCCCACACCTATATGGCGACCGCGACCTCCGTTCTGTCCGTCGGCGCGATCCCGATCATCGTCGATATCGATGAATCCCTCACAATTGACCCTGCGGCGATCGAGGCAGCCATCGGCCCAAGGACGAAGGCCGTCATCCCCGTACACATGTGGGGCACGGCCTGCGATATGGATGCGATCATGCAGATTGCCCAGGCGCACGGGCTGGTCGTCATAGAGGACGCCTGTCAGGGCGTCGGCGGCGCCTACAAGGGGCGCCGCTTCGGCAGCATCGGCCATCTCGGTGCCTTCAGCTTCAACTATTTCAAAAACATGACCTGTGGTGAGGGCGGCGGGGTCGCCGTCAACGACGATACGCAGGCGGAGCGGGTGCGCTGCGCGATCGACCCCTGCCATTTCTACTGGCAGGGCCGTAACGATGCGGTAAGACCGTTTTCCGGCAACGGCGCCAGGGCATCCGAGTTGATGGGCGCCATGCTCAACGTCCAATTGGATCGCCTCGACGGCATGATCGGTGCGATGCGCCGGGAACGACGGATCATCATGGACGGTATCGCCCCGTTGGGGAATTTGGGACTGCGCCCGGCACCCCTGAACAGCCCGGACGACGACTGCGCCACCCAGGTCATCCTGAGCCTGCCGTCGGCGGACAGCGCCGATCGCTTCGTCGAGGTTTTCCCGAGCGTCATTGCTGGCAAAACCGGGCGCCACAACTACACGGAGTGGGACCAGGTGCTGATGGGCGCGGGCGCTGCCCATCCCGCGATGAATCCGTTCGCCATGCCGGAAAACGCCGAGTGCCGGCGCACCTATTCCAAAGATATGTGCAGTCGATCGCTGGAAATCCTGAACCGGACGGTCATGGTCGCAACCCATCCGCAACATGGCGATCAGGACATCGCGGACATCGTCCACGATATCGGCGAGGCGGCGCGGGTCGTGTTTGCCGGCCTACCCAGGGAAGACGTCCATATCCGCAACGCGCGGCCGGTCGAGGCGCAAAAATTCGATCTCAAGGTCGATGCATGAACTAGCTGCAAACGCCAGCAAAAAGGGGAGAAAACAATGCGTCTTCGTGAGGTACTTGCGCCTGTCGAGGTGGATAGGCGGCTTGGCTGTAACCGCAGGCGCCGCGCTGCTTGCAAGCGGCGTGCGGGATGCGAAAGCCGACGAGAAGCCGATCAATATCTACTTCGTGGGCTGTGCGGCGCCGACGGGATTTCACGGATATCTGGCGCGCGGAGCCGCGGAGGCCGGACGCAATCTCGGGGTAAAAGTCACCTACATCTACCCGGATCAGCTGACCATTCCTAATCAGGTCGAAAAGATCGAGGAGGCGATCGCGGCCAAGGCCGACGGCATCGCGCTCTGCGCGTTTGCCGAGGACGCCGCCTATGCGGAGGTGGCCGCCCGCGCCAAGGATGCGGGTATCGCCTTCGGCAGCGCAGCGGCGCCGCCCGCGGGTTCGCAGGTCCGCAATCCTAACGACTTCTACCTGTTCCGGACCGGGTCCGATGAGCGCGCTGCCGGCACACTCACCGCGCAGCGGCTGATCAAGATGGGCGTAAAAGGCCGTGTTCTGGTCGGCGACCAGCAGCCTGGCGATGCCACTTGCCGCGACCGCGCCGACGCCGAGATCCAGACGTTGAAGGCTGCCGGTATCCAGGGCGACTTTCTGGAGCTGACCATGGACCCCGGCCAGCAGTCCGAGTCGATTTTCAACTACCTTAGGCTGCATCCGGACACGCAGGCAGCGACCAGCATCTGTGACGTGATCGACGGGTTCCTCTCCGCCAAGGCGGACAGCGGGCGAAAGGACTTGATCCTGACCGGATACGACATCGTCGCGCAGTCGCTGGCCGCCATCGAGGACGGGCGCCAGGCATTCACCATTGACCAGCAGCAATTCTGGCGCGGCTACATGCCGGTGCTGTTGCTGACCCATTACATCAAGTACGGGTTGATCGAGGCCAACTACTTTCTCACCGGCCCGACCGTGGTCGATACCTCGAACGTCAAGCGTGTCGGAGCTTTGGTCAAGCAGGGCTATCGCTAGCTAGCCGGCGAGGGGGAGGGCGCGATCGCCCTTCCTGCCTGGCCCATGCGCAGCTCAGGCCGAAAGACCGCAATGGCCCAAGACCGGCGTAGAGCATGACCACTGCATTACCCATCCGGCGCGTCGTGTACGGTGAAGCGGTCCGACGCTTCCTGTTGCGTCCGGAGGCGACCTCGCTCGCCGCCGTTATGATTCTGTTCGTGGTGTTCTCACTGCTGAGCCCGCAACTATTTCCCACCAAGCTCACCTACATCAGCATCATGGCGGTGGCTTCCGAGCTGGGGATCGTCAGTATCGGCGTGACGCTACTGATGATCGGCGGCCATTTCGATCTGTCCGTCGGCGCCGTGCTGGGACTTACGTCATATGTCGCCGTTCTCCTGATGCGAGACTATGGGCTTTCGCCGATCGTGGCGGCTCCGGCCGCGGTCATCGTTGGTGCTGCCCTCGGCGCCATCAACGGTGTCATCGTGGTCAGATTCCGGATCCACTCGTTCGTGGTGACTCTGGGCACCATGCTGATCTGGCGGGGAGTGGTCATCGCGCTCACCGGCGGCTTTCCCATGACGGTAGCGATCCCGCCCGAGTTCAAGAATGTCATGTCCGGTCCGCTGCTCGACGGATTCAGGATGTCGATGCTCTGGTTTTTCGCCATCGGCGCACTGGGTACGTTCTTGCTGTCGCGAACCAGATTCGGCAATTGGATCCAGGCGCGCGGGCAGAACGAGCAGGCAGCGCGCAACCTGGGCGTTCCCGTCGATGGCGTTACGATCATTTTGTTCATGCTTACCTCGGCGCTCGGCGCCGTCGCCGGTGTCATTCAGGTGGCGCGCTTCTCGTCCGTGGACGCTCTGCGCGGCGAGGGGATGGAGCTGCAGGCGGTGGCCGTGACGGTGATCGGCGGCACCTTGCTGTCAGGCGGCTACGGGAGCGTTATTGGCACGATTTTGGGATCCATTACCTTTGGCATGATCCAGGTCGGCTTGGTTCTGGCGGGGGCGCCGGGACACTTTTTCAAGACACTCACCGGCGCCATCGTGGTCGGAGCCGTGATCCTGAACACCAGTGTTGCTCGCCGGATGGCCAGATCAAAGCCGCTGGCCGGATTTCGGCGCAGCAGCGAGGCGGCCGATGCGGCCATCGCCGCCGCCACGGGCAGCTTTGCGGAGGAGTCTGGAGACGCGGTCCTACACGGTCCGGCCGCGCCTCTCGGCGTCTCCGAGGAGGCTGGACAATGAGCGCGGTCGTTGGCCCTGCCCCTGAACCGCGGGGCCGTCCGCCCGCCGGCGTTGGCCCCGTCGATCCGCATATGCGCGAGCGGACCATCGAACCGATTCCCCCTGACGCCGTGCCGGTCATCGAGGCCGTGAAGGTATCCAAGGCTTTTGGCGCCACGACGGCACTGGTCGACGTGTCACTTAAGGCATACGCCGGCCGCATCCTGGCGCTGCTCGGCGACAACGGCGCCGGCAAGTCCACGCTGATAAAGATCCTGTCCGGCGTCTTTCCGCCCGACCGGGGAGAGCTGCGCTTTCGTGGCCAAATCGTCACTTTTACCAACCCGGCGCAGGCAAGGCAGCTCGGGATCGCAACGGTGTTCCAGGATCTGGCCGTCTGCGAGTTGCTGTCCGTGACGCGCAACATCGTTTTGGGGCGCGAGCCGCAAAAGGGCGCCGGCCCGTTCAAGTGGCTCGACCTCAAGCGCGCGGACGAGATGGCGCGGTCGGCCCTGCATCAGCTCGGCGTTCGCTGGGAGCGCGGCCTCGACGAGCGAGGGGTGAACATTTCCGGGGGTGAGCGTCAGTCGCTCGCCATCGCCCGAGCAATGTTTTTCGGCTCCTCCCTGCTGGTACTCGATGAGCCCACCTCGGCGCTCGCAGTGCGACAGGCCGGGCGAGTGCTCGATCACATCGTCCAGGCACGTAACCGCGGACAAGCCATTATCCTCATTACGCACAATTTCCGCCACGCTCTGTCCGTCGCGGACGATTTGACCGTGCTGGCACAGGGTCGCGTGGCGGCCCATTTCCGTCGCGACGAGATCGAGCTGGACGAGCTGACGGATCTGGTGGCGCGGGTCGGGTGACGGTGCGTGCTCTCGCAGAAAGGCAAACCATGAGTCTTGCGAATGTCGGCCAGGGGCGTCGGTACGTGGTGATCCATGAGGACGACGTCGGCATGACCCATGGCGCCAATACGGCATTCGCCGAGCTGTCGGCACTCGGTACGTGCAGTTCCGGTTCCGTCATGGTGCCGTGCCCGTGGTTCCCCGAAGCCGCCGAAATGGCCAACGCCGATCGCACGCTCGATGTGGGCGTGCACCTGACGCTGACCAGCGAGAAGCGGCCTTACCGGTGGCGGCCGCTGACCAGTCCGCCGCGTTCCGCCGGCCTGACCGACGATCTGGGCTACTTCTGGCCGGATGTCCCGAATGTCCGGCGCCATGCAGTGCCGCACGCCGTGGAAGCGGAACTGAGGGCCCAGATCGAGACCGCAGTTGCAGCAGGCATAGACGTAACCCACCTGGACGCACACATGGGCACGGCGATGTGCCCCGAGTTCGTGGACATCTACCTGCGCCTGGGCATCGAGTACCGGTTGCCCATTCTTTTAGTGAAAGACTACGATACCTTCAATCCGCGGTCCTACTCCGGGCCGATGTCGAACGAGCGGTACAACGCCGCGCTGGCGGAGGCGACCGCCAAGAACTTCCCTGTTTTTGAGATCGTCTACGAGACACCGTGGCAGCGCACTGCCGACGCGCGGACCGCCTATCGCGAGATGTTCGGCAAAATCCCCGAGGGCCTGACGTTCCTCTCCCTGCACTTCAACGCGCCGGGCGACTTTGAGGCCGTGGAGCCGGACTATGCTCATATTCGCACCGACGAGTATGCCCTCTTCAAAACGCCGCTTATCAAGGAGTGGGTGCGCGAGAGCGGGCTGGAGGTCGTCGGGCTGCGCGGGGTGCGTGAGCACCTTCGCTCGCTTTTGCCAATTTAGGTGAGGTCAGGAGGGACCGGCATCAACCCACGCATGGGACTGATCGAGCTTCCATTTGCAACGGCGATCCGAGCACGGGCATGACGGAACTTTGGCGTCTTCCCGCGGCTGATCTCGCCAAACGTATCCGCCGCCGCGACGTATCCGCGCACGAGGCCGCGCTTGATGCCTTGGCAAAACTCGACGCGGTAAACCCAGGCATCAATGCCGTGGTCGATCACCGACCTGAAACGACGCTGGCACAGGCGCAGGCCGTAGATGCCCGAATCGCACGCGGCGAGGATCCGGGGGCGCTCGCCGGGGTGCCGGTAACGATCAAGGTCAACACCGACCAGAGCGGGTTTGCTACCACCAACGGCGTGACGCTGCAGCGTGACTGGGTCGCGCAGTCCAACAATCCGGTGGTCGCCAATCTTCTCCGCGCCGGTGCAGTCATTCTGGGCCGCACCAACACGCCGGCGTTTTCGTATCGCTGGTTCACCAGCAACCGGCTGCACGGCGCCACGAAAAACCCCCGCGATCCGTCCCGGACTCCCGGCGGCTCCTCCGGCGGGGCCGCCGCCTGCGTCGCCGCGGGAATCGGGCAGTTGGCGCAAGCCACGGACATCGCTGGGTCGATCCGTTACCCTGCCTACGCCTGCGGGGTGCATGGTTTGCGGCCGACGCCCGGCAGGGTGGCCGCCTACAACGCTTCCGCACCGGAACGGAGCATCGGCCCGCAGCTTACCGCCGTCTCCGGGCCGATCGGCCGCACCATGGCCGACTTGCGTCTGGGGCTTGCGGCAATGTCGGCCAGGGATGCTCGCGACCCATGGTGGGTTCCGGCCCCCGCCGAAGGATTGCCCGTGCCAAAGCGAGTGGCGCTGTGTCTGCGGCCGGACGGCCTGGACACGGTGCCAGAAGTGATCGCAGCCCTGGTGGAAGCCGCCAAGCGGCTTGAGGCGGCGGGCTGGGAAGTGGAGGAGGTAGCGGCTCTGCCACCGCTTCGCGAGGCCGCCGAACTGCAGACCCGCCTGTGGCTCGGAGACGGCTACGAGGCGAGCCTCGCCGCCGCAGAACGCGAGGGCGACGCGGGCGCGCTGATCGTGCTGCGGTTCCACGCCGAAGCCGGGCGTCGCCTCGACCTGGCCGCCTATTCCGGAATCCTGACCCGCCGCGCCACGCTGGTCCGGATGTGGCAGCATTTTTTTGAGCAAGTTCCGGTGGTGCTGCTTCCGGTCTCGGCGGAGCTGCCGTTCCCGGATGAACTCGACCGCCAAGGCGACGCAGCGTTTGCGCGCGTGTGGGAGGCGCAGATGACGCAAATCGCCATCCCGCTCATCGGCGTGCCTGCGTTGGCCGTTTCGACCGGCATGGTTGGGGCGGTGCCGGTCGGGGTGCAGCTTGTGGCCGGCCGGTTCCGCGAGGATCTATGTCTATCGGCCGGCGAGGCGCTGGAAGCGGACGGGGTTCCGGCCGCGCCTGTCGATCCAATGTAGAGGTTGCCGGCGACATCGTTATTGATCGATGCGATCTCGGATGCGACTTGGTCATGCTTTGGCGACGCCGCCCTTTGGGTCCGAGAGGTGTTCAGCCGTCGATGGCTGGCCACGGATGCCGCCGGCCATGAGGGATGCCGGCTCCGCCATGGCCTGCTCGACCGGAGCAACACGGCAGCCAGCGTCTGGGCCGATACGGCGTATCGCTCGGCGGCCAACGAGGGCTTCATGGCCAACAACGGCTTCGTCTCCCGCGTGCATCGCAAGCAGCGCGCGAACCGGCCGATGTCGCCGGCGATCCGCCGGGCCAACAATGCCAAATCCCGGGTGCGATCGCGCATCGAGCACGTCTTCGCCGAGCAGAAGGATCGGATGGACCTGTTCATCCGCACCATCGGCCTGCCTCGGGCAACTACCAAGATCGGGCTCGCCAATTTCGTCTACAATATCAAACGGCTGATCTTCGCCGCAACGCCCCAGCATAAGTTGAGCATGCAAAAGGGGTGTTGTGAAGCGAACCAATGCCGCTGAGCGCGCGTGCTCCTCAGCCAGCACCGCCTCGCCTTGCCTCAGCGCCTATCAAACGCAGATGGTAGAACCGTCCAGCTGTAGAGCAGCTTCATGGTCCACCGCTTGTGGGCTTTGGCGGGCATCGCCACAAGCTTGAACGCGGCGCCGCAGCCGGCCACGCTGCAGGGCGTGTTTCCGGCCGCTGTGCTGCCGTCCTGCGTCATGTGCCGTAGAAAATTCCCCGCCGAGGCGGCGAGCAGCCGTATCGGGTGTTAAATAAATTCTCCCCTGAGACTTGTTCTTGGCAAAATAATCACCAGCTAATTGTAGTAACGACGCGGTGCTGATTGTAGGTTCTTCGCATGTCAGCGGGCTCCGCTCGCAAGCCGCGAGGCGAAGAAACCGAACGCCGGCAAGAAGCCGGTCGCAGCCGCCGTATCCTCGCGCTACCAGCCTTCTGGCCAAACCGCTCCCTCTAATGGCGGCGGCAAGCGACGCCGTCGGCCAAATCTCTGAAAGGGTCTGCCATGAAATTCCATCCCCTGCACGACCGGCTTGTTCTGCGCCGGATCATTCCCGAAGAAAAAACCTCGGGCGGCATTATCATCCCCGACACCGTCAAGGAGAAGCCGGGCGAGGGCGAGGTGCTGGCGGTCGGTCCGGGTGCGCGCAACGAGCAGGGCGCCATCGTCCAGCTGGACGTCAAGACCGGGGACCGTGTGCTGTTCGGCAAGTGGTCCGGTACCGAGGTCAAGATCGACGGCGAGGAGCTGTTGATCATGAAAGAAAGCGACTTGCTTGGCGTGGTCGAACACCGCGCCGCCGAGGCCAGGGCAGCCTGACCCGCTTGATCGCGCCGTTCAGCTTAACGCAATACCAGCAGAAAAATCGACACAGGAAAGACCAAGATCATGACCGCCAAGGACGTAAGGTTCGGAACCGATGCGCGCACCCGGCTGCTGCGCGGCGTGGACACGCTCGCCGATGCAGTGAAGGTGACGCTCGGTCCCAGAGGCCGTACCGTGCTGATTGACAAGAGTTATGGCTCGCCGCGCAGCACGAAGGATGGCGTGACGGTCGCCAAGGAGATCGAGCTTTCGGACAAATCCGAGAACATGGGCGCACAGCTGGTGCGCGAGGTCGCCACAAAAACCAACGATTTGGCCGGCGACGGCACCACCACGGCGATCGTGCTGGCGCACAGCATCGTGCGCGAAGGCGGTAAGGCCGTGGCCGCAGGCATGGCGCCGATGGAACTGCGGCGCGGCATCGAAAAGGCCGCGACCGCCCTGGTCGCGGAGCTCAAACTCCGCTCCAAGACGATCAGCACCGAGGCGGAAACCGCCCAGGTCGGCACCATCAGCGCCAACGGCGAGACCGAGATCGGACGCATGATCGCGCAGGCCATGCAAAAGGTCGGCAACGAGGGCGTCATTACCGTTGAGGAAGCAAAAGGGATGGACACCGAGCTGGAGGTGGTCGACGGCATGCAGTTCGACCGCGGCTATCTCAGCCCGTACTTCGTCACCAACGCCGAGAAGATGCTGGTCGAGCTGGCCGATCCGTACGTCCTGATCCACGAGAAGAAACTCTCTGGTCTGCAGGTGCTGCTGCCGCTGCTGGAGACGGTGATGCAGTCCGGCCGGCCGCTGCTGATCATTGCCGAGGACGTGGAAGGCGAAGCGCTCGCCACCTTGGTGGTGAACAAGCTGCGCGGCGGCCTCAAAGTCGCGGCGGTCAAGGCGCCCGGTTTCGGCGATCGCCGCAAGGCGATGCTGGAGGATATTGCCGTGCTGACCGGCGGACAGGTGATTTCCGAGGATCTGGGCATCAAGCTCGAGAACGTCACGCTGGACATGCTCGGCCGCGCGAAAAAGGTGCTCATCGAAAAGGACACCACCACGATCGTCGAGGGCGCGGCCAAGTCGGATGACATGAAAGGCCGCTGCAGCCAGATCCGCGCACAAATCGAGGAGACGACCAGCGACTACGACCGCGAAAAGCTGCAGGAGCGGCTGGCCAAGCTGGCCGGCGGCGTCGCGGTGATCCGCGTCGGGGGCGCCAGCGAGGCCGAGGTGAAGGAGCGCAAGGATCGCGTCGACGATGCGATGCATGCGACCCGTGCGGCGGTCGAGGAAGGCATCGTGCCGGGCGGCGGTGTCGCGCTGGCGCGGGCCAGCCTGATCCTGGCCGGCCTCAAGGCCGAGAACGACGACCAGCGGTTTGGCATCGAGATCGTGCGTCGGGCGGCGCTGACGCCGCTGCGCCAGATCGCCGAGAATGCCGGCGAGGATGGGGCGGTGATCTCGGGCAAGGTACTGGAGAGCAGCGAGTACGCCTACGGGTTTGATGCGCAGGCCGGCTCCTACAAGGACATGGTTGCGGCCGGCATCATCGACCCGACCAAAGTCGTGCGCACGGCCTTGCAGAACGCGGCATCGGTCGCCGGCCTGCTGATCACGACCGAGGCCATGGTGTCCGAACGGCCGGCCAAGGCGACGGGCAGCAGCACGCCGGGACGGAACGGCATGGGCGGCGGCATGGGCGAGATGGATTACTGATCCGTCCCGCAACCGAGGCCAAACGGAGATCGGGCATGACCAGGGTATCCGACGCGGATTTCAGACGTTTTCAAGTCCGCGTCGGCATGCGTCGGGTCGACTGTGCCATCCTGGACGAGGCGTTGGACGCGGCATCGGGCCTGACCCCTCCATCGAGCGCGGTGCTGCGGCGAAAATCCTTTGACAGGTTCCGCACCCTGATCAATGCGGCGGCAGAACTCAAGTTGAACACTTTGCCGGCAGGGTTCATCGGCCGCATCGTCCTTACGACGGAGGATTTGCGCGGCGTGTCGCCGGAGCCCGGAGTGCCGTCATTCGGCACTTCCTCGCGCGCAATGAGCCGGCCTGCATCCCTCTCTGGCGGCGCGCCTGCGATCGCCTCCGGCGACGCAGCGCCAGGGGGGCCGGTCACATGATGCTCGGGGGGAACAAGATGAAACCGTTTGCGTCCATGCAGTGGACCGGTGTCGGCGTGGCGGCCGTGGGAGCGGTGCTGATGGGTTACTCGGCTCCGCTGTCTCGTTCCTTGATGGGTGCACCTCTGTCCGCGGCCTTGTCGGTGCCTCTGGACTGGCTTCTGCTGATCGGGATGGCGGCTGTGATCAGCGGCGGCTTGTTGGTCCAGGTTACCTGGAGGAACCAGCATGAATGATCACGGTGGCCGGGATCTGATCGGCGAAGCCAGGGCGAGCTACCGGCTTCGGGGCGAGGCTGTTCGCCAGTCAACCTCGTCCGCAACCGGAAACTCACCGCTCGCACTGGAAGCAACGCTCGCCAGCATCTCCGCGGAGGTGACGCAAGAGGCTATCGAGCGGAAGCAGCGCTCTATCAAGCCTTAATAGGGCCGCGGGGACAACGGCTTGATCTGGCGCATTTGGCTGGCGGAGGCAGCGAGTGGTATCTCTCTGGTATCCCGAGGCTTCGTTTCGAGTGGCGAGAACACACCTAAGCATTGATTTATTATGGTCGGAGCGGCGGGATTCGAACCCACGACCCCCAGTCCCCCAGACTGATGCGCTACCAGGCTGCGCTACGCTCCGCCACACTCCAGCTGTAGCAGCCGCCCGCCGCTCCGGCAATCAACCGAGCAGCGCTCGCACGACCCGCAGCTCCGCCAGTACTTCGCGGAGTAGCGCGCGCAGGCGCTCTGCCTCGACGCCGTCCGCGCCTTCCTGGGGCACCGCCGGGATTCGCGGTACCGGAGGCAGCGCCGCACGGCGGGCCGGGTCGGACATGCTGGGGGGCGGCAAGCCGGGCAAGGGTAACTCAGGCTCGGCCAGAGCGACCGCGGGAGCGGCTTCACGGTCCTCCGGAGCAGGCGGCGGGATGTTGTCCGACAGCTTGCCGCCGCCCTCGCGCAACAGGCGCTGCACGCCTTTGATCGTATAGCCCTGAATGTAGAGCAGATCCGAGATCCGCCGCAGCAAGGCAATGTCGTCCGGCCGATAGTAGCGGCGCCCGCCACCGCGCTTCAGCGGCCGGACCTGGGTAAATTTCGTCTCCCAGAAACGCAGCACATGCTGAGGGATATGCAGGTCGTCCGCTACTTCGCTGATGGTGCGAAAAGCGTTGGGCGCCTTGCGTGGGAGTCGGCTGCGCCCGATGCCGCCTGGCGGGTCTTCCGGTCCGGCGTCGAGGGCGTCGGTCGCCTCCCTCATTCATCGTCTCCGGTATCGGGCGGCGGGGGCAGGTGGTTGACATGCGCTCGCATAACCTGGCTCGGGCGAAACACCAGAACCCGCCGCGGCATGATGGCCACTTCCACCCCCGTTTTCGGGTTGCGGCCGACCCGGCGTCCTTTCTGGCGCACAGAAAAGGTGCCGAAGCCGCTGATTTTTACTGATTCTCCTAGCTCAAGCGCGGCAGCCATCCGGGCTAGCACGGTCTCCAGCAGGGCAGCCGATTCGTTGCGGGACAGACCCACTTGCGCATAAATGGTTTCGGCGAGCTGGGCGCGTGTCACCGTGTCCATGCCAGGACGCTAGGCAGCAAGCTTCGTCCCGTCAACGAAATCCGTAAAATACAGGCTGTTGCCGGCCTTCCAGCAGACTCTACAGCCGGATCAGTGCCGAGCCCCAGGTCAGCCCGCCGCCGAGCGCCTCCATCAGCAGCAGCTGGCCCGGCCGAATTCTTCCGTCCGCGCATCCCTCTGCCAGCGCCAGCGGAATCGAGGCCGCCGACGTGTTGGCGTGGCGATCCACGGTGACGATGATCTTGTCCTCCGGAAAGCCGAGCCGTCGCCCGATGCCGTCGATGATGCGGCGGTTTGCCTGGTGGGGGATCAGCCAGTCCACCGTCTCGGCGGTCAGGCCATTTCGGGCCAGCGCTTCCTCCACCGCTTCGGCCAGCCGCGCCACGGCCTGGCGAAACACCTCGCGGCCGTTCATCACCAGATGCCCGGAGCGATCGGGCAGGCCGACCGCGCCATCGATATACAGGATGTCGCCCAAGATTGCCGTCGGAGTGCAGGTGGGTCGACAGCACGCCGCGCCCGTTCGCCCCGTCCAGGCTCTCCCCGCATCGCAGCAGCACGGCGCCGGCACCGTCGCCGAACAGGACGCAGGTCGTGCGGTCCTGCCAGTTCATCAGCCGCGAGTAGACTTCCGAGCCGACCACCAGGGCGCTCGCAATTTGTCCGGTGGCGATCATGGCGTCGGCCACCGACAGGGCGTAGATGAAGCCGGTACACGCCGCCGATACGTCGAACCCGAATCCGCCCATGCCCAACGCCGCCTGCACGCGCAGCGCCGTCGCCGGAAACGCCTGGTCCGGGGTGGCGGTGGCCACGATCACCGCGTCCACCTCGCCCGCACTGGCGCCAGCATTGGCCAGTGCCGCGCGGGCCGCCGCGGTCGCCATGAAGGCGCAGGTCTCGTGCGGCTGTGAAATGTGACGCTGGCGGATGCCGGTGCGTTCGTGAATCCAGCTGTCCGAGGTCGCCACCGTGCGCGACAACTCGTCGTTGGTGACCACGGTTTCCGGCAGATATCCGCCGACCCCGGCAATCACGGCCCGGCGCACGCTGTTACGCCGCACTCGGCAGGGGTGCGATGCGTCGCAGTCCGTCACGGATGCGTTCGTCAAACCGGTGTACCACCATGTCGACGGCTACATCGACCGCGTTAGCAAAACCTTGCGCGTCGGTGCCGCCGTGGGACTTCACCACCACGCCGTTCAGCCCGACCATCACCGCACCGTTGTAGCGGCGCGGGTCAAGCCATTCGCGCAGCCGGTCGAGCCCGGGCCGGGCCAGCAAATAGCCGAGCCGGGCGGACAGGGAGGCGGAAAACACCTGGCGCAGCAGGCCGCCGGCCAGCCGCAGCGCGCCCTCGCCGGTTTTCAGCGCCACGTTGCCGGTAAACCCGTCCGTTACGATCACGTCCGTGGTGCCGGCGGCGATGTCGTGACCTTCCACGAAACCGTGGAATTGCGGGCCGATGTAGCTGGCCCGCAGCACGCCGGCCGCGGCGCGCAGCCGCTCGTCGCCCTTCAAATCCTCCGAGCCTACGTTCAGCAGGCCGATGCTGGGTGCGGTCAGGCCGAGCACGGTGCGCGCAAAAACGTCACCCATGATGGCGAACTCCACCAGATTGCGCGCATCGCACGCAACGTTGGCGCCCAAATCGAGCATCACTACGTCGCCTCGCGCGGACGGAAAGATGGCGGCCATGGCGGGCCGGTCGATCCCAGGCAGCGTTTTCAGCACGATTTTGGCCAGCGCCAGAAGTGCCCCCGTGTTGCCGGCGCTGACCACGCCGGCCGCCTCGCGCTCCGACACGGACTCGATCGCCACGCGCATCGAGGCGCCGCGCAGCCGCAGCGCGGCGGTGGGCTTTAGCTCGGCACTGATGGCCTCGACCGTGTGGCGCACGGTGCAGGCGGCGCCGGCCCGGCGGTGCCGGGCCAGCAACGGCTCAAGCAAGGCGCTGTCCCCGACCAACAGAAATCGCGCCTCCGGGTGCCGCTCCGCTGCTTCCGCCAAGCCCGCCACGACGATGTCCGGCGCGCGGTCGCCACCCATGGCGTCGATTGCCAGCGTAAACGTTTCGGCCACGGCTGGGTCAGGTGCGCCGGAAGCGCCGCTCAGGCGCGGACCGCCCCCTTCAGCGCCTTCCCGGCCTGAATGACTTCCCGGCCGTCATAATGGCCGCAATGGCTGCAGATGTGATGCGGGCGTTTCAGCTCGCCGCAATTAGGGCATTCCGCGTGCGGCTCGGGTCGCAGCGCCTCGTGGCTGCGGCGCATACCCCGCCGCGAGGGCGAGGTTTTTCTTTTCGGAACAGCCATACTACCGAGTCCCTTCAGTCTGATCGCAGCGCCGCACGCGACCTCGCGAGGTCTGGCGCATGCCGGCCGATGCGAGAAAATTACACAAGTCGCGCCGTCTAGCAGAGGCGCCGCGAGCCCACAAGCAAGCGAGGGATCGCGCGTACCTGCGCGTCAGCCGGAATGGTCCCGACTGCCCAGCCTGGCAAATGGGCTGTCGGGCTCCTGATCCGGCTCAGCTTCGAGAAAGACCGCACCCGGACGGCGCGGGAACGGGTCCAGCGCCAGGGCCAGCTGTTCCACTGCCGCCTCGCCCAGATCGATCACGCCGCCCTCGTAGACCAGCTCGTCATCGGACAGCGGATCGTCGTCGGTGCTCTCCTGCCCCTGCGGGACGAAGCGCACGGCGAAATCCTCGGTTATGTCGGCCTCGAACGCGTCCAGGCTGACCACGCACTCCTGCATCACGCGCGCCTGCAACAGCCCGCATGCAGCCAGCGTGCCGTCCGACGTGGCGGGGGAAAAATCGAAGCGGCAGCGCAAAGCCAGCACGCCCGGAATGTGCAGCCTCGCCGCGATCGCCTCGCGCTCGGCGGCGGTCGCCTCCACCACCTGCTCGCCGCCGCCTTTCAGCCGCTCGACCGGCAACGGCCGATGCAGTTCGGGCCTCATGCAAACATGCTTTCGGGTTCGGCGAACGCGACCTCGCCTCGGCAAAGATCCGCCAGTGCCTGTGCTTGCAGCTCGCGATCGACGGTGATTGCGACGGCGGCCAGCCGCGCGGCGGGCCCAACCACTGCGGGATCCCGCCAGACATTGCGCGCCAAGGCCGCGGCCAGGGCGGTCTCGTCGGAAGCCGCGAGGGCAGCCTGATACGCCGCGGCGCGACCGTGCAAACCCTCCCACATGGCGCGCACCCGCCGGGCCACGCCAAGGTCGCCCACGCCCATCTCCCGCAGGGTCACGTCCATGTCGGAAAACATCGCGTCGAACAGATTCTGGCGCCAGCGCTGGCCCGGGGGTGGGCAGTGCCTGCAGACGCCGGATCAGCAGAAAGACATACAGGCCCACCATGTCGAAGCGGCCGTCCAAGGTGTCGGGCACGCCGAGTTCGGCATAAAACCACGGCCCCCGCGCCGCCGCGACCGCCCGGCAATAGAGGGCGTGAGCCACACGCTCCCGGCGGCTACGTCGAAAAGCCAGCACCGCGCCTCCTTGCGCCTGATCGTCGTGCCGCCTTGACAGGCTGCGGCCCCGCGTGACACGCGCTTATGTCAGTGCATCGGCCGCCCCGGTCAACCGGACCGGGGTTTTGGCCGCCGCCCAGGATCAGAATCGCGTTGCCAGCCCGCCGCCTCGCCGCAAACCTGCTGCTCCTCGGCACCCTCGGTGCCTGCGGCCTGCAGCCTGCGTTTCTCTGTACGCGCCGCAGGTGCGCGGCAACAAGGTCGACCCGGAGGCGATTGCGCAGTTGGTGCCGGGCACCTCCACCCGCAACGACGTGCGCTCGCTGATCGGCTCGCCCACCGCGCCCGGCGCGTTCAACGACAACCAGTGGATCTATATCGGCGAGGTGACCACGCCCGTGATCGCCGGCACCAACAAAGTGGACGATCAGCAGATCTACGTGCTGAGTTTCGACCAGAGCGGCGTGCTGACCGGAATAAGCCACAAATCCATGAAGGACAGCATGCCGGTTCAGGTGGTCTCGCGCACCACGCCGTCGCCCGGCAGCGAGCCGAGTTTCATGCAGATGCTGCTGGGCAATGTCGGCAAATTCAGCCCTGGCGGCGCCGCCCTCGGGTCCGGAGGCACCGGCCAGGGAACTTCCACCAACCCAGGCAATTTCTGACCAGATATTTCTAATACGAAACAATATGGGCGTGCGTGGGCAGGCTCAGGAAGGGGTCGGTTTTCGGATCGGCTCCAGCATCCAGATGCCGCGCCACTTGCGCCACTCCGTGCCGGGCTCGGTCCACTTCGGCTTGCGCTTATACGGCTCGGTGCGGACCGGGCGCTTTCGCAGCGGCTTTTGGGGGGCCGGTGCGGCGGGGTCCGGTTCAGGTTCGGGGGCCGGCCTGGCCCGGGCGGGCCGTTTCGGCGGCGGGGGCAGGAGCGCCGGGTCGGGGACTACGCCCAGCATCCGGCAGAAGGGGCGGAGGATGCGCCCCACCTGAGGGGCGGTGCGGATCAGCTCCTGCATTCCGGGATCCGCCAGCAGCTGCTCCAAATCCCCCTTGTAGGGCGCCACCCGCCACTGCCCCAGTTTTAGCAGCCAGGCGAACGGCTCGGGAAACGGGCGTTGTCGCTTTCGGGCTTCCCGTTTCCGGTCCCTGGGCGGCCGGGGCGGCGGCAGCGGACCCGCCTGGGCGCGGGCGGCGAGGGCGATGAACCTGAGCCGGAGGTTTTGCAGCCGGGTGCCGATCAGGTTCACCAGCTGCACGGCCAGGATATACACCCCGGACCTCCGGTCGGCTTCGTAGCGCTCCACCAGCCCCCGGGCCAGTCCGTGGGTGAACCGGGTAAAACGGTCGGAGAGGCTGGCGTCTGGTGGGAGGGGTGGGGGCGCGAACACGATCGCGACATAGACCCGAAGCAAGATGCTGTCAAGTATCACTATCATTACATGCCAAAATTCCTAACTAGCCATCAGAAATGGCGCGACCAAGCTCGGCGTACATCGGCGGAATGCGTCAGAGCACACGAACTGCTTGGCCGGGCCGGGCCGGACCCCCGTTCCGAGGCGGCGGCGGATCACTGTTCGAGGTGGAACTCGATCCCCTGGAGCGTATCACCCTCGATCGGAACGCCGTTGCGGGTTGCCGGAAGAAACCGGCAATCCCGCATCACCTTCGCCAGCGCCGCCGAATCGAGCAGCGCGTGGCCGCTCGACTGCACGAGGCTCGCCGCCACCGCCCGACCCCCGGCCGAGACGGTGACGTGGATCAACGCCAGTCCTTGCTCCTCTCGGCGCCGGGCGGCAGGGGGATAGTCCGGCTGGCAATTCCCCGCCACGCCGCCCACTGGACGGGCGGCCACGGTGATCGGAGCCGGGCTGGATGAAGACACGGCCGCGCTCGCCGATGGTGCGGCGGCGGTCGGCGCCGGCTGTGTGGGAGCGGCCCGCGCGGGTTGGGCGGCTGTTGGGTGCGGTGTCGCTGGCCTAGGCCGCGGCTTTGGTAGAGCCGGTTTCGTTTCAGGGCTGGCGACCGGCGGCGGGGTCGGTGCCGGGGTGGCCTCGGCCGGTGGCGGGGTCGGTGCCGGGGTGACCTCGGCCGGTGGCGACGGTTCGGGCTCGGGTTCGGCCGCTATAGGCGGCGGAGGCGTCGGCTCCGGCGGGTACCGGGGGTAACGGCGGGGGCGGGAGAGGCCGCAGGCTCGAATACCATCGCCACCGCGACGTCCGGCGCGGGCGGGCGGATCGGTGCCGGAACGGCGAGCAGCAATGCCGCAAGCGCAGCCGCGTGCAGGGCCACGGATTCCCCGAGCGATGCCGCTTGCCGGCCCGCACTGCCCACCTCCATGCGTGCGTCGCGACCCCACGTAGGGGGAACAGCCGTCGAGCCATGCTGTCGATGCTGGCTCCCGCCATTCGGGGCGAAGGCGGGGGAAGGCTGTCGGGGACTCACGAGCCTAGCCGGTTGTTCCACCATGAAGGCGCCGAGACTACTCGACCGTCGCAAACCAGGCATTATCGTCGTCGCGAGGCCGGCGGGGAGCTTCCAGCATGTACATCGCCATGAACCGCTTCAAAGTGGCCCTCGGCTCGGAGGCGGAGTTCGAGCGCGTCTGGACCAGCCGCGACACGCATCTGAAGGCGGTGCCGGGCTTTATGGAATTCCACCTGTTGCGCGGCCCGCAGCGGGAGGACCACGTTTTGTATTCGAGCCACACGATCTGGTCGGATCGGGCCGCGTTCGAGGGTTGGACCAGGTCGGAAGCGTTCCGTGCCGCTCACCGCAATGCCGGCAATGTCGGGCGAGGCGACGCCCCGCTCTATCTCAGCCATCCGGAGTTCGAGGGTTTTGAGGTGGTGCAGACGGTGAAGTAGGCAGATGCCGGACCGACTACTTATGGCCAGGACCGACCCCGGCTATCGGGGCAGAATGTCTTGAGCGGACGTTTTGGGATCGACACCGGCGCTTGCATCGGATGCAGCCGGTTGTCCACGAGCGCGTGTTGAAGCTCGGCCGGATCGGGATGTGCAATGGACCGTGGCAGCGGTCCGTGAAACCTCCCGACCCGGCTGTCGCTGTCAGTCGTCCACCGAGGTGAAGCTGTCGCCAAGCCACCATTCCGTTGCCCCCCCGAGTTCAGCCGCGAAGATCTGCAGCTTGTGACTGCCCGGAGTTGGCACTTTGTAATATGCCTCTCGGGTCGCGCCGGTCCAGACATAGGCGCGGGTGCTGGTGGCGGTGCAGAAGGCGAAGTGGGTGTCCGAATCAGGATAGGTTGGATTGCCGTCCACCATCACCACGATGGTCACCCGGGACTCTGCAGGACCGAGCACCCCGCATTCAGCGTTATAGACGACGCGGACCACCGTGTTGCTTTTTGTCGTGGTGAAAAAGACCTCGGTATCGCCCGCCAGATCGAGCGGCACTCCGATCAGCGAAGTGCTGTCGCTGGTGTAGTTGCCGGCGCGCGCGGCGACGTGCAGAATGCTGCCCGCATAGGCGGGAACAGCGGCGACGATCGTGGCGGCTGCGGCCAACGCGGTGAAAACCCGGTTCATTCTTCTCTCTCCATAACGAGCTGCTTGGATGGATCGGTTCCGAACGACAGGGGGCGGCAGCCCGCAAAACGCCCTTGCGGGTTCATGTAATCCAGAGAAGGCGAAGCTCAGACCAACATTGCGGTGATATATCGTACACGTTTATGTTGCGGTGATGTTCAGAAGGACTCTTCTGGTTCGTGGCGGGCCGGCCCCGAGTTGAATCAACGGCAGGGATTCCGGTCCCGGCGGTCGCCGTGGATTTATCCGCATCCGGTTAGATCCGGAGACGGGCAGAAACGTGTTCGGGGCGGGCCTAGTCCAGGGGAACGGCTGGCGACACCAGCTTGAACACACGCCGAGGTCTGATACCGGACGGCGTTGACATTGCCACATGGATGGCGGGCTGAAGCCCGCCCCACGGTCAACGCCGGTTGGCGAAGTAGGCTGGGCTTCAGCCCCACAGCAGAGTCGGGCTCAAGGCGGGCTGGCATGAGGCACCGCCGCGCGAGGTGGTGCCGTCATGCGTTCCCGCTACACTGATCAGCGCCGGCTTCGGGATTGGCCCGGTCGGTGCAGTCCCCGAACTCGGGAGGCGTCGCGCTCTAGGGCGCGACCTCGAACACCGTGCCGCACCCACCGCGACAGCCGGAATCGCCGCCTTCGCGGGTGGTACCGTACAACGCGCCGCCCACCTCGGTCAGCCCGGCCACCGGAAGCTGGCCGGCAGTGCCGCCGGGGAACGGGTAGAGCACGGTCTCGGCACCCCTTTTGGTGATGCTGAACACCGTGCCGCAGCCCGAGCCGCCACAGGCGCCGCCCCCCTCCGAGGTCGTGCCGTAAAGCGTACCTTGCACGTCGATCAGAGCGGCCAAGGGAAGTTCGCCGTCGCTGCCGCCCCTGAAGCGGTGGAGCACGTTCTCGATCCAGGAGTCTCCCGCTGCGGCCGGCGGGGTCAGCCTGAACACCACGCCGCAGGTCGCATTGGGCAGGCAGTCGAGGCCGCCCCGGGCCGTCGTGCCATACAGGTGTCCCGCAGCATAGAGCAGGGCGGCCTGGGGATTGGCACCATGGCTGCGGCCCGGGAACGCATAGAGCACCGTTTCGGTCCAGGCTCCGCCGGCGCTGGCGGGCGCCGACAGCCGGAACACGGTGCCGCAGCCCTTGCTGCGGCAGCCCGTGATACCCCCGTCAAAAGTCGTGCCATACAGGTTGCCTGCCAGGTCGATCACCTCGGCGGCGGGGTTGGCGCCGTCGCTGCCGCCCTTGAAGGCGTAGAGTGCCGTTTCGGTCCAGGCTCCGCCGGCCACGGCAGGCGGCGCCAGCTTGAACACGGTGCCGCAACCATTGCCGCCGCAGCCCGTGCCACCGCCTTCGCTGGTCGTCCCGGTACAGCGTGCCCCCCATTTCGGTCAGACTGGCCACGGGGAGCGCGCCATCGCTGCCGCCCTTGAAGGCATAGAGCACGGTCTCGGCACCTCGGTCGGTGATTTGGAACACCGTGCCGCAGCCGCCGCCGGCGCAGCCTGTGCCTCCACCTTCGCTGGTGGTGCCGTAGAGCGTGCCCTTCACGTCGGTGAGCCCGGCCACCGGCAGCGCACCGTCACTGCCGCCAACGAAACGATGAAGCACAGCTTCGGTCCAGGCACCGCCCGCGACGGCAGGCGGTGCCAGCTTGAACACCGTGCCGAGGTCGGCGGCGCCGCCGTGCGAGGTCGTGCCGTACAGCGTTCCCCCCACATTGGTCAGCCCGGCTTCGGGATGGGCCCCGTCGGTGTGGTCCTTGAATGGGTACACGAGGCTTTCGGTGGCCGCCTGCGCGCCGGCAAGACTCCCCGCGGCGACCAGGAGTGCGAAGCCGCTCGCGAGCGCAAGCTTTGGCGATACAGCGGACAGTCGGGACATTGGTATTCTACCCCTCACATTTGTCAAAACTCTGCCGCATCGCCCGCGCCGCGTCTAGATGCGACGACAGCAAAAAGCGACAGAGAACAGGGATGCTTTCCAGACAACGCAGCGGCGAAACACTGCAGGTGGGTACCCAAAAGCGATGGAGAGCAGTACCAGACCTTTTGCGAACCTATAGGCCGCCGCACGCGATTTCACAAGCTCACGAACCTGAATACGACACGGTTCACGTCGCCGTCTTGTGCGGCAATGTGGCGCAAAAGCTGAAAGTGTGTTCGGCGCGTTCCGAAAAATGTGTTCAGCGCGTTCCGACCGGCGCTAGTCGTTACAGATCATGCCCTCCGCGCCGACATCGCCGGTCACGTCGTTCGGACCGCCCGAGCACAGATCGTATTCGTGGCCGCGGCGGCTGGAGGGGTAGCGATAGACATAGGCGTGGTTCCAGGGATCGACCGGCACCTTGTCGCTCTGCAGGTACGGCCCGTTCCAGTTGGCGGTGCTGCCGGGTTTTTGCACCAGTGCGGCAATGCCCTGTTCCGTGGTCGGGTAGGAGCCGACATCGAGTTTGTAGACATCGAGCACGCTGCCCAGACGTTGAATCGCCTGGTGCGCCACCGACACTTTCGCGCCGCCCAGCAGGCGCAACGCACGCGGCGCCACCAGCCCGATCAGGAGGCCCAGGATGGCCACCACCACCAGAATTTCCAGCAGCGTGAAGCCGGCTTCGCGGCGCCGGCGAGGGGGAGGCGGGTTCATGGCGTGCCTTCTCATCGCTTCCTCACGCTACCCGGTCTGCGGCACGGGGCAAAGCCGGGGCACATGAAACCAGCATGAAACGGCGGTCACTCGCGTTGCCGTGAGCCCCGACCTTGGCCTAGGGTTCTGCGCATGGGAATTCCGTTCCTGGCCTGCATGGCGGCTACCGCGGCCTTCTACCACCTGCCGCCCCGGGTGCTGCCGTCGATCCAGGCGGTGGAGGGCGGGTTCGTGGGCAGCATCAGCCGCAACGCCGACGCCAGCGACGATCTGGGCGTGATGCAGGTCAACTCGATCTGGCTGGACGCCCTTTCCCGCGTCACCGGCATGGGGCGGGATGCGGTCGAGGCGCGGCTGATCGGCGATGCGTGCTTCAACATTGCCGCGGCCGGGGCAGTGCTGCGCACGTATTTGAACGAAGAACGCGGCGACCTGATGGCGGCGGTGGGCGACTACCACTCCCACACCCCGGCGCTGAACCAGGCCTATCGGGCGCTGGTGGTTGGAGCCGCGAGCCGGCTGTTCGGGCGCTGAACTCATGGTTCGGGGGTTTTGTCGCGGGTCAGCCAGCGCACCAGGGCGTAGAGGCCGCCCACCACCGCGATCACGCCCACCGCGCCGACCTGCCAATCGAGCAGCGAGGTGCTCTCCTGGAACGCGAGCCCGGCCAGCAGGCGCACCCGCCGGCCGCCGATCAGCACCACCGTGACGTAGGCGCCAAGCGCCAGCCCGAACACCACGGCAACCGAGGCGAAAGCCGCCCGCACCGTCTGCGGCAGCACCGCGACCCAAAACACCCGGCGCGGACTGGCGCCCAGGCTGCGCGCGGCGCGCAGCGTGTCCAGCGGCACGGCGGCGAAACCGCGATACAGGGCGAGCACGGTGAACGGCAGAAACACCTGCGCCATGCTGCCGATCACGGTGAGTTCGTGGGCGAAATAGGACCGCGGCATTTCCGCCTCCAGCCGCAAGGTGCGCAGCATCAGGTTGATGAGCCCGAATTCGCCCAGCACCACCACCCAGCCCAAGGCGCGCTGCACCGCGCCCACCACGGCAGGGGCCACCACGCCCAGCAGCACGGTCCGCTGCACCCGATCCGAGCCCAGGCGCATCAGCCAGGCCAGCGGGTAGCCGACCACCAGGCACAGTGCCGCGCACAGCGCCGCCAGTTTCAGCGTCTCCCGCAATAACCGGCGATACAGGGGCAAGGTCACGGCGGTGTCGAAGGCGTTTTGCGCAGCGGGCAGCAGCCACGCGAGCGCGGCGACGATCGCGAGCGCCGATACCAGCAGCACGGCAAGCCGGGCGCGCCGGCTCAGGCCCAGGCGGATGCCTAGAGTGGTACCGAGACTCGTGTCGAGATCCGTGCCAAGACTCATGCGGGCAGTGTCCAGGCGTCGGCGTCGTTCCACGCCAGCCCGACTTCCTGACCCGGCGCCACCCCGGATGGGGGGGCGGGCAGGTCGGCCAGCATCTCGCCGGCAGAGGTGGCGACCACCACGCGCGTGACCGCGCCCTGATAGGCGATGGCGCGCACGCTGCCCCGCAGGTCGCCGGCCGGATCGAGACGCACGCGATGCGGCCGCAGCATTATTGCACCGCTTGGCGAGGGCACGATGTTGCACGGTCCCATGAAGCGGGCGCAATATTCGTTTTGAGAGCGCTCGTACAGCTCGTGCGGCGTGCCGATCTGCACGACGCCCTGCGCCGACAGCAGGGCGATGCGCGTGGCCAGCCCCATGGCGGCGGCGGGGTCGTCGGTGGCCAGAATGGCGGTGATGCTGGTGCCGGTCAGAAAATCGGGGGCGGGCGGCGCGTGCGCAGCGCTGTCCACCAGCAGCAGTGCCGGAGCGACGACCAGGGCGCGAGCCAGCGCGCCGCGCCGGCGCTGGTCGGCGGACAGTTTTGCGGGGCGCCGGCCTGCCGCCGCGGCCAGCCGCTGCGCTGCCAATGCTGCCTCGACGCGCGCCCGGGCGATGTTCCGCGGCAATTTGTGCAGGCCGAATGCGACATTGTCCCGCAATGTCCGGTGCGCAAACAGCCCGTCGGTCGCGGGCAGATAGGCCACGCTGCGATGCTCGGGCGGAACGTCCGTGATGGCGCGGCCGTCGAGCCGGACCTCGCCCGCCTCTATGGGCAGAAAACCCGCGATGGCCAGCAACAGGGCGGACTTGCCGGTGTTTTTCTCGCCCAGCAGCACCAGATGTTCGCCTTGTGCAACGGACACCGAAATACTGCCCGCCGGACGTGGGCGAAGTGTCATTCGGTCGAGGTCGAGATAGGCCCCTGGGGTCACCGGTCGGTCGCGTTCTTGTCGGGCATTGACGGTATCGCGGGAGCGCCGTCAAATCGAGCGGTGGAGAGAAACGCCCCCAGTGCGGCGCCGGGGCCGGTGTTGCAGCTGGACGGCATCGTCAAATCGTTCCCCGGCGTGCGGGCGCTCAAAGGCGTGTCGTTCGATATCGCGGCCGGCGAGGTGCATGCGTTGCTGGGCGAGAATGGCGCCGGCAAGAGCACGCTGATCAAGGTGATGTCCGGCGTCTACGCCGCCGACGAGGGCAGAATTCTGGTCGACGGCGCGGCTGTAACCCTGAGCGGGCCGCACGAGGCGCGAGCCCGGGGGATCGCCACGATCTACCAGGAGCTGCTGCTGTTCCCTGAACTGACGGTGGCGGAAAACATTTTTGCCGGCCACGCGCCGCGCACGCGCTTCGGCGGGCTCGATTGGCGGGCGATGCGGCGGGACGCCAAGAACCTGCTCGGGTCACTCGACATTCACGACATGGACGTGGACGAGGTGGTCGGCACCTTGTCGGTCGGCAATCGCCAGCGGGTGGAAATCCTGCGGGCACTGTCGCAGGACGCCCGCGTGCTGATCATGGACGAGCCGACCGCGGCGTTGTCCGAGCATGATGTGCAGCGGTTGTTCGAGATCGTCCGGCGGCTGCGCGCGCGCGGTGTCGGCGTGGTTTATATCAGCCACCGCATGGAGGAGATCTTTTTGCTCGCCGACCGGGTGAGCGTGCTGCGCGATGGCGAGTATATCGGAACGCGGCGCGTCGCCGATACCGATGTGGGCGAACTGGTCCAGATGATGGTGGGGCGGCGAATCGAGTCGCTGTTTCCCAAAATCGAAGTGCCGGTGGGCGCGCCGGTGCTGGAGGTGCGCGACCTGGTGCGCCTGCCGGCTACGCGCGGGGTCAGTTTTTCGGTGCGTGAAGGCGAGATTCTTGGGCTGGCCGGGCTGGTGGGCTCCGGCCGGAGCGAACTGGCGCAGGCGATTTTTGGAGTGCTGCCGGCTCAGTCCGGCGACATCCTTTTGGGCGGCGAGCGCGTGCGGGTCGACTCGCCGGCAAAAGGGCGGGCTCTGGGGATCGCCTACGTGCCGGAAGATCGCGGCACGCAGGGACTCGTGCGGCCGATGACGGTTCGGGAAAATGTTTCCCTGTCGGTGTTGCCAGGCTTGGCGCACGGGGGATTTATCGACCGCAACGCCGAGCGGCTGCTGGCGGACGAGGCGGTGGAAAAGTTCTCGGTGCGCACGGCGGGCATCGAGCAGATCGTGGCCAAACTGTCGGGCGGGAATCAGCAGAAAATCGTGCTCGGCAAGTGGCTGGCGACGCGCCCGCGGCTGCTGATTCTGGACGAGCCGACGCGCGGCATTGACGTGGGCGCAAAAGCGGAAATCCACCGGCTGATGGGCGAGCTGGCGGGGCAGGGATTGGCGATCGTGATGATCAGCAGTGAACTGCCGGAAGTGCTGGGAATGAGCGACCGCGTGCTGGTGATGCGCGAAGGCCGTTTCGTCGCCGAGTTTCTGCGAGCGGACGCCACGCCGGAGCGCGTCGGTGCCGCCATGATGGGCGGCGACGGATCACTGGCGGCATGAGCGCGAGCACTTCCGCGTCGCTTTCTCCCGCCAGAAGGCGAAGCAGGTTTCGCTTCTCTCTCTCGCAGGAATGGCTGCTGGCGATTGCGCTCGTGTTGCTGCTGCTGATCGTGGGCTTCATCAACCCGCGCTACGTGGCCACGCGCAACCTGCAAACGATTCTGCTCGGCAACGCCTATATCGCCATCGCCGCGATCGGCATGGCCATGGTGATCATCTCCGGCAACATCGATATCGCGGTGGGCTCGCTGATTGGCGTGCTGGCGACCGTCAGCGGCTCCATGGCGGTGGCGGGCTGGCCGCTGGTACTGTGCTGGCTGGTGCCGGTGCTGCTGGGAATAGTCGCCGAAGCTGCGATGGGTGCGATGGTGGCATGGTTGCGCATTCCGTCGATCGTGGTGACCTTGGGCATGCTCAGCATTTTGAAGGGCGGGCTGATCAGCGTCACCGGGGGTGCGTGGATCACCAACCTGCCGCAAGGCTACGACATCGCCCATCGCAGCGTGCTGGGCGCTCCCATGCCGGTTTTTCTTATGGTGGTGCTGACGCTCGCGGCGGCGTGGTGGCTGAGCAACACCGCGCTCGGGCGCAGCATCTATGCGGTCGGCGGCAACAGCGAGGCCGCGCGTCTCGTCGGCATTCCTTACCGGCCGACGATCCTGATGACGTTTGCCATCCACGGTCTGTTCGTGGGCTTCGCCGCGGTGCTGTTCGCGACCCAGCTCGGTGTGATCCAGTCCACCGTGCCGCCAAACCTGGAGCTGACCATCATCACCGCCGCGGTGGTCGGCGGCGTATCGATCCTGGGCGGCACCGGCACGGTGATCGGCTCCACCCTGGCCGCGGTGCTGATCGCGGCCATCGGCTCCAGCCTGATCTTCGTGGGCATTTCCCCGTATTGGCTGCGTGCGGTGCAAGGACTGCTGATCCTGGCCACCGTGCTGGCCGACATCTATCGCCGCCGCCGCCGCGGGAGAATCACGTGAGGCGGCTGCCGATCGCGCCGCACGAGGCGGTGCTGTTGGGCATCCTGGTGCTGGCGCTGGTGGTCGTGGGCTTGTTTACCAACCGGTTCCTCACGGTGGACAATCTGCTGAACCAGGGCGCGCTGATGAGCGAGGTGGGGCTGATCGCGCTGCCGATGACGTTCATCATCGTCACTGGCGGCATCGATCTTTCGGTCGGCTCCACATTGGGCCTGTGCGCGATCATGCTGGGCTATTCCTGGCAGAATTTCGGCTTTCCGCTGCCGCTGGCCATCGTGTTCGCGCTGGCGGTGGGGGCGGCGTGCGGGTGCGTGAACGGCTGGTTCATCACCCGCATGCGGGTGCCGCCGCTGATCATGACCCTGTCCACCCTGGCGCTGTATCGGGGCCTCGCGGAAGGCATTTCGCAGGCGCACTCGGTGCGGGGCTATCCGACGTGGTTTTTTGGCCTGGGCCAGGGCCAGCTGCTGGGCGTGCCGAGCCAGCTGTGGCTGCTCGCCGTGGCAATTCTGGTTTTTGGCGTGGTGCTGGCGCGCACCGTGTTCGGGCGCATGCTGTATGCGATCGGCCACAATGAAACGGCGGCGCGTTTTTCCGGGCTCGAGGTCGGGCGAGCGAAAATGCTGATCTACACGGCGTCGGGTTTCATGGCGGGGCTGGCGGCGTGGATCTTTGTCAGCCGCGTCAGCACCACGCGCAGCGACATGGGAACCGGCGTCGAACTGGACGTGATCGCCGCCGTGGTACTCGGCGGCACCAGCATTTTCGGCGGCGTCGGCACCATCGCCGGCACGGTGCTGGGGCTGGTGCTGATCCAGCTGCTGAAGGACGGGCTGGCGCTGACAGGGGTGAAGGGCGACGCTACCATCGTGGTGATCGGCACGGTGCTGATCGGCTCGATTCTCATAACCAATCTGCTGCGACAACGCGAGCCGGCCTAGGCACCGCGCAGTCGGCCCAGTAGCATCCGGTGTCTCAAAGCGATACACTGCCAGATCATGAGGGTTGCCCATGACGACCATGATCGCCGGGTCGTCCGGCTGGAGCGCATCGAGGGTCGGCTCACCGTGGTCCAATGGCAATGGCGTTGCTTATCGGCGGTATAGCCGCGCTTGTGCTGAAGGCTTTTGCTTGAGGCGCGTCATAAAGGGAGGAAACGAATGAAACTCGGAGTGTGCGCGGCCTTGCTGGCCGGCGGCTTGATTTGGGCGGGAGCCGCCCAGGCCGCGGCAAAATGGGACGGGTCGGACGACCTGCCGACCAATCCGCTGCCGTGCGACGGCGGCGCGGGAACGACGGCGTCGAAACCCTATGACGGCGGCCAGCCCGTGAATGCGCCGGACAAGGCCGGCAAGCCGATCACCTTGGTGGACGTGCCGAAACTGATCGGCATCGGCTATTTCAACGCCACCAGCAAAGGCATGCAGGACGCAGCCAAGGAACTGGGCAACGTCAAGGTCACCACGGATGGGCCGACCGCGGCGCAGATCGACCAGCAGATCACCTTCATCGACAACTACATCACCCGCGGCGTGGACGGCATCCTGTTCGCCGCCAACGATCCGGTGGCGATCGCGCCGGTGCTGAAGAAGGCGCTGAGCAAGGGCATTCACGTCATCGGCTACGATGCCAACAGCACCCCGGATGCGCGCGAGTGGTTCGTCAATCAGGCCGAGTTCAACGGCATCGGCAAGGCGATGATCGACGCGATGGCCAAGGAGATCGGTGAGGACGGCAGTTTCGGCATCGTCACCAGCACGTTCACCACCCCGAACCAGGCGCGCTGGATTTCCGAAATGAGCGCCTATGCGGCGAAATGCCATCCGAAACTGAAATGGCTGGAGACGGTGGAGGCGCAGGAGGACAACAATCTGTCGTTCAACCAGGCGTCGGCGCTGATCAACAAGTATGGCGATCAGCTCAAAGGCCTGTTCGGCATGACCTCGGTGGCGACCCCCGCCTCGGCCGAGGCGGTGAAGCAAGCTGGGTTGTGCGGAAAAGTGGCAGTGGTGGGCCTGGCCACGCCGAACGCCATGCGGCCGTATGTGACGAGCGGCTGCGTTAAATCGGTGGTGCTGTGGAACCCGGTCGATCTGGGCTACGCCGCGGTCTATGCGATGCGCGCGGTGGTGGACGGCAAGCTGAAGCCGGGGAGCACGGAGCTGCAAGCCGGGCATCTGGGGGCGCTGAAAGTGGTGAACGGCAGCGAGCTTTTGCTGGGGCCGCCGTTCATTTTCACCAAGGACAACATGGCGCAGTTCAATTTCTGATTCGATACTCAACTTAAGACTACCTGGCCGGACCAGGGGCGCTCTGTTCGCTGTGAGCGCCCCGCCCCGATCCGCAGACCCGCTCAGAACTTGAACTCGGCCACGTTCTGCGGCGTCACGATGACGGCCGGCCCCAACACTACCTCACCGTCGGCGCCCACCGTGTAGCTCCCGAGCCGGCCGGCATCGAATTTGTCGCCCTGCTTGCCGGAAATCTTGCACGCCGCCAACGCCTGCGCCGCGTAGTAGGTCAGGTACCCGAGGTCCTTCACGTTCCACCAGATGTCCTGCACCGCGCCGGACTCGATGTATTTGCGAATCAGCGTCGCCGGCGCCAGCCCGGTCAGTTTTATGCGCCCCAGCATGCCGGCCTGGTCGAGCGCGCGGGCGGCGGCGGGCAGGCCGATGCCGGCGGGGACGATGATCCCCTTCAGGTTCGGAAACGCCTGCACCAGTCCCAGCGCCTGCTGCTGGTTCACCTGCTCGCTCTCCTCGCCATAGGCGACTTGCACCAGATGCAAGCCTTTCAGCGCCGGATCGGACGCAAGCCGCGCCTTCATGGAGGCGATCCAGGAGTTCTGGTTGGTCGCCGTCGGCGTCGACGACAAAATCGCGAAATCGCCGGAATTGTTCAGCATCTGAGCCATGCTGGTCAGCATCATTTCGGCCAGACTGTCGCTTTTTGCCTGGTTGATGAACAGGCTGCGCGCCGATTTCGCCACGTCGGAGTCGTAACCAATAACGCGCACGCCCTGGCCCGCGGCACGCTTCAAGGCGGGTGCGACCGCATTGGCATCGTTGCCGGCGATGGCGATGACGCCCACCTGCTCGGAGACGAGATTGTTAATGAACGGAATCTGCGCCTCGGCCGTGGCCTGGCTGGGCGCTTCCTGCACCACCTTGCCGCCGATCTGCTGGGCTGCTTCCTCCGCGCCTGTGCGCGCGACCTGGAAATAGGGGTCGGTGTCCAGTTTCGGCAAGAACCCGACCGTCACCGGCTGTTTCGCGCACTCCTGGGCGTGTGCCACCGTGCCGCACACACTGAGCAGTGCAACGGCCGCGCACCAAAGCGGCTTTGCGTATTTCATATCGTCTCCTCCCGTTTGTTGATTTCTCTTGCAGGTACCCGCTCGGCACGCGCCGCTGCAACCGGCCCAGTATCGCCTGGGTCAGATTGCCGAGCAGCAGCGCGCCGATCAACAGCAGCCCGATGACGGTGCCCTGGGCATCGCCGCCGATGCGGCTGAGCCCCAGCACGTTGCGCAGCACGGCCATCAGCGTCAATGCCCACAGCACGCCGGTCATGCTGCCGCGACCGCCGAACACGCTGACCCCGCCCAGCAGGGCCGCGGTGATCACGTCCAGCTCCATGCCGACCGCGTTGTCCGCCCGCGCATTGGACAGCCGCGCGGTGAACACTATGCCGGCAATGGCGCACACCACACCCGAGGTGACGAACAGCGCCAGCCGCAGCCGCTGGACCCGGATGCCGGAGTAGAGCGCCGTCGCCGGATTGCCGCCCAAGGCGTAGATGCGCCGCCCGATCGGGGTGTGCTGGAGCAGAATCGTGAAGGCCGGGGCGAGCACCAGGAACGGCGCCAGAGTCCAGGGAACCGGCGTGCCGGGGATGTTGTCGATGCCGAAGTTGGTGAGAGCGTCGGGCAAGACGTTGACGGAGCCGCTTCCCAGCAGGACGTAGCCGATGCCCCGGAACAGGGCGAGCGTGCCCAGCGTCACCACCAGCGACGGAAGTCCCAAAGCGGTCACCAGTGTGCCGTTCAGCAGCCCGGCCACGGCGCCCACGCCGAGCACCGCTGCGATCGACACGGCAAGCGGCCAACCGGCCTGCAGCAGCACGCCGAGAACCACGCTGGACAGTGCGAGCGTGCTCGCGACGGAAAGGTCGATCTCCCTGGCGACGATCAACAGCACCATCGGCAGAGTGAGCAAGGCCCGCTCGGAGACGCCGGCCGCGGCCTGGGAAATGTTGAACACCGTGGCGAAATGCGGCACGAAAATCACGGCATAGGCGACCAGTGCGGCGGTCGCCAGCGCCAGCCCACCGGTCCAGCCGAGGCGCGCGGCGATTGCCGCGATCAAGGTCGCGGCGCCGCGAATTGCGCCGCCCGGTTCGCGATCAGCGCGTCCGTCGCCACCGCGAGCAGGATCACCAAGCCGTAGACCCCCTGCAACCACAGCGGATCGACGCGCACCAGGGTCAAGCCGTTGCGAACGACGAGCAGCGTGATCGCACCCAAGGCCACGCCCAGAATGGTGCCGGAGCCGCCGCGGATCGCCACCCCGCCCACGACCACGGACGCGATGACCGTCAGTTCGTACCCGGTCGCGACGCGGGCATCGACGGTGGCGTAGCGCGACGCCCACAGCGCGCCGGCAAATCCTCCGAGCAACCCGGCGACCGCAAAGCTCATGAGCACACGGCGGCGCGCGGGGATGCCGAGCAGCGCCGCACCCTCCGGGTTGGAGCCGATGGCGAAAAGCTCGCGCGCCGCCGGCAGGCGATGCAGGCAGAATGCAACCGCCACCGCGACCGCCAGCGACATCAGCACGACCGCGGGAATGCCGGCGGGCCGGGCCGCCGTGAACGCAAGCCATGCCTGCGGCACCTGGTCGGCGCTGATCTGGTGCCCGGCGGCGCCGAGGCTGACCAGCCCGCGAAACACCGAGAGCGTGCCGAGCGTCACCACGATCGCCGGCACCCGGCCGACGGTCACCACGGCTCCGTTCAGCAGCCCGCAGAAAAGCCCGGCGGCGCAGGCGACGAGCACGCCGCCCGCGACGCCCAGCCCGGGATCCGCGTGCATCACGCTGGCCGCGGCATAGGCGGACAGGCCGATGACGGAGGCCACGGACAAATCGATGTTGCGGGTGACCAGCACGATGGTTTGCGCCACCGCGACCAGCAGCAGCAGCGCCGCGTCGATGGCGATCGCATCCAGATTTTCGGCGCCCAGCATGCGCGGGTTGAGGGCGGCGATCGGCAAGGCGAACAGAACGATGGCGCCGACCAGGCCGAGTTCGCGGTGCGCGAGCAGGCGCCGCAGCGGGCTTTTTTGGGTACTTTCGGCGGGCGCGGCGGCGCTGTCCGCGTGGCCCGGGCCGGCGGAGGCAAAACCTGTCGCCGCTGCGATGATGCGCTCCTGCGTCGCCTCCGCGGCGGCCATGGTGGCGGCGATCCGGCCTTCGCGCAGCACCACGATGCGGTCGCACATGCCCAGAAGTTCGGGCAGCTCCGAGGAAATCAGCAGGATTGCCAAGCCCTCGCGCGCGAGGTCGGCGATCATGGCGTGGACCTCGGCCTTGGTCTGCACGTCCACGCCCTGCGTCGGCTCGTCAAGGATCAGCACGCGCGGGTGCGTGGCCAGCCATTTCGCGAGCACGACTTTCTGCTGGTTGCCGCCGGACAAGGTGACGACGGTCTGGTCCCAGCCGCGAAACCGCAGGCGCAGGCGGTCGAGCGGAGGTTTTGCCAGCTCCATTTCCCGCGACCGCCGCACCAGCCCCCAGGAACTGGCCTCGCCGATCACGGTCAGCGTGGCATTCACCAGCACGCTGAAATCCATCACCAAACTTTGGCCGAGCCGGTCTTCCGACACATACGCGATGCCTTTTCGCATCGCCTCGGCGGGGGTGCCGGCGGCCAGCGTCCGGCCGTCGAGGCGGATTTCCCCGCCGGTTGCCTGGTCGACGCCGAACAGGACGCGGGCGACCTCGGTGCGCCCGCTGCCGACAAGTCCGCCAAGCCCCACGATCTCGCCCGCCCGCAACGCAAACGACACGTCGGCGAAAGCGCCTTGCGCGGGACAGCGCGACCGCTTCCAGCACGACCTCGCCGGCCTGGTGCGTGCGCGCCGGGTACAGGGCGGAGAGGGGCCGGCCCACCATCATGGCGATGGCGCGCTCGCGCGGCAGCTCCGCAGCCGGCTCCACGCCGATCAACCTGCCGTCGCGCAGCACGGCGATACGGTCGGCCAGCCGAAAGATTTCCTCCATCCGGTGGCCCACGAACAGGATCGCCACCCCGCGCGCCCGCAGCCGCGCCGCCACGCCGAACAGGCGCTCGACCTCGCGGCTGGAGAGCGCCGCGGTCGGCTCGTCCATGATCAGCACGCGCGCCTCGGCCGAGAGCGCGCGGGCGATTTCCACCAATTGCTGCTCGGCCGTGCGCAGCAGTTTCAGCGGCGTTTCGGGCGGGCGGTCCAGACCCACGGAGGCCAGCAGGCCGCGCGCATCGCGGCGCATGGCGGCATGATCGAGCAGGCCCGCGGCGGTGGTCGGCGCGCGGCCAAGATAGAGGTTTTCGTAGATCGGCAGGTCGGGAAACAGGCCCGGATGCTGGTGCATCACCGCAATGCCGCGGCGCCGTGCGTCCTGCGGGGACGAGAGGACGACCGGCTCTCCGGCCACGGTCACGCACCCGGCGTCGGGCCGGTACACGCCGGCCAGCAGCTTGACGGCGGTGCTTTTCCCGGCGCCGTTCTCGCCCAGCAGGGCCAGCACTTCGCCGGGCAGCAGGTCGAACGTGGCGTCGTGCAGCGCCACCACGCCGCCGAATGATTTGGAGGCACCTCGCAAGCCGGCCGCGGCGTGCAGCCGGCTCTCGGCAACGCGCCCGCTGTCGGCCACTGCCGCAGCACCGTCGACCATCGTTCCTCCCGGCTATGCTCGCAGTCGCAGTGCGACCTTGCTGGCCGGAGCGGCAGCGGGCAAGAGCGGAGCGGCTAAGGTCCCTGCCGCAGCGGCAGCTGCGTGATGGCCCGGCGCAACCACCACAGCCCCTCGCGCACGCGCCCCTGGGCGCAGAGTTTCGAGCCCCGGAGAGCCAGATCGTGCGCCTCGGCATGCGGTTCCGGGGCAGCGGTCTCCAGCGCGTCGAAGCGGATCGCCAGATGATTGCACCATGCCTTGGTGTCGGTCGTGACCACCACCCCAGGGTCATCCGGGGCCGCCGTACTCGGCAAAGTGGTCAAGGGTGTGGCCGCGATTGGCGGCCCGCCGGGTACTTGAGCAGGGGCTGCTTCCGAGACGGCCAGCACGAAGCAGGCGAGCACAACGGTTCGGGCCGGCGCATCCATTACGAGGAGAATGGCACGAGACGCTTCGCTCCTGCCTGTGTCTCGGATGAAGACTGCTTCATGAGCGGTGCCGGGATCGGTGCCGGCGCGGGCGGAAGGATCAGCACGGCACGTAGTCCCGGCGCGTTGTCGTCAAGGCGCAGCGTCCCGCCGTGCAGGGTCGCCACCGCCTGGACCAGGGCGAGCCCCAGCCCATAACCGGGTGTGCTGCGGGCGCTTTCGCCGCGAAAGAAGCGTTCGGCCGCGTGCGCGCGGTCCGGCTCCGGAATGCCCGGCCCGTGATCGGCGATCAGGATGCGGATACCGGCGGGCTCGGCCGCAGCCTCCAGGCGGATCGTGCCGCCGTCGGGCGAGAATTTCAGCGCGTTGTCGAGCAGGTTTGCGACCGCCTGTTGGATCATGTCCCGATCGCCGAAACAGGGCAGGGCGGATGGTATGCCGCGCTCCAGCACTTGCCCGCGTTCCTCCGCTGCGGCTTCGTACAACTCGGTCAGATCGAGCAGCAGCGGTGCCAGGTCGAGCGGCGCAAACGCGGAACGGCGCGCCCCGCTCTCGATCTCCGAAATGCGCAGCAAGGCGTGGAACACGCGCACGACTCCGTCCAGGTCGGCGATCGCCCGCTCGATGGCGGCGCGCAGCTCGGCTTCGCTCGCATCCGGACGCGCCGCGTCCTCCAGCCGCATCCGCGCGCGCGCGATCGGGGTGCGCAGATCGTGCGCGATGGCGTTGGAGACGTGGCGCACGCCGTCCATCAATCGGCTGATGCGATCCAGCATGTCGTTGATCGTCTCGGCCAAAGCGTCCAGTTCGTCGCTGCTCCCATTGCGGGGCACGCGTCGTCCCAAGTCGCCGGCACCGATTGCCGCGGCGGTCGCGGATACATCTGCCAATGTCCTGCGAAACAGGCTGCGCACCATCAGCGCGCCCGCAACCGCCAACACCACCACGATCAACGCGCCCCACAACAGCGCGCCGGTGAGCAGACGGGCTACCTGGTCGGCAACCGCGATATCGCGACCGACCAGCAGCCGGAAACCCCCGGGTAATATGTATTGGCGCACCCGCGCGCGCACCTTTGCGCCGGCCCGGTCTATTTGTAACGAGAACAGGTCAACATCGGGGCCGATCCCGCGCGGCCAGTGCTCCAGGTTCCCGGCCAAGCCTTTCAGAAAAGGATCGGTCAGCAGGTACAGCGCGTCGTCGCTCAGATTCTGCATCATCCGCTGCTCGATCGTATCCTCCAGGTTGGGGATGCCACCTTCATCATAGCGCTCGAGCAGGCCCTGGAAATCGGCCGCGATGGCTGCGTCCGTCTGCCGCTGCAACAGTCCCGCGGTGGACCACCACAGGAATATCGCCAGCGCTACGGCCGACAGTCCGAAAAGCCCCGCGTACACGACTCCGAACCGGAAGGCGGCCGAGCGCATCGGCGTCGGGTGCCTCAGCTCTCCGCCCGCAGCATGTAGCCGGCGTTGCGCACGGTGTGGATCAGCGGCGAGGGGAACGGCTTGTCGATCTTCTGCCGCAGCCGCGATACGTGCACGTCGATCACGTTGGTCTGCGGATCGAAATGGTAATCCCACACGCCTTCCAGCAGCATGGTGCGGGTGACCACCTGGCCCGCGTGACGCATCAGATATTCGAGCAGCCGGAATTCGCGGGGCTGCAAGTCGATTTTTTGGCCGGCGCGCTTTACGCCGCGCGAGAGCAGGTCGAGTTCCAGATCGCCGGTCACCAGCTTCGTGACCGGGCCATCGCTCTTGCCGCGCCGGGTCAGCGCTTCTACGCGGGCCAGCAATTCGGCGAACGCAAACGGCTTTGTCAGATAGTCATCGCCCCCCGCCTGCAGCCCGCGCACGCGGTCGTCCACCTGCGCCAGCGCCGAGAGGAACAGCACCGGGGTGGTATTGTGCTGACCTCGCAACGTTTCCAGCAGGCGCAGCCCGTCGATGCCGCCCGGCAGCATGCGGTCGAGCACGATGGCATCAAAATTCTCGCTTGCCGCCATGAACAGCCCGTCGCGGCCATTGGCTGCATGCTCGACGACGTGACCGGCCTCCTTCAGTCCCTTGACCACAAAGCCGGCCACGTCCTTGTCGTCCTCTACCACCAGGATACGCATGACCGGGGCTAACCCTGGCCGTTCGGCCGGCGGCCGACGGCCACGGAAACTTCTACGTCGCGTCCGCCGCGTCGCAGGGTCAGACGAACGCTGCTGCCCGGCGGATGGTCGGCAATCGCCTTGATGAGCGCGTTGGCATTGTCGACCGGCCGGCCATCAACCGCGATCACGATGTCGCCCGTCCGAATGCCGGAACGCGCCGCCGGGCCGCTGCGGTCGACCGAGTCAATGCCCACACCTTGGCCCGGAGTTGCGTCTTCATCGTCCTGATGGATGGAAACGCCGAGCCAGCCGCGCTCGACATAGCCGCGGCCGCGTAGGTCATTCACGACGCGGCTGACGATCTCCGAGGGAATGGCAAACCCGATGCCCACCGAGCCGCCGGAGGGCGAGACGATGGCGGTGTTCATGCCCACCACCTGGCCGTTCTCGTCGAACACCGGGCCGCCGGAATTGCCGGGATTGAGCGGGGCATCGATCTGGATGAAATCGTCGAAAGGTCCCTCGCCGATATTGCGGCCGCGTGCGGAAACGATGCCGGCCGTCACCGAGCCGCCGATATTGAACGGGTTGCCGGCGGCCAGCACCCAGTCGCCGACCTCGAGCCCCCGGCTGTCGCCGAATGTCACCGCCGGCAGCGGTTTTGGCGAGGACACCCGGACCAGCGCCACGTCGGTCAGCGCGTCCACACCCATTACCCGGGCCGGCAGTTCGGTGCCGTCGGACAGGGTCACTACGATCTTATCGGCACCCTCGACCACATGGTTGTTGGTGACGATGTAGCCGGCCGGATCGATGATGAAGCCGGAGCCCGCACCCTGCACCTCCTGCTGGCGCCGGTTGCGCAAGGCGTTGCGGAACTGCCGCTGCAGCGCCGGAGGCAGGCCGGCCAGGGGATCGTCCGCGGCTTGCGGGGCCTCGGTTACGGCAATGTTGACCACGGCGGGCAGCACCCGCTGCACCACCGGCGCAAAACTCTCAGGCCCGGACCGGGCGTGCGCCGGCGCGGTGCTGCACGCCCCAAGCGGTGCCGCCAGGAGCAGGGCGGCCAGCACTGAGCGGCACAGATTGGCAGCGCGCATGGCACTCTTCCGACGGTTCGCTTCCATGACGCGCGAAATGGGCTTGCGACGCAACCGGAGCAAGATTTTGTCCGGTCCGGGTGCCGATCCCGGGCAAAGGCCGGACAGGGCCGCGGGTTGCGCGCCGCGGTGCCTCCGCACATCCTCGGAGCAACGACACGCTGGAGGCACGCCGGGAATGAGCAGCAACACGTATCCAAAATTGCACAACGCCATGTGGCCGGGGCTGGTCGGCAAAGGGCCGGACTCCGAGCCGCCAATCGACCTTGACACCATGCTCGACCTGACCGCCGCCGCCGAGGTGCAGGGCCAGAAATTCGAGGGCGTGGATATCTTTGCCGCGCTGCCGCACACCGACATCGACGCCACTGACGCGGACGTGCAGCGCCTGGCGGAAAAGGTGCGGGCGCGAGGCCTGGTCATCGGCTCGATCGTGGCCCCGGTCTGGCCGCCGGTGGGCGGCGGCTCCGCCATGGGCAGCGCCGAGGAGCGGGCGCGTTTCGTGGACAACGTGGGCAAAGCCTGCCGCATCGGCCAGCGCCTGCGCGAACTGGGGGTGCGGTCCTACGGCGTGATCCGGATCGATTCCGCCACCGGCGTGGAGGAGTGGTCGCACGATCCCGCCCGCAACACACAGCTGATCGCCGAGACTTTCGAGAAAGCCTGCGACGTGGCCGAGAAATATGGCGAGCGGCTGGCCGCGGAGGGAGAGATCTGCTGGGGCGCCATGCACGGCTGGCGGCACATGCTGCATCTGCTGGAGGCGGTCGGGCGGCCAAAAACGCTGGGGTTTCAGGCCGACATGGCGCACACGCTGCTCTATACGCTGGGCTACAACGCGCCCGAGGACCGCATCCTGCCCGAGGGATTTGCTTTCGACGATCCCGAGGTGTTTCGCGGCGCCCTCAAGACGATGACCGATGCGCTGCGGCCGTGGACCATCGATTTTCATGTGGCGCAGAACGATGCGACGGTGAAAGGCATGGGCAGCCATGACAAGACCGGCCGGCATTGCCTGGTGTTCGATCCTGGCGGAAAGCTCGACATCGCGCGCGATTCCGGCTTTTGGCTGCGCGGGGCGGACGGCCAGCCCACCCGCGCCGTGCAGCACATCTGCTGGGATGGCTGCATGTTTCCCAACGAGGTGATGATGCGTCCGAAAACGTGGAATGACGTGCTCGGCGCGATGATTTCGGTGCGCGATGCGCATGGGTGGGTGCAGTGAGTGACCAGCGCCCGCTGCGCGTGGGTCTGGTCGGCTACGGATTCATGGGCCGCACCCATGCCAACGCATTTCGCCAGGTGCCGCAGTTTTTTGACGTGGGGCATCGGCCGGTGCTGCAGGCGGTGTGCGCGCGCAATCAGGTGGCCGCGGAAAAATTTGCCGCGCGCTGGGGGTTTGCGTCGGTCGAAACGGACTGGCGCCGCCTGGTGGAGCGGCCGGACATCGATCTTGTCGACATTGCCAGTCCCAACGACACGCATGCCGAGATCGCGGTGACGGCGGCGCAGGCCGGCAAAATGGTAATGTGCGAAAAGCCGCTTGGTCGCAACGCGGCGGAGGCGGAGCGCATGGTGGCGGCGGTCGAGGCGGCCGGCGTCGCCAACATGGTCTGGTACAATTACCGCCGCGTGCCCGCGGTGACGCTGGCGAAGCAGCTGGTCGACGAGGGCCGGCTCGGCCGGATTTTTCATTACCGCGCGAAATTCCTGCAGGACTGGACCATCTCGAAGGATTTGCCGCAGGGCGGTGCGGCGCTGTGGCGGCTGGACGTGAACGTGGCCGGCAGCGGTGTCACCGGCGATCTGCTGGCGCACTGCATCGATACTGCCTTGTGGCTGAACGGCGGCATCTCCGAGGTTTCGGCGATGACCGAGACGTTCATAAAAGAACGTCCGCACCAGCTGACCGGGCGCGTGGAGCCGGTCCGCATCGACGACGCGAGCGCGTTTCTGGCCCGTTTCGCCAACGGCTCGCTGGCGACGTTCGAGGCAACCCGGTACGCGCGGGGGCACAAGGCGTTGTACACGTTCGAGATCAACGGCGAGCACGCCTCGATCTTCTGGGATCTGCATGACCTGCACCGGCTGGAGTATTTTGACCACCGCGACGAGGGGCGTGTGCGCGGCTGGCGCTCGCTGCACATCACCGACGGGGATCACCCCTATATGGCGAAATGGTGGGTGCCGGGGCTGCAGATCGGCTACGAGCACACGTTCATCCACCAGGCCGCGGATTTCTTGGCGGCGCTGGACGGAGGCACGGCAGCTTCGCCCACGTTCCGGGACGCGCTGGCGACCGATTACGTGACCGACGCGGTGCTGGCATCGGCCCGGTCGAGAAAGTGGGAGACAGTTCGCGCGACTGCGGCGTAGCGTAGCTGGGTGCCGGCATAGAGCGACCGACGTGAGCGATAACATTGTCCTGGAGCACTTGCGCGCGCTGCGGGCGGAATTTCGCGAATTCCGGGAGGAGCTCCGGGAGCAGCGTGCCCGGTTCGCGAGCATGGAGCGAATGGTGGCCCACCTCGAACTCGAGTTGGCCGAGTTCCGCCTAGAAGTGAACGCAAGGCTCGACCGCGTGCATGACCGCCTCGACCGGATCGAGCGGCGCCTGGAGCTGCGGGACGCCTGAGCGGTTGACTTTCCGGGCCGGGCCGACTAGCTGCCCGCCACTGCCGGGAACGTGGACGTGCCTTTGGGGCACGCGCCCGCCCTGAACCTATGAGGGCCAGGGCCTACCGGTGCAACAAGCACCCACACTTCTGGGCGCATAGAGCCGAAAGGGCACCGCGCATGACCAAGCGCGTCGAGAGCAAGTTCAAGATCAACCGCCGCCTTGGCGTGAATCTGTGGGGGCGCGCGAAATCGCCGCTGTCCAAGCGCGACTACGGCCCCGGCCAGCACGGCCAGCGGCGCAAGCAGAAGCCGACCGACTTCGGCGTGCAGCTGATGGCCAAACAGAAACTCAAAGGCTATTACGGCAACATCGGCGAGAAGCAGTTCCATAAATACTACGTGGAAGCGGTGCGCCGCAAAGGCGACACCGGTGAGAACCTGATCGAGCTGCTGGAGCGTCGGCTTGATGCGGTGATCTACCGCATGAAGTTCGCTATCACCCCGTTCGCCGCGCGCCAGTTCGTCAACCACGGCCACGTGCTGGTGAACGGCAAGCGCGTCAACATCGCGAGTTACCTGGTGCAGGACAACGACGTCGTCGAGGTGCGGGAAAAATCCAAGCAGCTTGCCATGGTGCTGGACGCCTCGCAGAGCGGCGAGCGCGATGTGCCTGAGTATCTGGAAGTGGACCACCGCGCCATGAAGGGCCGTTTTGCACGTCCGCCGAAACTGTCGGACGTGCCGTTCCCGGTGCAGATGGAGCCCAACCTGGTGGTGGAGTTTTATTCCCGCTGACCACCGCGCCGATGGACCCGGTCCTGGTCGAGGCGACGCGCGGCGGCCGGGTGGAAAGCCGGCATTGCGGCGCGATCGCGGTGGTCGATGCACAAGGCGGCGTGGTGTTTTCGACGGGCGACATCGACCAGGCGGTGTTCCCGCGCTCGGCGATCAAGGCGCTGCAGGCCTTGCCGCTGGTCGAGGGCGGGGCTGCGGAGCGCCTGGGCCTGACAGACGCCGAAATCGCGCTGGCCTGCGCGTCGCATCGCGGCGAGCCCGCGCATGTGGCGGCTGCCGCCAATATGCTCGGCAAGGCGGGGCGCGATGCGAGCACGCTGGAGTGCGGCGCGCACTGGCCACGGGATTCCGCGGGCTACGCGCTGGCGGCTTCGGGCGGACGGCCGACCGCGCTGCATAACAACTGTTCGGGCAAGCACGCAGGATTCATCTGCCTCGCGTGCGACCGGCGTGACGATCCCGCGGGCTATGTGCGCCCGGACCATCCGACCATGCGGGTGGTAACTGCGGCGGTGGCGGAGATGACCGGCACGCAACTCGATGAGCGCAACCGCGGCACCGATGGCTGCTCCATCCCCACTTTTGCAATTCCGCTCCGGGCGCTGGCGTTGGCGTTTGCGCGATTCGCGACCGGCTCCGGCCTCGCGTCCGATCGAGCAGCCGCGGCGCGGAAGATCAGGACAGCAGTGGCCGAGAATCCGTTCATGGTGGGCGGCACTGAAAGTTTTGATACCAAGCTGATGCAGGCCACCGGCCCTGCCGTGTTCAGCAAGACCGGGGCGGAGGGCGTCTATTGCATTGCCTTGCCGACACTGGGGCTGGGCGTGGCGCTGAAAGCCGATGACGGCGCGGCGCGCGCCAGCGAGACCGTTACCGCCGCGATCTTGCAAAGATTGCTGCCGGATCTTGCCGACACGCTGGCCCCGTTCGCCAGACGCACACTGCGCAACTGGAACGGGCTGGAGGTGGGGATGCTGCGCCCCACGGAATTTTTCCAATGACCGATTATGCCGCCGAGATCGCCCGCCGCCGCACGTTCGCGATAATCTCCCACCCCGATGCCGGAAAAACCACGCTGACCGAGCGGCTGCTGCGGGCGGGCGGCGCGATCCAGCTCGCCGGGAGCGTGCGCGCCAAAGGCGAGCGGCGGCGCACGCGGTCGGACTGGATGGGTATCGAGCGCGAGCGCGGAATTTCCGTGGTCACCTCGGTGATGACGTTCGAGCACCGGAATTGCGTGTTCAACCTGCTCGACACGCCCGGCCATGAGGATTTTTCCGAGGACACGTACCGCACGCTGACCGCCGTGGACTCTGCCGTCATGGTCATCGATGCGGCCAAGGGCATCGAGGCGCGCACCCGCAAGCTGTTCGAGATTTGCCGCTTGCGCGACATTCCGATCGTGACGTTCGTCAACAAGATGGACCGCGAGAGCCAGGACCCGTTCGCGCTGCTGGACGAGGTTTCCTCCACGCTGGCGCTGGACACCGCGCCGGTCACCTGGCCGATCGGGCGCGCGGCCGATTTTTGCGGCACCTACGACATTCTGTCCCGCGATCTGCATACCACGCAGGCGCTGGCGCAGTCCGACCCGCGGCTGATCGCCATGGGCGAAGAAATGGACTTGGTGCGCGCGGCACTGCCGGAATTCAACGTGCCGGAATTCGCCGCCGGACATCTGACGCCGGTGTTTTTCGGCAGCGCCATCCGCGAGATCGGGGTTTCGGACCTGTTGGATGGGCTGGCCGCCTACGGCCCGCGTCCGCGTGCGCAAAAAGCCGACGCACGGGTGGTGGACGCGACCGAACCGGCGCTGACCGCGCTGGTGTTCAAGATCCAGGCCAACATGGACCCGAACCATCGCGACCGCATCGCCTTTGCCCGCATCTGCTCCGGCCGGCTGGAACGCGGCATGCGGCTGCGCCAGGTGCGCACCGGAAAACTCATTCCGCTGCACGCGCCGCAATTCTTCTTTGCCCGCGACCGGGCCCTGGCCGAAGAGGCGTTTGCCGGCGACGTGGTGGGCATTCCGAACCACGGCACGCTGCGCATCGGCGATACGCTGAGCGAGAGCGAGGACCTGAATTTTCTCGGGCGTGCCGCATTTCGCCCCGGAAATTTTGCGCCGCGTGCGCCTGGACGACGCCATGAAGGCCAAGAAACTGCGGCAGGCGTTGCAGGAGCTGGCGGAGGAAGGCGTGGTGCAACTGTTTCGTCCGCAGGACGGCAGTCCGCCGATGGTGGGCGTGGTCGGGCACCTTGCAGCTCGACGTGCTGCAGGCGCGGCTGGCCGGTGAATACGGCGTCGGGATCGGCTACGACCCGACACCGTTCCAGCTGGCCCGCTGGGTTTTCGGCGAGCGCGCGGCGGTGGAGCGGTTCGTCGCTTCCCAGCGCAGCGCCATGGCCGACGATGTGGACGGCGACCCGGTATTTCTGGCCACCAGTGCGTTCATGATGCGGCGCACCGTGGAGCTGAATTCCGGGCTGGCGTTCCGGGACATAAAGGACGTGCGCGCGGAACGGGTGGCGGCGTAACGGCGACGGGGAGGCGTGCATGCGCATCGGCATCATCGGCGCCGGCAAGATCGGCGGGACCGTGGGCAGGCTGTGGGTGCGTGCGGGTCACCAGGTCCGCTTTGGTTCCCGTAATCCGCAGCGTCTGGCAGGGTTGGTGCAGGAGCTCAGCCAGAAAGCCTCGGCCGTCTCGATCGAGGACGCCGCGCGCTGGGCGGAAACGGTGTTCTGTGCATTCCCGTACGGCGTTTGGCCGCCGATGGCGCGCAAGCTGGAGCCGCTGGTCGTGACCAAGGTGGTCATGGACGCGGCCAATCCGTATCCGCAGCGCGACGGCGCTTTTGCCCGGGCGGCGCTCGAGGGCGGCCAGGGATCGGGCGTGCCGGTCGCTGATCTGCTGCCGCGGGCGTGGGTCGTGCGCGCGTTCAACTGCGTGTATTGGGAAACGCTGAAGTCCGAGGCGCATCGGGCGGGCGAGCGCATCGCCATTCCGCTGGCAGGCGACGATCCGGCGGCGCTGGAGGTGGCGACGCAACTGGTGCGCGATGCCGGATTCGATCCGGTCCTGGCCGGCCCGCTGGTGCAGGCAGCGGCGTTCGACGTAGGGGCGCCGGTCTACAACAACCCGCAGACCGCGTCGGAAATGGAACGGATACTGGGGCTGATCCCGCCCGGATAGGGCGGTCGCCGTGGCTTTCTGTTCCGGACCATCAACTGAGGCCTTTGCCGTACCGGCGCAGCACCTCGGCAACATCGGCGAGCATGTCGGAAAGTGGCGTCGGCCCGCTGAGAATTCCCGGTGCAATGTCGGGGCGGGAAAACAAGGCCACGCAGACCTGGCTTGGATCGTGACGGGAGGCATAGGCGATACCGTCCGGCTTGTCCCCGTGAGCAAACAACGCCTCCGCCCAAACGCCGCACGGTCCGTACGGCCCTGTGCTGATCGCATTGTCCGTGCCCAGCCTTTGCAGACCCGTGCCCCGCAGCTCCGCCAAACGGACCGGACGCGATAGACCGAGCACCGTTACGGCGCGGTTCACAATCTCGGCCCAGCCGATCAGCTTGCGTTGTGGATTGCGAAGTTACCGTTTCCGCAAACGCGCACTCAAAAGTCTGTCCAAGGTAGAGTACCCCAAAGCTGGCGCTCGGGCTGTCGAAGCGACCGACAGGGAGCCTGCCGCTTCCGGGCGAGAAGAAGACCGGGCCGCGATCAAGGCGGTGAATGCGGACCAGGGGACCGCCTGCGGGCAGCTCAATGACCGGGAGCGTTGCTGTCGGGAGCCAATCGGGAGGCGGGGGCGGCTCGCCGGTAGGGCCGCGCCCGCCCGCACTCATCCGAACGCGTCGGTCCCGTGTGCCTCGACGATACGGCGTACTCCCTCTGCGGCTTCTCCGCCGCGCCCCAAGGCTTCCAGCGGCGTGATGCCGCCCAGAGCCTCATCCTCGGTTAGAAGCAGGTCGAGGACGGTCCACGGCTCCAGATCGGCCAGTTGCCGAAGCACGCCGACAATGCCGAGAGACCGTCTGGCCGTCCGCTCCGAATTGGGCCGCCGGGTAGCGCCAATCGTTTCCGACCCGCATGCCCAGCAGTTGGTGGGCTCGCCGCCGCTTGTCGATGGCTTGGCGGGATATGCCGCCCAGCGCACGCCCGGCCTGTTCGGCCGAAAGCAGGCCCCCCGCCCTGGCCGCCAGCCGCTCGCGCTGCGCCGCTCCTCTGGCCCATGCGTCGGCGAGCGGATCGAGCGGCAGGGCGACCGTGAAGGCGGCCGGATCGCCAAGCGCGCGAGCCACGGCGCCAAAATCGGTTGGAGCGGTCAAGGCGTCGGTAATAGCCTCGATGCTTGCCGAGCGTGCGATGTGCTCGATGGCATGCTCGGCCCTGCGCCGGAACGCATTTCTGACGATCTCGGCGGACTCGCGTCCCGGGGTTGGACGCGAACGCCTGGCAGTCCTGACTTGCCGATCTGCTTTGGGCATTATGGGCTCGGTTGCGCATGGAGTAAGATGGGGTGTGCGGATGCTACGTCAACCGGCGTGCGTGACGGGTAAGGACGGCGCGCAGCCTCAGGGCCGCTGCGACGGCTATTCTGCCCATGCGGGATGGGGCAGCGGACTAGTCGGGCGGCAAGCAAGGACGGCAGCCGACCCAGAGCTGACCATCCACGAGCAGAAAGACGACCGGAGAGAAGGGCTATCAAGCCAAAAGGTAGGCGCGAACGAAGAATACGACGGTGATGCCGACGCTGAAACATAACGTCATCACTCGTATGATGCCTGCTGGCACGACGCGACCGAGACGTGCGCCAGCGATGCCGCCAATCAGGCCACCCGTCAGCATGGCGAGCGTCTGCGGCCAGCGCACGGCGCCAGCCACCACGAAAGCCAACAACGCGACCGTGTTCGCCACCGTCACCAGCAATGTCCGAGGCCCGTTCAGCAACTTGATGTCGCTCTCGCCTAACGAGCACCAGACTGCCATCATCATGAGGCCGACCGCGCCGCCGAAATAGCCGCCGTAAATGCCAAGCCCGAATTGGGCCAGTAACACGAGCACAGCCTGGCCGGGGAGCCGCCCTTGCATGGCGCGGCCGATCCTGCGCCCAAAGGTGAGCGCCAATGTAGCCAGCAGCATCAGCCAAGGCAGGACCACGTCGAAGGCCGAGGACGGCGTCCATAGCAGGAGCAGGCTGCCGGCAAGACCGCCCGCCAGCGTCACCGCTACCATGGGTCTGATCGCGACACCGCACAGTGCCCGGACGCCGGTATGGTATGTCCATGCGCTCGCAGCGCCACCCGGCCAGAGTGCCACCGTGCTGGAGGCGTTCGCCTGAACCGAAGGCACCCCGGCCGCGATCAGCGCCGGCAGGGTCACGAAGGAGCCGCCGCCTGCGAGTGCGTTCATCGCCCCTGCGAGCAAGCCGGCACCGAATAGGAGCAACAACGGCGGCATAGTCGCATGGTGCATGGCCTTTTCAGCCCGGCACAATCGGCCTTGCACCCGTAATGGAGGTCAATCGCGATACCGTCCCGCCTCGAACCAATCGTACAGCGGCCCAGCCTCGGCCCGCAGCTCCGCCGGCCGCGTGCGCCAAATCGAGTACGCCTCGGCAAAAGCCTCTTCCGGGTTGAACGGCCAGTTTTGCTGCGCGTACGGCGTGAGCGGCGGAATCCCGTATGCCTCCACCAGCGCGACGAAACGCAGCACCGCTTTCGGAGGGCCGGAGAAACCAGCCTGGAGCCTGGATGCAACATCGAGCCTGGTCTGCGCGCCGACAACGACGGCCCGCCGTGCCCGCACTTGCGCCTGCAAGTCGTCGACCTTCTGGCGCGCCGCGTCCATGGCGGCCTGTTTCAGCGGCAGGTCATGCGGCACGTCCGTGTGCGCGTCGATCGAAACCATCGCCTGCGCGCGGTTGTAGGCGTCCGCTGCCACATCGTATTCCGCGATGCGGGTTTGTAATGCCTCGATGGCGGCATTGGCCGCGCCGCCGGTCGCGTTGAACCCCGCAATCGCCGCATTGGCCGTGACCAGTGCAGCGTGAACAGCCGCGTTCGCATCGCGTTGTGCTTTGTGCGCGACGGCGTGTCCCACTTCGTGGACCAGGATGCGCACCTGCTCGTCCCTGGGCAGCACCTGCCCGTCCTTCTGACCAAATGCTCCGTTCGCGACCACCAGGGTAGCGGACGCGAATGCGGCACTCGGATCGGCCGGATCGCTCGTTCCGGGGGCCACGGCAAACTCCGCCGAGAAATCGCGGCCGATCGCCTGCACCCGCACCACATCTATCCCGGCCAGCGCAGCCCGGTCTGCCGGCGGAATGAGCGCAAAGGCTTCTGCGGCGCGGTCCAGTTCGTCCGGCGTCCACGATGCATCGCCATCGGCGACCGATCGCAGCTTGTAACGAGCGATCAGCGCCACTTTTCGGTCGGCCACGGCGAGCGGGTTCGGGGCGGCGGCGCCCAGGGTCTGGGCCGGGTCCGCGCGGACCGGCAGTGCATATGGCGCGGGAAGGACCGGCGCTTCCAGTTCGGGCCGGCGGTCCATGTTCAGCCAGGCCACCACGCAGCCCGCTTGCAGTGCGCCATCCGCGATCAGGTGCAGGCGCGTCCCTCTGCGTCGCGGATACATCGTCGTACCGTTCCGTTGAGCGCGCACCCGTAGCACAGCGGAGAGGCTGTGAAACCGGTACGGTTGTAATATGCCAACGCTCCGTGATCAGCACCTGTCGGCGAATGTCATACACGACGAGCGCTCCCGGGTGCCCTTCAGCAGCTCCGACCGGCACCGGACCGCCTCGTTGAAAACCCACCGTCACCAGACAGAGCCAGTGCTCGCTGAACCGAACAGACCGCGTGCCACGAACAGTTTGACAGAAGCGACTAACAAAAACGTAGGCCTGTGCATGTTCCGCGGCCGCTGTTCCCGCCCGGCCCTACTCCGTTCTACAACCCGGCCATGGGTCGCTTCCTGGTCCTGGCCTTCCTGCTCACCGCCGTCCCCGCCCGGGCGCAGGACGTGATGGCGCTGGTGCACGCCCAGCACTGGGCCGAGGCCGACGCGGCGGCGTCCGGCTACGCCGACCCGGTCGTGGGGAAACTGGTCGCCTACTACCGGATGCAGACCCCGGGTGCCGCCACTCTCGGGGAAATCGAGGCTTTTCGGAGCAAAAATCCAGACTGGCCGCAGCAGGCCGTGCTGCGGCAGCGGCGCGACGAGGCTCTGATCGCCGAGCCGGACGACGCTGTGGCCGCCGCCGCCTGCGACCGCGAGCCGCCGCACGCGGCCCCCGCCCTCGCCCGCTGCGCCGATGCCTACCAGCGCCAGAACCGGCCCGAGGAGGCCGCCGCCGCGGTCCGCGCAGCCTGGGTCGCGGCGGCCCCGAATGCTTCGTGGGAAGCCGATTTTTTCCACCGCTGGGCGACCGTGCTTACGGCGGCCGACCAGTACGCCCGCTTCGACCGCCTCGCCTGGGGCGACACGTCCGCCGCGTCGCGTCAGCTGCAGCACCTCGCCCCCGACGACCGCAAAAGCGGAGAAGCCCGGCTCGCCCTGCGCCGCGACGACCCGAAAGCGGCGGCGCTGGTCGCCGGCCTGAGCCAGAAAGCACTGGCCGACCCGGCGATCATGCTGGAGCGCGCGCGCTGGCTGCGGCGAGCCAACCGCGACGCCGAGGCGCTGGCGCTGTGGCAGGCCGACGGTGCCGCCGCCGAGCGCGCCGCGCCCCCGGACCGGCGCGCCGCGTTCTGGGAGGAGCGCAACATTTTGGCCCGCCGCCTGCTCCGCGCCGGCGATGCCGACGGTGCGTACGCGCTAGCCTCCGGCGCGGTACAAACCGCGCCGGAACAGGTCGCCGACGCGGATTTTCTGGCGGGGTGGATCGCGCTGCGCCGGCTCGGCGACCCCGCCCGCGCCGCTGCCCATTTCGGCGCCATCGAGCTGGTCTCCTCCGCCGCCATCACCCAGGCGCGCGCGCATTACTGGCTGGCGCGCGCCGCTTCGGCGCAGGGCGATGCCGACTGGGCACAGCGCGAAAATCGCGCCGCCGCCGCCTACCCCTCCACCTTCTACGGCCAGCTTGCGGCCCGCGCGACCGGCGAGGAGACGGCGACGCTCGCCGCACGGATCGCCCAGCACGGCCGGGAGCCGGCCTGGTCCGTGCAGCGGGCAACGCTGTTTGCTTCCCGCGAACTCGCTCGCGCCGCCATCTACCTCGCCGCGTGGGGCGAGCCCGGCCGCGCCTCGGCGTTCCTGCTGCGCCTGGGCGACGGGTCCGGCGACGCCGCCGACATGGCGCTGGCCGCTCGGCTCGCGACTGCATTCGGCCTGCCGCAAACCGCCATCGCCATTGCCCGGCAGGCCGGCCGCGCCGGCGTGGTACTGCTCGAGTACCGGCTGGCCGGTCGCGGCCGACCTGCCGCCGGACAACGGTCTCGACCCGGCGCTGGCGCTGGCGGTCATCCGACAGGAGAGCAGCTTCGATCCCGCCACGGTCAGCCCGGCCGGCGCGCGCGGCCTGATGCAGCTGATGCCAGGCACCGCCGCCTCAGAGGCCCGCGACCTCGGCCTGCCGGTCTCCGTGCCCGCGCTCACCGCCGACGCGAACTACAATATGCGGCTCGGCACGGCCTATCTGCGCGGGTTGCTCGGGCAGTTCGATGGTGCGATCCCGGTCGCGGTCGCCGCCTACAACGCCGGACCGACGCACGTCTCCGAGTGGCTGGCCCAGGCCGGCGACCCGCGAGGAAAAGTCTCGGCGGACATGACCGACTGGATCGAGCAGATCCCGTTCAGCGAAACCCGCAACTACGTGCAGCGCGTGATCGAGAGCACGGTGATCTATCGCGCCCGCCTCGGCGAATCGGACCCCTCGGCGCTGCCGTGGCAACCCTCGCCCGCATGATCGCGAGCGGTTTGGGCGCAGGATGCATTCCGATCGCGCCCGGCACCGCTGCCTCGGCGTTCGCGGCGGCGGTCGCAGCCGGTCTCCTGGCCTGGTCGCCGCTCGCGCTGGCCGGTGCCGCCGCCATGACGACGGTTCTTGGCTTTTGGGCAATTCGTGCCGCGGGCGCAAAAAATGATCCGGGCTGGGTGGTGATCGACGAAATTGCCGGCCAGTTTGTCGCGATGCTGCCGCTGACGCGCCCGAGCTGGCCCGGCGTGTTGCTGGCCTTGGCCTTGTTCCGCTTGCTGGACATCGCCAAACCCGGCCCGATCGGCTGGGCCGATCGCGCGACCGGCTCGGTGGCCGTGATGGCAGACGATCTGCTGGCGGGTGGAATCGCGGCCGCCGTGCTTTGGGCAATCCGGCGGGGCACCATGGGCTTGCTCGATTGGTAGGGCCGAAACAACCCAGTATGGGCAGCCATTCCGGTGCCGGAGAGGGGGCGCAGGTAGCCGGAAACCTGAGCTGCCCGGCAATTCGCGACAGAGACATCGGAGCCGCAAGGCGATGATTGATGCCGAAAGCCTGGCGCAAGCCAAAAACGTGCTGGCCGAGTGCCGGGCGCGGGGCTGGCGGATTGCCACGGCGGAGAGTTGCACCGGCGGTCTGATCGCTGCAGCGCTGACAGCGGCCGCCGGCAGCAGCGACGTGTTCGACCGCGGATTTGTGACGTATTCCAATGCCGCCAAAACAGCCATGCTCGGTGTGCCCGAGACGATGATCGCCACCGCGGGGGCGGTGAGCGAGGCGGTGGCGCGGGCAATGGCTGCGGGAGCGCTGGCGCACTCGGATGCCGACCTCGCCGTGGCGGTCACTGGCATTGCCGGCCCAGGCGGCGGGACGGCCGAGAAACCGGTGGGTCTGGTCTGGTTCGGCCTGGCCCGCGGGAAGCAGCTTTTTTCCGTGCACCACGTCTTCCGCGGCGATCGTACCGCCATCAGGGGCGCGGCTGTGCGTCTAGGTCTCGACCTGCTGTGCCAAGCCGGTCCATGCCCGACCGCTCCCGTCAGCGGAAGAGGTAATATATTGGCGGGAAGGCGCTGATGCCGTAGACTAGGAACTCTCTCTCTCCCGGTGGAAAACGATCGTGGTCCGCGTGGGCTTTGCAAAGCATTACGACACCCGCACAGCAGTAAAGCGGTGTGTCGCTCAGCTTGGCGATATCTCTCCAAGACTGCTTCTGGTGTTCTGTGGCGGCAAGCTTGCTCCAGTGGAGGTCATTGGGGGATTTCGGGCCGCATTCGACGGAGTACCGGTAATCGGCGGATCGGCGGCCGGGGTCGTGAGCCGTGATGGTTTCGGCTACAGCGGTCTCGAGTTGGGCGTCCTGGCGTTTCTCGATGCCGCAATCACGCCGTTCTGGTGCATCAGCGAAGACTTGATGGATAACGAGAGAAAGGCGGGAGCGCTGCTGGGAGCGCAGGTCGCGTCGATGGCGGCCGACAACTCGGTGACGCTGTTGCTGTTCGACAGCGTCGCTGCCTCACCACCGCCACGGTTGCATTACGCCAGCTCCATCGTTGATGGGTTCCACACCGGTCTCGACGGCAAGCCCGTCACACTGATCGGCGGCGGCCTGCTGACCGACCTCAACCTGTCCGACGGCTGGGTGTTCGACGGCTCCGGCTGTGCGCAAGCACGTGGCCGTTGCGCTGGTGTTTCCGCCGGGCGCGCGCGTGGCCACCAGCGTGCTGCACGGCTGTCGGCCGGTCAGCACGTTCATGGAAATCACCCGCATCGAGGGCGCGGAGGTGCTCGAACTCGACGGCAAGCCCGCGCTCGGCGTGATCGAAGCGATGCTGGGGTTGCCGATCAACAGGACCGGGGATCATGATCTTTCGCTGATTGCCACGTTGGGCGAGAAGCAAGGCGATCCGTTCGCGCCCTATGACGAGAATGCTTACGTGAACCGGTTGATCTTGACCTCGGACCGTGGCCGCGGGTCCGTGACGCTGTTCGAACCGGATTTCCGTCTTGGCACCCGCGTACAGATCATGTCGCGGGACAACTCGCTGATGCTGGATTCAGTGCGCAGCGGGGCTGCCGAGATGAACCGGATAATGGCGAACGGGGACTCCGTTTTCAATCTATACATAGATTGCGCAGGCCGCGCCAGTGGCCGCAGTGGCGCGCAGGTCGAGGAAGCCGCGGTCGTGGTCAGCGATCTCGATGCCTCGGTTCCGCTGCTCGGTTTCTACTCCGGCGTGGAGATCGCACCCTTCAACGGCTATAGCCGCCCGCTGGACTGGACCGGGGTGCTGGCGAGCTTCAGGATGCAGACATGAGGCCCGACGCTTCGCAAAGCACGCAGCTGGAACGCGAGCTGAACTACTATCGGCGAGAATGCAACGATTTGGGTGCGCGGCTGCTGCGCTTACAGGAGGAGCAGAGCCAGTCGTTCCGTGAAGCGCGCCGCAGCCGCACCGTCGTGAAGTTGCTGCGCGAGGCGTACCGGCTCGGCGACGTGACGGCGAACGGCAACGATATCGGCGGCCAGATGCTGGAGATCGTAGTCGAGAACGCATTGTGCGACCGGGCCGCATTGCTGCGCGAGGAGCCGCTCGGGAGTGGAAAATTCCTGCTGATGCACGCGATCGGACTGGCCGGCGGCGCGTCCGAGGTAGCGGTCACGATCCCCGATCCGCCAGCCTTTTTTTACACCGCGACACCCGAGCACAAGACCCCGCCTTCGTCCGAGCTGACGTCGGTTCTGCAGCTTCCCTACGTCCTATGGGCCTATGATCGCGCGAGCGGACACGCCCTGCTGATCGGAAATCATTCCGAAAGCAACGTCAGCCGGCCGTTCGAGGCCGGCGACCAGGAGCTGATCGAGGGCGCACTCTCCGTCTACCTCGACGTGCTGTATCGCAAACATGCCGAAGCTCAACTGCGCCAGGCCAAGCAGGCCGCCGAGGCGAGCGGCTCGGCGCGGCGGGAATTTCTCGAGATGCTGGCTGAAGAGCTGCGCCTGCCTTTGCAGGCAATCCTCGATCTGGCTCAGCTGATCGAGGCCGGTCTGCAGCATTTCCCGTTGCACCGCGAGGAGCAGGCGCGTGCCGAAGAGATCGGCGAGATGACGAGCTATGTGCTGGCACTGCTCCAGGACGCCATGAGCCTCGTGCGCGGCGAGCACATCGCCCCGTCGCTGGATGTCGAGTGGCTGGGCGTGGACGAGGTCGTCCGGGCAGCGTTGCGGTCGGTATATGCACGCAGCTTGCGGCAGGGCGTGGAGCTGGACGCCCGTATGCCAAAGCGCCGGATCGCGATCTGCGTTGACCGGATCTGGATGCAGCACGTCCTACAGCATCTGCTCAGCAGCGCGGTCCGGGTGACCTCGGATGGCGGCTCCGTCCGCGTAGCCGCTAGCCGCCGCAGCGAAGGTGGGCTCGAGGTGCTCGTGAGCAGTGGACAGGCGGATGCCGCTTCGGCGCAATCGCGACCGCCGATCGACATCTATCGAGGCGGGGATTCCTGGGCCGCCGGGGGTGATCTGGCGATCACGCGGCGCCTGGTCGAGGCGCACGGCGGAATGCTGACCATCGAGCGCACTCCGGCTCGAGCGGTGCATGCACGGCTAATCCTGCCCGCCGACATCACCCGCGACGACGGCCTCGCTCAAGCATAGCACTCGGCCGGCCGGCGAGTTGTCTTGCGCCGGCCGGGGCAGCAGCGAGTGTCACGGCGAACTCAACTGGTCGGCACTGCCATCCGGGGTGCGGGCCAGGCTGGCCAGGCTTTCGTCGACGGCGTGGAACAGACCCCAAGTCGTGTTGTAGCCGACGCGGAAGCCCGGGGAGCCCGAGTCCAGATCGGCTTGGCGGGCGTGGATGTAGCTGGTCCAGCGCCGGCTTGCGGGCCGCCGGTGGTGATAATCGTGGCACGGCGCATCGCCAACCAGAACCAGTACGCGAACCAGAAGCTGCACGGTGAGCATGTTTGCCCACCAACCCAACCAAGCCCAGCAGCCGGCGCGCGAGAACCCGCAGGCATACGGCGGCGCCAGACCGGGAAACACGCCGCTGGTAGCGTGGCACGGAAAATCCCGCCCGCGCGCCTGGATCAGCACCTGCTCTGGAAAGCGATGCTCGCACAGAATGCGGAATATCGTTGCGGCCTGCAACAGGACGACTACGGGCAGTACCCAGGCCACCAACAATCCGCGCAGTTGGCCGGTTGCCACTGCCAGTCCGAACAGCGCCGCCCAGAAACCCCCGCTGACCGCATTGTGCATGGCATCGTGGGAGCCAATCGCGGCACAGGCGCGTCGCCACGCAAAACGGCCGTGAAATTTAGGCGAGACAAGGGCGACAAGACCTTGCGCCAGAGCGCGCGCTTCGGCAGCCCGGCCTTCAGGCCGCACATGCCGAACACGAAGTCGGCGAACTCGTCCTCCTCCGTCAGCAGCTTGTTCGGGCTGTGGTGCAGCATGTGCTCGTGTTTGTAGACATCGAAATGCTTGAACAGCAGTATCGCCGAGATTAGCCGGCCGACCCGGATGTTGGTTTCCCGGTTGCGGAATACGGTGCCGTGCGAGCAGTGGTGGAACACCACCACCTGGAACAGGCCGAGGCCTGATGTGGACAGGATCAGGCCCAGCGGCACCAGGATCGCGCCCACCGAGAACGGGCACAGCATGCCGGTCCAGCTCAAAGCGGCACCACCGATCGTCTGGGCGACGGCCGAAGCCACGAAATAGGCCGGCGAGCGTTCCGGCATCGTCTCCCCTGGCGCGGGGCGGGCGGTGAGCCAGGTGAGCAGCGGCTGCAGGAACGCCGGCAGCCGCTCATGCATCAGCACACGCGGATCCGTCTCCGCAGCAGTCGACAATCTAGATTTCGAGGAGAAAGGGCGGTAGGTCTACAGGAGAATAGGACACGGACTGCTCCTTTTGGTTGTAAGGCCACATTCCGGATGGGGGAATGCATTTGCCTACAATAGCGCTACAACCAGAAGAATGGCCGCCGATTTTACGGCTAGTTCATGCCAAAACTCGCCAAGAATGGTGCTACACCCTCGCGAACTTGGTTGCGTGTACTCAATTTCACCCGGTTCGTAAACTTGTATTACACAGGATGCTCGAAACGTTATTAGATAGTTACTTGCTCGTGAATTTCCAGGCGGGGTCAATATTTGCCAGCTTACGAGGTCCCGGTCTGCCAAATATGGGTGGATGTACCCTCGCCGAGCATGTTGCGCCGCAGCATGTAGCGGCCCGAGGCTGCCGACGAGCCGCGCCAAGCCTTCGCGACCGGCAACCAGGTGTTGCCGGTCGCGAGATCGGACTACTGGGTGGTGCCGCCCGGAGCCGGCGCAGGAGCCGGAGCAGTCGGCGACGGCGTGGCTGGCGCTGATGCGGTCGGCGACGGCGCGGCGGTCGTGGAACGATGGCGAGACGCGCGCGCCGCCTTGGAATAGGCGCGAATGTCCTCGATGGTGACGTAACCTTTGTGGTCCTTGTCGATCGCATCGAAGTGACGCGATACGTAGGTCCACTTTGCCGCGTCTGCTTGCTCACGGGTCAGGTGCCCGTCATTTGAGACGTTGGCCGCTGCGAAGCGCTGATTCAGGGTCATTCGCCTGGGGTGGTGCGTCGGCGCGGCGGGCGCTGGGGCGGCCGGGGGTCGCGGTGGCGGGGGCTGCGGGCGCGGGGCTTGTGGGCGCAGGCGCCATCGGGGCCGGCGCCGCTGGGGCCGGGGTGGCGGGCGACGTCGGCGTCGCGCTCGGATTAGGGGTCGTCGGTCTGCGCCGTCACCGCGCCGGTCGTGAAAGCGAGCAGCGCCGCGGCGAGGGCTGGTTGAAAGGCACGCATTGCCGAGTTCTCCATCTCAAGGGCAGCGCACCCATAGCCGGTATGAACATCGTTGGGCAGACCCGGTCCGCAGCGAAATTGGCTCAACGAGACAGAATCGACCGGGCGAGGGAAACTGTCTCCTGCAATTTGATCGCGGCCCACGTCCAGGTGCGTGCAGGCCCGCATCCGGTGGCGTCCCATGGTCGACATCAGAACGCCTTCGGCGCGCAGGCGGCCCGCCAGCTCCTCGGCGGTCAGGCCGGCTCCGGAAACATCGAAAAACACCAGATTGGTGTCGGGCTGCTCGACCACGATGCCCGGCAGCTGCGCCAGGCCGCGTGCCAGTATGCGGGCATTGTCGTGATCCTCGGCCAGCCGGTCCACATGATGGTCGAGCGCGAACAGGCACGCGGCGGCACAGATGCCGGCCTGACGCAGCGAGCCCCCGAGTCGCTGCTTCCAGCGCCAAGCGCGGTCGATGAACTCGGCGCTGCCGCACAGCACCGCTCCGAGCGGCGCACCCAAACCCTTGGTGAAATCGAGCCAGACGCTGTCATAGGATTGGGCCATGTCGGATGCCGGCACGCCGGCCGCCACGACCGCGTTCATCAGCCGCGCCCCGTCCATGTGCGTGGCCATGCCGTGCTGGTGCGCGACCTCGGCCACGGCGCCCAGCGCGCCGGTGTCCCACACCGAGCCGCCGCCCAGATTGGCGGTCTGTTCGACTTCAAGCAGCGTTTGCGGGAAATCGTAGCGCGACGGTGAGTCGACGATGGCGGCGCGCAGCGTGTCGGGATCGAACTGGCCGCGCGCACCTTGCAGCGGCATGATCTGTGCGCCCGCCAGCGCCGCGGCGGCGCCGCCCTCGGCGGTCATGATATGCGCGGAGAAGTGCGCCAGGATTGCATCGCCCGGCCGGCAATGCGTCAGGATTGCAATTTGGTTGCACATCGTCCCGGACGGCAGAAACATCGCCGCCTGCTTGCCCAGCAGTGCAGCCATCCGGCGGCAGAGCGCTTCGACCGTCGGATCGAGCCCTGCCTGTTCGTCACCCACTTCGGCCTGCATCATGGCGGCCTTCATCGCCGGCGTAGGGCGGGTCTGCGTGTCGGAATAGAGGTTGATGCGCACCGGCTTCATGCCGGGATCGGGGCGCCCCGGGGCATGCACCATCAGGTACTCTGCGGGCGAATCTCGGACCCCGCCGACGTGACCGATACGGTCGCCTGCGGCACTCCGTACACATCCCGCGCCCGGCGTAGGAAGGCTTTCACCATGCGCCGTACCGCCTCGTTGAACACCACGCCGATCGCCATCTGGAGCAGACGGCTTTTGAACTCGAAATCAACAAAAAAATCGACCTTGCAGCCGTGCGGATCGGGCGTGAACTTCCACTGGTTGTTCAAATACCGGAATGGTCCATTCAGGTAGCGTACCCGCACGATGTGCGGGCGGTCCATCTTCACCTGGCTGCCAAAAGTCTCCCGGAACGGGCCGAACGAAATCGTCAGGTCGGCCACCTTTTCGTCGGCCGTGCTGGATTTGACCCGTGCCGCGCTGCACCAGGGGAGGAATTGCGGATAGCGCCCTACATCGGCCACGAGGTCGAACATCTGCTCGGGCGTGTACGGGACTACCCGCGATTCGGCGTGGGTCGGCATACCGTCAGGCGGCCGCGCGCCGCTCTGCGCGCGCCGCGCGCAGGCGGGCAAAGTCGCTGTCGGCGTGATACGAGCTGCGCGTTAGCGGGGTTGCGCTTACCATCGCAAAGCCCCGTGCGCGCGCCAGCGATGCGTATTCCTCGAACGCATCCGGGAATGATGAATTCGGCCACCGCGGCGTGCTTCAGCGTGGGTTGAAGGTATTGGCCGAGAGTCAAGAAATCCACGTCGGCTATGCGCAGATCGTCCATCACCTGCAGCACTTCCGCCCTGCCCTCGCCCAACCCCACCATCATGCCGGATTTGGTGAACAGTTTTGGATCGAGCCGTTTGACCGTGTCGAGGAGGCGCAGCGATTGATAGTAACGGGCGCCGGGCCGAATGGACGGGTACAAGCGCGGCACCGTCTCAAGATTGTGGTTGAACACGTCAGGTCCTGCCGCAACGACCACCTCGGCCGCACCCGGCTTGCGCAAAAAATCCGGAGTCAGAACCTCGATGGTGGTGGCCGGTGCCGCCGCGCGCAGGGCCCGGATCACGGCGGCAAAATGTGCCGCGCCGCCGTCCGGCAGGTCGTCGCGATCGACCGAGGTGATCACGACATGACGCAGCCCCAGTTTCGCCACCGCATCGGCCACCCGCGCCGGCTCGCCCGGATCAAGCACTCCCGGCACGCCGGTGGCGACGTTGCAGAATGCGCAGGCCCGGGTACACACATCGCCCATGATCATCATGGTGGCGTGGCGCTGCGACCAGCACTCGCCGATGTTCGGGCAAGCTGCCTCCTCGCAGACAGTGACCAGCCGGTTCTCGCGCATCAGCGCGCGAGTTTGGTGGTACACCGGATGGGTCGGCGCCTTCACGCGAATCCATGACGGTTTCGGCAGCACCGGACTGTCCGGCCGGTGTGCCTTTTCGGGGTGACGCGCGGCACCCAGCCGGTGGTCGATCGCGAGGCGCTGGCTCATGAGCCTCAGAAGTGGATGGCTCGCCCGTAGGCGTCAAGCACCGCCTCGTGCATGGTCTCGCTCACCGTCGGGTGCGGGAAGACGGTGTTGATCAGCTCGGTCTCGGTAGTCTCCAGCGTGCGCGCGATCGCGTAGCCCTGGATCATTTCGGTGACCTCGGCGCCGCACATATGCGCTCCCAGCAGCGCCCCGGTCTTGCCGTCGAAGACGACTTTGACCATCCCCTCCGGCTCGCCCATCGCGATCGCCTTGCCGTTGCCGATGAACGGAAACCGCCCGACTTTCACGTCGTGCCCGGCCTCCTTTGCGCGCGCCTCGGTCAGTCCGACCGAGGCAACCTGCGGCCGGCAGTACGTGCAGCCCGGAATGTTGGTCCAGTCCATCGGGTGCACGTCGTTCAGACCCGCGATCTTTTCAACGCACACCACGCCCTCATGGCTGGCCTTGTGCGCAAGCCAGGGCGGTCCGCAGAGATCGCCGATGGCATAGACGCCCGGCTCGCCGGTGCGGCAATACTCGTCGATTGCTACATGCGTGCGATCGACTTTTATGGCGGTGCCTTCCAGGCCCAAGCCCTCGACATTGCCGACGATGCCCACCGCGGAAATGACCCGATCGACGGTGACCTCTTGCGCCTTGCCGCCGGCGTCGAGGCTGACGGTCACGCTGTCACCGTTCTTCCTGGCGCTTTTCACGGCGACGCTGGTGTGGATTTTTATGCCCTGCTTCTCGAACGCCTTGCGCGCGAAAGCCGAAATTTCGGAGTCCTCCACCGGCAGCACGCGGTCCAAAACTTCGACCACCATGACCTCGGCGCCCATGTTGCGAAAAAAGCTGGCGAACTCGATGCCGATGGCACCCGAGCCGATCACCAGCAACGATTTCGGCATCGCAGTCGGGACCATCGCCTGCTTGTAGGTCCAGATCAGCTTGCCGTCGCTCTCCATTCCCGGCAGTTCGCGCGCCCGCGCGCCGGTGGCCAGGATGATGTGCGGAGCCTTGAGGGTGGCCACCGGCGTGCCGTCTTTTTCGACTGCGACTTGATGTGTTCCGGACAATTTTCCCTGGCCATCGAACACCGCGACCTTGTTCTTCTTCAGCAGATGGCCCACCCCCGACGCCAGCTGTTTGCTGACCGCGCGCGAGCGTTTCACCACGGCAGCCAGGTCGTAGCGGATATTATCGGCGGCAAAACCGAATTCAGGCAGGTGGTGCAGAAGATGGTTGATTTCGGAACTGCGCAGCAAGGCTTTGGTGGGGATGCATCCCCAGTTCAGGCAGATGCCGCCCAGATGCTCGCGCTCCACCACGGCGGTTTTCATGCCGAGCTGGGCCGCCCGGATCGCCGCCACGTAGCCGCCGGGACCGCCGCCAACCACTACGAGATCAAATGTTTCGTTGGCCATGCCGCTCCCCGCTGTCAGGCTGCCAGCGCGTCCAATGGCGCGCCGTCGAGCCGCATATAGGTGGTGCCGCGCTGCGGTGCTGCCCGCAGCGTGTCGTAGAACCGCCGGGCTGCCATGTTGTCGTCACGAACGCGCCACTCCATCCGGTCACAGCCTTCGGCGCGGGCCCTGCGTGCCAGACTGGCGAACAGGGCCCGGCCCATTCCCTGGCCGCGCTGCTCGGGGGCGACCGCGACGTCCTCCACGAACAACCCCGGACGGCCGCTGAAGGTGCCGGGAACGAGCGTCCATAGCGCGCCGCCCAGCAGCTGCTCGCCGCGCTCGGCAAACATGCCCCGCACCACCGGGTGAGGGCCGAACAACAGGGCCGTGTAATGGGATTCCGTGGCAGTCAGAGTGTGCAGCATGCCCTCCGCCTCGGCCACCCAGCGCACAATCAGGGCGACCATGCCTTCGTCACCGGGGACGGCGTCGCGGAAGGAAAGGTCTGTCACCGGATAGTTCAATCAGGTCGCAACGCCTCTACCCGTCCTTCTCGCTTGACGCGGCTGATGGCGGGGTCGAGCCCGGCCATGACGACTGACCAAACGAGCGTATCCCTGCGCGCTTCACAGCATCAAACTCAGCGGGTCCTCGACCACGCGCTTGAATTCCGCAATCCACTCCGCGGCCAGCGCGCCGTCGATCACGCGGTGATCGGCCGTGAGGGTGCAGGTCATCACCGTGGCCACCGCCAGCTGCCCGTCCCGCACCACCGGCCGCTGCTGGCCGGCGGCGACGGCCAAAATGGCGGATTGCGGCGGGTTGATGATGGCGGTGAAATGCGACACGCCATACATGCCGAGATTGGAGATCGAGAAGCCGCCGCCCTGGAATTCTTCCGGCTTCAGCTTGCCGGCCTTGGCGCGCTCCGCCAGTTCCTTCATTTCGGTGCTGATCGCCGCCAGACCCTTTCGATCGGCTTGGCGGATGATCGGCGTGATCAGCCCCTCCGGGATGGATACGGCCACCGAAATATCGACATCGTTGTACAGCGCCACGCCCTCGTCAGTCCACGAGCTGTTCAGCTGCGGAATGCGGCGCAAGGTGACCGCGGCCGCCTTGATCACCAGATCGTTCATGGAAATCTTGAATGCGCCCGGGCCTTGCTTGGGGCTCTTGGTGTTCAGCTCCGAGCGCAGTTTGACCAACGCGTCCAGCTCGACATCGATCGACGCATAGAAATGCGGGGTGGCCTGTTCCGATTCCGTCATGCGGCGGGCAATGGTCTTGCGCATGCCGGTGTGCGGAACGAGCCTATGCGGCGCGGTGATCGCCACGGGTTTCGGTGCCGGAGCCGCAGCGACCGGCTGAGCCGAGGCTGCTGGCGGAGCGGCCGCGGCCGGCGTGGGCTTGGCGCCGCCCTGCTGGGCTGCTTCGATATCGGCACGAACAATGCGGCCGTTCGGGCCGCTGCCCTTCAGTGCCGACAAGTCTATGCCGGCCTGTTTGGCCATGCGTCGGGCCAGGGGCGAGGCGAAAATGCGCTCGCCGGCGGCATGGACCCGGTCCTGCCCGTTCGGACCCGGAGCCGCAGCCGATGCCGGAACGGGAGCCGGCACCGTGACGGCGGCGGCCGGCTTAGGCCGCTCCGGCATTGTTTCCTGCGGCTTTGCGCCGGCAGCCGGCGGCGGGGTGGAAGCGGGCGCACCGGAAGGCACCGATTCTCCGGGCTCCACCAGCACCGCGATCGGCGCGTTGACCAGCACGCCTTGGGTGCCGTCGGACACCAGAATCCTGCCCAGCACGCCTTCGTCGATCGCCTCGACCTCCATCGTCGCCTTGTCGGTCTCGATCTCGGCGATCACGTCACCGCTCTTGACGCTGTCGCCTTCCTTTTTCAGCCAGCGCGCCAGCGTGCCCTCGGTCATGGTCGGGCTCAGCGCCGGCATCAAGATGTTCGTGGCCATGCTGCCCCCAAAGGATCTCAGACGATTTTCTTCACCGCGTTGACCACCCAATCCGGCTGCGGCAGCGCGAGTTTTTCCAGATTTGCCGCATACGGCAGCGGGACGTCCAGTCCTGTTACCCGCACCGGCGGCGCATCGAGCCAGTCGAAACAGTTTTCCACCACCTGCATCGCCAATTCGGCGCCGATGCCGGCGAACGGCCAGCCTTCCTCCAGCGTCACCAGCCGGCTGGTCTTCTTGACGCTGTCGACCAGGGTCTGCGTGTCCAGCGGGCGCAGCGAGCGCAGATTGATCACTTCGACTTCGATCCCCTGCGAGGCCAGCGCCTCGGCCGCCTTGATGGCGACACCCACCATGATGCCGAACGCCACGATGGTTACGTCGCGTCCCGGCCGCTCTATTTTTGCGCGCCCGATCGGCAGCACGAAATCCTCCGCGGTGGGACAGTCGAAGGTCTGCCCATAGAGAATTTCGTTCTCCAGCACGATCACTGGGTTCGGATCGCGAATCGCCGCGCGCAACAAACCTTTAGCATCGGCGGACGACCACGGCGCCACCACCTTCAGCCCTGGACAGTGCGCATACCAGCTCGCATAACACTGGCTGTGCTGTGCGGCCACGCGCGAGGCGGCACCGTTCGGGCCGCGGAACACGATCGGGCAGCCCATCTGGCCGCCGGACATATACAAGGTCTTGGCGGCCGAGTTGATGATCTGGTCGATCGCCTGCATGGCGAAATTGAACGTCATGTACTCGACGATCGGTCGCAATCCGTTCATCGCGGCCCCGACCGCCATGCCGGTAAAACCGTGCTCGGTGATCGGCGTGTCGATGATGCGTTTCGGGCCGAACTCGTCGAGCAATCCCTGACTGATCTTGTATGCGCCCTGATACTGGGCGACTTCCTCGCCTATCAAAAACACCCGCTCGTCGGCACGCAATTCCAGGACCATGGCGTCGCGCAAAGCCTCGCGCACGCTAGTCGGCTTGGTCGGCCCCCAGTCTTTTTCCGGCGAAGACGCGGCAGAGATTTCGGGGGCGCGACGCTCGGTGCCCTGCTGGGCAATCCGCGCTTCGTCCTGTGCCTGCACAGCCGGCATCGCGGCCGTCTCTCGCGCGGCCGGCGGCGGTTCGGAAACATCCTCGCCGTTGCCGGCAAGCACGGCGATGGGGGTGTTCACGGCCACGCCCTCGGCGCCCTCGTCGACCAGGATGCGGGCCAGCTTGCCCTCCTCGACCGCCTCGACCTCCATGGTCGCCTTGTCGGTCTCGATCTCCGCGATCACGTCCCCCGCGCGCACCTCGTCGCCGACCTTTTTCAACCAGCGCGCCAGCTTGCCCTCCGTCATGGTGGGCGACAGCGCCGGCATCAGCACCTGGGTGGACATTTCTTGTCTCAACCCTCCACCAGCACGTCGGTCCAAAGCTCGCGCGGCTCCGGCTCGGGGCTCGACTGGGCGTATTCGGCCGCAGCGTTGATCTCGCGGCGGATGTCGTCCTCCATGGCCTTGATCTCTGCCTCGTCCACGCCCTCGGCCACCAGCCGCCCGCGCACGTGCTCGATGGCATCGCGTTCGCTGCGCATCTTGTCGATCTCTTCGCGGGTCCGGTATTTGCCGGGGTCGGACATCGAGTGCCCGCGATAGCGGTAGGTCAGCACCTCCAGCAGGATCGGCCCGTTGCCCGCGCGGCACGCCGCCACCGCACGACCGGCGGCGCCCCAGACCGCCTCGACGTCCATGCCGTCCACCTGCTCGCCGACAATGTGCCAGGGGGCGCCGTTCTTCGACAGGTCGCGGCTGGCGCTGGCGCGCTCCTGGCTGGTGCCCATGCTGTACTTGTTGTTCTCGATCACGTACAGGCACGGCAGCTTCATCAGTGCGGCGAGGTTCAGGCTTTCGAACACCTGGCCCTGATTGGCCGCACCCTCGCCAAAATAGGTGGCGCAGACCCGGTCGTTGCCGCGGTACCAGTTGCTGAACGCGAGCCCTGTGCCCAGGCTGACCTGCGCGCCGACGATGCCGTGCCCGCCGAAAAAATGCTTCTCCTTGCTGAACATGTGCATCGAGCCACCCTTGCCGTGGCTGTAGCCGCTGGCACGTCCCAGCAACTCGGCCATGACGCCTTTCGGGTCCATGCCGGTCGCGATCATGTGACCGTGGTCGCGGTACGAGGTGATCACCTCGTCGCCCACGGACAGCGCCATCTGCACGCCGGTCACCACGGCTTCCTGGCCGATGTAGAGGTGGCAAAAACCGCCGATCAGCCCCATGCCGTACAGCTGGCCGGCCTTCTCCTCGAACCGGCGGATGGACAGCATCGTATGGTAGGCTTGCAGCAGCTGCTGCCGGTCCATGCGGGCAGGCTCCCCCCGCACGGGCTGGGCCGGTGATGCCGCACTATCCGCCTGGTTCGCCGGACCGGTCTTGCCCCGCTTGCGAGTCTCCACCGCTTGCGACATCCGTGTCTCCCGACCCAACCGGGGTCGGCGAACACGTAGCGAGGGGACCGGACTCCGGCAAGCGGCCTCCGGGCACGGTCGCCGGCGGTGGCTTGCGATCAGAAAATGCGCTCGCCCGCCTTCAGCGGCACCACGACGTCGGACGGCTCGGCCATGTTCAGGATTGCGCGGGCGCGCTCGTCCAAGGCGTCCTGATCCAGCCGACTGGTGCGCAGTGCGGAGACCCGACGCTCCCAGGCAAGCTGATCCTGCTGGACCCGCTGCAACTCGGCCTGGGCCGTGCGCAGGTCGGCCTGTCGCAGCGCATAGGCGCGCAGCCCGTGCGCTCCTTGCGTGGCGCTCGAGAGGAAGTAGCCGGAGACGGCGAGGAACACGACGGGAGTGACCATCGCCTTCACCTGCCGCTTCAACACGCGTGCCAATGCCATGCCGTCTCCGATCGCGACTCCGGACCTCAATGTAACTTACTGCAATTGCCCGCGCATTGCCAAAATCCTGCCCGCGCGGCGCCACGCTCCGCTCACTATATCCTGTGGCCGGCGGGCATCACCGCCGGCACTCGAAGGAGGCACACGATGTCTTGGGGACGCATGGCGATGGCTGCGGCCGTGGTGGCGGGCACCATTGCGGTGGCGGCGCCCGCTCGCGCCGACTGGGGCTGGCACGGCGGCGGCGGTGGCTGGCATGCGGCGGCGGCGGCTGGCATGGCGGCGGCGGTGGCTGGCATGGCGGCGGTGGTGGCTGGCACGGCGGCTGGGGCTGGCACGGCGGCTGGGGCGGGTGGGGCTGGCGCGGTGGCTGGGGCTGGGGCTGGCCTCGGGCCTATGTCGGGCCGCCCTATTACTACCGGCCGGTGCCGCGGTACCTGCCTCCGCCTTACTGGTACTACCGTTAGACTTCACGCCGCAAAATGGTGCGGCCAGCGTAGCGCGCAGCCGGGCCGAGTTGCGCCTCGATGCGGATCAGCTGGTTGTACTTTGCGGCGCGGTCGCTGCGCGCCAGACTGCCGGTCTTGATCTGGCCGCAATTCGTGGCCACCGCGAGATCGGCGATGGTCGAATCCTCGGTCTCGCCGGAGCGATGGCTCATGACTGCGCTGTAGCCGGCTCGGTGCGCCAGCTCCACCGCCTCCAAGGTTTCGGAGAGGGTGCCGATCTGGTTGACTTTGACCAGGATGGCGTTGGCGCAGTCCTCGGCGATGCCGCGTTCCAGGCGTTCGGGGTTGGTGACGAACAAATCGTCGCCGACGATCTGCACCTTGTCGCCAAGACGGTCGGTCAGCAGGCGCCAGCCCTCCCAATCGTCTTCGGCCATGCCGTCCTCGATTGAGGAAATCGGATATTTTTCCGCGAGCCCGGCCAGGTAGTCGAGCATACCGGCGCTGTCGAGCGTCCGGCCCTCGCCGGTCATCTTGTACATGCCGTCCGCAAAGAACTCGGTGGACGCCGCGTCCAGCGCGAACATCACGTCCTCGCCCGGGCGGTAGCCGGCGGCTTCGCAGGATTTGGCAATGAAGCCGAGCGCCTCGTCGGCCGATTTCAGGCCCGGCGCAAAGCCGCCCTCGTCGCCGACATTGGTGTTGTGGCCCGCCGCCGACAGCGCTTTTTTCAGCGCGGCAAAAATCTCCGCACCCATGCGCACCGCTTCGGCAATGGTGCCGACGCCGACCGGCTGGATCATGAATTCCTGGATGTCGATCGGATTGTCGGCGTGCTTGCCGCCATTGACGATGTTCATCATCGGCACCGGCAGGGTGCGCGCATAGGCGCCGCCCACGTAACGATAGAGCGGCACGCCCTGATCCGCGGCGGCGGCCTTGGCGGTGGCCAGCGACACCGCCAGGATGGCGTTGGCGCCGAGGCGGGCCTTGTTCGGCGTGCCGTCCAGGTCGATCATCAGATCGTCGATGCGCACCTGTTCGCTGGCCTCGATGCCGCCGATGGCGTCCAAAATTTCGCCCTCGGCATTGGCCACCGCCTGGCGCACGCCCTTGCCGCCGTAGCGGGCCTTGTCGCCGTCGCGCAGCTCTGCGGCTTCGTGCGCGCCGGTGGAGGCGCCGGACGGCACCGCCGCGCGGCCCTGGGCGCCGGATTCCAGGATCACGTCCACCTCGATGGTGGGATTGCCGCGGCTGTCGAGAATCTCGCGGGCGACGATATCGGCGATGGCGCTCATGAATGTTTCCCGGTCGGCCTTCTGCGGACCGACCTACCATCCGATGCGCCGCCGGGCCAGCGCCGGCGCGGGCTGCGTATGATGTATCGATATCGTAACAATATGGGCGTGCGTGGGCAGGCGGCCCAGTCAGGCCGGTTTTCGGATCGGCTCCAGCATCCAGATGCCGCGCCACTTGCGCCACTCCGTGCCGGGCTCGGTCCACTTCGGCTTGCGCTTATACGGCTCGGTGCGCACCGGACGCTTGCGCATCGGCTTTTCGGGGACCGGTTCGGGGGCGGCCGGTGCAGCGGGGTCCGGTTCGGTGGGGACCGGTGCGGTTCGGCGAACCCGCTTCGGCGGCGGCGGCAGGAGCGCCGGGTCGGGCTTTAGCGCCAGCATCCAGAACAACGGCCGGAGCAGTCGCCCCGCCTGCGGCGCCTTGCGGAGCAACTCCTGCATCTCGGGATGCGGCCAGCAGCCGCTCCAAATCCCGCTGACAGGGCGCCACCCGCCACGTCCCCAGTTTCAGCAGCCAGCCGAACGGCTCGGGAAACGGGCGTTGTCGCTTTCGGGCTTGTCCTTTCCGGTCCCGGGGCGGCCGCGGCGGCGGCAGCGGACCCGCCTGGGCCCGGGCGATCAGGGCAAGAAACCTTTTGCGGAGCTTCTGCAGCCTGATCCCGACCAGCTCCAGCAACTGCACGCTGATGAACGCCACCCCGGACATCCGGTCCGCATGCCAGCGTGCCCCCAGCCCCAGGACCACCTCGTCGGCGAACCGGGCAAACCGCTCGGCGAGGCTGGCGTCCGGTGGGAGCGGCGGGCGGGGGAGAAACCACATGTCAGGAGCACTAACACAGGCCGCCGGGCCGGGTCAAGGATTTTTCTTGTCTAGAAAGGCTTTGGACATTTTTCCCTTTCGACGGAGACGCCACCCGATAACAGCAATTACGCTTATGAGGGCAAAGAACTTGGCGGTTCCGGATTCCCGACGCACATGGACGTGCGGCGGCTCCGGTGGGCCGCCCTCGTTGCTGCAAACGAAGAAGACCAGCCCTTCAAGCCGCAGCAGGACGGCATCTCCCGCCTGATCCTATCGGTATGGACCCAGATCAGCTAACCGGCAGCGTGGGGCGACTTCGTTGCCCCCAAACTTCCGCTGCTGGAAAATACCGGCTCAGATCGCGGCGGCGATCCACTCTTTCAGCACGCTCTTGGGCGCCGCGCCCACCTTGGTGGAAACCGGCTTGCCGTCCTTGAACATCACCAGCGTGGGAATGCCGCGCACGTTGTACGTGGTCGGCGTCTGCGGATTCTCGTCGATGTTCACTTTGGCGACCGTCACCTTGCCGGAAAACTCGCCCGCGATCTCTTCCAGCGCCGGGCCGATCGCGCGGCACGGGCCGCACCACTCGGCCCAGAAATCCACCACCACCGGGCCGCTCGCCTGCAGCACGTCGGTGGCAAAGCTTTCGTCCGTAACCGGCTTGGTGTTCGAGTTGGCGGCGGCCATGGCGCAAAAATCCTCGTGACTGGTTGCAGGCGAAGATGGGGCGGCGGACGAAGCGGATCAATCGGCCGCAGCACCGCCCGTCGCGTCCATCGGGGCGTGCCGGTCCAGCAGGTCGTCGGCCAAAGCCATGATTCTGGCCCCCTCGGTCCAGACCAGCAGGCACTCCACCGGGCGCCCCGGATGGGCGGCGCGCAGCACGGCGCGATAGGCGGCCATCTGGCGCAGATACAGCACCGGCACGTTCTCGGCCCGGGACGGGGGGGCGCGGCCGGTCTTGTAGTCGGCCACCAAAACGCGGTCCGGCAACACGGCCAGGCGATCCACCAGCCCGCCCACGATGTTTTCGCCGATCCGGCCGGTCAGCGGCACCTCGGCGCGGCTGCCGGGACCAAACAGCGGCGCCAGTTCCGGGGCATCCAGCACTGCCAGGATGTCGGCCAACGCAGTGCCGATCTCTTCAGGCGAGAAGCCGTGGCCGGGGCGGCTCAAGAACCGCACGGCCGCGGCGGCGCGCTCGGCGTGCGGGAGATCCGGCAGGTGCTGCAACAACGTATGCAGCACCCGGCCTCGCCGAAACCGCCCTTCCTGGCCCCCGCCGGCAAAAAACAGCGGCGAGGTCGCGGCGGGCACCGGGCCGAATTGCGCACTCGCAGGGCGGCTCGGGGCGAGGCGGGACGGGACCACCGGTTCCCGAGGCGGTGCGGCGGCGCGCCAATCCGGCGCCGCGCCGGCCCAGGCGGGCAACTGTCTTTGCCGCCTGTGCATCGCGTCGGTCCTGACCACCCGATCGGGCGCGGCGCGCTGCGCGGACGCGAAACGCCGCCTTGCTCCGCCGTCCGCCATCGGCACGGTCTGCGCGTCCAGACGTGCAAAGCCCTGCTCGATCAGCCGGTACCAGCACGCATCGAGGGCCGGTCTTCTGGCTTGGTAGCCGCAGACGATCAAGCCATCCTCGGCCCGCGTGAGCGCCACGTACAGCAGCCGATGGTATTCCTCGGCCCGCCGCGCCGCCGCTGCATCGCGCAAGGTTTTCGCGCTGTCGCAGCGCAGGTCCGCGTGCGGGCACCACACCGGCACCTCGGCGCCGGATTGTCCGGCCCAGAGCAGCCGGTCGTCCTGTTTCGGCAATCCGGTCGTGTCCGGCAGGATCACCACCGGCGCCTGCAACCCCTTGGCGCCGTGCACGGTCATGACGCGCACCATTCCGCCCGGCCCCTGCGCCTCGCGTTTCACCTCGGCGCCGGAGCGGCGCAGCCAATGCACAAAACCCTGTAGCGAGGGCGGTTCGTCCCGCGCATGGGCGAGCGCCGCGGCCAGAAACTCGTCTATTGGTTCCGCCGCCTCGTGCCCGAAACGAGCCAGCAGCCGCGCACGTCCGCCGAGGGCGCCCAGCGCCTCAGTCATCAGCGCATGCGGCGCGGCGAAATCCACGCGCGCGAACAGCGCGTCCAAGAATTGTTGCGCACGCGTCCACTCCTGACGCTCGCGCGCGCGGTCGTGCAACTCCTGCCACAGCGTGCCCGGCCGTTCCGCCGCCAGTGCCATCAGCGAGTCGTCCGAAAGGCCGCCGAGCGGGCTGGTCAGCACGCAGGCCAGCGAAAGATCGTCCTGCGGCAGCAGCAGCGTGTCACAGAGCGCCAGCAGGTCGGCCACCGCCGGCTGCTCGGTAAGCACCATGCGGTCGAGCCCCGCCACCGGCACCCCGCGCTGTTTCAGACAGCGCACCAGTGCGCGGGCAAACTGGCTTTTTTCGCGCGTGCGCAGCAGCACCAAGATGTCCCCCGGACGCAGCGGACGCGACCGGCTGGGCAGCATCGTGTCGCCGGCGGTTGCGCCAGAAATCCATTCGGCCACGTCTTCGGCCAGACGCTGCGGCGCGGTTTTCGGCTGCTCCTGGTGCACCGGCACCTGCCACGGCGGCGGCTCTGGCTGCGGCGGCGGCGGCACCAGCGGCCACAGCTCGACGAAACCCGCCTGGCCTTCGCGGTCGGAGCGGTGGGTCAGTGCATCGCCCTCGACCACGCCGGCGGGCGGAACCGCGCCGCCGAACACCGCGTCGACCAGCGCCAGCACCGGCGTGGTGGAACGGAACGAAACCGTCAGCGACACTTCGCGCCATTGCGCCGCCGATTGTTCGACCCGCCGGCGCAGTTTTTCCCGCCAGTGCGTGAATGCAGCCGGGTCGGCGCCCTGGAACGAAAAGATCGACTGTTTGCGGTCGCCGACCGCAAACACCGTGCGCGCCGTTTTGTCGCGCGCTCCGGCGCCGGAAAAGAATTCCGCCACCAGTTGCTCGGCGATGCGCCACTGCGCGGGCGCGGTGTCCTGCGCCTCATCCAGCAGCAGGTGGTCCAGCCCGCCATCGAGTTTGTACAGCACCCAGGCCACGCCGGGATCACGCAATAATGCGGTCGTGCGCTCGATCAGGTCGGCGTAGTCGAGCCGGATCGCGGCCTGCTTTCCGGCGGCATAGGTCTGCGCAATCGGCAGCGCGAGACGCAGCAGGGCGGCGGAGGTTTCGGCCAGGCGCGCGGCCCGCAGCGCCTCGCGGATCGCGAGCACCCGCGCCTGCTCTCGTTCCAAAATCTCCCGGATCGCGGGCTCGCGTCTTCCCAACGCCTGGCCGGACAGAGTTTTCCACGAATATCCGCCGCCGTCGTCCTTTACAAAAGTGTCCTCGTATTCGGCCCAACGCTTGCGCCGCTCATGCGGCGGTGCGGCGAGCCAGTCCAGCCGAAGCTGTGCAGCGGGCGCGGACTGTTTCGGGGTGCCCTGGCCGGCAATGACGCACAGCGCATCGCGCACCGCGGATTCTTCGGACCAGATGACGGCGTCTCGCAGGATGGTCTCGGCATCCCGCTCGGCACAGAGCGCCGCCCTCTGTTGCGCTTCGATTGCCGCGAACGGTCGCGCCAAAAGATCGGCAAGGCGGTCGCGTTCGGCGATCAGGGCGCACACCAGTGCATCGAACTGGGCCAGATTGGCCAAGCCCGCAACATCCGCCAGCGCCTGGCGCCGTTGCTCCTCCGTAATTCTCTTTGGCCCGAGCCCAAGCTGTTCCGGCGCGATCGGTCCGAGCACCATCTCCGTCGCATCGCGTCGCGCCGCGTCTGCCTGCGCATCCTCGATCAGCCGGAAATGCGGCGAGATACGCGCCTCCAGCGGGAACCGCCGCAGCAGGGATTGGCAGAACGCATGAATGGTGCCGATCCGCATGCCGCCTGGCAGGTCCAGCACGGTGGCGAACAGGGCACGCGCCAGTTTGCGCTTTTCCGTGTCGGGCTGCACGTCGAGCGTGTGCAGCGCCAGGTCCAGTTCGGCATCGCGCAGCGTCACCCAGCGGCCGAGTTCGTGCCGCAGCCGCAACGCCATTTCCGCCGCCGCGGCCTTGGTATAGGTCAGGCACTGGATGCGCGCCGGATCGGCCCCGCCCAGCATCAGCCGCAGCAGCCGGTCGGTCAGCAGCTTGGTCTTTCCGGAGCCGGCCGAGGCCGAGACCCAAGCAGAGACGGCCGGGTCCGAGGCGGCGCGCTGGTCGGCGTTGGCGCGGTCGCGCGCGAGCAGTTCTACGGGCGCGTCCATCACGGCTCGTCTTGTACGGCGGACAATTCGCCGAAGCGCGCGAGTTGCTCGTAATCGGTGTTGCGCGGCGTGCGGCCGGGATGCGGGCGGTGCGGGTACGGCCGGGCGGGGTCGTCGAAGCCGGTCAGCAATGCCGTAACGAAGCCGGGCGTGTCGGCGACGATGGCGGCCACTTCCGCGCGCGTTTTCAGTGGAGACTTGGCGCAGCCCGGTTCCCTTCCGCCGGTCAGATGCCAGTAGGCGAGTTCCCGCACCGCGCCGGAAACGGTGGGGAATGCACCGGCCTGCGCCATCGCCGCTTCCAACGGCAGTTGCGGCGCGGTGCCGTCGTGCAACTGTTTCCGCCCCGGCGGGGCGCCGGTCTTGTAGTCAAGAATCGCCAGCGTGCCGTCCGGGTGCTGTTCGATGCGGTCGGCCTTCGCGGTGATGGTGAAATTGCCCGGCAGTGCCCAAACACCCTTGTGCTCGACAGCGACACGTTCCGGCTTGGAAATTTCGCGGCGGCGGGAATCCTCGGTGGCGATCCAGTCCGCGATCCGCTCCAGCCGCGGCGCCCACCAAGCCATGACCGCAGGGCGGAATGCCTGCTCGTTCAGTGCGCGAATCATGGCGGTGCGCAGGGCGCGGGCGGGATCGGCGGGCCAGGGGTCTGCGTATTCGCGAAAAAAAATTTCGATGCCTTTGTGGACCAGGCTGCCGTAGTCCAGCGCATCGGTGTCCTGGTCGAGCGGCTCGAGCCGTTTCAGGCGCAGGACACGCTTTGCGTAGATCGCATAAGGATCGGCGATCAGCGTCTCGATCTCGGTGACGCTGAGCCGGCGCGGTCGCAGCGCCACCGGCGGCCGGGGGGTGGGCGGCGCCGCGGGGCGGGCCTTGCCGCCTTGCGGCAGGTCGAGTTCCCGCGCCCAGGCCACCGCATCGTGCAGCGGCAAGAAATCCTGCCCGGCGCGCGCTTGGAGCCGGGTGAGCCAGCGCGCCGGCACGGCGGGGGCGCGGTCGCGGCGGAGCGGGGCGGACAGGATGGCCGCCGGCGCGCAGCAGGCGGCCATCACGAAATCATGCGCTGCCTGACCGATGCGCGCATCCGCCCCCGGCAAGCCGGCTTTTTTCCGCATCGGGCGGCTCATCCATGGACCGGGATCGGTCGCCGGCGGCCACACGCCCTCGGTGAGTCCGCCGAGCACGACCAGGTCGGCGGATTGGAGCCGCGCCTCAAGAAGTCCCCAGATGAAGATGCGGGGGTGCTCGGTGCCGCCGTCGCGTCCGCGCAGGGCGCGGCGGGTGCGCACCACCGAGTCTTCGAGCAGGGCGTCCAGTAGCCCGGGCAGCACCCGTGGCGCCTGGTCGGGCAAGTGGTCGAGCGCGGGGAGAGCGGCGGCCAAAAGGTTCGCCAAAGCCTCGCCTTCCTCGCCGCTCCAAAGTGCTGCCGCACCGGCCTGCGTGTCGGTCCGGGCCAGATTCTCGGCGGCTTCGATCAGGGCGGCCAGCAGATCGGCTGGCCGGCACGTCACCGCGGCGGCGAGCCGCAGCAGCGGTTCCAGTGTTTCCCGGATACGCTCGACAAAAGCGGCTGTGTCCGCGTCCGGATGCGGCTCCAGCGCCCGTCGCATCCCGGCAAAGCCGGGCGCGGGGCGGGGGCCGCGCAGGGCGCGCCGTTCAAGGTTGCGGGTCGCGTGACGGCACGCGGCAGGTGCCAGCCCGGCCGCCGCCAGCGGATGCTTCAGCAGCGCCAGCAGGGGCGCCGGCGCCAACTCCTCGGCCACGGCTCGCGCCAGCAGCCGCAGGAACACCGCCGGGGGAGTTTGGCCCAAGTTTTCCCCGGCACTGTCGTCGGCCACCACGCCCCAGCGCAGCAGTTCCGCGGACACCTGGGAGGCGAGTGCGCGATCAGGCGTCACCAGCGCCGCCCGCCGCCCCGGCGTTTCCAGCGCGTTGCGCAAGATCAGCGCGATGGCAACCGCCTCCTCCTGCTCGTCGGCGGGTTGCAGGCGGAGCATGTCTCCAGGATCGGGCGGTGGCGTGTCCGCCCAACGGTGCAACTCGTCCGCCGGCAGCAGCGCCTCACTCAGCAGCAACGGGCGGCTCGCGGGCACAGCGCCTTCTGCCTGCCAATCCACCACATCGTCATGGGTCATACCCATTCCGGCGAGCAGGGAGGCGATGCCGGCCTGCGGATGCGTCTCGGCCAGACTTTTCTCGGCACGCAGCGCCCGATCCACCCAGGGCAGCACAACTTGTCCGTTCGGGATCGAAGCGACGACGCGGAGCAGACGGGCGACTGCCGGAATGGCGCCGGTCAGCCCGGCCGCCCACACCGGCATGTCGGGCTCGGCCTCGACCCACGCCCGGGCCTGGGCGTCGAGCAGGGCCCGTTGGCGGGCGGCGGGGTTGGAAAGCCCGTGCTCGGCCAGCCAGGCGGGCCAGGCCTCGGTCACGATGCCCAGGAACCGGAGCGTGACTTCCCAGTGTTCGGCGTATTCGTCCGCCCCGGCCCGACGCAGAGCTTCAGGGAGCGGAATCTCGGCCTGCTCCGCCTCGTCCATCAGCGCCGCCAGCTCACGAGCCAGCGCAAAAGCCTGGTCGGCGGCAACCACGCCGCCGCGCTCGGCGGGCAAGGCCAGGATCAGCCGCGACAGAGCCGCCAGGCGCTGGATCGGTTCCACCGCTGGCGGAAGGTCGAGCGCGCCGGCGAGTGCCAGCGGCGTCTCGTCCAGTGCGCCCAATGCGGTGATGCGCGGCAGCAGCATCGGCCGGCCGCCGCCGACATGCAAAAACGCTTCCGCCAGCGCCCGCGCCGCTCGGCGGGTCGGGAGCAGGATCAAGCCGTGCGATGGGTCTGCCGCATACGCATCGAGCCAGCGCCGGGCCAGCACGTCCAGGAACGGCAGGTGCGGCGGGACGCTGGCCAGGCGAGGCCGGGTCATCGCGCGTCGCCGGTGGCGCGCTCCTGCAATCGGGTTTCTGCGTGCGCAAGGTCGGGCGGAGTGGACAGGTGGAACCACAGCCCGTCATGCACGATGGCGCGCAACCGTCCGGCTTCTATGGCGCGGTCCCAGACCAGGTTCATGCTGAACGGACCGGCCGGGGCGCCCTCGAACAGGGCCGGACGTGCCAACTGGATGCCGGCATAGACGTAGGGGACAATCTCGTACTCGCCGGGCCGGCGTACCTCGCCCCACGGGTCCAGGGCAAAATCGCCACCGCCGATATCGGACTGGACCTGGAAACTGCGCTGCATGAGCAGCAGGCAATCCAGCCCTGGGTCGAAGACCTGTGCCAGACGGGTCAGCGCAGGCGTGGGACCCTCAAGCCAGAATGCGTCCCCGTTGACGACGAAGAACGGGTCCGGGCCGAGTTCGGGCAGCGCGTCGCGCACGCTGCCGCCGGTATCGCGCAGCGCGTGTTCGGTACTGCAGCACCGTTGCCGGTGCGTACGCCGGCGCGGCGGGCCAGGTGTTCGGCAACGCGCTCGGATTGCCAGTGCGCATTGACCACCACGCGCTCGATACCCGCGGCGGCGAGGCGGTCGAGCGCATGATCCAACAGCGGCCGCCCGCCGAGCGGCAGCAGCGGCTTGGCAGTGGCATCGGTCAGCGGCCGCATGCGCGTGCTCAGCCCGGCGGCGAGCAGCATGGCGGTGCGCGGCTTTGTCACGCCAGCGCCGCGATCCGGTCGGGCCAGCCGATCAGCGTGGCGCGGCGCGAGTTTTCCGAGACCGCCGCCAAGTCGACGATCAGGGCATGCTCCGGCCAAAAACTGCCCAGGCGGTCGGGCCATTCCACCAGAACCAGGTCGCGCAACGCGTCCTCCCATCCCAGTTCGATCAGTCCCGCAGGATCGCGGAGTTGCCAAAGATCGAAGTGATGCGCCCGCATTCCGGGCAGGTCGTAGGTCTGCACGAGAGTGAATGTCGGGCTCGGCACGTCCAGGTTCGGGTCGCCCATGGCGTGGCGCAGCAAGGCACGGGCAAAGGCGGTTTTGCCGGCCCCGAGCGCTCCCTGCAAGAGGATCGCGTCACCGGCCCCGGCCTTTTCGGCCAGCCCTGCGGCCAGGCGCTCGGTGGCGCGGAGGTCGGGCAGGTCGATGACCAGCATTTTGGCGGTGCATCCGCAGATTACACCACCCGATAAATCTGCCCGGTCTGCCCGCCCTCGATGCTTCGGGAATACGCCAGCGCCGCGCGAGCCGCCGGCACCGGCTCGAAGCCGCGGAAGAACGGGCCGTAGTCGGCCATCGATTCGGCCAGCACCGTCGGGCTGACGAGGTTCAGGCGCAGGCCGCGCGGCAACTCGATGGCGGCGGCACGGACGAACGCCTCCAGCGCGCCGTTCACCATGCTGGCCGATGAGCCGTACAGGATCGGCTCGTCGGACAGCACGCCGCCGATCAGCGTGATCGAGCCGCCATCGCGCAGCGTTTCGCGCGCGGCCAGAACCAGGTTCACCTGCCCCATCAGCTTGTCGGCCAGTCCCAATGCATAGACGACTCGGTCACGCTCGCCGGCGCGATTGCCGCCAGCGGCTTGAACGCGACGTTGCCGGCCGCACAGGCCACCGCATCGATGGGTCCGGCCTGGGCAACGGCGGCAGCGATGCTCGCCGGATCGGCCAAGTTGATGCGCACATCGCCTGTGCTGCGCGCGGCCGCCACGATGTCGTGGCGCTGGCTCAGTTCAGCGGCCACCGCACGGCCGATCACGCCGCTGGCACCGACCAGGAGGATGCGTTTCCGGGGGTCGTTCGCCATGAGTGGTTCTTTCCTCGTCCTGCTCCGACGCACCGATGCTAGCGCCTTGCGTCGCGCGGGAAAGGGAGCTTGCCGAACGTTCCGAGCAAACCGCGTCTCAGTTCCTGGCCTACGCTCTAGGCCCGTCGAAATTTTTATCTTGCACCGGGGGGATGGGGGGCCTATCTAGGCCGTCACGCAGCAACGCACGTGCCTCTGGCCCCCCGGCTTTCCGGGTTTGGTTACGTAACGACGTCAAGCGTTCTGGCAATCCGGGTTCCCGACCGCCGTTCTGACTTGGGCACGGGACCAACCAACTCTGGTCGCTGGTTCGTTCGACCGTCTCGTCAACCATCGTCCGTCGCCTTCACAGGCGGACGAGCATCCTGGGGGTACCGTGCGATGACACCCAAGATCGCCCGATTCCTGTCTGAGAAAGTTCCGCCAACGCCATGTTTGGTGGTGGACGTCGACCGCGTGGCGGAGAACTTCGCCTCGTTGCGCCGCGCGCTCCCGCTCGCGCGCATCTACTATGCCGTGAAGGCCAACCCGGCCGCCCCGGTACTGGAACGGCTCGCGATGCTCGGCAGCAGTTTCGATGCGGCCAGCTTCGAGGAGGTCGAGGCCTGTCTCGCGGCTGGCGCCGCTCCGGCGCGGATCAGTTTCGGCAACACCGTGAAGAAGGCCGCGGCGATCCGTCGCGCGCACGAAAAGGGCGTGGGCCTGTTCGCCTTCGACTGCGCCGAGGAGCTGCAAAAGATCGCGCGCGAGGCTCCGGGCAGCCGGGTGTATTGCCGGATCATGGTGGAGAACGGCGGGGCCGACTGGCCGCTGTCGCGGAAGTTCGGCACCTCGGTCGAGCAGGCGGCGGGGTTGATGCAGCGCGCCGAGGCTATGGGGCTGGACGCGTACGGCCTGTCGTTCCACGTCGGCAGCCAGCAGACCGAGACCGCCGCGTTTGCCGCCGCGATCGGCAAGGTGGCGATGCTGTTTACCGACCTGCAGCGGGCCGGCGTGGATGTGCGCATGGTCAATCTGGGCGGCGGATTCCCGGTGCGCTACCGCGACGAGGTGCCCGGGATCGAGGTTTTTGCCCGCGAGATCATGGGAGCGATGACCCGGCATTTCGGCAATGCGCTGCCGGAAATGCTGATCGAGCCGGGGCGGTTCCTGGTGGCCGATGCCGGCGTGGTGAGCAGCGAGGTGGTGCTGGTCAGCCGCCGGGAGCCGAGCGATCCGGTGCGCTGGGTGTATCTCGACATCGGCCGTTTCGGCGGCCTGGCCGAGACCGAGGGCGAGGCGATCCGCTACCGCATCACCACAGCGCACGACGGCGGCGCCACAGGGCCGGTGACGCTGGCCGGCCCCACCTGCGACGGGGCGGATGTTATGTACGAGCGGTCCAACTACCGGTTGCCGACGGCGCTTGCCGTCGGGGATCGGGTGGAGCTGATGGCCACCGGCGCGTATGTGTCGACCTACGCCAGTCAGCGGTTCAACGGTTTTGCACCGCTCACGGAACATTACCTGTGACATTTCTGCCTGGACTGTGGTAGGCTGACGACAGTCCAGGAGAGGGCGCATGTCCGGCGGCAACGGCGTCGATTTTCAGGCGATGTTCGACATGATAATGCGGGTATCAGCGGCAGCTGAGCTGCTTCAGGCGCAGATGACGCAGGTACAAGCGGACATCCGCGACCTGAAACACGGACAAAGCGAGTTGAAGCACGGCCAATCGTCGATCCGCTCGGAGTTGGCGCACTACCACGCTTCGGTGATGGGCCACGGCATACTCATTACCGAGCTTGACGAGCGCGTGCGGCGAATCGAGCAGCGCCTGGATATACATCCCGCTGCCTAGACGAGCGGCTAGGCGCGGCGGCCCACACGACGCCAGACGAACCACGCTACCGCCAAAACCACGACTGCCACGATGGCCGCGTCGAACCGGTGCATCACCGCCTGTAGCTGCGGGTCGCTGCTCCAGCGCTCGCCCAGCTTGTAGCCGATTAGAGCCAGCACATAGCACCAGATCAGGGAGCCTGCGAAGGTGTAGAGATGGAAACGGGAGCAGGCGCATATGCGCCATGCCGGCCGGCAGCGCGATGAAGGTTCGCACCACCGGCAGCACGCGTGCGAAAAACACGGCCGGAGCCCCAAACCGCGCAAAGAATTTTTGGGCGCGGTCGAGATCGGACAAGTCGAGCAGCACATACCGGCCGTAGCGGGCGACGAACGCACGGCCACCATGTGAACCGACCGCATAGGCGACGGCTGACCCAACGTTGCATCCCAACGCCCCCGCTAGTGCCGCAAGGACCAGGCTGAACCGGCCCGTCGATGCCAAGAAGCCGGCAAACGGCATGATGATTTCGGAGGGCAGCGGTATGCAGGCGGACTCCAGTCCCATCAACACCACGAGACCGCCATAACCAAGAAACGAGATCGTCGCGGTAATCCAGCCCGCCAGCGTGCCTGTCACGAAAATCTCCCTTGTCGCGCGGGCGAGCCGTGGCATGTAGCCGCGTATGCGCGACACGCCAAACCCGGACCCGTCCGCCAGGCCGCCGATCGAGCACGTCGTCGTGCTCATGATGGAGAACGCCTGTTTCGATCGGATGCTGGGCGGGATGCGCGACGTGCATTTTGAAACTGGACGGCGTCGACCCTGAGCATCCGTTCACCAATCCCGATCCGCGGGACAAGACCACCATCGCGCAAGCGCCGACCACGCTGCGCAACATCGAGCGCGATCCCAAGCACGAACTGCGGAACTCGCTGGCCCAGTACGACAGCGGCACGAACGAGGGATTTGTGGCGGATTTCGTCACCATGTATCCGCGCAGCACGCCTGCCGAGCGGCGGGACGTGCTGGGCTACTATCCGCGCGGTTTTTTGCCGGCGCTGCACATGCTGGCGGAGAATTTCGTGGTCTGCGACCGCTGGTTCGCATCGGTGCCGGGGCCGACCTGGATCAACCGCCTGTTCGCGCATACCGGCACCTCGGTCGGCCGGGTCAGCGAGCCGGGCAGCCTGTTCAGCACGAAACTGCACCTCTATGAGGAGCGCACGCTCTATGACGAGCTGAGCGAAGCCGGCGTGGCGTGGCGGATCTATTTCGGCGACGTGCCGCAGTCGCTGGTGCTGAGCCATCAGTTTGAGCATCTCGGCCACTACCGCCGCTTTGTGCATTTTCGCGATGACGTGGCGAGCGGCGATCTGCCCGGCTACACTTTTGTCGAGCCCACGTATTTCGGCTATCATCAAAACGATCAGCACCCGCCGCACGACGTGCTGCGCGGCGACGCGCTGATCGCCGACGTTTACAATACGCTGCGGGCAAACCCGGAACTGTTCGCGCGCACGCTGCTGATCGTGGTGTACGACGAGCATGGCGGATTCTGCGACCACGTGGTGCCGCCGGCGACGGTGGCGCCGGACGAGCACACGCAGCATTTCGGGTTCGACCTGCTGGGGTTCCGGGTGCCGGCGGTGCTGGTCTCGCCCCTGCTCGATGCGGGCGTGGTCTCGACCGTGTTCGACCACACCAGCCTGCTGCGCATGGCCGCCAATCTGTGGCCGGGCGTAAAACCGCTCGGCAGGCGGGCGGAGCAGGCCAGCGACCCGGTTGCGGAGGTAGCGTGGCGCGCCGCGCCGCGCGCCGAGCTGCCGGAAGCGAGAGTGGCGCCGGACATCCAGGATGCGCGCCGGACGCCGGTGCTGGAAGGTTTCAAGGCATCGCTGTTCGGCCTCAGCCGCCACCTGGAAAGCATGATCGGCGATACGGCGGTCCGTGGCGGTCTGATGGCGCGGGCGCATGAGGCACTGGACGACGCTTTCAGCCAGGCCAAGCTGGCAACGGATCGGCTGGACGCGTTTTTGGAGCACAATACCGAGCCCGCAGCGGGATGGGTCGGCCGGGTCCTGCACGAAGCCCGCCGCCGCATTGGCGTGTGAGGCGAGGGACTTCCGCCGCGAGCGGGTCCGTGGCGATATGCGCCGGCACGAATTCCGGCGCGGAGACGAGCGTGAGATCACCCGAAACACTGCGCAGCGCCCGCTGGTATGCGCCCGACGACCTGCGCAGCTCGGCGCATCGCAGCCGCACCAAGCAGATGGGCTACGCCGCCGAGGATTTTGCCGGCAAGCCGGTGATCGGCATTTTGAACACCTGGTCGGACATCAACCCGTGCCACCAGCACTTTCGCATCCGCGCCGAGGAAGTGAAGCGGGGCGTGCTGCAAGCGGGCGGGTTTCCGCTGGAAATCCCGGCGCTGGCGCTGCCGGAAGTGTTCATGAAGCCCAGCACCATGCTGTACCGCAACCTGCTGGCCATGGAGGTGGAAGAGATCGCGCGCAGCCTGCCGCTGGACGGGCTGGTGCTGATGGGCGGCTGCGACAAGACCACGCCGGCCATGCTGATGGGCGCGATCTCCATGGACCTGCCCGCGATCTTCATGCCCGCCGGCCCGATGCTGCGCGGCAATGCCCATGGCACAATTCTGGGCAGCGGCTCGGATGTCTGGAAGTACTGGGCCGAGCGGCGCGCCGGCACCATCGGCGAGGCGGAGTGGGAGGCGGTGGAGGACGGCATCGCCCGCTCCTGGGGCACCTGCATGACCATGGGCACTGCCAGCACGATGACCTCGGCGGCCGAGGCGATGGGGTTCGCCCTGCCCGGCAGCAGTTCCATCCCGGCGCCGGACTCCAACCACGCGCGCATGGCCGCCGCCTGCGGGCGGCGCATCGTGGGCATGGTGTCGGAGGACTTGCGGCCATCCGTGCTGCTGACCACCGCCAACATCGAGAATGCGGTCCGCGTGGTGCTGGCGCTGGGCGGGTCGACCAACGCGGTGATCCATCTGGTCGCCATCGCGCGCCGCGCCGGGATCGCGCTGACGCTGGATCGCATCGACGCGTTGTCGCGCGAGACGCCGCTGCTGGCCGATGTGCGGCCGGCCGGGCGTTTCTTGATGGAAGACTTTTTCTACGCCGGCGGCCTGCGCGCGCTGATGACGCGGCTGCAGGGGCTCGACCTGACGGCGCGGACGGTCGCGGGCGTGCCTTTGGGGGAGACCATAGCGGGCGCAAAAGTGTATAACGACGAGGTGATCCGGGGTCAGAACAATCCGGTGCGTGCGGATGCGGGTCTGGGGGTGCTGCGCGGCAACCTTGCTCCCGAAGGGGCGGTGATAAAGCACAGCGCGGCCGACCCGCGTCTGTTGAAGCACAGCGGGCCGGCGGTGGTGTTCGACGATTACAACGACATGGCCGCGCGCATCGACGATCCGGCGCTGGAGGTGACGCCCGACAGCGTGCTGGTGCTGCGCAGCGCCGGGCCGGTGGGCGCTCCCGGCATGCCGGAATGGGGCATGCTGCCGATCCCGAAAAAACTGCTGCAGCAGGGCGTGCGCGACATGGTGCGCATCAGCGACGCGCGCATGTCGGGCACCAGCTATGGCACCTGCGTGCTGCACGTCTCGCCCGAAAGTGCCGTCGGCGGTCCGCTGGCCCTGGTGCGCACCGGCGACCGGATCGCGCTCGACGTGGCGGTGCGGACGCTGGCGATACAGGTGGACGCGACGGAACTTGATGCGCGGCGAAAACACTGGACGCCGCCGCCGCCGCGCTTCGCCCGCGGCTATGGAAAACTCAGCGCCGACCAGGTCACGCAGGCGCACGAGGGCTGCGATTGGCGCGTGCTGGAGCGCGCGGCGCCCACGCCCGAGCCGGAAATCCACTGAACCGCTGCTGCCGCCCCGGCGTTCGGCCCTGATGAGGCAGGAGGATTCGCCATGCGCGGCGTCATTGTGCTGATGGCTTTGCTTGCGCCTTGTGCCGTCGCGGCGCAGACGCCGCAGCCGGGAACCCAGGCCGGCGGGCAGGGCCAGGTGTTTACCCCGGCCCCGGTGCCGGGCGTGGTGCCCGGCGCGCCGGTCAACGGCGGACCCGCGGCCGTGCCGGAGCAGATCGTCCCCCCGGCGGCAGCGACTGGACCGGTGAACTCGACGCCGTTCAGCAGCACGCCCTCGGCGCAGTTGCCGTCCGACAATGCGATGACGACCAATCCCGACAGTGCGGCCGGTCGCGGGGGGAGCGTGGTTCCGAACTTGTCGAAATAGGCATCGTTAGGCAAAATTCTCCGCCATGCCAGCCATAGCGCCGGCCGCGCACACACATTTTCCGGCGGCGGAATTTGCCGCGCGCAAGGCCCGGGTGCTGGCGGAGATGCGCCGGAAAAATCTGCACGCGATGCTGCTGTTTCGCCAGGAGAGCCTGTATTGGCTCACCGGTTTCGACACGTTCGGCTATGTGTATTTTCAGTGCCTGCTGCTGCGCGACGACGGGCGCATGGCGTTGCTGACGCGCGCTCCGGACCGGCTGCAGGCACGCTTCACCTCGATCATTGAGGACATCCGCATCTGGGTCGACGGGGCCGATGCCGAGCCGACGGCGGCAGCGGCTGCGTTGCTGCGGGAGCTTGGCTGTGCCGGTCGGACGGTGGGCGTCGAGTGGAATGCCTATGGGCTGACCGCCCTGCTGGGACAGCGTCTGGCCGCGTCACTGGACGGAGCTTGCCGCACCTTGGATGCCTCCGATCTTGTCTCGCGCCTTCGGGTCGTGAAAAGCCCGGCCGAACTGGCGTATGTGCGCCGCGCGGCTGTGCTGGCCGACGGCGCACTCGACGCGGCGGTGCAGGGGGCGCGGCCCGGCGCGTTCGAGGGCGACATTTTGGCCGACATGCATGGTGCGGTGTTTCGCGGCGGCGGCGACGATCCGGCCAACGAGTTCATCATCGGGTCTGGCGCCGGTGCGCTGATGTGCCGCTACTTCTCGGGGCGCCGGCACCTCGATGCGGACGACCAGCTCACTTTGGAGTTCGCCGGGACGTTTCGCCACTATCACGCCTGCCTGATGCGTACGCTGCTGGTCGGGCGCGCGGACCCGCGCCTGGTTTCGATGCACGCCGCTTGCGCCGATGCGCTGCTCGCGGCGGAGGCGGCGCTGCGTCCGGGCGAGCCGGCGGGCGGTGTTTTTGACGTCCATGCGCGCGTGCTGGACGCGGCGGGATTGCGGCCGCACCGCCTGAACGCCTGCGGCTATTCCGTCGGATCCACTTTTGCGCCGAACTGGATGGATTGGCCGATGCTGTACACCGGTCAGGACCTGGTCCTGGAATCGGGCATGGTGTTTTTTGTGCACATCATTGTTTTCGACGCCGATGCGGGAATGGCCATGACATTGGGCCGCACTTCGCTGGTGGGCGATCGGGGACCAGAGGTGCTGTCGGGTGCCGGCTTGACACTGATTCGGCGCTGAGGCGAGAGCAGGCGTTCGACCTCGGTCCCGAACAGGGCAGCCAAGCGGAACAACACGAGCGCCGGCACCATTCGCTGGCCCGCTTCGTACTGGGCGACCCGGTCGGGGCGCGCTCCTACCGCCCAGGCGACCCGGTCGATGGTCAGACCGGCGTTGTGCCTGGCGCCGCGCAGCCGCAGGCCCACTGCAACGTCATGGTCCCCGTCTCGCCAACTGGCTGACGCGGCAATGGTTTCGTTGTGCATTGTCAATTCCGGCATAGAATCCACGGCTCAGATTCGGTTCCGCGAGCAGGCAGTGGGAGCGCCATGTGATCGCATGACGCTCCGCAGTTCGGCAACGTTCAGTGGTCGACGACAAGCGACGTATCGCCCAGCCACCATGTGGTGACGCCGTTCTCACCGGCAGCGAGTACCTGCACCGTGTGCGACCCGGGGGTTGGAACTCTCAACACGGCCTGCCGTACCGCGCCGACCCAGCTGTAGTGAGACGCATCGGTGCTGGTGCAGAGCGCGAAGGACGTGCCGGATTTCGGGTTGGTCTGCACACCGTCGATCGTGACCTCGACCGTCAGCCAGGACTGAGGCGGACCAAGCACGCCGCATTCGGCGTTGTAGATGACGCGCACGAGTTCGTTCCTCGCGGTCGTGGTGAACGAGAGCGAGGTATTGGCAGATGCGTCGAGCGGCACGGCGACCAACGCTGTGCTGGTATCGGTGTAGTTGTTGGGCCGCGTAGCCTGCGCCAGCAGGGTCCCGGCGTGGGCCACCTGGATATAACCGAGTCCGGCGAGCAGGCTTGCCGCCGCGATCGCACCGTGTCTGTAGCTGAACATGTCTGGAAACCTCCGCGTTTTGATGGTCGGGTCTCATCCGCTCGCAGCCTTGCGTCGTCGGCCCGCCGCCGGCACTATGACGGCGTTGGTACGGCGCCGCCGTCAGGAACAACCGCAGCATCCGTCAGGAAAACCCCGGCCAATGCCCCTCGCACTGGAGTGGGCCGCCAAAAACTTGTACGGTGCCGATTAGCCCGGCGTGTTGGTGGGACGCGGCCGAGCACGAGTTTGGAGAACGAAAGTGACGGCGCGACAGCATGGAGCAGCAGATGCACGAAGCAGAGTGTCGATCCGCAGCTTCGTCATCCGCTTGGCATTGTGCGTGACCGTTCCGCTGCTGGTGTTTGCTGCTTTCGTTCTCGTTCGATCGGCTCTTCAAGAGCAGAAGGCCATGGCCCAGGCGGCACTCGGTCGCGCATTGGATGCGCAGGCCGACCTCGACCGCGAGCTGCGTGCGCTGCAGGAACCGCTTGTGGTGCTGGCGACCGCTTATGAGGGAGTGCCGAGCGAGCTTGAGCGGTTCGAGAATACGGCGGGACGGTTACTGCAGGAGGCGGGGCTGGCGCTTACCCTGCGCGTCCCGGAGACGTTCGGCGCTATCAACGAGCCGCGGGGTTCCGATGCGCCCGGCTGTGTGCTGTGTAAGATGGACAAGCGGACCGGCGCCATGCCCGGCGAAGCCCCTTCGGTATCCGATCTGACGTATTCACCCGCTCAGACTCCCGCCGTGACCATGGACCTGCCGCTCCGCCGCCGGGATGGATCGAGGCGGGTCCTGAGTTCTTGGCATTCGGCCGCGTATCGAGCGCGTGCTGCAGGACCAGCATTATCCGCCGGGTTGGTTCGGCTTCGTACTTGATCGAAACGGCGTGGTACTGGCCAGCACCGCCAACGATGCCGGGCTGTCGGTCGGCACTGAGCGATCTGCATTCGCCGAACGGGCCACCGCCACCGGGGCCGTGGTGGGATGGCCGCTTTCGGGGCAGCCCCGGCTCTATGCTGCGGCAAGCCGGCTGACCGACGTGGGCTGGACCGTAGTGGTGGGCGTCTCCCCCGCAACCGCCTTCGCGCCGCTGCACCGCTCCGTGACAGCCCTTGCCGTCGCCGCCGGCGCAGCCCTGCTGACCGTGACCCTGCTCGCGGTGTTCGTCGGCAGACGCGTGGCGGAGCCGGTATCGGCACTGGCGTGCTACGCGGATTTGCTCGGGCACGGAGGCGATGCGGCTTTTCCGGCGTCGGGCATTGCCGAGGTCGACGATGTCGCGCGCTCGCTCGCGGTGGCGAGCGCGCGGCTGCGAGCCGGCAATGCGGCGCTGGTCCGTACCGCCGATGCCTTGCGGCAGCGCAGACGCACGCTGCGCGCCCTGGCGCGGAATTCTGCGAAGGGCCTTGACCGAGCGAACCGCGCTTCTCGAACGACTGGTTGAGACGGAGGAAGCCGAACGCAGGCGCATCGCACGGGACTTGCACGATCGACTGGGCCAGTACCTTGTCTCCCTGTCGCTCGGTCTGAGCGAATTGGAGAGGATGGGCCAAGACCAAGACAATGCCCGCACGGATCAGCTCAGGGAAATGCGTCGCATTTCCAGCGAGGTGGGGCGAGAGGTCCACAGGCTGGCCTGGGAACTGCGGCCGACCGCCCTCGACGATTTCGGATTGCAGGATGCTGCAGCACAGTACGTCGAAGCGTGGGGAGACCGGCTCGGCCTTGCCGTCGACTTCGCGTCCGATCTGGAAATGCAGCGGTTCGAACCCGGTAGCGAGATCGCGCTCTATCGCGTCCTGCAGGAAGCGATGACCAACGTGGCGCGGCACGCCGGTGCGACGCGCGTGAGCGTCATTCTGAACCGGGTGGGGAAGTCGATCAGGCTGATCGTCGAGGACGACGGAAGCGGCTTTTGCACCGGCCAGCAGGAGCCGAAGCGTTCGGGCTTCGGCCTGCGCAGCATCCGCGAGCGCGTGTCATTGCTCGGCGGCACGGTGCAACTGGAAAGTGCGCCCGGCAAGGGGACAACTCTGCTCTGCTCGGTGCCCGTTTCCTGATGAGCGGGTCCAGCGGCCGGATTGTTCGGGTGCTTCTGGCGGACGACCATCCGCTGGTGATTGGCGGCGTGCGCGCGCTGCTGTCGCAGTCGTCGCAGCTGCTGCTGGTCGCCGAGGAGCAGGACGGACGCGCGGCGCTGCGCAGCGCACGCGAGCTGCGGCCGGACGTGGCCGTGCTCGATCTCTCGATGCCGTTCCTGAACGGCATCCAGGTGGCACAGGTGCTGACGGCGGAGCACCCCGAGTGCCGCGCCGTCATCCTGACGGTACATGAGGACCGTGCCTATCTGCGCCAGGCCCTGGATGCCGGTATCGCCGGCTACGTGCTGAAACGCTCGGCGCCGGAGCGGTTGGTACAGGCAATTTTCTCGGTTGCTGCGGGCGGAGTTTACGTCGACCCGGCAATCGCCACCCTGCTGGTGCCGCCCGGTGCCCAGGTACGCAACCGAGCCACCCCGGGAGCCGGTCCGGGGCTCAGCGAACGCGAAGACGAGGTGATTCGCCTGATCGCCGCGGGTTTTTCCAACAAGGAAGTCTCGCACCGGCTCGGCATCGGGCTGAAGACGGCGGAGACATATCGCGCCCGGGCGATGGAAAAGCTGGGGTTCGTGTCGCGTGTGGAACTGGTGCGCTATGCGTTGGGGCAGGGCTGGCTGACGGGCGAGGCTCCGGCCGCACCGAGGCTGGTTCCGGGAACCGACAAGGGGGCGAGTACCCGGACGGCGTGATTGAACGCATTACCGCACCTGACGCTGCCCGGGGCGTATGGTGCTCCTCGCCCTGATGCGACGCTGGCCGCTGATACCGTTTCAGGTGCCCGGGTGCGCCTCAAAACCTCTCCGACCAGGGCCGCAAGTCCGCCTCATGCGTCCACGCGGAGCGGGGCTGGTGGTGCAAGGCTACGTACAGCGCCGCGATCGCGTCCGGGTCGAGGCGTGTGTCCTCGCCACCCGCGGGGCCGATCTGACCGTCGACGATCACATGCGCCACGTGCAGCCCCTGCGGCCCGAGTTCGCGGGCCATGCTTTGCGCCAGCGCCCGCAGCGCAAATTTCGGGCTGGCCAGGTTGGCGAAACGGGCCGAGCCGCGCAGTGAGGCGGTGGCGCCGGTGAACAGCAGCGTGCCCCGCCCGCGAGGAAGCATCTTGCGCGCGACGGCCTGCCCTACCAAAAATCCGGCAAAGGCGCCGACCCGCCAGCAGCGCTCGAACTCTTCCGGCGTGGTCTCCAGAATGCCGCCGGGTGCGAATGCGCCGGCGTTGAACACGGCAACGGCGAGCGGACCCAGATCGCTCTCGACCTGTGCCACGGCTTTGCTCACCTGCGCCGGATCGGTGAGGTCGCATACCAGGGGTAGCAGCGCCGGGTCGGAGCCGGTCATCGCGTGTAGCCGCCCCGCGTTGCGCGCCAACAGCGCCACGCGCAAACCTTCGGTGGCGAAAGCGCGGGCGAGGGACAGGCCGAGGCCCGGCCCGGCTCCGGCCACCAACGCGCTTTCGGTCATGTCGGCATTCCCAGCCGGCGAAACAGGTCGATCAGCACCAGGTTCACGTTGAACTTGAAATCATCGGTGTCGCGCACCGTGGCATAGACGTGCTCGATCGGCCATAGCTCGAAACGTTCGATCTCGTCGTCCTCCGGGTGGGGCACGAAGTGTTCCGGCAATTCCAGGTCGTAGCAGTAGAGCACGTCCCGTCGCAGGCCCTCCGGCCGCTCCATGGCATAGGCGATTCGTCCCACTCTTGTGGCGCCGCGCGCCATAGGCTCGGGGATCGCCGCTTCCTCCTCCGCCTCCTTGACCAGCGTCTGCAGCGGCGACAGTCCGGCCGGGACACCGCCCGCCACCACATTGTCGAGCTTGCCGGGGTCGAGCAGCTTATGCGCCGCGCGCTTGCCTACCCACACATGCAGTCCGCCGGCGCGGCGCACGAGGCCGTTGAGGTGCGCGCCAAGTGCCAGCACGCCGAACGCGGGCAGCGCGCCGCGGTCCAGTTGCGCCAAAACCGGCCCATCCTCGTCGGCACGTACGTCAAAGGGCTCGCTGCGCCAGTGCAGCACGTCACGATCGCTCAGCGCACGTGCCGCCTCCTGCAAAGCCTCGGGCCGGTCGACCGCGACCGTGTCCGGGCCGACCCGGAAGCCCGGCAGGCGGTCGAGATAGCGTGAAAATTCCGGGCGGACCCAGCCCACCTGCTCGCTGCCGAGGCGCAGCGGAAGCCGGTCGCCCGGCAATCTTGCGTTGTCGCAGGCGGCGAAATGGCGGTCGAATGCGTGCATCCCCGCCGATAGCGCGGCCCGGCGCGCGTGCCCAGCGCAATCCCGGTCAACAGTCCGGGGGTGCTACGAGGTCTTTGCGCCCGCCCCCCGCCATGCCACATCCGATCCATGGCCCATACTCGATCCGGCCCCGCGCCGGCGCTGCAGCTCGGGGCGGAGCGCCCGGCGCTTGCCACGATCCGCTCGCTGCTGCCGTATCTGTGGCCGAAGGGCGACCATTCCGCACATCTACGCGTCGTGGCCGCCGCCATCTTCCTGGTGGCGGCCAAGATCGCCACGGTCTACGTGCCGCTGGTCTACAGCCACGCGGTCGACGCGCTGGCGCCGAAACACGGACCGATGCTGGCGCTCCCGGTCGCTCTGATCGCCGGCTACGGCCTGCTGCGCATCGCCTCCGCCGGGTTCGGCGAGTTGCGCGACGCGGTGTTCGCCAGTGTCCAGCAACGCACCGTGCGCATGGTGGCGCTAAAGACGTTCAGGCACCTGCACCGCCTGTCGCTGCGGTTTCATCTCGACCGCCAGACCGGCGGCCTTTCGCGCGCGGTGGATCGCGGCACGAAGGGGATCGAGAGCGTGCTGCGGCTGGCCGTGTTCAACATCATCCCGACCATCCTTGAGCTGCTGCTGGTCACGGTGTTTCTGTGGACGCTGTTCGATTGGCGCTATGCCGCGCTGACGTTCTCCGCGGTCGCCCTGTACATGTATTTCACTCTGGCGTTCACCAACTGGCGCGTGAAATTCCGGCGCACGATGAACGAGGTGGACTCCGAGGCGCAGACCAAGGCGGTAGACAGCCTGCTGAACTACGAAACGGTCAAGTATTTTGGCAACGAAGGTCATGAGGCCCGCCGCTATGACGACGCACTCATGCGCTACGAGCGAGCGGCGGTGAAAAGCCAGGTCACGCTGAACATGCTGAACATCGGCCAGGCCGCGATCATCGCGGTGGGCCTGGCCTTGATCATGCTCATGGCCGCCGACGGCGTGCGCGCCGGCACGATGACGGTGGGAAAATTCGTGTTGGTCAACACGTATCTGATGCAGCTGTACCAGCCGCTCAACTTCCTGGGCTTCGTTTATCGGGAGATCAAGCAGGGTCTGGTGGACATGGAGAGCATGTTCCGCCTGATGGAGATGAACGAGGAAGTGGCGGACCGACCAGGGGCGGCGGCACTCGCGCCTCCGCAGGCCGGACGGGCGGCGGGCGAGGTCGCGTTTGAGGACGTGCATTTCGGCTACCGGCCCGACCGCGAGATCCTGAAGGGGGTGTCGTTCCGCATTCCGGCCGGGCGGTCGCTGGCGGTGGTGGGACCCACCGGGGCGGGCAAAAGCACGATCAGCCGGCTGCTGTTCCGCTTTTACGACGCCACCGGCGGGCGCGTGCTGATTGACGGGCAGGACGTGCGCGATGTGACGCAGGACAGTTTGCGTGCCGCCATCGGCGTGGTGCCGCAGGACACGGTGCTGTTCAACGACACGATCCGATACAACATCGCTTATGGGCGGCCGGGCTCCTCGCAGGCCGAAATCGAGCAGGCGGCGCGCATGGCGCAGGTGCATGATTTCGTCCGCCGGCTGCCGCAGGGCTACGATACGCGGGTGGGCGAGCGCGGCCTGAAACTGTCGGGCGGCGAAAAGCAGCGCGTGGCGATCGCCCGCACCATCCTGAAAAACCCACGCATCCTGATTTTGGACGAGGCGACCAGTGCCTTGGACACGCGCACCGAGCAGGACATCGCGGCAGCCTTGCGCACGGTGGCGGCGCATCGGACCACGCTGACGATCGCGCACCGGCTCTCCACCGTGGTCGATTCCGACCAGATTATAGTGCTGGACAACGGCGCGGTGGCGGAGCGCGGGCGTCACGACGAGTTGCTGGCGCTCGGCGGGCTGTATGCGGCGATGTGGGCGCGCCAGCAGGAGCAGGACGCCGAGGCGGCGTTCGCGTCGCCGGAGCCCTTGGCGGCCGAGTAGCGGAGAACGGTCCTTGACGGGGGGCAGCCCGGTTCGCCATACACCCGGCTCCCTGCGAACCGGATGGTGACCAACATGTCGCGCCGCTGCCAGATCACCGGCAAGGGCGTGCTGACCGGCAACAACGTCAGCCACGCCAACAACAAGACCCGCCGCCGCTTCCTGCCGAACCTGCAGGAAACCTCGCTGCTGTCCGACGCGCTCGGCCACGACATAAAACTGCGCCTGTCGACGCGGGCGATCCGCACCGTGGAGCGCAAGGGCGGGATCGACGCGTTTCTGTCCAACACGCCCGACCGACGGCTGCCCGCGGTGGCGCTGACGGTAAAGCGCCGCATCCTGCGCGCGCGGCAAAGGCGCGACGCCTCCGCGTGATGCGTCGGCCCGCGGGAGCGCATTAACCGCGGGTTGGGCGATCGATGCGATCGTGGCGCCCACCATGATCGTCGATTTTGTTGCCCTGATCGCCATCGTCGGACTGACCGTCTATTGTGGGCGCCAGCGCGCGGCGCGCGGCGCAATGGCCCGGGCACTGGCCGCATCCGAGCTTGGACGCACAGAACTGCAGCGCGCCGCCCGCCTGGCCGGGGCCGAGTTACGCGACGCCTGCTTGCGGCTGCATGGCCAGGCCGGCGCGCTGCGCGGTGCTGGTGATGATGGAAACGCCGCAGTGCTGGCCGCCCTGGCGGAGCGTTGCGTCATGTTGGCCGAGGATCTGGCCGGTGGCGTCACTCCACCCCCGGCCGCTGCCCTGCGCGAGGAAGCCATCGATCTGCTGGCCTGCGCGCAGGAAGCGATGGCGGGGATCGAGGCCACCATCGCGCCGGGGCGGCGCCGCTTTCGGCTGCATCCCCCCGCCGGACCGCGCTGCGTGTGGGCGGACCGCCGGGCCGTACGTCAGGCATTGGGTCGGGTTCTTGGCGAGGCCATGCTCAGCACCAGCCAGGACGACAACATAACCGTCTCCCTCGAAACCGCCGACGAGGGCGGCCTCGCGGTGGTAGTGGAGGACGAAGGTATCGGCCTGGCCGCCCCCGAGCCCGCCGGCGCCGCATTCCGCGATAGTCGCGGCATCGGCGTGCGCCTCGCCCTTTGCCGTGCGCTGATGGAGGCGCATGGGGGCCGGCTGGATGTTCTGGCAGCGCTCGGCGCAGGGACGCGGGTAAGCTTGGTGTTCCCCTCCGCGCGGGTGCGGATGGCGGCGGCCGGCTCCTGAGCCGCCCGGCGCTGCCCGGTTTGACCCGGCCCGCCGGCCACCCGTAGCCTGGAGGTCGCGGCGGGGAGCGAACGCGTTGGCGAAGATCGCTGCAATCGACAGTGGGCTGTTTCGCATTCCGTTGCCTACCGTCCTGACCGACAGCACCCACGGCGAAATGCGCCAGTTCGAGCTTGTGACGGCTCGCGTGCGCGATGCGGACGGCGAGGAAGGCGTCGGCTATACATTCACCGTCGGCCGCAACGGCGGCGCGGTGCTCAGCGTGCTGGAGCGAGAATTTCCCGAGATCGTTGGCGGCGAGGATGCCGACCGGATCGAGCACTGCTGGAGCCGCCTGTTTTGGCAGACCCACTATGGCGGACGCGGCGGCCCGACTACGCTGGCGTTGTCGGCGCTGGACACGGCGCTGTGGGATTTGAAGGCCCGGCGGGCCAGAATGCCGCTATGGCGGCTGCTCGGCGGCCACGATCCGCGCGTGCCGTGCTATGCTGGCGGGATCGACCTCGACCTGAAGCTGGACGATCTTCTGCGCCAGACCGACGCCAACCTGCGGCACGGCTTTCGCGCCATCAAGATGAAGGTGGGGCGTCCACGCCTGGCCGATGATGTCGCGCGTGTCGCCGCCATGCGCACCCATCTCGGCGACGGGTTTCCGCTCATGGTCGACGCCAACATGAAATGGACGGCCGACGCAGCCATCCGTGCTGCGCGAGCTTTCGCGCCGTACGACCTGGTGTGGCTGGAGGAACCGGTCCCGCCGGACGATTTTGCCGGCCATGTACGCGTCGCACGCGAGGGCGGGCTGCCGATCGCGGCGGGGGAAAACTTGCGCAGCTTGTGGGACTTTGCCCACCTGATCGCGGCCGGGGGGGTGAGCTTTCCGGAGCCGGACGTGACCAATTGCGGCGGTGTTACCGCGTTCATGAAAATCGCGCACTTGGCCGAGGCTTTTCATCTTCCGGTGACCTCGCACGGCGCGCATGACGTAACGGTGCAGTTGCTCGCGGCGGTGCCGAACCGCTCCTATCTGGAGGCGCACGGGTTCGGGCTGGACGCCTACATCGCCGAGCCGCTGGTCATCGAGGATGGTTTTGCCGTGGCACCCGAGCGGCCGGGCCACGGCATCGCGTTTGACTGGGCAGCGCTGGAATCCATTCGCGTCTGAAATCGAAAATGGTCGGAGGAACGATGAAGCTGAAGGACAAGGTGGCGATCGTCACGGGCGGCGCCAGCGGAATCGGTCACGCGATCGCCGTGCGCTATGCGCAGGAAGGGGCGCGCGTGTGCATCGCCGATATCGGCGCCGATGCGGCGGCGAGTGCGGCAGGCAAGATCGGCAACGGCGCGTTCTCGATGGCGTTCGATTGCACGCGCCAGGATTCAATCGACGCGCTGGTGGCAGGCGTGATCTCGACCGCCGGGCGCATCGACATCCTGGTCAATGCCGCCGGCATCTTTGCCATGGCCCCTATCGAGGACGTGACGCGGGAGCACTGGGCCAAACTGCTCGCGGTGAACGTGGACGGAACGCTGTTCACCATGCAGGCGGTGGCGCGGCAGATGGTGCAGCAGGGAGGCGGCGGGAAAATCATCAATCTTGCGAGTCAGGCCGGAAGGCGCGGCGAGGCTCTGGTGCTGGGTTATTGCGCGTCCAAAGCCGCGGTCATCAGCATCACGCAGTCCGCTGGGCTGCGGCTGATCAAGCACGGCATCAACGTCAACGCCATCGCGCCCGGTGTGGTGGAGACGCCGATGTGGGAGTTCGTGGACCGCGAGTTCGCCCGCTACGAGAACCGCGCCATCGGGGAAACCAAGCGCATGGTCGGCGAGGGCGTGCCGTTCGGCCGTTTCGGCAAGCCGGAAGAATTCGGCGGCATCGCCGTGTTTCTTGCCTCGGCCGATTCGGATTATGTGGTGGCCCAGACCTATGGGGTGGACGGGGGCAACTGGATGGCCTGAGCCGGCCCGGCGCAGAGGATTTTGGTCGCAGAGCAATTTGGTCGCAGAGGATTTTGGTCGTGGACGAAACTTCTCCCCGCGTGCGCGACGTTCCGATCGGGTTGCACGCCACCGGGTATCGGCGCGAGACCGATGCAATGGGCGCGATCGAGGTTCCCGCCGACCGCTACTGGGGCGCCCAGACCCAGCGCAGCCTGCACCATTTTGCCATCGGCGACGATCGCGTGCCGAAAGCGCTGTATCACGCCTACGGCATCATCAAACGTGCCGCGGCCGAGGTGCATGCGGCGGCGGGGCGAATGCCGGGGTGGAAGGCCGAGGCGATCATCCGCGCGGCCGACGAGGCGGCATCGGGCGCGCTGGACGGGCATTTTCCGCTGTATCTGTGGCAGACCGGGTCCGGCACGCAGACCAACATGAACGTCAACGAGGTGCTGGCCAACCGTGCGATCCAGCTGCTCGGCGGAGAAATCGGCAGCAAGCGGCCGGTGCATCCGAACGACGACGTCAATCTGGGCCAGTCGTCCAACGATACGTTCCCGACCGCCATGCATGTCGCCGCCGTGCTGGCGCTTGAGGACGAGTTGCTGCCGCGCGTGGAAGCGCTGCGGGAGGCGATCGCGGAAAAAGCGGAGGCATGGACGGACGTTGTCAAGATCGGACGCACGCATTTGCAGGACGCGGTGCCGTTGACGGTCGGCCAGGAATGGTCCGGCTATGCGGCGCAATTATCCGATGCGCTGGACGGCGTGCGTCACAGTTTGGCGGCGCTCCATAAATTGGCGGCGGGCGGCACCGCCGTGGGCACGGGCCTGAATGCCCCGCCGGGTTTCTCCCGCGATATAGCGGCGCGGATTGCGGCGCTGACGGGAAAGCCGTTCGAGACCGCGTCCAACAAGTTCGCGGCGCTGGGCGGCCTTGACGCGATCGTTGCCGTCTCCGCAGCATTGCGCGGGCTGGCCGTGGTGCTGCAAAAGATTGCCAACGACATCCGCTGGCTGGCCAGTGGCCCGCGCTGCGGGTTCGGCGAACTGCAGCTGCCGGAAAACGAGCCGGGTTCGTCCATCATGCCCGGAAAAGTGAACCCGACGCAGTGCGAGGCCATGGTGATGGTCTGCACCCAGGTACTGGCTCTGGACGGCGCGGTGGCGTCCGCCGGCGCGCAGGGCAATTTCGAGTTGAACGTGATGCGCCCGCTGGCGATCGGCAACGTGCTGCACATGGCGGCGATTTTGGGCGATGCCAGCGAAAAATTCAGGTTGCACGCGATAGACGGCCTGGAGCTGGATCGTGGCCGCATCGCCGAGCTGGTGGAGCGCTCGCTGATGCTGGTGACCGCTCTGACGCCGGTGATCGGCTATGATGCCGCGGCGCGCATTGCGCATGAGGCGAGTGAGCACGGCAGCACGCTACGGGAGGCGGCATTGGCGTCGGGCCTGATCGATGCGCAGGCGTTCGACGCGGCGGTCGATGCGCGGAGCATGGTGGGAAAGGGCGTGGCAGGCGCCTGAAGGTGCAGTGCCACCGTCCCGAGACATCGTCGAATACGTATCGAATACGAGACAATATGGGCGTGCATAGGTAGGCTCAGGAAGTGCCTGGCTTTCAGCCGGGAGCGGGCGCCGAGGAGGCGGAAAGTAGAAAAGCGGCGGATGCATCCGCCCCGCGCTGACCAGCGCGCAAAAATTCCGACTTATGAAGGACCCGGGGTGAGGGTCTTGCGGCGTTGAAAGTCGATCCGAACGGTCGCTGTTACGAGTTCCTGCCGGCCAAGTTAGGCGCTGGCGGCTTGGGCCGGCGTGTCGATGCGCGCCGATTTGAGCGCCGCGAGCGCCTGGGCTCGCTGGCCGCGCACCTCGTCCAGCCAGTCCGGCCGCATCTCGGGCACGCTGGACAGCAGAAGCTGGGTGTAGGGATGATACGGCGGAGCAAAGACTTGCTCCGTCTCCCCGCCCGCGACCAGCCTGCCTTTCAGCATGACCGCCACCTTGTTGGCGATCCGTTTCACCGTGCCGAGGTCGTGGGTGATGAACAGATAGGCGACCCCCAAATCCGCCTGCAGTTGTTTCAGCAGCCGCAGGATCTCCTCGCCGACCAGCTGGTCCAGGGCCGAGGTCACCTCGTCGCAGATGATCAGGTCCGGCTCCGCCGCCAGTGCCCGCGCAATGCCGACGCGCTGCTTCTGGCCGCCCGACAACTCGCCCGGGGTACGGTTGATGAAGCTCTCCGGCAGGTCCATCAGGCGCAGCAATTCCAGCACCCGTTCGCGCACCTGCCGGCGACTGCGGCCGAAATAGAATTGCACCGGGCGGCCGATGATTTCCAGCAACGTCTGGTTCGGGTTCAACGCCACGTCTGGCATCTGGTAGATCATCTGGATGCGCCGCAACTGGTCGCGCGTGCGGTCACCCAGCCGCGGCGACAGCTGCTCGCCGTTGAAGCGGATGTCGCCGCTCTGCCGCGGCAACAGGCCGATCACCACCCGCGCCAGCGTCGACTTGCCGCTACCGCTCTCGCCCACCACCGCCACGGTGTCGCCGCGATAGACGCTGACACCCACGTCGTCGATCACGCGGACCAGGCCGGAGTAGCTCGCGACGACGTGCTCCACGGCGAGCACCGGGCGAGTGCCTTGCTCCTTGGCGCCGGCAAAACCATGACCCGTCACCCGCTCGGCCACCAGCCGGCGCGTGTATTCCTCGCGCGGCGCCTGGAGGATCTGCACCGCGGTGCCGTACTCGACCATCTTGCCGTGGCGCAGCACCATGATGTTGTCGGCGATCTGCGCCACCACCGCGAGGTCGTGCGTGATGTAGATCGCCGCCGTGCCGCTTTCGGCGATCAGTTTCTTGAAGGATACGAGCACTTCCACCTGGGTGGTGACGTCCAGCGCCGTGGTCGGCTCGTCGAACACCAGGATATCGGGTTTCGCCGCCATCGCCATCGCCGCCATGGCGCGCTGCAACTGGCCGCCGCTGACCTGGTGCGGGTAGCGGTCGCCGATGTGCTCGGGGTCCGGCAGCTCAAGTTCGCGGAACAGCTGTATCGCTCGGGCGCGGGCATCGGCCCCGCTCATCAGGCCCTGGCGCAGCGGGATTTCGGTCACCTGCTCCATCAGCGTCATTGCCGGATTGAAGCTGGCGGCGGCGGATTGGGCGATATAGGCCACACCGGGCCCGCGCAGCGCGCGGCGCTCCGCCGCCGTCATCTTGCGGATATCGCGGCCCTGGAAGTCGATGATGCCGCCAACGATGAAGCAGCCGGAGCGGGTATAGCCCAGGCAGGCGAGGCCGATAGTGGATTTGCCCGCCCCGCTCTCGCCGATCAGTCCAACCACCTCGCCCCGCTTCAGGTCAAAACTGACGTCGTGGACCAGGACCGGGCCTTCCCCGAGATCGTTCTTGGCCTGAATGCGCAGGTCGGTCACCGTCAGGATAGTCTCGCCTGCGACCCGGCCTCCGGCGTGCTTCTGCATCAAGCTCCCTCCCCGTGCGCGCGCGAGTGAAGCGCCAGCATCCAGTCCACCACGAAGTTCACGCCGATGGTCAGCAAGGCGATGGCTGCCGCCGGGAACAGCGGCGCCGGGACGTCCAGATTGATGCCGTCGCGGTAGTCGCGCACCATGCTGCCCCAGTCGGCGAGTGGCGGCTGCACGCCCAGGCCCAGGAACGACAGCGCGGCGATGAACAGGAAGGTGAAACTGAAGCGCAGGCCGAACTCGGCGATCAGCGGCGCCATGGCGTTGGGCAGGATTTCGCGGCGTATCACCCACCACAAGCCTTCGCCGCGCACCCGCGCCACCTCGACATACTCCAGCGCCGCCACGTTCATCGCCACCGCACGCGCCAGCCGGAACACTTTCACGCTGTCCAGAACGGCGATGGTGACGATCAGCACCGGCAGCGCGGTGCCCAGCACCGACAGCACGATGAAGGCAAAGATCAGCGTCGGCATCGACAGGATCAGGTCGACCAGCCGCGACAGCGCGGTATCCACCCAGCCGCGGCTGATGGCGGCGGCAAAACCGGTCAGCACCCCGATGCTGAACGACATGCAGGTGATGATCAGCGACAGGCCGATCGACATGCGCGCGCCGTAGAGCAGGCGGCTGAACAGGTCGCGGCCCAAATTGTCGAGGCCGAACAAGTGCATCCAGCTGGGATCATCATAGGCGTCGCCGACTATGTCCGCTTGGCCGAACGGTGCGATCAGCGGTGCGCCGATGGCGCCGAGCAGGTTCACCGCAATGATGAACAGCCCGAGAAGTGCCGTGATCGGGACGCGGTGACCGAACAGGCGCATGGCTCAGCGCGGCTGTCGCAGGGGGCGCGGGTTGCTGAGGATCGCCAGCACGTCCGCGGTCATGTTCAGCAGAATGAAGGCGGCGGCGAAAATCAGGCCGCAGGCTTGCACGACGGGCACGTCGTGCTTGGACATCGCATCGACCATCAACTGGCCGAGCCCCGGGTAGACGAATACCTGCTCAACGATCACCACGCCCACGATCAGGTAGGCCAGGTTGAGCGCGATCACGTTGATGATCGGCGCCAACGCATTGGGGAAAGCGTGCTTGACCACGACGCGGGATTTCGGCAGGCCCTTCAAAAAAGCCATCTCGATGTAGGGGCTCGACATGATGTTGAGCACGGAGGCTCGCGTCATGCGCATCATATGCGCCACGATCACCAGCACCAGGGTCAGCATCGGCAGGAACGCCAGATCCAGCCGGATCAGCATCGGCGTGTCCGGCGTGACATTGGCTAGGCTGGGAAACCAGCCGAGGCGCACGGCCAGATATTTCACCAGCAGATAGCCCACGAGGTATTCCGGTATCGAGATCGACAGCAGGGTGAAGAAGTTCACCAGCCGATCGTATATTCCGCCGCGCCAGATCGCTGCCATCAGTCCCAGCACCACCGCGAGCGGTACCGCGATGACTGCGGCATACACGGCCAGGAACAACGTGTTCTTGATGCGCGGGGTCAGTTCCAGCAGCACGTCGCGGTGGTTAGCGAGGCTGCGGCCGAAATCGCCCCGTCCTGCGCCGCCCAGCCACTTTATGTATCGCACCGGCGCAGGCTGGTCCAGGCCGAGCTCGGCGCGCAACTCTTCAACGAATTCCGGCGTGGCGCTGTTCTGCAGAATTGCCGACGCGACGTCGCCCGGCAGGATCTCGGTGCCCGCGAAGATGAGCACCGAGGCTGCCAGCAGGGTCGCCAACCCAAGTCCAAGCCGGAGGCTGATAAGGCGGAGCAAGCCGCTACGCCTTCAGCCAGGCGGTCTCGATGATGTAGCCGCCGTCCAGATCGAACAGCTCGTATGGCACATGCCCGCCGACCTTGGAATTGTGCGCGTCGATCCAGTTCTTGAACGCCGGGATCAGGGCTGCAGCGTCGTCGTGCAGCAGTCGCCTGGCAATCTCCGACCAGCTGTTTGCGCTTGGCGTCATCGAGCTCGGCCTTGGCCTGCTTCAGCAACTGGTCGAATTTCGGGTCGCGGTAATGGCTCTCGTTCCACACCGCGTCGCTGGCGAACGCGACCGCCAGCATCTGCGTAGCCGCGGTGCGGCCGGCCCAGTAACTGGTCACGCACGATCCCTTCAGCCAGACGTTTTCCCAAAAACCGTCGGCAGGCTCCTTTTTCACTTCGATCTTGATGCCGGCTTTGGCGGCGCTCTGCTGCATCAGCTCGGACATGTCCACGGCACCGGTGAAGGCCGCATCCGAGGTCTGGATGACGATGGTGCCGTCGAAACCCGACTTTTTCGCGAACGACTTGGCCTTGTCCGGATCGTAGGAGATCTGCGGGATGCTGGCGTTATAGAATGCGTCGCTCTTGCTGATCGGGTGGTCGTTGCCGACCGTGCCATAGCCCGCGAACAGCGTTTTCACCAGCTGCTCGCGATCGACGGCATACTGCATGGCACGGCGCAAGTCCGCGTTGTCGAACGGAGCCTTGTCGCGCATCATCGAGGTCAGCGTGAACCAGCCGCCCTGGGCTACGACCAGTTCCAGGCCCTTGCGCTTCTTGATCAGGCCGGCTTCCTTCGGATCGACGCGATGCGTAATGTCCACCTGGCCCGAGATCAGCGCGTTCATGCGCGCGGCAAGGTCGTTGATCACGGTCACGTCGAACGAGTCGACGTGCGCCTTGCCTTCCTTCCAGTAGTTGGGAGAGCGCTTGCCGGTGGCCCGCACGCCCGGATCGTACTGCTCGATCACATAGCCGCCGGTGCCGATGCCCTTGCTGAAATCGGTCGTGCCGTTGGGCACCATCTTGGCGTGGTAGTCGGTCAGCACGGTCGGGAAATCGGCATCGCCCGAAGACAAGGTGACCAGAATCTGATTATCGCTCAGCTTCTTGACGTCGGTGATCTCGGCGAACAGCGCCTTTGCACCCGAGGTCGTTTTGGGGCCGCGATGCAGGTTGATAGAGAAGATCGCGTCGTCGGCGTCAAACGTCTTGCCGTTGTGAAAGGTGACGCCCTTGCGCAGATTCACCACCCACTCCGTGGCACCGGGCTTGGCCTCCCAGCTTTCCGCCAGTTCCGGCGCGGGCTTGTTGTCCGGCGTCACCTGCACCAGCGAGTTGTAGACGGCCGCACCGACATCGACGTTCACGGTGTCGGTCCAGGTGGTGGGATCGAGGCTGTCGGTGGTGCTGCCGCCGGCCATGCCGAGGCGGAGATTGCCGCCCTTGACCGGCGTGTCGGCGGCGTGCGCCTCGATGCTGGCGACCATCGTGCCCAGCACCGCGGCCGTGGCCCCGGCCGCCGCTGCGCGTCCCAAGAATTCACGGCGCGATATCCGTCCGGTCAGGTGCTGTTGTTTCAGAAACTCAAGCTCGGTCATCTGTTCGTGCCTCTCTCGGGAGCAGGGATCGGTTTTGTCGGGCCAAGCCGGCAGGGCCGTTTGATCCGATCATCGGGGCGTTTGGGCGAGAGTCAACAGGAAGTGAATTGACACCACATAATACTGGTCCCCGGGGGCATCGGTTGACCGCCGCCGGTCGCCGCGCCAGCCTTCTGCCGCGAACGACCGGGAGGCGGAAGTTGCGCGGAGCATGACGGAACATGTGCGCGTGGCGGTCATCGGCGGGGGCGCCGTCGGCTGCAGCGCCGCCTATCACTTGGCCCGGCGGGGCTGGACCGACGTGCTGCTGCTGGAGCAGGACGAGCTTACCAGCGGCTCAACCTGGCACGCCGCCGGCAACTGCCCGACGTTTTCCACGAGTTGGTGCCTGATGCGTTTGCAGGCGTATTCGGCGTCGCTGTATCGCACGCTGGGGGAGGCGGTCGACTACCCGATCGGCTACCACGTTACCGGATCGGTGCGGCTGGCACATACGCGCGAGCGCATGGACGAGTTTGCGCATGTGCTGGGCATGGCGCATGCCCAGGGTTTGGATTACGAGTTGCTGTCGCCAAGCGAGTTGCGAGCGCGCTACCCGCTCTGCGAGACCGACGGCATTCTCGGCGCGCTCTGGGACCCGCATGACGGCGACATCGACCCCGCGCAGCTGACCCAGGCATTGGCGAAAGGCGCGCGGGATTTGGGCGTGCGCATCCGCCGTTTCACGAAAGTCACGGGACTGCGGCGCGAGAGCGGCGCATGGGTCGTGTCGACCGGCAGCGGCGACATCGTGGCCGAGACGGTGGTCAACGCGGCGGGCTACCGGGCAAGCGGAGTGATGGGGCTGCTCGGGCAGCAATTGCCTGCGGTCTCGATGTCGCACCAGTACCTGGTCACCGAGGACGTGCCGGAATTGCGCGACCGTCCGGAACGGCTGCCGCTGCTGCGCGACCCGGACGTTTCGTACTACCTGCGGCAGGAGCGGTTCGGGTTTTTGCTCGGTCCGTACGAGTGGCAGGCCACGCCGATGTGGCTGGACGGGATGCCCGAGGATTTTGCCCACAGATTGTGGGACGACGATCTGGAGCGGCTGCAGGACTACATCGAGGCGGCGTGCGCGCGGGTGCCGGCGCTGGCCACCGCCGGCGTGCGCCGGGTGGTGAACGGTCCCATCCCGTATTCGCCCGACGGCAACCCCTATGTCGGCCCGGCGCACGGGCTGCGCGATTTTTTTCACGCCAACACGTTCAGTTTCGGCATTGCCCAGGCCGGGGGCGCCGGAAAAATTCTGGCCGAGTGGGTGATCGACGGCGCGCCGGAGTGGGACTCTTGGGCGTGCGATCCGCGTCGCTACGGCCGCTTCGCCACGCAAAGTTTTACCGTCGCCAAGGCCGTCGAAGTTTATCAGAACGAATACGCCCCGGCGTTTCCGAACGAGGAGCGGCCCGCTGGCCGGCCACTCGCGACCTCGCCGCTTTACGGTCTTCTGCGTGACAAGGGCGCGCGATTTGGCGCGCGCGGCGGGTGGGAGAGGGCAACTTGGTTCGGCACCTCGCCCGAGCAGCCGGGCGAAGACAAACCGAGCTTCCGGCGGGCAAGGGTCTGGTTCGATGCGGTCGGCCGTGAGGTGCAGGCAGTGCGCGAGCGCGTTGGCGTGCTGGACCTGCCGGGTTTCACGAAATTCTTTGTCGAGGGGCGGGGAGCGGCGGGATTTCTCGATCGGCTGCTGTGCTCGCGGCTGCCGCGCATCGGGCGGCTCGGCCTGGCCTACGCGCTCGACCGGCGCGGCCGGGTGCTGAGCGAATTTACGGTTTCGCGGCTGGCACACGATCGGTTCTATCTGTGCTGCGCAGCGAGCGCCGAGCAGCATGACGAGGACGTGCTGCGTGCGGCCGTGTCCGCAGACGGTTCCGTTGCGGTGCGGGCTGTCACGAGTGAGCTCGGTACACTGGTGGTGGCCGGGCCGCGCGCCCGCGACGTGCTGGGGCCGCTCGTGGACACGGACCTGTCCAGCGCCGCTTTTCCGTGGCTCGCGGTTCGGGAAATCGCAGTGGCGGGCATTTCCCTTACGGCGCTGCGGGTGAACTATGTGGGGGAACTGGGCTGGGAACTGCACGCTCCGATGCAGGCGCTCCCGGTTTTGTACGATGCCCTCTGGCAAGCCGGCGCGCCGTATGGGATTGCGGATTTCGGCATCTACGCCGTGGACAGCTTGCGCCTGGAAAAATGCTACCGCGGGTGGAAGACGGATCTGGAAACCGGGTACTCGCCTCTGGAAGCTTCGCTTGACCGGTTCGTCGATTTCTCGAAACCGGATTTTGTAGGCCGGCTGCCGGTCCTGTCCGAGCGGCAGCACGGGCCGGCGCAACGCATGGCGCCGCTGGTGCTCGACGAAGCAGGCGACGCGGACGCACCAGCGCTTTCAACCGTGTTTGCAGGCGACGACCGGGTGGGTTTGGTCACTTCCGGCGGCTGGAGTTTTACGCTCGGTTGCAGCGTGGCGCTGGCATATCTGGAGACAGCCTACGCGGAGGCAGGTACGCGCGTGGCGGTCGATGTGCTCGGCGAGCGGCGAGCCGCTACCGTGGCGAGCGAGCCGCTCTACGATCCCCGCAACGAGCGGCTGCGCGCGTGACCGAGCATTTTGACGCGGTGGTGATCGGCGGCGGCCATAACGGGCTGGTCTGCGGCGCCTATCTGTCCCGCGCCGGTCTGTCCACTTTGGTGCTGGAAAAAAACTCCGTTGTGGGCGGAGCGGCGGTTTCAGAAGAATACGTGCCGGGATTCCGCTTCTCCACATTCAGCTATCTGATGAGCCTTGTTGCATCCAAAAGTTATCCACGAGCTGGATTTGCGACGGCACGGTTTTGAGGTGCTGCCTGCCTCGGACATGTTTTCGCCATTGCCGGACGGCGACCACATCCTGTTCTGCGAAGATGTTGCCCGGACACAGGCCAGCTTCACCCGGTTCTCCGCCCGTGATGCCGCCATCTACCCGCAGTTCGATGCGTATCTGATGGATGCAGCCAAAATCGTCCGAAAACTGCTGCTGGAGACGCCGCCCGATCCGTCCTGTCGCACTTGGCGCGCGTTTCGCGAGAGTGCGGCGTTCCTGTGGCGCCACCGGCGAGTGGGCGGAAAGATTTTTCGACTGGTCGACCTGTTGACGATGAGCGCCGACGATTACCTGTCAGAATGGTTCGAGAGCACGCATGTCAAGGCGGTGCTGGCATACTATTCCGGGATTGGCACCTTTGCCGGGCCACGCACGCCGGGCACGGCGTATGTCATCATGCACCACGTCATGGGCGAACACGCCGGAGCCGGCGGCTGGGGTTTCGTACGCGGCGGCATGGGCACGATCACGCACGCGATTGCGGCTGCCGGTCGTGAGCACGGCATGCAGGTGCGCACCGATGCCGAGGTGATCGGCATCGATACGCAGGGCGGCCGCGCGGTCGGGGTCACCCTGGCGGACGGCAGCCGCGTTGCAGCACCGGTCGTCGCCAGCAATGTCAGTGCGAAACTGACGTTCCTAAAATTCTTGTCGGAGCGGCTTCTGCCAGAAGAGTTCTTGCGCCAGATCCGCGGCTACCGGACCCAGAGTTCGGCGTTCAAGATCAACATCGCCTGCGAACGCCTGCCGCACTACACCGCGTTCGATCCCCAGCGATGCGGGTTCGCTTATCCCACCTACACGCACATTGCACCCACCGTTGAATATCTGGAACGCGCCTATGACGACGCGAAATGGGGCGACATTTCGAAACAGCCGTTCCTGACGCCGGTGGCACCCAGTTTCGTCGACACAGACGATCGCGCCGCCTGGCAAGCATGTACTGCATCTGTTCGGCGGCCATGCCGCCCATACGCTCGCTGCGGGCAGTTGGGAGACGCGCCGCGGCGAGCTCGACACAAAACGTGTTGGCCGCCGTGGACGAGGTCGCGCCCGGCTTTTCGGACGGCATCATCGGCATGCAGGTGCTGGCTCCGCCGGACATCGAGGCGCGGATCGGCAGCCCGCACGGCCACATTTTCCATGGTGAACTGAGCGTGGACCAGTTGTTCTGGGCGCGCCCGGCGCCGCATTTCGCCGACTACCGCAGCCCGATCCGGGGCCTGTATCAGTGCGGCTCGTCGGCGCATCCGGGCGGCGGCGTGGGTGGCGTGCCGGGTCACAACGCTGCGCGCGAGATTCTGCGCGACCGGCGGGTCAAGACCCATGCCTGACCTGCCGGAACGCGCCGACGTGGTGGTGATCGGCGGCGGCATCGTCGGTTGCAGCGTCGCCTACCATCTCGCCTTGCGGAACGTGGACGTGCTGCTGCTGGAGCGCCGGCAGCTGACCTGCGGCACGACCTGGCACGCGGCGGGGCTGGTGGGCCAGTTGCGCGCCACCCTCAACCTGACACGGCTCGCGCAGGTACTCGGCACAGCTGTACGAGCGGCTGAAGCACGAGGCGGGGCGGGAGACCGGGTATCGGCGTACCGGCTCGATCAGTCTCGCGGCGTCGCCCGAGCGCTTTGCGGAACTGAAGCGGCAAGCCGGCATGGCGGCGCTGTTCGGGTTGCCGGTCGAGACGCTGATGCCGGAGAAAGTTTTGGAGCGATATCCGATCCTGAATGTCGATGATGTGGTTGGCGGAGTGTTTTTGCCGACCGACGGGCAGACCGATCCGGTCGACACCACGCAGGCTCTCGCCGCGGCCGCGCGGGCGCACGGGGCGCGCATCCTCGAGGGCGTGAAGGTCACGGGCCTGCTGCGCGACGGCGCCCGCGCAGCAGGCGTGGTGACCGCACAGGGGGACGTGCGCGCAAAAACCGTGGTACTGGCGGGCGGCATTTGGAGCCGCGATTTTGGCGCCGCCGAAGGCGTGGTGGTTCCGCTGCACGCGGCCGAGCATTTTTACGCCGTAACCGAACCGATCCCCGGCCTTCCAAAAAATCTGCCGGTGCTGCGCGATCCGGACCATTGCATCTACGTCAAGGAAGACGCAGGCAAGCTGCTGATCGGATGTTTCGAGCCGCGCGCACGACCCTGGGGCACCGACGGCATTCCGGAAGATTTCTGCTTCGATCAGCTGGCAGAGGATTTCGACCATTTCCAGCCGTTGCTGGAGTCGGCGGTGCGGCGCATCCCGCTGTTGGAGCGAACCGGGATACGCGTGTTGTTCAACGGACCGGAAAGTTTCACTCCGGACGTGCGCTACATACTTGGGCCGGCGCCGGAACTGCCGGGGCTGTTCGTGGCGGCGGGATTCAATTCCATCGGCATTCAGTCGGCCGGCGGCGCGGGGCGGGCGATCGCCGACTGGATCGTGGACGGCACGCCGGGCATGGATTTGTGGGACGTGGACATCCGCCGGTTCCATTCGTTCCAGGCCAGCCGTGACTATTTGCGCGAACGCACCACAAATCGCTCGGCCTGCTGTATGCGATGCATTGGCCGCACCGGCAGCCGGAAACCGCGCGGGGCGCCAGACGCTCCATTCTGCACGACCAACTCGCCGCAGCGGGCGCGTGTTTCGGCGAACAGTCCGGATGGGAACGGGCGAACTGGTTTGCTCGACCCGGCGAGGCGCCGGTCTACCGATATGCCTACGGACGCCAGAACTGGCACGAGGCTTCCGGAGAGGAACATCGCGCCGTGCGCGAGGCGGTCGGGCTGTTCGATCAGTCGAGTTTCGGGAAGTTCCTGGTTCAGGGCCGCGATGCCGCCGAGGTGCTGGACCGGATTTCCACCTCTAGTGCCGATATTCCGGTCGGCACGGTCGTCTACACGCAATGGCTGAATTTTTCCGGCGGCATCGAGGCGGACCTGACGTTTACCCGCTGCGGCGAGCGCGAGTTCTTGGTGGTAACAGCGGCCGCTTCGCAAATGCACGACTTTTACCACCTGCAATCCGCCATCCGAGCTGACGAACACTGTTTTGTCACCGATGTTACCTCCGCCTATGCAGTGTTGTCCGTGATGGGTCCGCGCTCGCGCGACCTCCTGTCTCGCATCACCCGAGACGATCTTTCCGACGCGGCATTCCCGTTCCGCACCAGCCGAAAAATCGAGCTGGGTTTCGCAAAGGTGCGGGCGACGCGGATCAGTTATGTCGGCGAACTGGGTTGGGAACTGTATGTGCCGACGGAGTTCGCGCCGCACGTCTTCGACCGGCTGCAGGACGCCGGGGCCGCATACGGCATGCGCCTCGCCGGCTATCACGCGCTGAACAGTCTGAGGCTGGAAAAAGCCTACCGGCACTGGGGTCACGATATCGATAGCGACACCACGCCGCTGGAAGCGGGTCTGGGCTTTTGCGTGGCGTGGGACAAGAGCGCGGATTGGATGGGACGCGAAGCCCTGTTGCGGCAGCGCCAATCCGGCGTGGGGCGGCGACTGGTGCAACTCGTGCTGGAGGATTCGCAGGCGATGATGTTTCACGACGAGCCGATCCGCCGCGACGGGCAGGGCGTCGGCCGGGTAACCAGCGCCATGTTCGGCCATACACTGGGCGCCGCGGTCGGGCTGGGCTGGATCGAGGGCACGGCGCCATTGTCGGCCGGCTTCATCAATTCCGGCCGCTATGAGGTGGAGATTGCGGGCGAGCGTGTGCCGGCCCGGGTGTCGCTGACGCCATTCTATGATCCGCGGAACACTCGGATCGTCGGATAGGCATCTTCGGCGGCGAGCGACGGCGCTATCGCTCAATGACCAAATCGCTCTGCGGCTTGCTGCAGCAGATCAGGACCATGCCGGCATCGATCTCGCGTTGCCGGATACCGCCTTGGTGGCGCATGTCCACTTTCCCGGACACCAGCTTGGACTTGCAGGTGCCGCACATCCCCTTGGTGCACGAACTGGGCAGTTTCAGCCCGGCGAGCCGGGCGGCGTCAAGCACGAAGGTACCGGGTCCGCAATCCACCACGCGGCGGCTTTTGGTGAACTCGACGCGGAACGTGGCCGGCTCGGCAGCCAGCACTTCCGCCGCGACCTGTGGTTCGGTTGCGGCCAGCGTGGCAAAGTCGAAACTTTCCTCGTGGTAGTGCGGCATCGGAAAGCCAGCCTCGCCCAGCATGGCGCGAACCGCGGCCATGTACGGGCCAGGACCGCAGCAGAATATTCCCGCTCGGCAAAATCCGGAGCGATCAGTCGCAACATCGCCAGCGAGAGGCGCCCACGATAACCGTGCCATGGTTCCGCAGGCGAGTCCGCCTCGCACACGGGGACGACCCGGAAAGCAGAGTCGCGGCTTGCCATCAGCTCCAGCTCGCGGCGAAAGATGATGTCGCCGGGGCTGCGGGCGCTGTGCACAAACACTACGTCCGGCATCTGCGCCAGGTCGTGCATCGTGCGGGACATGCTCATAAGCGGGGTGATGCCGCTGCCGCCGGACAAAAACATATATTTCGGGGCCGGATGCAGGGCGGCACAGAAATCCCCGCTGGGGCCGGCGACAGGCACCCGCATGCCGGCCCGGAGGGTGGCATGCAGCCAAGGCGTGACTTCCCCGGCGGGGACGCGCTTGCTGGTGATCTGTACCCGGTCCGGCCGGGTCGGCGGCGAGGCAATGGTGTAGCAGCGGTTCACCTCGGCGCCGTCGATGGCAAACGTGAACGTCAGAAACTGGCCGGCCCGGAAGCGAAAAATTCGCGCCGGATCGGCGGCGAACGTGAACGTTTTCACGTCATGGGTCTCGTCGCGCACCGACACGCACAGCAGCAAGTCGTCGCGATCGGGATCCCAAAAATCCGTCACGGCCAGTCTTTCATTGCCAGTCCTTCATTGCCTGTGACAAGAGTGCCTGTGCGTAAGAAGCAAAGCTGCGCCAAACTTCGATGTGCCAAGCCAGCGGGGCAGTGCGCCAGAGCACGATGTCCGCCTTGCCCAGCAGCGTGCGCGTGCAGGAATTCACGCCGAATTTTTGCAGGTCGAGCGGACAGCCGGCGGCGAGTACGCGGTCGCAGTCTGCACCGGTCAGGCTCAGCGCCACCTGCCGTTCGCTGACGTCAACTGAAAAGCTGTCGCACGGCGCCGGTGTTTGCCGCGGTGCGAGCAGCAGCAACTCATCGGGGCCGAGCCACAGCGCGGAGCGCGTGCCGTCTGTCGTCGCGTAGAGCATTCTGGGCGACGGCACCCCGAATGCGGCGCAGCCGGCGGCGAGGGCGGCTTGGTCGCCGCGCAAACTGTAGCGGCACAGATCGGGCAGCAGCGCCAGTTCAGCCATTCAATCGTGCCCCTTCCGGATCGTAAAACACCGGAGAAACCACCTGCGCCGTGATCGGTCCGTCGGGCATCGGCACGTACAGAGTTTCGCCGGTGCGCGCGCGTCCACCGCGCACCATCGCCAACGCGATGGAGCGACCCAGCGCGGGGGAAAAATAGGCGCTCGTGACATGGCCTAGCATGGTTATCGGGATCGCCTGGTTCGGATCAACCACGACCTGCGCCCCCTCCTCCAGAACCGTCGCGGGATTCTGGGTCAGCAGCCCGATCAGCTGCTTGCGGGTTGGGTCCTGCATCGCGGCGCGCGCCAGCGAGCGCTTGCCCACGAAATCCGGTTTTTGGCGCCCGACCGCCCAGGCGAGCCCCGCGTCGTCCGGCGTGGCTGTCCCGTCGGTCTCCTGGCCGACGATGATGTAGCCTTTTTCGGCTCGCATCACATGCATCGCTTCGGTGCCGTACGGCACCGCTCCGGCAGCGGTACACTGCGTCCCAGACAGCAGGACCATGCGACGACGGAACGTTCAGCTCATACCCGAGTTCGCCCGTAAAACTGACCCGGAAGATCCGCGCCGGAACGCCCAGGACATCTGCCTGGCGCACGCTCATGTGCGGCATCGACAAATCTGCATCGGTGAGCGGTGCCACGATTTCTCTCGCCCGCGGACCCTGGACCGCAATGACGGCGAACTGCTCCGTGACCGAGGTAAGCCAGACACGCAGATCGGTGAACTCGGTCTGCCGATAATCTTCCATGAACGCCTCGACACGCGCGGCGTTGCCGGTGCCGGTGGTGACGTGGAACCGGCTTTCGGCGAGCCGTGCGACGATGCCATCATCCAGCACGAAACCGTCTTCGCGCAGCAGCACGGCGTAGCGGGCGCGCCCGACCGCCAGCTTGCGCAGCGGGTTGGCGTAAAGCCGATCCAAGAACTCCGCTGCGTCCGGTCCCAAAACTTCGATCTTGCCGAGCGTGGAGGCATCGAACGCCCCGGCACCGCTGCGCGTGGCACGACACTCACGCTGAACGGCGGTGTGCATGTCCTCCCCGGGCCGCGGATAGTAGCGGGCGCGCTTCCACAGCCCCACGTCCTCGAACACCGCGCCCGCCGCCACGGCGCGGTAGTGGATCGGGGTGGTGCGCACGGGGTCGAAAAGTTCCCCGCGGGAAACGCCCGCCAGCACGCCAAAGCTGGTCGGCGTGTACGGCATGCGGAACGTGGTCAATCCGACCTTCGGCATCGGAGTCTTCAGGGCCGCCGCAGCGATGGAGAGCGCATTTAAATTCGATGTCTTGCCCTGGTCGGTTGCCATGCCCGTCGTGGTGTAGCGCTTGATGTGCTCGATGGAGCGAAAACCCTCTCGAGTTGCAAGTTTTATGTCTTTCGCGGTCACGTCGTTCTGAAAATCAACGAACGCATTGCCGGCGGGTGCGTGATCCGGCGGTGGTGCGGGTTTGGGCACCGAATCCCCGGTTGCCGAAAACGTCCGCGCCCCCGTCGCTTCTCCCGCTGCGTAGCCCTCGGCGAGGGCCGCGGAAAAGCCGAACGTGCCATTGCAGGCGCCGACGCACCGCGTGCGCTCGGCCGGCTCGCCGGGCAGAAAACTGCCGGACGCCGCATCGAACCGCAGTTTTCCCCGCGACTGGCTGAACAGGTGCAGGCTGGGCACAAAACCCCCGCTCATGAGCAGAAGGTCGCATTCAAAACGCTTTTCGTCCGATGACGTGGCACTGGCCACCCGGAGCCGCCCGCGCGTGCCGGTAACGGTTCCGGCGTGGACGGGAATGCGGGCCGCACGCGCCTGCTCCGCCACAGCCCTTTCGTGCCCGGAGCGACTATCGATGATCGCCGCCACTTCCGCGCCTGCCGAAGACAGGGCGCCGGCGACGGAGTATCCCGCATCGTGCGAAGCCGCGACCACGACGCGCTTGCCGGCCAGCACGGCGTAGCGTTCCAAATAGATCCGCGCGGCGTCTGCGAGCATTACGCCGGGACGGTCGTTGCCGGGAAACACCAGCGGGCGTTCGTGCGCGCCAGTGGCCAGGATGACGGTTGCTGCCCGCACCTGCCACAGTCTTTCGCGCGGCCGGTCGCCGGTGTCGGCGAGATGATCGGTGCAGCGCTCGACAAGCCCGATCAGGTTGTGCGGAAAATAACCGAATGCGGTGGTCCGGCTCAGTACTACGACGCCGGCCTGGGCAAGCTGTCGCAGAGTCGATTCAAGCCAGCTTGCGGCCGGTTGTCCGTCGATGGTCGCGCCTCCCGGCGCCAACAGGCTGCCGCCGGGTTCGGCCTGTTCATCGCACAGAATGACCCGTTCGCCGCGTGTCGATGCAGCCAGCGCCGCAGCCAAGCCCGCCGGACCGGCGCCCACCACCAACACCTCGCAATGCGCGAAACAGCTGGCGTAGCGATCGGGATCTGGTTTTTCCGGAGCCCGTCCCAGCCCGGCCGCATGCCGGATCGCCGGCTCGTAGACGCGTCGCCAAAAACTCGGCGGCCACATAAACGTCTTGTAGTAGAACCCGGCTGGCAGCACTGGTGAAAGAAGGTCGTTGACCGCGCCCAGATCGAAGCGCAATGACGGCGTGCGGTTCTGACTTTCCGCGACCAGCCCGTCGTATAGCTCCATCGTCGTTGCGCGCAGATTCGGCGTGTCGCGCACGCGCACCAGCGCGTTCGGCTCCTCGGAGCCGGCAGACAGGATGCCGCGGGGACGGTGATACTTGAAGCTGCGCCCGACCAGGTGCACGCCGTTGGCCAGCAGCGCCGATGCCAGCGTGTCGCCTGCAAACCCTGGAAGCACGCGGCCGTCGAAACTGAATCTGAGCGAGCGGGACCGGTCGATCCGGCCCCCCGAGGCGAGACGCATTTAAGCCAGGTCCGGGCGGGGCTCGCCCACCTTGTAGACGGCCAGGAACCGGTCCGTGGTGGTATCGCGCAGCGCGTTGAAGAATTGGCCGCAGCCGTGTGTATGCCGCCAGCGCTCCGCATGCACTCCTTTGGGGTTGCTGCGACCGTACAGATAGGCGCCCCAAACATCGTCGCTCGGCTCGTCCGGCTTGCGCGACAGATGCGCCTCGCCGGCGTGGGAAAACTCGATTTCGTTGCGCGTCCCGCAATACGGGCAATCGATCACCAGCATCAGTGCGCCACCGCCGCCGCCGCGGCCTCGTCGATCAGGTGTCCGTCGCGGAACCGCTCGATGGTGAACGGCGCATTGATGTCGTGCGGCTCGTCGCGCGCTATGGTGTGGGCAAAGACGTGCGCGCTCCCCGGCGTCGCCTTGAAACCGCCGGTGCCCCAGCCGCAGTTCACATACAGTCCCGGCACCGAGGTTTTGGCGACGATGGGCGAGCGGTCCGGCGTCACGTCGACGATGCCGCCCCAGTTGCGCAGCATCCGCATACGTCGAAAATTCGGGAACAGCTCGCAGATGGCATCCAGCGTGTGCGTGGTAATGTGCAGCCCACCCCGCTGCGTATAGCTGGTGTAGGCGTCGGTGCCCGCGCCGATCACCAGTTCGCCTTTGTCGGACTGGCTTATATAGGCGTGGATGGTGTTGCTCATCACCACGCACGGGATCACCGGCTTTATTGGCTCGCTGACCAGGGCCTGCAGCGGGAAGCTTTCCAGCGGCAGGCGCAGCCCGGCCATCGCCATCACCACGCTGGTATGCCCGGCCGCGACCACCCCGATTTTGGGCGCGCTGATCGCGCCTCGCGTCGTTTCCACCCCCTGAACCGCGCCGTTGTGACCACGACGGATGCCGGTCACTTCGCAGTTCTGCACGATGTCCACGCCCAGCGCATCGGCCGCGCGTGCAAACCCCCAGGCCACGGCGTCGTGCCGCGCCACCCCGCCGCGCCGCTGCAATGCCGCGCCTAGCACGGGATAGCGCATGCCGGGCGAAATATTGAGCGGCGGACAAAACGCTTTTGCCTGCTCCGGCGTCAGCCACTCGTTGTCCACGCCGTTCAATCGGTTGGCGTGCACGTGGCGTTTGAATACCTGTATATCATGCACGGTGTGCGCCAGCATCATTACGCCGCGCTGACTGAACATGACGTTGTAGTTCAGCGCCTGGCTCAGCGTCTCCCATAGCTTCACGGAGTGGTCGTAAAGGCGAGCGCTTTCGTCGAAAAGGTAGTTGGAGCGGATAATGGTGGTGTTGCGCCCGGTATTGCCGCCGCCGATCCAGCCGCGCTCCAGCACCGCGATGTTTCGCATGCCGTGCTGGCTCGCCAGGTAATAAGCGGTGCCCAGCCCGTGGCCGCCGCCACCCACGATCACTGCGTCGTAGGCCGGTTTTGGCGTGGCGTCGCGCCACTGCGGCTGCCAGCGGGTGTGGCCGCCTGCGGCGTGGCGGAGCAGGGAGAGGGCAGAGAAGCGCTGCATGCGGCGCATCATAGTGGTAGGCTCGGCGCACGGAAGGCCCTGCCGGCCATGCCAAATGAGGATGCCGCCATGTCCGCCAGCGTCAAGCCGCCGCCCGTTCCAATGAATGCCCAAGAGTTTCTGGACTGGGCGGAAGAACTCGACCGGAGCGAAATGGCAGCTCGTCGAGGGCGAGCCGGTGATGATGGCACCCGGCTCCACCATACATGGGACAATCCAGACGAATCTCGCATACCTGCTGACCGGACATCTCCGGCGCGCTCGACCGGGCTGCCGTGTCGTCACCGCGCCCGGAATCGTGCCGCGCGTACGCCGAGACAGCAACGTCCGCATCCCGGACCTGGCAGTTCATTGCGGGACTGCGATGCGAGGTGAGCAGGTCATCGATGATCCCATCCTGGCCATCGAGATTCTCTCGGTCAGCAACCGCGCCGAGACCTGGTCCAACGTTTGGACCTACTGCAGCATCCCCAGCCTGCTGGAGATCATGGTCTGTACGCACAGCCTCGGTCGCCGCCGAAATATTGCGGCGTGCTCCCGACCGAAGCTGGCCCGAACGTTTCGAGTTAGTTGACGGCGCGATCCGGTTGGAAAGCCTCGGCCTCGCGTTTCCGCTGATTGAGGCCTACCACGGCACGGAACTCTTCGAAGCCTGACCGCACATCGGCTCAGCGCTCCGCCCGATCAGACCGGCCATCGAAAAAACGAACCCTCTCATGCCGCCGCCCGCCAACTCTGGAAACCCGTGCGGCGCGGACGCATGATGCAGGGATGAACGCCATCCCGCCGGCGGCCCAAAACTCCGACCCGCTGCTCCAGCCGTACCAGCTCAAGCATCTCACCCTGCGCAACCGGGTGATGAGCACCTCGCACGAGCCGTACTACTCCGAAGACGGGATGCCGAAAGACCGGTATCGGCTGTACCACGTCGAAAAAGCCCGCGGCGGGGCGGCGCTGACCATGACGGCAGGCTCGGCAGTGGTGTCGCCGGACAGCCCGCCCGTGTTCGGCAATCTGCTGGCCTACAAGGACGAGATCGTCCCCTGGATGCGCCGCCTAGCCGACGAGTGTCACGACCACGGCACGGCGGTGATGATCCAGCTCACTCATCTCGGCCGGCGCACCGCCTGGAACAAGGCCGACTGGCTGCCGGTGCTGGCGCCCTCGCCGGTCCGCGAACCGGCGCACCGAGCGTTTCCAAAAGCCATGGAGGCTTGGGATATCGACCGCGTGGTGGCCGATTACGCCGGGGCGGCGCAGCGCATGCAGGCGGCGGGGCTGGATGGGGTGGAGATCAACGCCTACGGCCACTTGCCCGACCAGTTCTGGTCCCCCGCCACCAACCATCGCGAGGACGCGTTCGGCGGCGACCTCGATCATCGGATGGCGTTTTCGTTGCGTGTGCTGGATGCAATGCGCGCGGCGGTGGCCGGAAAGGATTTTCTGATCGGGTTTCGCATGGTGGCCGACGAAGACTGGGAAGTCGGCCTTTCCCGCGAAGACGGCATGGAAATCGCCCGGCGTTTTGCCCGCAGCGGAAAGGTGGATTTTCTCAACATCATCCGCGGCCATATCGAGACCGACAACGCGCTCGCGAACGTGATCCCGATTGCCGGCATGCGCTCCGCCCCGCACCTGGATTTTGCCGGCGAGGTGCGCGCGGCTTCCGGCATCGCCACGTTCCACGCAGCGCGCATCAACGACGTGGCGACCGCACGGCACGCTATTGCGGCTGGAAAACTCGACATGGTCGGCATGACGCGCGCGCTGATGGCCGATCCGCACATCGTGCGAAAAGTCTTTTCCCGCGAGGAGGATTCCATCCGCCCCTGCGTCGGCGCCAGCTACTGCATCGACCGCATCTATGAGGGCAACGAGGCGCTCTGCATCCACAACCCCGCGACCGGCCGCGAAGCGACACTGCCGCACACCATAACCCGCAGCGACGGTCCGCACCGGCGGGTCGTGGTGGTGGGCGCCGGTCCCGCTGGCCTGGAAGCCGCGCGCGTCGCGGCTGAGCGCGGACATGCAGTCGTACTGCTGGAGGCGACCGAGCGCGCTGGCGGCCAGGTGTTGCTGATCGCGCGCAATCCGCGCCGCCGCGAACTGATCGGCGTGGTGGACTGGCGCATGGCGCAACTGGAACGGCTCGGCGCGGAAGTCCGGTTTGCTACCTATGCCGAAGCCGAGGACGTGCTGGCAGAAAATCCGGATGTGGTGCTGGTCGCGACGGGCGGCACCCCCAATACCGCGGTGTTAGAGAGCGGCAACGATTTGGTGGTATCGTCCTGGGACGTGGTCAGCGGCGACGTGCGCCCGGCACCGCGGGTTCTGGTGTTCGATGACAACGGCAACCACCCCGGCATGCAGGCGGCCGAAATGCTGGCCGAGGCAGGCAGTGCGGTGGAGATCGTGACGCCGGAGCGGTTCTTTGCGCCGGAGATCGGCGGCCTGAACCATGCCATCTATGCCCGCAGCTTTTCTCGGCACGGCGTGCGCATCACCATCAACAGCCGGCTCAAAACCGTGCGCCGCGAGGGCAACCATCTGGTCGCCACGATCGGCAGTGACTACGGACCAGAAACGTCCGAGCGCATCGTCGATCAGGTCGTGGTGGAACACGGCACCCTGCCCGCCGACGATCTGTATCACGCCTTGGTGCCGCACTCGCAAAATCTCGGCGAACTCGACCATGTCGCCCTGCTCGCCGGCCGCAAGCAGGACCTCGTGCGCAACCCGGACGGAAAATTCCGGCTGCTGCGCCTGGGCGACGCCGTGGCCAGCCGCAACATCCATGCAGCCGTGCTCGACGGACTGCGACTAGCAAAGGACCTCTGACCATGCAGCCACTGTCCCGCGACGCGATCGAAGCGCTCGTCGCACGCCGCCTCCCCAATCACACACTGGAGGCGCCGTTCTACACCAGCCCCGATATCCTCGATCTCGACCTGCGCCTGATTTTTGGCCGTAACTGGATCTTTGTCGCGACCGAGCCGGAAATTCCGGAGCCGGGCGATTTCGTCACGGTCGACATCGGCAAGAACTCGGTCATCCTGGTACGCGACGACGATGGAGACATACGCGCCTGGCACAATGTCTGCCGCCATCGCGGCAGCCGGCTGCTGCTGGACCGCAAGGGGATCACCGGCAACATCGTCTGCCCGTACCACCAGTGGACCTACAACACCTCCGGCGAGCTGATCCACGCGGAGATCATGAAGTCCTGCGTGGGCGCCGGCACGCACAACCTGAAGCCCGCGGCGCTGCGCAACATGGCCGGCCTGCTGTATGTGTGCCTTTCGCCCGAACCGCCGGCGGATTTCGAGGAGATGTCGGCCGAGCTGACGCCGTACCTGGCACCGCATCAAATCGCGCGCTGCAAGGTGGCGCATCAGACCGAGACGATCGAGCACGGCAACTGGAAGCTGACCATCGAGAACAACCGGGAGTGCTACCACTGCGGCGGCCATCCGGAACTGCTGTGCAGCCTGTTCCACTTCTTTGGCGAATACGAAATCCCGGAAAGCCAGAAGGAAGATTACGCCCGCTACGAACGTACCAAGCACGAAATGGAAGCGATCTGGGACGAGAGCGGCCTGCCCTGGCGTCCGGTCGAAAAGCTGTACGGACGGCCGACCGGCTATCGCACCGAACGCCTGGCGCTCGACGGCCCCGGCGAGAGCTATACGATGGATGCTCGCCGCGCCTGCAGGAAACTGGTGGGCGGCTTTACCAACGCCCGGCTTGGCACCCTGCACCTGCACACGCAGCCCAACGCCTGGTTCCATTTCCTGGGCGACCACGCCGTGACCTTTTCCACCCTGCCGCTATCCGCCGATCGCACCATGGTGCGTACCACCTGGCTGGTGGACCGCGACGCCGTCGAGGGCGAGGATTATGACGTGGACAACCTCACCCATGTCTGGAAGGCGACCAACGAGCAGGACGGCAGTTTCGTAAGCTGGGCACAGGCCGGCGCCGGCAGCGACGCCTACCAGCCAGGCCCATATGCCAGCTCGGAATACATGTGCGACATGTTCTGCACCTGGTACACCGAGCGACTGAAGGACGGCCTGGCCGCCGCATGAGGCACGTCTCGGCTTTTCCGCGCCGGGTGCGGATAGCCGAGACTTTCATACTGCTCGCCGACGCCACGAGACTGTTCACGCGCATCTGGCTGCCGGACGATGCCGAAACGTCGCCGGTGCCGGCGGTTCTGGAATACCTGCCATACCGGCTCGCGGACGGGACGGCGCAACGTGACGCGCTGACGAACCCGTATGTCGCCGGGCACGGCTATGCCTGCGTGCGCGTCGACATGCGCGGCACCGGCAACTCGGATGGGCTGTTGCTCGACGAGTATCTGCAACAGGAACAGGACGACGCGCTGGAAGTGATCGCGTGGATCGCCGCCCAGAAATGGTGCACCGGCGCGGTGGGCATGATGGGCATCAGCTGGGGCGGGTTCAACGCGCTGCAGGTGGCCGCCCTGCGCCCGCCCGCGCTCCGCGCCATCATTTCGCTATGCAGCACGGATGACCGCTACGCCGACGACGTGCACTACATGGGCGGCGCGCTGCTGACCGACAATTTGCGCTGGGCCAGCACCATGCTCGCCTACCAGACGCGGCCGCCGGACCCAGCGGTCGTGGGCGAGCGCTGGCGCAAAATGTGGCGGGAGCGGCTGGAGGCGGAGCCGTTGATGCTCGCGACGTGGCTGCGCCACCAGACCCGCGACGCCTATTGGCGGCATGGCTCGGTCTGCGAAGACCCGAAATCCATCATGGCCGCCTGTTACCTGATCGGCGGCTGGGCCGACGCCTACAGCAACGCCGTGCCGCGCATGCTCGAACGCCTGACCTGTCCGCGCAAAGGGCTGATCGGTCCCTGGGCACACAAATACCCGCATTTTGCCACGCCGGGACCGGCCTACGGCTTTTTGCAGGACGCCATCGCCTGGTGGGATTTTGGGCTGAAAGGTTTTTCCAACGGCGCCATGGACGGCCCAATGTTGCGGTGGTGGCAGGAGGATTTTGTGCCGCCCGCCACGGACTACGCCGAGCGGCCCGGGCGGTGGCTCGGCGAATCTTCTTGGCCTTCACCCAAGGTCTCGCCGATCACACAGCACTTTGCGGGATTGCACATCGTCGCCACGCCCCAAAACTGCGGCGCGCGAGGCGGAGCGTGGTGCGCCTATGGCAGCGGCGGCGAGTTGCCGGGAGACCAACGCGAGGACGACGGCTGTTCTGTCTGTCTCGACCAGGACCCGCTGGCCTCCCCGTTCGGAATCGGCGGCGCCCCGGTGCTGGAAGCGACCGTCATCGCGGATCGGCCGGATGCCCTGCTGGTGGCACGCCTGTGCGACGTGGCGCCGGATGGTGCGAGCCTGCGCGTCAGTTTTGGCGTGCTGAACCTCACGCATCGGAATTCGCATGCGCAGCCCGCGCCGATGCCGGTCGGCGAAAAAGTCCGGGTGCGGCTGGCGCTCAACGACTGTGCCCATCTGTTCCCGGCAGGCCATCGTATCCGGCTGGCGTTGTCCAATGCATACTGGCCCATGATCTGGCCCTCGCCCCAAACCGCGCGCCTGACCGTGACCGAGGTGTCGCTGACCTTGCCGCACCGGATGGCGACCGAAGCGGACGCCGCGCTGCCGCCGTTGCCGGGTCCGGAAGCGGCGCCGCCGCTCGCACGGACCGTGCTTAGAGTGCCGGCGACCTATCGCCAGATGACCCGCGACGCATCTTCGGGGCGCACAGTGACGGAGATACGGGACGAATTCGGGAAGATACCGGATTGAGGACAGCGGCCTGGAGTACGAAATCTGGTCCCTTGACCGCTTCGCGATCGAACCCTCCGACCCGCTCAGCGCCGAAGCGGACATCACGTTCGAGATGCGCATCGGCCGTGGCGACTGGCGGACACGTGCCGTCACCCGCACCGTCCTGACCGCCACCGCTACCGATTTCTTGATCGACGCGACCCTCGATGCCTGGGAAGGTGAGCAACCGTTTGTGTCCCGCAGCTGGACCGAAAAAATACCGCGCCACCACGTCTGACATAGGGAGATACGCCATGAACGACCGGCTCACGCGCCGAACCTTGCTGGCCGCCGCCGCGACCGTGCCGTTGCTCGGCCGCCGGGCGCACGCCGAGGACACGCCTCGAAAGGGGGGCACGCTGCGGCTCGGCCTGGCCGGCGGAGTACCGACGGACACGCTGGATTTCACGATCACGACCGACACGGTTGGCGTGGTGACCAATTTCGCTCTGTTCAGCGGGCTGATCGAGAACGGTCCCGACAACAAACCCATTCCGGAACTGGCCGAGAGCTGGGAGGCGAAGCCCGGGGCCGCGGAGTGGGTGCTGAACCTGCGCAAGGGCGTGCCGTTCACCAACGGCCGCGAGTTCGCGGCGGACGATGCCGTTTATTCGCTCAACCTGCATCGCGGCCCCGGCAACAAGTCCGGCGCGGCCGGCTCCATGAAAGCAATCACGGATGTAAAAAAGCTTGGGCCGAACCAAATCCAGATCACGCTGGCCGCCGGCGATGCCGATCTTCCTTACACGCTGAGCGACTACCATATCATGATGGTGCCCGACGGGTACAAGGATTGGGCCAACCCGGTCGGTACCGGCGCTTTCACGATAGATCAGTTCGATCCGGGCGTGCGGATCGCATTCAAGCGCAACCCGAACTACTGGAAGCCGGATCGCGGCCATCTGGATGCGGCGGTGATCACCGTCATCAACGACACCTCGGCTCGGTTCAACGCACTGCTCTCCGGCCAGGTTGACGTGATCAGCCGGGTCGATCCGAAAGCCGTGGCGCTGCTGAAGCGCAACCCGCACCTGGAGATAGTGCAGGCCCCAGGCGGCTGGTTCGCGAACCTGCCGATGATGATGGACCGCGACCCCTATTCCAACCCGGACATCCGCAAGGCTCTGAAACTCGCCATCAACCGGCAGGAAGTGCTGAAAACCATGTTTTCCGGGTACGGCAAGCTCGGCAACGACCACCCGATTCCGGTGGGCGACCCGTTCTTCAACAGCGAGCTGAAGCAGACCGAATACGATCCCGACCAGGCGCAATTCCACTTCAAGAAGGCCGGGCTTGCGGATCCGCATATCGTGCTGCAGGCATCCGACGCGGCGTTCGGAGGTGCGGTCGACTTGGCTCAGCTGTATCAGGCGAACGCGGCCAAGGCCGGCATCCCGATCGAGATCAAGAAGGAGCCGGCGGACGGCTACTGGGACAACGTCTGGCTGAAAGGCTCGTTCATCACCAGCTACTGGGGCGGGCGGCCGGCGGCTACGCAGATGCTTGGTATAGCATTCAAGTCGGACGCGGTCTGGAACGAGACGCATTACCGTAACCCGCATTTTGACGATCTACTGGCCGCGGCGCGGGCCGAGCTGGACGAGGCGAAGCGTCGGCAAGCGATCTGGGAGATGCAGGCGATGCTGCATGACGATGGCGGTGCGCTGATCCCGGCATTTCGCGACTGGCTCGACGCGCACACCGACCGGGTCGGCGGTCACACGCCGCACAACGGGTTTGACCTGGACAACGGCCGCATCTGCGAAAAGGCCTGGCTGAAATCTTGACGGACGAGGACTGGATGCGCCGGGCGCTGGCGATGGCCGAAAAGGGCGATCGCACGCCCGGCGCCAACGGCATCGGCTGCGTGATCGTGCGCGACGGACGGGTTCTGGCGGAGGCGCACAACGAGGTGAGCATCCGTCACGACCCCACCGCGCACGCCGAGATCGTCGCGATCCGCCGCGCCTGCGAATCACTCGGCGCCGACGACATCCGCGGCGCCACGCTGTACTCCACGCTGCAACCCTGCGGCATGTGCGCCATGGCCTCGATCTGGTCCAAGCTGGCCCGCATCGTCTATGGCGCCGAAGACACCGATGTACATCCGATGTATTTTGAAGGCCGGCACACCGATACCATGCGTTTGGTGCGCGACGCTTTTCGCGGCGATATTTCGTATTCCGGCGGAGTGTTGGCGCGAGAGTGCGCGGCGCTCTATGTGGGACCGGACGAGCACGTGCCGGAAGCCGAGCAGGTGAACCGGTAACGCTCCGTTATTTCGAGCGCACCAGCGCCAAGCCGGCACCGGCGCCGATCAGCATGCCGCCGGAAACCCGGTTCAGCAGCCGCCCGCGCCGGGCGATCCACGTTCTGGCCCGTCCGGCGAGCACCGCGCAGATGCAATCGAGTGCTGCCACCACGACCAGAAACGTGACCGACAGCACCGGGAGCTGCAGCCACAAATTGCCGCTGGGCGAGACGAACTGCGGGAAGAACGCGCCGAAGAACAGCAGCACTTTTGGGTTGGTCAGCGAGACAAATAACCCACGTCCGATGGTGCCGCGCACCGACCGCCCCCGCACCGCCACGCGGCTCACCTCTGCCGGGCGCGCGATAAAAGTTTGAATGCCGATGAACACCAGGTACGCCGCCCCGACCCAGCGCAGCACGGAAAACCAGTTGCCCATGGTGGCCAAAAACGTGCTCATGCCGATCGCCACCAATGCCAGCTGGATGGCCAGCGCCGAGGTGGTTCCGACCAAGGTCAGCATGCCCCAACGGGTGCCGTACGCGACGCTGTTGGAGACGATCAGCGCCATGTTCGGTCCCGGAAACAGCGCCAGCAGCACAGTCGCCAGCCACGAACGCCACATACAACCCGAGATCCACTGCCTCCCCCTATTTCGCCCGCAGCAGAGTCTGCAGGGTTTCCTCTGGCACGGCTATTCCGCCGGCCGCGCCATTTTCGGCGGCGACCTGCATTCCGGCTGCCGCCCAGCCGCGCGCCGTGCGCACCAGCAGCGGGGCGCCGGAGGTGCCGTGCGTGCCCTCGCAGTCGTGGTGCAGAACGTGCCGCCCGGCATCGTCCAGATCTTCCATGACCCGGCAATCCTTATCCGCAAGGATCACCTCGGAATAATCCTGGCTGTAGCCGCCGAGCATGGCGGCCTGGCCCGGGTAAGTTGGCGCCAGCGCCAGGACTGAGGCGGTGATCGGCGCAGACAACGTCAGCACGGCGGCATCGACGCCCCACGAGTCGGGCGCCTGCGGCACGAAACCGGCAGCGACGCGATAGCCGCGAGCGGTTTCGTGGCGGGCGAAAAAGCCGCCTTCGTAGCCGGACAGCACATGTACCGCCGGGGCCGGCACCATCCCGCCCAGCCGCCTTCCATACAGGCAGTGCGCGGCGGTCACGATCAGCGTCGGCGCGACGGCGAACCCGGTACAGCGCGACACGCCGGGAATCTGCACCCGGACCACCGCCGACCATGGAAAGGCCGCCGGGTCGATTCTGCCGCGCATCTCCTGCGCCCCCAATCCGGGCAGCAGCACGGCGGCGAGCAGAGCGCCGCGAATCAGGTCAGCACCTGTGTGTCGCCGTCGACGCTGAGCGACTGGCCGCTGATAGTGGCGCCGAACGGACTGCACAGGTACAGCGCCATGTTGGCAATGTCCTGCTGGGTCACGTAGCACCGCAGGCTGCTGGTGGCGAGCGCGCGGTCGCGCATCTCCTCATAAGTGATGCCGCGCGCAGCCGCCTTGTTCTGCAGCACCGAGAGCTGCCTCGGCCCTTCGACCATCCCCGGCAGGATCGCGTTGACGCGAATCCCATCCGGTCCGAGTTCGATGGCCAGCGATTTGGTCAATCCGATCACCCCCCATTTGGCGGCGGCGTAGGGGGTGCGCAGCGCAAACCCGAATTTTCCCGCCGCACTGCTGAGGTTGACGATCGATCCGCCGCCCGCCTGTCGCAATGCCGGCACGGCGCGGCGTGCGGTGTAGAACATCCCCGCGAGGTCGATCCGCAGCGTGGCTTCGAGGTCGTCGGGCAAAACCTCCTCCACCCGCCCCGTCGGGCCGGCTATGCCTGCGTTGTTGACCAGCGCGTCGAGCCCGCCCAAGTGCTGCACCGCGGCCTGGACGAAGCGGTCCATGTCGGCCGGATTGCCGGCATCGGCGCGCACGCCGTGATGGCCGCACGCGGACAGCGCCGCCTGGTCCACATCCGACACGAAAACCTGCGCGCCTCGCGCGGCGAAACTGTCGGCCATGGTGCGGCCGATGCCGTTGGCGGCGCCGGTGATAGCCACGCGCAGCCCCGACAAATCCACCGTCAGCGGCGTGGTGGCACCCGCGACCATTTCGCACCCTCCGGTAACACCCTCATAGTAGGCTGCCGGCCTTCCACCGCAAAAGGGTACTCTTGGCATGCAGACTGCCCAGATCGATGTTTTGCCGCCCTGGGCAATTCCGGTGGCCGTCCTGGTGCTGGTGGTGGTGGTGCTCTCGCGCGCCACGCGCAGCGTGCCGCAGGGGCAGGTCTGGACCGTCGAGCGGTTCGGCGCCTTTACCCGGCTGATGCACCCCGGCCTGAACCTGCTGGTGCCATTCATCGACGGCGTGGGCAAACGGCTGAACGTACAGGAGACGGTGCTCGACATCCCCGAGCAGAGCGTGATCACCGGCGACAACGCCACCGTTGCCGTCGATGGGGTGCTGGACTACCGCGTCATGGAACCGGAGAAGGCAGCCTATCAGGTGGCCAATCTGCAGCAGGCCCTGTCCACCCTGGCCATGACCAACATCCGTGCGGTGATCGGCGAAATGGAGCTGGATCACGCGCTGTCGTCGCGCGAGCGGATCAACACGTCGCTGCTCTTGATCCTGGACGGAGCCACGCATCCCTGGGGCGTCAAAGTCAGCCGGGTGGACATCCGCAAGATCGAGCCGCCGGCCAATCTGGTAGCCGCCATGAACTTGCAGATGACCGCCGAGCGCGAACGTCGTGCCGCGGTGGCGCTGGCCGAGGGTCAGCGGCAAGCGGCGATCCTCCGCGCCGAGGGCGAGAAACAGGGGCTGGTGCTGGCCGCCGAGGGCCGCCAGCAGGCGGCCATGCGCGACGCGGAGGCGCGCGAGCGGCTGGCGCAGGCGGAGGCTGCGGCCACCCGCGTGGTTGCCGATGCGGCGCGCGATGGCGGCGAGCCGGCGCTGCGTTATTTCATCTCCGACCGCTACATCCAGGCGTTCACGGCGCTCGCCCACTCCAGCAATGCGAAGCTCGTGGTCGTGCCGATGGAGGCCAGCGCGCTGGCCGGCGGGATCGCGCAGGCGCTGGAGCTGCTGCGTGCCGGGCCGGCGGGTGCCGTCTCAACTGGCAGCGTGCCGCGGTCGTGATCTGGATAATTGCCGGCGTGTTACTACTGGTCGCCGAGGCGCCCGTGCCGGGCCTTTACCTGATGTGGCTGGGCCTGGCGGCGCTGGGCACGGGTGCAGCCACGCTTGCATTGCGGCTGGATTTCGAGGCTGAGGTAGCGGTGTTCGCGGTGCTGGCGGGAATTTCGGTGGCGGTCGGCTGGCACCTGCGCCGGCCGCGGGCACCGGTGGTCAACACCCCGCAATCGGGACTGGTGGGGCGCACGGCGACAGCGCTCGTGTTCCGGGGCGCCGAGGGGCGCGTGCAGGTGGGTGACAGCGTCTGGTCGGCTCGAATGGTCGATGAAGCCGAGCCGCAGGCCCACGCGGTGCTGCGTGTGGTGGGCGTGGACGGGACGATTTTGCTTACAGCGAGGATTCCCACATCGACGGAAGCCTGACGAGGGACCTAGCCCTGCGCGGCGTCCAAGTCTCTTGGGGCGGAGTTGACCTGCGCCCCAACTTTCCTCGGGCCGCGGGACTGAACCGGGATACGATCTGGGCACGCAACGTCGGGTCCAGCCCGCCGACCAACTGGCTGGCACGAAGCGCCTCCTCAGGCGAGCGGACTGGTGTGTCGGTCATGTGTTTGGACCATGTCCGGCTCGCGCGGGCGCGTCCAGGCCGGCGGCGGTAGCGCGCAAGACCAGCGCGTCGCCGCCGTCGGGATAATAACGATTTCGACGGCCGACTTCGGCAAAACCTTGCGCCGCGTAGAGTGCCCGGGCGGGCGAATTGCTCGCCGCGACTTCCAGGAGGCAAGCGCCGAGGCCCAGGCTCGCCGCGTGGACAAGCGCGCGGCGTACCAGGTCGCGGCCGATTCCATGGCGGCGGAGTGTCGGCACCACCGCCAAGGTCAGAATCTCCGCCTCGTCGGCCAGTGCCCGCGCCAGCACGAAACCTCCTGCCGAATGCAGAAAGCCGAACGAGCCGGGGGCGTCCAGCAGCGTGGCGAATTCCTGCTGTGACCAGCACTCCGGGGCCGCAAAGGCGCGCGCGTGGATCGCAGCCAGAACCGCGGAATGCACTCGCGAAACGGCCACCAATGCGGTCAGCGCCTCGCCTCCCGTGGTGCCGGCCGGAGCCCCGCCTCGGGCAGGCGGGCTTCCGGTGCATCGACGTAGAGCGGCAGCGCCGTCAAGGGCGGCAGTGCGCCGGCCAGGCGCTTTGCGGCGACGGCGGCCACCAGACGCGCGGCCGGGCGACGCGCGTCGGTCAGCATGACGTCGGCTCCGGCGGCGGCCAGCCAAGCTGCTACGATGGGCGCGGCATCACCGGCCACCGCCACTCTTCCGTCTGGCCGGGGCAGCTTTGCCAGCGCCACCGCTTCCACCACGCCGGCGCGATCCAAAAACACCCTGGCGCGCCGGCTGTCGACCGCCACCCAAAGCGCCCGTCCGCCAAGATGCGGCAGGGCGGCGGCGAGCGCCTCCGCCACGGTCACGCCGATCAGCCGCGCACCGCTCGCCACCGCCAAGCCGTGCGCCAATGCCAGCGACGCGCGCAGCCCGGTAAAACTGCCCGGGCCGATGGTCACCGCCACCGCAGCGAGGTCCGCCGCTTTTACGCCGGAGGCGGCAAGCACGCGCTGCAGCATGGGCGCCAACACCTGCCCCTGGCCGCGGCCGCCAAAACCGCGCTGTTCGGCCAAAACCGTCTCGCCTGCGCACAGCGCGACCGAGCAGGCGTCGAGCGCCGCGTCGAGCGCGAGGATGCACGGGGGTTGACCGGTCATCCGCGGCAGTCTACGGCCGCCTCCCCGCCCGGCAACCCGAGTGCAGCTGCACCGGCCGCGAAACCATTTGCCGGCTCACGCGCTGCTTGCCAGACGCGACGCCTGCCGAATAGGCAGCGTCACCAGGGCGCGCCGCCGTGCGCCCGCACGTAGAGGAGATGCACTTGGCCCTTCCACCTCCAATGCAGAGCTATGCCAACCCTGCCTATGCCGCGCCGGTCGCGGCTGTCGCCGACGGGACCGATCGCGACAGGACGTGGTGGTCCAATCATGCGGTGTGGGGCGCCATTCTCGCGGGGCTTGCCGCGGCGCTGCTCACACAGTTCCTGCTGACCCTGCTGGGGGCCGGGGTCGGCCTCGCGTCGTTCCAGGTGACCGGCAACACCGGCGCGAACCCGACCGTCGCCGGCCTTTCAGTCAGGGCTGGGCTCTGGTGGGTGGGGTCGGGGATCGTCGCGTCGTTCGTGGGTGGCTTGGTTGCCGGGCGGCTGTGCGGATCGCCGCGGCACAGCACCGCGGCCTGGCACGGTTTCGTCGCGTGGTGCGTGACCACGTTGGTGGTGGTCTGGCTGCTCGGCACCGCTCTTGGCGGCGTGCTGGGCGGGACCTTCAGCGCGATCGGCAGCACATTATCGGGCGCGGCACACGCGGCAGCCGCCGCGGCGCCGGCGGGCGACGCTGCGCTGGAGGCACAGTTGCGCCGCATGATCAATCCCAACGACCCGCGCACGGTGCAGGAGAACGTGCAGAGCTATATTCGCGCCACGCTCGGGGGCGACCAGAAGGCGATCGACGAGGCGCGCGGCCCAGCGGTCGACAGTTTGGCGCGGGCGGCCAATATCAGTCCGGAAGAAGCGACCAGCCGCATCAACCAGCTGCAGCAGCAGGCGCAGCAGGCGGCGCAACAGGCCAAAGATGCCGCCGAGCAGGCACGCAAAGTCAGCGTCGAGGGCGCGCTGTTCGCGTTCGCGGCACTGCTGCTGGGCGGCATCGCGGCCATCGTGGGCGGCGGCCTTGGAACCCCTCGCCCAGCCTTGACAGCGACCGAGAGGGCAATCCTCTGAGCGAACCGTAGGAGGCGGAGGCGGAGTAAAGTTCCGCCTGCGCGCGTTGGTTCCGTTTCAGCGTGGGGCGGTTGTTACGCTTCCCGCTATGCGAACCGGCAAGCTTCCTCGAAGGTGAAGCGAGGCGAGCGGGCGAACAGGCCCGACGGATCGCCGTGGCCCAGATTGATGAGGAAGTTGGCCTTCCACCCTGATTCGGCAAAGAACGCCGCATTGACCAGCGCCTTGTCGAAGCCCGACATCGGGCCGCAATCCAGCCCGAGCGCGCGGGCAGCGATGATGAAATACCCGCCCTGCAGCGTGCCGTTGCGGAACGCCGTTTCCTCGGCGAGCGCATCGTTGCCGGCAAACCAGCTGCGGGCGTCGGCATGCGGGAACAGTTTTGGCAGGTGGTCGTAGAACCGCGGATCGTAGGCCACGATCACCGTGACCGGTGCCACCATGGTCTTGTCGAGATTGCCGGCGGAGAGCGACGGGCGCAGTTTTTCCTTGCCCTCCGGCGTGCGCACGAACACGAAACGCGCCGGCGAGGAATTGGCCGACGTGGGCCCCCACTTCATCAACTCGAAAACCGCCCGCAGTTCGTCGTCGGAGACCGGGCGTGGCTCGAACTTGTTCTGGGTGCGCGCCGCGCGGAACAGCGTGTCGAGCGTCGCGTCGTCCAGCACATGGCGGGGAGGTTGAGCAGGGGCGTCGATGTCCGCCATCACGCCACCTGCTCGACGCCGACGACCTCGGGGACGTAGTGGCGCAGCATGTTCTCGATGCCGTGTTTCAACGTGGCCGAAGATGACGGGCAGCCGCTGCACGAGCCCTGCATGTGCAGCCGCACCACGCCGTCGCGATAACCGCGGAATACGATGTCGCCGCCGTCGCCTGCCACCGCCGGGCGCACCCGCGTATCCAGCAGCTCCTTGATCTGGGCGACGATCTCCTCGTCTTCCGGTGCGACATCCTCTTCCGCCGACTCGGCGTCCGCGCCTAGAAGTACCGGCCAGCCGGCGACGAAGTGCTCCATGATGACGCCGAGCACTTCCGGTTTCAGCGCCTGCCAGCTGGTCATATCCGACTTGGTGACGGTGACGAAGTCCGAGCCCAGAAACACCCGCGCGACGCCGGGCAGCGCGAAGAGCGAGTAGGCGAGGGGGCTACGCTCCGCAGCCTCGGCGGTAGCGAAATCGGCGGTGCCGGCGCCCATGACCGCGCGGCCCGGCAGGAATTTCAGGGTCGCCGGGTTCGGCGTGCCCTCGGTTTCGATGAACATGGCAAAAAGTCCCTCCGGTTGACGGTGACATTGCGCCGCGGCAAGCAGATGGCAAGGGTGCGCGGGCAGGCTATGAGGATGTCCATGACCCTGACCCGCCGCGCCCTGCTCGCCGGGCTTTCGATCCTGCCGATGACGCGACTGCGCGCCGGCACGGTCGCGCACCGGCTGACCCTCATCCACATGAACGATTTCCACTCGCGCCACGAGCCGGTCGACGCGCGGGCGCTGGCCTGCGCCGATCCCCCCGGTGCCGACTGCCTGGGCGGCGCGGCGCACCTGGCCACCGCCATCGCCCGCAGCCGCGCTGCAGCCGAGGCGGCGGGGCGGACGGTGCTGTTCCTCGACGCGGGCGACCAGTTCCAGGGCAGCCTGTTCTACACCGCCTGGCACGGCGACGCGGAACTGGCTGTGATGCACGCGCTCGGCACGGAAGCCATGACGGTCGGCAACCACGAGTTCGACAACGGCCCCAAGAACCTCGCCCGCTTCGTGCGCGCGGCGCGCTTTCCGGTGCTGTCGGCCAATATCGACGCCGGCGGCGACCCCGATCTGGCCGGGCTGCTCAAGCCGTGGATCATGCTGCACAAGGACGGGCTGGCGATCGGCGTGGTGGGCCTGACCACGCTGGAAACCCCGGTCGGCTCCTCGCCGGGCCCAACCGTGCGGTTTTCGGAGCCCCGGGCGGCGCTGGAACGCAGTGCGGCCGAGGCGCGCGCGGCGGGGGCGGCGTTCGTCATCGCCCTGTCGCACCTGGGCGTAGACCAGGACCGGGAGCTGGCCGGACAGGTGCCGGGCGTGGACGTGATCGTGGGCGGGCATTCGCACACGCTGCTTTCGGACACCGAACCCGGCGCCGCCGGCCCCGCGCATCAGGCGATCGAAGGCCCAAAAGGCGGTTCGCTGGTGGTTCAGGCCGCCTGTTTCGGCCGCTACCTGGGGCGGCTTGATCTCGAGGTGGCCGCGGACGGGTCCTTGCTTGCCTTTGGTGGGGATTGCACGCATGTCGGGATCGACCTGCCGCGAGGAGCCGCGCGTCGCCGCCATCGTGGCGGGGTATGCGGCGCAGCTTGATGGCGTGCGCCGCCGCGTGGTCGGCCGCGCCGCGGCACCTCTCGGCAACGTGGGGTGCCGCACCGGAGAGTGTGCGCTCGGGGATTTCGTGGCCGACGCCATGCTGGCCTCGGCGCACGGCGCGGACGTGGCGATCATGAACGCGGGCGGCTTGCGAACCGGGCTGCCCGGCGGCGAACTCACGCTGGGAGACGTGCTGACAGCGCTGCCGTTCGGCAACACGGTGGCGACCATGCAGCTTTCCGGTGCGGATTTGCGAGCGGCTCTGGTCAACGGCCTTTCCCGTGCAGGCAAAGGCGCGTTTCCGCAGGTCGCGGGGATGCGCCTGGAATGGCAACCCGCCGCCCCGGACCCACTCGTTTTCGCAAAAGTCCGGGGGGCGGACGGCAGTTTTGCGCCGCTCGACCCGGCCCGGCGCTACACCGTCGTCACCAACAATTTTCTGCGCGCCGGCGGGGACGGGTATGCGACGTTCAAGACCGGTGCCATCGATCCCTACGATACCGGCCCGGGGTTGGACGAAGTGGTGAGCCGGGCGCTTGCCGCCGCCTCGCCGGTCGCCGCAGCCACGGACGGACGCATCGCGGTGCGATGACCGAGCGCGTCGATTGCGTGGTGGTCGGTGCCGGCGTGGTCGGCATCGCGGTAGCCCGCGCCCTGGCGCAGGCCGGGCGCGAGGTGATCGTGCTGGACGCCGCTGAAGGCATCGGCACGGAGACGTCCAGCCGCAACAGCGAGGTGATCCACGCCGGCATCTACTACCCGAAAGACTCGCTCATGGCGTTGGCGTGCGTCGAGGGCCGTCGCCGGCTGTATGCGTTCTGCGACACGCATGGGGTGCCGTATAGCCGCTGCGGCAAGCTGATCGTCGCCACTGATGCCGCGGAAGCCGAGCGGCTGGTCGGCATCAAGGCGCGCGCCGAGGCAAACGGCGTGGAAGGAATGCGCCTGCTGACCGCCGCCGAGGCGCAGGCGATGGAACCCAACCTTTGCTGCACCGCAGCGCTGCTGTCCCCCGAAACCGGGGTGCTGGACAGCCACGCCTACATGCTGGCCTTGCAGGGCGAGGCGGAGGCCGCCGGCAGCGTGTTCGTGTTCCACAGCCCGGTGCTGGGCGGCGCCGCGGGTGCGGACGGAGTGACGCTGGAGATCGGCGGCGACGACCCGATGCGGCTGCGGGCCGACCTCGTCATCAACTCCGCCGGCCTGCACGCGACCGAACTGGCACGACGGCTGGCCGGCATGCCCAGCCAGCTCGTGCCGCGGACCTACTATGCAAAAGGAAACTATTTTTCGCTGGCCGGCCGGTCGCCGTTTTCGCGGCTGATCTACCCGGTTCCGGTGCCGGGCGGGCTGGGCGTTCACCTGACCATCGATTTGGGCGGCGCGGCTCGGTTCGGCCCGGACGTGGAATGGGTCGACCGGCTCGACTACGACGTGGACCCGCGCCGTGCCGACAGTTTTTACGCCGCCGTCCGGCGTTACTGGCCCGGATTGCGCGATGGGGCGCTGCTACCCGGCTACTCCGGCATCCGGCCGAAGACGGTGCCGAAAGGCGCGCTGGCGCAGGACTTTGTCATTTTGGGCCCGCGCGCGCACGGCGTGCCTGGGCTGGTGCACCTGTTCGGCATCGAATCTCCGGGGCTGACCGCCGCCATCGCGCTGGCTGACCGGGTACGCGACGAGGCGTTTCACCTTAACGGCGGCTGATCGCATTGTCCTGGACAAGCCGACCGTGTCGCGCGACAGTTGCAGTTGGGGGCCGACGTAACGCGTCGCGCGATGGGTTCCGGAATGCGGGCACAACACACCAGGGCGTATTGGATCACGCGGCGCGTCCGCGCGCCCGGCGACGGGCGAGCCTGACGTGCCACCGCTTGATATCGGTCAGTGGGTTGCGGAAGTCTCGCCCGAGCAACCGGCCGGGCCGAACCTGGAGTTCGACCAGGATTTTGGTGCCCTGGACCGCGCCGCCCAGGGCAAGGCGGAGCAGCAGTTCGGCGACACTGTCATTCCGGCGGAGGAGCCGGTCTGGAAAGAGGTCGAGGCGCAGGCCTGGGCACTGCTGGAGCGCACCCGGGATCTGCGCGTGCTGACGCATCTCGCCGTGGCTCGACTGCACCTGTCCGGACTGCCCGGCTTCGCAGACGCCCTCGCATTGATCCGGCAGCTGCTGGAAACCCAGTGGGACTCGATTCATCCGCAGCTCGACCCGGATGACGACAACGACCCGACGCTGCGCGCCAACGCGCTGCTGCGCTTGGCCGAGCCGGGCCGCGTCCTGCGCGCCATCCGTGACCTGCCGCTCGCGTCCTCGCAAAAGATTGGCCGGATCACCTGGCGCGACATCGCCGTGCAGGCCGGCAGCATCGAAGCCGATCCTGGGCGCCAAGTTTTCACCGAAAAGCAGATCCGGTCCACGTTCGCGGAAACCGATCTCGCGCGACTCGCCGAGTTGCGCGAGGCGTTAGCGTCGGCGGCGCGGGACGCGGCGGCCATTCCGGCAGTGTTCGACGCGCGTGCCGGGTTTGGCACCGGACCGGAACTGAAGGACCTGCTGAAGCTGCTGCGCGAGGTGGCGCAACAGGTCGAAGCCTTCGGGGGAATGGCCGGTGCCGAAGAATCTCCTGCCGAAGAGATGCCGACCGAGACGGATGCCGGGACCCAGGCCGGCGGGTCCGCGGCGGTCCGCCCGTCTCGCGGTGTCACCGCGGCCTCGATCACCGCGGTGACCAGCCGTGCCGACGCGGTGCGACTGCTGGAACTGGTGGTGCAGTATTACGAGCAGGTACGAGCCTTCCAGCCCGCTCCCGCTGCTGATCGAGCGCGCACGCCGGCTGGCCGACAAGAATTTTCTCGACATTTTGCGCGACATGGCCCCCGAAGGGCTCGGGCAAGCGCAGAACATCGCCGGCGTGACGAATGAGTGACCGAGATCACATCCGGGTCGCCTCCCCCCATGCGACAGACCGGATCAACCCCGAGGGTAAGCGAGGCAGGACGTGGCCAAGGCAAGCAGCCAGAAATTCATAGCGCGCAACCGCGCGCCGCGCGTGCAGATCGAGTACAACGTGGAGACCTACGGCTCGGAGAAGAAGTACAACTGCCGTTCGTGGTAGGCGTCATGGCCGACCTGTCCGGCAAGCCCTCCGAGCCGCTTCCGGCCGTAGCCGACCGCAAGATGCTGGAGATCGACGTCGACAATTTCGACGAGCGGCTGAAGTCGATGAAACCGCGCGTGGCGTTCACCGTGCCCAATACCCTGACCGGCGAGGGCAATCTCGCGGTGGACATCACCTTCGAGAGCATGGAGGACTTTTCGCCTGCCGCGGTGGCGCGCAAGGTCGATGCGCTAAACAAGCTGCTGGAGGCGCGCACCCAGTTATCGAACCTGCTGACCTACATGGACGGCAAGACCGGTGCCGAGGAGCTGATCGGCAAGGTGCTGCAGGACCCCGCATTGCTGCAGACGCTGGCCGCCGCCCCCAAGCCGCAGGATGCGGCCCCGAAGAGCGCGGAGGAATAGGCGCATGTCCGGAACCCAACTCACGCAGCCGCAAGCCGCAGGTGTCGCCACCCAGGAGGGCGGCGATTTCACAGCCCTGCTGAACCGCGAATTCAAGCCGAAAAGCGACCGTGCCCGCGAGGCCGTGGCGGGCGCCGTCCAGACCTTGGCGCAGCAGGCGCTGGTCAACACCGCGCTGGTCTCGAATGACGCGCTCAGCTCTATCGAGTTGATGATCCGTGAGATCGACCGCAAGCTGACCGAGCAGGTCAATCTCGTCATTCACCACGAGGACTTTCAGGCGGTCGAGTCGGCGTGGCGCGGCCTGCACCATCTGGTGAACAATACCGAAACCGACGAGATGCTGAAGATCAAGGTCCTCAACATTTCCAAGAAGGACCTCGGCAAGACCCTGAAAAAATTCCGCGGCACCGCGTGGGACCAGAGCCCGATCTTCAAGAAGATTTACGAGGAAGAGTACGGCCAATTCGGCGGCGAGCCGTTCGGCGTGCTGGTGGGCGACTACTATTTCGACCACAGCCCGATGGACACGCAGCTGTTGGGCGACATCGCCGCCGTCGCCGCCGGTGCGCACGCGCCTTTCATCGCCGCAGCGGATCCCAAGGTCATGGGAATGGACAGCTGGGGCGAACTGGCGAACCCGCGCGACCTGACGAAGATTTTCCAGACACCCGAATACGCGGCTTGGCGCTCGCTGCGTGAAAGCGAGGATTCGCGCTATATCGGGTTGGCGATGCCTCGTTTCTTGGCCCGCCTGCCCTATGGCGCCAAGACCGAGCCGGTCGAAGAGTTTGCCTTCGAGGAAGATACTCAGGGTGCCGACAGTAGCAGCTACACCTGGTGCAACTCGGCCTATGCGATGGCCACCAACATTACCCAGGCCTTCAAGCTGTACGGCTGGTGCTCACGCATCCGCGGCATCGAGAGCGGCGGGGCCGTCGAGGGGCTGCCGGCGCACACCTTCCCGACCGACGACGGCGGGGTGGCGATGAAATGCCCGACGGAGATCGCCATCAGCGACCGGCGTGAGGCAGAACTGGCGAAGAACGGCTTCATGCCGCTGCTGCACAAGAAGAACTCGGATTTTGCCGCGTTCATCGGCGCGCAGTCGCTGCAAAAGCCCACGGAATACGATGACCCGGCCGCCACCGCCAACGCCAACCTGTCGGCACGGCTGCCATACCTGTTTGCCACCTGCCGCTTCGCGCACTACCTGAAGTGCATGGTGCGCGACAAGATCGGCAGCACGAAGAGCAAGGCCCAGCTCAAGGATTGGCTGGAGACTTGGCTCAGCAACTACATCGACGGTTCGCCCGAGACGAGCCAGGAGGGCTGGAAGGCGACCCATCCTCTGGCCGAGGGCCGGGTCGAGATCGAGGAGAACGAGGAAAATCCCGGCTACTATAGTTCCCGATTTTACCTCAAGCCGCATTATCAGCTGGAAGGCCTGACGGTATCGCTCCGGCTGGTCTCCCGCATGCCCAAATGAGAGCGGCAACTCTCATACGCTGACACGCAGACCACCAACCAACAGGAGATGAGACTATGGCCATAGACTCCTTCATGCAGTTCACCAAATACGATGGGTCGTCCCTGAAAGCGGAGTTGCAGGTCGATTTGTCGGACAATACCAGCGAGCCGCTCGCCAAGGGCCTGACCGCCGGAAACGTGTTCGAGGTGGACGACTACAGCTTCGATATCGAGCAGCAGCTGAACATCGGCAGCCAGAGCAGCGGCGCCGGCGCCGGAAAAGTGCAGTTCAATCCGTTCTCCATCACCAGGAAGATCGATCTCGCGTCGCCGACATTCTTCCAGATGGCGTGCTCGGGAACGCCGTTCCAGATGGTGTCGCTGGCACTGCGCAAGAGCGCCGGCGGCAACATGACCGGCAAGTTCTTCCTGCGCTTCGATTTCAAGCTGGTCGCGGTAAAGACCATCGAGTGGGCGCATGACGACGAGTCGCCGAAGGAGACGGTGACGTTTGAGTATGGCGGCATGTTCGTCCGCTATGGCCAGCAGCTACCCGATGGCACCATCCCCAACCTGATCCCTGCCGGCTGGAACCGCGTGAAGAATATTGCAGACCCGAACTGGGACACCTTGATCAAGTAGCATCGAGGTCGAGGCGTCGCGTGGACGCACAAGCGATCCTGCGTGCGGGCGATCCGCACGCGGCGCTCGCCCAACTGAAGCAGGAGGTGCGCCAGGCGCCGCGCGATGCGCGCCTGCGTACCTTCCTGTTCCAGCTGTTCTGTATCGTGGGCGAATGGGACCGGGCGCTGAACCAGCTCGTGGTCGCGGCCGAGCTCGACGCCACGGCGCAACCGATGGCGCAAGCCTATCGCGCCGCCATCCGCTGCGAGATTCTCCGCGAGCGTGTGTTTGCGGGCACTCGGTCGCCGACCGTGTTCGGCGATCCCGAACCCTGGATGCCGCTGCTGATCGAGGCCAACCGGTTGCTGGCCCAGGGCAATCCAGCTCAGGCCGCGCCGTTGCGCGACGCCGCTTTCGAGCAGGCGCCCACCACCGCGGGCAGCGTGAACGGCCAGGCTTTCGAATGGATCGCCGATGCCGACCAGCGACTGGGGCCGATGCTCGAGGCGCTGGTCGACGGTAAATACTATTGGGTGCCGTTTCACCGGCTGCGCAATGTCGTCGTGGAACCGCCCGCCGATCTGCGCGACCAGGTCTGGCTGCCGGTGCGGTTCACCTGGACCAATGGCGGGGAGTCGGTCGGGTTTGTGCCGACGCGCTATCCCGAGTTCCGCCGGCGCGGATGCGAGCCTCGCACTGGCGCGGCGCACCGAGTTCCGCGAGGAGGGCGACTGGTCGCTCGGACTTGGTCAGCGCATGCTCGCCACCGATGCCGATGAGGTGGCGCTGATGGATTTGCGCCGCCTCGACCTGATGCCGGCAGAAGCCGCCGCGGCGGCCTAGCCGCATGGCCGAAATCGCCGCTCGGGAACGCCTGCAGCCCTCGCTGCTCGACCGCTTGACCGATCACGCGCCGGAAACGCGTCGCGAATTGCAAGACCAGCAGGCGCTGACGATGATCCAGCTGCGGCAGGCGGTGCTGCGCGACCTCGCCTGGCTGCTCAATACGACCAACCTTGCCACCACGCAGGATCTCGCCGCGACTCCGCTGGTGATGCGCTCCACCGTGAATTTCGGCATTCCGGGCTTTACTGGCCTGGTCGGTTCGTCGGGCCGGATGAGCGGGCTGGAGAATTCGCTGGCCGAGGCAATCCGGCATTTCGAGCCCCGCATCCGCCCGGACTCGCTGCACGTGCGTGCGCGCCAGCCGAAGGAGGATGCCGCCGTGCCCACGCTCACGTTCGAGATCGAGGGCGAGCTGTGGGCGCAGCCGGTGCCGCAGCAATTGTTTTTGGAAACTCAGATCGAGCTGGAAACGCGGCTGGCGGTGGTGACCGACGCCCGGGCGCGCGGCTGATGGACCCGCGCCTGCTACGCCATTACGAGACGGAATTGGCGTTCCTGCGCGACATGGGCACGGAATTTGCGCGCGAGTTTCCCAAAGTCGCGGCACGGCTCGATCTCGGCACCATCGAGGTCGCCGATCCGTATGTCGAGCGGCTGCTGGAAGGTTTTGCGTTCCTTGCCGCACGGGTGCAGCTGAAACTGGAAGCGGAGTTCCCGACCTTTACGCAGTCGCTGTTGCAGATGGTTTATCCGCACTACCTGGCTCCGACCCCGTCCATGGCCGTGGTGCGGTTTTCGCCCGACCAGACCTTGCGTACGATGCCCCAAGGCGTGGTGCTGCCGTCGGGGACGGAGTTGCGCAGCCTGCTCGGCACCGAGGATCAGACGAACTGCGAGTTCCGCACCGGGCACGCGGTGCAACTGTTGCCGGTGGAACTGGCCGCTGCCGAGTATATCGGCTCGCCCGCGGCGTTGGCCGCCTTCAATCTGATGGAGCTGCGCGGCGTCAAGGCGGCCATCCGCCTGCGCCTTAAAACCGCGGGCGACATGCCGTTCTCGAAACTGGATCTGGAGCGCTTGCCGCTGTTCCTGGGAGGCCCCGAAGGTTCGCGCGCGCGGCTGTACGAACAACTGCTGGCCAACGTGGTGGCGATCTATGTCCGCCCCGCAACCCGGCCGGTGCCGTGGCAAGAGCGGCTGCCGCCCGGTTCGATCCAGGCACTCGGTTTTGCCGAGGACGAGGCGTTGCTGCCGCGCACCGCAGAATCGTTCAGCGGCTACCGGCTGCTGCAGGAATATTATGCCATGCCCGAACGGTTCCTGTTCGTGGAACTGGGCGGGCTCGACCGTGCCGTGGCGCGCTGCGCGTCCAGCGAAATGGATGTGCTGCTGCTGCTGAACCGGGTGGAACCGCTCCTGGCGTCGGGCTTCGGCACCGACCACCTCTCGCTGTTCTGCACCCCGGCCATCAACCTTTTCCATCGCCGCAGCGACCGTGTGAACCTGTCGGAGCGCGAGGTGGAACATCTGGTCACGCCCGACCGCATGCGGCCGCTCGACTTCGAGGTGTTCTCCGTTACTGGCGTGGAAGCCTATGCTGCCGACGGCGGGCCACCGCAGCCGTTCCTGCCATTCTATGCCGCCAACGACCTCAGCCGCAATCCAGGACACCGCAGCTACTACCTGCTGCGCCGGCAGCCGCGCCTGCTGTCCGCGCGCGCACGCCAGCGCGGGCCGCGCTCCAGCTATCTGGGCCACGAGCTGTACATTTCGCTGGTCGATGCGGATGCGGCGCCGTTCCGCGCCGATCTGCGCCAGCTGGGCCTGGACCTGTTTTGTACCAACCGCGACCTGGCGTTGTCCATGCCGGTCGGCAAGCAGCACACCGATTTCACCCTGGCGGTGAGCGCGCCGGTGGCTTCGGTGCGCTGCGTGGTCGGGCCGACCGCACCGCGCCCGTGCCGCGGCGACGGCGACTACGCTTGGCGCTTCATTTCACATCTGGGGCTGAACTACCTGACCCTGGTGGACACCGACGCGCTGCAGGGTGCCGCGGCGTTGCGCGAACTGCTGCGGCTGTACGTGCCCGGCAGCGCGTCGGTGGCGGCGCGCCAGCTGGAGGGCCTGCTGTCGGTCGGCTCGCATCCGGTGGTGCGCCGCATTCCCGGCGCCGGACCGGTGGCGGTCGGCCGCGGCCTGCAGGTGCGGCTGAACATCGACGAAGCGCCGTTCGGCGGCAGCGGCGGCGTACTGCTGGCCGCCGTGCTGGACCGCTTCTTTGCCAAATACGTCTCGATCAACGCGTTCACCGAGACGGTGATGACGAGCCCCGAACGGGGCGAGGTAATGCGATGGCCGATGCGGATTGGGCTGCGCCCGACCCTGTAGACCCGGTCGCGCAGGACCCGGTTGCGCAAGCGTGGGCGGACCGGCTCGCGGCGGCGCCGCACGAGTTCGGGTTCTGGCAGGCCATGCGCCGGCTGGAGGCGCGCTACCGCGCCCGCCCGCGGTTCGGCCGCAGCGCGCGGCCGGCGGAAGACGCCGTGCGACTGGCGCAAGAACCCTCCGTCGTGTTCGCACCCGCCACGCTGGCCGCCTGGGAGCCGCCGCAGGACGGCCGGGTGGCGCGACTGCTAGTGCACTTTTTTGGCCTGTTCGGTCCCGACGGACCGCTGCCGCTGCACCTGACCGAGTACGCACGCGACCGCCGGCGCAACTATCGCGATCCGACGTTGCAACGGTTTGCCGATCTGTTCCACCACCGCGCGCTGTCGCTGTTCTGGCGCGCCTGGGCGGATTCGCGCCCGACCGTCAGTTTCGACCGGCCGGAGGAGGACCGGTTCGCGACCTATATGGGCGCGCTGATCGGTTTCGGCATGGCATCGCTGCGCAACCGCGACGCCATGCCCGATCTGACAAAGCTGCACTTTGCCGGGCATCTTTCCAACCAGACGCGCCACGCCGAAGGTCTGGGCTCGATCCTGTCGGCGTTCTTCACCATGCCGGTGCATGTGGAATGCTTTGTCGGCGCCTGGCTGGCGATGCCGGAGGCGGACCGCACACGGCTGGGCGAAACGCCGCTGACCGGTGCCGTCGGCCGCACCGCGCTGGTGGGCGGACGGGTATGGAGCCGCCAGCACAAATTCCGTATCGTGTTCGGCCCGCTGAGCATGGCCGACTATCAGCGCCTGCTGCCCGGCGGTCAAAGTTTTCGGCGCCTGATTCCGATCGTGCGCAACTATGCGGGCGACACGCTGGTGTGGGACGTGAACCTGATCCTGAAACGCGACGAAGTGCCGCCGACGATGCTCGGCCGGCAGGGCCGCATGGGCTGGACCACCTGGCTCGGTCGCCGCCGCACCGAGACCGACGCCGCCGACCTGTTTCTGGACGCCAGCGCCGACAGCTTTGCCCGCACGATTGATACAACCCTCCCTGAAACCGAGGCCGCCGCATGACCGAGATCAGCCGCACCGCCCTGTTCGGCAAGCTCAACCCGGTGGCGTACCGCGCCATCGAAAGCGCCACCGTGTTCTGCAAGCTGCGCGGCAACCCGTATGTGGAGCTGGTGCATTGGCTGCACCAGATTTTGCAGGCGCAGGATTCCGACGTGCACCGCATCGTGCGGCATTTCGAACTGGACCCGTCGAAACTGGCGGCCGACATCACCGCGTCGCTGGATCGCCTGCCGCGCGGCGCCACCGCGATTTCCGATTTCTCGCCGCACGTCGAGGAAGCGGTCGAGCGTGGCTGGGTGTTTGCGACACTGATGCTCGGCGAGGCGCAGGTGCGCACCGGGCACCTGATGCTGGGCGCGGTGAAAACTCCGACCTTGCGCAATGCGCTATACGCCATCAGCCGGCAATTCGAGCGCGTCAAAGCGGAAACACTGGGCGACGATTTCGCCAAGCTGTTGGCCAATTCGCCCGAGGCTGCGATGCGGGCCTCGGACGGTTCCGGCGCCAGCCAGCCCGGCGAGGCGAGCGGTGCCATGGCCCCGGCGGCGATGGGCAAGCAGGAGGCACTGGCGAAATTTTCCGTCGATCTGACGGAGCGCGCGCGCAAAGGCGAGATCGACCCGATCGTCGGCCGCGACGCCGAAATCCGACAGGTGGTCGACGTGCTGATGCGCCGGCGGCAGAACAACCCGATTCTGACCGGCGAGGCCGGCGTCGGCAAGACGGCGGTAGTGGAAGGATTTGCGCTGCGCATCGCCCAGGGCGACGTGCCGCCGATGCTGGCCGAAGTGTCGCTGCGCACCCTGGATGTCGGGTTGTTGCAGGCCGGGGCCAGCATGAAGGGCGAGTTCGAGAACCGGCTGCGGCAGGTGATCGAGGAAGTGCAGTCCTCGCCCAAACCCATCATTCTGTTCATCGACGAGGCGCATACGCTGATCGGGGCCGGCGGCGCGGCAGGCACGGGCGACGCGGCCAATTTGCTAAAACCGGCGCTGGCGCGCGGCACTTTGCGCACCATCGCCGCCACCACCTGGGCCGAATACAAAAAGTATTTTGAAAAGGACCCGGCGCTGACGCGGCGCTTCCAGGTGGTGCAGGTCGACGAGCCGGCTGAGGAAAAAGCCATCTTGATGATGCGCGGCATCGCCTCGCCGCTGGAGCAGCATCACCGCGTACAAATTCTGGACGAGGCGATCGAGGCGGCGGTGCGGCTGTCGCACCGCTACATCCCGGCGCGGCAGCTGCCCGACAAATCGGTGAGTTTGCTCGACACCGCGGCGGCCCGTGTGGCGGTGAGCCAGCACGCGGTGCCGCCCGCGGTCGACGATTGCCGGCGTCGCATCCAGGCGCTGGAGACGGAACTGGCCATTATCGGGCGCGAGGGCGCGGTCGGCATCGACGTCGCGGAACGCGAAGCCGCAGCCTCGGCTTCGCTGGAGAAGGAGCGCGAAGCGCTGGCCGGCCTGGAGACACGCTGGCAGGAGGAAAAGGCGCTGGTGGACCGGTTGCTGGAACTGCGCGCCACACTGCGGAACGGCTCGGCGGAGGCGAAGCCTGAAAACGCTAAGCCCGAAAATCCCAAACCTGTGGACGTAGCGCCGGAAACGGCCCCGCCGGACCGTGCGGCGATGCTGGTCGAGCTGCGCGCATTGCAAGACAAGCTCGCGACCCATCAGGGCGAAACGCCGCTGATCCTGCCCAGCGTCGATCAGCAGGCGGTGGCGGCGGTGGTCGGCGACTGGACCGGCATTCCGGTGGGACGCATGGTCAAGAACGAGGTGCAGGCGGTGCTCGGCCTCGCCGACACATTGGGCAAACGCGTCATCGGCCAGACGCATGGGCTGCAGATGATCGCGCGGCGCGTGCAAACCTCGCGCGCCGGCCTGGACAATCCCAGCAAGCCGGTCGGGGTATTCATGCTGTGCGGCCCTTCGGGCGTGGGCAAGACCGAGACCGCACTGACCTTGGCCGAGGCGCTATACGGCGGCGAGCAGAATCTGATCACCATCAACATGAGCGAATTCCAGGAGGCGCACACCGTCTCCACGCTGAAGGGCGCGCCGCCCGGCTATGTAGGCTACGGCGAGGGCGGCGTGCTGACCGAGGCGGTGCGTAGAAAACCGTATTCGGTGGTGCTGCTGGACGAGGTGGAAAAAGCCCACCCCGACGTGCACGAAATCTTCTTCCAGGTTTTCGACAAGGGCTTCATGGAGGACGGCGAAGGACGGTTCATCGACTTCAAGAACACGCTGATCCTGCTCACCTCGAACGTCGGCACGGAGCTGATCATGTCGCTGTGCCGCGACCCGGAACTCATCCCCGAGCCGGAGGAGATTGCCAAGGCCCTGCGCGAGCCGCTGCTAAAAGTGTTTCCGCCGGCGCTGCTGGGGCGGCTCATCGTGATCCCGTACTACCCGCTGAGCGATGCGGTGATGAGCGACATCATCCGGCTGCAGCTCGGCCGCATCGCGTCGCGGATCGGCGAGCGGCACAAGGTCACGTTCACCTATGACGACGAGGTGGTGAAGATGATCGCGTCACGCTGCAACGAACCGGAGAGCGGCGGCCGGATGATCGATGCGATTTTGACCAACACCATGCTGCCGGCGATCAGCGAAGCGTTTTTGGGGCGGATGTTGGAGGGCAAGAAAGTCGAGCGGGTACATGTCGGGACCGGTACGGAAGGGTTCGCGTACGCGTTCGAGTGAACAGGTTCGGGCGGGGTTTTGCATCCGAACCCCCGTCGCGGTGGCGCGACCACCTGTCGGATGAGGGGGCAGGCAGCAAACATTGCTGCTACGCGCGCCCCTGCTCGCGTACGCTACTTCCGCGCAGTACGCCTTGCGCGGCGCGCTCCGGTCGGACCGTCCACCTCCATCTGATCGGAATGAAAGGCCGGGCTCTCCACCACCTCGAACCCATTCGCTTTCGCCCATTCGGGGGACATGTCGACGGCGCCGTCCGGACCCTCGCCGGTAGAGTCGTTAAAGAACTGATCCACCAGCCCGGGAGTGGGAGGCAAATTGCCAATTTCTAGCGGCCCCTTCCCCAACCCTTCCAGAGCCTGCATGAAAGCCTTCATGTGCGTAATCTCGCGCGTCATCAAAAACTGCAGCGCGTCCTTGCTGCCCTGGTCGTCGGTAAAAGCCAGCAGCCGCTCATAGGTGATTTTTGCCCGCGCCTCGGCGGCGATGTTGTTGCGCAAATCCACCTCCGGCTGGCCGCTGATCTTCAGATAATCCGCGGTCCACGGATTGCCCTGCGAGTTGAACAGGTTCACGCCGCCGCCGCCGGTGATGGCGATCAGCGGATCGGCCTCCGCTGCACTGCGCGCCGCCTTCGAGGGTTTCAGGTGCATGCGGGCCAGCGTGCCGATCACCTCAAGGTGGCTCATCTCCTCGGTGCCGATGTCCATCAGCACGTCCTTCAACTGCGGGTCCTCGGTATTGAGTCCCTGGATGGAGTACTGCATCGCCGCTGCCAGCTCGCCGTTGGCGCCGCCGAATTGCTCCAGCAGCATGTTGCCGAACCGAGGGTCCGGCGTGCCGATCCGAACGGTGTACATGAGCTGCTTGACGTGATGGTACATCGGGTCGTGGTTCCTGCAATTGCGGCCTCCTAACCGGCGGAGGTGCTTCGGGTGGCACGTCCGCTCACGATTGTGGCGGCCGATCACGAGGAAATGATGGCCGCCCGGCACAGAGCTGGATAGCCGGTGAGCGCGATGCCGCCCGGGCGATTTGCCGTCCGCCGGGCGAGTGTCTAGACGATCCATTGCACAGGCAAGGCAGAGAGCGTGACTGCAGCGATCATCGTCGGCGCCGGACGCGGCCAGCGTATGGGCGGGCCGATCCCGAAACAATACCGCTCGCTGGACGGGCAGCCGATCATTCGCCACACCCTTCTGGCATTCCTCCGGCATCCGGCCGTCACGCATGTGCAGGCGATGATCCACCCGAACGACCGCAAACTGTACGACGCGGCGACGGAGGGACTGGAGCTGCCGCCGCCGATGGTGGGCGGCAACACGCGGCAGGAGACGGTCCGGTTCGGCCTGGAAAGCCTGGTCGAGGACGCGCCGGAAAAGGTGATGATCCACGACGCGGTGCGCCCGTTCGTCGAACAGGACACAATTTCCACGGTGATTGCAGCCCTGGACGACGCGCCGGCCGCGGTCGCCGCGCTTCCGGTGCCCGACACGCTGAAGCGCGCGCCCGGCGGCTTCGTCGCCGGCACGGTCGATCGCAGCGACGTATGGCGCGCCCAGACGCCGCAGGGTTTCCGCTTCCACGCCATTTTGGAGGCGCACCGGCAGGCGCACTGGCGCGACCCGATGCACATGGAACTCACCGACGACAGCGCCGTGGCGGAGCGGGCGGGGCTGAACGTGCGGCTGGTGCACGGCAGCGAGGACAATTTCAAGATCACCACCGAGCGCGACCTGGAGCGCGCCGAACTGCTGCTGTCGCGCGGACGGCTGGAGAGCCATACCGGGTGGGGTTTCGATCACGCCGCCTTCGGCCCCGGCGACCACCTGATGCTGTGCGGCATTCCGGTAGCGCACCATCGCGGGGCCGCGCGCAACCACAACACCGATATCCCCCTCAACGCCGCCACCGACGCCTTGCTGGGTACCATCGGCGGCCAGCGCGGGCGCGACCATTTTGACGCGGCCTCTCCCATCCATCGCGGCATGAGCTCGGACTTGTTCCTGCGCCAGGCGGTGTCTCTGGTCGCCGTGAAGGCCGGCCGCATCGTCCATGTGGACATGACCATCTTGGGTGAAGGCCCGGATATCGCGCAATTCCGCGACAACATGGTCGTGCGCCTGGCGGAACTGCTGTCGATCGAGCCGGGGCGCGTAGCGCTGAAGCGGTTGGGCGCGATGGAGGGCGGCTTCTACGGTCGCGCTGAAGGCATCGGCGCACAGTGCCTAGCCACCGTCCAGTATCCCGCCTTTTAGAACAAGCTCGTCAACATACCGAGCCCATAACACGAACGGGCTCGGTCCTACCGAGGCAGCTTTGTCGCAGGCATTTGCCGACGGCCAGCGGCGTCAATCCGCCAACCTTCAACCCGCCCGGCTGACCCGGCCCTCCAGCGGGTAGGCGGGGTCGTTGTAACCCGGAGTCGACGGATGCCCCGGCGTGACCAGCCGGTCCACCAGCGCCTCGTCCTCGGGCGTGAACCGGTAGTCGAGCGCGCCCCTATAATCGTCCCACTGCTCCATCGTGCGCGGGCCGCCGATCGCGCCGGTAACCAAACGGTTGTTCAGCACCCAGGCAAAGGCGAACTGACCCGGCGTGATCCCGCGTGAGCGCGCGTGCTCCGCCAGCGTCTGCGCGATGTGCAAACTTTCCGGGCGCCATTCGGTCTCCAGAATGCGCTTGTCCTGGCGGCCGGCGCGGGTGCCCTGCTCCGGCGGCACCTCCGGCCGGTATTTCCCGGTCAGCACGCCGCGGGCCAGCGGGCTGTACGGGAACACGCCCAGGCCAAGATGCGCGCAGGCCGGCAGGTGCTCGACTTCCGGCATGCGGTTCAGCGCATTGTAGTAGGGCTGGGACACGGCCGGGCGGTCGATGCCGGCCTGGTCGCAGAGCCGGCAAATTTCGGCCACCCGCCAGGCGCGATGGTTGGAGACGCCGAAATGGCGAATGCGCCCGCTGCGTACAAGATCGGCCATCGCATGCACCACCTCCTCCAGCGGGGTCGCGTGGTCCTCCTTGTGAAGATAGAGGATGTCGATCGTGTCCACGCCGAGGCGTTTCAGGCTCGCATCGACGGCGGCAAACGCGTACCGGCGGGACAGCCCGCGCGCATTCGGCCCAGTGCCGGTCGCGTTGGCGAATTTGGTGGCCAGGACCCACCAGTCGCGATGAGGGGCGATGGCGCGGCCGACGATCCGCTCGCTCTCGCCCTCGGTGTAGACATCGGCGGTGTCGATGAAGTTGATGCCGCCGTCGCGGGCCCGGTCGATGATGCGAAGCGCGTCGGCCTTGGCCGTGGCGCCCCCGAACATCATGGTGCCGAGGCAGAGCGGCGAGACCTGCAGGCCGGAGCGGCCGAGTTGGCGGTACTCGATGGAGCGGGACATGGGCGCCTTCCTTGGCTGCAGCCGGGGGCCGGATTGGATAGAATAGGCAAAACCTGTATTTTCGCGAGGTTTGAGGTTGGGGAGAGGGTCAGTGGCGGCACGAAATGGCTGGCGCGGGGTGTTTCCCGCCATGACGACGCAGTTCCGCCCGGACCACTCGCTCGACATCGCGGCCACCCAGCGCGTCGCGCGCGGGCTGATCGACGACGGCGTGGACGGCATTATTGCCTGCGGCTCGGTGGGCGAGAATTCCGTGCTGTCCCAGGCGGAAAAGCTGGAGGTGGTCGGCGCTGTGCGCGAAGCGGCGGGCGGCCGGGTGCCGGTGCTCTCCGGAGTGGCCGAGATCACCACCAAGGCGGCCACCGACTATGCCCGCGATCTGGCGCGGCAGGGCTGCGACGGGCTCATGGTCATGCCGCCGATGATCTACGACGCGAACGCACGCGAGCTGGTCGCCTGGTTCGACGCCATCGCGTCCGCCTCGGACCTGCCGATCATGCTGTATAACAATCCGCCCGCATATCGCAACGACATCACGCCGGCGATGGCGCAGAAACTGTCCGGCATCGGGCCGATCGTGGCGATCAAGGAATCCTCGGGCGACACCCGGCGATATGTCGACCTGGTCAATACGCTGGGCGATCGGTTTGCGCTGTTCTGCGGGCTGGACGACGTGGTGCTGGAGGCGGTGGCGCTCGGCGCGGTTGGCTGGGTGTCCGGCCTGTCCAACGTGTTTCCGCGCGAAAGCGTCCGGCTGTTCGAGCTGTGCAGCAACGGCGGCGGCAAAGAGGCGCTGGCGCTGTATCGGTGGTTCATGCCGCTGCTGCACCTGGATGCCCGGCCTGACCTCGTGCAGTGCATAAAGCTGTGCGAGCAAATCGCCGGCCGGGGTTCCGCAATGACGCGGCCGCCGCGACTGGTGCCGGACGGTGCCGGACGTGCGGAGATCGAGGCCGTGATGCGCCAGGCACTCGATACGCGCCCGAACGTCTGACCCGATGCAGGTTTTCGACGGCGTTCCAGCCGGGAACTTCACGTTCCACTGCCTTGACGGCCATACCTGCGGCAACCCGGTGCGCATGGTGTCCGGCGGCGCGCCGCTGCTCCACGGAAACACGATGTCGGAACGACGGCAGGACTTCATTGCCCGCTTCGACTGGGTGCGCCGCACGCTGATGTTCGAGCCGCGCGGACACGAGGTCATGTCGGGCTCCATCCTGTATCCGCCGACGCGCGCGGATTGCGACATCGGCATCATCTACATCGAGGTTTCTGGCTGCCTGCCGATGTGCGGCCACGGCACGATCGGCACCGTTACGATGGCGCTCGAGCATGGCCTTGCCACGCCGCGCGAGGACGGCCGGCTGATGCTGGATACGCCGGCCGGGCTGGTCGAGGCGAGCTTTGAGCGCAACGGCCCCTGGATAGACAGCGTGCGCATCCGCAACGTGGCCTCGTATCTCGCGGCGGCGGATGTTTTGGTGCAGGTGCCGGGATTGGGCGAGCTGACGGTCGATATCGCCTACGGCGGCAATTACTATGGCATCATCGAGCCGCAGAAAAATTTCGCCGGGCATCGATGAGTTGGGCGCGGGCGGCATCCAGCGGCTGTCGCCGCTGATTCGCCAGGCGATCCGCGAAAAGACCGAACCGGTGCATCCGCTGGACCCCACGATCCGCGGCGTCAGCCACATGATGTGGACCGACCGGCCACGCGATCCTCGCGCGCACGCCCGCAATGCCGTGTTCTACGGCGAGCGCGCGATCGACCGTTCGCCCTGCGGCACCGGCACGTCCGCGCGCATGGCGCAGCTTGCGGCACGCGGTGTGCTGCGCGTGGGCGACGCGTTCGTGCACGAAAGCATTATCGGCACGCTGTTCGAGGGCCGGGTCGAAGCGGCGGCCAGCGTCGGCAACTATGCCGCGATCGTGCCCTCGATCGGGGGCTGGGCGCGGATGACCGGGCTGAACACGATTTTCGTCAACCAGCGCGACCCGCTGCGCGGCGGGTTCCAGCTCGTCTGATGACCGAGGCGGGCGACAGGGCGCCGCCCGTCGCCGTGATCGGGGCCGGCGTGATCGGCATGGCCTGCGCCCGCGCTCTGCAACGGGCTGGCGCGCGCGTGGTGGTGCTGGACCCGAACGAGCCAGGCTCGGGCTGCTCGTTCGGCAACGCCGGCCATGTCGCGACCGAACTGGTGCGACCGCTGGCGCGCTGGGAGACTTTGGCTAGCCTGCCGCGGCTGATGCACGATCCGCTCGGTCCGCTGTCGCTGAAACCGGCGCGTCTGCCTGCGCTGGCCGGGTGGATGCTGCGGTTCGGCATGGCTTGTCTGCCCGGCCGGCTCAGGGCCGGGACCGAGGCGCTGGCGGCGCTGGTGCGAGCGGCGCCCGCGGCCTGGGAAGAGGAGATTGCCGCGTCCGGCCTGGAAAACCTGTTCAGGCATAATGGCGCGATCACGATCTATGAACGGCGCCCCGCCTTCGAGGCCGGGATCGCAGAAGCGCGGATTCTCGCGGGCTACGATCTTCCTGCGGAAGAACTGAGTGCGGACGAAGTGGTTCGGCGCGTGCCGGGCTTGGCGGTTACGGTTGTCGGCGGCCATTTCTATCGGCTCGGATCGCACACGGTCGACCCGCAAGGCGTGGTGCTGGCCTTGGCGCGCCGCCTGGTTGCCGAAGGCGGCGCGATCCTTCGGCGGGCGGTGACCGGCTTCGTCATCGAGAACGGCGAAGTGCGTGCGCTGCGCAGCGCTGAGGGCGAGGTGCCGGTTGCCGAGAATCGTGCTGGCGGCAGGGGCAGGGGCGGGGAAGTTGGCGAAAATGCTGGGAGCGCGGGCGCCGCTGACGCGCGAGCGCGGCTATCACGCCATGGTGGCCGACGACGCGCTGGCGCCGGGCCTGCCGGTCAGTTTCGCCGAGCGGGGGTTTGTCGTGACTCCGATGCAAGCCGGGACACGGCTGGCCGGCACGGTGGAACTGGGCGCGGCCGCGCAGCCGGACTGGCGCCGCGCGGACATCTTGCTCACGCACGCCCGCGCGTTGTTCGGCAAGCCGGAACTGGCCGCGAGTAGCCGCTGGTTCGGCGACCGGCCGACTTTTCCCGATTATCTGCCGATGATCGGCACCGCGCCCGGCGCCCGTAACGCCGTGCTGGCGCTGGGGCATCAACACCTTGGCTTGACGCTCGCGGCCATAACCGGACGGCTGGTGACGGACTGCCTGCTCCGCGGCAGTCTTCCTGATCGATACGCCGCCTGCCGGCCGGGGCGTTTTGGCTGAGCCGATTGCGCCTCAGCCGATCGTCAGCACCGGCGCCCCCAGCACGTCCATGTTCGGCTGCACGCCCAGTCCCGGCGCGGTGGAGGCGCGCATGGTTCCCTCGTGCCGCCGCGGCGCGCCCTCCGCGATCGACACCGTGACGTAGCTGTTGAAATCAGTGGCCGAGAACCGAAACGGTTCGGGGGTGCTATGCGCCAGATGGGCAATAGCCGCGGTCACGATGTCGCCGCCCCAGCTATCCTCGATGGTCATGGCGACCCCCATCGACACGCACAGGTCCCGTACCTGGCGCGCCGCCGTCAGGCCGCCGAGCTTGCTGATCTTGATGTTGACGACATCCATCGCCTGATCGGCATGGGCGCGCAACAGCATCAAAACGTTGTCCACCGACTCGTCGAGCACGAACGGATGGCTGGTGCGGTTGCGGATCGACAGGCATTCCTCGTAGCTGAGGCAGGGCTGCTCAATATAGACGTCGACGTCATTGACCGCTCGGACCACGCGCGCCGCCTGATGCGGCAGCCAGCCGGTATTGGCGTCGGCCACCAGCGTATCGCCGGGTTGCAGTTTTTCCGAGACCGCGCGGATGCGAAGAATGTCGGTGTCGGGATCGCCACCAACCTTGAGTTGAAATTTCCGGTAGCCCTGGGCGCGATACAGCGCGACCTTGTCGGCCATCCGTTCCGGCGTTTCCTGTGAAATCGCGCGATACAACTCGACGCAGTCGCCGTCGCATCCGCCGAGCAAGGTCGCGACCGGCTGCCCGCTCGCCTGGCCCAGCACGTCCCAGCAAGCGATGTCCACTGCCGACTTGACGTAAGGGTGCCCCTTCAGTCGGCTATCCATGAGCCGGTTCAGCGGCCCGATCTGGGTGGGGTCGGCGCCGATCAGATGGGGGCCTAGTTCGGCCAGGCCAGCGCGCACGCCCCCCGCGTACGATGGTAAATAGAAGGGCCCGAGCGGACAGACCTCACCGTGTCCGGCCAACCCCGCATCCGTCTCGAGCCGCACTACGGTGCTGTCGAACACGGAAACCGACTTGCCGCCCGACCAATTATAGCTACCCTCGTGCAGTGGCAGGTCGACCTGATAGACGAGCAGGCGGGTGATCTTCATCTTTTGTCGGTCCCTGGCGCCCAGGCGGCGAGCGATGGGTGCCGTCCCTAAGCCGATGCCGGACAAAAGCCCAGCGGCCGCAAACTTCTGGGAGCACGCGCAACAAACGAATAGAACGAGAGGAGGAAGGATGTCCGCAAAAATCCAGTTTTGGACCGGCCTGGCCCTTACGGCGGGACTGGCCCTGTTCGCCGGCGGCGCTCGGGCCGCCGACTTGGAGGTCGGCATCATGGTGCCGACGTCCGGATCGGAAGCGACCTACGGCAAGGATATGGAGAACGCGATCCGCCTGGCCGCCGACCAGATCAACGAAAAAGGCGGCGTGCTCGGGATGAAGCTCGCCACCATCACGCAGGACGACGCGTGCGATCCGCAGCAGGCAGTGAACGCGGCGAGCAAGCTGGTATCTCAGGGCGTGGCCGCGGTAGTTGGCGGTTATTGCTCAGGAGCCACCCTGCCGACGCTGAAAATTTACGGCGATGCAGGCGTGCCGTTCATCATCACGGCCGCCAACTCCACCAAACTGATCGGTGCCGGCTCGGGCAACGTGTTCATGATCAACAGCACCGGCAACGATCAAGTCACGACCGCAATGGGCTTCTTCAAGTCGCAGAACCTGAAGCGACTGGCAATTGTCAACGAAGGCGACGCCTACTCCGCCGATCTCGCCAACTTGACGCGCGACAGCTGGACCAAGGACGGCGGGCAAGTGGTGGCGTTCGAGGTCGTGAACAAAGGCGAGCAGGACTACTCGTCGGTCGTCACTCGCATCAAGTCGCAAAACCCCGATGCGGTGTTTTGGACCGCGTACTACGCCGACGGCGCGCTATTGATCAAGCAGTTGCGTCAGGCCGGGTTCAGCGGTTTGATCGCGCTCGGCGATGGCAACAACTCGCCCAAACTGTTCGAAATCGCGGGCCAGGCCGCCAATGGGGTGTACTGCTTCTCCAATCCGACGGTGGAATACCTGCCGGCCGCCGCCGCCTTCGGGGCCGCATACAAAGCGAAATACGGCCAGGATCCGGGACCGTATTCGGCGCTGTCGTACGACGGCATGAACCTGCTGGCCGACGCCATCAAGCGTGCCGGCTCGGCCGACAAGACGAAAGTGATCGCGGCACTCAAGGACACGCACGACTTCCAGGGCATTTCGGGTCCCGTCACGTTCACGCCGCAGGACACGCTCGCGCGCAGCAATTTTGTCATCCTGCGCGGCGAGAAAGGTCACTGGGCTTTATTTAAGGCGGCATCCTAGCCGGTTCCTGCGGGTGGTGCGGACTTTGCGCACCGCCCGCGTGCCGCCTCGATGAGCCTTTCGGACATTCTGCTGCAGCAGTTGGCCAATGGGCTGATCCTCGGCTCGTTCTATGCGCTGGTGGCACTCGGCTACACGATGGTGTACGGCATCATCAAGCTGCTGAATTTTGCGCACGGCGACGTGTATATGACCGGCGCGTTCGTGGGCTACGTGGCGCTGTCGTTCATGGCCGGCGCGCTCGGGGCCGGCTGGCTCGGCATTCTCGCCGCCATGCTGGTCAGCGCGCTCCTGGTGGGGTTCTTGGGCGTCGGCATCGAGCGCGTCGCCTATCGCCCGCTGCGCAACGCGCCGCGCCTGTCGATTCTGATTACCGCACTTGCGGTGTCCATGATCCTGAGCAACACGATGCTTGCCTTCACGGGCGGCCAGTTCACCGCCTTCAGTACCGATCTCGGATTCGGTGGTGTCGATGTCGGCCACGTCCATGTCACCTGGACCCAGATGATCCTGGTCGGATCGTCGCTGGTGCTGATGCTCGCGATGCAGCTGTTCGTATCGCGCACGATGTACGGCAAGGCGATGCGGGCCATCGCCATCGACCAGGATGCCTGCCGGCTCATGGGGATCGACGTGAACCGCGTGATCTCGCTGACTTTCTTCATCGGCTCGGCGCTCGCCGCCGCGGCTGGCGTGATGGCTGGCGTCTATTACGGCAGCATATTCTACTTCATGGGTTTCCTGATCGGCCTGAAAGCGTTCACCGCCGCGGTGATCGGCGGCATCGGCAGCATTCCGGGGGCAATGCTCGGCGGCCTCATCCTCGGATTGCTCGAAGCCTTTGGCACGCAAATTCAGGCAATAGGCAGCGAGTGGAAGGACGTGTTCGTGTTCGCCATCCTGATTCTGCTGCTGGTGTTCAAGCCCACCGGCCTGCTGGGCCGACCCGAGGTGGAGCGGATGTAGATCATGGCGGGGACTGGCCAGCGCGAGCCGCCGCTGCCGGTACCGGCCGTTGGAGGCTTGCGGCTGTTGGGCCTCAATGTCGCGGATTCGCGGAATCTAGGCGTTCTCGGTTTGGTTATCGTTGCCCTGGCAATCCCGCTGTTCAGCGGCAACTACGTACTCGAGATCCTTACCAACGCTTGGCTATACGTCGTGCTGTGCCTGGGGCTGAACGTCGTCGTGGGCTATGCCGGCCTGCTCGATCTCGGCTACGCCGCGTTCTTTGCAGTGGGAGCCTATGCCACGGGCATCCTGACGGCGCGTTTTGGCATCGATTTCTGGCTGACCATTCCCGCGGCAGTCCTCTGTGCGGCGGTCGCCGGCATCATCGTTGGCGCGCCGACCTTGCGGCTGCGCAGCGACTATCTGGCGATCGTCACTCTGGGTTTTGGCGAGATGGTGCGTATCACCGCGAGAAACCTCTCGATCACCGGCGGCGCCAGCGGGTTGGTCGGGATCAATCGTCCGCACCTGTTCGGTTGGAGGCTCGAACAGATCGGCCAGTTCTATTACGTGTTCCTGCTGCTGGCAGCGCTCGCCTGGATTGCCAGCGCGCGGCTGGAACGATCGCGGATCGGCCGAGCCTGGAAATACGTCCGCTTCGACGAGGACGCCGCGGAGGCCATGGGCATCGACCGCGTCTCGGTCAAGCTCTACGCCTACATAACCGGTGCCATTTTTGCTGCCATAGCCGGGTGCTTCTACGCGGCAAAGATGACGGCGATCTCCCCCGAAACCTTCAGTTTTACGCAATCGGTGCTGATCCTCCTGGGGGTCGTGCTCGGCGGCATGGGCAAGATTCCGGGGGTAGCGCTCGGCGCCATGGTGCTGGCGCTGTTTCCGGAGATCTTTCGCGACCTCGGCTCCATGCGGATGCTGGTATTCGCGTTGGCCCTCCTGCTGATCATGCTGTTCCGTCCGCACGGCATCTGGCCGGACCGACGCGCGTGACCGCGACTTCCCTGCTCGAAGTGCGCGACCTCGACTTGCGCTTCGGCGGACTGCAGGTTCTTCACGGGCTGAGTTTTGCAGTGCCACAAGGCTCGATCAGCAGCCTGATCGGTCCGAACGGTGCCGGCAAGACGTCGGTCTTCAACTGCCTGACCGGCTTCTATCGGCCGAACAGCGGCTCGATCACGTTTCTGGGCCGCACCATCCGCGGCCGGCGGCCGCACCGGATCAGCCGTATGGGACTCGCCCGCACGTTTCAGAACCTGCGGCTGTTCCGTGAAATGACGGTGCTGGAGAACGTCATGTCGGGCCTGCACTGCAGGACGCGATCCGGCCTGCTGTCGGCAATTCTCGGCCTGAGGCTGCACCGGCGTGAGGAAGCCGCGATCCGCGAGGCGAGCGAGCGGTGGCTGGAGTTCGTCGGCGTGGCGCAACACCGCGACCGCGCGGCGGGCAACCTGGCCTATGGCGACCAGCGGCGGGTCGAGTGGGCGAGGGCCTTGGCCATGCAACCCAAACTTCTGCTGCTGGACGAGCCGGCCGCCGGGCTCAATCACGACGAAAAGGCCAGGCTCATGGTCCTGATTCGCCGCGTGCGCGACGAACTCGGCGTCACTATACTGCTGATAGAGCACGACATGGGCTTGGTGATGCAGGTGTCCGAGCAGGTCACCGTGCTCGATCACGGTCAGAAAATCGCCGAAGGACCGGTCGGCCTGGTGCAAAACGATCCGAAGGTGATCGAAGCCTATCTCGGGCGGGACGACTAGGCCGCATGGCCGAGTTCGTTCTGTGCATGGAAGATGTCAACACATTCTACGGCCACGTCCACGCTTTGCGCGGAGTGAGTCTCTCGGTGCCTGCCGGAAAGGTCGTGACGCTGCTGGGCGCCAATGGGGCCGGAAAAAGCACCACCTTGCGGACCATCTCCGGACTCGTGGGCTGCGCCTCCGGCCGGATCGAGTTCATGGGCGACGACATCACCCGCGTGCCGGCCCACCATTTGGCGCGCCGCGGGCTGATCCACGTCCCGGAGGGGCGCCGGATTTTCAAGGGCATGACGGTGCGCGAGAATCTGGAACTCGGCTCATTCACGTTGGCAGAGGACGCCGAGCGCCGGCGTCGGCTCGCGCACGTCTTTGAGCTGTTCCCGGTGCTGAGCGAGCGGCAGCATCGGGATTCGACTTATCTGTCCGGTGGTGAGCAGCAGATGCTGGCGATCGGCAGGGCGCTCATGGCAGCACCAAAGCTGCTGTTGCTGGACGAGCCGTCGATGGGCCTGGCCCCGCGGCTAGTGCGGGACATCATGCATATCATCGAGCGGCTGAATCAGGCCGGAACAACAATTTTGCTGGTGGAGCAGAATGCCCGGGTGGCGCTGAAGCTAGCTCATCGGGGCTACGTGCTGGAGACCGGGCGGGTGATCGTCGAGGGCGACGCCGCGCAATTGCAGAACGACGAAAAGGTGGTGCGCGCCTATCTGGGGGGCTGAACGCATGGACCCGGCCTGCGCCACGCGCAGCTTTAAGACTATGGTCATACGAACGCGCTATCGTCACGGCGGGATCAACATGTGAGCGGCACTTCGTGCTTGATCAGACGTCCTCCGTTTCCGGCAGGGGCTTGGAAGCGATCAGGCAGAGTCTCGACGATTGCGGCACCACGGCCGAGTTTCGTCCCAGTGTCAAAGATCACTACACCCATCTGCTGAGGCTTTCGGAGGGCCTGAAAAGGCTGGGGATGGATGAGGCCACCATCGACGAGCATGTGATCGGCATTTTCGAACAATACAGAGCCCAACTGCTGCGCAGCGTTACTGAGTTCCTGCATCGGTCTCCGGCATAGCAGGCGGCGTTTGATGCTCGATTGCACAAGCCGGGAGGAAGAGCGTCTCAGGGCCCTCTATGCTCTGCAAGTCCTGGACACCGAACCTGAGGAGGCGTTCGAGCGCATAACGCGCCTGGCCAAGACCGTGCTGCAGGTTCCCATGGTGATGGTCTCCCTGGTTGATCGGGACCGACAATGGTTCAAGTCTCGCCAGGGGCTGGAGGCCTCTGAAACCCCTCGGGATATTTCCTTCTGCACGCGCGCCATCGAGCAGGACGCGCCGATGATTGTTCCCGATGCGCGGCTCGACCCGCGTTTCGCGGATAATCCGCTGGTGACCGGAAACCCGTGGATCCGCTATTACATCGGGGTTCCGCTGACGAACCGCGACGGCCTCAATCTCGGTGCGCTCTGTTGCGTCGACACCAAGCCGCGGGAGCTTTCGGCGGACCAAGTGGCAATTCTTCAGGACCTCGCGCGTCTGGTCGTCGACGAGCTTGAGCTTCGCTTGCTCGCCACCGCCGACAGCCTCACCGGGTCGATGTCCAGACGCGCCTTCCTCGAAGTCGCGCGGCGGGACGTTCTCCTGGCCCGGCGGCACAACCGCCCTCTCACCTGCGTGATGATCGATGCCGATCATTTCAAGGCCGTGAACGACACCTATGGTCATGCAACCGGAGATCGGGTTCTGCAGCGCGTTGTTACGGTCTGCCGGTCACAGCTGCGCAGTTCGGACTATATCGGGCGCCTCGGGGGCGAGGAGTTTGCTCTGGTGCTTCGCGAAACATACACCGACGCCGGAGTAATGGTGGCCGACCGGCTGCGCGAACTGATCAGCGAAGAGGTTTTTGCGGCCGATTCCGGACCGTTCCGCATAACCGTCAGCTCAGGCGTGGCAGGCCTCGACGGGAACACCGGCGGATTTGAGGAACTGCTTGGACTAGCCGACGCGGCCCTTTATCAGGCCAAAGCCGCGGGGAGAAACCGGACGGTGCTGCACCACCAGCCACACGGGGCCACAGCCTCGGCGGGCTGACGGCGCCACACCCAGAACGATCCTGGAGCGCGGCCGCGCTGCCGCCCGGCATGGCCTACCCTCGGGCGATCGGCGATGCTGGGCTTGACGTGCCCGTGATCCGGGCAACAGCCTGTTGGCCACATCACCGCGCCGAACAGGTCCTGCCATGATCGAGCCCTACCCGACCGAGCACCGCCCTTCCCACATCCCGCCGGACGAGTGGGCGCTGCGCGTGCGCCTGGCCGCGTGCTATCGCGTAGTCGATATGATCGGCTGGAGCGAGGTGATCATGAACCACATTTCCCTGCGCGTGCCGGGGCCGGAACACCATTTCCTCATCAATCCGTACGGCTTGCTCTACGAAGAAATCACCGCGTCCAACCTGCTGAAGATCGACAGCGAAGGCCAAAAAATCGGCGGCGGCGACTACCCGTTCAACCCGGCGGGATTCGTCATTCACTCGGCCATCCACATGGCGCGCGACGACGCCCACGCCATCATGCACACCCACACCACCGCCGGGACCGCGGTGGCCACCAAGCATCACGGTCTGCGCCACGACAGTTTTTACGCGGTGCAACTCTATGGCCGCGTGGCCTACCACGATTACGAAGGTCTGTCCGTGCACCTGGATGAGCAGGAGCGGCTGGTGGCGAGCCTGGGCGACAAGCCCGCCATGATCATGCGCAACCACGGGCTGCTGACCGTTGGCCGCACGCTGGCCCACGCATTTTGGCAGATGTGGCGCCTGCAGCGTGCCTGCGAGGCGCAGGTGATGACCGATGCCATGCAGGGCGAGAACACCCCCGTCCCTCGCGAACTGGCCTTGCGCAACGTGGAGGATGCCGATGGCTACAGCCGCGGCGACGTGGAGAACAAGATGCTGGACGCGCTGGCTCGACGAGCCGCTCGCCGGGACCCGTCATACGCCAGCTGAACCCTGAGCGGATTGGCCGGCATGCAGCGCGTTTCCGTTCCGCATCACGATCTGGCGCGCACCCTGTTCACGGTTTTGGTCCTCGGCGTGCTGATCCTGTGCTCGGTCTACGTCGTGCGGCCGTTCCTGCCGGCGACTGTGTGGGCGATCACCATCGTGGTTGCTACCTGGCCGCTGCTGCTGTGGGTCCAGGCGGCGCTGTGGCATAGCCGCGCCCTCGCCGTGGTTGTGATGACGCTGGTTATCCTGCTGGTGTTCGTGGCACCGTTCTGGTTGGCCACCGCAACCATTCTGCGGCATTCCGACCAGTTGATGGGTCTGGCGCAAGCCGCGATGGCGTTCCGGATTCCCGCCGCGCCGCACTGGCTCCAGGACTTGCCGCTGATCGGCCCGAGCATCGCCGGGTTCTGGACCCAGGTCGAGAACAGCGGCCTGTCGGATCTGATCCCCGTGATCGCTCCTTATGGCAGGCAACTGACGCAGTGGTTCGTGGGGCTCATCGGCAGTTTCGGTCTGCTGGTGGTGCAGTTCCTGCTGACCTTGGCAATCGCCGCCATCATCCACGCCAATGGCGAGGCCGCGGCGCGGTTTGTCGAGCGGATTGCGCATCGGCTCGCTGGCGCTCGCGGGCAGCAGATGACCGTGCTGGCGGGCCGCGCCGTCCGCGCGGTCGCCGTTGGCGTGATGGTAACGGCTTTGGTCGAAATCGACCCTCGGCGGCATCGGCCTGGCACTGGCCGGCGTTCCGCTGGCCAGCGTGCTTACCGCGGTGATGTTCGTCTTCTGCCTGGCCCAGGCGGGACCGGGGGTCGTGCTGATCCCGGCGGTGATCTGGATGTATGTGTTTCAGAATCCGTGGCTGGCGACATTGCTGCTGGTGATTTCGGTCGTGGCGATCACCATCGACAATATTTTGCGTCCGTTCCTGATCCGCAAGGAAGCCGACTTGCCGATGCTGCTGGTGCTGGCCGGCGTCATCGGTGGTCTGGCCGCATTCGGGCTGGTCGGCATTTTCGTAGGGCCGGCCGTGCTGGCGGTCAGTTACACTCTGCTGCAAGCCTGGATCGCAGAGGACGAAGCAGCCATCGGACCAGAGTAGTTCAGCACCGTTTACGTTGACACCGGACCCTGCCGGTAGCATCGTCGCCACCGGTCGGCACGGCCAGCGTGTCGGTGAACAGCGTGCGGAAAACGGCGCGCAAGGGAGAAGAAAACGTGGGCCGCCATCGTTGTCTGTGCATCGGCGCCGTAGTCGCGATAACGTGCTGGACCGGCTACGCCTCGCCAGTTAGGGCTGAGCAGACCAAGCGCTACGTGATCTATCTCTCAAATAATTTCGTCGGCAATGACTGGCGACAGCAGATGCTCCGCAGCGCCGAGGTGGCAGCCCACAAGCCGCCGCTCGCCGACCGCGTCGACCTGAAGGTGAACAACGTCGAGACGACGACCCAGGCACAGATCAACTCGCTCAACAACATCATCCGTGAGAAACCGGATGCGATTATCGTCGACGCGGGCTCGGGCGACGCGCTGAACCCGACCATCGAAAAGGCCTGCGCGGCCGGCATCGTGGTGGTCAGTTTCGATCAGGTCGTCACCGCCGACTGCGCCTACAAGCTCCAGTCGAATTTCAATTCGATGGGCACCAATCAGGCCGCCTGGATGGTGGCTGCACTGGGCGGCAAGGGCAAGGTGCTGATCGACCGCGGTCTGGCGGGCGCGCCGGTGGCCGAGCGGTTCGTGCATCTGTTCGAGGACGGTTTGAAGCAGAGTCCGGGCATCGAGATCGTCGGCTACTACAACGGCAATTACGCACTCGGACCGGAGCAGGCCGGGGTCGCCAATCTTCTGGCCGCCAATCCGGAAGTGGACGGGATTTTGACTCAGGCCTATGGCACCGGTGCCATGAAGGCGCTGCAGGATGCGGGTCGCAAGATGGTGCCGATCGTCGCGGCCGCCTTCAACGGAACGGCGGTGGCCTGCCTGCAGACGCCAGGGGCCAAATGCGTCCTTGGCGCCAATCCGCCGTATCTGTCCGCCGAAGCAATGCGGCTCGCGGTCGACGTATTGGACGGCAAGAAACCTGCCTCCAACAGCGTATTGCTGGACAACCCGTTGCTGACGAATGACCCGGTGCAGGGAAAATACCTGCCCGGAACGAAGATCGCGACGCTCGAACTCGGCCAGAGCGCATTTCCCGACCTGCCGCCAGGCCTGTCGCTGCCGATCTCACCGGACTGGGTGACCATCACGGCGGCGGAGGCGGCCGGGACCAAATAGCCGACCCGCAAGCGGCCCCATCATGCCTTACCCCGGTAGCTGGTGCAGCGCCCCCAGCACCGTGCCTTCGGTGAGAATCTGCGGCAGTACCACGGGCGCGCCCTGGCCGGCCGGGTACAGCACATAGAGCGGCACGCCGTCATGGCCGTTCCGGTGCAGGAACTCCGTGATCTGCGCATCCTGCCGCGTCCAGTCGCCGCGCATCAGCGTGACTCCGGCGGCGGCGAAAGCGGCGCGCACGGGGGTTCGGTCCAGCACCACGCGCTCGTTGACCAGGCAGGTGATGCACCACGCCGCCGTCATGTCGACGAACACCGGCCGATTCTGCGACCGCAGTTCGGCCAGCCGCACCGTGGAAAACGGTTCCGTCCCCGCAGCGGCCAGCGCCTTTGCCGAGGAAGGCGCTGGCGCCAGCGTGGCCAGCAAAAAGCCGCCGCCCAAGAACGCGGCCAGCACCGAGGCCAGCGCCGCCGCCCGCCAGCCCGCGCCGGATTTCTCCCGCCGCTGCGCCCGGCCCAGCACCCACCCGGCAAAGCCGAGCAGCAGGGCGCCGCTGCCGGTTGCCAGCACGCCGTCCGACCCCGCTTCCTGCCCCACCACCCAGAGCAGCCAGACCGCCGCCCCGTACATCGGAAACGCCAACAGCTCCCGCAGAACGGTCATCCAGCCGCCCGGCCGCGGCAAAATCCGGGCGGCGCCCGGCAGCGTCGCAAGCAGGGCGTAGGGCGCGGCCAAGCCGAGGCCAAGTGCGGCAAAAATCGCCAGCGCGGTGGCGGGCGGGGCAGCCAGTCCCGCCGCCAGTGCCGTGCCCATGAACGGGGTCGTGCAGGGGGTCGCCACCAGCACGGCCAGGCCGCCGGTGGCGAAGCTGCCCAAAACTCCGCCGCGCGCCGCGAGCGACTGGCCGCGACCGGCCAAGCCTGGAATGTCGGCCTCGAATACGCCGGAAAAATTCAGCCCGACGCAGAAAACCACCCAGGCCACGGCGGCGACGAACGCCGGATGGGCGAACTGGAACCCCCAGCCGGCCACCTCGCCCCCGGCCCGCAACGCTAGCAGCGCCGCGCCGATGGCACAGAACGACAGCACCACGCCTGTGGTGTAGGCGGCGGCTTGCCGGCGCGCCGCACCCCGCGCCTGGGCCCCGAGCTTCGCCAGCCCGGCCGCCTTCATCGCCAGCACCGGAAACACGCAGGGCATCAGGTTCAGCAATACGCCGCCGAAAAAGGCCAGCAGCAGCGTCACAGCCAGCCCGGTTGCCGGAGCCGGACCCGGTTGGGCGGGCGCGCCGCCCGGAAACAGGCCCGCCTGCGGCCCCGGCGCCCCGGTCCCCGCCGGCAGGTCCAGCGAGAAATCCGCCTCTTCCGGGACGCAGATATTCGAGCAGGCCAGCCAGTTCGCGTGCAGTTTTATCGGCAGTCCGCCGGCGCCTCCGGTCAGTGTTACCGGCAGCAGCACCTCGCCGGTGTAGCCGTAGGTCACCAGCTGTCCCTCGGTCATGCGCTGCGCCGGGGGGAAATCGATCTCGCTTGGCCGCACTCCGGGCGGCAGCGACCAGTGCAGGTCCGGCGGCGCGCCGGCATCGCCCGGATCGCGGCCATAGGTGTGCCATCCCGGCGCCAGCCGCAGCCGCAGCCCGACCCGCAGCGGATGCCCAGCCGCCACGCTGTCGCTTTCCGAAACCAGGGTGGCGACGCCGCGCCGGTCCGCGAAAGGCGCGCTTTCGGCAGCGTGGAGGGGCAAGCAGGGCGCCAAAGATGCCAGTGCGCCGAGAGCGAACAGCGCCATTCTCACGCCCCAAACCCGTTCAGGCCGCGGGCGCGCAGGTGGAGCAAGTCTGTGACCCATGAAAGGCAGCCTATCACGAAACCGAACCTGCGGCGCAAACCGCGGCACTTCGTCACGGGATCAGGATTCTTCATCGCGCAGGCGTGATGACCGGCTTGGATTGTCCGCGCGCAGAGCGGCGGGTACAGTGGCGTTAAAGGGGCGGCGGTCGCTTGGATAGAAACGTCCACGGAGGGATCGGGCATGCCCACGAACAAAACCGGGCTGACAGCGATTGCAGTATTGGCGATCGCATCTACCCAGGCCGGCGCGCAGACCGTTACTTACAAGGAGCAGTACCGACCCAGTACCACTTCACTCCCGCGTACAACTGGATGAACGATCCCAACGGCCTGCTCTATTATGACGGAACCTACAATCTGTTCTTCCAGTGGAATCCCAACGGCACGACGTGGGGAGATATTTCATGGGGTCACGCGGTCGGCCCCGACCTGCTGCATTGGCAGCAACTCTCGCCTCCGGCTCCCCCTGCGATCGCCGCCTCCTCGGAGGAATTGATTTTCTCCGGCAGTGCCGTGGCCGACGTCTACAACACGAGCGGTTTCGGCAGTCCCGGTAACCCGCCCCTCGTTGCCATCTACACGAGCGCCTACACCGGCACGGCAACGCTTCCCAACGGCCAATTCGTTCTGGGCGGCCAGCAGTCGCAATCGATCGCCTATAGCCTGGACAATGGCGTTACCTGGACCCAATACGCCGGCAACCCGGTGATTCTGCTACCGCCCAATCCGTATCAGGCACAGTACAATAATTTCCGCGATCCGAAAGTGTTCTGGTACGCACCGGACCGCAAATGGGTCATGATTGCCTCGCTCTCCGCCTTGCATAAAGTGGTGCTGTTCTCCTCGCCGGACCTGAAGAACTGGTCCTTCATGAGCGAGTTCGGCCCGGCCGACGCCATCGGCGGCAACTGGGAGTGCCCGGATCTGTTCCAGCTTCCGGTTGACGGCAACAATGCCAGCAAGAAATGGGTGCTGATGCTGGGCGTCAATCCGGGCGCGATCGCCGGCGGTTCCGGCACCCAGTATTTCCTCGGCAACTTCGACGGCACCACGTTTACCGCCGATGACGTGATCGACACGCAGCAGCCGCACGGCAGCATCGTAATCGAGAATTTCGAGGCGCCCAGCTATGCCGCAATGGACTGGACTGCCACCGGTGGCCTGGCCGGATCGGCACCGACATTCGGCGGCGTGGAAGGGCAGCAGACCATCACCGGATACAAGGGCAAGCAGCTGCTTGACACCTTCATAGGCGGCGATGCCACGCAGGGCACCCTGACCTCGCCGGCCTTCAAGCTCTCAAAGCCGTACCTCAATTTCCTCATCGGCGGCGGCTATCATCCCTACAACCCGGCCACCTACGGCACGCCCTCAGATACCGAAACCGCCGTCAATCTTCTGGTCGACGGCAAGGTGATGGACACCGCAACCGGGTCGGATTCCGAGCATCTCGGGTGGCGGAGCTGGAACGTGAGTGCGCTCGAGGGACGGACTGCGCAGATCCAGGTCGTCGACGCCAATTCGGGTGGATGGGGCCACATCAACGCGGACCAGTTCGTCCTCTCCGACGTGCCGAAAGCCGAGGCCCACTGGGTCGACTACGGCCCGGACTTCTATGCCGCAAGCACCTGGAACGGACTGCCGGCCAACTTGCAGGTCGGCATCGCGTGGATGAACAACTGGGATTACGGCGGCAACATCCCGACCGCACCATGGCGCAGCGCCATGAGCATCCCGCGTCAGTTCAGCCTGCAGACGATCAATGGCCAGGTGGTCCTGACGCAACAGCCGGTTGCCGATTTCCCGAAACTGCTGGGAGGGACCGTGTATGCCTCCACCGGCTCGCAGGTGGTCCTGCCGGGCACGTCGAGGGCCGCGGCGGGGAACGCGACGGGCGAGACGCTGGACATCACGGCCGAGTTTCAGAACGTGAATGCCGAACGTTTTGGCCTCAAGGTCCGCAAGGGCTCGAACGGCGACGAGACCCTGGTTGGATATGACGCGAAGCGGCAGGAAGTTTTCGTTGACCGCTGGAATTCAGGGAACGTTGGCTTCGATCCGAGCTTTCCGGGCATTTACGTCGCTCCGCTCAAGCCCGACAGTCAGGGCCACGTCACGCTGCAAATCCTGGTTGACTGGTCTTCGGTGGAAGTGTTCGCAAACAACGGCCAGGTTGCCCTGACGGCGCAGATCTTTCCGTCGCCGACGAGCAGGCAGGTGGCAGCGTTCGCTGAGGGCGGAGATGCGATCCTGAACTCCGTCAATATCAGGCGGGTAAAATCGATCTGGCCGCACTGATGCCCCCAACCTTGGCTTCGGTGATGCGGGGATCACCGGGTTAACCCCGGGGTGAGTTACGCTGCCGAGGCGCGCATGACTGCCGCCGCGTCGCAGATCGGGCAGGGCGCGCGCAGCACGGCCTGAATGCCCAGGGCCGCGTTGAGCTGGGCCGCCAGCGCGCAGGTCGGCAGCCCGATCGACAGGCTCGCCACCGCCGACATGGCCGGAACCTGCCAGTCCAGCGCCGCCAGCGCCTGCGCCTGCATGGCGAGATTCACGGTATCGGCCGTGGCAAAATTTGTCGGCACCGCCGGCAGCTTTGGCAGCAGCGACAGCAGCAGCGCCAGCAGGCTGCCGCCGCCCGCCATGTTGAGACCGAGCTGGGCGGAAATCTGCGGCAGCACCAAGGCCAGCTTGGCCTGCACCATCGCGTGGATCGCCGGAAAGCCGAGCTGGATCGGGTTCACGCCCAAACTCGCCTGCAACTGTGCCACCGCGGACAGCGCCGCGGTCAGGCTGGCCATCAGCTGCGGCATCGCCAGCGCCGGCAGCGACAGTTTTGCCATTACCCGCAGCGCCGCGCTCAGCTGCGCCGAGACGTTGGCCTGCAGGTTGATGCCGAGCTGCAGGCACGCGGCGATCAGCGGCAACAGGGCTCGCAACATGGCCAGCAGTGAGCCCCATTGCGCCATCGGCGCGCCGCCCGGCATGGTGAGGGCCAATTTCAAACTGGCCGACGGCGCCAGCAGGCCGGCTTGCAGCGCCAGATTGATCTGGTCGAGGGCGGCGTTCAGCCCGGCCAGATGCAGCCAGCCGGCCGGGTTGATCGAGGCGCTCGCCATCAGCGACAGCCGCGCGTTCATGGTCGCCACGATGCGGGCGAACATCGCCGCCTGGCCCGGGATCAGCAGGTCCAGCCCGAACTGCGCCAAAACCTGCGCCCGCAGCTGCGCCATGGCCGAGATCGTGGCCATCGCCTGCACGCTCAGCCGCGGCACCGGCAAGGCGAGCGACAGCCAATTCGGCTCCGGCTGCCACGGCGCCGCGGGCAGGCCGAGCCCGCCCATCCAGGCGGACAGTGCCATGGCCAGGTCGGCATGCGGCATGGCCAGCGTGGCCGACACGGTCAGGCTCGGCAGCGGCAGTGCCGCGAGCGCGGACTTGCAGAAACATCCCATGCGGAAAACATAGCCAACTTCGCCGCGCGGCGCTAAGCTCGTAACGAGGAGACCGTTTCGATGGGACAGCCGGCCGCGCGCGTCGGGGACCAGGTGCTGCAGGAAATACCGCACTGCCACGCGCCGATCCATCCGGCGGCACTGGTGCCCACACCGGTGCCGCACCCGGGCCTGCCGCTGGCGATCATCCCGCCCGGCGGCACCACCGTCATGATCGGCGGCCAGCCGGCGGCCCGGGTCACCGACATGACCGAACCCTGCATGCTGCCCGGCTGCATTCCCGCCGGTCCCGGCATCATCGGCAAAGGCTCGGCCACGGTGATAATCATGGGCCTGCCCGCCGCGCGCTTGGGCGACATGACCAACCACCTGTCCTGCGTGGCCCCGATCCCCAGCCCGACCGGCATGATCATGCCGCCCTGCTGCCCCACCGTGCTGATCGGCGGCTGATTTTTCGCCTTGCGCCGTCGCCATTTCGAGTCGTTCCGTCCGGTCTGCCCGCACTGCGCCGCCCAGGGCCGCCCCGGCCGCGCCCTGGTGCTGGCCCAAACCCTGGCTGAGACGGACAGCGATATTCTGGCCGGGGTGCTGCACTGCCCCGATCCGGCGTGCCAGTTGGAATTTCCCATTGTCGACGGCATTCCCATCATCGTCGCCGACCCGCGCCGGCTTTTGGCCGAGCGCGGCGTGGAGCTTTTGGTCCGCTCCGACCTCGACCCGGTGCTGGAAAGCCTGGTCGGCGACGCGATCGGGCCGGATTCGTGGTTCGACGCCCTGCGCCAAACGCTGTCCACCTATGGCTGGGACGCATTTGGCGATCTCGACCCGGATGAGCCGACCGACGGACCGCGCCCCGGCGCCGCGCGGCGCTGCCTCGAACAACTCCTGGCACTCGCGGACGTGGCCGGCGCCGCGCATGTGCTCGACCTCGGGTGCGCTGCCGGGCGCACCAGCTTTGATCTGGCGGAAAAACATCCGGGCGCGCTGGTGCTGGGCATCGACCGCAGCTTTGCGCTCTTGCGTCTGGCCCACGCGGCGGCGCGAGGCAGCGTCAGCTATCCGCGGCGGCAGATAGGTCTGGTGTATGACCGACGTTGCTTTGCGGTGGCTCTGGACAGCTCTGAGCAGGTCGATTTCTGGGCCTGCGACGCCTTGGCGCTGCCGTTCGCGCCGGGCATGGTCGATCTGGTCGCGGCGCTGAATCTGCTGGACTGCGTGACCGAGCCGCGTCGCCTCCTGGCCGGCATCGCCGAGGTAGTGCGGCCGGGAGGCAGAGTTTTGTTGGCCACCCCGTACGACTGGAACACGCGGGCGACCCCGCTGGAAACCTGGATCGGCGGGCACTCGCAGCGCGCCTCGCACCGCGGCAGCGGCGAGGAGTTTTTGCGCACCCTGCTGCAGGAGGGTGCGCATCCGCAGTCGGTTTCCGGGCTGCGCATCATCGGCGAGGTCACGGACTGGCCGTGGCACACCAGGTTGCACGCGCGCAGCGCCGTGCAGTACCGCACCCACCTGCTGGCGCTGGCCCGCCAGAAAGATGCCCGCCAGAAAGATGGCTGAGCCAGGCCCCGGGTTTTTCGGCAAGGCGCCCGCGCTGGGGGATTTTCTCTCGCGCGGCATGCCCTCCGCGTTCCTCCCCGTCTGGGACGCCTGGCTGCAACAGCTGCTGGAATCCTCGCGGGCGCGGCTGGGCGGAAAAGACTGGCTGGCCGCATGGCTCGGGATGCCGGTCTGGCATATCGGGTTCGGCCCCGGCTTGATCGGGCCGGGACGCGGCTTCGGCGTGCTGATCCCCAGTGTCGACCGCGTCGGCAGGTATTTTCCGTTCAGTATTCTGGGCCAGGCCGCGCCCGGCGGCGTCCCGCTCTCGAATTGGGCGCTGCGCGTCGAGGCGCTGGCGCTGGCTGCATTGGACGACGGTTTCGATCCCGCGCATCTGGAGACCGACTTGGCCGCATTAGGGCCGCCGGCCGAACCGGCCGGACCAGGCACCTCTCCGGCGCGCAACTGGACGCCGCTGGACGATCCCGCTGACTGGCCGCCGCAAGTGGAGCCGGCGCTGGCCGGGCTGGCGGACGGCGAGACGCTGCTTTGGTGCCGCGGCGCGGACCGCGTCCCCGCCACCATGCTGTGCTGCGAAAACCTGCCGCCGGAGGATGTCGCCGCCTGCCTTGTGACCGGTCCGCCCGCTGAACCCGCTAGCCCCCGCTGATCGCCGTCATGATGATGACCTCGGCGCCCGCAGCCAGAGGCGTCTCCAGTGTCGCGCGCTCGCCGTCCACGAACACATTGATGTGGCGCCTTATGGCCGGCCGCGAATCGCAAACACGATCGCGCATCCCCGGCCAGCGTCCGTTCAGTGCATCGATCGCCTCGCCGACCGTCCCGGCGCGCAGCGGCACCCGGCTCACGGCTCCCGGGAACAGGTGAACCAGCGCGCCCGGAAGCATCACCACGACCTGCGCCGGCGCCGCCCCGGACTGTTCGGACAGGATCGCGCTCGCTTCGCCGGCCAATCTGTTACGCGTCCACAACCAGGGTTTCGACCGACAGGATCGTCGGCAGATGCTGTGCGAGCGTCGTCCAGGTGTCGCCCTCGTCGGTGCTGGCGAACAGCGTGCCCGTGCTGGTGCCGAAATACACTCCGGCGGGTTCCAGCCGATCGGTCGCCATCGCCTGGCGCAGCACGCCGAAAAACGCGTTCTGTTGCGGCAGGCCCTGGCGCAGCGCCTCCCAGTGCGCGCCGCCATCCCGGGTGCGCCAGACCGCGGCCTTTGCATCCGGCACGAATCGGCCCGCGGTGTCGCCGTTCAGCGGCAGCAGATACAGCGTGTCCGGATCGCGCGGATGCACCGCGGCAGGGAAGCCGAAGGTCGACGGCAGGCCCGCCTCGATACTGTCCCAGTGCTGGCCGCCGTCGTCGCTGCGGTACATGCCGCAATGGTTTTGCTGATACAGGCGATCGGCCACTCCGGGCGCCATCACCAGGCAATGCACGCACTGTCCGAATTCGGGATAATTTTGTCCGGGCGGGAGGAAATCGGCGCGCGTGCCCTGGTTGCGGGCTTCCCAGGTCTCGCCGCCGTCCGCGGTGTGGAACACGCCGGCGGTGGAAATGGCGACCCAGATCCTTTGCGGGTCGCTCGGGTGGAACACCAGGGAATGCAGGATCAGGCCACCGCCGCCGGGCTGCCAATGCGGCCTGGAGGGGTGGTCGCGCAAGCCGGCGACGTGCTGCCACGAGCCTCCCGCATCGTCGCTGCGAAACAGCCCCGCCGGTTCGACGCCTGCATAAAGGCGCGCGCCGTTGCAGGCGAGGCTCCAGACGGACTTGATCGGCTGTTCGCCGGCCGTGTAGGCCAGCCCGTCGCTGGAATGCGTCCAGGTTTTTCCCAAATCGGTGGATTTCCACACCGCCGGGCCGAACCATTCGTTGCCGCCGCCGCCCAGAATCGTACCGCTCGCCGTGTCGGCGATGACGTGGTTCATCGGCCAGGTGTCGCAGAACGGACCGCGCAGCCCCCAGGTTTTGCGGCCGGAATCGCTCTCGAGGAAGAAGGCGCCCTTTTTCGTTCCGATCAGAATGAGGATTTTTGCATCCATCGCAACCCCCGGCCTCTTTCAGGCACTCGACCCATACCTGGATGCCGCGATCCTGGCATCCACAGGTTCAGCCATGTAGGTCTCCTGTTGTCGAAGCGTCCAGCGTCCCGTGACAGTGCGTAAGGTGATGAACCGCCCGCGGCGGGAGGGGATGGACGGAGCGGCCCGGGAAGGGTTCGCACGTCGTGTTCACCAGGGCAGGGCGGCCCGTCGTGGTCGCCAGCCACCCCGGCGACATCAAGCGAGGCACCTTGCGCTCGATCTGCAAGCAGCCCGGCTGGGAGTTCCACCGGACAGGAGAACGTGATGCGGAGCTACATCGCCATTGCCGAGCGGGAGGAAGCCGGGCTGCCATCCTTCGATCTGAACGATTTTGACAATCCTCTGGTGCTGCTGATCCCGAGCCCGGAGATGGCGAAAGCCGCCGCCTGATGGAGCAGCCATACCCGCGGAAGGCGGTGGCTCAAAATCCCAAGATTTATGAAAACAGCAGAGGCAGCTTACCGCTCGGGCGTCTGCCCTGATTCGGTCGTGGCGCGCGGGGTCGTCGGTTCGGGAAGCGCCTCTTTCGAGACGCTCAGATACTCCCCCAAGGTGGAGTCCAGCCGCTCATGCATGAAGATTTGATAGGGCAGCAGATCGTCGGCCAACGAGGCGCGTTCGAGGCTACCCAAATAGTGCTTTCGATCTTCGAGCCGAACGGCCACCGGCGGATAGCCGCCCCGGATTAAAAGGAGATTCATCAGGAGCCGCGCGGTTCGCCCATTGCCGTCGCCGAACGGATGAATTGCCGCCAGGCGGAAATGCGCCTCGAACGCCGAGGCCGGATTCGGCGGCGCAGTTTCCAGCCATTTCCCGAAATCCTTCATGAGCGCGGGAATTCTTGCGGCGTTCGGCAGGATCACCGGCGACCCGACAATGCGACGAGGCAAGGTGCTATAGACACCGGCAATCCCCGGTTCGCTGCGTGCCACGATGCGCCGGTGCAGTTCCCGCACCGTGTCTTCGTTGACCGGCTTAGCCTGCGATGCCGCCTCGCGCATCCACAAAAGCGCGTCATAGTGATCGACCGCTTCTAGGTGCTCGCGCAGTTTTTTTCCGCCGACCGTAATCCCGTGTTCGATGACCTCAGCGGTTTCCCGATGCGTGAGCGTGTTTCCCTCAATCGCATTGGAGGTGTAGGTCAGTTCCACGTCATAGTATTTTTGAAGCTGCGCCAAGGCAGCCGACGACAGCGGGCGCAAACGGTCGAGTTGCGCCTTTTTTTCCTCAATGCTTTTCACGAGGTCAGCGAGCATGGCGACAAGTGTAGCAGAGAGCTTGTCGCTCGTCGCGGTGCCTCTAATGCTTGCGGCCGGCGGGGAACCCAGCCGCGTTTCAGAAGTCAAGTCTATATGTCTCGCCATTACAGAATGCGCGCACTTCGGCGGCGCGTTGCCGTCAAGGCTATAGAGGGTGAATGCGACTTGATATTCGTGCCCGCCAAGCGACAACTTACTATCCAGGTATACCCTTCCACGGTTTTTAAGGGTCGAAACTGCGGCCATCGTATCAGCAACCAATGGTTTCACGAAGCGCCAAGTTTATGGTTAAAACGCGACCACCTTGCGTAACGCATAAATCAAGCAGACCGTGTGAAAACGAGTCGTCACTGCGCAACTGAACGACCGAAAGAGGCGAGCCGCGAGGCGATTCCCCGGCGTCGCCCGCTGCCGGGCCGGCACGACCGGACACAGAATTCCCTTGACCTTTCTCGCGGCTTGTGTTAGTGCTCCTGACATGTGGTTTCTCCCCCGCCCGCCGCTCCCACCGGATGCCAGCCTCGCCGAGCGGTTTGCCCGGTTCGCCGACGAGGTGGTCCTGGGGCTGGGGGCACGCTGGCATGCGGACCGGATGTCCGGGGTGGCGTTCATCAGCGTGCAGCTGCTGGAGCTGGTCGGGATCAGGCTGCAGAAGCTTCGCAAAAGGTTTCTTGCCCTGATCGCCCGGGCCCTGGCGGGTCCGCTGCCGCCGCCCCGGCCGCCCCGGGACCGGAAAGGACAAGCCCGAAAGCGACAACGCCCGTTTCCCGAGCCGTTCGGCTGGCTGCTGAAGCTGGGGGCGTGGCGGGTGGCGCCCTGTCAGCGGGATTTGGAGCGGCTGCTGGCCGCATCCCGAGATGCAGGAGTTGCTCCGCAAGGCGCCGCAGGCGGGGCGACTGCTCCGGCCGATGTTCTGGATGCTGGCGCTAAAGCCCGACCCGGCGCTCCTGCCGCCTCTGCCGAAGCGGGTTCGCCGAACCGCACCATCGGCCCCCGAACCGGACCCCGCCGCGTCGGCCACCGCCGCACCGGACCCCGCTGCACCGATCCCCGCAAAGCCGATGCGCAAGCGTCCGGTGCGCACCGAGCCGTATAAGCGCAAGCCGAAGTGGACCGAGCCCGGCACGGAGTGGCGCAAGTGGCGCGGCATCTGGATGCTGGAGCCGATCCGAAAACCGGTCTGACTGGGCTGCCTGCCCACGCACGCCCATATCGTTCCGATATCGACACATTATCCCTGTCCGAGGATATGCGAAGACAAGCGGTTCAGAACCCGAACATGTGGTCGAGGCTGAAACCGCCGGCAGAATCCATCTGGCCGTGATAGCCGAACAGCCGGCAGGTGGTGTCGCGGATCAGCACGTAGCCGGCTTCGCCCGCCCGGGCTACCATTTCGGCTCCGAACACCGCATCCGGAAACACCAGCGCCGAGCCCGAGCACGCAACAGACAGCGGCGCCTCCGCCAGCACCGCGCCGGCCGCGTCATGCAGCAGCAGCGTCGTGGACGATTTTTCCAGCCACGGCGCGGAAGCAGCATAAATCAGATGCGCAAAACTGCGCCGCCCGCCAAAACCGAGTTTCAAAAACAGCCGCGTCGAAAGGCCGGGCGGCGGGCCGGAATAGGATTGCGGCTCGTCGCGATAGGTCATCGGCGTGTTGTAGATGTGGGCGCCAAAACTGCTTTCCGCGACGTGACGGCTGGTGCGGTGTTCCGCACGAACGATCGTGTGCAGCCAGCCATCCGCTTCCCCGCCCTCGGAAAAATCGTAGACCAGCTCCGCATGTCCGCCATCGTTCAGCGCGCCGTCCGCCAGCAAATCGTCCAGGTCAGCCACCACGGCATGGTCGCGCGGCAGGCAGCCCAGGAAACGGCTGGCGACCAAACTGCCGTGCGGATCGAAAACCTCCAGCCGGATCGGCAGCGTGCGCTGGCTCTCCGCCATCGGATTGGGCTGCAGCACGGTGCGAAAATCCTTGCGCGGCAGCACCGGCACCGGCAGCAGATAGCCGCGCCCCAGTTGCGGCGGCAGCATCTTTATTCCCGGGTCGGGCAGCAGCCCGGCGCGCTCCACGTTGGCATGTGCGATGCGCGTGCGTCCGTCGCGCAGAATCTCGTAGCGCGGCCGCACCAGATGCCGCCCCGCACGCAGCTCGATCTGCGCCGGCCATCGCACATGCGGCAACAGCTCCGCCACATCCAGCGCCACCGAAGCATAGGCCGGCACCGCGCGCGGCAAAGCGGCCGGCTGCTCCGCGCCCATGCGGTCCAACAAGATGCCGCCGGGCGGGATGGGGGCAGCATGACTGTTCTGCACCCATAACACCACCCGCTCGCCGGTGTCCGGGGCGGGGATGCCGGCATAGCGGTCGGACGGCCAGGCATTGGCGTCGTGCGTCACCGACAGGCTGGCTTCGTTTCCCGACCCGTATGTGTCCAAGGCGTATTTGACCACGTCATGCCCGGCCGCGCCGATCGCATGGACGAACAATTGTCCGCAAAATTCGGGCAGTCCGAAGCGGGCGCGCACCTCGGCGCTGTCGATCACGATGCCGGCGGCGCCGGACGGAATATCCTGGTCCCAGGTCGCTAGTACCGACCCGTCCCGCGCAAACAGCCGTAGCCAAAACCGCACATCCCCGGCGCCGTAGCCGGACCAGTAGTTGGCCGTCACCAGCCGGGTGGACAGCCCGGCCTCCTCGCGGAAAAACGCATGGTTGGTGGCGAAATTGAGCCGGTCGAGATAGCGCCGCCGGTTCGTCAGCATCGCCTCGGGGATGCGCGCCGCGTCCAGCGTGACCACCTCGGCCCCAGGCGGCAGCAGCGGGGCCAGCCGGGCGGTCAATCGGGCCGCCTCGAATGCCGCCACCAGAATTTTGCGTGCCGGAGCGCCGGGCAGTTCGGTCAGCGGCAGCCCTGGCAGCTCCGCCCGCACCGAGCCGATCGCCGATACGTCTTGCACATACCGAGCGCAGAACGCGGGAGCGTCCGGGTGCATGGACAGCAGCGCCGCCGCGGTGTCGTCGGGATCGACCAGCGCCACCGGGCCGGTCAGCCGTGCATACAAGGCCGCGATTGCCTCGGCGGCGAGCGGGTGGGCCAGCGCCTTGTAAAGCACATTGCCGCCCTGGCGGGCGTCAAACGTCTGAATGTCGAGCATGCACGAATCCTAGAAGCCGAGGCGGCGCCGCATCTCTGCCGCCGCCATCGGCGTGTCGTCCAGGGGCTCGACGGCCCAGAACTCCAGCCGGCCGCGAAAGGGGCGGATGCGTCCGTCGCATACCAATCCGGCCAGGAAGTCGCGCTGGCGGCGCGAGCGGCCGGGCAGGGGCTGCACAAAAACCGGTGCCCGGGTGGCGACCGCCTCGGAAATCATGGAGACGCTGTCGCAGGTGACTACGATCGCATCGGCCAGTGCCAGCAGGCCAAAATACGGGTTGTCGCCCGACAACTCATATACATACGCACCGAGCGGCCCCAGCGTGTCGGCCAGGTGCGCCACCACTCCAGGGTCGGTGCGCCGGGACGGTGTCACCGCCACCCCCGCCCCGTCTCGCCGCATCAATGCTGCCAACCCCGCCGCGAGCTCTTTCGCTTCCGTCAGCCCCAACCGGTAGCGGCCGTTGCTGCCGCCGACCAGCACCGACACCAGCGGGCGCGGTAGATGGGCGAGCCTGGTCCGCCACGTCTCGGCCGCTGCGGCGAGTTTTTCCTGGGTTACGCGATGCAGCGCGGTGCGGGTGACGACGACGTTAGGGCCGGTCAGCCGGTCGTGCCGTGCCGCCACCACCAGGTCAAAGCGCCTCGGGTCCATGCGCGGATGCTGCACGATCACCCGCGCCGCTCGCCCGCGCAGTGCCGCCAGCACCGCCGCCGCCTTGCCGCCGCAGCCGATCAGCAATTCCGGGAGCGGCGGCGCCAGCGCCTGCGGCTCGATGGCGGCCAGCGGCCTCGGCCACCAACTGGGCGCCACGTGCCGCCAAAACCTCCGAACGTGCAGCACCCGCAACTCGGGCAGCAGGTTCGCCGCCTCCGCCAAGCCGAGGGCCTGTGCCTGCAGGCCGGCATAGGGCTCCGCCATAACGGCGGACCGGGGCGGCACCGAATTTCCTTGCCTTTGCTGCACTGCACACGTATATAGGTCGCGCGTCTGACGTGTTTGCGCGCGCTGCCACCCGGCCATCTGCTAGCGGCCGTGGTCGATCAACGCCACCGGTAGCTCCGTTCCACTCAGTTCCAAAGCGCCGGTCAGCGGTCCTGTCGATCGCCATTTTCGCGCGCCACCTCCGTGGCGGAAATGCGCGTGCGAAAAAACTGAAAGACGTATCTCGTGACGACCCAATTCGACTCCCTCGGCCTCGCCCAGCCCCTGCTGAAGGCGCTGGCCGCCGAGGGCTACACTACCCCCACCCCGATCCAGGCGCAGGCGATCCCCCCGGCGCTGGCCGGGCGCGACGTGCAGGGCATCGCCCAGACCGGCACCGGCAAGACCGCCGCGTTCGCGCTGCCCATACTGCAGCGCCTGTCCGCCAACCCGGTGCGCCCGCAGCGCGGCGCCTGCCGCGTCCTGGTGCTGGCACCCACCCGCGAACTGGCCAGCCAGATCGCCGACAGTTTTCGGGCCTATGGCCGCTACCTGAACCTGCGGGTGGCGGTGATGTACGGCGGGGTGCCGAAACCGCGCCAAGCCAGGCAGATGGCGTCCGGCGTCGACGTGCTGGTGGCCACCCCGGGCCGGCTGATCGACCACATGCAGGACCGCGCCGTCAGGCTCGACCAGGTGGAAATCCTGGTGCTCGACGAGGCCGACCACATGCTCGATCTCGGTTTCATCGTGCCGATCCGGCGCATCGTGCGCGACATCCCGTCCCGGCGGCAGACCATGTTCTTTTCCGCCACCATGCCGAGCGAGATCGGCGATCTGGCCAAGAATCTGCTGCGCGACCCGGTGCATGTCGCCGTCGCTCCGGTCGCCACCACGGTCGAGCGGGTCGAGCAGCACGTCATTTTCGCCGATGGGGCGCGCAAGCGCCGGGTGCTGGCCGACCTCCTGGGCGGCCCGGCGTCCGGGCGCACGCTGGTGTTCACCCGCACCAAGCACGGGGCGGACCGGGTGGTGAAGCAGCTGGGCGAAAGCGGCCTGCCGGCCGCCGCCATCCACGGCAACAAGAGCCAGGGTCAGCGCGAGCGCGCGCTGGCGGATTTTCGCAGCGGTCGCACCCGGGTGCTGGTTGCCACCGACATCGCCGCCCGCGGCATCGACGTGGACGACGTGGGCCACGTCATCAACTACGACCTGCCCAACGTGCCGGAAAGCTACGTGCACCGAATCGGCCGCACCGCGCGGGCGGGCGCCGCCGGCACCGCCATCAGCCTGTGCGACAACAGCGAGCGGCCTTTCTTGCGCGGCATCGAAAAACTGATCCGCGCGCGGGTGCCGGTAATGGCGCAGCCCGGCGAGTTTTCTCCGGCGCGCGCCGCATAGACCGGCGCAAACGGACGGGGCTGGCGCCCGGTCGCACGGCTTGTAGAGTGCGGCGATGGCCCAGCCTCGGTCCACCGCGGCGATCCTGGAACGGCTGGTGGCGTTCGACACCACCAGCCGCAACAGCAACCTGCCGCTGATCGCTTATGTGCGCGACTATCTTGATGCTCTCGGGGTCGGATACCGCGAAATTCGCGACGCCGACGGCCGGCGCGCCGACCTGCACGCTGTAATCGGGCCTTCGGTGGCAGGCGGCTTGGCGCTGTCCGGGCATGTCGATACCGTGCCGGTGGACGGGCAGGCCTGGCGCAGCGACCCGTTCCGGCTGCATGAGGAACACGGGCGCCTGCACGCGCGCGGCGCCTGCGACATGAAGGGTTTCGTCGCCAGCATGCTGGCCGCCGTGCCGGCGCTGCAGGCGATGTCGCTGGCGCGCCCGGTGCACCTGTTCATCACGTTCGACGAAGAAGTGTCTATGGAGGGCGCGCGCTGTCTGATTCGCGACCTCAACGATAGCGGGTTGCGCCCGGACATGTGCGTGGTCGGCGAGCCCAGCCTGATGCAGCCCATCGTGGCTCACAAGGGGCGACTGGCCGCCGAGGTTTTGGTCCGCGGCCGTGCCGGCCACTCCGCCGATCCCGGGCGTGGCGTGAACGCCCTGCATGCCGCCGCGGAAGCGATCGCCTGGGTCGCCGCGGACATGCGCCAGCGCTTAAAGCATGGGCCGTTCGCAGACGGGTTCGTGCCGCCGTTCACCACCGCGCAGGTGGGCACGGCCTCCGGCGGCAGCGCGTTGAACATCATCCCCGACCACGCCCGTTTTGCGGTCGAGTGGCGCACCATTCCGGGCGACGATGCGCAAGCCGAACTGGCGCGGCTGCAAAAACATGTCGAGACGACGATCGAACCGGCGATGCACGCAGTGGATCCGAATAGCGGCTTTTCCTTCGCCGTGCGGGACTGGGTACCGGGCATGGCGCTGCCTGCCGACCACGACTTGGCCCGGCTGGTGCGCCGTGCCGCCGGATCGAACGGCGCCGGGCATGTCAGCTACGCGACCGAGGGCGGGTTGTATCAGGAAGCCGGTATTTCCTGCATGGTGTGTGGCCCGGGCAGCATCGAGCAGGCACACGCGCCCGATGAGTGGATAGCGCGCTCGCAGCTCGACGCCTGCGACGCTTTCATCCTGCGCCTGGCCGAGCCGCTTTCGACGTGAGCCAGGCATCGCGCGCGGCGGAGCTGACGCTTGCGCCGCCGCGCTTCGAGGTGCGGCTGCAGGCGCCCGACCTTGCGCGCTGGCGCGACGGCAACAGCGGCGTTCCCGGCTTTCACACCCGAGCCGGGTCGGCGCCGGGACCGCATGTCGTCGTGGTCGCCCTGACGCACGGCAACGAAGTGGCGGGTGCGATCGCCGTGCGAGAGTTGCTGGAGAAAGGAGCGCGGCCCAGTCACGGCGTGCTGACGATGGGTTTCGCCAATCTCGACGCATTCGACCGATTCGATCCGGCACAGCCTACCGCCTCGCGTTTCCTCGACGAGGATCTGAACCGGTTGTGGGACGCGTCCCTGCTCGACGGGCCGCGGCAGAGCGCGGAACTGAACCGAGCGCGAGAAATGCGGCCGCTGATCGACCGTGCGGACGTGCTGCTCGATCTCCACTCCATGCTGTGGGAGTCCGAGCCGCTGGTGCTGTGCGGCCAGACGGCGAAAGGGTTTGCGTTGGCGCGGGGGATCGGCGTGCCTGCTCTGGTCGTCGCCGACGGCGGCCATGTGAGCGGGCGGCGGCTGATCGACTACGCGGCGTTTGCCGACCCGCTGGCCGGAGCCTGTGCCGTGCTGGTCGAGGCCGGGCAGCACTGGGAAAGTCCCACGGTGCAAACCGCGCTGGAGAGCGTGGCCGGTCTGTTGCGCCATCTCGGTATAATGGATGAACATCCGGCCCTGCCGCCGCGCCAGCCTCGGGTCGCGCAAAGATTTGCGCGGGTGACCCGCACCGTGACGGCTGCTACCTCAGGTTTCGTGTTTTTGCAGCCTTATTGTGGGGGCGAGGTGGTGCCCGAGGCAGGCACGCTGATCGCGGTCGACGGCGATCTGGAAATCCGCACGCCGTACAGATCATTGCCTGCTCGTCATGCCCAGCCTGCGGCCGAGCCGGGGGCACACGGCGGTACGGCTGGCGCGGTTCGAGTGAGTAGCAGAGCATAGCCCGAGAGGATGCAGCTCTCGTCACGGTGCGCTTGTACCCCAGCGGACCGGTTTTCCCCGTGGACCGCGGCCTCACTCCGGCCCCGGCGAGTTAGGGCCTTACTCAACCTGACAGTGCGCGCGGCTCACGATAAATGCCTCGACATCCTCAGCGGGGATCGGCCTGCAGAAATGATAGCCTTGCATTTCGTCGCAGTCATTGTCAGACAAAAACGCGACCTGCTCGTCCGTCTCGACGCCCTCGGCAACTACGCGCAGGTTGAGCTTCCGACCTAGGGAAATCACTGCGCTGGTGATGGCACGATCGTTCTCGCTGCTCGAGAGATCGTCGATGAACGACTTGTCGATCTTGAGCCGAGCGACCGGAAAGGCTTTTAAGGCGCTCAAGCTGGAAAAGCCGGTTCCGAAATCGTCGATCGAAAGCTGAACACCCAGGTTCTGCAGCACCTTCATCGTGGCCACCGCCTGATCGACGTTCTGCATGATCAGGCTTTCGGTCAGCTCCAGCTCGAGATATCGCGCATCCAAGCCGCTGCTCTGCAAGGCGGCAACGACTTGGTGGAGCAGGATGCTGTCCTTGAACTGGCGCGGCGATACGTTCACGCAAACGTTCATGGGCGGCAGCCCCGCGTCCTGCCAGGCCCTGTTGCGCCGGCAGGCTTCGCGCAGCACCCACGCGCCGATCGGCAAGATCAGCCCGGTTTGTTCGGCGATAGGGATGAACTGCGCGGGAGAGATCGTGCCGAGAGTCGGGTGCATCCAGCGAATCAAAGCCTCGAGCGCAAAAATCTGCCCGGTGCGCATATCGACTTGAGGCTGGTAAACCAGAGCGAACTCGCCCGCGGCCACGGCCGTCCGCAGCTCTTCCTGCAACAGGAACCTTTCGTGAATTTTGGTGTTCAGCTCGGGCGTATAGAACTGGAAATTGTCGCGGCCGATCTCCTTTGCCCGGTACATGGCGGCGTCCGCGTTAGCCAGAAGCGTTTCGGCATCGGTCCCGTCGTTTGGATAATTGGCAATCCCGATGCTGCAGGTAAGTCTGAGATCGTATCCGTGGAGATGGACGGTTTCCGAAATCGCCGCTCTGATCTTTTCCAGCGTCACCGAAACCGCATCCGCACTCTTGGGCTGATCCACCGAAAGAACCACGAACTCGTCACCGCCAAGGCGCACCACGGTATCGGTTGCCCGTGCGCAGTCGATCATTCGCCTGGCGAGAAGCTTCAGGAGTTCATCGCCGGCACTGTGGCCCAGGCTGTCGTTGACGAGCTTGAAATTGTCCAGGTCGATGAAGGCCACCGTGACCCAGTGATCGTAGCGCTGCGCTCGCAACACAGCCTGCGAAAGACGGTCCTTGAGCAAGGTCCGGTTCGGAAGCCCGGTGAGCGCATCGTGATGGGCCATGAAGTGAATGTGGTCTTCAGTCTGCTTGCGTTCGATCGCGATGCCCGCAATGCGCGTCGTCACCCCGATAAGGCGGCTCTCCTCCGGCTCCGGCTCGCGCACCGAACCCGAATACATCGCGAAGGCACCCAGGACCTGCGCCCCGGTGCGAGAGGATCGGGGTCGACCAGCATGAGCGATACCCGTGCGCGCCCGCTAGCTCGCGGTAGTCCTGCCAGAGCGGGTCCTGCATGATATCCGCGACGATGACCTCCTCGCGCCGGAAAATCGCAGTTCCGCATGATCCGGCCTTTGGCCCTATGCGGAGCCCATCGACAGCCTCGATATACGGCTTGGCGAGGCTGGGGGCGGCTCCGTGCCGCACGTGGAGGCCGTCCGGGGAAAGCAGCAGGATCGAGCCGAACAGCCCTTCCAATTGCAACTCGACAAGGTGCATGAGATGCTCGAGCACGCTCTCCAGCGGAGCGCCGGTCGCGATCATTTCCAGGATGTGCGATTGGCCATCGCGGAGCAGGTCCGCGCGCTTGCGTTCGGTGATGTCGCGGGCGATCCCGACCAGACCGAAGACCTCATTACGTTCGTTGCGGAGAGGCACTTTGGTTGAGAGGAGCCATTTCTGGGCGCCGTTGGCATCGACGATGTGCTCCTCACGGTCGATCATCGGCTGACCGCTGAGGAGGATTTCCTGCTCGATCGCGCGAAACGCCTTGGCCGCATCGGGGGCATGAAGGTCGAAGTCGCTGAGGCCTACCATGTCGCTCGTCCTGGCATGGCCGCTGTCGAGCGCGAGCGCCCTGTTGGCGACCACGAAGCGGCTCTCGCGGTCTTTGATCCATAGGTAATCGGGCACCCAGTCAATCAGGGTCTGCAGCGAAATGCGTTCGCTGGCGACCGTGCCGCTGGCCTTGAGGTCGGTGATGTCGTCGTGGGTCGCCACCCAGCCGCCATCCGGTATGGGCTGGTGATAGACGTAAATCGTTCGGCCGTCCGTAAGCTCGGTGGTCCAGGCTTTCGCAGTGCCGCCCGAAATGATCGAGCCTGTCCATGTCAGGTAGTCGTCCGGTTTTATCAAGCACAGCCCGAGGGCGAAACGGCGTTCCGCGATCTGGCGCAGCGTGCTGCCGGGGCGGACATGCTCAGGTGCCAAGCCATAGATTTCGGCATAGCGGTCGTTACACAGGATCAGCCGATGCTCGGCATCGAAGAAACAGACACCCTGCGAGATGCGGTTGATCGCCGTCTCATAACGTTGCAACTGTGTCCTGAGCGCCGCGGTCTCGTCACTGCAATCCGAGCCGCGGACAGGGTCTTCCGCCAGGTCTCTGTGCAAGCTCGCTTCCTCTACCCCGGCCCCGCGCGGTCCAGCTGAGCCGGCCATCCCACTATGGCGGGTCACGTACGATAGTCCGTGCGGCTTAATGGTCGATGAAGCAGCGGTGTGTGCCCTCTTGGCGGGGCGGATCGGAGCAATGCGGGTAAGAGACACGCCCAACCGAACCCGGTCGGGCGCCCTGCTCAATCCTGCTGGCGGGTTGTGCCAATCCGCCTGGCGTGCGACGCTTGACCGCTCCCGATGCCCAGCCTGCGAGAGCTCGGCATCGCCCCGCACCGTTCCCATCGCGACAGTTTGGGGCGACGGTCATGACCGGCAGTAAGGGAAATTGACGCGGTGGCCGTTTTTCTCGGGCTGGATATCGGCACCTCCTCCGTAAAGGCGTTGCTGCTGGACGAGGCGCAGCGCGTGCTTGCGAGCGGGTCGACAGACCTGGAGGTTTCTCGTCCGCGCCCGTTGTGGTCCGAGCAGGCCCCGGAAGATTGGTGGCAGGCGCTGCTGACCGCGGTGGGGCAGGTGCGGGCGGCGGCGCCAAAGGCTTGGAGCGGCTTGCGTGCTATCGGCCTTTCCGGCCAGCAGCATGGCGCGGTGCTGCTGGACGGCGCCGGCCGAGTGCTGCGACCCGCGATCTTGTGGAATGACGGGCGCAGCGGCACGGAATGCGAGGAACTGTCGCGCCGGGTGCCGGACCTGACCGAGCGCGCCGGCAACATCGCCATGCCGGGTTTTACCGCGCCGAAACTGCTGTGGGTGCAGACGCACGAGCCGGACGTGTTTGCTGCGACGCGGCTTGTGCTGCTGCCAAAGGACTATGTGCGCTGGCGACTGAGCGGGGCGTATGTCTCGGACATGTCCGACGCCTCGGGGACGCTGTGGCTGAACGTGGCGGCGCGAGCGTGGGACGACACGATCTTGGCCGCGACCGGCCTTTCCCGCGCGGCCATGCCGGATCTGGTCGAAGGGTCGCAGCGCAGCGCCACGCTGTCGCCGCAACTCGCCGCTGAGTGGGGGGTGGGGCAGGATGTGGCCATTGCCGGCGGCGCCGGCGACAACGCCGCCTCGGCGGTCGGCATCGGGGCGGTCCGCGCGGGCGACGGCTTTCTGTCGCTGGGCACGTCCGGGGTGTTGTTCGTGGCGACCGACCATTACGTGTCGGCTCCCGCGCGCACGCTGCACGGGTTCTGTCACGCCCTGCCGGGCCGCTGGCACGGCATGTCGGTGCATCTGTCGGCCGCTTCCGCGCTGTCGTGGATGGCCGGCCTGTTTGGTGCCGGCGCGGACATTTCCGGCCTGCTGGCGCGGACCGAGCGCTGGGCCGAAAACCCGGCGCATCGGGAGCACGCGCCGCTGTTTCTTCCCTACCTGTCCGGTGAGCGCACTCCCCATAACGACCCCGCCGCGAGTGCGATGCTGGCCGGCCTGCGCGCCGAGCACGGCGTCGAGGCGCTGACCTATGCCGTGCTGGAGGGCGTGGCCTTTGCGCTGGCCGATGGGCATGCGGTGCTAAGCGGGGCGGGGGCGCCGCTGGAAAATTGCCTGCTGGTGGGGGGTGGGGCGCGCAGCCGGTTCTGGGCACAAATGCTGGCCGACATATTGGGGATCGACCTTCTGCTCCCGCAGGGGGCGGAGCACGGCGCCGCGTTCGGCGCCGCCCGGCTGGGGATGCTGGCCGCGGCGGCGGGCGAGGAGGCCGCGATATGCGGGCGGCCGCCCATCCAACAAGTGTTCACACCGTCCGGGGACGCGCGGACTGCCCGCCTGGCTCGTTTTCGGGCACTCTATCCAGCCGAGAAAGCCACCAGAAGCTAGGAGAAAAACGCCATGGCCGACGTCCTGTTTCGCAACGCAAACCTGTTCGATGGCACCGGAGCGGCGACGCGCCCCGCCGACGTGATCGTGCGCGGCAACCGCGTCCGCACCGTCGCGGGCACGAGCGCGGGCTTGGAGGCGCCGGGTTGCGAGGTGGTGGACGCCACCGGCCTGACGCTGATGCCGGGCATGACCGAGGGACACGCGCATCTGAGTTTTTGCGGCGCGCGCACCAACACCGATCTGGGCGACATCCCGCCCGAAGAGCATCTGCTGGCCACGCTGCGCAATGCCGAGCTGCTGCTCGATCACGGCTTCACCAGCTGCTACAGCGCGGCGAGCGCAAAGCTGCGGCTTGATATCGTCGTGCGTAACGAGGTCAACGCCGGACGGCTGAAAGGGCCGCGCATTCGCGCGTCGTCGCCCGAGATCACGGTCACCGGCGGACTGGGCGATGAGTGCCGCATGCACCAGAACCGCAGCAGTTTCGGCATGACCGCGGACGGCCCGGAGGAGGTGCGCCGCGCCGCGCGGCTGTGCATCCGCGAAGGTGCGGACAACATAAAGATCAACATCTCCGGCGACGATTTCGTCAATCCTGCCAAGGGCGGCATGACGGTGATGAGCGAGGCCGAAGTGCGCGCGGCGGTAGAGGCGGCGCATGATTTCGGCCGCCGGGTGAACTGCCATGCCCGCGCGGGCGGCTCGGTAAAGCGCGCGCTCGAATGCGATGTGGACGTGATCTATCACTGCGAGCTGATGGATGCTCGCGCGCTCGACATGATGGAGGCGAAGAAGGATGCTGTCTTTGCCGGGCCGGCGATCGGGCTGATCGTCAACACCATCGAGTACGGCCCGCAATACGGCATCGACGAGGCGACGATCGAGCGGCTGGGCATGCGGCGGATCGTCGAGCTGACGTCGAAAGTGTATGCGGAATTGCGCAAGCGCGGCGTACGGGTGGTGATCGGCGGCGACTACGGATTTGCCTGGACGCCGCAAGGCACCAACGCGCGCGACCTGATGCACTTCGTCGACCTGTTCGGGTATTCGCCGGCCGAGGCGCTCTGTTGCGCCACTAAAGTGGGCGGCGAGATCATGGGCATGGGCGACGAACTCGGCTTGGTGCGCGAGGGTTTTCTGGCCGACCTGCTGCTGGTGGACGGCGACCCGACGCGAGATGTGCGCATCATGCAGGACAAGGCCCGGCTAGTGGGCATCATGAAGGACGGCGCGTTCCACAAGCATCCGCGCGACGCGGTGCGGGCCGGAGCGGCGGTCGCGGCGGAGTAGCGCCGGGCGGAGCAGAGCATAGGATGGCTGACGGCGACACGCTGTACGACGAGGATTTTCTGCTCTGGACCGAGCGCGAAGCCGGCTTGTTGCGCACGGCGGCGCGACGCAGCAACGAGCCGCTCGACTGGGACAATCTGGTCGAGGAGGTGGAGAGTTTGGGCCGCTCGCAAGTAACGGAATTGCGGCGCCGGATCGGCCGGATCATCGAGCACTTGCTAAAGCCAGAGTTCTCTCCCGCAATGGAACCGCGGCGTGGCTGGGCCGAGTCGGTATTGCGACAGCGACGGGAGGTGGCCCGGCTCCTGGAAGGATCACCCTCGCTGCGCCCGCGTCTGCCGGAGATCGTGTCGGATGAAGCAGAGGGAACGGCGGAGCTCGTAGCAACGATCCTTGAAGGCTACGACGAACCGGCTGCGGCCGGGACCGTGCGGGCGCATGGCGGGCGCTATACGGTGGAGCAGGTTTTGTACGCTCCGCTTCCGAGCTTTGACGAGGAGCTCGAGAATCGAAGCTAGCCGTAAGACTGCAAACGGGGGTAGAAAATGCTGACAAAACGATTGCTTATGCTCACGGCCGCGGCGCTGCTCGCGTTCGGCACGGCGGCACGGGCGGACGACACGGCGGTGCCGCAGCCGGGCGCCAGCAAACGCATCGACGCTATCAAGCAGCGCGGCACGCTGCGCGTGGCCGTGCTCGGCGAATACCCGTGGCTGAAGGAGAACACGTCGGGTGGCGGCGCGCCGTTCGAGGGTCCAGCCTGGGACCTGGCCCAGGACGTTGCCAAGCGTCTGGGCGTCAAACTCGAGACGGTGCCGGTCAGTCACGAAACCAAGGTGCCGATCCTGTCCAGCGGTCAGGTCGACATCAGCATCGCGCCGCTATCGGAGACGCCGAGCCGCGACAAGGTGATCGACTTCGTCAACTACTCGGTTTCAGCCCTGTGTCTGTTCGGGCTCGCGACCGACCCGAAGATGCAGAAGGCGCAGTCCATTGATGATCTGAATGCGCCCGACGTGACGATCGCCTATTTCACCGGCACGCCACCGGAAACCTGGCTACCCCAGCGCCTTCCGAAGGCGAAACTGCGCGGCGTGCCGGGATCGGGAGCAAACGCACCCGTCGACGAAATCCTGTCGCATCGGGCGGATGCGGCGCCGATCGACAAGGTGGCGTGGGTGGATTTGCAGAAGAAGGTGCCGGGGCTGGCGGTGCTGCCCAAGGGCGACGACTGCCTGAAGAGCGACGAGATGCCGACCCCGGTGGGTATGGCGATCGACAAGAACCAGCCGGTGTTTCTGGCTTGGCTGCGCGCCGTCGAGAAGCAGGATGAGCCGCAGTTGCAGGCCAAGGAGGTCAGCGTCATGAAGGGCAGCGAATAGCACCGTCGCTGTGCCTGGCTGCCAGGAATGACCTTCGACTTCGGCCCGGTGCTGCGGCGCTGGCCGTTCCTGGCGCATGCGCTGCTGGTCACCATCCTGCTCAGCGTGCTGTGCATGCTGTTCGCCACCGTGATCGGCATCACGGTGGCGATAGGCCGCACCTACGGCGGCCGCGTGCTCGGCGCCCTGCTGGCCTTCTATGTCGATACCATGCGCGCGGTGCCGCAGCTTGTGTTACTGATCTGGACCTATTTCGCCCTGCCGCTGGTGGTGGGCCTGCCGCTGTCGTCGATGTCGGCAGCGGTAATTGCCCTATCGCTGCATCTCGGAGCCTATGCCGCCGAGACGGTGCGCGCGGGACTGACCTCGGTGCGGCGTGGGCAAATGCGCGCGGCGCTGGCGCTCGGGATGGGAGCGGGGCAGGCGATCCGCACCGTCATCCTGCCGCAAGCGCTGATCCGCATGCTGCCGCCGTTCGGCTCGCTGATGGTCAATGCCGTCAAGGATTCGGCCATTGCCTCGGTCATCGCCGTACCGGAACTGTTGCGGCAGTCACAGGTGGTAACCGGCGTCACCTACCGGTCTTTCGAAGTGTACACCCTGGCCATGGGCCTATACTTCCTGTTGTGTTTTCCGGTGGTGCGCGGTGTGGACGCCATCTACCGGCGCGTGGCGCCGCTCGGCGCCTCATGACATTCGACTGGAGCGTGCTCTGGACCTACCGGGCGCAATTCCTGTCCGGCGTGGAAGTAACCGTGTTGCTGACGGTGACCACCATGGCACTGGCGCTGCCGCTCGGACTGTTCTTGGCGGTGGTGCGGCTCAGCCCATCGGCGATCGTGCGGGCGCCGGCCGTCGCGTTCGTGGAACTGTTCCGGGCGACGCCGCTGCTGCTGCAAATCTATTGGGTGTTCTACGTGCTGCCGGCGGTGACCGGCATCGCGTTCTCAGCCTTGGGCACGGCGCTGGTTGGCCTGGTGTGCAACATCGCCTCGTACAATTGCGAGACGTTTCGCGCCGGGCTGCTGTCGATCCGGCGCGGCCAGCACCACGCGGCCTTGGCGCTCGGCATGCGCCGTGCGGACGTGCTGCGTCATGTGGTGGTCCCGCAGGCGGTGCGGCGCGTGCTGCCGGCGCTGGCATCGACCTGGGTGTCGCTGTTCAAGGACACCTCGCTGGTGTCGGCGATTGCGGTGGGCGACCTGTCGTACGAGGCGATGCAAGTGCGCACCGAGACCTATCGGGTGCTGGAAGTGCTGACCGGCATGGCCGTGCTGTACTGGCTGCTCGGCTACCCCCAGGCCAAGCTGGTCGACTACTTGCACCGGCGGTTCGCAGTGGTGGAATGAGCGGGCCGATCCTGCAGATCGAGGGTTTGGTCAAACACTACGGTGCGGTTCGGGTGCTGGACGGCGTGGGCCTCACGCTTGAACGCGGCGAGGTCATCTGCCTCATCGGCCCGAGCGGATCGGGCAAGTCGACGGTGTTGCGGTGTGCGAACGGTCTGGAACCTTTCGAGAGCGGCCGGATCGCTTTCGAGGGCACGGACATCAGGGGAACCGCGACGGATATCCGCCAGGTGCGGCGGCGGATGGGCATGGTGTTCCAGAGTTTCGAGCTGTTCCCGCATCTGACGGTGCTGCGCAACGTGACGCTCGGGCCGACGACCGTGCTGCGCATGCGACGCAGCGATGCCGAGGCGCGGGCGATGGCGCTGCTGCAGAAAGTCGGGCTGGTGGACAAAGCAAAACAGCATCCGGCGGCGCTGTCGGGCGGTCAGCAGCAGCGGGTGGCGATCGCCCGGGCGCTGGCGATGGAGCCCGCGGCCATGCTGTTCGACGAACCGACCTCTGCGCTCGACCCGGAGACCATCGGCGAGGTGCTGGCGGTGATGAAGCGACTGGCCGACGAAGGGATGACCATGCTGGTGGTTACACACGAAATGATTTTTGCGCGGCGAGTAGCCGACCGGGTGGTGGTGATCGACCACGGGCGGGTGGTGGAAACCGGGCCGCCGGGGCAGGTGTTCGACGCGCCGCACTCGCCTCGCACACGTGATTTCCTGGCCCACCTGGGCTGGCAGGACGGCGATGCGCCTCGGAGGAGCGCATGAGCGCCGACCTGCTCATCGATCGGATCGAAGTATTTTCCATGGCTCCGCCGGTCGAAAAGCTGGCCTGGGCGCTGGACATGCCGGGCCAGTTCATGACCGGAACGCTGCTGCGTATCACCACAACGGGTGGCGCGCAGGGCATCGCCTGCGCGGCAAATTTTTCCGATTTTCAGTACGAGATTTCCGTGATGGAGACGCTGCGGACCCTGGTGCCGCATCTGTTGGGGCGCGCGGCTCTGGAGCGGGAAAAAATATGGCGCGACTTGCTGAGCAAGACCTTGCCCCGCGCGCCGCAGGCCCAGTCGCTGATCGATGTGGCGCTCTGGGACTTGGCGGCAAAAATTGCCGGGATGCCGCTGTGGCGTTTTCTGGGCGGCACCCGTGAGCGCATCCCTGCGTATGCCAGCACGTCGCTTCTGGCCAGTGCGGAGGCGTATGTCGATGAGGTGCGGCGCCTGCGGGCGGAGGGATTTTCCGCGATAAAATTTCATTGCTGGTGCGAGCCGAGCCGCGACCTGGCCATGGTGCGGGCGGTGGCGGCGAGCGGTGCCGCGTCCGGGGCCGAGCTGATGCTGGACGTGGAGCAGCGCTACGACCGCGACGCGGCGCTGCGCGTGGGTCGTGCGCTGGGCGAACTGGGCTACCGGTGGTTCGAGGCGCCGCTCGACGATTTTGACCTGCATGGATATCGCGCATTGTGCGCCGACTTGGCAGTGCCGATCGTGCCCGCCGGCAATTCGGTGACCGACCACCGTCTGGTCGCCTTCGCCCTGGGCCAGCATTGCTGGGACCTTGCGCGCGTCGACGTGATGAGCTGCGGCGGGCTCACGCCGGCGCTCAAGATCATGGCGCTCGCCGACGCGTTCGGCACTACGGTGGAGCTGCAATGCTGGGGCTACAGCCTGCATCAGGCGGCCAATCTGGCGCTGATGCTGGGGCAGCCGAACAGCAGCTATTTTGAGCAGCCGTTACCCTATGCGCCGTTCGAGTCCGGTGCGCAGACCGCCATACGCACCGGCCGGGACGGATTTGTACGGGCGCCGGAGGGATTAGGGCTGGGAATAGACATGGATTGGGCGGCAGTGGCCTCCGCAAGCGTCGGCCACATCGATGTCCGGCGGTAGCCCCGAGTGCGACGCTGGTCTGTTGCGGTCGTGGCGCAGCAACTTCCCGTCCACCCCGGTGTGCTCGCGACTGCAAGCCGCAAGCAAAGTCGGTCGATGTTCCGCATGATCACCTGCAAAGCCAGCCGTAACGCTTACGGGTTCTTGCAGGAGCATCACCCAGCGCCCTGCTTGTCGGCCGGAAGTGTGACTTCCCGCCCGTCCTCGCCCCACATGGTGTGGAACGTTCCTGGCCGATCCAGCCGGTGATAGGTGTGCGCGCCAAAATAGTCGCGCAAACCCTGGATCAGGTTGGCCGGACCGCGAGCGCGGCGGATGCCGTCGAAATAGGCCAACGATGACGCAAAGGCCGGCACCGCAATGCCGTACTGCATCGCCTGCGCCACCACGCGCCGCCAGGCACCCTCGGTGCGCGCGATGGCCTCACGAAAATAGTCGGCCAGCAGCAGGTTCGCTACCGGACCGGCCGCGTACGCCTCGCGGATACGGTCCAAGAACCGCGCGCGGATGATGCAGCCGCCACGCCAGATCGTGGAAATTTCTCCGGGGCGCAAATCCCACTTGTATTCTTCGGATGCCGCCGCGAGCTGCTCAAACCCCTGCGCGTAGGCGACGATCTTGCTTGCGTACAGCGCATCGCGAATATCGTCCACGGCAATCGCCGCATCCGCCTTTGCCCGCGGATACAGTTTTGCCGCCCGCCCGCGCAGCGCACGGCGCGCCGACAACGCACGGGCAAACACGGCCTCGGTGATGGCCGTGATCGGCACGCCCAGTTCCAGCGCGGATTGCGCCGTCCAGCGCCCCGTGCCTTTTTGCTCCGCCTCGTCCAGAATCGCATCCACCCGGGCGCTGCCATCCGGGTCGCGTGAGCGCAGAACCGCTGCGGTGATCTCGATGAGATACGAATCGAGCTCGCCCTGGCGCCAGTCGTCGAACGCGTCGGCGATGCGGGCCGCATCCAGGCCGCCCAGCTCGCGCATCAGGTCATAGGCCTCGGCGATCAGCTGCATGTCGGCATACTCGATGCCGTTATGCACCATCTTCACGTAGTGCCCGGCGCCGTCGGGGCCGATATAGGTGCAGCACGGCGTGCCATCGACTTGCGCGGCCATGCGCGTGACCATCTTCTCGATGCGCCAATACGCCTCGCGGGCGCCGCCCGGCATCATGCTGGGACCCTCCAGCGCGCCCTCCTCGCCGCCGGATACGCCCATGCCGATGAAACGCAGCCCGTGATCGTGCAGCGCCGCCTCGCGCCGGCGCGTGTCGGAAAACAGCGAGTTGCCGCCGTCGATGAAAATGTCGCCTGATTCCAGGTGGGGCAGGAATTCCGCAATCATGTCGTCCACCGGCTTGCCGGCCTTGACCATCAGCAGGATCGGTCGCGGCTTTGCGATCGAGTTCACGAACGCGGCGATCTCGTGCGCGGGCAGGAATTTTCCCTCGCCGCCGTGGGTGGCCATTAGACGGTCGGTGCGCTCGGCGTGGCGGTTGTAGATCGCGACCGGAAAGCCGTGGCGGGCGGCGTTGCGGGCCAGATTGGCGCCCATGGTCGCGAGACCCGCAACCCCGAGTTCGGCCAGTTCGGACATTGCTTCCTCCGATGACGCACGGCTGGGCCGGATCGCCCCGGGGCACTATAGAAGGGCCGGAAGCGGACGCCACAACCCACTACTCCATGGAACACGTTTTGGGGGGCTGACTTGGCCCCTGTCCCGGCGAGGACTAATTTGGCTCCGGGGCCGGAGAGCCCGGAGGTGAGGAGACGCCATGCACCAGCCGCTATACCCCGTGCGCCCGGAGATCGCCGAAACCGCCCGGATCAACGAGGCCCAGTATCGGGCCGATTACGCGCGTTCGGTGCGCGACCCGCACGGTTTCTGGGCGGAAAAATGCCGACGTATCGCCTGGATGCGCGAACCCACGAACATCCAGGCCGGGGATTTTTCCGGTGAGGTTCGGGTAAAATGGTTTGAGGACGGCAGGCTCAACGCCAGCGTCAGTTGTCTGGACCGTCATCTGGCCGACAAGGGCGAGCAGACGGCGATCATCTGGGAGGGTGACGACCCGACCAAAAGCCGCACGATCACCTATCGCGCGCTGCACGAGGAGGTCTGCCGTTTCGCCAACGTTCTGCGCCGCCTTGGCGTGGAAAAAGGCGATCGCGTGTGCATCTATTTGCCGATGGTGCCGGAGGCCGCGGTCTCCATGCTAGCCTGCGCGCGGATCGGCGCCGTCCATACCGTCGTGTTCGGTGGTTTTTCGCCCGACAGTTTGGCCAGCCGCATCCTCGACGCCGGCGCCAAAGTGCTGATCACCGCCGACGAGGGCCGCCGCGGCGGGCGGCGCGTGCCGCTGAAAGCCAATGCCGACCAGGCGCTGCGACAATGTCCGGACGTGACGTCCGTCATCGTTGTTTCCGTTACCGATGGCCAGGTCGCCATGCAGGACGGGCGCGACCATCGCTATGAGTCGCTGGTGGCGAGTGCCTCGCCGGACTGTCCGCCTGCCGAAATGGCGGCCGAGGACCCGCTGTTCATCCTGTACACCTCGGGCAGTACCGGCAAGCCGAAGGGCGCGCTGCACACCACCGGCGGCTACATGGTATGGGCCAGCTATACGCACGAACTGGTGTTCGACTATCGCCCCGGCGAAATCTATTGGTGCACGGCCGATGTCGGCTGGGTTACAGGCCACACCTATATCGTCTACGGACCGCTGGCGAACGGCGCCACCACGCTGATGTTCGAGGGGGTGCCGAACTACCCCGACCATGGCCGCTTTTGGCAGGTCGTCGACAAGCACAAGGTCAACATCTTTTACACCGCCCCGACCGCGATCCGTGCCTTGATGCGCGAGGGCGAGGCGCATGTAAAAGCCTCCAGCCGCGCCAGCCTGCGCCTGCTGGGCAGCGTCGGCGAGCCGATCAACCCGGAAGCGTGGCACTGGTATTATACCGTCGTGGGCGACGAGCGTTGCCCGATTGTCGATACGTGGTGGCAGACCGAAACTGGCGGCATTCTGATCAGCCCGTTGCCGGGAGCGATTGCCACCAAACCCGGCTCGGCCACGCTGCCGCTGCCGGGCGTCGAACCGGTACTGGTCGATGCGGAAGGGCGTGAACTGAGCGGCGAGGCGGAGGGCAATCTGTGCATCGCCAAACCGTGGCCCGGCATGATGCGCACCCTGTTCGGCGACCACGCGCAATTCGTGCAGACGTATTTTTCCGCCTATCCCGGAAAATACTTTACCGGCGACGGCGCGCGGCGGGATGCTGATGGCTACTGGTGGATCACCGGGCGGGTCGATGACGTGATCAACGTTCGGGCCACCGCATGGGCACCGCGGAGGTGGAGAGTGCGCTGGTGGCACATCCCAAAGTGGCCGAGGCGGCGGTGGTGGGGTTTCCGCACGAGATCAAGGGTCAGGGCATCTATGCCTATGTCACGCTGAACGCCGGCGAACCGAGCCTCCGACGCACTGCGCAAGGAACTTGTCGCCTGGGTGCGGCGCGAGATGGACCGATCGCGGCACCGGACGAAATCCATTGGGCGCCCAGCTTGCCGAAAACCCGCAGCGGCAAGATCATGCGGCGCATACTGCGAAAAATCGCGGCGGGCGAGACCGAGGGGCTGGGGGATACGTCGACGCTTGCCGATCCCGCCGTGGTGGATGCGCTGCTGGCGGAGCGGCGGGTCTGATCATCAGGCGGGATCGCGGCCACGTTGCCTGCGGCCGCGCGAAAGTTCGGTGACGACGCCGTGCAGCGTGCGCAATTCCTGCTCGGTGGCTTCGCCGCGCTGAAACAAGTGGCGCAAATTATTTCCATACCCGGACGTTTCGGCAGATTGTCGAGAAAGCCGCTGGCGTCCAATTCCGCCACCAGGTGGCCTAGGAAATTCTCCAGCTCAGCTTTCGTGGCGATCCGCGTCTCATTGGTCATCAATGTCCGCGGCGTCGTTTCGTCGCCAAAAACCCACCATTCGTAGGCCAGCACCATGACCGCCTGTGCCAGATTGAGGCTCATGAAGGCGGGATTCAGCGGAAACCGCACCAATGCATCGGCGCAGGCCAGGTCTTCGCGATCCAGGCCAGCGCGCTCCGGGCCGAACAGCACGCCCACGCGCAAATCGCGAGCGCAGATGGCGCGCAGCTCCGCGGCGGCACCTCGCGCGGTGAGTATCGGTTTGATGACGTGGCGGGGGCGCGGGCAGGTGGCCAGCACATGGTGCAGATCGGCGACCGCGTCAGCCACCGTGTCGTGCAGCGTGAGCGCGTCGAGGATACGGTCGGCACCGGAGGCGTTGCGCCAGGCTTTTTCCTGCGGCCAGCCGTCACGGGGGGCCACGAGGCGCAGGTGAAACAGGCCACCGTTAGCCATGGCGCGGGCGACCGCGCCGATGTTGTCGGCCAGTTGCGGACGCACCAGCACGACGACCGGACTGTTGCCGATCGGCGCCAGCGCGGCACCGCTGGCCCGCCCGGTCACCGGCGCGTCACTGCCGCCGCCAGGTAGTTCCGCCCGGTCCATCCTCCAACAGCACACCTTTTGCCGCCAATTCGGCGCGGATCGCGTCGGCGCGAGCGGAATTCTCGAGCTTTGCGCGCCGACAGACGTTCCGCGATTGCCGCTTCGATCGCTTCGCCTTCGTGTCCCGCATGAAACCATTTTTGCGGCTCATGTTGCAGCGAGCCCAAGCAGGTCGCCGGCGGCGCGCAAACCTGCACTCGCGGCGGCGTCGCCGCCCAGCGCCGCGTCGGCCAGGGCATCCATGGCGGCGAAAGCCGCGGGCGTGTTGAGATCGTCGCACAGCGCGTCGAGCACGGGTTCGGGCACCTCGCGGGCTTCGGCCGGGAGTCGCGTTCCAGCGCACGATAGAACCGGTCCAGTTTGCGGCGCGCCTCCTGCGGGGCGTCGGGCGTGAGGTCGAGCGTCGTGCGATACTGCGCCTTCAGCAGCATGAACCGGATCGCCTCGCCGGGTGCTGCCTGCAGCGTCTCGCGCACGGTCAAAATGTTGCCCAGGCTCTTGGACATCTTTCCGCCGAGAAAAGTCAGCATGCCGTTGTGTATCCAGACTTGCGCGAAGGGCTGCCGGGCAGGGCGCAGCAGGACTGCGCCAGTTCGTTCTCGTGGTGCGGAAAGATCAGGTCGTGGCCGCCGCCGTGGATGTCGAAATTCTCGCCCAGGTAGCGCCTCGATCATGGCCTAGCACTCGATGTGCCAGCCAGGCCGCCCGCGGCCCCAGGAGCTGTCCCAGCCGGGCAGCTCCGGCGTGGACGGTTTCCACAGCACGAAGTCGCCGGGATCGCGTTTGTAGGGCGCCGACTCGACCCGCGCGCCGGCGATCAAGTCCTCGAGCGAGCGGCCGGACAGCATGCCGTAGTCGGCGCAAAACTGGACACCGCGAACAGCACGTGACCCTCCGCCTCATAGGCGTGGCCGGTTGCGATCAGTCGCTCGATCAGCGCGATGCATTTCGGGAATGTGCGCGGTCGCGCGCCGGCTCGATGTCCGGGGGCAGGCAGCCGAGGGCGGCCATGTCGGCGTGGTAGTCGGCCGTGGTGCGGGCGGTGATCGCGGCGATCGGCTCGCCCGTCGTCAGGCTGCGCGCGTTGATCTTGTCGTCCACGTCGGTGATGTTGCGCACGTAGGTAACGCGCGGGTATAGGCGGCGCAGCAGGCGTGCCAGCACGTCGAACACGACGGCCGAGCGCGCGTTGCCGACATGCGCCAGATCGTAGACGGTGGGGCCGCAGACGTACAGACGTACATGCTCCGGGTCGAGCGGCACGAATTCTTCCGTCCGGCGGGTCAGGCTGTTGTGCAGGCGCAACCGCTTCATGCAGGCGTTGTCGGGCAGAGGAGGTTTTCGGGCAATCCCCTGGTGGCCGGCTTCCGGCGGTGAACTTTGTCGCCAGGGCCGAGAGCCGGAACGTCATCCGCTGCAGCCGGGCCTGGGCCAGGAGAACGGCCGGCCGAGGTGTTTGGATAGAGATGCGGCATCGGTGGGCGGGTCATGAGCCGTCGGCCGGGCGCATCGCCCTTCCACAGCCGCCGACGCTTCGCGTAAAGGGACATGATCCCGGTCTCGCGTTTCCCGGGAGCGCCCCTATTTGTGCTGCGAAGCGATGTGCATGTGTTTATGACCCCCCGGGCAGCCCTGGGCTGGCGGGCCGCGATTGCGGCTGTTGCTCTGCTGGCAACCGCTCCGGCCGGCGAGGCGCTCGCCCAAGGTGCGCCCGCGCCGCCCCAGGGCATACCGGTGCAAGTATCAACCGTTACCCGCCAGGACGTACCGGTGCTGCTGCGTGGCATCGGGTCCGTGCAGGCCTTTGCCTCGGTGCTGCTGCGCGCGCGCGTGGACGGCACCGTCGACAAGCTGTTCTTCACCGAAGGACAGGAGGTGAAGGCAGGCGAACCGCTGGTACAGATCGACCCACGGCCGTATGCGGCGGCCTATGCCGCGGCGCTCGCCAAGCGTGCCTCGGACCAGGCGGCGCTGGCCAATGCTCAGCGTGACCTGGCACGCTACAGCAATCTGGCGCGCAGCAATTTTGCCTCCCGCCAGCAGGTCGACACGCAGCAGGCGACCGTCGCCCAGGGCCAGGCGACGATCCAGGGCGACGAGGCCCAGATCGCCAGTGCCAAGCTAAACCTCGATTTCACCACAATCAGTTCGCCGATCGACGGCCGTACCGGCATCCGCCTGATCGATCCGGGGAATTTGGTGCATGGCACGGACGCCACCGGGATCGTGACCGTGACGCAGATCCACCCGATCTCGGTGGTGTTCACCCTGCCTCAGGACAACCTGCCCCAGCTGCAGGATGGAATGGCGCACGGCACCTTGCCGGTCACGGTGTTCGCCTCCGACGATCATACCAAGCTGGGCGACGGCACGCTGCTGACCATCGACAACCAGATCGACCAGACCACCGGGACCATCAAGCTGAAGGCGACTTTCCCCAACCCTGATAATCGCCTCTGGCCGGGCGAGTTCGTGAACGCACGCATCCAGGTCGGCACGCTCGGCCACGCGCTGGTGATCCCCTCGATCGCGGTGCAGAACGGCCCCTCCGGGCAATACGTGTACACGGTCAAGCCGGACCACACCGCGGCGCAGGTGGCGGTCGAGACCGGGCTGGATAACGGCCAGATCGCGGTAGTGCTAAAGGGGCTCGCGGAGGGCGACACGGTGGTCACCCAGGGCCAGTCTCGTCTGCAGGCCGGCAGCAAAGTGGACGTGACGCCATCGCCCAAGGCGAACAGCTAAAAGCTTATGAGCATCTCGACCCCGTTCATCCGTCGGCCGGTTGCCACTTCGCTGATGATGGCGGCCTTGCTGCTGGTAGGGTCTGGTGGCCTACCCGCTGTTGCCGGTCGCTCCGCTGCCCGCCGTGGACTTCCCGACCATTTCGGTTACCGGATCGCTCCCCGGCGCGAGCCCTGAAACCATGGCCGCGACTGTGGCGCAGCCGCTGGAGCGGCAGTTCGCCGAGATTCCCGGGGTGGCACAGCTCACCTCGATCAACACGCTGGGCACGAGCCAGATCACGCTGCAATTCGACCTGAATCGCAATATCGACGGCGCCGCGCAGGACGTGTCGGCCGCGATCAACGCCGCCGGCGGCCAGCTGCCAAAAAACCTGCCGAACCCGCCGACCTACCGCAAGGTGAACCCCTCCGACGCGCCGATCCTGATCATGGCGGTGACCTCCGATGCGCGCCCGCTGATCAGCGTCGATGACTACGCCGACACGGTTTTAGCTCAGCAGATAAGCCAGCTGAATGGCATCTCGCAGGTGTACATCGGCGGCGAGCAGAAGCGCGCGGTGCGGGTGCAGGTGGAACCGGCCAAGCTCGCGGCAATGGGGATGACGCTGGAAGACGTCCGCCAGATGCTGGTCAGCGCCACGGTGGACGCGGCCAAGGGATCGATTGACGGGCCGCAGCGGACCTACACGATCTACGACAACGACCAGCTGACCCGCGCCGCCGAGTACGAGAACACGATCGTGGCCTATCGCAACGGCGCGCCGGTGCGCGTGCGCGACATCGGCCGGGCGGTGGACGCACCGGAGAACGTGTTGCTGCATGCCTCGCAGGACAATCATCCGGCGCTTCTGCTGATCGTGTTCAAGCAGCCGGGCGCCAACGTCATCAGCGCCGTGGAGGGGGTCAAGGCCAAGCTGCCGTCGCTGATCGCCTCGATCCCGCCCGACATACACGTACGCATCGTCAGCGATCGCACCGTCACCATCCGCGCCTCGGTGGCCGACGTGCAGTTCACGCTGCTGCTGTCCGTGGGGCTGGTGGTGATGGTGATCTTCCTGTTCCTGCGCAACGTCTGGGCCACCATCATCCCCAGCGTCACCGTGCCGCTGGCGTTGATCGGCACTTTCGCGTTGATGTACGTGATCGGCTACAGCCTGGACAATCTCTCGCTGATGGCGCTGACCATCGCGGTGGGGTTCGTGGTGGACGACGCCATCGTCATGCTGGAGAACATTTTCCGTCATATCGAGGAAGGGATGAAGCCGCTGGATGCGGCGTTCAAGGGTGCCGGCGAGATCGGCTTCACCATCGTGTCGATCAGTTTCTCGCTGGTGGCGGTATTCATCCCGCTGCTGCTGATGGGCGGCATCGTCGGCCGCCTGTTCCGCGAGTTCGCGGTCGTGGTGACGATCGCAGTGCTGTTGTCGGGCGCCATTTCGCTGACGCTCACGCCGATGCTGTGCTCGCGTTTCCTGCGCCACCAGCCCAGCCACGGTCGGGTGTATCGCTTCTTCGAGCGCGGGTTCGAGGCGATGATCAGCTTCTACGGACGTACCCTGGAGGTGGCCCTGCGGTTCCGGTTCATCACCCTGCTGGTATTCCTGGGCACCCTCGCACTGACCGTGTTCCTGTATATCACCATCCCAAAAGGCTTCTTTCCGGACCAGGACAATGGCCTGCTCTACGGGACCACGGAAGGCGCGCAGGATATTTCGTTCGCCGAGATGTCCGCCAAGCAGGAAGCGGCGATCAAGGTGCTGCTCTCCGACCCGGATATCGGGGGCATCTCATCGGCGGTCGGCGCCGGCGGCGGCCAGACCGAAAACAATGGCCGCATGTTCATCGCGCTGAAGCCATTCTCCGAGCGGCACGCGAGCGCGCAGCAGATCATTGCGCGGCTCGGCCCGAAGCTGGCCAAGCTCGAAGGAGTCAAAGTCTTCCTGCAGGCCCGGCAGGACGTGCAGGTCGGTGGCCGTCTCACCAAAACCTTGTATCAATACACACTGCAGGACGCCAACGGCACCGAACTGTACCAGCTGGCGCCGAAAGTGCTCGCCAAGCTGCAGCAGCTTCCGCAGCTGCGTGACGTCGCCACCGACCAGCAGATCGGCGGTGCCACCGCCACGCTCACGATCGACCGTGACACCGCTTCCCGGTTCGGGATCATGCCAGCCGCAATCGACAGCACCCTGGCCGACGCTTTCGGTCAAAACCAGATCGCCCAGTTTTTCTCTCAGGTGAACTCGTACCACTTGATCCTGGAGGTGCCTGACGCTGAACGGGGCAGCCTGGCGACCCTCGACAAACTGTATGTGCGGGCGGCTAACGGTTCAGCGGTGCCGCTTTCGACCTTTGTGCGGGTTGACGCGAAACCGGTGCAGCCGCTCGCGATCAACCATCAGAGCCAGTTCCCGGCCGTCACGATCTCGTTCAACCTGGCGCCCAACGTGGCGCTGGGAGATGCGGTGAAGGCGGTGAACGCGGCGATGGCGCAACTGCACGCGCCAGCGAGCTTGCAGGGCAGTTTTCAGGGCACGGCGCAGGCGTTCCAGTCGTCGTTGTCCACGGAGCCCTACCTGATCGCCGCGGCACTGGTCGTCGTCTATATAATCCTCGGCATTCTGTACGAGAGCTACATCCTGCCCCTGACCATTCTGTCGACCCTGCCGGCCGCCGGCGTAGGCGCGCTGCTGATGCTGATGCTGTTCGGCTACGAGCTGTCGGTGATCGCGCTGATTGGCATCATTCTGCTGATCGGCATCGTCAAGAAGAACGGCATCATGATGGTCGATTTCGCCATCAGCGCCGAACGGCGCGACGGCGAAACCCCGCTGAACGCCATCCGTCAAGCCTGCCTGCTGCGGTTCCGGCCGATCCTCATGACTACCGTCTCGTCGCTGCTGACCGGCCTGCCGCTCATGCTCAGCCACGGCGCGGGCTCGGAACTGCGCCGGCCCCTGGGGTTTGCCATGGTGGGCGGGCTGGCGGTGAGCCAGGTGCTGACGCTGTACACCACCCCGGTGATCTACCTGTATTTGGACCGTCTGCAACACTTCCTGGCGCCGCGCCGGACCAGCCGTATGCCGGCGCTGGCTGCCAAGATGGGTGCGACCGCGGATTGAGCCGCACGACCGCGCAGGGCCGTGGCGTTGCTGGGCCGCAATGGACATTCTGATCCGGCCGGTCCGGCAAACCTTGCTGGACAGATTGGAGGCCGGACTCGGTTGGCTGGCCGCGGAGGCCAATCGGCTGGACCGAGAGGCGGCTTTTCCGCCCGAAATCGTGCAGGCGCTGGCGACATACATGCGCCAGCCGGCAATCGATGCGGTGCTGGAGCAGGCCGCCGTCACGCTGTTCGAGCAGGACCCGTTGCCTTGAAGGCGGCGCTGGCCCACGCCGCCATGCAGAATCTGCCATTGCGTCCGTTCGAAGCGCTGTTCGGCACGGCACCGCTGCTGATTTTGGCGCCGCACCCGGACGACGAGTCGCTGGGCTGCGGCGGCACCATCGCCGAAGCGTGCGCGCGGGGCCACGCGGTGCATGTCGCGATGCTGACGGACGGCAGCATGTCCCACCCCGCCAGCAGGGCTTGGCCGCCAGCGCGGATCGCCGCCCAGCGCCAACGCGAAGCACGCGATGCAACCGCGATCCTGGGGCTGCCCGATGGCCGGCTCACGTTTCTTGGGCAGAAGGATAGCCAGGCCCCGCATGACGGCTCGGCGTTCGAGGCGGTGCTCGAACGTCTGTGCAGCCTGATGGCAGAGCATCGCATCGGCACGATTTGCGCGAGCTGGATCGGCGACCCGCATGGCGACCACGGATCGGCTGCCAAACTGGCCGCGGCGGCGGCCCTGCGCACCGGAGCACGGCACCTCGCGTATCCGGTCTGGGCGTGGACCGTGGCGGCGGATGCGGAGCTGCCGGAAATGGGGACCGGCGGCCGCCTGGACGTGGCGCGCCACCTGGCCGCCAAGCGTCGCGCCGTGACTGCCCATGCCACGCAGTATTCGGACCTGATCGATGATGACCCGACCGGGTTTCGGCTGGCCCCAGACTTTTTGGCGCTGTTCGACCGCCCCTGGGAAGTCTTCCTGGACCAGCCATGAACGACGCCGAAGCGGTGTTCGAGGCGCTGTACACGGCAGACCCGGACCCCTGGCACTTTGCGACCAGCCCTTATGAGAGGCGCAAATACCGGGCCACGCTGCACGCACTGCCGCAAGGTCGGTTTCGCGCCGGGCTCGAGGTCGGGTGTTCCGTTGGCGTGATGACGGTGCTGCTGGCGCAGCGCTGTCGGCGGCTGCTGGCGATCGACGTGGCCGAGGCGGCCCTGCGCCACGCACGGCGCCGGTGTCGCGGGCGCCCGGGCGTTACTCTGGAGCGGCGCACCATCCCGGAGCAGTGGCCGCGAGCCACGTTTGATCTGATCGTGATCTCCGAAGTGCTCTACTTCCTGGACGCGCAGGCGGTCATGCGCACGGCGGATCACGTCGCCGGCAGCCTGCGTCGCGGCGGGACGCTGGTTTTGGTGAATTGGACCGGACCTACCGATACGGCGCTGACCGGCGATCAGGCCGCCAGGGTTCTGCTCCGCAGGCTTGGTCGGCGGCTGCGGGCGATCAAGCGGGTATGGCGGCCGGGATACCGGCTGGACGTGTTGCGGCGGCCGGCGTAGCCGCCAGCAACCGGGTGTGCAGGGCTTCGGCAATCGCGGTCTCGCGCGGCAGGGCCGCAACCGGTACACTCCGGCGCAGCAAAACCGGACTGGCCTGCTCGATCTCCGTCCAGGCTTGGCCGAAGAAGCTTTGATCCAGCCGGTCGGCCAACTCGGCCGCAGAAATGCCGAGAGTCTGGGCCAGCAGCGGTGACCCCACCCGGGCTGCGTGCAGCGCCCGCGCCTGCCGGCGCAAATTGGCGCGCCGGGCGGCATCGCGGGCGGGCTCCAGCCGATCGTCCAGGAACAGGTCGGGTGCCGACCAGCCGGCGACGGATCGTATCGGCCATGCCGCCGGCCGCGCGGCCCTGGATGCGGCCCGATACGTTGACCCAAATTTCCGGCGCGTGGCGCACGCGCAGATCGTGACGGCGAAGTGCCGCCACAAAGGCGCGATCCTCGCCGAGCGGTACCGGGCGTATGCCGCCCACCATCGTCCATGCCCGCACTGTCACCGCAATGCTGGCGCCGGAATCCTCGGTGTGGCGCGGCCAGGGATCCGCAGGGTCCGGATCGAGCAGGCTCGCAAGCCGGTCGAGCAGGGCACCATACGCGCATTCGCGCGCGTCCGCGTCGTGCAGGGCCTGGGGGATCAGGCGAGCCTCTATCGGGTCGATCACGGCGCGCCCGGTGACGGCGTCGGCGCCCGCTGCCAGGCAGGCCAGGTTGCGTGCCAGCCAGTCCGAGGGAGCGACGCTGTCGGCGTCGGTGGTGAGCAGGACCCCAAGCGGTCCCGCCAATGCCGCCGCGTGCTGCATGGCCAAGGAACGGGCCATGCCGGCATGCGCATCGGCCGCAGGCAATTCCACCTCGATCGGATGCAACCTGATGGGCAGCGTGCGGGCCAGCCTGCCCACTACGGCGGCGGTGGCATCGGAACAATTGTTGAGCAGCAGCACAATCTGCGGCCGCGGAGCGCCCTGCTGTTGCGCCAAGGCTCGCACGCAACGGCCAATTCGCTCGGCCTCGTTGCGAACCGGTATCGCGACGATCACGCTGGCGGGAAAAGCGGTAGCGGTATCGCGCTTTCGGGTCGGCACGTCCCCACAACGAGGCGTCGGCCGCGCGGTTGCGCGGCGGCCTTGACCCCGGATCACTCTTCCTCTTCGTCTTCCTCGGGATCGTCCTGGTGCTCGTAGTACCAGTCGAGCATTTCGTCATGGAAGTCGGGATCGCGCAGCAGCCGCATGGCAAGCGCCAACACGATTTCCGGCGCCTGGGCCAGGTCCGCACTCCCGCTCTCGGCAACCTCGGCCGCGGTGGCGATGCGGACGGACATGGCTCCGTCATCCTCGCCGATGATCAGGGCAACCTCATTACGTTCAAGATCGACGGTGGTGGCGGCGTTGCTCTCGCGTTGCGCCATCGTCCTCTCCTCAATCGGGGCGGCGCTGCTTAGCAGAGTTAGCCGGCCCGCCCAACGCCCGGGGCAGCTTTGCCGTCAGACCGAATCGGCCGAGCAAGAAACCCAGGGCTGGCAGCGGTGTCCACGGCCGGGGCAGATCGGCGCGCCGAAATCGGCGCCACGCTGTAGCGCGGAATGGCTTTTCGGGTTGCGCGCAGCAGGGCCGCATAGGCTCGCACCTGCTGCTCGCGCCAGGCACGGTCGGCCAATGCCGCCATGCGCGTCGGGTAGACGTCGGCGATACGCTCGGCCTTGCCCACCGCCGCCATCACCGCCCAGATGGTATCCTCGCCCGAATGGGACGGCTGCGGGCGGGGCAGTTGCACGATCTCACCCATGCAGGCCAAACCTAATGCGCCTGGTCGCATCTCGCTAGACCAGTTGCGAGCGCAAGCGTCAGCGTGCGAGGTCGTGAGGTGATGGCGCGGCATGCGATGCGGCACGTGATCCTGGGGGGAAGCGGCTTTATCGGCCGGCACGTGGCTTTGGCCTTGCTGCGGCGGGGCGAGCGGGTGGTTTTGGCGGGACGGACGCCGCCAGCCGAGTCGCCGCCGGGGGTCGATGCGCGGCAATGGTCGTTCGTGCAACTGGATTTGGCGTCGGCACCCTGGAGCGAGCTGCTGCGCGCCGGGGACGTGGTGCACCACTACGCCTGGTCGACCATTCCGGGCACCGCCAACGACAATCCGCTGGCCGACCTGGACGTGAATCTGCGGGGCACCTTGCGCCTGCTGGACGCGCTGCGCCGGCTGGACGGGGTGCGGCTGGTATTCGCCTCCTCCGGGGGCACCGTCTACGGTCCCGCGCGTCACCTGCCGATTCCGGAAACCCACCCCCTGGAGCCGGTCACGGCCTACGGCGTGTCAAAGACGGCGGCGGAAAAGTATCTGGGATTCTATCGCGCCGCGCATGGGCTGGATTGCCGCATCGCGCGCATCGCCAATCCGTTCGGCGTGGGCCAGGACCCGCATCGCCGGCAGGGTGCGGCGAGCATTTTCATGCAGCGCGCGCTGGCCGGGCAGCCGATCGAGATCTGGGGCGACGGCGAGGTGGTGCGCGATTACATCCACATCACCGATGTGGTTTCCGGGCTGCTGGCGCTGAGCGAGGCGCGGCTGGAGCGTGGTCGCGGCGACGCGGTGTTCAATCTGGGCACCGGCCAGGGCGCGTCGCTGCGGCAATTAGTGGTGCTGCTCGAGCAGCGGCTGGGACGCAGGCTGCAGGTGCGGTCGCTGCCGGGGCGGGGCTTCGATGTGCCGGCGAACGTATTGGACATCACGCGCGCGTCCGCCGTGCTCGGCTGGCGTCCGAAACTTGATTTGCGGGTCGGCCTGGAACGAACCGCCGCGGACTACGCGGCAAAATGCTCGACTTGGTCGAGCATGCCAGGCGACGAGCCTCCAGCTTCCGGTCGCAGGCGTTTGCCGCAGGGTGTGGCGGCGAGCTGACCTGTTCCGGAGCATTGATGGATCGACCCGGCTATGCAGCGCGGCGCATTGCCGGCAATAAGCGTGTGACAGGATAGGCGAACAGGGAGCGTCCAACGATGGCATCTGAACTCATGTGGCGGATCGGTACGCAAATGGGCCGGCGGAACGTGCTGACGGGCACCGCCGGGCTGGCAGTCGCGGCTGCGCTCGGCGGTACCGGGGCGCTCACCGGGTTTCCGGCAACCGCCAAGGCCGACCGGGCTTTGCGCGAAGAACTGATGAAAATCCCCGGTGCCGGGAACGGCTCCCCTACTGATGCGGACTGGCAGAAAGTCGGCGAGCTTTGCCTTGGCCCGACCAAGAAGAACGTGCAGCCGGGCGAGTTCAAAGGCGTGCAGCTGTCGTTCATGGGGCTCAACAACCAGAACCTGCACGACTTCCTGTTCCGCGGCTTCTTGAAGCCGTGGGAGGCGTATACCGGCGCCAGCATCAAGTGGATCGATTTGGCGCAGGCCGATTACAACGCCCGGCTGCAGCAGGCCATCGCCACCGGCACCGTCGATTTCGACATGCTGGAAATGGGCGCGCCGTTCGAGGGCGATGTGTGCGGCAAGGGCCTCGCCTCGGCGATGCCGGACTGGGTAAAAACCCAGATCGACTTCGACGACTACGTGAACTACCTGAAACCTCCAGTTGGGGCCTGGGACGGCAAGATATATCGAGTTTGCATCGACAGCGATTGCCACACGATCAACTACCGCACCGACTATTTCGGCGATGCCGGATTGGCGAAAGCGTGGAAGACGGAAGGCCACAAGGGCGACTGGGGCGTGCCGAAGACCTGGCAGCAGGTCCAGGAAGTCACCAAATTCATGAAGGGAAAGAAGGTCGCCGGCAAGGACGTCTACGGCTACCTGGACGCGCCCAAACCGTGGGGCGGGTTCTGCTTCTATTTCCTCGCCAGCCGCGCCACCGCATACGTCAAGCACCCGAACGAGAAGGCCTGGCTGTTCGACGTCGATACGATGAAGCCGCGCGTCAACAACCCCGGCTGGGTGCGCGCCATCCAGGACGTGGTGGACGCGCTGCCGTATGAGCCGGCGGACCAGATCAACGCCGACCCGAATACCACCGCGTTCCAGCAGTTCCTGGTCGGCACCGGCGGTTTGCTGGCGTGGTGGGGCGATGTCGGCACTGTCGCGGTGACCAGCGACACCGCGACCGTCGGCAAGCAGATCCTGTTCGACATCCTGCCGGCTTCGGACGACGTCTACAATCATCAGGCCGGCAAGTGGGAAACGCTGCCGACCGGCCCCAACGCGGCACCGAACATGGCCTATCTCGGCTGGGGCATATACGTCATGAAGACCGTGGATTCCGACGAGAAGAAGCACAAGGCGGCCTGGAGCGCCGCGGCGCTGCTCGGCGACCGCGATCTGTCGATGTGGACCGCGGCGTACCCGTCCGGCTTCCAGCCGTACCGCCAGAGCCACTTCGACGTGCCGCTATGGGTGGCCGGCGGCTACGATGCAGCCTATATCAAATCGTATCTCGAACTCGCAGGCGACATCGTACAATCACCCGAACAACGCCATCGAGCCGCGCATCCCCGGCATCTTCCAGTACTACAGCCTGGCCGAGGACGAACTGAACAAGGTGTTCGCGGGCAAGCTGACCGCCCAGCAGGGTGCCGACAACGTTGCCGCCGCCTGGGAAAAACTGACCGACAAGATCGGCCGCGACAAGCAGATTGCGCTCTACAAAGCCTCGCTCGGCATGTAGAGGGCCGCTCGCGCCGGACGGTTTGGTAGCTGCCGGGTTCGGCTGGCGACGGGACGCGCGCCGCCAGCCGAAGTTTTGGTCAGCGGGTCGTTTTGGACGAAGCTGGCCCGCCGGAGCATGATTTTGGCCGAGATGCGTTCCCCGCTGACCGACACTGCAACGCCGCAAATCGGGTTCCGCCCCGCATCGGCGCGCCGGCGGAACGCGGGACGCGGGCTCATCCTCGCCGCCTCGCTGGGGCTGGTGCTGGTGGCCCTGGTGCAGGCGTTGTACGATGCCGGCTTCATCGAAGTCGGATTCGCAACGTGGCGGCCGCTGCTGTACGCCTACCTGGTCTGGGCGGTGGCACTGGGTGCCGCGCAGGTGGTGGCGCGGCGGGAACGCGGGCAGCAGACGCTGTTCCTGTTGCCGGCCCTGCTGTTTACCATCGCCATGGTGATTTTCCCGACCTTCTTCGGCCTGTACATTGCCGCTACCGACTGGAACCTGAGTTCGCTGACCGGGATAAAGTTCAACGTTGTCGGCAACCTCACGTCGCTGGCGCAGGATGCGTTCTTCTGGAACGCGCTCGGCAACATGGTTTATTATACGCTGTCCGTGCTGGTGCAGTATGCGATCGCGTTCGGGCTCGCGCTGCTGCTGCACGCCGACATCCGCGCGCGAAAATTCTTTCGCGTCGTGTTCCTGCTGCCGTTCATGCTGAGCCCGGTCGCGGTGAGCTGGATGATCGGAAAATCCATCCTGGAGGCGCGCTTCGGCCCGGCGGCGGCGCTGGCCCGGCTGCTCGGCTGGGAGAATCCGGCATTTTTTTCCTCACCCTGGATGGCGCGTGCCAGCATCATGGCGATGGACGCCTGGGTATCGATTCCGTTCATCATGATCCTGCTGCTGGCCGGCTTGCAGGCGCTGCCGGGCGAAGTGATCGAATCCGCAAAAGTAGACGGTGCCAGCCCGTGGCAGTCGTTCTGGAAGATCACTTTTCCGCTGATGCTGCCGGTCAGCGTCACCGCCATCATCCTGCGCATCATTTTCGAGCTCAAACTGGCCGACATCGTCATCAACGTCACCGCCGGCGGTCCGGGCGGAGCCACGGACACGGTCTCCAGCTTCATCTATCGAGAATACCGGGACCGCTCCAATGTCGGCTACGCCACCCTGCTGGCGGAATTCTATCTGATCCTCATCATCGTGTTCGTGACGGTGCTGCTGGCGGCGGTCAGCCGTCCGCTGCGCCGCGTGACCTGAGCCGATTCGCGTGGCCATGTCCCTTCCAGCGCTTGCCCCGCACCGCGAGTCGAGAGGCGCGAGACACGCCAAGACCTTGGCACGGCGCGCTCTGATCTACGCGGCACTGCTGTTCTGGACTTTTGTTTCGCTGTTCCCGATCTACTGGACCCTCACCACGTCGTTCAAGGTCGGCCGCGACGTGACCGGGGACCATCTGGTACCGTGGCTGGATTTTGCGCCGAAATGGCTCGGCTGGCGTTCGCTCGGCCTGTCGCCCGATACTATCGGCGCGGTGTCGACCGTGCGCGACGAGTTCCTGGAGCGGTTCGCCAACAGCATCATCGCCGCGGTGGGCGCGGCCTTCGTGGCCGTCGTGCTGGGTTCGCTCGCGGCCTACGGCCTGAGCCGGTTCGAGTACCGATTCGGTCCGTGGCGCAACAAGGACATCTCGTTCTTTTTCCTGTCGCAGCTGATCTTGCCGCCGGTCGTGCTGGCACTGCCGTTTTTGATTCTCTACAAGGAGCTGGCGCTGCTCGACACCAAGCTCGGGCTGATCATGGTCTACACCCTGATGGTGCTGCCGATCGTGATCTGGATCATGCGCGACCAGTTCGTGGCGATCCCGGCCGAACTCGAGCAGGCGGCCTATGTGGACGGTGCCACCACATGGGGTGCGTTCGCGCGCATCGTGGTGCCGATCGCGCTGCCGGGCATGGCGGCGGCGTTCATATTGTCCATCGTGCTGTGCTGGAACGAGTATTTCTTCGCGGCCCTGCTGACCAGCACGGACGCCAAGACGCTGCCGGTCATGCTGGCGAGCCAGACCGGCTCGCAAGGAATCAACTGGTGGACGATGGCCGCCCTCTCCACCGCCGCCATTGCCCCGCTGGTACTGATCGGGGTGCTGCTGGAACGCTGGATCGTCCGGGGGCTGACAGCGGGGGCCATCAAGTAGCGGCCGCGCGTCGGTACGGATGGCGTGTCTGCCAAACATTCATCTACCACATTCCACCTCTGTCTCGACTGAACCATGAGATGGGGCTCGGTCCCGCGGGCGAGCGACCAGCGAGCGCTGCCCTCGATTGTCGCTGTAGTTGCATGCTGCTCCCTGGACAGCACGAACGACGCGCCCTGTGCGGGGAGGGGCTGCCAAGGGCCGGGCAGCGGCACTATGCACTATCGCTATGACGACTTGGAATGTCGGCTCTCTGACCGAGCATCAGCTCTGCTCGCGCCGACCTCGGGTTTATGGGGGCATCCACACGCTCCTACTTTAAGGAGCCGTGACCCTACAAATTAAGACGCTAGCCGCCGAAGTCTTCGCTTGCAGGTCCACCATCTCGACACTCCGACGCCGACAGGATTAGCGAGATTTGGTTATGACATGCGCAGGTAGTCTCGAACGTAAGAGAAGCTCCATGTGAAGTCGATGAGTCTTCGGATTGGCTCGATGATGTCTATGGATGGTGCGGCTGCCGATGAGTCGATCGCCACATCCGCCTTGGCGACATTCGAACCGGCATCTACCTGGGTCCACCTCATCGAAATGGCAACACACCCGTCACTCTGCCGATGGGACTCTATGGTTACCTGGCTACCCGCCGTGGCAACGCTTATGATCTGAGCCGTCAAGGTTTTCAGGATCACGTCGATCCAGACTTTATCGATGCAGGCCACAAGGTTTTGCCAGGAGCGCAGGAATACAATATCAATCCCGCGCGTGATGGCGGAAGGGTAGACGGACCGAATCACTGACGTCAGCAATTGGTTTATTGCCACCCAGGATACCTCCAGGGCCACGGGAGTGTTTTCAACCTGGATGATTTCGGTTGTTTGGCGCAAAAGTTCTGCCGCATTTTTTGCCGAGGTTTCGATCGCGAATATGCGATCTGCAATTTCCTTGCTTTCAATCGCGGCTCTTATCAGGAGCGTTTGGCGGGTCAGTGTAGTCACTTCGTCGACATACGAAGAGAATAGCCGGAGGCATTCCCACATCATGCTGATCCGTGAAACGTCTCGCGCATCAGCACCCTGCTTTGCTTGCAGCAAAAGGCGATTGAGCCGTCGTTTGTCAAGGATGTCGACATATACAGACAGGGCCAACTCGATGATTTCACGATCGGCACTCTCGAAAGACTGTGGAATAGTAGCGTTGAGTTGGCCCGCAATCAGCAAGGCCAATCCCGTTGCTCCGTCCATCGCCCATAGCAGAGTGCCAGCGGAAAAGCTTGTTCGGAGCGTCTCGAACACGGTTCTCGGACAGGATCCGCCGGGCATGAAAAAGAAGCCGGGCGGTTCGTTCAGGACAATCTCGCTGACTGCTGGTGCCTCTAGTCCCAGGGCATGAACGATCGTAAATCGGCTGCTGTCGCTCGGCTCCCTGCGCAACAGGATGGCGCGATCGCAAACCATGTGCTCAATGACAAGCTGCAGAAACTGTGGCGCCACGTCGTCGCTGATGGGACGGTCGTCACCTAGGCGATAGACGGCACGTGCGAGCTTAGCAACCATCCGACCACGCCGCGCGTCACGAAAGGACGCGGCCAACTTCTCCGAAATCAACTGTAGTTTGGCACCCTGATCATGTGCCAGGCGACGATAATAACTCTCCTCCAGAAGCGGGCTGCCCTTCTCAAGACGCCGGCTGCCAATGGACGACACTACATCCCCATGGTCAGAGTTGCCAAAACACCGGTTAGATCCAGCGCACGATACTGCTCACGAACGGCGGCAATTTCAATCCCAGAATACACCCCGATCGCAGGCGATGCCTCGGGAATCCCGGACATTACCAGACAACCTTCTTCTTCGGGGGATCCCGTCAGAATACTCGTTCTTCCTGCACAATCGAAGTACATGCAGAATGACGGTCTGGGGAGATGAGATCGATTTTCCCAAAATGATCCTAACGCCCTTACACAATCGAGCATATAGGTCGTATCCTGTATCATCAATTGAACGACATCCCCGGTCTTGAAGTCAGGTTCGAAGAGATGAACCGTCTTTTTCTGCTTGTCTTCCCGCTGGATCAAACGGTTGACGTATTGTCCCGATGCAGGCGAAATGCCGAATCCTCCGCTGTCCCTTTGCCCGAGTGAAACATTGAGGGCGAGCACGTTTTCTGTGGCGTCCGGCTCTCTGTGTAGTGCTTCACAGATCACCGTGTATGCGGGCCGGGAATCGATTTGGATGACCTCCGCGCCGTTGATTTCGGTTATCTCCATGAACAGTCCGACCGGACGGCTCCCCGGCAGGACTGTTGTGTGAAGCGCCATCGCCGGCGGAAACACCAGGGCCACGATACAGTGTACTTTGACGGAATCACCGTCGCATACCCACGAATTATCCAAGTTGAAATCCGTCAGAAGGCCGGCGCCAACAAAATCGAGGTGCCGTCCGCCCAGGCCGCGCGCAAAACCTTCTGTAATCGAGCTTCCAAAGTGTAGCCGCCTGGGATGGGGCTCGGCTACACTGTCGTACAACAGTATCGCGCAGCCACCGTCTTGACTGAGCGTGCCGACCCTTTGGCCAAGCTCGTGTGCCGCGGCAAAGTCCGATCTCCCCTCGATGCTGCAGGATACGATTTTGGGAGTGACCTCGATGCCGCAAAACGCGACCAGGGCGACCTCAAACCCGCTGTAGCTGGCCTCGGAGCGGGTGACGGTGCCCGCGACCGACCCGCCGGCGATGGCGACACCAGGAAACAGGCGCTTGATCTCGTCGCTCAGTACCCCACGCTGATGTTTGCCTCCGCAGAATACGACGATTAGGTCTGGGCGCGTGTCGTTAAGTTCGGATGCGGCGTTGCGTACAGCGATGTGCGTGTCATAGTGACGAGCGGTTCCAACGACTATCAAGTTGACGTCTCCGGTTCTGGAGCTGATGGCACCGTAGCTGCGGCGGCTGTGCCACTCGACTTCGGCAGTAGCCCGAGATCGCGAAGACTCGAAAAGCCATGCCGCGCGACGATGATATGGTCATGCACGACAATAGACAGGGCCGCCGCTCCGGTTACCATTGCGGCAGTGGCTTGCACGTCAAGCTCGCTTGGCATCGGGTCGCCGCTCGGGTGGTTATGTACGAGGACCAGGGCGGTTGAATTCAACTCGAGGGCTCGACGCAGGACCTCTCTCGGGTGGGTATCCGTTCCGAAGGAAAACACTTCGTCAGCCAAAAGCCTGTTTCTCGTATCGAGAAAAAGAACGTGAAAGCACTCGCGGCTTTCCCTCGATAGCGCCGCGACGAGATACTCAATCAAGCTTTGCCGGTTCACGAGAATCGACCTGCCATCCAGCTCCGTCCTCACGAGCCGAACTGCTGCCGCTTGGATGGCTTTCAGGGATAGGATGTCGGCGCCGCTTAACCCGCCGTGCCGGCACAGATCAGAGGGCGATGCGGATACAACACCAGCCAAGCTTCCGAAGCGTTCCAGGAGCCTGCCGGCGATGGCGTGGCACTGTGTGGCGCCGTGCCTACTCGACAACAGGATGAAGAGGAGATTTCGATCACCTTCAAGTTCGGGGCCAGGACTCCACGCCTTCGAATCCGCCTCGGTGTTCCTCGCCAGATCTGGACGGCGTGGGTCATTGGCGACGCCAACAGCCCTCCGGGATCGAGTAGCTGCGGATGGCCGTAGAAGGGCCGGATGTACATTGTCGATGAAGAGCGTTTGGTTCGAATTGTCGTCCATCTGACCCCCCGGGCTTAGCGGACTTTAAATAGATCGTATGCTGATGCGTGACAGAGTCCAGAAAACAACGGGTTACTTGCGCGACATACATCGTTATTAGAAACGAACTTGGAGGTTACAAAAGGGTTAATGGCGCTCCAATCTCTGATTTGGCTTTTGGTTCAGCAACGCGGCTCCAATCGGACCCCGCGGGTCCGGCTGCTGCAACACCGGCCCGCCGGCCTTCCCCGGAGATCCTTGCCCGGCGATTTCTCTGCCATCAGCCCCGGCGTGAGCGCGCCGTGGTTCCGGCCGTGACCGAAACCGAACTGTGAAGAGCGGGAATTCGCGTCCGCTGGGATCAGCTGGCCGAGAAGTGGTCCCAGCCATGCCGGTCTAGCCGCAGCCGGCCCCGCGGCAGTACCGCAACCACGTCGGTGCTTTCCGAGACAAAACGACCGATGCGGGTGATCTTCACGCCGCTCCGGAAACTTGCTTCCGCGAGCGTATCGACGCAAGCGTCGGCAACCGCCAACAGCAGTTCGTAGTCATCGCCGCCGGTCAAACACAATTTCAGCGCGTACTCGGAGGCAGAACGAGCGTCGCCCACCACCGCTCGCGCGGCCGGCGACAGCGGCACGCGCTCCGCCTCGACCACCGCGCCCAAACCGGCAGCCCGGCACAGATGCTCCAGATCCTGGACCAGCCCGTCGGACACATCCATCGCCGCATGGACGATCCCGTGCAATCGCCGTCCCAGCCCCAGCCGAGGCTGCGGCAACCGGTAGCGGTCCGCCAGAAAACCCTCCGGGTCGGCGAGCTTGCCCTGCGCCGCCAGCAACCCGAGTGCGCCGTCACCGATCGTGCCGCTGACAAAAATACCGTCGTCCGGCTGCGCGCCCTCGCGCCGCAAGGCGTGGCCCGGCGACACCGTGCCCAAAATGGTCAGCGACAGGCTAACCGGCCCCGCGGTGCCGGTGGTGTCGCCCCCCAGCAGCACCACGCCGAACTCGGCCTGATCCCGCGCCAGCCCCGCGGCAAACGCCGCAAACCACGCATCCGGCGTCTCTCGCGGCACAGCCACCGTCAGCAAATAGCCCCACGGATCGGCACCCATCGCGGCCAGGTCGGACAGGTTTGTCCGCAGCAGTTTGCGCGCGACCAGATCGGGCGGATCGTCGGCCAGAAAATGCACGTTCTGCACCATGGCGTCCGCCGCGATCACCAATTCACGGCCCGGCGGCGGCGCCAGCACCGCTGCATCGTCGCCCAGCGCCAACGCCCCGGACCCGGCAAGCGGCCGGAAATGCCGCGCGATGCGCGAAAACTCCTCCGGCAAGTCCCTCACGCGGCAGGAAAATCCTGCGGCCGCAACTGGCGCGCCAAGCTGTCCAGCACGCCATTGGCCATGCGCGGCTCGTCGCCGGTGAAAAATCCGTGCGCGACGTCGAGGTACTCGTTGATCACCACCGGCGTCGGCGGCCCGTCCGGCATCGACAGTTCCGCCGCCGCCGCCCGCATCACCGCGCGTAGCACCGGGTCCAGCCGGCCGATCGGCCAGTCCAGCGAAAAATTCGCGGCGATCTGCCGGTCAATTGAGTCCTGTTGCTGCGCCACGCTGCGCACGATGCGCGCGAACAGGGTGGCGTCCGCATCGGGAACCCGCCCCTCGTCGTAGCCACCGTTGCCCGGCCGCCGGCCCAGGCGATGGCGCAGAAACTCGTCGATCACCGCTTCGGGATTGGTCTGCGCCTGCTCGCTCTGGAACAACGCCTGCACCGCCGCGACCCGCGCCGCCGTGCGCGGCCGCGGTTTTGGCTGCCGCGCCGGCCTGTCCATCAGTGCGGCGCCGCCCTGTTCGCCAGCCACGTCCTGGCGCGCACCTGCAGCAGGCAGGCGACCGCCGCCTCGGCGCCCTTGTTGTGGCCGTCCGCGCCGGAGCGCGCCTCGGCCTGCGCCAGTGTGTGCACGGTGAGCAGGCCGTTGCCCAGGCACAACGCATGCGCCAGCACGACTTGCGTCAGTCCCGCCATTGCCTCACGACACACGTATTCGTAGTGGTCCGTATCGCCTTTCACCACGCAGCCAAGGGCCACATAAGCGTCGAACCGCCGAGGGGCGCCGACCGCCAGACGTATGGCACCGGCCAGTTCCAGGGCGCCCGCCACGTCCAGCACCTCGAATGGGACGCCGGCCTGTTCCAGGATGCCCACGACCCCATCCCGCAGCCCGTCCACCACCGCCGTGTAATACGGCGCACGCACGATCAGCACGCGCGGCGGCTTGCCTTCGAGGCGAGGCACGACCGGAAGTCTGGCATCGACCGTGCTCAAGCCCCAGTCCTGACCTGGTTTCCGACCCGGTTTTCGCGCTCGGTTCCAATCGGCCGCTGATCGGTGATGACGAGCCCGTAGCCTTCCAGGCCCACGATGGTCCGGTGCGTATTGGACAGCAGCACCATCTCTCGCACGCCGAGATCAAGCAGGATTTGCGCGCCGATGCCGTAATCGCGCAGCTCCTGGCTCGGGCCCGACCCGACGCCGTCCAGCCGGCGCACCCGGTCCGACAGGCGGGTGGGACGGTTCTCCCGCAGCAGCACGACCACGCCGCGGCCCTCGGCGGCGATCATGGCCATGGCGTCGTGCAGCGTGTCGCCCTCATGGCCGCCCACCATGTCGTCGATCAGATCCACCGCGTGCATGCGCACGGGCACCGGCCCGCCCCCGGCCACATCGCCCTTCATCATCACCAAATGCTCGGCGTATTCCACCGTGTTGGCATACACGGCCAGCCGCCAGGCGCCGCCGATCGGGTGGTGCAGCACGCCCTCCTCGATGCGCCGCACCAATTTTTCGGTGCGCCGCCGATACGCGATCAAATCGGCGATGGTGCCGAGTTTCAGCCCGTGGTGCTGGGCAAAACTCACCAGCTCCGGCAGCCGGGCCATGCTGCCATCGTCGTTCATGATTTCGCAGACCACGCCGGACGGGTTCAGCCCGGCCAGACGGGAAATGTCGACCGCCGCCTCGGTATGGCCGGCGCGGATCAAGGTGCCGCCCTCGCGCGCGAGCAGCGGAAACACGTGGCCGGGGGTGACGATATCGCTGCGGCCACATTCCGGGTTGATGGCCACCGCAATCGTGCGGGCGCGGTCGTGCGCGGAAATGCCGGTCTCCACCCCGGTCGCCGCCTCGATGGAGACGGTGAACGCGGTCTGGTGGCGGGTGCCGTTGGACTGGCTCATCAGCGGCAGGCCCAGCTGCTCGATGCGCTGGCGGGTCATGGCCAGGCACACCAGGCCGCGGGCGTGGCGGACCATGAAATTCACCGCCTCGGGGGTGGCGAACTGGGCCGGGATGATCAGGTCGCCCTCGTTCTCGCGCGCCTCGTCGTCGACCAGGACGAACATGCGGCCGTTGCGCGCCTCCTCGATCAAATCCTCGGCCGAGGCGAGGTAGGCGTGCAGGCTGCGGGTCAAAACTTCGTCCATCAGCGGTACTCCAGCAGGCGCGCGACATAACGGGCCAGCGTGTCGATTTCGATGTTCACTTTTGCGCCCGCGGCCAGCTGGCCGAACGTGGTGACGGCGCTTGTATGGGGGATGATGTTGACACTGAACAGGCTTTTGTCGACCGCGTTGACCGTGAGGCTGACCCCGTCCACGGCCACGCTGCCCTTTTCCGCGATGTAGCGGGCCATCGGATCGGGGACGCGAAAAGTCCAGCGCGTGGAGCCGTGGTCGGGATGGGTTTCCACCACGGTGCCCAAGGCGTCGACGTGTCCGGCGACGATGTGGCCGCCCAGTTCGTCGCCGGCGCGCAGCGGGCGCTCCAAATTGACTGCGGTGCCCGGGCGCCAGTTTTCTAGCGTGGTTTTGGACAGTGTTTCGGCGGAAACGTCCACGGCGAAAAAATCGGCGCCGACCTCCACCGCGGTCAGGCAGCAGCCCGAGCAGGCGATCGAGGCGCCGACCGGGATTTTCGCCGTGTCCGCCCAGGCCGGCGCGTCGATCGGCGTGGCAATGACCAGGCGCATGGTGCGGGTTTCACCGAGCGGTTCGGTCGCGCGGACCCGGCCCAGGCCGGTGACGATCCCGGTAAACATGCGACGGGCCTAGCGGGCAACGCTGACAAGGCAAACTAATGGCCGGCGGCCCGGCCATGCCGCATCACTGCCGAGGGCCGGCCGTTAGGTTAGTTTACCCTTGACAACCGTACCGGAATGCAATATCTTGTAACGGTGCCGTTGCGGGCTGCAGGTCTCCAGCTAGCGCATTGCTGAATTGTGATTAAGCTCATTCCGACAGTCGTTTTCGGACGGTTATTGCCTAGCAACCGCCATCGTTTTGCCGATGCACGCCCGTCGCGCGGGACTCTTTTCCCTTGACAGCCACACTAACATCGGCATATGCTCTGCCGGTGCCGCATATCTACCCAAACACCCTGGCCGGACGGTTCGCCCGGATCGTCTGGCACCTGCACGGGTGGGCCGGGCTGCGCCTGACGCAGAACCCGGCGCTGCGGCCGGTGCTGCTGCTGGCCCAGACCCGGCTGCAGCGGATGGCGTTCCGGTTCTCGGCCCTGGTGGAGAAATTCACCGCCGGCACTCTCAAACCGCCCCGCCCGGCCCGGCATCGCCCGGCTCCGGCGTCTCTCCCCGATCCGCTCCATCCCGACCCGGCGCACGCCCCGCCGCTTGCGGCGAAGCCGCCCCGCCCGCGGGAGTACCTGCCGCGCCACATGAGCTGGCTGGGGGGATGCTGGGGTGGGAAGCGGCCTATGGCAGCGAGTTGCAGTATCTGCTGAAGCTTCCCGAGATGCATGCGCTGATCCGGGCGGCGCCGCAGGTGGGCCGCCTGCTCCGGCCGCTGTGCCGGATGCTGGGAGTAGTCCCCGACCCGGCGCTCCTGCCGCCGCCGCCGAAACGGACGCCCCGGATCAGGCCGGCTCCACCCGCCCGGAGAAGAGGGCCGGACCCCGCTGCACCGGCCCCAACCGAACCGGCCGAAAAGCCGATGCGAAGGCGTCCGCTCCGCACCGAGGCGCGCACGCGAAAACCGAAGTGGACCTACCCCGGCACGGAGTGGAGGAAGTGGGGCGGTTCTGGCTCCCCGAGCCGATCCGAAAACCTGTCCCTTCCTGAGCCTGGAGACCGTGCCGAATTCGTTCTGATATTCGAATCTATCGTACATGCCCGGTCAGCTTGCCGCGGCGGTCGGGGTTGTCGGCCGAGGCAAGAGCACATATTCGCTGCCCTGCGCCCGCATTTTTCCCGCCCGAGCCTCGGCGTCCGCACCCCAGCCCCAAAAAATGTCGGCCCGGACCGGGCCGCGAATTGCACCGCCCAGATCCTGCGCCTGCATCAGGCGGCGAAACGGCTTTCCGTCCAGCGGATCGGTGGTGACGACGAACACCGGCGCGCCGAGCGGCAAGAAATGCTTGTCGATGGCGATCGAGCGGCCCGGCACGATCGGCACGCCCAATGCGCCGGGCGGCCCTTCGTCCGCCGGCATGCCATCGATTTCGCGGAAAAACACGTAGGACGGATTCTGGTCCATGACTCCGGCCGCCTGATCCGGGTGCGCCACCAGCCAGGCACGGATCGACTGCATCGACACCTGATCCAGCGCCATCGCCTTCTGCTGAACCAGCACGCGGCCGATCGGCACGTATGGACGACCGTTCTGGCCGGCGTAGGACACCCGCACGACGTGCCCGTCCGGCAGGTTTATGCGCCCCGAGCCCTGGATCTGCAGCACGAACGCGTCGATGGGATCGGCCAGCCATAGCAGCTCCAGATGACGGTCGGCCAACACGCCGGCCTCGATCTGCGCCCGGTCCCAGTACGGCACGAACGCGTCTCCGCTGACCCTTCCGGTGAGCTTGCGGCCCTTCAGGTCGTCAGAAAACTGCCCCAGATCCGCCTGCACCAGATCGCCCGGCCGACCCAGCAGGGGCGTGGCAAAACCGCCCCCCGGCGTGCGGCTGCCGGCCACCTGCGGTTCGTAGTAGCCGGTAAACAGCCCCCCAAGCTTCCCCGCGTCGCTCACGGCAAACGGCTGCAGCCAGCGCTCGAAAAACGCCCGCGCCGCAACACGATCGCCGGCGGGAACCGAGGCGGCCGCAGCGCAGGCCGGGCGCCATTTGTCCGGCGTGCCGCCCAGCGCCGCCGCCTCCCCGGTGCCGCCCAGCGTCTCCCCGGGACCCATCGTCGCCATATGCGTGCAGGATGCCTGGAAGGCGGGAAGCGCCTGCGCCGGGTCGTCCTCGTTCCAGCCCGGTACGCTGGCATAGGGAACCGGGCGCAACCCAAGCACGTGCTCCTCCGGAGCCGGGGGCCCCGGGACAGGATGGGGGGGAACGCAGGTGGACAGCGCCAGCAGGGCCGGCGCCACCAGCGCCAGCCCAATTTCTTGCCGCATCAGCCGGTGCGGGCCAGGCGCCAGGCCGGATCGGCCACGGCCAGGTCCCGCTGAAAGGTCCAGACGTCCGTGATCTCGGTAGTCGCGTCGGCTCCCGCGACCGGGTTGCCATCGGCGCCCTGCGTCACGTTCACCTGGTCGGAGACGAATTTCACGGTGAGGTCGGCGATGCTGCCGGCCAGCGCCGCCTGCTCGATGGTGGCGGAGGGGATGGCGCGCACTTCCGTCCGCTGGGTCTCGCCTTTCGCCTCGCGTGCCGCGATCGCCGCATCGAACACCTTGAACGTGTCCTCGGTCAGCAGCGGCCGCAGCGTGGCGCGGTCGCCGGCTGCAAACGCCGGCACGATGATGCGGAACGCCGCCTCGGCGCCCTCCAGAAACCGCGGTACCGAAAAATTCCGGTCCACGCGCTGCATACGCGCCAGCGCCTGGCCGGCCGGCGAGGCCGCCTCCGGCAAGGGCCGCGCGGGCGCCGGGGAGGCCGGCTCGGCCACCACGTCGATCACCCGGCCCCCGACCCCGCCCACAGACTGCGGACGCGCATCCTGCGACCGCTCGAACCCGGTGCGCCGGCCCAGGATGCTGCGCAGCCGCAGCACCAGGAACGCGGCGATCATGCCGAACAGGATCAGGTCGACCGGGAAACCGAACTCCATGCCCAAAACTCCTGAGGTCGGCGCTGCACATGGGGACCAACCACGCCCGGGACAACACGATCCACCGCGTTGCGCCTAGTTATCAGCCCCGGTAAGCCCCGAACGATGATCCTGCTGCGCCACGGCCAGAGCGCGTTCAATGCCGCGTTCACAGCCACCCGCCGCGACCCGGGCATTCCCGATCCGAAACTCACCGAGACCGGAGAGGCGCAGGCGGAGGCCGCCGCCGCGGCACTGGCCGGCGAGGTGGTGAGCCACATCATCGCCTCGCCATACACGCGGGCGCTGCAAACGGCGGCGCCGCTGGCCCGGCTTTTGGGGGTGACAGTGCTGATCAACCCCGTCGTGCGCGAGCGCTATGCGTTTTCCTGCGACGTGGGTTCGACCCGGACTGCCCTGGCCCGCTCCTGGCCGGAACTGGACTTTGCGCATCTGGAGGAGGTGTGGTGGCCGGCCGTGGCCGAGCCGGCGGATCGGTGCATGGGCGTGCGGCCCTGTTCCGCGCCGAAATGGCGGCACTGCCGCACTGGCGCAACACGGTGGTCGTCAGCCATTGGGGGTTTATTCTTAGCCTGACTGGCGTCAGCCTGGCGAACGGCGAGTGGCTGCGCTGCGACCCGACCGCGGCGGCGCCGCTGGACGTCAACTGGCGACCCTGACCGGGGCGCGCGGACCCCGGTGCTTCCGCTGCCCCCGGCCGGTGTGCTACCCGCGCGCAACTTTTGGAGAAGCGTCATGTCCGAAACCACCTCTGCCCCGTCGCCGCAGCAAGCCCAGCCGGCGCCGCCGCTGGTGGTCAATATCCAGTACGTCAAGGACCTGTCGTTCGAGGTGCCGAACGCGCCCACCATCTACACCACGCTGCGGTCGCCGCCGCGCGTGGACATCAATCTCGACGTGCAGGCGCGTCGCATCCAGGAAGGCCAGAACGTCTACGAGGTCGTATTGGAAATCCGCACCGAAGCCACCGAGCCGACCGCCGAGGGCGCCGCGCCCACCACGCCCAGCGGGCCGGGCGGGCGGGTGTTTCTGGCGGAACTTTCCTACGGCGGCATTTTTACCCTGACCGGCGTGCCCGATAACGCCATAGAACCCGTGTTGCTGGTGGAATGCCCGCGCATCCTGTTCCCGTTCGCCCGCAACATTCTCTCCGACGTCACCCGCGACGGCGGCTTTCCGCCGGTGCTGCTACAGCCGATCGACTTCGTCGCACTCTGGCAGAGCCGCCGCGCCCAGGCCGCTGCCGCCAATACCGCTGCAGGCGGCAACGGAGCGGCGCAGCAGGTTATTGCCTGACACTTGCCCAGCTGCGACTCTGGCCGAGGACCCGCCGGACCGGTTTGCCCGGTTCGTCGCCACCCTGGGCCGCGGCCCGGGACGCTCACGCCCCCTGACCCGAGCGGAGGCGCACGAGGCATTTGCCATGGTGCTGGCCGGGCAAGCCGACCCGGTGCAGGTCGGCGCTTTCCTGATGCTGCTGCGCTATCGCGGCGAGGACGCCGACGAGATTGCCGGGCTGGTCGAGGCCGCCCGAGCCGCCGCCGGCATTGGACCGAACCCGATCGGCGCCGCACTGGACTGGCCCTCGTCCGGCGCCGGCCGCACCAGGGGAGCGCCCTGGTTCCTGCTCTCCGCCCTGGCTCTTTCCCGCGCCGGCATTGCGGTGCTGATGCACGGCTCCAACGAGTTTTCCGCCGGCATGTCGGTGGAGGCGGGTCTGGCGGCGCTCGGGCGCGAGCCGGTCCAGAGTCTGGCCGCTGCCGAGCAGGGTTTGGCCTCGGAAAGCTTCGCCTATTTGCCGATCGGCGCCCTGGCGCCAAATTTTTCCCGGCTGCTGGGCTTGCGCCGCCTGTTCGGGCTGCGCTCGCCGGTGAACACGGTGGCGCGCCTGCTCAACCCGGGCAACGCGCCGGCGGGCGTCGACGGCGTGTTTCACCCGCCATACATCGCCGTGCATCTCGGCGCTGCCGAAATTTTGGGGCGCCCGCGACTGCTGGTGCTGAAGGGCGGTGGCGGCGAGGCCGAGCGCAACCCCGCCAAGCCGATGACCGCCCATCTGTGGGACGCGGCGTCCGGATGCACCACCCATGCGTTTGCCGCCATGCCGTTCGAAACTGCCTCGGATCATACCGATCCGAGGCTGGCGGACATCTGGAGCGGAGTGATTGCGCCGCCGCTGCCGGTTGCCACAATCTGCGCCACGATCGCCATGGCTTTGCTGGCGCTTGGGCGTGCCGCGACGCCGGAAGCCGCGGATCGCGAAGCCGCCCTGATCTGGAGCAACCGCCACTAAGATTGCCAGTCGCATTCGAGCCGGCCACGATAATCTTGCGACCGTGATCTGCCGGGCGCCAGGAGAACGCGCCATGGCCAGCGACCTTGAAATCGCCCGTTCGGTCCGCCTGCGTCCGATTGCGGAAATCGCGGCTCGCGCCGGGATACCGGAGGCGGCGCTGCTTACGTATGGCCGGCACAAGGCAAAGGTCGATTTCGACTTCATCCGTTCGTTGCAGGAACGGCCGGACGGCGCGCTGGTGCTGGTGACCGGCACCAATCCTACGCCGGCCGGCGAAGGCAAGACCACGACCACCATCGGTCTCGGCGACGCCCTGAACGCCGCCGGCAGCCGGACCATGATCTGCCTGCGCGAGCCGAGCCTGGGACCGTATTTCGGCGCCAAGGGTGGGGCGACCGGCGGCGGATGGCGCAGGTTGCGCCAACGGAGGAAATCAACCTGCATTTTACGGGAGATTTCCACGCCATCGCCGCGGCGAATAATCTGCTCGCCGCGCTGACCGACAATCACCTCTATCGGGGCAACACGCTCGGCATCGACCCCAGGCGCATCACTTGGCGCCGCGCGATGGACATGAACGACCGCACGTTGCGCCAAACCGTTACGGGCCTAGGCGGCACGGCGAACGGTATTCCGCGCGAGGACGGGTTCGACATTACCGCCGCCTCGGAAATCATGGCGGTGTTCTGCCTCTCCAACGATCTCGACGACCTGCAGGCCCGGCTCGGCCGGATCGTGTGGCAGCGCGCAGCGACGGTTCCCTGGTCACCGCCGCCGACCTCAAGGCGGTGGGTGCGCTATCGGCGTTGCTGCGTGACGCGCTGATGCCGAACCTGGTGCAAAGCCTGGCCGGCTCGCCGGCGCTGATCCATGGCGGTCCGTTCGCCAACATCGCGCACGGCTGCAACTCGGTGATGGCAACGCAGGCTCGGGCTGAAACTCGCCGACGTGGTGGTGACGGAGGCGGGCTTCGGCGCCGATCTGGGCGGCGAGAAATTTTTCGACATCAAGTGCCGCAAGGCCGGTCTGCGGCCAGCCTGCGCCGTCGTGGTGGCCACCATTCGCGCGCTCAAGATGCAGGCCGGCGTGAAGAAAGCTGCGCTCGGCGGGAGGACGCGGCGGCGGTGGCGCAGGGCACTGACGAACCTCGCCCGGCATGTCGAGAAGTGCGCATGTTCGGTGTTCCCTGCGTGGTTGCCATCAATCATTCGCCGGCGATACGGAAGCGGAAATCCAGCAGTGCAGGACGCAATGGCCCGTTTGGACACGCAAGTGGTTCTCTGCACGCACTGGGCCGACGGCGCGGCCGGCACCGGGGAACTTGCACGCCGTGCTCGGCATGATCGACCAAGGCGGCAGCGATTTTCGGCCGCTCTATCCCGACGCTCTGCCGCTTGCTGACAAAATCCGGATGATCGCCACAGAAATCTACCGCGCCGCCGATGTCACCTTTCTGCCGGAGGTGCGCAGCGCGGCTGGACGATTTTGAGGCAGCGCGGTTTCGGCACGGCGCCGGTCTGCATCGCCAAGACGCAATACAGTTTCGCGCCGACCCAAAACTTCTGGGCGCGCCGGAGGGCCACATACTGCCTGTTCGCGAGGCGCGGTTGTCGGCGGGCGCGGGGTTCGTGTGGTGGCGCTCGCCGGGGACATCATGACCATGCCGGGCCTGCCTCGGGTATCGGCTGCTGAGCACATCGGATTGAGCCAGGACGGGTCGATTTACGGCCTTTCTTGATGCAAGGCGTCAGCCGGAAATCGTGCGTCGCCGCAGCGCCTGGGCCGCCACCAACAGCAGCGTCAGCGCGAACAACACGGTGGCGGCAGCGGCGATGGTGGGATCGACGCGCTCGTTCAGTCCGTCCCACATTTTGCGCGGCAGCGTGTAGACGGCGCGGCTGGCGATGAACAGCGTCACCACGATCTCGTCCCACGAGGTGAGGAACGCAAAGATGGCTCCGGTCAGCAGACCGGGACGCGCCTGCGGCAGGATCACCCACCACAAGGTCTGCAGCGTCGAGCCGCCGAGCGAGCGAGATGCCTGCTCCTGCCGGCGGTCGATGTTGACGAGCGACGCGGCGGTGGTGATGAGCACATAGGGTGCGGCCAGCATCGTGTGCGCGAAAATCACGCCCACAAACGTGTCGAGCAGGCCGAGCCGCGCGAACAGCTTGTAGAACGTCAGGGCCGAGACGACCGGCGGCACGATCAGCGGCGCCAGCGCCAGCAAACGCGCAGTCTCCCCCGCGCGCGAGGCGAGCCGCCAGAATCCCACCGCCGCCAGTCCGCCCAGCACCACGGCCAGAACCGTGACGACGGTGGCGATCGCAAGGCTCTGCGCGATAGCCGAGCGCCATACCGGGTCGGTGGCCAGCTCGCGATAATGGATCAGCGACAGCGTGCCGTGCGGTAGCGAGATGTAGCGTTCCGGCGTCAGCGAGACCGGCACTGCCACCAATGTGGGCAGCATCAGGAACAGCAGCACGGTCCAGGTCAGCGCGACCAGAACCGGCCAGCCCATGCGGCGCGTCATGCCGCACCGAACAGGCGGCGCACGTCCACCACGCGCGACAGTGCGGCAAGCATGAACAGCACTGTCAGCAGGAGGCATGTGGCCATCATCGTGCCGATGCCCCAGCGCACGGTCTGGAAAATCTGTATCCGTACATATTCGCTGATCATCACCACGCGCCCACCGCCCAGCACGGCGGGCGTGACCAGAAAACCAAGTGCGAGGATGAAGACCAGCAGCGATGCCGCCGCAATTCCCGGCATCGACAGCGGCAGGAACACGCGCGCAAAACTGGTCAGCGGACCCGCGCCCAACGAGCGTGAAGCAGGGACAAGTCGTGGATCGATGCCCTGCATGTTGGCCAGCAGCGGCAACACGGCGTACGGGATCAGGTAATGGGTCATGCCGATCAGCACGCCGAGTTCGTTGCGCACCAGCGCCAGCGGCGCGGAGATGAGGCCGGCCTCGATCAGCCAGGTGTTGATCAAACCCTCGGTGCGCAGCAGGGTCAGCCAGGCGAAAGCCCGGACCAGCACCGAAACCCAAAACGGCACCAGCACGAACCCGATAATCCACAGCCGGTGCCGCGGGGCCGCGTGCAGCATGGTCCATGCAACGACATAGGCGAGCGGCACCGCAATCAGCGTGGTCTCGAGCGAGATGCGCAGGGTGGTGAACAGCACCCGCCGCATTCCCCCGGTAGTGACGAGGCGCTGATAATTCTCCAGTCCCGGGGTTGGATCGCTCACGCTGATCCACAGCACATTCAGCAGCGGCGCCGCATAGAGCAGCAGCAGGCACGCCAGCAGCGGCGCCGCCATCGCCCACGCCCAAAGCGACGCGCGGCGCCCCATTCCATCAGCTCGACATCAGGTCCAGGAAATCGTCCTGCACCTTGTCGTAGTTCGCCGCGTACCAGTCCGAGTTGATCGGTATCTGGCGCCGGTAGTTCGCTTCAAACGCGCAGTCGATCTTTTGCAGCTCGGGAGTCAGCAGGGAGTCGGCCCCCGGATTGGCGGGACCGTTGCCGAGCAGTTTCAAAAGCTCGATCTGCCGCTCGGGTATCTGCATCGAGGCGACAAAGTCCCAGATGATCGGACCGGCCGGGTTCTTGACCAGCACGGGGAGCACGCCGGGAGCGATGATGCCCTGGTCCCACGTCCAGCTCAGCTTGCCTTTCGTTTCGCGGTCCAGCACCGAGGCGCGGGTGCACCAGATCAGGCCCATGGTCACTTCGCCGTCCCGGAACACCTGCTGGCTCGCGGCCCCGCCGCCCCACAGAATGAACTGGTCCTTGTGCGCGCGGATCAGGTCGAAGGCGCGCTTGACGTCGAGCGGGTACAGTTTCGCGGGATCCACGCCGTCCGCGAGCAACACCGCTTCCAGCGATCCCGACAGCCATTTGTACAAAGACCGCTTGCCGGGAAAGTCCTTGAAATTGAGGAAATCTTTAAAACCATCAGGCGCCCTGCCGCCGGTCTTGGACGTGTCGTAGCCGTTCACATAGGAGTACAGATAGCTGGCGCAGCCATAGTCGGCAACGAATTCCGGCCGCACCTTGTTCCGGTCCACTTTGGAATAGTCGTATTTCTGGATGATGCCCTGCTTGGCCAGGATCGGCAGGTAGTACATGTCGCCATCCGTGATGTCCCAGGTGATCTTGCCGCTTTCCACCATGGCTTTGAGCGCGCCTGGCGTCGGCTCGCCGCCGACGACAGTGACTTTTACGCCGGTATCCTTGGTGAACGGCTCGCCCCAGGCTCGGCTCCATGCGGCGACTGCGTCGCCGCCGAAATTGCAGAGCACAATCTCTTTCGTCTGCGCGTGCGCCGAGGTGAGGCCGAGCGCCGGTGCGACGCCCAGCAGCGCCAGCGCACGGACAAAACCGCGACGGTCGATTTCGCCGCGCGCAAGTCGCTCGGCGGCCAGTTCGATACAGTCTGCCTGGAATCGGGCAGCGTGCATGGTGGTCTCCTCCGTGGTTGTCAAGGTTCTTCGGGATCGAGGGCTACGGTCGCATCCGCGGGCCAGCCAAGCCAGATAGCAGAGCCGGGAGCCAGGGCAGGCGCGGTCCAGGCCAGGCACGTCGCGCGCAGCGTGCCAAAAGTCTCAGTGGCGATGTCGGCTTGCAGCGTGGAACCGAGATAGGCCGTCGCCGTCACCCGCCCGGGGGTGCGATTTTGCAAAAGCGGTTCGGATAGCGACAGCGCAATTTTTTCCGGGCGGATCGCGAGCAGCACACTTTCGCTTTCGATCCGGCCCCGATGCAGCACTTCATGGCCCCTGACAAGCAGGCGCAGCATGTCACCCGAGCGAGAGGCGACGCGGCCGGACAGGAAATTGCTGCGGCCCAGAAAGCCCGCGACAAATCGGGTGCGCGGCCGCTCGTACAGCGCTTCCGGCGCGCCTACCTGTTCTATGCGGCCGCGATGCACGATGGCGACGCGGTCGGACATCGACAGTGCCTCTTCCTGGTCGTGCGTGACGTAGACAAACGTGGCGCCGAGTTCGGTGTGCAGCGCCTTCAGCTCCACCTGCACCTCGGCTCGTAACTGCCGGTCGAGGGCGCCCAGGGGCTCGTCGAGCAGCAGCACGTCGGGCGAGAACACGAGCGCGCGGGCGATCGCGACGCGCTGCTGCTGCCCGCCCGACAATTGCCGCGGCAGCCGGTCGGCAAGGCCGTCGAGACGCACCAGGGCCAGCGCGTCGCGCACCTTTTCGCGCAGCAGGTTGCGCGGCGTGCGGCGCACCCGCAGCGGATAGGCCACGTTCTGCACGACCGTCATGTGCGGGAACAGCGCATAACCCTGGAACACCATGCCGAAATTGCGCCGCTCCGGCGGTGTCGTGGTGATCGCACGTTCGTCCACCATCACCTCGCCCGTGGTGGGTTCGGTGAACCCGGCGATCATCATCAGCAGCGTGGTTTTGCCGGAGCCGGACGGACCCAGCAGGGTCAGAAACTCGCCGTCGGCCACGTCGAGCGACACGTCGTCCACCGCGGTGACGGGGCCATAGGTTTTGGTCAGGCCGCGCAATTGCAGGCTGTGGGCGCGGAACCGGTTGCCTAGGGCAGGATCATGCAGCGCGCGAACAGCCGGCCTCCTCAACGAGCCGCGACAGCGGCTCCGGAAGACTGCAACGGGCGTGCCACGCCGTCCACGGACTCTACGCCACGGCCTTCCCCACCAGCGCCTGGCGCATGGCGGCCGGGGTGGCGGCACTGCGGATCGCCGCCGCGACACTCCCGTCACGGAGCCGGCGGGTGGCCATGGCCAGCGCCGCCAAATGGTCCTGATCGGCTCCGATGGGGCTGAGCAGCAGGAACACGAGGTCGGCCGGCCGCCCGTCGACAGACTGCCAGTCGACAGGCCGGTCCAGCCGGGCGAACAGGGCCAGCAAACGGTCCAGCGACGCGAGCCGCGCGTGCGGCAGTGCAATCCCCGACCCCACGCCGGTCGAACCGAGCCCTTCCCGTGCTGCCAAGGCGGCGGCAACCGGCGCAGCCGGCACGCCCAGCAGAGCGGCAGCCCGGCGCGAAAGTTCGTTCACGGCGGCCGCCTGGTCAGGGACGCGCAACCGCAGCACGCGGTCAGGCGGGAACAGGTCGGCGAGGGAGATCATGAGGCGGCCGAGACACTTTCGGGCTGCGAGACCAACCGATAGCCGACGCCGGTTTCCGTTACGATGTGCACGGGACGCTCGGGGTCCGGCTCCAGCTTTTGGCGCAGCTGGCGGACATACACGCGAAGCTGCTGGACGTCGCCCCCTGCGCCCCACAGCTTTCCCAGGATCAGCCGGTGTGTAAGCACTCGCCCCGCGTAGGTCACCAGCAGGTGCAAGATGTCCCACTCGCGCGGCGACAGGTGTATTTCCACCCCGCCGCGGGTCACGAGGCGCCGCACCAGGTCGACGGACAGATCGCCCGACACGAACACCGGCACCGCGCCCTCCTGCTGCAAGCGATGGCGGATGGCGGTGCGCAGGCGCGCCACCAGCTCGGCCATTCCGAACGGTTTCGTGACATAGTCGTCGGCGCCCAGATCGAGCGCCGCGACCTTGCCCCGCTCGTCTTCGCGTGCGGACAGCACCACGATCGGCACGGTCGAGCCGCCATCGCGCAAGCGCCGGATCAAGTCGAGGCCATCGGTATCCGGCAGGCCCAAATCGAGCAGCAGCACGTCCGCGCCACCGCGGGCAATGGCCGCAAGGGTTTCCGCGCCGCTGGCCACCTCGGTCACCCGCCAGCCCTGGGCGCCAAGGCTGGTGCGCAACAGGCGGCGGATCGCCGGCTCGTCGTCGGCGACCAGCACGCAGGGCTCGCTCATGCTGCCGACCGGGCGATTGTCGCAGGCTTGAGCGGAAGCTTTATCGTGAACACCGCCCCCGGATGGGCCGGGTCCGTGCGGTCGGTGCGGTTGGCGGCGGTGATCGTGCCGCCCATCGCCTCGACGAACCCACGGCAGATCGCGAGGCCCAGGCCGGTCCCGGGCCGCTGACGGTCCGAACTATGCAGCCGCGTGAACTTGTCGAACACTTTTTCCAAATCCCCCGGCGGCAGACCCGGCCCCTCATCGGCCACCTGCACGGTCACACTGTCCGCGCCTCGCCAGGCGCGCACGCGCACTTCGGTTGCCTCGGGGGCGTATTTGGCGGCGTTGTCGAGCAGATTGAAAATCACCTGCTCGAACAGCACGGCGTCGAGCGGCACCTGCGGCAGGGCGGGTTCCAGTTCCAACACGGTGCGGTGGCGAGCCAGCATCGGGCCGGCGCGGGCGAGAGCGCTGGCGGCGATCTCGCCCAGGTCGGCCGGTTCCGTGTTCGGCACGATAGCGCCGGATTCCAGTCGTGTCATGTCGAGCAGATTGGCGACGAACCGGTTGAGCCGCTCCGCCTCGTCGCGAATCGTGCCGAGCAGCTCGCGACGCCCGGGTTCGTCGAGCAGCGGGCCAAAACTCTGCAGGCTGCTGGCGGCACCCAGGATCGAGGCCAGGGGCGTGCGCAGGTCGTGCGAGATCGAGGTCAGCAGCGCGGCGCGTAGTCGTTCCGTCTCCGCCAGCAGGCGGGAGCGGTCGAGGTCTTCGGCCAAATTGACGCGCTCGATGGCCAGCGCGGCCTGATCGGCCAGCGAATCAAGCAGCCGACGCTGGTCGGCGGTCAGCAACTGGCCCTTTCGGTCGGCATCGAGCCCGATAATGGCTACCGGTCCGCGGCCGGTGCGCAACGGAATGAAGAGCCGTTTTGCTCCCGGCAAATTGTCGGAGCCGCGGCCGGCAGCGCGATCGTTCTGCCACGCCCAGCGCGCGGCCGCGAGGTCGGCCTCGTCCAGTGTATCTTCCGGCGGATAGCCGGTGCGCACCATCAGCCTTTCGTGCTGGGGCAGCAGCAGGACCACACGCGTATCGAGCATGGCGGCGACCTGATACGCGGTCGCCCACAGCACGTCGTCGAGCTGCGCCGTGGCCGCCAGTTTTCGGCTGAACTGATACAGCTGCTCCGTTGAGCGAGTGCGCCTGCGTGCGGCCATTGTCTGCGCCCGCATACGCGCGCCCAGGTTGCTCACCAGCAGTGCCGCGGCCAGGAAAAAGAACAGCGCGACCACGTTTTCCGGGTCGGCGATGACGAAGGTGTAGACCGGCGGCAGGAAGAAGAAGTTGTACGCGAGCACGCTGGCCAGACAGGCGTAAAGCGATGGAAACAAGCCGAACCAGGCGGCCGAGGCGAGAACCGCGGTCAGAAAAGCCAGCGAGATGCTGTTGGGAGAAAGGAACTGCTGCAACGCCAGACCGACGCCGAGTGCCGCCATCACCAGGGCCGAGCTGCCGATATAGGGGCCGACCCGGAACGGCTCGCGCGGGAGCGGCACGCTCGGCCCCGGCGTCTCGGCCTTGCTGCCGACCACGTGGATGGGGAGGTCCTGCGCCTCGGCGATCAGGTCGCGTGCTACCGATGTGCGACGCGAGGCCCACCAACGCATCCGGCCGGGATTGCCCACCACGATCTGGGTAAAATTGTGTGCGCGTGCGTAGGCCAGCGCCTCCTGGGCAATGTTCCGGCCGGGGATCGTCACTGCTTCGGCGCCCAGCGATTGGGCGAGCCGCATCTGCTCGGCTATGCGCTGGCGTTCCGGCTCGCTCATCTCGCGCTCGGATTCGACCTGCAGCGCCGTCCACGGCGCGCGCAGTTGCTCCGCCAGCCGCCGGCCGAAGCGCACGAGGTCGGTATCGGCCCCGCGCCTGGTGACGCACACCAAGACGCGCTCTGCCGCTGCCCAGGGGCCGGCGATGGCGTTGGCCCGCATGTGATCCAGCAACTGTGCATCCACGCGCTGCGCGGTGCGGCGCAGCGCCAGTTCGCGCAGCGCGGTGAGATTGCCGGGAGAGAAATAATGGTTGATGGCGCGCGCCGCGGTTTTGGGAACATAGACCTTTCCGTCGCGTAGCCGCTGCAGCAGGTCGCCCGGCGTCAGGTCGACCAGTTCGATGTCGTCGGCGCGGTCGACCACGTCATCGGGCACCGTCTCGCGCACGCGGATACGGGTGATGCTCGCGACCACGTCGTTCAGGCTCTCGACATGCTGAATGTTGAGCGTGGTGTACACGTCGATACCCGCTTCGAGCAGCTCCTGCACGTCCATCCAGCGTTTGGGATGCCGGCTGGCCGGTGCATTGGAGTGGGCAAGTTCGTCCACCAGCGCCACAGGCGGTTTTCTCGCGAGCAGAGCGTCGAGATCCATCTCCTCCAGGATCGTGCCTTTGTACTCGGCGCGGCGGCGTGGCAGGATTTCGAGCCCCTGCAGCAGCGCCTCGGTTTCATGCCGGCCGTGCGTCTCGAGGATTCCCGCGACCACGGCGACGCCTTCGCGGCGCAGGGCTTGCGCGGCGCTTAGCATTGCAAAAGTCTTGCCGACGCCAGGGGCGGCGCCGAGGAAAATCTTGAGGCGGCCGCGGTTGCTCGTTCGAGTTTGCCGCAACAAAGCGTCCGGATCGGGACGAATCTCGTAATGGTTCACGAATCGTCCGTCTAGCCGGAGCGTGCCGCAACTCCCTCACGCCGGCCCTCTCCCCCAGGCGGGGGAGAGGCAGAAGTTCTGCTCCCCCTCCCTCTGGGAGAGGGCCGGGGTGAGGGTCCTTCGCGCATCAATGCAACCCGTCGAGTGCCAGGTTGAGCGCCAGCACGTTCACGCGCGGCTCGCCGAACAGGCCCAGCACCCGGCCCTCGGTATGATCCGCCACAAGTTCCCGAACCTTGTCCTCCAGCAGATTGCGGGCCTTTGCCACTCGCGGCACCTGGAAGGCGGCGGCCGCCGGCGAGATGTTGGGATCAAGACCGCTGGCCGAGGTCGTCACCAAATCGGCGGGGACGGCGGTGCCCGGGTTCTCCGCCTTCAGCTTTTCGATATCGCCCTTCACCCGCTCCGCCAGCGCCTTGGCGGTCGGCCCCAGGTTCGACCCGGAAGAATTGGCGGCGTTGTAAGGCGCGGCGATTGTCTTGGTGCTGTCGTTCGGGTCGGTATCGGTGGTCGCCGACGGCCGCGGGTGAAAATACTCGGGTTTGGTGAAGTTCTGGCCGATCAGCAGCGAGCCCACCGGCCTGCCGTTTCGCTCGACCAGGCTGCCGTTCGCCTGACGCGGAAACAGCGCCTGGGCCAATCCGGTCATGGCCAGAGGATAAGCGAGCCCGGTGACGAGCGTAAGCAGCACGATCAACACGAGGGCAGGACGGATTTCGCGCAGCATGGCGGTGTTCCTTACGCAAGGCCGAGATGGCTGACCACGAGGTCGATCAGCTTTATGCCGACGAACGGGGCAGCAAGGCCGCCCACGCCGTAGATCAGCAGGTTGCGCTGCAACAATGCACCCGCGCCGATGGCGCGATAGCGCACGCCCTTGAGCGACAGCGGGATCAACGCCACGATGATAAGCGCATTGAAAATGATCGCTGACAGGATTGCGCTCTGGGGCGTCGCAAGCCCCATGATGTTCAGCGCCTGAAGCTGCGGGTAGAAAGCCAAAAACATCGCCGGGATGATGGCAAAGTATTTGGCCACGTCGTTGGCGATCGAGAACGTGGTCAATGCACCGCGGGTCATCAGCAGCTGCTTGCCGATCTCCACGATCTCGATCAGCTTCGTCGGGTCGCTGTCGAGGTCGATCATGTTGCCGGCTTCGCGGGCCGCCATGGTGCCGGTGTTCATGGCCACGCCGACATCGGCCTGCGCCAGCGCCGGCGCGTCGTTGGTGCCGTCGCCGCACATCGCCACCAGTTTTCCCTGCGCCTGCTCCTGGCGGATCAGTGCAAGCTTCGCCTCCGGCGTCGCCTGGGCAAGAAAATCGTCCACGCCGCTCTCGGCTGCGATGGCAGCCGCAGTCAGCGGATTGTCGCCGGTGATCATGACGGTGCGAATGCCCATCCGGCGCAACTCGCCGAATCGGGCGCGAATTCCGCCCTTGACCACGTCTTTGAGATGGATGATGCCGAGCAGGCGATTGCCGTCCGCCACCGCGAGCGGCGTGCCGCCGGATTTGGCGACCCGGTCGGCGGCGGTGCGCACCTCCCTGATTGCGGCTTCGCTGGCGCCCTGCACATAGGCGAGCACGCTCTCCACGGCACCCTTGCGGATGCGGCGATCGCCGATATCGACGCCGCTCATGCGAGTCTGTGCCGTAAACGGCACGAACGCGGCGTTCAGCGAGCCCATGTCGCGCCCGCGCATGCCATATCTGTCCTTGGCGAGCACGACGATGGAGCGACCCTCCGGCGTCCCGTCGGACAGCGAAGCCAGCTGCGCCGCATCGGCGAGGTCGCGCTCGTCGATGCCGGGCGCCGCCAAGAATTCACTGGCCTGCCGGTCGCCGATGGTGATGGTGCCGGTCTTGTCGAGCAGCAGCGTGTCCACGTCGCCCGCCGCTTCGACCGCGCGGCCAGACATGGCCAGCACGTTGAAGCGCACCAGCCGGTCCATGCCGGCAATGCCGATCGCCGACAGCAGCGCCCCGATCGTTGTCGGGATCAGCGTCACGAACAGCGCCACGAGAACCAGCACGCTCACCGAGCCGCCGGCATAGGTCGCAAAACTTGGGATCGTGGCGACCGCCAACACAAAGATCAGCGTCAGGCCGGCGAGCAGAATGTTGAGCGCGATCTCGTTCGGAGTCTTTTGCCGAGTGGCGCCCTCGACCAGCGCGATCATGCGATCCAAGAACGTTGAGCCGGCGGCTGCCGTGATCCGCACTTTTATGGAGTCGGACATTACCTGCGTGCCGCCGGTAACGGCGGAACGGTCGCCGCCGGCCTCGCGGATCACCGGCGCACTCTCGCCGGTAATCGCCGCCTCGTTGACCGACGCAACGCCCTCGATGATCTCGCCGTCGCTCGGGATCAGTTCCCCCGCGGTCACCAGAACGAGATCGCCCGGGCGAAGCGCCATGCCCGCTATTGTCTCGACACGTCCGTCGGGCAGCAGACGACGGGCGACCGCGTCGGTCTTGGCCCGCCTCAGGCTGTCCGCCTGCGCCTTGCCGCGGCCTTCGGCCACGGCTTCGGCGAAATTCGCGAACAGCACCGTAAACCACAGCCAGACGTTGATCTGCACCGCGAACCCGATGTGCTCCCCGCCTGAGACCAGATCCCGCAACAGCAGGAACGTGGTCAGGATCGAGACGATTTCGACCACAAACATCACCGGGTTGCGCCACAGCGTAGCCGGATTGAGTTTCGCGAAAGCCTGCCCGATCGCCGGCAGCAGGATGCGGCTGTCGAGCACGGTGGACGAGGCGCGGCGTTTGACGGCCGGCATCGCCAAGTCGGGAGAAATGTAGTTCATCGTCCTGCTCTCAGTAGAGGGTGCCGGCGTTCATCGCGTAGTGTTCGACCACGGGACCGAGTGCGAGCGCGGGAAAGAAGGTCAGGCCGCCAACGATGAGGATGACCCCGACCGCCAAGCCGACGAACAAGGGGCCGTGGGTCGGAAAAGTGCCGGCCGAGGGCGCCAGCGTTTTCTTCGCCGCAAGCGAGCCGGCGACCGCCAGAGCCGGGATGACGAAAAAGAAGCGCCCGACCATCATCGCGATCGCCAGCGTGGTGTTCCAGAATTTCGTGTTGGCGTTGAGGCCCGCGAACGCGCTGCCGTTGTTGCCGGTGGCCGACACGTAGGCGTACAGCGCCTCGGAAAAGCCGTGCGGCCCCGATGCCGAAATGGACGCGGTCGCCAGCGGCAGCACCACTGCCACCGCCGTGAAGCCGAGTATGGAAAGCGGCAGGCACAGGATGGCCAGCATGGTCATCTTCACCTCCCGGGCCTCGATTTTCTTGCCGAGATATTCCGGAGTGCGGCCCACCATCAGCCCGGCCACGAACACGGCGATGATGGCGAACAGAACGAACCCATACAGACCCGAGCCGACGCCGCCAAAGATGATCTCGCCCAGCATGATGTTGACCATCGGGATCATGCCGCCGAGCGGCAGGAAACTTTCATGCATCGAGTTGACCGCCCCGCACGAGGCGTCGGTCGTCACGGTCGCGAACAGCGCCGAGGCGGGAATGCCGAACCTGACTTCCTTGCCTTCCATGTTGCCCATCGACGGGTCCATGCCGAGCGCGGTCAGGATCGGATTGGCGTGGCTTTCGGACCAGTAGACGACGGTGACGCCGGCCAGGAACAGAACGCCCATGGCCGCGAATACTGCCCAGCCCTGCCGCTCGTCCCCCACCATGCGGCCGAACATGTTCGTGAGCGCCGCGCCGATTAGGAATATCGAGATGATCTGGACAAAATTGGTGAGCGCGGTCGGGTTTTCGAACGGATGCGCGGAGTTCGCATTGAAAAAGCCGCCGCCGTTGGTGCCCAGGATCTTGATCGCTTCCTGCGAAGCCACCGGGCCGATGGCGATGGTTTGTTTGGCGCCTTCGAGTGTCGTCACGTCGATGTGGCCCGAAAACGTCTGCGGCACGCCTTGCCAGACGTAAAACAAGGCGATAGCGACCGAGAGCGGGAGCAACACGTATAGGGTGACCCGCACCATGTCGACCCAGAAATTACCGATGCTTTTTGCGGAACGGCGCGAGAACCCGCGGATCACCGCAATCGCCAGGGCGATGCCGGCGGCTGCGGAGGCGAAGTTTTGCACCGTGAGCCCGGCCATCTGCACCAGGTAGCTCATGGTCGTCTCGCCGCCGTAGGACTGCCAGTTGGTGTTGGTCAAGAAACTGACGGCGGTGTTGTAGGCCAGATCGGGCGTGATCGGGCTTTGGCCGTCCGGATTCAGCGGCAGAACGGACTGCAGCCGCTCCAGGGCATACAGCGCCAGGAAGCAGACAACTTTGAAAACCAGCATGGCGACCGCGTAGGAGACCCAGTTCTGCTCCTGCGTCTCGTCGATGCCGAGCAGCCGGTAGGTGCCCCGCTCGACCGGCCGGAAAACCGGAGACAGGAAGGTGCGCCCGCCGCTGTTTACGGTGGTCATGAACCCGCCTACCGGGCGCGTAACGCCGACGATGATCGCGCTGAACAGCGCGATCTGGATCCAGCCGATGAGTGTCATGAAAGCCCTGTCAGAACTTTTCCGGCCGCACCAGCGCGAACACGAGGTAGGCAAGAAGGAAGACGGTCACGATGCCGCCCAGCACGTAATCGAGCGTCATGGCGGCGGCCTCAGAGAACGTCGCACAGATAAACGTAGCCCAGGCACGCGGCGAAGCCGGCGAGGCCGAGGACCACATAGACAACGTCGAGCATGATCATTCCCTTATGGATGCTGGAATGTGCTCGCGGGGGCATAGGAAGGCGATCAGGAGCCGGCCGGTTTTCCATAGGAAAGTCATAGGAATTTGCGGCCCACCTCCGCCACACGGTGCGATGGTTAAGTCCCGCTGAACGCAACGCTTTAGCGGTGCTGCGCACCGTAGAGGATACGAATCCGTGCCTCTGGGTCAGCGCCACCGGCCGCACCCGCCGGTACCTTCGATGGAAACTGGTTCCTTCGGGTGCGACGGGCAAAGAGGACGCAGCCTGGAACTAGCGGGAGCGTCATCGGAATGATAACTTCCTTCAGACCTGATTGTAGCAGCCGGTCGATATCGATGAATTTAGCCGCATCTTTCAGATAGCAACCAATTAGGACGGCTCGTATCAGTTACGGTCCAGAGCCAGCGCGGCATCTGAGCTCGGCAGTCCCTCGCGGATCAGGCTCACCAATGCCGCGATATCCGGCGCGAACAGCCGGTCCGCGTCGCGGAACGACACCATGGCGCGCACAGCATCAAACACCGCCTCGACCGGGGCGGAACTGCGCAGCGGGCGCTGAAAATCCAAACCCTGAGCGGCAGCCAGCAGCTCTATAGCGACGATCCGGATCACGTTGTCCGCCAGCGGCCCCAGCCGGCGGGCGGCAAACGTGGCCATGCTGACGTGGTCCTCCTGATTGGCCGAGGTCGGCAGGCTGTCCACGCTCGCCGGGTGGGCCAAAGACTTGTTCTCGCTGGCCAGCGACGCGGCGGTGACGTGGGCAATCATGAAACCGCTGTTCAGGCCAGGGTCGCGCGCCAGAAACGGCGGCAGGCCGGAAATCGAGGTGTCGATGAGCATGGCGATTCGCCGCTCCGAGAGCGCCCCGATCTCGGCCGCGGCGATGGCCAAAAGGTCGGCGGCGATGGCGACCGGCTCGGCATGGAAATTGCCGCCGGACACGATCTCGTCTGGGTCTTGCAGCACTAACGGATTGTCGGTGACGCCGTTCGCCTCGATCACCAGCACGCGCAGAACGTGGCGCAAAGCATCCAGCACAGCGCCCATCACCTGCGGCTGGCAGCGCAGCGAGTACGGGTCCTGCACGCGGTCGCAATGCGGCCCCTGGTGGCTGGCATTCAGCGCGCTGTCGGCCAGCAGGGTGCGGAAGGCGGCGGCCACGTCGATCTGCCCGCGCTGGCCGCGCAGGGCATGGATGCGGGCGTCGAACGGGCGATGGCTGCCGCGCACCGCCTCCACCGACATCGCCCCCGCCAGGATGGCGGCGCCGAACGCACGCTCGATTTTTTGCAGCGCGTCCAGCGCCAGGGCGGTGGAAACTTGCGTGCCGTTGATCAGCGCCAAGCCTTCCTTGGCCTGCAACGCGATCGGCGCCAGGCCGGCCCGCGCCAACCCCTCGCGTTGCGGGCATTTCGGCTCCGGCCACGCGGACCGTGCCGATGCCGAGCAGCGCCGCCGAAAGATGCGCGAGCGGCGCCAGGTCGCCGGAAGCGCCGACCGAGCCCTGGGACGGAATTTTGGGCAGCACGTCTGCCGCGTGCAGCGCCAGAAGCGCGTCCACCAACTCAAACCGCACGCCCGATGCGCCGGCAGCCAGGCTTTGCGCTTTCAACGCCAGCACCAGCCGCACCACGCGGTCGTCCAGCGGCGGCCCCACGCCGGCGGAGTGGGACAGGATCAGGTTGCGCTGCAAGGTGGCCAAGTCGGCGGCGGCGATGCGGGTCTGCGCCAGCCGGCCAAAGCCGGTGTTGATGCCGTAGACCGCGGAATCTCCTTGCGCCAGACGCTCCACGGTCGCGCGGGAAAACGCCATCCGCGGCTCCGCCGTGGCTGCCACGCCTAGCACCACCCGTCCGGCCAGTAGTGCGCGCAGATCCCCCCAGGATAGCGGGGCTCCACCCACCAAAAGTTTGCTCACAAGGTCGCCTCGACCGCCGCCCGCAGTTCCGGCGTCACCTCCGGCAGCACGCCGTAGAAGGCAGCAAAAGCGGGCCGGGCCTGGTGCAGCAGCATCCCGATCCCCGGCACCACCCGATTGCCGCGGGCCGCCGCCGCCGCGAGCAGTTTGGTCTCGCGCGGCACGTAGACGATGTCGCACACCACCGCCGTGCGGGGCAGGGCGGCCAGATCAAGCTCCAGCGGCGGCTGGCCCACCATGCCCTGCGTGGTGGTGTTGACCAGCAGCGCCGCACCTTCCAGCGCGGCGGCGCGAGCATCCCAGTCCACCGGCGTGCCGCCCAGCTCGGCCACCAGTTTTTCGGCCCGCGCCCGCGTGCGGTTCGCCACGCGCACTTCCGGGGCGCCCGCATCCAGCAGCGCCGCAACCACGGTTCGCGCCGCGCCGCCGGCGCCGAGCACGACAGCGGCCCCGGCATCGGCGCGCCAGTCCGGACAGCTCTCGGCCATCGCGCCCAAAAATCCGGTCCCGTCGGTGCTGGTGGCTTCCAGCGTGCCGTCGGCGGCCACGGTAACCAGGTTCGCGGAGCCCAGCCGGCGGGCCAGCGGATCAAGCCGGTCCACCAGCCGCGCCGCCTCCTCCTTGTGCGGCACGGTGACGTTGCAGCCCCGAAAACCCAGCGCCGCCAGGCCCCGCAAGGCTGCCTCCAGTTCCCCCGGCCGCACCACCAGCGGCACATAGGCACCTTCGATCCGGTGCTCGCGCAGCCAAAAGCCGTGCAGCAGCGGCGAGCGGGAATGCGCCACCGGCCAGCCCAAAATGCCTGCCAACGCGAACGCCATGCCCCGCCCTTCCGCAACGCCGAGCCGTGGCATAGGCTTGGGCGATCGGGCAAGACCGAACGGGAGGAACACGATGCAGCTCAACCGCGAGCAACTGCTGGCTGCATACCGCATGATGCGCACGATCCGGGATTTCGAGGAGCGGGTGCACCAGGAATTTTCTGCCGGCGGCATTCCCGGCTTCGTGCACCTGTACGCGGGCGAGGAAGCCTCCGCGATCGGCGTGTGCATGCACCTGGATGAGCGCGACAAGATCGCCAGCACGCATCGCGGCCACGGCCACTGTATCGCCAAAGGGTGTGATGTAGACGCCATGATGGCCGAAATCTTTGGGCGCGAAGCGGGTCTTTGCGGCGGCAAGGGCGGCTCCATGCACATCGCCGATCTCGGGCTCGGCATGATGGGCGCCAACGGGATCGTGGGCGGCGGCCCGCCGCTGATCTGCGGCGCCGCGCTGACCGCAAAAACGCTGAAAACCGGGGGCGTAGCCGTGGCATTTCTGGGCGACGGCGCCAGCAACCAGGGCACCACCATGGAGAGCTACAACTTGGCCAAAGCCTGGATGCTGCCGGCCATTTTCGTCGTCGAGGATAACGGCTACGCACAAAGCACATCGAGCAACTGGTCGGTCTCCGGCACCCAGCTCGAGCGTGCCCAAGGGTTTCGGCATCCCGGCCGAGCAGGTCGACGGGCACGATTTCTTTGCCGTGCATGACGTCGCGCGGGAGATGGTGGAGCGGGCGCGCAACGGCGGCGGACCCTCGCTGCTGCACGTAAAACTGCACCGCTACTTCGGGCATTTCGAAGGCGACGCGATGACCTATCGCGGTCCGGACGAAATCGACCTGCTGCGTCGCGACAAGGACCCGTTACAAATCTTTCGCAAGCGCGTCGGCGAGGCGGGCTTGCTGGAAGCCGCCCAGCTGGACGCGATCGATCGCGAAGTGGCGGAGCAGATCGAGCACTCGGTTGAGCGGGCGAAGGCCGGAGCCATGCCACCGCCGACGAAAGTGCTTACCGACGTCTACGTGTCATACTGAGGAAGCGCCGGCATGAGCAAGAAGTCGTTCCGCACGGCACTGAACGAAGCGCTGGCGCAAGAAATGCGGCGCGATCCGCGCGTGGTGATCATGGGCGAGGACGTGGCCGGCGGGACCGGCTCGCCCGGCGCCGACGACGCCTGGGGCGGCGCCATGGGCGTCACCAAGGGGTTGCTGCCGGAGTTCGGACGCGACCGGGTGCTGGACACGCCCATTACCGAGAGCGGTTTCATCGGCGCCGCGATCGGCGCCGCCGCGACCGGCTTGCGCCCGGTGGCGGATTTGATGTTCGTCGATTTTTTGGGCGTCTGCTTCGACCAGATTTTCAATCAGGCAGCAAAGTTCCGCTACATGTTCGGCGGCAAAGCGGTGACGCCGGTGGTGATTCGCAGCATGTACGGTGCAGGCTTTCGCGCCGCCAGCCAGCACAGCCAGTGCCTGTATCCGATCTTTACCCACATCCCCGGCCTGAAAGTGGTAGTGCCGTCGACGCCGTACAACGCCAAGGGGTTGCTGATCCAGGCGATCCGCGACGACGACCCGGTGATCTTTCTGGAACACAAGATGCTGTACGACGACACCGGCGAAGTTCCGGACGAGCCGTACGCAATCCGTTTCGGGGAGGCCAACCTCACCCGCGAGGGCGACGATGTGACCATCGTCGCGTTCGGCCGCATGGTGAAATTCGCCAACGACGCCGCAGACGCGCTGGAGCGGAACGGCATTTCGTGCACCGTCATCGATCCGCGCACCACCTCGCCGCTGGACACGGACAGCATCATCGAGTCGGTGGAGGAGACCGGGCGGCTGGTGGTAGTGGATGAGGCGAGCCCGCGCTGCAACATGGCCACCGACATTTCGGCGCTGGTGGCGGAGAATGCCTTTGCGGCACTAAAAGCGCCGATCCGCATGGTGGTGCCGCCGCACACGCCGGTGCCGTTCAGCCCGTCGCTGGAGGACGCCTACATCCCAAGCGTCGCGCGCATCGAGGAAGCGGTGCGCTCGGTCATGAATGGCGCGGCGCGTAAACAATGAGCGCCGCGGAAAACGAAAAAATCCGCCCGATCGGCATGCCGAAATGGGGCCTGGCCATGACCGAGGGAAAAATCGGGTCGTGGCTGGTGGCGGAAGGATCGGCCGTGCGGGAAGGCGACGAGATCGCCGAGATCGAGACCAGCAAGATCACCAACGTCTTCGAAAGTCCGGCCGCCGGCACCTTGCGGCGCCATGTGGCGGCGGAGGGCGAAACTCTGCCGGTGGGCGCGGTGATCGCCGTGCTGGCCGACGCCGACGTGGCCGACGGCGAGATCGACGCTTTTGTCGCCGATGCGCGAGCAAAACAGGCGGAAGCGGCGCACGCGCCGCCGCCGCCCGAGCCTGCCCTCACCCCGGCTCAAGGCTGGACCGTGCGCGCGCTGCGCATGGGCGAAGGCGAGGCCACGCCGCTGCTGCTGATCCACGGTTTTGGCGGCGACCTGTTGAGCTGGCAGTTCAACCAGGATTTCTGGGCGCAGCAGCGGCCGGTGATTGCCATCGACCTGCCGGGACATGGCGGCTCGTCGAAACAGGTGCCGCACGGCGACGTGGCCTCGCTGGCGCGGATGGTTGCCGCGGCGATGGACGCACTGGAGATTTCTCGGGCGCATTTTGCCGGTCATTCGCTGGGAGGTGCCATTGCCTTGCAGCTGGCCCTGGACGAGCCGGCGCGGGTGGCTTCGGTGACGCTGGTGTGCTCGGCCGGTCTCGGTCCGGAAGTGGACATGGAGTATATCAACGGTTTCGTCGCCGCCGATCGCCGCAAGGAGATGAAGCCGGTGATCGAAAAACTGTTCGCCGATCCCGGGCTGGTGACGCGCGACATGCTGGAGGATCTGGTCCGCTACAAGCGCCTCGACGGGGTGGACGCAGCACTGCGCACGATCGCCGATGCAACGTTCGCTGGCGGACGCCAAGCCACCGTTCTGCGCGACCGGCTCGGCGCCGTGCGGGTTCCGGTGCAGGCGATCTGGGGTGAGCAGGACCGCATCATTCCGGCCGCGCACGCGGCGGCGGTGGAGCGCCGTCATGTGGTTCCGGGCGCGGGCCACATGGTGCACATCGAGCGCCCCGAGCAGGTGAATCGGGCCGTGCAGGAATTCTTGGCCGCAAGCGGCTAGCGCGAGGTTTTATGAGCGATACGGAAAACTGGATCCGCGTGGCTGCCGCGGCCGATGTGCCGCAGGGCGAAATGCTGGCGGTGGATGTCGGGCGCGCGGGCATTGCGATCTACCATCTGGACGACGGTTCCTGGCACGCCACCGACAACGAGTGCACGCACGAGTTCGCGCTGCTGACCGATGGCTGGCTGGAGGGCTGCGAGATCGAGTGCCCGCTGCACGCCGGCCGCTTCGACGTGCGCGATGGCAAGGCGTTGTGTGCGCCGGTAAGTGCTCCGGTAAAAGTCTATCCGGTGCGCGTGGACGGCGACGCGGTGATGGTACAGATCGCGGCATCATAGCGGTCTGGAACTCGTGCCGCCGAACCCCGAGCGTGTGCCCATGCTGGGACGGCAAGCTCGCCAAGCTCGGCGAGATGATCACCTGGACGCGCCCGGATGCTCGCCGACCCCTGCACTGCATTATCTCCGATCACTGAGGTGACGAGGGTATAGTGCCAAGCGCCACCTACCGCTTGTTCGCCCAAGCCATGGCGAAACGTCAGCAAATCCTGTGCCGATACAAGGGATACCCGCGCGAGCTCTGCTGCATCATTCTCGGCCACTCGCAGGAGGAAGAGAAGGCGCTGACCTTCCAGTTCGGCGGTGAAAGCAATTCCGGTCTCCCCAAGGGAGGCGAATGGCGTTGTCTATCTCTGTCCAAGGTCAGCGAGGTCCGCCTGCGCGAAGGTCGCTGGCATGCCGGCGAAGGTCACAAGCAGCCCCAAGGTTGCGTCGAAACCGTCGATCTCGATGTCAATCCCGAAAGTCCCTACCAGCCCAGACGCCGCCTCTGACCGGCCCAGCCCACGCTGTCGACCGTCAATGCCGCGCCATTCGCCGGATGCAGACGATCCATTTGCCAAGCTGCATATGTTCTGCTCAGGGGTCCTGGTATAGTTACGCTGGGGAAAAGCGGTCCCTCCGGAAGACCGCGTTAGTCAGAGCTGAAACCGGGTGTCGCGACGGCGTGGGGTCGCGCATGGGGGATTGTCAGGATCTCCCGTTGCGAGGCCTACGTGCCTCCACCGACCCGCGACAGCGAGACCGTCTCGGCTGCGGCGCGCTCCCGAAGTTTTCGGGCGAGTGCCGCAACGCCGTTGCCGCGATTGGTCGAGAGCGCCTCGATCAGCCCAAGCTCCTTCAGAAACGTCGGCTCGGTCGCCAGAATCTCGTCCGGCGTGCGGCCGGAATAGACCCGCAGCAGCATCGCCACCAAACCCGAGACGATGGCCGCATCCGACGCCCCCGCAAAGAACAGGTTTGCCCCCCGCCGTTCTGCCTCCATCCACACCCGGCTCTGGCAGCCCGGCACACGGTGCGCGTCGTTCGCCCAGAATCCGGGAATGGCGGCAGTTTCTTGCCCAGTTCGATGATGAACTCGTAGCGGTCCATCCAGTCGTCGAACACCGCCAATTCGTCGCCGATCGCGGCGATTGCCTCGGCGGCGGTGGGCTCTTCGGGCGCGACGAACGGGTCGGTCATGCTGGCCTCAATATGGGAGCCGTTTCGCCGCACCGAGGTCGGAGATGCCCGAGTCTTTCTATCCGCTCCCCAGCGCCAGACCCGCCCCGCGCGGATCGGTGGCCCAGCCGCAGGACCCATCGGCCCCCGGCAGGTAGCGGTCGCACTGGATCACATTGGCCCGGCCCGGATCGGGCGGAGGCACGGGCAACGGGTGCGGCGTCTGGCCGGTGTCGGCCAGCGCTTCCGCCAGCGCCATGGCCACCGCCAGCGGCGCCGCCTCCTGCCCGGAACCGCCGGCAGCGGCGCGGAACCGGTGGATGTTGGCGTTGTAAACGATCCCAGTCGCCAGCCACGGTAGCGGATTCACTGCGGGTGAGGCCGCCAGTAGGATTCCGGTCCCAGGCGCGATCCGGCCGGTTCCGAACAGATTGTTCATGGTCAGCGCACAGGCTACCGCCCGCCCATCGCGGTCGAGAGCAAGTAGCGTGGTCGAAGCCGGGAGAGCGGGCAGACGCGGCACCAAGCTTATGCCGTGTGCCTGAGCCTCCGCTTGCAGCGCACGGGTCTGGGCGCCGTCTAGATCCCGCGGACGAAGCTGCAACGCCCGGAACGCCGCGGCAGCGGCAAGTCCGCCATCGGCCGGCGGCGGCGGAAAGGTGGCGATGTCGTTGCCCGCCGGCACGCTGATCGGGGCGGCCACGCTCGGCAGGGCGGTGCGAAAATCCTCGACCGACAGCCCGCCGCCGGCGTCCGTCGCGGCACTGGCCAGCGTGTGCGCCAGCAAGCCCTGGTACAGGTCGCCGACCCCCGCGGTGCGCAATTGCGCCAGTGACGACCCGAGCCCCGGCTGCACCAAATTCGCACCGTCCGCCAGAGGCGCGCCGTTCGGCACAAAAATGTCGCGCGCCACCGGGTCGCCGGAGAGCGGGCGCGCCACCACGGCAATGTCGCGCACCAGAGCGCGGGACGCCGGCACGCCGAAGCGGGCGAGCTGCTCGGCCGGCACCACCAGCTGCTCGAACGGCAAGCGCGCCATATTTGGCGTGCAGCAGGAACAGGCCGCGGGCCATTAGCGGCACCGCCGCAGGGCGATCGCCGGCGCGGGGATGCGCCGGTGCCGGCGCCAAAAACATGATCGCCTCGGGCACGCCGCCGCCCGATCCGCTGCGCTTCGGGTCGTAGGCGAGGCAAGCGCCGCCTCCGCCCAACCCCGCGCGTGACGGCAAGGTCACGCTCAGCGTCAACGCCATGGCCACCGCGGCATCCGCGGCCGTCCCGCCGGCCGACAGCACGTCCCGGCCGGTCACCGCGGCACGCGGCTCGTCAGCGACTACGCCGCCCAAAAAGCCGGTGACAAAACCCGGCGTGCCCTCGGCAGGGCCGTTATTGACGCCCAGGATGTTCGTCTGCACGAGGCCGCAGCCCGCAAGCCCCGCCAGCAGCAGCGCCCACCACGGCCGGACCGCCCCACACGCCGGACGGCCGCGTGGGGCAGCAACCAGTCCAAGCGGGCGCGACCAAATGCACAGTGTCGTCATTCGCGTTTTCGGCATAGAGTGGTTAGCCCGCATCGGCAATCGCCGACCCCTAGGAGTTTTGGCCGTGGCACGTTCCCGATCCCGCTGTTCGCGTTCCTGCTCGGCTGTACCGGGTCTTGCGGTTCCGGTGGCGATGTCGCATGCCCAGGATGCTCCCCAGAGTGCGGCCCGAATGCACCGGCAGCCACTTTCACCCCGGAGCAGCGGGCCGAAATCGTCGCGGTGGTGCGCGGTGCGATGAAGGCGGATCCCAGCATCCTGCGCGACGCCGTCGCCGCGCTGCAGGCGGACGATGCGCGGGCCCAAAATGCCGCCGCCAGTGCCGCGATCGCGCAGGCGGGACCAGCACTGGCCCACGCGCCCGGCGACCCGGTCGCCGGCAACCCGGACGGCGACGTGACGGTGGTGGAATTTTATGACCTGCACTGCCCGTATTGCCGCAAGATGGCTCCGGTCGTGTCAAAACTACTGGCGCAAGACCCAAAATTGCGTCTGGTCTATAAGGACATTCCGATTCTGGGCCCCGGCAGCATGCTCGGTGCCCGCGCGGTGCTGGCGGCAGAGAGCCAAGGCGGCTATTTCCGGCTGCACGACGCGGTGATGGCCGGACCTTCGCAAATCACCGAAGACACCCTACACGCTGCCGCGGTCGCAGCCGGCCTGGATTGGCCCCGGCTGCGACACGACATGGACGACCCCTCAATCCAGCAGCGGATCGACGCCAATCTGGCGCTGGCGCACAAGCTCGGCATCGAGGGCACGCCGGTCTATGTCGTGGGCCAGAAAATGTTGCCGGGCGCGGTGCCGATCGAGCAGTTGCAGGCGGCGGTGGCAGCGGCGCACGGTTAATCCCAGCGCTCGACATTCTGGCAGGAAAAGTGAGTTCTTCAGTGGCAGAATCATAAAGAGACTGCATCGAGACCACAGGGCTCTCGTGTCTCTGGCACTTCGACCAGCGTGGCGATCATCGACGCGGTGACCCATGCCCTGACTTCCTCCGGTTAGAAGTGGAGTCCGCCGTTTCCGTTACGCTCAGGGTAGCCGGGCCGCATCCTTGCAGGCCCTGGCGCGCAGCCTGGGTCAAGCTCGGCCGCAGGCCAGCGGCGAAGCCGGCGCGCAGGGGCTTGAGGCAGGCGAGCACGGTGGCAGGCCGCGCGAGCCGGGGGCCTGCCGCCCAGCGTAGACCAGGGTGTTGCCGGCGGTCTGGATCTGATTATCAGCATTGGCGGTGAGCCCAGTCAGGTTGGGTGCCAGCGGCGTAACGCCAATCGTCTCATGCTCCGCGGCCAACAGGAAATGAAAGCGCCCGTGGCTGTGGACTCCCACGGGACAGGCGATCAGACCGTCGCTACGAAGCAAGTGCCCGATCCAGCCCCGCCCCTATCCATCCAAATCCGGTTCTGCTAACAAATGTGGGGCTAGGCCCAGGCCGGCCCGGAGAAAAGGGGAAGGAACCATGGCCAAGGGACAAAAGCGCAGCGGGCGCGAACCGAAGAAGCCGAAAGCCGGCAAAAAACCGGTGGCACCGGCGGAGGCCTCAAAATACCAGCTTCCGGGCAGGCCTGCTCCCGCAAAGGGTGGCAAGTGATGCCGTCGGGCGAATGCCCCGGCGTCGTCGAAAACCGCGCCGCCGGAGCCGGGGCTGCCTGACCGCTAAAACCTCTGCCTGCGAGCCGAGTACCACGCCGACATACCGATCGACATAGGAAAGACCAAGAGATATGGCCGCCAAAGACGTAAGGTTCGGGACTGATGCGCGCACCCGGTTGCTGCACGGCGTGGATATGCTGGCCGACGCGGTCAAGGTCACGCTCGGCCCCAAGGGCCGCAACGTGCTGATCGACAAAGCTATGGCGCGCCACGCAGCAGCAAGGACGGCGTGGCCGTCGCCAAGGAAATCGAGTTCTCGGAAAAATCCGAAAACATGGGCGCCCAACTGGTGCGCGAGGTAGCCACCAAGACCAACGACGCGGCGGGCGACGGCACGACGACGGCGATCGTGCTGGCACAAAGCATTGTTCGCGAAGGCGGCAAGGCGGTCGCTGCCGGTCTGGCGCCGATGGAATTGCGACGCGGATCGACAAGGCCGTCATCGCCTTGGTCGAGGAACTCAAGCACCGCTCCAAGACGATCAGCACCGAGGCGGAAACCGCCCAGGTCGGCACGATCAGCGCCAACGGCGAGGCCGAGATCGGCAGCATGATCGCGCAAGCCATGCAGAAGGTGGGCAACGAGGGCGTCATCACAGTCGAAGAAGCCAAAGGCATGGTCACCGAGCTGGAGGTGGTCGAGGGCATGCAGATCGACCGCGGCTATCTCAGCCCGTATTTCATCACCAATGCCGAGAAAATGCTGGCCGAGCTGGCCGATCCCTATGTGCTGATCCACGAGAAGAAACTGTCCAGCCTGCAGCCGCTGCTGCCGATTCTCGAGAGCATCGCCCAATCGGGCGCGCCGCTGCTGATCATTGCCGAGGACGTGGAAGGAGAAGCGCTCGCCACACTGGTGGTGAACAAGCTGCGCGGCGGCCTGAAAGTCGCGGCGGTCAAGGCGCCCGGTTTCGGCGATCGCCGCAAGGCGATGCTGGAGGATATTGCCGTGCTGACCGGCGGACAGGTGATTTCCGAGGATCTGGGCATCAAGCTCGAGAACGTCACGCTAGCGATGCTCGGCCGCGCCAAGAGGGTGCTGATCGAAAAGGAAGCCACCACCATTGTCGAGGGCATCGGCAAGTCCGACGACATCAAGGGCCGCTGCAGCCAGATCCGCGCACAAATCGAGGAGACCACCAGCGACTACGACCGCGAAAAGCTGCAGGAGCGGCTGGCCAAGCTGGCCGGGGGCGTCGCGGTGATCCGCGTCGGTGGTGCCAGCGAGTCGGAGGTGAAGGAGCGCAAGGATCGCGTCGACGACGCAATGCACGCGACCCGTGCCGCGGTGGAGGAGGGCATCGTGCCGGGCGGCGGCGTCGCGCTGGCGCGGGCCAGCCTGATCCTGGCCAATCTGAAAGCCGAGAACGAGGATCAGCGTTTCGGTATTGAGATTGTCCGGCGCGCGGCGCTGACGCCGCTGCGTCTGATTGCCGAGAATGCCGGCGAGGATGGAGCCGTGATTTCGGGCAAGGTGCTGGAGAACAACGAGTACGCGTATGGCTTTGACGCGCAGACCGGCGACTATAAGGACATGGTCGCGGCCGGCATCATCGACCCGACAAAAGTCGTGCGCACAGCTTTGCAGAACGCGGCATCGGTGGCGGGCCTGCTGATCACGACCGAGGCGATGGTATCCGAACGGCCGGCCAAGGCGAAGGGCAGCAGCACGCCTGGACGCAACGGCATGGGCGGCGACATGGGCGACATGGATTACTGATCCGCCATGCGCTCCGGCCCAAATGGGACATCGCCATGAGCAGCACATCCGACTCAGTTTCGGCCGGCGCGGAATTTACCCGGTTTCAGGTCCGGGTCGGCATGCGCCGGGTCGAGTGCGCCGTGCTGGACGAGGCGTTGGAGGCCGCATCGGGCCTGACTGCTCCATCAAGCGTGGTGCTGCGCCGCAAGTCGTTTGACCGGTTCCGCACCTTAATCAATGCGGCGGCAGAACTGAAATCCAGCAGGCTGCCGCCCGGGTTCACCGGCCGCATCGTGTTGACCAGCGAGGACCTGCGGCGCGTGCCGCCGCAGGTCGGAGTGCCGGCGTTCGGCAGTTCTGCGCGAGGGTAGGCCGCTTCGGGCAATTTTGCTTCGCAACGGCGACCCCGCCGCTATCTCAGTCCCCGGCGGAACAACTCGGCGTCGAGCTCAGCCAGGGCGTTGCGCATACCAGTGCGCCAGATCGCGATTGCGCGTTCGGAGACGATCAGGATCGCGATATAAAGAAGGCAGAAGCCGAACTTGATCCAATCGACCGGCACCGGAACGTTGCCTGGCTGCAGCACACGACGGGCTCGGTCGATCGGATCCAATCGACTAGGCCTCGCACCTGCGCTTCCCCACCGCGACATTCCGATAAGTTGTCAAAGCCTCCCATTCGGCTGCTATCCGGTCAGCGGATTTGAGCCGGTCTTTTAATGGAAAATGGCGCTGCGGCGCGGCCTCCTCGTCGGGCATGGCTGGTATCGCGGTCCTCCTGGGCTGCGGTCGGAGACTCGGTTGGGCGGCCTCAGAAACTCACGTGTCCGAACACCGCGAGCAGCACCGCATACACCAGGCCGCCCACCAGAAAACCCACCAGGGTGCCGTTGATGCGCACGTATTGCAGGTCGCGTCCGATGCGCAGTTCCAGCCGGTCGGTGATGGTGCGCGCGTCCCAGTGCGCCACCACTTCGGCCACGAAGTCGGCCAGCCTGCCCTGGGCCGCCGGCAGCAGGCGGCCCACGATGGCTTCCGCTGCGACCTGAAGCCGCGCCCTCGCACCGGGGTCGGAGGCGAGCACCCCGCCCAAATTGGCCAGCGCACCCTCGATCAGCGGCACGATGCGTCCGTCCGGCCGAGCAGCGTCCTGCTGCAGCGCCACGCGCAGGCGAGTCCAGACTTCCCAGAGCCAGGTCTGCAGGCTCGGATGCATGAACACGCGGCGCACCGCGCGGCCGATTTCCCGCGCCCGTTCCGGGTCGTCCTCGATGCGCGCGATCTCGCGGCGCATCCACTCGTCGAACGCCTCGCGCAGCTCCGAGCCGTCGTTCGACATGCGGTCCAGTTCGGTATTGATCTGGCTCAGCACGCGCCGGGCGATTTGTGCCCCCACCGCCCAGCCGACCAGAACGCCGCCCTGATCGCGTACCCGCTCCTCGATGGCAGCGCGCAGACTGCCCTCCTTTTCCGCCAGCACGGCTTTGAGCTGCGTGAGAACAAAGCCGAACACTTCCTGGTGCCGCCCGCCTTCCATGAGCTTGCGCAGCGCCTGCGCCAGCACCCGGCCCGCCCCCGCCCCGCCCAGCAGGCGCGGCACGATCCTGGCGGCGGCCCGGCGGGCGCGGCCGTCCTCGATGCTGGCCAGCAGCCGCGGCAGCATGGCGGCCAGCGCCTCGGCCGCAGGCGCGGTGGAGCGCGGGTCGGCGAGAAAACGGTGCAAAACGCCGGGCAGGTCGAGCCGGGCCAGGGCACGCGCCACCTCTTCCTGGGTAAAGACGTGCTCGGCCACGAACCGGCCGAGTGCCCGTCCCAGGCGCTCTTTTTGCGCCGGGATGATGGCGGTGTGGGGAATGGGCAGGCCGAGCGGGTGGCGGAACAGGGCGGTGATGGCGAACCAGTCGGCGATGCCGCCCACGAACCCGGCTTTTGCCGCCGCTTGCAGCACCTCGGTCCAGACGGTTTGTGGCAGTGCGTAGGTGCCGACGGTCAGCCCCGCCATCCCCAGCAGCAATCCCGTAGCAACCCTACGATGCCGGGCCAGCCCCCGCCGCGCGGCGGCGTCACGCGCGGCGGGCGAAAGGGCGTCCATGGCGGGCGGACCCTAGGCGAGCCCGGGGCGCCGGCCAAGACTGCTGGGCGAGGAGGTTGCACCCCGTTGCATACCTCCCATGACCGGGGCACACTTCGCACATGCAGCAATTCTCGGATGAGCGCTCCGCTTCCGCACTGACTCACGAGCTCCTGGCGCTCACCGAAAAGTCCCGAGAGCGGCACGATGAGGACCCGTTTGGTAACCCGGTGCTCACCGTGGCGCTGGCGATCTCCCGCCAACTGGATCGCGACGAACTGGACGACACCGATTTGCAGGAACTGGTCCGCACCTTGCGCGACCAGGCGTTTGCCGACCGGGCGACGCGGCTCGCGGCCTATGTCGGGGGCACCGATCCCGACGCCGCAGCAAAATCCATGGCGCAGCTGGCGGCCCGGCTGGTGCGCCCGGACCCGGCGGACAGCCCGGTGCCGCTGGCGACCTTTCGCGGCTTGGTCGAACGGCCGCGCTTTGCCGCGGTGTTCACCGCCCACCCCACGTTTTCCCTGCCCGCGCCGGTCAGTCACGCGCTGGCGGAACTGGCCAGCGGGCGCGCGACAAAAACCCGGTTCTCCAGCCACCGCTCGTCACGCATCACGCTGGAAGAGGAATTCGAGCAGGCCGGCGCTGCGATCGAGCATGGCCGCGACGCGCTCGACCAGCTGACGCGCTGCATCCTGGAAGCGGCACGGGAAAACTGGCCGAACCGCTGGGCCGAGATCGTCCCCGCCCCGACCATTGTTGCCACCTGGGTCGGCTACGACACCGACGGACGCACCGATATTTCCTGGCTCGACACGCTGCGCTTGCGGCTGCGCATGAAGCGGCGCCAGCTGGCCCGCGTGCAGGCCCAGGCGGGCGCGGTGCTGGACGGGCAGGAGGCTGCCGCCATGGCCAGCGCCGCCATCACCGCCGTGGACGCCGCACTGGAGGCAGCTCCCGACACGCCGGTGCCGGAGCGCGTGGCCGCCTTCGCCCACGCGCTGGTGGACCGCCGCGAGCAGGCGCTGACCAGCCCCGGCCCGCTCGACGCCCTGCTCGCCGCCGCTATTTCCCGCGCGCCGGAATCCGATCGCATGGCGCTCGCGGTCGCCCGCGCCGGGCTGCGCAGCCACGGCCTGTCGCTGGCGCACACCCATGTGCGGCTGAATTCCACGCAGTTGCACAACGTGGTGCGTCAGCGCCTGGGCCTCGCCGACCCGCCTGAGGACGCCTCGCGCCGGCGCGCGCTGCTGGGCGGCATCAACGCTGCGCTGGACACCGTGCAACCCATTCCGGTCGATTTCGGCGCCCTGCTGGCCGAGGGCGCGTCCGCGGCACGGCTGATGATGACCGTGGCGCAGATCGCCAAGCACATCGACGCCACCACGCCGATACGGTTTCTGATCGCCGAGACCGAGAGCGGCTACACGCTGCTGGCGGCGCTGTGGCTCGCGAAACTGTTCGGGGTGGAGCGGCATATCGAAATAAGCCCGCTGTTCGAGACCGCGGAGGCGCTGGAGCAGGGCTCGCGCGTGCTGGAAGAGGCGCTGCGCAGCCCGCACTGGCGCGACTATCTGCGCAGTACCAAAAAGCTGGCGCTGCAGTTCGGCTATTCCGACAGCGGCCGTTTCGTGGGGCCGCTGGCCGCCACCTACCTGATCGAAAGGCTGCGTATAAAAGCCGCAGAAGCGCTGCAGCGGCACGATTTGCGCGGCGTGGAGGTGGTCCTGTTCGACACGCATGGCGAAAGCGTCGGCCGCGGCGCGCATCCGGGGTCGCTGGCGGCACGGCTGGATTATTTGTCGCCGCCGATCACGCGCCGCACGCTTGTTCGGGCAGAGATGCCGGTGCGCGAGGAAAGCGCGTTCCAGGGCGGCGACGGATATTTGCTGTTCGGTACGCCGGAACTCGCGACCGCCACCGTCGCCCGCATTGCCGAGCACGCATTTGCGCCGTTGCCCGAACAGGACGACCCGATCTACGACGAGCCGGATTTCTCCGCCGACTTCTTTGCGGCCTGCCGCAGCGGCATGGCCGAACTGGTGGAGGATGCCGGATACGCGGCACTGCTGGGCGCGTTCGGTCCGGCGCTGCTGGACCCGTCCGGCTCGCGGCCATCTGCCCGGCAGACGGACGGCATGGCCGGGCCGCCGCTGATCCGCCATCCGCGCGAACTGCGCGCGATTCCCAACAACGCCATTCTCCACCAACTGGGATGGCTTGCGAACAGCTTGCAGGGGCTCGGCACCGCCGCCGCGCGGCAACCCGAAACGTTTGCCGAGCTGGCGGTGCGCAGCGAACGGTTCCGCTTGGCGCTCGATCTGCCGGCAAAAGCATTGGCGCATGCCGATCTGGACGTGTTGCGCGCCCTGGTCGACACGCTCGATCCGGGCATGTGGCTGGACCGGGCGGCGCATGCCCGCTTGCCTGGGCGGCGGCAGGCGCTGGTGGCGGTGGCGCGCGCGCTGGAGCGGTTTGAATTCTGGGCGCCGGTGCAAGCCATGTTCCGCCGCATCCAGGCCGACCACGTTTCCCTGCGCGCCGCGTGGCCCGACGCGCCGCTCATGGCTACTCGCGAGCTGTTGCTGCACGCGCTGCGCCTAGCGCTAATCCATCGCATCTGGCTGCTGGCCACCGCCATTCCGGAATTTTCCCCGCGCCACGGCGTGACCCGTGCGGCGCTGGAGGCGAGCATCCTGCGGCTCGATATCCTGCCGGCGCTGACCCTGTTGGCACAAGTGTTCCCGGCCGCACCCGATCCGGCGGCGGATCTGGATTATGCCGAGCCGCACGCTCAAGATGTTTCCACCGCGTATGCGCGCGAGCACGAAGAAATTTTTCGGCCGATAGAACGATTGTTTGCTCTGGTGCGGGAAATTTCCACCGCGATCACCCATGAGGTCGGCGCGCTGGGATAGCACAGCCGCCTGGGTCACCACGGCACGGTGCGGCCGAGATAATCGAGGTATTGCAGACCGGCTTTGCCCGCTTGTGCCTCGATGGTGTTGGCGAGGTTCGGAATGCTCTCCTCGATGCTGAGGCGCGCGTTCGGGCCGCCCATGTCGGTGCGCACCCAGCCGGGCGCCAGCAGCAGCAGCGTCCGAGGATCATCGCGGTGGCGGACGGCAAAACTGCGCATGAAAGTATTCAGGGCGGCCTTGCTGCCGCGATAGACTTCGTAACCTGCGCTCTGATTGTTGGCGACGCTGCCCAGGCCGGAGGACATGATGGCGATCGTGCCTGCCGGGGAAACAAGATCCTGTAACGTTTCGACGACACGCATCGGGCTCAGGGCGTTTGTCACCATCACGCGCACGAACTCGTCGGTCGAAACATCGGCAATGGTTTCTCGGTCGTCGTTCTTGACGCCGGCATTGACGAACAGCAGGTCGAATTTCTGCGATGCCAGACGGGTACGCAGGGCCGTGACCTGATCGGGATGGTTGATGTCGACGGTCTCGATTGTAAGCCGTCCGGCGGAATTCTGCGCAAGATCATGCAGCCTGCTGTTGGTGCTTCCTCGCTCGGTGGCGACAACGTGCCAGCCGCGCTTGAGATATTCTCCGGTCAAAGCGTAGCCGAGGCCGCGCGACGCCCCGATCAGAAACAGGCGTTTGTCCGCTGAGTTTGGCATGGCGATTTTCCCGTTGGTTCAGTGCAGCCCCTTTCGGCACCCGCCGGCCGCCGGTCCTGCGCGCCCGGACCGGGTCGCGGACGAACACATCAACGGATTCTCGGGTCAGCTTCTGCGGGCGGAGGCAATCCGCCGCACGACATTTAGCTCCGATAGCTGCCGTTAATATCGATATACCCGTGCGTAAAATCGCAGGTCCAGACGGTCGCCTGCCCGTCGCCTAGCCCCAAATCCACGGCAATCCCGATCTCGCGTCCGCGCATATGCGCCACCACTGGAGCCTCGTCGTAGCCCGCCACGACGCCGCCATCGCGGGCCATGCACACCCCGCCCACGGCCACCCTCAGGCGGTCGCGGTCAGCCGGCTCGCCGGCTTTGCCTACCGCCATGACGATGCGGCCCCAGTTCGCGTCCTCGCCGGCAACCGCTGTCTTCACCAGCGGCGAGTTGCCGATCGCCAGCCCCACTTTGCGCGCCGAACTCCGGCGATACCGCGCCCGAAACGTCGATGCGCACCAGTTTCTGGGCCCCCTCGCCGTCGCGCACGACCTGGAGCGCCAAATCCAGCAGCACGGCATCGAGCGCGGCGCAAAATTCCGCCAGCTCGTCGCGCCCCGTCACCGGCCTGTGGCGGGCTTGGCCGGTGGCGAACAGCAGCACCGTGTCCGAAGTCGAGGTGTCGCTATCCACCGTGATGCAATTGAAGCTTCTTGCCACCCCGGCCTCCAGGGCGTCCTGAAGCAGCCCCGCCGGAACCGCCGCATCGGTTACACAGAAGCACAGCATGGTCGCCATGTCCGGCGCGATCATGCCGCTACCCTTGGCAAAGCCGCTGACGCGAACCGTGGCACCCCCGACGACGGCGGTGCGGGTCGCGGCCTTGGCAAAGGTGTCGGTGGTCATGATGCCGCGCGCCGCCTCGTCCCACGCGTCGGCACCCAGCGCGGCGTGAAGCGCCGGCAAAGCCGTGGTGATGCGCTCGTGCGGCAAAACCTCGCCGATCACGCCGGTCGACGCCACGAAGACTTCGCGCGCGGAGCAGCCCACGAGGGCCGCCGCGGCCTGCGCGGTCGCCTCGCACGCCAAAAATCCGGCGCGGCCGGTAAAGACGTTGGCGTTGCCGGCGTTCACCACCAGCGCCCGCGCCACGCCGCCTGCCAGCGCCGCGCGGTCCCAGTCCACCGGCGCCCCGGGGCAGACATTGCGCGTGAAAACCCCGGCCGCCGTGGTGCCGGGAGCAAACTCCGCCATGACCAGATCGGTGCGGCCGCGATACCGGATCCCGGCCTCGGCCGCACCCAGCCGCACGCCCGCAACGGGCGGCAGTTCCGGCAGGGCGACGGCCAGCGGCGAGCGGGCGGCCGGCGCCGCCACGCTATTTCGACGCAGCCGGTGCCGGTGCGGTCGCCGGAGCGGTCGCCGTGGCCGGAGCGGTCGCCGTGGCCGGGGCGGGGGTGGCGCCCTGGGCGGCGGGAGCGGTTTCCGCAGGCTTGATGGGCGAGCCGTCGGGATTGAACTTTTCGATTTTCACCGCATCCCGCGCCTCTTTCACCACTTTCTGCACCGCCTCCTGGATGATCTGCTGGCGCAGCTCGTCATGCGCCTGCTCCAAGGTCGGCGGCGGCGCCGTGCGCTGCCCTTCGACCTTGATCACGTGCCAGCCGTAGCGGGTATGCACGGGAGTCTGGCTGACCTCGCCGGGCTTCAGCGCGAAGGCTACGGCCGAGAATTCGGGTAGCATGTCGCCCTTCTTGAACCAGCCCAAATCGCCGCCCTGGGCCGCACCCGGGTCGCTGCTGTTGGCCTTGGCCAGCGCGGCAAAATCCGCACCCTTATTCAAATCCTCGATCAGCTTCTTGGCCTTGTCCTCGCTGTCGACCAGAATATGGCTCGCGTGCACCTCCTGCTCGCCCGGCTTGCTGGCGTACATCGCGTCGTAGCGGGCCTTGATCGCCTCCTCGGTCACCAGCGGGCGCACCGCGCGGCCCACCACGGCGTTATCCAGCGCATTGTCGGCGGCGCGCTGCATCGCCTCCTTCACCTGCGGGTCGTTTTCCAGCCCCTCCTTCTTCGCCATTGCGGATATCGCGTGGCGGTCGATGAGCTGGTCGAGCAGCATCGGGAACAGCACCTGCTGCGGCAGCTGCCGGTACTGGGCCGGAACGCTGCTCATCGACTCCTGGACCTCGCTGGCGTGGATTTCGTCCGTACCGACACGGGCCACCACAGGATCCGGCTTTTCGCCCGGCGCCGCCGCTTGGGCGGGCGCGGCGGGAGCTGCCGGGGCGGGTGCGGCCGCGTTCTGGGCGTGGGCGATCAGGCCAACGGCGGCACATGAAAACGCCGCCACAACGGCGCGGCGGCGGCAAGGCGATTGGTCCGCATGACGGAGGTTCCCTCAAAAGCGGCCGGACCATGGCAGAAGGCGGGACGCCAAACAAGCAACCGCGGGTGAAATCGGGTTGAGCCGTCACGGCGGCGTTTTGACCGCCTGCGCGCCGGCTGCGGTCCTGCCCGCGTTGACCCGGCCCGTGCCGGACCCTATCTGAGACGACTGCGCCAAGCGCGCCGACAGGCGCGCCATATCGGCTCCGCGCCATCACCAGAAGGCCCCAGATGCTCGCCAGCCTCGTCCGCACCGTGTTCGGCACCAGCAACGAGCGGCTGCTGAAAGCCTACTGGCGGCGCGTGCCCCAGATCAATGCCCTGGAGCCGGCCATGGGCGCACTGTCCGACGAGGCGTTGCGGGCCAAGACCGCCGAGTTTCGCGAGCGCCTGGGCGCCGGCGCCACGCTGGACGAGCTGCTGCCGGAAGCTTTTGCCGTGGTGCGCGAGGCGTCCCGCCGCGCCCTGGAGCTGCGGCATTTCGACGTGCAGCTGATCGGCGGCATGGTGCTGCACGAGGGCAAGATCGCCGAGATGAAGACCGGCGAGGGCAAGACGCTGGTTGCCACCCTGCCGGTCTATCTGAACGCCCTGGCCGGCAAGGGCGTGCACGTCGTCACGGTCAACGACTATCTGGCCGCGCGCGACGCCGAGTGGATGGGCCGCATCTACGGTTTTTTGGGGATGTCGACCGGCGTGATCGTGCACGGACTGGACGACAACCAGCGCCGCGCCGCCTACGCCTGCGACATCACCTACGGCACCAACAACGAGTTCGGTTTCGACTACCTGCGCGACAACATGAAATACCGTCTCGAGGAGATGGTGCAGCGGAATTTCGTCTACGCCATCGTCGACGAGGTCGACAGTATCCTGATCGACGAGGCACGCACGCCGCTGATCATTTCCGGCCCCGCCGAGGACAGCTCCGACCTGTACCGGCGCGTGGACGAGGTGGTCGTCATCCTGGTCACCGACCCGTCGACTTTCGAGAAGGACGAAAAATTCCGCACCGCGACGCTGACCGAAACCGGCTCCGAGCGGGTGGAGGAGATGCTGCGCGAGACCGGCGTGCTGACCGAAGGCAATCTCTACGACATTTTCAACATCAGCGCGTTGCATCACGTGCAGCAGTCCCTGCGCGCGCACGTCCTTTTCGCGCGCGACGTGGATTACATCGTGCGTCAGGACAAGGTGGTCATCATCGACGAGTTCACCGGCCGCATGATGGAGGGCCGGCGCTACTCGGAGGGGTTGCATCAGGCGCTGGAGGCGAAGGAGCACGTCACCATCCAGCCGGAAAACCAGACTCTGGCCTCAATCACGTTCCAGAACTATTTTCGCCTCTATCCGAAGCTCGCCGGCATGACCGGCACGGCCATGACCGAGGCCGACGAGTTCGCAGAAATCTACAAGCTGATCGTGGTGGAGATCCCCACCAACGTGCCGGTGATCCGCAAGGACGACGACGACGAGGTGTACCGCACGGCCGCCGAGAAATACGAGGCGGTGACCAAGCTGATCGAGGATTCGCGCGCGCGAGGGCAGCCGGTGCTGGTCGGGACCACCAGCATCGAGAAGAGCGAAATTATAAGCGACATCTTGAAGCGCAAGCGCGTGCCGCATCAGGTGCTGAACGCCCGCTTCCACGAACAGGAGGCGCAGATCGTGGCCCAGGCCGGCGCGCCCGGCGCCATCACCATCGCCACCAACATGGCCGGACGCGGCACCGACATAAAGCTCGGCGGCAATTTCGAGATGCGCGTAAAACTGGAAGTGCCCCCCGAGGGTGATCCGGCGCACGAGGCGGCGATCCGCGAAGAGATTGCGCGCAACCACGAAGCGGTAAAACAGTCCGGCGGACTGCTGGTGGTGGGCACCGAGCGGCACGAGAGCCGGCGCATCGACAACCAGTTGCGCGGCCGCTCCGGTCGTCAGGGCGATCCTGGCGGCAGTCGCTTCTTCCTGTCCATTGAAGACGATCTGATGCGCATTTTCGGGTCGGACCGCATGGGCGGGATGCTGCAGCGGCTCGGGCTCAAGGAGGGCGAGGCGATCGTTCATCCCTGGGTGAACAAGGCACTGGAGAAGGCGCAGAAGAAGTCGAGGCGCGCAATTTCGACCAGCGCAAGAACGTGCTGAAATACGACGACGTGATGAACGATCAGCGCAAGGAGGTCTATGCCCAGCGACGGGAATTCATGCACGCAGCCGATGTCACCGAGACCGTCAACGACATGCGCGGCGAAATCATCGCCGTCATGGTGGCGCGGCGCATCCCCGAAAAGGCGTTTGCGGAGCAGTGGGAATCTCCAGGAGCTTGCCGAGGACGTAAAGAAGGTCTTCGGGCTGGATCTGCCGATCGTCGAGTGGGCGCATGAGGAAGGTATCGCCGAAGAGGCGATCCGCGAACGGCTTGAGGAGGCTACCGATCGTCTGATGGCTGCGAAAGCCGCGAATCTCGGCCCCGATCTGATGCGCCATATCGAGAAGAGCGTGCTGATCCAGCTACTCGACCAGGTCTGGAAGGAACACCTGCTGGCGCTCGACCATTTGCGCCAGGGCATCAGCCTGCGCGCCTACGGCCAGCGCGATCCGCTGAACGAGTACAAGAGCGAGGCGTTCGCGCTGTTCAACGCGATGCTGGACGAACTGAAGGAACGTGTCACCTCCTTCCTGGCGCGCATCGATCTCGTCACCGAGCCACCACCTCCGCCGCGGCCGCCCATGGTCGAGCAGCATCCGGAGCCGGCAATGGCCATGGCCGGCAATGGCTGGGAAGCGGCGGGCGGCGGCGACACCATGGTGCTGAACGCCCCCTCGCGCAGCGACTCGGTGGACCCGAGCGACCCGGCCACGCTGGCACAACAGTCCGCGCAACGCGCTGTGTCCTTGCGGCTCAGGAAAGAAATTCAAGCACTGCCATGGTCGGCTGATGTAGGCGATCGCGGAAAACGGCCGGGCGGACCAGCGCAGGAATTTTCTCCGGCACCGCGCCGCAAGGCGACCCGACCTGGCTAGGCCGTCGGCGAGAGCGACATGCTGTGCCAGCGGTGCAAGTTGTCCTGAATCGCCTCGAAAAACTGCGGATCGTCGCGCGGCACCGTCTTCTTGATGATGGCGAATTTCGGATCGTCAGGCCCGGGCGGCAGTTTCAGGACCAAGCCTTCTCGTCCGTTCAGGTCCGCGAACGCCCGGTCCAGAGCGGCTTGCGCTCCCGGCTCGGCGTGCAGCAGCTTGAGCCGGCCGCCATCATCGACTTCCGCCTGCCCGAGCAATTTTTGCGGCTGCTCGGGTTTGTCCGTGCCAAATACGTCGAAACGCGCCATCGGCGATCTCCCGCGCTGCTGCTTTGTCTAGGGGTTGAGCAGTTTGTAGGCGGCCTGACCGGTCTTCATGCCGCCGTCCCACGCATGGGCCTCGCAAACTTGCGTCATATACGCGGTGCTATCTCCCGGAGGATCGTATTTCTTGGAGTTGCCGGAACTGACATAGCCCTTGCTGTCGTTCATCCACAACGACATGGCCGCGGCGAAATCCGGATCGCCCGGCTTGATCGCGCCTGGGGCGGTCGGGGTCTTCAGGGTACAGTTCATATTGCTTGACCAGCTTGTCCTGCAGCGCGTGGGTGTTCTCATGCGTCAGCGTATCGAGCAATTCGCGGAAATCATCGAAGTTGCTCAGCGCCGGATTGAGATCGATATCGCGCGTGCCGGCGTTGAACTGGCCGCACAGGGTTGGACCGCCGGGGGGATCCATCAACTTGACCGGCACGACCGGGTCGACGCCGATGACCTGGCTCTGCAGCTTGACTACCTGGTTCATCACCGCGAGCATCTTGTCCTTGTTCGTGACCGGGTCCTTGGCCCAATCGGCCCATTTGGTGTTCGCTTCCTTGACCAGCGGATCCTCGACCAGGAGCTTCGCGACCGCCTCGCACTTCTTGTCGTAGCGCGCCTTGAAATCCTCGTCGAGCTGAACGGCCAGGATCTTCGTGACGGAATCCTTCCACTCCTGGCCGGGCGTACCGGGCAAGTGAGGCTCATGCCAGACCGGGTGCCCACCGTTGTCGGCGTCAAGGTCGTTCATGATGCCGTCGACCTTGGCCTTGACATCCTTTTCGATGCCCTTGCGCTTCTCGGCGACCGCGGCCTTGAGGTCCTTCTCAAGCTGATCCATCGACGCGAGCGCCGCGTCGAACTCGCCCTTGTCCAGGCTGCCTTTCGTAGTCGCAACGGCCGCCTGATAGGCTTCCACCAGCTCCTTCAGCGGCGTGACCGGCGTCTTGATGCGTCCGACCGCCTCCTCGTCGTCCGACAGTTTTGCGCGGCGGGCTTCGTACTGCTGCTTGTTGTTCTCATGCGCCGTCAGGGCGTTCTCGAGATCGGTAACGGCTTTTCCATACGGGGTGAGGGTCAGGATTGCAGCCGCCCAGTCCTCGGGCTGGGCTTCGCCCGCCTTCTTGGTGGCTTCCTTGGCGTCCTTGGCGTCCTGCACCAGCGTCGTCGCCGCGGCGGAGATGGGAGCGAGCTTGCCGGCCCGCTCCACCGCCGCATCGCATTTGCCGTCCAGCTTTTTCTGCTCGTCGATGAAGGTGTCGCGCTCGAGGATTGGGTACCGGGATCGTGGGCTGCAGCGGTGGTTGGAGACCCTGCGGGTGCGGCTGGTCGAGAATCTGCTGCGGCTGGAGCTGCTCTGGTTGGTTAATTACCGGGATCGTGGGCTGTAGCGGAGGCTGCGAAACCGTCTGCGGGGGCGGCGGGACATCCTGCGGAGGCGGTGGCGGCGGCGGATACTGCGGAGGAGGCCGCGAGATCGTCTGTGGGGGCGGCGGGACATCCTGCGGAGGCGGTGGAGGCGGCGGATACTGCGGAGGAGGCCGCGAGATCGTCTGTGGGGGCGGCGGGACGTCCTGCGGAGGCGGTGGAGCGGTCGGCGTCACCTGCGGGGTCACGGTGGGCCGCAACTGGTGAACGTGCTTGTTCAGGAAATTGCGCGGCCGCTCCGGCAGGCGTGCCACAAGATTTCTGATGTTCTTCATGTGACAGGCTCCTCGCCTAGATGATCTTCAGTATTCCGTCGAGCGTCGCGGCGACCTTCGCCTTGACATCCAGCGGAACAAAGCCGTTGTCGTCGATGTCAGCCATTAGCTGATCCTGCGTAAGGTAGGCCTGGTATTCCGCGACGAGCTGGCGCGCCTCGGCCGCGAGCTTGGCCTTGGCCTGCGTATCAGTGGTGCCGCGTAACTGGTCGAGTTTTGCCGAGAGCCGGTCGTCCAGCCTTTCCATGATGACATCGATCTTGCCCAGATTGGCCTTGATGTCGTCGTAATCTTCCTCCGCCTCGCTCTGTTCCAGGATGGCCTGCTGCAGCTTCTTCACTTCTTGCGCCACGTGCGCACGCGTGCCGTTCCAAAGCAGCATCCCCTTCGCCACCCGCACCACGGCGCCGTCGCCGCCCGGCTCGCCTTGTCGGGGCGGGGTGGAGGTCGGCGCCTGGCCGCCCGGCGAACCCGATTGGCCGATGCCGGCGCCGTCAAGGGCGGTGCGCAATTGCGCCAACAGACCGGTGGCGGTGTTCAGGTTGTTGGTCTTCAGGTTGACGTTGGTGTCGTTCGCGAGCTTGAGCAGACGCGGTTTCAGCGCCGGGTCGTTGTCCGGCACGCCCTGGATGCGCTTGGCGAGTGCCGCCAGCTCCCGCGCCAGCGCGCTCGCGTCCGGCGGCGTGGCCCCTTGCGGCGGCCCGGGCGGCAGCTGAGGGGCCTGCGGGGGCGCGGGCGGCGGTGAAGGCGGGGCCGAAGCCGATGGCTGCTGGCCTTCCGTCTCCTCCTCCGGCTCCTCCTCGAGCGAGGGATCGACGTTGATCTCAACCTTCTGGTACGAGCTGCGCTTGACCACCTCGACGAGCTTGGCCCGCATGGTGCCGGCCGCGTCCTTGTTGACGAAGAAGCGCACCATTCCCGGGTCGTAATCCGGGTCCACCAGGGCCCGGCCGAAGCGCAGGCTGCCGGTGTTGAGCTGCATCTTCGCCTTCGCGGCTTCCGCTTTCAACATCGACAGGACCGCCTTCGGCTTCGCCTTCTTGTGCAGCAGCACAAGTCCGTCGCCGTCGCTGGTCAGGCCGATCGCGGCCTGCACCGGCTCCTGCTTGGATGCAGCCAGCAGCGGCTTCAGTTTGGCCGCGGGCATGATCTTGTCGGACACTGGGTCGGCCATGGAGATCTCCTGATTTCCGGTGGCTTCGGAGGCCATCCCGAATGACGAGTATCGCAACTTCCGGGTAGGCGCGCAACTTTTCGTGTGGCGCACGGAAATGCGTCGCCGCCGACCCACTATTCTCGGCTGACCGGCACCTGTGCCGATGCGCCAAGCTATATTCGCGCCCACTATAATCCCGCCTGGGCGCCTCGAAGAGCATGTCATCATGAAAAGGCCGGAATGAAAGCTGCCGCTTGGCTGCCGCCCCTTCTCGGCTTCCTCTCCGCCGTGGGTCCCCTTTCCACCGACATGTACCTGCCTGCCTTTCCGGCTATTGAGGCGTCGTTCGGCCGTGGCCCCGGCAGCGCGCAGGTGACGCTCGCCGCCTGGTTCTTGGGATTGGCGGTGGGCCAGATCACGCAAGGCAGCCTCGCCGACCGGTTCGGGCGGCGGGGGCCGCTGATCGCGGGAACGGCGCTCTACACGCTGGCCTCGGCCGGCTGCGCGTTGGCACCCGATCTGCTCACGCTATCGCTTTGCCGCGTGGTCGCCGCGTTCGGCGGCTCGGCCGGGATGGTGATCGCACGCGCCGATCGTGCGCGACCTGTCCGAAGGCGTCGCCGCGGCGCGCATGATGAGCCGGCTGATCCTCGTCTCCGGCGTGGCGCCGATCCTGGCGCCGTCGTTGGGGGGGCTGGTGCTGGATGCGGCGTCCTGGCACGCGATTTTTTGGATCGCCGCGCTGTACGGTGCGATCTGCTGCCTGCTGGTGGCCTGGAAACTACCGGATACCTTGCCCGAAAACATGCGCAGCAGCCTTGCTCCATTGCGCATGCTGCGCCGCTACCGGTCCATTGTCGTGGAGCGGAGTTTCTTGGCCAACGCCCTGACCGGCGGGTTTTCCATGTTCGGCCTGTTCGCCTATCTCGGCGGCTCGCCCACGGTGTTCGAGGACCTGTATCATCTGAACCCACGCACCTACGGCGCCCTGTTCGGCGCCTGCGCCGCGGGATTCATTATCGCGGCACAGATCAGCCCGAGGCTGCTGCCCAGATTTGGCTCCGGAGCGGTGATGCGCTGGGCGGTGCGCGCCTATTTCGCAGCGACATGCGCGCTGACAGCGGCGGCGTTTTCCGGCGTGGCGCCTTGGTGGGGGATTGCGCTCCCCGTCCTATGCGCCCTTGCCACCATGGGCTTCGTGCTGCCCAACACCGCGGTCGGCGCGCTGGCTCGCCATCCGGCGCAGGCCGGCAGCGCCTCGGCGCTGATGGGAACATTGCAGTTCTTGCTTGGCGCCGTGAGTGGGCTCGCGGTCGGCTGGCTGACCGACGGCACCGCGCGGCCGATGGCGACGCTGATGCTGTTCGGCGCGGCCTGCGCGGTGGTCGCGGAAGCCTGCCGGCCGCGCGGGCCGGCGCTGCCCGCGACCTCCCTCGCCAGGGCGGCCGCCGAATGAACCCCATCGTCGGCATTCCCGCCTGCAGCAAGTTCTTTGACGAGACGGACCAGCACGCCGCCTACGCCGTGTATAGCCGCGCGCTGCTCGACGCCGCCGACGCGATACCGGTGCTGCTGCCGCCGCTCGGCGACGCAATGATGGCGGTGCTGGAGCGGCTGGACGGACTGCTGCTGTCGGGCAGCGAGAGCAATGTCGAGCCGCACCACTACGGTTTTGCGCACGACGCCACCCCGGGGCAGCACGATTTTTGCCGTGACGCCACCACTCTGCCGCTGATTCGCGAGGCGGTGCGCCGCGGCCTGCCGGTGCTCGCGATCTGCCGCGGCGTGCAGGAATTGAACGTGGCGCTCGGCGGCACCTTGCACCAGCGCGTGCACGAGGTCCCGGGCCGTTTCGACCACCGGGAACCGGCGGGTCAGCCACAGGTGCAGTTTTCCATGGCGCACGAGGTCACGCTGTCCGGCGGTCTGCGCGACCTGCTCGGCAGTGCGTGCATACGAACCAACTCGTTGCATGGCCAGGCGATCGATGCGCCCGCGCCGTCCCTTACGGTGGAAGCGACGGCCGAGGACGGCACCATCGAGGCGGTGTGCGGCGCCGGCTGCCCCGGTTTCGTGCTGGGCGTGCAATGGCACCCGGAATGGCACGTCGCCCGCGACCCGCCGAGCCGCGCCATTTTTGCCGCGTTCGGAGAAGCCTGCCGCGCCTATGCGCGTGGCCGGAGCGAACCCAAGTTTATGCGGTCTGTTCGGCTTCCGTAGCCGGCACCGAGTGCCGCTGCGGCTCGGCGTCCGGCGCCTCCGATGGCTGCCCTACTGCAAGCAGCGCCGCAATGGCGGCCGAGGCGGTGCTACATCCGAGCACGTATTTCTGTTTCATTTCCTGTAGCCGCAGTCCGGTCGCCCGGGGACGCAGCTTTTGGTTCGGTCCGGGTTTGCCGAGACCGGCCGAGAACGCTTCGATGCGCTCGTTCTGGGCGTAGGCTGCGACCAGTGCGTCGAGCGTGGGCTCATCGAACAGTATCGCCGCGCGGGTCAGATTGCTGCGGGTACACGCCGGCCGCACCGCGCGTGGACGGCAGGAAGTCGGACTCGCGTGCGATCAGGTCGAGGTTCTCGTCATACCATTCGCGTAGCGCCTTGAGTTCGGCGACGAGCGCCGCCGCCAACCGCGCGGATTCCGACGCTTGCCGTTCCTGTGCGCGCCGCCGCATGGCCCTCTGGTTGAGGAAGAAGATTCCGCCGATCACGAACGCGGGCGACATGTGCAGCAGCACTCCGTACAAGACATCGTTCACACCCTTGCTCCCTCGTCGATCTGGCCGCCCAGCGTTGCCGCCACGGCTTGCCCCAAGAGCTGCTGTGACCGGGCGGACCAGTGCAGGCCGTCTTCGCCGTCGGACTTGATATGACGGCCGGCATCCAGAAACTGCGCTCCCGCCAACGCGGCAATCTGGGCATAAAGACCGGGCAGTGCCAGCGCTTTTTCATGGCCTCCGGCGAAAGTCTCGGTGAAAAACGTCATCGAACCCAGCGGCGGCGGGCAGATCAGCAGCACCTCCGGGCTGGAATAAGGCGTGCCGACGCCAGCACCGATGGCTCTTGCGATGTCCACCAACCGCGCCGCACCGAGTGCAATACGCAGCGGCGGTCTTGCATACATCGCCTTGAGATCGTTGGTGCCGAGCAGAATGATCACCAGGTCAAGCGGCAGGTGGCTGGCCAGGCACGCCGGCAGGTAGGCGGCACCGTCCAGTCCGGCGCCGGTGATCTCGGGATGGGTCGGGTCGGCAATATCGGTGGTGCGGCCGTTCAGCCCTTCCTCGATGATCTCGGCGCCCATCAAGTCGCCCATCACGCACGGCCACCGGTCCGCGCGCGCGTAACGCGGCGCCGGCGGCTCGGGGCGGGAGGAGAAACCCCACGTATTGCTGTCTCCGTAACACAGGATGCGGCGCATCAGACTCTCAGCTCCACACACACCGGAACGTGGTCCGAACCTTGGTGCCAATCACGGGCCTCGCGCAGCACGGTATGGCGCGCCAGGCGCGGTGCCAGATCCGGTGTGACCCAGACATGATCGAGCCTGCGCCCGCGATCGGAGGCGCGCCAGTCCTGGTTGCGGTACGACCACCAGGTGAACAGTTTTTGGTCTTCTGGAACGAAATGGCGCACCGCATCCACCCAGCCGGTGCGCTGCCAGGCACACAATGCGTCGGTCTCGACCGGGGTGTGGCTGACCACGCGGAGCAATTGGCGATGGCTCCAAACGTCGGTCGGCAGCGGCGCAATGTTCAGGTCCCCGACCAGCACAGCGCGCCGCAGGTTGGTGCGGGCGGAAAACCAGTGCGTGGCTTCGCCCACGAACGCCAGCTTGTGCGCGAACTTCGGATTTTCGGCGGGGTTCGGAATATCGCCGCCGGCGGGGACGTAAAAATCGTGCAGCTCGATCGGGCCGGACGGGGTTTTGAGCAGCACTGCGAGATGCCGGCAGTCGCCGCGCTCGCACCAGTCGGGGGCAATGTCGGACGGAATCATCCGCACGCGCGAAAAAATCGCCACGCCGTTGTACCCTTTCATCCCGCGATGGAGCACATGCGGGTAGCCGGCCGCATGGATGTCGGCCAGCGGAAACAGCATGTCCGGAACCTTGGTTTCCTGCAGGCAGAGCACGTCGGGATCCAGCGCCTCCTGCAGGTGGCGCAATAGCGGCAGGCGCAGGCGCAGCGAGTTGATGTTCCAGGTGGCGATGCGCAGCCGGGGCATGGCGGCGTTTTGCGGGCAGGGGCTGGCCGAGGCAAGAGGCCGGTCGGCTGGAAACCGGCGTGTCAGGGCGCTAGAAATGCCGATCGCCCACAGCCCGCAGGAACCGCGCGACACCATGCCCGCCTTCATTTGCCGCGCCTGCGGCACGCAGTTCGGGCCGTCCCCGGCACCCCCGGACATCTGTCCCATTTGCCAGGATGAGCGCCAATACGTGCCGACCACCGGCCAGGCCTGGACAACTCTGCCCGATCTGGTCGGCGACCACATGCTGACCCTCAAATACGAGGCCGGCGTGTTGGGCGTCGGCTGCAGCCCGAGTTTTGCGATTGGCCAACGCGCGCTGCTGGTGCGCGCCGCATCCGGCAACATTCTGTGGGACTGCATAAGTTTCCTGGATACCGCGACCATCGAACTGGTGCAGGCACTCGGCGGGATCACGGCGATCGCGATCTCACATCCGCACTTTTATACGACCATGCTGGAATGGAGCCGCGCCTTCGGTGGCGTTCCGATCTACCTGCACGCGGCCGACCGGCAGTGGGTCATGCAGTCCGGCCCGGAGATCGTGTTCTGGGATGGCGAGACCAAAACCCTCGCACCAGGGGTGACGCTGATCCGGGTCGGAGGCCATTTTGATGGCGCGACGGCCTTGTACGTCGGCGACGGGAATGGCGCCTTGTTCTCCGGCGACGTGCCGCAAGTGCTGCCGGACCGCCGGCACGTCGGTTTCATGCGCAGCTATCCCAATCACATCCCGCTCGGGGAACAGACCGTGCGGCGGATCGTTGCGGCTCTGGAACCGTGGCCTTTTGATTCCGTGCATGGCGCGTTTTGGGGCCGCGTCATCGCTGCAGGCGGCAAGCAGGCGGTGGCGGCCTCGGCTGAGCGACACATGGCATGGTTGCGGCGGCCCGTTTGATCGCGCCTGACCGAGAGGAGTTTTGACACGGCCCGATAGGATGCGGTGCGCGGCAGACCACGAATACCGCGCTGACGGCTTAGCCGGCGTAGATGGTTTCCAGCGCTTCGAGCAGTGTCGCAAACTCGCCGATGGTTCGTCCGCTGGCCGGGCGCCACACCAGGTAGCGTCCGCGGCTCCGCGCCACGCCCCACTCCGCCCAGGCGGGATCGTCGCCATAGACCAGCACGAAATCGCCGACCGTCTCCGGATCGTCCTGCGCCTCGCGGTGGTGCAACGCGACCCGACGCCAGCCGCCCGCATGCGCCGCGTCGGTCCAGCGCAGCAACTCGATCCGGTCGCGCATGAGCAGTTCGTTGTTGGGCAGGTCGTGCCGGACAAATGGCACTACCCGAGATGGCCAACCCAAGGCCGAGGGCTGGCGTAGTGTCGCATGCGGTTGAAGCTCCATGACGGCCCCGTTCACGCAATTCTCAGATTTCTATAACAGGGTGGTCACTTGCCCGTTTGTGATCCCGCTCACACCGCGACACGCTTTCGCGGGCGTCACCCCTCGAACGGGTCGCGCACCAAAATCGTATCGTCGCGCTCGGGGCTGGTGGAGAGCAGGGTCACCGGCGCCTCGACCAGTTCCTCGATGCGCCGCACGTATTTGATCGCCTGCGCGGGCAGCGCCGCCCAGCTTCGGGCGCCGCGCGTGCTCTCGCTCCAGCCGGGCAAGACCTCGTAGACCGGCTCGCAGGCGGCCTGCGCCTGCGGCGAAGCCGGCAGCCGCCCGACGGCCGTGCCGCGCAGCCGGTAGCCGGTGCAGATGTGCAGTTTTGCGAAACCGTCGAGCACGTCGAGTTTCGTCAGCGCCAGGCCCTGGATGCCGCCGACTTTTACTGCCTGGCGCACCAGAGCGGCGTCGAACCACCCACAGCGGCGGGGGCGGCCGGTGACGGTGCCGAACTCGCGGCCGCGCTCGCCCAGCAGGCGGCTGGTATCGTCGTGCAACTCCGTGGGGAAGGGACCGCTGCCCACGCGGGTGGCGTAGGCTTTGGCGATGCCCAGCACGAAGCCGACGGCGTGCGGGGGAAAACCCGAGCCGGTGGCGGCGGTGGCGGCCACCGTGTTGCTGCTGGTCACGAACGGGTAGGTGCCGTGGTCCACGTCGAGCATCACCGCCTGCGCGCCCTCGAACAGGATGCGGCTGCCGGCCCGCCGCGCCGCGTCCAGCCGTTCCCAGACCGGCTCGGCATAGGGCAGCAGCAGCGGCGCCAGCTCGAGCAGCCGATCGAGCAGCGGCTGCCGCTCGAAAGTCGGCAGCGCCCAGTCCGCGCAATAGCGTGTTGTGGTGCAGCAGCAGCTCGTCCAGCTTTGCTCCGCAGCGTCTCGGGTTCGGCGAGATCGGCGACCCGGATCGCCCGCCGCGCTACCTTGTCCTCGTAGGCCGGGCCGATGCCGCGCCCGGTGGTGCCGATCTTTTGCGCGCCCCGCGCGGCCTCTCGGGCTCGGTCCAGGGCCGGGTGCAGCGGCAGGATCAGCGCCGCGTTGTCGGCGACGCGCAGCGTCTCCGGCGACACTTTCAGCCCCTGCGCCTGCACGCGGGAAATCTCGTCGAGGAGGGCCTCGGGATCGATCACCACGCCGTTGCCGATGATTCCGAGTTTGCCTCGCACAACGCCCGACGGCAGCAGCGACAGTTTGAAAGTCTTGCCGTCAACCACCAGCGTGTGGCCGGCGTTGTGGCCGCCCTGGAAGCGCACCACCAGATCGGCCCGGCTGGCCAGCCAGTCGACGACCTTGCCCTTGCCCTCGTCGCCCCACTGCGCCCCGATCACCGCCACGTTGGGCAACTGCGTCTACTCCGTACCGATGGGCAGGAGGCCACCGGCCGAAAACAGGTACGAGCAGGACAAATCTTTGGCCGCGTGCATCGGGTCCGACACCGGGTCCAGTCCGGCCACGGTCGCATACCCGTTGCGGCGGAGGGCGGCGGTCGCGGCGGCATCGCTGCCGTGCGGCACGAACACCCGGGGCCGCGGTGCCCGCGCCGGGGCTGCACGCAGCACCGCGTCGGGGAACAGGGTGAGGCCGGTGGCGGGCTCGGCGGCGCCGCAGAGGTAGCGGCCGCCGCGGCCGAGTTCCTCGTGCCGGCCGCGGGCGTAGACCGTGGTGCAGACGCCGGTGTGGTAGCGGAAGCCGCGGAATTCCACGGGATCGACGGTCAGGCGCAGCGCCGGCGCGCGGGCGCGGATGGCGGCCGCGGTGGCGGCGAGGCGATCGGCATGGACGCGGGCGGTAACGTCGAGGCCGGCTTCGGCGAGCGCGGCCAGCGCGCCCTCGGCCGGACCGGCCGCCAGCAGCAGGGTCGCCAAAGTTTTGGCCCGCGCGCCGGCGTGAGCGGAAACCTCGGCGGCGTCCTTGCGGTCCAGCGCGTGGGCCAGGGCCGCGCGGTGGCCGGGATCGGGGGCCGCCGCCTCCAGCAGCGCCTGCACCAGCGGCGGCATGGTCAAATCGAAACTGACGCGGTCCAGCCCGATTTCTTGCAGCGCCTCGGCGGCCACGGCCACCACCTCGGCATCGGCCTCCGCGCTGTCCGGGCCGATCAGCTCCAGACCCGCCTGTGCCACCTGCCGGTCGGCCGACAGGCCGGCGGCGCGGACCCGCAAGGTCTGGCCGGCATAGCAGAGTCGCAGCGGACGCGGCGCGTGGGCGAGGCGGCTGGCGGCGATGCGGGCGACCTGGGGGGTGATGTCGGCGCGCAGACCGATGACGCGGTGGGTGTCGGGGTCGACCAGACGCAGCGTCTGCTCGGACACCGCGGCACCGGTGCCGGCCAGCAAACTGTCCTCGAACTCCATGAGCGGCGGCTTTACGCGCTGGTAGCCGTGCAGGGCGAACGTATCCATGATCGCCTCCACCGCCGCGGCCTCAGTTTCGGCCTCGGGCGGCAGCACGTCGCGCAGCCCGGCCGGGAGCAGGGCGAGATTGGACGGGACGTCGTTCATGCCGGCGGGATAGCATCCGCGGCCGGCAAAAGCATGGGCCTGGTTTAATTAGTATCGTACACGTAACAATATGGGCGTGCGTGGGCAGGCTCAGGAAGGGGTGGGTTTTCGGATCGGCTCCAGCATCCAGATGCCGCGCCACTTGCGCCACTCCGTGCCGGGCTCGGTCCACTTCGGCTTGCGCTTATACGGCTCGGTGGGCACCGGACGCTTTCGCATCGGCTTTTCCGCCGGTCCGGTGAGGGCCGGTTCAGGGTCAGCCGGCCTGGCCCGGGCGGGGCGTTTCGGCGGCGGGGGCAGCAGCGCCGGGTCGGGGGTCAGCCCCAGCATCCGGCACAGCGGCCGGAGCAGGCGCCCCGCCTGTGGCGCGTTGCGGAGCAACACCGCCATCTCCGGATCCGCCAGCAGCCGCTCCAGATCTCCCCTCCAGGGCGCCACCCGCCACTGCCCCAGTTTTAGCAGCCAGGCAAACGGCTCGGGAAACGGGCGTTGTCGTTTTCGGGCTTCCCGTTTCCGGTTCCTGGGCGGACGGGGCGGCGGCAGCGGACCCGCCTGGGCGCGGGCGAGCAGAGCGATGAACCTCTTCCGGAGGTTTTGCAGCCGCATCCCCACCTGAAACAGCAGCTGCGCGGTGATGACATACACCCCGGACATCCGGTCGGTGTCGTAGCGTGCCCCCAGCCCCCGGCCCACTCCGTGGATGAACCAGGTGAAGCGCTCGGCGAGGCCGGCGTTGGGTGGGAGGGGTTGCTGCTGCCAAAACCACATGGTCAGAATATCTAACGCACGGCGGCGGCCCGGTCAAGGAATTTTTGGCGCTGGCGGGGATAACGAACCCGCGGCAGCCAGCCGCTATCGGCGCGAGACCATGTCGGCCCGCACGCCGTGCATCGCCATGGTCGGCATCGCCGCGCGCGAGCCGGCCCGGGAGTTCCGCTACAAGAACTTGATAAATGTGCCGGTATGACCGTCGGGGCTGAGCGTGAAGCTGGACGTTGTGTAGCTGCCCGTAAAATTCAGACTTGCCACCGTGGCACTGCCGTTCGTTACCGTCAGCACGCCGTTGCCGAAGGTGTAGCCGGTCTCGGTGGTCTTGGTCAGGTCGATCGTATCGCTGGCGCCGAAACCCGCAATGTGGCCCTTGAAGGCCAATGCGTTCCTCAGGTCGACCAGCCCCGTGCCGGCCGAAAAATCGATCGTCTGGCCCGCGGCAACGCCCGCCAGGGACAGCGTTCCGGTGGCACCGACCTGCCAGCGTGCCGATGCCGGTTACTTTGTCTTTGGAGGAAAGCTCGCCGGACGATGCGACAATCGTTCCAGTGTTCTTGACTGCATCCAGAAACGCAAGCCTTCCCGAGCTGTCTAGCACGTTCTTGGAATTGATAAAGGCCACGTCTATGTCGGCGGTGGCGCCTGCGTTCACTGTAAACGTTCCGCCGGCGAGTTGCAGCGTGCCGGCCCCGCTGATCGACTTCGGCAGTGTGCCGCCGCCGGTCAGATCGAGCACCGTCCCGGTATCCAGCACCACAGGGCCGATGCCCGGGAGCTGTGCCAGTGTGTCGGCGAAAGTTCCGCCACTGAATTGCAACTGGCCGCCGCCGCTGATCGTCCCCGTTGGTGCGCCGCCGCCGGTGATCTCGATCGTGTCGCCGGCCACAAAACCGCTGGTCGTGCCGGCAAAGCCGCGGGCGACGCCGTCGACTAACCATTTCGACCCGGGATCGAAAACGATGGATGTGAAATGCAGGAACTGCGAACCCATGCCGGTGACCGTGCCGGCAGACGTTGCGGAGGCCAGCTCCAGCGTGTTGCTGCCGCTGCTGCTGCCCATGACTAATCCAGAAAAGTAGAAGCCAGGATCGAGCACCAACAAATTGCTACCGGTTCCATCGAAGTAGACCGCCGCGCTACCGCCGGTGATCGACCCTGCATTCGTCAGCGTGCCGCCATCACCGATGCGTACGCCGAAGGCGCCACTTCCGGTAATCGAGCCTGAAGCAGCGTTGGTGACCGAGGCCGAGCCTGCGTTAATGTAAATTCCAGTGTCGCTGCCGATAATGCTCCCGTCATTGACCACAGTTCCGCTGCCACCGATGTCGACGCCATACAAACCTGTGATCGAACCGGACACCTCGTTGGTGACTAAACCTGTGCCACTTATTGAACCTGTACCAATTATAAGGACGCCCTCGCAAGATCGGGCGGTTGCCTTGATGCTGCCATCGTTGACCACGGTCCCGGTGCCATAGATTTGAACGGCGCGGTAGAAGCCGATGATCGAAGCGGAGGCTGCGTTCGTGACTGAACCGCCGGATTTCAAGTTGACCCCCGTATCACCGGGATACATGTAAATACCTCCGCTACCGGTGATGCTGCCGTAATTGACCACAGGTCCCAAGCACGCGCCGCCTGATCTGCACTCCGGCCGTGGACACCCGTGATCGACCCGCCCGCCGCGTTGGTGACCGAACCGCCAGACTGCAAATCAACGCCGCGCTGTCCCCCCGCTATCGAAGCGCCCGCCCCGTTGGTGACCGAACCGCCAGAACGAAGGTCGACACCGGTTCCAATGTTTCCGTTGTAGGAGAAGCCTAGGATACTGCCGTCGTTAACCACGGTCCCGGTACCGCCGGAGATTTCCACGCCGTATTTCCCGCCCGAGATCGGAGCGGAGGCTGAGTTAGTGACGGATCCGCCCGGAGACAGATAGATACCGGTGGTGACGCCGCTAATCGTTCCGCTGTTCTCAATCTTGAAGAACGTGGTCGAACCGGGGTTCGTGTAGACCGCATTGGGGTAATTGGGATTTGTGATGCTAACGCCGGTTTCGATGATGACAGGGCTCCTGTAGATCGCCGGGTTGAGATTGATCCCGACCGTCGTAGAATGACTGATCGTCGTCCCGCCACTCGGGGGGCGGGTGGCATCATGAACCACGGTTTTGATGCCGCCGGAGAATTTCATACCGGTATTGTTCGCGAGCGAAGCGGAGATCACGTCGCCGAGACGTCCGCCGGGCGCCAGAGAGACGCCAAAATCGGCAGCACCAGAAATGCTCCCGTCATTCTGAAGGGCAAGGAAAATCGCTGAACCGGGATTTGGGTAGAGGCCTGTCGGATAGCTCGGATTTGCGGCGGTCAGGCCGTCTCCGAGGGCGAACGGGCTCCTTTCAAAAGCAGGATTGAGAACGATCCCGATTGCCGTGTTTTTGCTGATCGTTGTCATTCATTTCCTCCTTGCTCAACTAAGCCCTTTCCCCGTGGCAGACAGCAGTCTACGGATGGGCTGCCAACACCGTTAGCGTCGTTTCTAGCTGATCGCGGCCATTCGACGCACCTACTCTCGTTGCTGTCCCCGGTGGGAACCACTCCCGAATTGGTGCCTGGCATTTCGACGCCGAGTCAGACGCCACAACGAAACCGGTATCGGGCGGGAACGGGTGCCAGGCAAGAGAGAAAAGCGACAGCGCATCGCCCCAGGAAGATATTACACGTTTTTATCCCGCCTTCAGCCATGGAACCCGTGCCCCAACTGCTCAATCATCATCTTCCGGCGCGGGTTTTCAATGCCGCCTGCGTTCCCACCAAAGCGTGGGTTTCGTTGAACTACGCCGAGCTGCTGGATTTCTGAAATAAACGACAACACTTGCTGGATCATGAGATGGACGCGATCAAGAAGGCACTGAAAAAAGATTACATGAACAAGGTTGGTCCCGCGTCTGTCACCCCACCGTGTAGCCGAGCCGCTCGATGACCGGCCGCAGCACTGGAATAACGGGCTCCAAATGCTTCAGATAGTTTCTGTACCGGAAGCGGGATCGGTCGTACAGTTTTTCGGTCACCTGGGCGTAGCTGGCGGTGCGGGCATAGCGCCGGTTCTCGTGAAATCGCAGGCACCGCTCGTCAAACGGCTCGCCCACGAACGCCAGCATGCGGGCGACGGTGTCGCCTGGTCGCCGACCACGTCCTCGTAGCGCACCTGCAAATAGCGCAGACTCATCTCGGCCCGGTAGTGGTGCACCAAATCCATGATCAGCGCGTAATGCTGCGCCGCGCTCTCCAGCTCGGCGGCGCAAAAGAACCCGTGCGTCAGATAATTGGAGAACACCGACAGCACCACGTCCAGCGGATGGCGCACGCACATGGATCAGCGGCGCCTCGGGAAACATCAGGGCGATCAGCCCAAGATGCGTCTCGTTCAGCGGCATCTTGTCGGTGAACCAAGGCACATCGTCCGCCACCGCCCCGAGCTGGCGGGCTTTTTGCAGGTAATGGTCGCGCAGATTGTCCAAACCTTCGTGGTGGTCCGCCATCCACAGTTCCACCAGAGCCTCGGGATAGGCCAGCGGGCTATCGAACATCCTCGGCATGATCCCGGCAATTTCGGAAACCAGGGGCAGCTCGTCGCCGGCGGCGATTCGGGGATGCACGGACAGCGTTTGCTCCACCAGCGTGGTGCCGGAGCGAGGAAAACCCAGAATAAACATCGGCTGTGCCGAATCCGAGCGCACGCCGGCGCGCGGCACGATGCGCAGGCGGGACGCGGTGAAAAACCCCCGCAGCCGGTTGACCAATTGTGCGGCATGTTCGGCCAGATAGGCTTGGCCGCTGAGTTCGCGCGCGCGGCGCTTGCCCTCCACGAAAGGCGGCAAACGCGTCGTCGTAGCGGCCGACCTGATCGAGCAGCCGGCCTTTTTCCAGCAGTTCTGTCGGGGCCGAGCCTGGCATCCGGGCTTTTGCATGCCACCACATCTATGGTGTCCAGCGCTTCCTCTGTAGCGCCGCATCCGGCCTAGCAGGACCGCCCGGCTGAACAGGACCCCGCGGTTGTCTGGAGCGACGCGCGCGCCACGGGCCAGCAGTCGGCGGCGTGTTCAAAATTGCGATCCACCTCTTCCAGGCGAGCCCAGCCGAGCAGCGTCTGCAGCACGGCCGGCGCGGCGGCCGTGGATTCCTCGTACAGTTCGCGAGCCTCTTCCATGCGCCCCTGATTTTTCAGGCTCCAGGCCAGATTGGCCAGCAGGATCGGATCGCGACCGCCGGAGAGCCGCATGGCTTGGCGATAGTGGTATTCGCCGAAGTCTGCGGCCGCTGCGCCTCGGTCAGGATCATGCCCATCAGATTGTGGGCCTGCGGGTCTTCCGGGGCGATGCGCACGGCGTTGCGGGCGTGCAGCTCGGCTTCCGCCAAGTTGCCCCTGGCCATCAGCAGCAAGGTCAGCTCGTTGGTGGCCCAAAATATGTTTGGGTTGACGGCGACCAGGCGGCGCAGCAGCGTTTCCGCCGCCTGCTCCTTTCCCCCGTTGCGGCGGATGCGATACAGGATGGCGAGCGCATCGGTTTGGCCCGGCGCCAGATCCAGCACGTCGAGGCAGAGCTGTGCGGCATGCTCCACGTTGCCCTGCCGCTGCGCCTGCGCCGCCTGCTCTACTAGCGGCAGCAGGTGCTTTGCCGCCGCCGGCACTGCGCCGAGTGTTGCCACTGGCAGGCCGCAGCACCGCACCTGCCGCAGGCCGCTACCGCAGGCACACGCGGCGGAGGGATTTCGGTCGGTCATGCTCTCACCGCCGCTCTAGCAGTCCTGGCCGCGCTCTCGAGGCAGCTCGGTTCGCAAGCTACGCCTTCAAGCTAATCTGCTGCAGTCACCCCTGGTAGATGTCCCACTGATCACGCCGCCGCCTTGAAAATGATGCTGGCGTTGGTGCCGCCGAAACCGAAACTGTTCGACAGCGCGGCGCCGACCCGCCGCCGCTGCGAGTGATGCGCCACCCGATCGATCACCGTCTCGCGGCTCGGCCGGTCCAAGTTCAGGGTCGGCGGAACTACGCCGTCCCGCACGGCGAGGATGGAAAAGATCGCCTCGACGGCACCGGCCGCGCCCAACAAATGGCCGGTGGCACTTTTCGTCGACGACATCGCCAGCCCGCGCGCGTCGTCGCCGAACAGTCTTTCCACCGCCTCCAGCTCCAGATCGTCGCCCAGCGGCGTGGAGGTGCCGTGCGCGTTGACGTACTGGATATCGCCCGGCTGCATGCCGCCGTTGCGCAGCGCCGCGCGCATTGCGCGCAACGCGCCCTCGTGCCCCTCGGCCGGCGCGGTGATGTGGTGCGCGTCTCCGGACATCCCGTAGCCGCCGATCTCCGCATAGATCTTTGCACCGCGGGCTTTTGCGTGCTCAAACTCCTCCAGCACCACGATGCCGGCGCCCTCGCCCATGACGAAGCCGTCGCGATCACTGTCCCACGGGCGCGAGGCCTTTTGCGGCTCGTCGTTGAAGGCGGTGGACAGCGCGCGGCTGGCGCAGAAACCGGCAATGCCCAGCGGCGTCACCGCCGCCTCGGCACCGCCGGCCACCATCACGTCGGCGTCGCCCAAGGCGATCAGCCGGGCGGCATCGCCGATCGCGTGCACGCCGGTGGCACACGCGGTGACCACGGAATGGTTCGGGCCCTTGAAACCGTATTTTATGGATACCTGTCCCGATGCCAAATTGATCAGCGCCGAGGGGATGAAGAACGGCGACAGCCGCCGCGCGCGGCCCAGATGCACCTGCACCGCCGCATCGGCGATCGTCTCCATGCCGCCGATGCCGCTGCCGATCATGACCCCGGTGGCGCAGCGGTCGTCCTCATCCTCGGGCGCCCACAAACTGTCCTCCACCGCCTCGCCGGCGGCGGCCATGGCGAACTGGATGAACCGGTCCATCTTCTTCTGGTCTTTGGCGGGAATCCACTCGGCGGGGTCGAACTTGCCGTCGGTGCGCGTGCCCTGCGGCACCTGACCCGCCACCTTGCACGGCAGCTCGGAGACGTCGAACGACTGGATGGCGCCGATGCCGCTCTGGTTGGCGATCAGCCGTTCCCACACCGGCCCTATCCCCATGCCGAGCGGGCAGACGATGCCCATTCCGGTGACGACGACCCGCCGCAGACCCTGCACGCTCACCAGTACGCTCATCAGTGCAGCCTGTTGGGACCGGTCAAGCAGCCTTCTGCTTTTCGATGTAGTCGATGGCGTCGCGCACGGTGCTGATCTTTTCCGCCGCGTCCTCGGGGATTTCCACGCCGAACGCCTCCTCGAACGCCATCACCAGTTCGACCGTATCGAGGCTGTCCGCACCCAGATCGTCGATGAACGAGGCTTCCGGAGTCACCTTGCTTTCCTCGACGCCCAAATGCTCGACGACGATTTTCTTCACCTTGTCCGCGACGTCGCTCATCGGTGCTGCATCTCCTGCCTTGCCGGTGTAGTCGATGAAAATGGTTGGGCGCCGCGCGGGTCCGATTGCGACCGGGCCGCGCTTAGCATGATTCCGTTGCACCCGCCTAGCGGGCGGGCTTCAGGTCATCACCATGCCGCCGTTCACATGCAAGGTGGCGCCGGTGATCCAGGCCGCCTGGTCGCTGGCCAGATAGGCCACCGCGGCGGCGACGTCGTCCGGGCGGCCAAGACGGCCCAGCGGGATCGCGGCCAGCAGCCGGGTTTTCTGGGTTTCGGGCAGGCCCTGCGTCATGGCGGTGTCGATGTAGCCGGGAGCCACGAGGTTCACCGTGATGCCGCGGCTGCCGACTTCCTGCGCCAGCGCTTTCGTCAGCCCCGCCAGCCCGGCCTTGGCGGCGGCGTAGTTGGCCTGGCCGGGATTGCCGGTGCTGCCCACGACCGAGCCGATGCCGATGATGCGCCCGGCCCGCCGACGCACCATGCCGCGCAGGGCGGCGCGAGCAAGGCGGAAGGGCGCGGCCAAATCCACGTCCAGGACGGCGGCAAAATCCTCGTCCTTCATGCGCAAGGCCAGCCCGTCCCGGGTCAGGCCGGCATTGTTGACCAGAACCGATAGCGGCCCCGCCGCCGCCTCGGACGCCGCGACCAGTGCTTCCGCAGCGGCCGGATCGCGCAGATCGGCGGGGCAGACATGCGCCCGCTCGCCCAGCTCCGCCGCCAGCGCCTCCAGCGCGTCGCGGCGGGTGCCGGAGAGCGCCACGGTCGCACCTTGGGCGTGCAGCGCGCGGGCGATTGCCGCACCGATGCCGCCAGAAGCCCCGGTGACCAGGGCCGATTTGCCGTCGAGCCGAAACATGCTTCTGGTTACGCCGCCTTCAAGAAAGCCTCGATGTCGGCGGGCGTGCCGACCGAGACCAACTGCGCATCCGGGGCCACGCGGCGGATCAGGCCGGCCAGGACTTTCCCCGCACCGAGCTCGACGAAATGATCCACACCCAGTTCAAGCATGGCCAACACGCTCTCGCGCCAGCGCACCGTGGTGGTCACCTGCTCGACGAGCAGCCGGTGGATTTTTGCCGGGTCGGTCGCCTTGGCCGCGGTGACGTTGGCAATGATCGGCAGAGCCGGCGGCGACGGCGGCAATTCCGCCAGTGCGCGATCCATGGCGTCGGCCGCGGGCTGCATCAGGGCGCAGTGGAAGGGGGCCGAGACCGGCAGCAGCATGGCGCGCTTGACGCCCCGCGCACGGGCGATGTCGATGGCCCGCTCGACCGCGGCCCGGTGACCGGACACCACCACCTGGCCGCCGCCGTTGTCATTGGCCGGCTCGATCACTTCCCGAGCGCCGTCCGGCGCTTCGGCCGCCGCGGTGCAAATCTCCTGCGCCGTTGCAAGCTCGGTACCGAGCAGGGCCGCCATGGCGCCCTCCCCGGCGGGGACGGCTTCCTGCATGGCCGCTCCGCGCAGCCGCAGCAGGCGAGCGGCTTGCGGCACGGCAAAACCGCCGGCGGCGGCGAGTGCCGTGTATTCGCCAAGCGAGTGGCCGGCGACCACGGCGGCCCGGTCCGCGAGCGAAAACCCGCCCTCGCGCTGCAAGACGGCCAGCACCGCCAGCGAATGGGCCAGCAGGGCCGGCTGGGTGTTTTCGGTGAGCTGCAGGGTCTCGGCGGGTCCCTCGAACATCAGTTTCGAGAGCTTTTGTTTCAAAGTCTCGTCGATTTCCTCAAACGTTTCCCGCGCGGGGGCAAACGCGGCGGCCAGGTCGCGGCCCATGCCGACGGCCTGGCTGCCCTGGCCGGGGAAGACGAAGGCAAGCGGCATTTTTGGAAGAACCGGAAATGTGCGGGCGGCCCTATGGTCCGGCGGCGGACCGGTGTCAATGCGGCACCGGCCCCGCGCAGGCCGACGCTATGCGGCGAGACTCGCGTTCTGCGGGAACAGCGCGCGGCGGGCTTCTTCGTCCATCTCCTGCTTGAACGCGAATTTGGTGCGCCATGTCGCGGCCCGTTGCGCTGCCGGCCGCTCGTTGATGCGCGCGTGCCACTGCATAACGTGCGTGAAGGCAGCGGCGCCCTCCTGGCCCAGCACGAACGGCAGCGCATTGACCCAACCCCACAGCGCCATGTCGGCGATGCTGTACTCGTCGCCCACGAGGAATTTCTGCGCGGCGAGCCGCTGGTCCAGGATGCGGTAGTGCCGCTCGACCTCGCGCGTGTAGCGGTTGATGGCATAATCGTTCTTGGGCGCGAAATGGGTGAAGTGTACGCACTGGCCCGAATACGGCCCGATGCCGGTGGCGACGAACATCAGCCAGGACAGGAACTCGCCGCGATGCGAGGCCGGCGGCAGGAATTTTCCGGTCTTTTCCGCCAGGTAGAGCAGGATCGCGTTGGAATCGAACACCCTGGTGCCGTCGTCGTCGATCGCCGGCGTCTTGGCGTTGGGGTTGACGGCGAGATACGCGGGCGCGTGCTGCTCGCCCTTGCGCGTGTCGACCGGCACCACCTCGTGCGGCAGGCCGGTTTCTTCCAGAAACAGCACCACTTTCATCGGGTTGGGCGAGGGGTGGAAATAGAACTTCAGCATGCGGCAGCTCCCTTTTTTTGCTTGGCCGCCGCGGCATGTAGCGCGGATCGGCGGCCATGTCTGCCTCAGTACGGCACCCCAGCTTCGCGCCGGGCGCGCAGCGCTTCGGCGTACCATTCCAGCTCCGAGAAAAACCTGTCGGCCTGTTTCTGGAATTCCGGACGGGTCAGTTCGCCCGTTTCGCTCACGGCCTGGCTGACACGCGGGAACGGCAGCAGCGACGGAATGCTGGGCATGCCCAGTTCTGCCAGCGTCATGCGAAGCTGCATGGCGGCGCGCACGCCGCCGAACTGCCCGGCCGAGTAGCAGGCGATGGCCGAGGGACGCCAAAAATACTCTTCCAGAAAATGGTCCAGCAGATTTTTCAGCGCCGGCGGGATGCCGTTGTTGTACTCGCCGCTGCAGATCAGGAAGGCGTCGGCACCGCGGTACAGCGTTGCCAGTTCCTCCAGCACCGCCGGCGCCTGGCCTTTCGGATACTCCTTGTACATGCGGTCGAGCAGCGGCAGCCGTTTCTCCACCGGGTCGACCAGCGTGGCCATGTGCCCGCGCGCCGAGAGTTGCGCCACCAGATAGCGGGCGGCGCGGATGCCCTGCCGCTCCGTGCGGACCGAGCCGTAGATCACCGGAATGTTCAGGCGCATGACGCTCTCTCCAGTAGCCGTGTTCAGCGCAGCGGAACGACGCCGAAACCCACGTCGTTGCGGATTGTAGTTGCTGCCACCGCCGCCTCGCCGACGGCGTGAGTGATCTGATCGAGGCCAAGCACCACGTCGCCCGCCGCATAGAGGCCGCGCACGCTGGCGCGCTGATGCGGGTCCACGCGAACGCAGCCGTCCTCAGTACCAAATCAGCGCCGACCAGCGCCGCAAGACCGGAATGAATGTCGGAGCCGAGGGCCGGGTAGACGGTGTCGAATCGCATGCGGCCGGAGCCGGCGGAAAATTCTATCCCGTCGCATGTCAAGGCGAAATCCCGCGCCGGGCCGTCGAGCACGTTCACCTGGATCTCCTCCAGGCGGCACCGCTGGGTATCGTCCAGGGCTTGCCCGCCGTCCGCGGCGACCAGTGTCACCTCGCGCGTGTAGGAGCGCAGGAACTCGGCTTCCCGCATCCCGTGTCGGCCGGTTCCGATGACCGCGACGCGCTGGTCGGTGACTTCGTAGCCGTCGCAAATCGGGCAGTAGCGCAGCCGGCCCTGCGACAGGGCTCGGTCGTGCAAGTCGTCGGGCATATCCGGCCGGCGGTTGGTGACGCCGGTCGCCAGCAGCACGGTGCGCGCAAAAACCTCAGCGGCGTCCACCCGGGCCGCGAACCGGTCCTCGTGCCGCCGCAGCCGGGTGACCAGCCCGGTTCGCGGTTTCACGCCGTACGCGGAAAGATGGCTTCGCATGCGGGCAAGCAGATCGGCCCCCGAGATGCCGCCCGGGAAACCGGGCTGATTGCGCGAGCACGGAATCTTGAGAGCACGGCTGGCGCCTGCGTCGATGACGGTGATCCGCAGGCGGAACCGCGCCATGTAGAGCGCCGCCATCAGGCCGGCCGGCCCGGCGCCGACGATCAGGCAGTCGGCGACTGCATCGGGCATCATCGGGTCTCCTGCTGGCCACGCGGGCCTCTACCGCCGCGCGCGCCATTGGTTGCGCGCCCCCCCCGATCCGGCGCGGACTGGTGATCGCGCCAAAACGGGAAGGGACGGCGGGCCGGTGCCGGGCCCGGACCGCTCCGGCGAGCGCGCCTGCTTCCGCTTCGTTAGTCATTGTCAGGCGTAATCGGCATTCCTGACAAAGCCGACCGGCGCGCCCTCGCTTCGCCCCGGGGCTTTTCGGCAGCTGCAGCAACGGACCAAGGATGAGGCAGCTCAACATCCGCCTGCAGCACTGGTCGGAATCGCCCGAGGTGGAGGCCGAGACGCGGCCGCATCCACGCCGGTTGGGATGGCTCGGGACGGCCGCGCTGGCGATGGGCGGCAGCAACCAGAGCCTGTTTCTCATCGCCGCGCTGTTCGTGGGCCAAGGCGACATCCCGGGACAGGGCAGTGCGGCGATCCCGCTGCTGATCGTGGGCCTGCTGCTGAGCTATGCGGCCGCGCCCGGCTGGACCGAGCTGGTGCTGATGTCGCCCGACCGGGTCGGCGGCATCGCCGCCGCCTGCACCGCTGCCTTCCGCCCCTATAGCCCGATCCTCTCCGCGCTGGCCGGCGTCTGTTACTGGTGGGGCTGGGTGCCGACCTGCGGCGTGACCGCATTGCTTTCGGCGACCGCGATCAATCAGTGGTGCCTGCCCGCCGTACCGGTGCCGCTGATCGCCTGCGCCTTGGTGCTGCTGTTCACCGCGGTCAATCTGTGCGGGGTGCAATGGGTGGCTCGGCTGGCCGGTGCCGGTCGCCACTGCCTCCGCATCGCTCGCCTTCGTGTCCATGGCCGCACCGCTCGCCGCCGGCCAGGTCAACTGGGCGGCGGGCTTCCAGCTCCACCTGACGACGCCGTTCCCCGGCTGGTTCGGCGCCATGACTTCGGTGATGGCGGGGTTGTACCTGATCGGGTTCGGCGCGCCGGCGTTCGAGGCGGCGGCGTGCCATGTCGGCGAGACCGTCGACCCGGCCCGCAACGTGCCGCGGGCCATGCTTGCCAGCGCCGCAATGGCCGCGCTCTATTTCGCCGTTCTGCCGTCGGTCTGGTTGGGCGTGCTGGGGCCGGACGCGCTCGGCGAGGACCTGGCGACTGGCGCTCGGACCCACCTTCGCGCCGCTGTTCGGCAGCTTTGCGAAGTCGGCCGCGATCGGCTTCATGATGTTCAACATGTTCCACGGCACCATCCAGCCGCTGGCGGGTGCGGCGCGGACTCTGGCGCAGCTCGCGGAGGACGGACTTGCGCCGCGCTTGCTGGCCCGGCGCTTGCCTACCGATGCGCCGTGGGTGGCGACGCTGCTGACCGCCGGCTTCGCCATCCTGTTCCTGCTGATCGGCGATCCGATCTGGCTGATCGCCGCCGCCAATTTCACCTATCTCATCGGCATTTGCCTTCCGAGCGTCGCGGTCTGGCTGCTCCGGCGCGATGCCCCCGACGCGGCACGGCCGTATCGCGCCCCGCGCGGCACGGTCGGGCTCGGGGTCGCCGCGGCCGCGGTTTGGGGCGTGCAGCGCCCTGCTCGGATTCGAGCAGTTCGGACTGCCGACGGTCGTGTTCGGGTTGCTGATGGCGTATTCCGGCGCCGGCATCTACGCATTGCGGATGCTGGAGGACCGGCGGCGGCCGTGGCTTGCACGGGCTCGGCCGCAGCCTGCACTCAAAGCTCACCGGCGCGATGCTGCTCGTGCTCGGCCTCGATGCGGTCGGCTACATCCTGGCCATCGGTGCCATTCCGAACAGCCATGCGGCGTTCGTGGTCGCGCTGGAGGACATTTTCGTCGCCGTCGCGATGCTGACGATCAGCGTCGGCATCGTCTTGCCGGGCATCGTCGCCCATTCCGCCGACCAGGTCCGCAGCGCGGCCGCAGCGCCTCGCCTTCGGGACGGTGCGAGATTTTGCGGTCGCCATGGACGCGCTCGGCGAAGGCAAGCTCGAAGCCGCGCATGCGGCGGTGGACATCGTTCCTGTCGTGGTCAACTCGCGCGATGAACTCGGTGCGATGGCGGAGAGCTTCAACATGCTGCAACAGAGCGTAAAGCACGCCGCAGTCGGACTCGATCGGGCGCGCGAGGGCCTGAGTGTCGCGCGCTCGGAGCTGCTCGACAGCAACGCGGCTCTGGCCAGCACCGTGGAGGAGCAGGACCGGCTGGCCTTCGAGCTGGTTCGCGCCAAGGAGGCGGCGATCCGCGATGCACTGCATGACTCGCTGACGGGTCTGCCCAATCGCGTCTTCTTCATGGAGCGGCTGAACGAGGTGCTGACGAGACACGAGGACCCGCGAGGGAGCGGGCACGCGGTGCTTTTCATCGACCTGGACGGCTTTAAAGTCGTCAACGACAGCCTGGGTCACATGGCCGGCGACGATCTGATCATCCAGGTCGCCGCCCGGCTCCGCGCCATGCTTTACCGCAAGAACGACACCGGCACCGCTGGTGACAGCGACACCGCCAGGAATGTCCTGGCACGGTTGGGGGGCGACGAGTTCACCCTGCTGATATCCGGCGTCACCGTGCCGGAGGACGCAATGACGGTCGCTGCGCGCGTGCAGGACGCGTTGGCGGCCCCGTTCTCGATCAGAGGTCAGGAGGTCCACACCTCAGCCAGTATCGGAATTGCGCCGAGTTGCAGCGGATATCACACCGCGGAGGACATTCTGCGGGACGCCGACCTGGCCATGTACCGCGCCAAGACGCTCGGCAAGGGGCGTGCGGAACTTTACGACGAGTCGATGCACGCCACGGCGTCGAAACGCCTGCAGCTGCAGAACGACTTGCGGCGGGCGTTGCGCGACCAGGAATTCGTGCTGCACTATCAACCCATACTCTCGCTCGCTACCGAGGAAATCGTCGGTTTCGAGGCACTGGTCCGTTGGCAGCCTCCCGGCCAGAAGCTGATTTATCCGGGCGACTTCATCCCGCTTGCCGAAGAAACCGGACTCATCGTCCCGCTCGGGATATGGGTGCTGCGGGAGGCATGTCTGAACGTGCATGCCTGGAACCGGCAGTTCAAACGGGCGCGCACGCTGAGCATGAGCGTCAACCTTTCGCCGCGCCAATTTGCCCAGCGCGAACTGGTGCGCGATGTCGAGCGCGTGCTGAGCGAGACCGAGGTCGACCCGGGCACGATCAAGCTGGAGCTTACCGAGACCAGCACCATGGGCGATCCCGAGCGCTCCGTGCGCGTGCTCCGCGAGCTCAAGTCGATCGGGGTCGAACTCGCCGTGGACGATTTCGGGACGGGTTACTCTTCGCTCAGTTATCTGCAGCAAATTCCCGCTTGACGTCCTGAAGATCGATCGCTCGTTCGTGTCCGGCCTGATGGACAATCGGGAGAGCCGGCAGATCATCATGACGATCATCACGCTGGCCCACGGCATGGGGATGAAGGTGGTTGCCGAGGGCATCGAGTTGCGGGAGCAGATGCTGGAACTGAGGCGGCTGGACTGCGGTTTCGGGCAGGGCTTCCTGTTTTCCAAACCGCGCCCCGGGCCCGATATCATCACCATGATGGGCGCTGCTTCCTGTCCTGACAGGCTACCCGCCGAGGTCGGCGCGCAGCCTGTACCTTCGCCCGCGAGGAAGGCGTCAGCCCCGGAACCGGTCAGCCCCTAGCATCCGCCAGAGCCGCCTCGCGCTTGCCGTCCACCGCGAACCATGTATAAGCCGCGCCTTCCCTGCCGGCCGGGACGGCCCCGGTCGGCTATGCTCGCGCGCCATCGGGGCGCGGGACCCAAAAGGTCCGGAGCGGAGACAAGCCAGAGGGGTCTTGCATGCCGCTATACGAATGCGTGCTGATTGCGCGCAACGATGTCACGCAACAGCAGGTCGAGGCGATCGCCGACGGCTTTGCGACCCAGTTCGAGCCCGAGGGCGGGTCGATCAAGAAGCGGGAATACTGGGGGCTGCGCACGCTCGCCTACCGCATCAAGAAGAACCGCAAGGGCCACTACATGCTGCTCGGGCTGGACGTGCAGCCGGCGGCAGTTACGGAAATGGAGCGCCAGCTTGGGCTGAACGAGGACGTGCTGCGGTTCATGACGGTGCGGGTCGACCAGATCGACGAGGCGCCAAGCGCCGTGCTGGCCCGCAAGTCCGACGACCGCGAACGCGGTTTCCGTGGGCCGAAACCGGCCGGGCGGTTCGAAGTCCGGGCGCAAGCGCGGCTACGACGACCGTGAGGAATTCCGCGCCCGGGAAAATCCGCTGACAGAGGAACGCGAGGGCGGTTTCCGCCCAATCGAAGACTAAGGAGCACGCCCCAAAATGTCCGATGCCATCGACGTCAACCCGGCCCAGCGGCGCAGCGCCGTAGGCGCCCGGCGGCCGTTCTACCGTCGCCGCAAATCCTGCCCGTTCGCCGGGCCGAATGCGCCAAAGATCGACTACAAGGACGTAAGGCTGCTGTCGCGCTTCTTGTCCGAGCGCGGCAAAATCGTGCCCAGCCGCATCACCGCCGTGTCGGCCAAAAGACAGCGCGAACTGGCGACCGCGATCAAGCGAGCCCGCTTCCTTGCCTTGCTACCCTACGTCGTGAGCTGAGGAGCTTCTCGCCATGCCAGCCGTGGAACTGATTTTGCTGCAGCGCGTGGACAAGCTGGGGCAGATGGGCGAGGTCGTGCGCGTAAAGCCGGGGTTCGCGCGCAACTACCTGCTGCCGCAGCGCAAGGCGATCCGGGCCAGCAAGGAGAATCTCGCCCGGTTCGAGCAGCAGCGCTCCCAGCTCGAGGCGCAAAACCTGAAACGCCGCGAGGAGGCCGAGCGGGTGGCCGAGCGGGTGCATGGCCTCTCGGTAGTCATAATCCGCCAAGCCGGCGAGGGCGGCGGGCTGTATGGCTCGGTATCCTCGCGCGACATTGCCGAGGCTTGCGGCGCGGCCGGGCTTACGGTCGACCGTTCGCAGGTAGTGCTGCCGCATCCTATAAAAACGCTGGGCGTGGCACCGGTGCGCGTGATGCTGCACCCGGAAGTGTCGATCCCGGTCTCGGTGAACGTGGCGCGCAGCCCGGAAGAGGCGGAACGCCAGGCACGGGGCGAGCGCGTCGGCGTGGAAGCGGACGAAACGCCGGACGCGTCGGAGACGATGTTCGAGCCTGGCGCCCAGCCGGAGGTCGAAGCCGGATAGCCGTTTGCGAAACCGGGCACGTTCAGGAACCGGAGCGCCTGCCGCTCGTTGACCGCCTTCAGAAGATTACCCAGTATTTAACCGTGGCATCACGGGAGAGTGTGGGATGCGGTCGCTGCTTGATCGGATTCTCCGGGGCTACGTCGTGCTCGGGCGCCTGTCCGTTCGGTGGCCGGACGGATCGCTCTCGACCTACGCGGGTGAGCCTGGGCCGGAGGCGCTGGTCGAGCTGACCACCGACCGAAGTGTGCGCCGGATGGCGCTGAACCCCGGGCTTGCTGCCGGGGAAGAGTACATGGACGGCGGGCTGGTTCCGGTCGACTGCAGCATCTATGAGGTGTTGGACGTCCTGCTCACCAACCTGATGGCGGAGACCTCCGATACTCGCGTGATCCAGATGCGGGGCGCGATCGGGCAGCTGACACGGCGGTTGGCGCAATTCAATCCGAGCTGGCGGGCGCGACGCAACGCGGCGCATCACTACGATTGAACGGCCGGCTCTACAGCCTGTTTTTGGATCGCGATCGGCAATACTCGTGCGCCTATTTTGCCCGTGGCGGCGAGACGCTGGAGGAGGCGCAGGCTGCCAAAAAGCGGCATATCGCGGCGAAACTGCTGCTGGATCGCCCGAATCTCGACGTGCTGGACATCGGCAGCGGTTGGGGCGGCATGGCGCTGACCCTGGCCCGCGATTTTGGCGCGCGGGTGACCGGGATCACGCTGTCCACCGAACAATTGGCCGAGTCCCAGGCGCGGGCTGCTGCCGAGGGATTGGCCGACCGCGTCAGTTTTGAGCTGCTCGATTACCGTGCGCTGCACCGCCGGTTCGACCGCATCGTCTCCGTGGGCATGTTCGAGCATGTCGGCGTGGTTCACTACCGGCAGTTTTTCGACGTGGTGAAACGCTGCCTGGCGCCCGACGGCGTGGCGCTGCTGCACGCGATCGGCCGTAGCGACGGTCCCGGCTTCACCAATCCGTGGTTGGCGAAATACATCTTTCCGGGCGGCTATTGCCCGGCGCTGTCCGAAGTTTTTCCGGCGATCGAGAAAGCTGGGCTGATCGTTACCGACGTCGAGATCCTGCGAATGCACTATGCCGAGACGCTGCGCCATTGGCGCCGCCGCTTTGCCTCCAACCGCGACGCGATCCAGTCGATCTACGACGAGCGCTTTTGCCGGATGTTCGAGTTCTACCTGGCGGGCTCGGAACTGGCGTTCCGCCGCGAGGGCCAAATAGTGTTCCAGATCCAATTGACGCGCGACATCCAGGCCGTGCCGCTGACACGCGATTACATGGTCGAGGCGGAGCGGGCGGGCAGGGCGCCGGTCCACGCGCGCGCCGGATAGCTACCAGACGGTGCGCACCCCATAGGCGGCAAAGATGCGGTCGTCGGTTATCACCGTGAGGTCGCGGCGCAGCGCCTGTGCGATCAGCATGCGGTCCGTTGGGACTTGGCCGCAGATGCAGATAGTGTCTTGTTTTGGACCTTGCCCGACGCTGGTTGTATGCGGCGTGGCGAGAGCGGACAAAAAGAAAGTGCTTGCCGCTCTTGCTGTTCTCAGTATGTTCTATATCTCCGGTGAGATGGGTTATGGCATAGTCGGATGGGAATGATAGGATAGAGAATAAGTTATGTGGATAACTTGAAACTCTGTACTAAGTTGCTGTTGACCCCTAATGTGCTATCGCCCATCGTGTTCGCGTCGAGAGTGAACCAAGGAGGGACATAATGCCGCGGGTAAGAATCGAGAGAGTGCGAGACGGACAACATCCTAGTGAGGTTGTGGTGGCGGTTCGCACTGCGGATGGCAGTGCTGAGAAGCTTGTCGTCGATAGCCGCTCAATTCACGACGATACTCTTGAGGTCGGATACCCAGTAGGAGAGGATGAGGATCGACTGCTGGTTGAACTGCCGAGGGAGTCAGTTCGCGGTCTATGGCGAGTTTGGGTGAGGCGTGACGCCGTGGTAGATCGTATGCCTGCGTGATCCTTACCGATCGCGAAATAAAAATGGCTTTGGAGCGGGGGGCTCTGATCATTGACCCCCGCCCCGACGAGCGAGCTTTCGCGTCAACGAGTGTCGATCTCACTCTTGACCCGGCATTCAGCGAATTTCGGCCATCGGAAACTGGCATCGACATATCGATTGACCCCGCTCGCGAGGGCTTCGATCATGATGCCGCGATGGAGCAGGTCACAGAACGCCACTCCATCGACTCGAAAGCCGGGTACCTGCTTGAGCCCAAAAAGCTGATACTGGGATGGTCTGCCGAATATCTTGACCTCCGCAACGATGCCAGACTAGCGGCCCGCGTTGAAGGGAAAAGCTCACTCGGCCGCCTTGGCCTGGGTGTGCATGTGACTGCTCCCACAATCCACGCCGGTTTTGACGGACGTATCCGCCTGGAAATCATTAATCACGGGCGAATCCCGATCAGGCTACGTTGTGGAATGCGTATCTGCCAGCTCATTTTTGAGCAAACACTGGGTACACCCGAGAAGGGGTATGGCGGTCGCTTCGCGGGCCAGAACATTGCGCGCCGAGGCTGACCTAAACACCGCACCCGCAAGCGTCAACACGAGACACTTAAGGTCTTCGGCAGGAAGCCCGCTAAACGCGGGCATCAGCAATCAAAGTCACTCCCAGCCTTATGTCTGACTTCGTCGGTCATCGGCGCGAGGATCGACGGGTCGTAGACGAAGTTTTCCCAGCCCGGCAGCTTGCGCCATTCGCCGGGCTCACGCAGCGGTTTTGGCTCGATCGGAACCAGTTTGGCGATCGGCGTGCCGTTGCGCGCGATCACGACTTCCTCCCCCCGCTAAACGCGCGAGAGCAGTGCCGATAGTGTGCTCTTTGCCTCGTGCACGTTGACGACACGCATGATGCACACCCCGAGAGTCCCAGGTTAGCTAAGCCTTAGCCCGCCCAGTGTCAACAAACTGTAACTCTCCCCGGGTTTCACATCTCACCCACAGGGCCTCCTGTTGCGTGGGGCGCTATGCTGGTCGCGGACATGAACAGCATCGACTCGACGTCCCCATTGCTGGGCCTCAGTCAGCGCAGACCTCCGTCCAACATGGAGGCGGAGCAGGCGCTGCTGGGCGCGCTGCTGGCCAACAATCTGGCTTATGAGCGAGTCTCGGATTTTCTGCTGCCGGACCATTTTGTCGACAGCATTCATGGCCGCATCTTCGCCGCCATCGCGCGCCGCATCGAGGCGGGCCAGCTTGCCGATGCGGTGACGCTGAAAGCCGAGTTCGAGCATTCCGGCGTGCTGGAGGAAGTGGGCGGCACCGCGTATCTCGCGCAACTGCTGGCGGCGATGGTCGGCATTATCAATGCCGGCGAATACGGCCGCGCCATCCACGACGCCTGGCTGCGGCGGCAGCTGATCGACATTGGCGAAACCGTGGTCAACAACGCTTTCGGCGCCGAACCGGAGCTGGACGGCGCGGGGCAGGTCGAGGCGGCGGAGCAGGCGCTGTTCGACCTGGGCGCCATGGGCAAGACCAGCGTCGGCTTCATCGGTTTTGAGCGCGCGCTGACCCAGGCGATCGACGCCGCGGAGCGCGCGTTTCACCGTTCCGGCCACGTTTCGGGCCTGTCAACCGGACTGCGCGACCTCGATAAGAAAACCGGCGGGCTGCACGCCTCCGATCTGGTGATCCTGGCCGGACGACCAGGCATGGGCAAGACGGCGCTTGCCACAAAGATCGCGTTTGGGGCGGCGCGGGCGCTGCTGGCCGAGGCGCAGGCGGCGGATGCGCTGCCCATGCCGCGGTCGGCCGTTGCGATGTTCTCGCTGGAAATGAGTGCGGAACAGCTCGCCACCCGCCTGCTGGCCGAGGAAGCGCGGGTCAGCGCCGACCGCATCCGGCGCGGCGAAATCGCGCAACGTGATTTCGACCGTTTCGTGCAGGTCAGCAGCGCGATGCGTGTGCTGCCGCTGTCCATCGACGACACGCCAGCCATTACGCTCTCGGCGCTGCGCACGCGCTGCCGGCGCCTGAAGCGGACTAAAGGCTTGGCGCTGGTGGTGGTGGATTATTTGCAGCTGATGCGGCCCTCGGCCGGGAGCCGGCCGGAAAACCGCGTGCTGGAGATCAGCCAGATCACGCAGGGGCTGAAGGCGATCGCCAAGGAGCTTTCCGTGCCGGTGCTGGCATTGTCGCAGCTGTCGCGCGCGGTGGAAAGCCGGGACGACAAGCGGCCGCAGCTGTCGGACCTGCGCGAGTCCGGCAGCATCGAGCAGGACGCGGACGTGGTGATGTTTGTATACCGCGACGAATACTATCTGGCGCAGCGGGCTCCCAAGCAGCTCGCGTTCGACAATGACGAGAAATTCCACGGCGCGACGGAGAAATGGCAGCGCGACATGGAATCAGTTCATAACAAGGCGGAGCTGCTGATAGAAAAGCAGCGGCATGGCCCGACCGGCAAGATCGACCTGTTCTTCGAGGCCGAGTTCACCCGTTTCGCCGATCTGGATCCCCACCACGGGCCGCACGCGGATTGAGCTGTCGAGCAGGCGTCAGGCCCGCTTTCGAAACCTCCCAAAGCCGCCACGAGCAAGTGGCCGCCCGACCGGGTCGTGCGCCGAGGGCTTTGCCCGGTTGAACGTCCACGGCATGGTGCGCCATGGCCGGTCAGGGCTGAACCGCACTCGTGATGCGCAACCTCCTCACCGATGTGCCGGGCGTCTCCGTGGGCCACGCGACGGATGTTTCACTCGGCTCCGGGGTCACGGCGGTAGTGTTCGACGAGCCGGCGGTGGCCTCGGTATCGGTGCTGGGCGGCGCGCCGGGATTGCGCGACACGGCGCTGCTCGATCCGGCAATGACCGTGCAACGCGTGGACGCGATCGTGTTCTCGGGCGGCTCGGCATTCGGACTGGACGCCGCGGGCGGCGTGCAGGCGGTGTTGCGCGAGCAAAATCGCGGCAGCGTTTTCGCCGGAAGGCTGGTGCCGCTGGTGCCGCAGGCCATCCTGTTCGACCTGGCGAACGGCGGCGACAAGGAATGGGGCACGTTTTCGCCCTACCGCGATCTTGGCTTTTCGGCCGCCCGCGCGGCGGCGCCGGGCGCGTTCGCACTAGGCTCGGTCGGCGCGGGCACCGGCGCCACCACGGCAAGCTGGAAAGGCGGCATCGGCTCCGCCAGCGCGCGCACCGAGGCGGGACATTGCGTTAGCGCATTAGTCGCGGTGAACGCCATCGGCTCCGCCACGATCGGCGAAACACCGCATTTCTGGGCCGCCCCGTACGAGTGTAACGGCGAGTTCGGCGGGCTTGGCTGGCCGGAACAATTCGAGCTGGCGCTGCCCGCACGGTTGCGCGCGGAAAAACCCGCGACCACGCTGGTCGTGGTTGCCACCGACGCGGTGCTCAGCAAGGCGCAGGCGCATCGCCTGGCCGTCATGGCCCATGACGGCATCGCGCGTGCCGTACTGCCGGCGCACGCTCCCCTTGATGGCGACACGGTGTTTTGTGCCAGCACCGGGCGGCGCGGCGCTCGCTTCGCCGGTGGCGGAACTGACCGAGTTGGGGCACGTCGCCGCGATCGTGGTGGCGCGAGCCATCGCCCGCGGCGTTTTCGAGGCGACCGCGCTGCCGCATGACGGCGCGCAGCCAGCGTGGCGCGATCGGTTCGGCTAGAGCGGGTCGGGCGACGCCAGACGTGGCACCGCGGCAAGCAAGGCTTTGGTATAGGCGTGCTGCGGGTTCGCGAAAACGGCGGCGGAAAAGCCCTGCTCGACGATACGCCCCTCAAACAGCACGGCGACCCGGTCCGTCACCGCGCGCACCACCGCAAGATCGTGGCTGATGAACAGCCAGGCCACCCCGAAACGCTGGCGCAGGTCGCGCATCAGCGCCAGCACTTGCGCCTGTACCGAAACGTCCAGCGACGATACCGGCTCGTCGGCGACCACCAGCGCCGGGTGCGTCACCAGTGCTCGCGCAATGGCGATGCGCTGGCGCTGGCCGCCGGAAAATTCGTGCGGATAACGTCGCATCGCCTCTGCCTGCAGCCCGACCGCCTCCAGCATGGCTGCCACACGGGTGCGGCGCTCGGTGGATGATGGGCATGGCCGCAACGCAAGCAGCGGTTCGGCGACGATGGCGCCCACGCGCCAGCGCGGATCGAGCGAGGCGTACGGGTCCTGAAAAACCGCTTGCAGACGCCCCGGTTTTTTGCGAGCCGGCGGCTCGCCGTCCAGCAGCACGCGGCCACCCTGCGGCGCCTCCAGGCCCAGCACGGTGCGTGCCAGCGTGGATTTTCCGCTGCCCGACTCTCCCACGATGCCCAACGCGCCGCCGCGCTCCAGCGACAGCGACACGCCTTGCAGCACGGTGCGCCAGCCTGGCCGCGTTAGCAGGCGTGCGCGCGGCAGGCGGTAGGCGCGCACCAGCTTTTCCACTTCGAGCATCATGCGAACGGGTGAAAGCACGCGGCTTTGTGCGCCCCGTTCCCTGCGAGCGGCGGCACCGTTTCGAGACAATCGGCTTGTGCACGCGGACAACGGGGCGCGAAAGCGCAACCGCGCGGAAGCTTTTGCGGATCGGGCATACGGCCGGGAATCGGGACCGGCGCGCCGGACGACAGATGCGGCGAGGCGGCGAACAGGGCGCGGGTATAGGGGTGGGCCATGCGTCCAAACACCTGGTCGGTCGCGCCTTCCTCCACCACGCGCCCGGCGTACATCACCAGCACCCGCGACGCCGCGCCGCCGACCACCGCGAGATCATGGCTGATCAGCAGCAGCGCCATATTCCGTTCCGTAACAAGACCGGCCAGAAGGTCGAGCGTGCGCTGTTGCACGATCACGTCGAGCGCCGTGGTCGGCTCGTCCGCGATCAGCAGTTTTGGGCCGCAGGCCAGTGCCATGGCGATGCCCACGCGCTGTCTTTGGCCGCCCGAAAGCTGGTGCGGATACGCCTCGGGCGCGGCGATACCCACGCGCGCCAGCAGCCGCAACAATTCCTGGCGTGCTTCGTCGCGTTTGGCGCGACCATGTACCAGCAGCGGCTCGGCCACCTGGTCGCGCACGCGCATCAGCGGGTTCAGCGCGGTCATCGGCTCCTGAAACACCATGCCCGCACGGGCGCCGCGATAAGTGCAGAGCGCGGCCTCGTCGGCCGCCAGCAGGTCAATACCGTCGAACAACAGCGAGCCAGAGGCGCAGGCGGAGTCGGGCAGCAGGGCCATGAGCGCGAGCGCAGTGATGGACTTGCCGCTGCCGGATTCGCCGACCAGTCCTACCGTCTCGCCGGAGTCCACCGAAAGGTCGACGCCGTGCAGCACGTCCGTTTCGTGCACGGCAACGCGCAAGCCGGTGGCCCGCAGCAGCGTCACCGTGCGCGCCGCAGCCGTGGGTCAAGCATGTCCTGCAATCCGTCGCCCAGCAAGTTCAGTCCCAGCACGGACAGCGTGATGGCCAGTCCCGGGAACAGCGCCAGCAGCGGGTCGCGCCAGACATAAGTCTGCGCATCGTTCAGCATGCGCCCCCAGCTCGGCGCGGGCGGTGGCGTGCCGAGCCCGACATAAGCCAGCGCCGCGTCGGCCACGATCGCCAGCGCGAATTGCAGCGTGGCCTGCACCACCAGCACCGCCGCGATGTTGGGCAGCACATGCACGACCGCGATGCGGGATTCTCCGCGCCCGGCAACTCGCGCAGCCAAGACGTAGTCGCGCCGCCATACCCCAAGCGCCGCGCCCCGCGCCACGCGCGCAAACACCGGGATGTTGAAAATGCCGATGGCGACCACCGCGTTGCGGGCACCCGGCCCGGCCAGCGCGGTCATCATCACCGCTGTCAGCAGCGCGGGAAAGGCGAACGCCAGGTCGGCCGCGCGCATCAATGTCTCATCGATCCATTTTTCCGCGTGCGCCGACAACATGCCGATCGGCACGCCCATCAGCGCACCGACCAGGACCGAAAACACGCTGACGGCGAGCGTGATCCGGCTGCCGGCCATAAGCATGGAGAGCACGTCGCGCCCCAGCGAGTCGCTGCCCAAAAGATGCGCCGGCGAGGGCGGCGACAGGCGGTGAACCATGTCGATGGCCGTGGGCGGGTAAGGGGTCCATGCCAGCGACAGCAGCGCCGTTGCCGCCAGCAGCCCGGTCAGAACGCCGCCGATGGCCAGGCTCGGGCTGCGTGCGAACAGGATCACGAGCGCAATCGCGGATCCAGTGCCGCGTAGGCGAGGTCGACGCAGAAATTGACCACGATGACGGTGGCGGCCAGCAGCACCACCAGATCCTGCACCACAGGCAGGTCGCGCTGCGCAATCGCCTGGAATAGCAGCCGGCCCAAGCCGGGCAAGGTAAAAACGTTTTCGATGATCACGGTTCCCGCCAGCAAGAAAGCGAATTGCAGTCCGACGATGGTGGCCACCGGCACCAGCGCGTTCGGCGCCGCGTGCCGCCATAGGGCTTGCGCTCGTGTCAGTCCCTTTGCGCGCGCGGTCCGAACAAAATCCTCTCCCAGTACATCGACCACGGCCGCCCGCGTGACGCGTGCCAGCACCGCGGCCTGCGGCAAGGCGAGTGCCGCGGCGGGCAGGATCAGCGCGCGCAGCGCCGGCCACGCGCCGCCCTGCCACCCGGGGAACCCGCCGGCCGGCAGCCAGTCGAGCTGCACCGCGAACAGCAAATCAGCAGCAGCCCGGCCCAGAAATTCGGAACCGCGACGCCGATCTGCGCCGCCCCCATCAGCGCCGCGTCGGACCAGCGCCCCCGCCGCCCCGCGGCCCAGATGCCGACCGGCAGGGCGACCGCGGTGGAGGCGACGATGGCGATCGCGGCCAGCGGCACGGTCAGCAGCACGCGCTCGCCGATCAGGTAGGAGATCGGAACATGATACGACGTGCTGAGGCCGAGCCGCAGGCTGACCAGGCCGCCGAGCCAGTGCGCGTATTGGGCGAGCAAGGGCTGATCGAGGCCCATCTGGTGGCGCAGGGCGGCCAGCGTGTCCGGCCGCGCGCCGGTGCCCAGTACGATCGCCGCCGGATCGCCCGGCAGCACCTGCATCACGAAAAACACCACCAGCGACGCGGCGAACAATGTCGCCAGCAGGATGATTATGCGGCGGGCAAGGAAGCGCGCCACGTTGTCCGAGCGTTGTCCGCGCCTAGTCCGCCCAGCTCACGCCGGACACGTCATTGGCCGGCACCGGATTGTTCTCCCACAGTCCGCGCAGATGCGCATTCCACACGCCGACCAGCGGCAGCGCGAACATGAACACGTTGGGCTCGTCGTCCGCCAGCTTGCGCTGCAAGTCGCCCAGCAGGGCGAGCTGCTGCGTCGGGTCGGTGGTCAGCAGGTATTTCTGATAAAGCGCCTTGTACTCCGGGCTGCGGTAATCAAAATAGTATTTTTCGCGCGCGTAGATGTCGAGGTCGCGCGCCTCCGTGTGCGAGATGATCGTTGCGTCGTAGTCGGTGCGCAGGAAAACCTGGTCGATCCACTGCGCCCATTCGATCGGCACGAGGTTCACATGCACGCCGACTTGCGCCAGCATGGCGGCGATCACCTCGCCGCCCTTTCGTGCATAGGGCGGCGGCGGCAGCATGATGGTAAACGACAAATCCTTGGCTCCCGCCTCCGCCAGCAGCGCCTTGGCCTTCGCGGGATCGTAGGGATACACGCCGGTCAGGTCGATATAGCCCGGATCGGTCGGGACATAATGCGAGCCGATGATCGCACCCATCCCGTCCTCCGTCGCCTCGACCACCGCGTGGCGGTCGATGGCGTAGGCCAGCGCCCGGCGCACGCGGATGTCGTCGAACGGCTTGTGGTCCTCGTTCAGTGCCACGATGGTCTTGCCCTCGGTGGTGCCGACATGCACCGCGAACCGCGGATCGTGACGGAATTCCGCCAGCGCCTCCGGTGCCGGAAAGTTCGGAAATGCGTCGATGTCGCCCGCCAGCATCGCCGCGGTGGCCGCCGCCGGGTCGGCAATGAACCGGAACGTGACCTTCGACAGTTTCGGCGGCTCCCCCCAAAAATCCGGATTGCGCACCAGTTCCACGCGGTCGCCCTGTACCCACTGCGAAAATTTGAACGGACCGGTGCCGACCGGGTGGGTCTTGTTGTCGGCCGCGGATTGGCGGTCCACCATCACCGCATCGCCCCAGCCCATGTTGAACAGGAACTGCGACGCGGCGTGTTTCAGCGTGATCTTTGCGGTGTTCGGGTCCGGGCAGTCGACGTGATCGATGGGCTCGAAAAGCCCCTTTTGCGCGTTGGTGCTGTCCGGCGCCATGGCGCGGCCGTAGGAGAACTGCACGATGCTGCAATCGAATTTCTGGCCGTCGTGGAATTTGGCGTTTGGCACGAGGTCGAACGTGTAGATCAGGCCGTCCGGCGAGATGGTCCAGCTTTTCGCCAGGCTCGGCTGCACTTTTCCGTCGCGGTCGATACGGGTCAGCCCCTGGAAAAGGTTCTGGTATGTGACCTCGCGTATTGCCGATGCCGCACCCGCGGTCGGGTCGAGGTTCGGCGGCTCCAGCACCATGCCGAGCGTCAGCGTATCGCGGGCCAGGGCGGTGCCGGCGAAAAGAGGAGCCAGCAGAGCACCCGCAAGCAGCATGCGCATGAGCCACGAATCCTAGTGGTGGACGGAACACCACAACAGGCACGTCGGCCGTGGTCAATGCCCCGATTCGGCCAGACGCGATCCGGTCGACACAGGCGATAGCGATTGCCGTTTTGAAGACACTCCGATCCGTTCTTCCCGGTTGCGGCACGCTCATCACGAGCCTAACGATTTTCGGCAGCGTCTCCGCGCTTCTTCGGAAAGTGGCCCTCATGCCGAGATTAGCCCGGTTGGTCTGCCTGCTGATCCTCCTGTCCTGCCTGTCCCGCCTGCTCGTCCAGCCGGGGTTTGCGGACGCAGCGGCGGAGAACGGGTTCAGCGCGCTCGACGAGGTCACGGCCGCCAATGTCAGCCGACTGGCCGTCGCGTTCACGTTCCGGACCGGCGCGCCGGGCGCCCATACCAGCGCGCCGCTACCAGCCGGCGACACGCTGCTCGTGCTCACGCCGTTTCCGCACAAACTGTATGCGCTGGATCTCACCAAGTCCGACGCGCCGGTCAGATGGGCGTACACGCCCACGCCTAATGAAGTCGCCGAGGGGCTCACCTGCTGCGGCGCACCCACCGGCGGCATGGCCGCGAGCGGCGATCGCGTTTACCTGAGCACGCTGGACGGAAACGTGATCGCCCTCGACCCGGCAAGCGGGCAGGTGATCTGGAACGTCTCGGTGGCGCATCCTGAAACGGGCGCGATTCTCACCACCGCGCCCCTTCCGGTCCGCGACGAGCTGATCGTCGGCACATCGGGCGACAATTCCGGTGCGCGCGGGACGCTGATCGCGCTGGATGCAGCAACCGGCAGTCAACGTTGGAAACTGTTCAGCACCGGTCCCGACAGCGAGGTGGGGATCGGCAAGGATTTTCGACCGTTCTACCCGACCGGCGGCGCCGATCTGGGCATCGAGACTTGGCCACCCTCGGCCTGGCAGGAGGGTGGAGGAGGGCTTGCGGCCCCGCTGGTGTTCGATTCCGAGTCGGATCTGCTGTTCCAGCAGACCGGGCATCCGGCGCCCTGGAATCCTGACCAGCGCGACGGCGACAATCGCTGGACCGCGGGCTTGTTCGCCCGCAACCCGCAAACAGGTGCCGCGATCTGGTTCGATGCGCTCGATCCGCACGATCCTTACAATTTGGGCGCCGGCGGCGGCGTGTTGCTGGCCGGCGGCGAAGGCCGGCCTCTCCTGATCCACCCCGACCCCGCCGGATACGTCTATGTGCTGGATCGTGCGAACGGGGCGATCCTTTCGGCCGAGCCCTATCTGCCGATCACCGCGACGCATGGCGTCGACCGGACCACGGGCCGGCTGATCCGGGACCCCCGCTATGCGCCGCGGCGCGGTTCGACCCTCCGGGACATCTGCCCGGCGTGGCGAGCCGGCTCGAATGCTCTGCCCGCCTTCTCGCCGCAGACCGGGCTGGTCTACGTTCCGGTGGCACGCCTCTGCATGGACATGGAACCGGTCTCGACCAGCTACATATCCGGCACGCTGTTCACGGGCGCTGATATACGCATGAAGCCGGCCGCCGGCCTGTCTCCCGGCGCGCTGATCGCCTGGGATCCGAAGGCGGGCCGCCCAGCATGGACCCTGCCGGAAGACTTGCCGCTGCGGGGCGGCGCGCTGGCGACCGGGGGCGGGCTGGTCTTTTACGGAACGCTCGATGGCCTGTTCAGGGCTGTCGACGCACGAACCGGGCGGGTGCTCTGGCAGTTCCACACCGCCTCGGGCATCGTCAGCCGCCCGGTCACCTATCGCGGCCCCGACGGGCATCAATACGTGGCGGTCCTGGCCGGATCGGGCGGCTTGACCGGAACGAAGGCCGCAAAGGAGATCGATGCGCGCGACGCCACGGCCGCGGATGGGCTCGCGGCTGCTCTCGGCCCGTTGCCGGCGCCGCAGGATGCAAGCGGCATGCTCTACGCTTTTAAGCTGCCGTGAGAACGTTGCGCTGGGCGATTGCCCTGCTTCCTCTGCTTGCCGCCTGTAAGCGCGAGGAGCGGAGTTTCCGTACCGATCCGCCGATCGCCCAGGCTCTGGACGATGTCGCGGTGATGCCCGGAGGCATCGGCGGCACCCCGCCCGAAATCGACCGCGTGCAGGGCCATCCTTTCGAGGGCAACGCCTATCAGCTCAGCCAGGGCAAGCAGCTGTTCGACTGGTTCAACTGCGACGGCTGCCACGCCAAGGGGGGCGGCGCATCGGGCCCGGCGCTGACCGATGCCTGGTGGCGCTATGGGCCGGATGCGGTCTCCGTCTTCATTTCGATCCGCGACGGCCGCCCGCACGGCATGCCGGCGTTCCGGGACAAGCTGACCACCGAACAGATCTGGCAGCTCACCTACTACGTCCGGACCCTGGGCACGACGCAGCCAAGAACTTCGGCGCCCAACCGGAACGACGAAATGCACGCACGGCCGGCGGAGAATCGCGGCCCGGCGACTTTTGATGCGAGCAGGCCGGTCGGCTGCCGGTGAACGCACGACCACACCGTCTGCCCGCCGTGGTGCCGGCATTGTTGCTGCTGTGCTCAGGGTGTCGCGGCTGGCAGTCGGCAATGGACCCCGGCGGCCCGCAGGCAGCGAAGCTGAAGGGGCTGATCTGGCTTTTCACCATTATCTGCGGCGTCGTCTGGGTGCTGGTCCTGCTGGCGCTGGCGGGGGCGGTATGGCACCGGCGCGCGCAGGCTGCCCCGGATGCCGGGTCGAGCAGGACCGCTTCGTTGCTGGTCGGCGCCGCCGTCGCTGCGAGCGTGATGGTGATCGCCGGCCTGACCCTCACCAGCTATATCGTTACGCGCGGCATTGCCGGGGGCGAGGGCGATGCGCTGGTGATCGAGGTGCGGGGCCACCAATGGTGGTGGGAAGTTGCGTACCAGGACCAGACGACGAGCCGGAATTTCATGACCGCCAACGAAATCCATGTGCCGGTCGGCCGCCCTGATGCGCGTGAAACTCGCGGCGGAGGACGTCATCCACTCGTTTTGGGCGCCCAGCCTTGCGGGCAAGCAGGACCTGATCCCAGGCCGAGACAATTCGCTGACGTTCACTGTCGGAAAGCCGGGCACTTATCGGCAGCAATGTGCGGAATTCTGCGGCCTGCAGCACGCGCACATGGCCATGCTGATCGTGGCCGAGCCGCCGGCCGCGTTCGCGGCGTGGCGCGCCGCGCAGCTCGCCGAGGCCGCTTCACCCGCCGGGCAGGAGGAGGCGAGGGGAGGGCAGGTGTTTCTCGGCAAGGCTTGCGCGGCATGTCACACAATCCGCGGCACGCCGGCTGCCGGCACGGTGGGCCCGGACCTGACGCATGTCGGCGGACGCCAATACATCGCCGCCGGCATGCTGCCGACCACGCGCGGCTCCCTTGCCGCCTGGATCGCCGATCCGCAGACCATAAAACCCGGGAACAACATGCCGATGGTGCCGCTGACGGCGACCGAGCTGAACTCCGTCGCCGCCTATCTGGCAGCACTGAAATGAAGCCCGGCGAGGTTCCCCCGGACCTGCGCGACACCGAAATTCCGGCGGCCCTGCTCGAGGCGCAGCTAGAAACGATCTGGAACACGCCGCGCGGACTGCTGAACAGCCTTGCCACGGTCGACCACAAGATCATCGGCCGCCGCTATATCGTAACCGCGTTCGCATTCCTGGCACTGGGCGGCGTGCTGGCGATGCTCATGCGCCTGCAACTCTCGCAGCCGGAGAACCGGCTGATCGGTCCGGACCGCTACAACCAGATTTTTACCATGCACGGCGCGAACATGATGTTCCTGTTCGCCGTGCCGGTCATGGAGGCGGTCGCGGTCTATATCGTGCCGCTGATGATCGGCACACGCAACATCGCCTTTCCCCGGCTGAACGCTTTTTCGTACTGGATGTATCTCGCCGGCGGCGTCATGCTGTGGACGGCGTTTGCGCTCGACATGGCCCCGGATGTGGGCTGGTTCGCCTACGTGCCGCTGTCCGGGCCGCAATACGGCATCGGCAAGCGCGCCGATATCTGGGCGCAGATGATCACCTTTACCGAGGTGTCCGCCCTCGCGGTGGCGGTCGAATTAGTGGTCACCGTGCTGAAGCAGCGGGCGCCCGGCATGTCGCTCGACCGCATTCCGCTGTTCGTCTGGTCGATGCTGGTCACGTCCTTCCTGATCATTTTGGCGATGCCCGCGATCATGGTCGCCAGCTCGGCGCTGATCCTGGATCGTCTGGTCGGCACGCATTTCTTCAACCCGGCCGAGGGCGGGGACGTGCTGCTGTGGCAGCACCTGTTCTGGTTCTTTGGCCATCCGGAAGTCTACATCATCTTCCTGCCGGCGGTCGGCATGGTCTCCACCATCGTCAGCAGTTTCAGCCGGCGACCGGTCTTCGGCTATCTCGCCCTCGTGCTCGCCCTCATCACCACGGGCGTGCTGGCGTTCGGGCTCTGGGTCCACCACATGTTCGCGACCGGGCTGCCGCGGCTTGGCGAAAGCTTTTTTACCGCGTCCAGCATGTCGATCGCGATCCCGGCGGGTATCCAGATCTTCTGCTGGCTGGCGACGCTGTGGCTGGGCCGCCCGGTGTTCCGCACGCCGCTGCTGTTCGTGCTGGCGTTCTTCTTCACGTTCGTGATCGGCGGACTCTCCGGCGTGATGGTCGCCTCGGTGCCGCTCGACACCCAGGTGCACGATACCTATTTCGTCGTGGCGCACTTTCATTACGTGCTGATCGGCGGTTCGGTGTTTCCGCTGCTGGGCGCGATCTATTACTGGTATCCGAAAATCGTCGGACGGATGATGAGCGAGCGACTCGGGCGCTGGGTGGCGCTGCTCGTGTTCGTGGGCTTCAACCTGACCTTCTTCCCCATGCACATCTTGGGACTGCAGGGGATGACGCGGCGAATCTACACTTATCAGGCGGATATGGGCTGGGGCGGGTTGAACCTGTTCGTCAGTCTGAGTTCCACGATACTCGCGCTGGGGTTTCTGTTGTTCTTCTTCGACGCGATCCGCAGCATGCGAAGCGGCGCGCCGGCCGGACAGCAACCCCTGGGATGCGCCCACCCTGGAATGGGCGACCGCATCGCCTCCGCCCAGCTATAATTTCGCCGCCATACCGGTGGTGCGAAGCGGCTATCCGCTATGGGACGAGCCGGACGAACTGCGTGTCGCCACCGGCTTGCGGGTAGACCGGCGCGAGCTGGTTGTCAGCAGCGTGGCCGAGGCGCGGCCGGAAGCGCGCGAATCCTCGCCCGCCAATTCGATCTGGCCGCTCTGGACCGCGCTGGCCACGACGCTGATGCTGATTTCCTCGATTTTTACGCCCTGGGCCGTGGTGTGGGGCGCCATTCCCGTCGCCGTCGCGCTGATCGGCTGGTTCTGGCCAAAGGGAACGCCGGAGGACGAGGCGTGAAGGAGCGGCGGGTTCTCGATCTTTCCGCGTTGCCGCTGCATGGCATGGGCAGCGCCAGTCCGACCTGGTGGGGCACGCTGGGCTTCATGCTGCTGGAAGGCTCCGGGTTCGCGCTGGTCATTGCGATCTATCTCTATCTCGGCAGCCTGGCGCGCGAATGGCCGCCGGCGCCGCCGCCGGCTTTGCTGCCGGGCACTCTCGTGACGCTCGTGCTGCTGGCAAGCCTGGTGCCCAATTTCCTGATCGCGCGTTGGGCGGAACGGCAGGAATTGACAAAGGTGCGGCTGGGCATCGTGCTGATGACGGTGCTCGGCGTCGTTCCGCTTGTCATCCGGATTTTCGAGTTTCCGGCCTTGCGTGTCAGCTGGGACAGCAACGCCTACGGGTCGGTCGTCTGGACGCTGCTCGGGCTGCACACCACGCATCTGATTACCGATCTCGGCGACACGCTGGTTCTCGCCGTGCTGATGTTCACCCGTCATGGTCACAACCGGCGCCGTTGCGGAGACGTGCAGGACAACGCGCTCTACTGGAATTTCGTCGTCCTGACCTGGCTGCCGATCTATTTCTGCATCTATTTTCTGCCGCGCCTGTGACGGTGGGCGTCACCCGCCCCGGGCTTGCCGCCTGCGCCGGGTTGGTGATTGCGCCGTTGCTGTGGGCCGTGAACGTGCAGGCCGGCCAGATCCTGCCCTATGCGGATTGCGGCGCCGCGGTCCGACTCACCGCGCTGCTCCCGCTGTTTTCTTTTGTCGTGGCGCTGGGCAGCGGTTGGGTTTCGTGGCGCGCCAGAATTGCCCTGAGCGGTGCCGAGTTCGTCGGATCGCCCCTGGCGGTTCGTTGCTGCGCTGGGCTGCCTTTCCGCCCTGGTGTTCGCGCTGGCCTTGCTGTTGCAGGCGGCGGCCGGGCTGGTGCTTACGGGTTGCGAGAGGTGAAGGCGGCCGGCATCGGGCTGGGGTTTCTGCTGCTGCTCACCGGCGTGGTCCATGCGCATGGCGTCGGCCAAGACGCCGGCCCGGCATGGACGTTGGATCCCTGGATCACCGTTCCGCTCCTGCTCTCGGCCGTGCTGTACGCAAAGGGCACGCTCATGCTTTGGGCACGCGCGGCGGCCGGACGAGGCGCGCGCATGTGGCACGCCCTCGCCTATGCCGCCGGCTGGCTCTCGCTTGCGGCCGCACTGGTTTCTCCGCTGCACTGGATGGGAGAACGGCTGTTCACCGCGCACATGATCGAGCACGAGATCGTCATGACCGTCGCGGCGCCGTTGCTGGTGCTCGCCCGTCCGGGCGGCGTGTTTCTCTGGGCTTTTCGGACCGATGCCCGGCGCGCGCTCGCGCGACTGACCCGCAGCCGCATGGTGCGCCGAGGCTGGATCGCATTGACCCGGCCGATGACGGCAACCGTGCTGCACGCAATCGCCATCTGGGTGTGGCACGTACCGCCGTTCTTCGACGCGGCGGTGACCAACGTGGTGGTGCACCGATTCCAGCATCTGAGCTTCTTCGTCACCGCCGTGCTGTTCTGGTGGTCGATGTTGTGGCGTAGCAATCCCGGGGTAGCCGCCGGCGAGATCTTCGTCACCATGATTCACACCAGCATTTTGGGCGCCCTCATAACATTTGCGCCACGGGTTCTGTATGGAGCGCAGACCGTGCAATCGGAGTACTGGGGGTTCACGCCGCTGGAAGACCAGCAGCTCGCTGGACTGGTGATGTGGGTTCCTGTTGGCACCGTTTATGCGGGCGCGGCGATCGCATTCTTTGCACTCTGGGTGCAGCGCTCCGGCAAGGGTTGGAAAGCGGACGATGCGCTGGCCCCGTAATGGCGTCATCTGGTTGGCGGCCTTTTTCGGTTTTTTGCTCGGCGTGCGTACCGGAAGGGGCGGGGAGCGCCGTGCTGCCGCCGGGCAGCAAGACAGGACGAGCCCGCCTCCGACACGACTGCGAATGGATGTGGCTCTAGCCTGGTTCGTGTTCGTGCTTGGTTGTGCAGCAGTGGCTGCTTGGCGTGTCGGGGAAACGAGGCAGGAGGCGGCCGTGGCGCGTGCGCTCACCGGGGGCAATCCGGGACGCGGCCCGGTCCTGATGACCCGTTACGGCTGCGGCGGCTGCCACACGATTGCGGGTGTTCCCGGCGCGGATGGCCAAGTCGGCCCAGCCCTGGCCGGGCTGCGAAAGCGGGTTTTTGTCGGCGGGGTCGTGCGCAACACCGCGGAGAACCTGATCCACTGGATCGTCGATCCGCGCGCGCTTTCGCCCGCCACCGCAATGCCCGTCACTGGCATCTCGCCGTCGGAAGCGCGCGACGTCGCCGCCTTCCTGTACTTCCAGGACTGACCATCATTGGCTCGCGGCCCGGTTCGGGGTCGGCCGGGCCGGCAGCGCCTTTATGAACGTCGCGATGGCGTCGCGGTCTTCCGCTGGCAAAGAGGCGGTGCCGTGGACCACTTCCGCCATGGACGAACCGAGCACGCGCAGATCGGGCGTCACGCCGGTGCGCAGCGTTTCGCTGATCTGCTGACGGGACCAGGCGCCGATCCCGCGCGGCGTAATGTTGGGAACGTAGCCGACGCTGCTGGGATCTGGACCTCCGGCGAAGCGCGTGCGCGGCTTGACCGCACCGAAAACGTTGCGCGTAACGTGGCATTCCGCACAGTGGCCGAGCGCGTCGACGAGATAATGGCCACGGTTCCAGGCCGCGCTGCGGCTCGGGTCGTCGCGCACCGGCGACCGGTCGAAAAACAGCAGCTTCCATAAACCAATGCCCCGCCGGATGGTCAGCGGGAAGGGTAGCTCTTCGTTCGGCGAGACCCGCCCCGATACCGGCGGAAGGGTGCGCAGATATGCCGCCAGATCGCGCACGTCGTCCAGCTTCATGTGCGCGAATGACGGGTATGGAAATACCGGGTAATAATGCGCGCCTTCGGGCGAGACGCCGGTGAGCAGCGCGTTCGCCAAATCCGCCACGGTCCAGCGGCCGATCCCATCCGTCGGGTCCGGCGAGATGTTCGGGACGTGAAACGCGCCGAAGGGCGAATCCAGAACCATGCTTGCCGCCCAGTTTCAGGCGATCGCCCTGGCCCGGCGAGGCATGGCACGAGGCGCAATCGGCGGCCTCGAACACGCGTTGCCCGCGGGCGGGATCGCCCGGCTCCAGAGCTTGGGTCATGATGAAGCGGAAATGCCGGCCTGGGTGCCGACGCGATCCAGGCTCCGGCAGCTCCCGCGAGTCCCAGGATGGCGATAACGGCTATGAAAAGCAGGAGCCAGCGCTTCATCCGGACCAGCAACAGGAGCGTAATGGAGCTGTACCCGTACCGTCGCGCCTGCTGTTCGGCGATCACCACCGCCGCGATCAGCAGCGCTCCGCGCGCCACCATCTGGTAGAATGTCGGCACGCTGGTGAGAATCATGCCATTGCCCAGCACGCCCAGGATCAGCACCCCCAGCAGGCCGCCGACGATGGTGCCCTTGCCGCCGGTCAGCGCGCAGCCGCCCAACACCGCGGCGGTAATGGCCTGCAGCTCCAGCCCGTCGGAACCGGAAATCGGCTGGCCGGAGCCGGTGCGCGCGGCCAACAGCATGCCGCACAGTCCGGCCGCGGCGCCGCTCAGCACATAGACGGAAATCTGGATGCGCCGCACCGCAAGCCCTGCCAGTCGCGCCACCACCGGGTTGCCGCCCACAGCATAGATGTTGCGGCCGGCGATGGTGTAGCGCATCAGCACGAAGAACAGCGCGGCGACCGCCAGCAGCACCCAGATGGTCACCTGCAAACCCAGCACGCCGCCCGTCGCCGATGAAGCGGAAATCCGGGTCGAAAATGCTGATCGACTGGCCGTTGGACAAAATGAACGCCACGCCGCGGAACGCTGCCATGGTGCCCAAGGTGGCGATCACCGCGTTGACGCCGCCCACCGTGATGATCAGTCCGTTGACCAGCCCGGCCACCGCGCCCACCGCCACGCCGAACAGCGATCGACAGCGCCGTCGAGCCCGTCCGTTCCACCATCAGCGCAATGCATACGGTGGACACGCCCACCACCGCGCCCACGGAAATATCCAGCCCGCCGGAGACGATGACGATGGTTTGCGCGGTCGCCAGCACGCCCAGAATGGCGATCGCCTGGCCGATATTTTCCAGGTTGCGCACGAGGAAAAACACGTCCGGACGCAGGCTCCCGAAAATCGCCACCAAAATGGCCAGCGCAATCAGCAGGCTGACATTGTGCGTGCCGACCAGCGCCATGAGCCGCGCCACCGCACTTTTCTTCCGCGCGCCGGTGCCGGCCAGGATTTCGACGCGCTCGCTCATGCCGCCATCGGCACGGCTTGATGCATGGCGAGCGCCAAAATTGCCGACTCACTCGCCTGCGCGCGGAGAATCTCGCCGGTGATGCGGCCGGCGGCCATGACGAAAATGCGGTCGCACAGCCCCAGCAGTTCGGGCATCTCCGACGAAATGACCAGCACCGCCATGCCCTGCTCCGCCAGCCCCGCGATCAGCCGGTAGATTTCCGCTTTCGCGCCGACGTCGATGCCGCGCGTGGGCTCGTCCAAAATCAGCACGCGCGGGCGGCGGGCCAGCCATCGTCCCAGCACGATTTTCTGCTGGTTGCCGCCCGACAGTTTGGCCACGAGCTGGTCCAGCCCCGGCGTGCGCACGCGTAGCCGTCGCCACCTGCTCGCTCGCCACCGCCCGCTCGGCGCCGCGCCGCAAAAACCGAAGCGGCTGATCCGGTCGGGCACGCACAGCGTCACATTATCGGCCACACTGCGCAGCAGCAGCAGAGCCTGCGATTTGCGCTCCTCCGGAGCGAGGCCGATGCCGGCGGCGATCGCGTCCGCCGGGCTGCGCAGCCGCACCGTTGTGCCGTCCACGCTGACGCTACCGGCTTGCAGAGAATCGTGCCAAAAATCGCCATTGCCAGTTCCGAGCGTCCGGCGCCGATCAGCCCGGCCAGCCCCACCACTTCGCCGGCCCGCACGGTCAGCGTGCAATCGCTCACGTTGGCCGTTGTGACGCCGCGAACATCCAGCACGACCTCCCCCATTTGCGCCTCGCGCTGCTCGAAAAAGTGTGGACAGCGGCCGGCCGACCATGCGACTGCACCACCGCGGCATCGTCCATCTCCGCCGCCGTGGCGTGCGCCACCAGTTTCCGTCGCGCAGCACGGCGATGCGGTCGGCCAACTGCCGCACCTCATGCATGCGGTGCGAGACATACAGCAGCGCCACTCCGGAATCGCGCAGCCGGCGCAGCACGTCGAACAGTCGCGCCGTCTCTGTCTCGGTCAGCGACGAGGTCGGCTCGTCCAGCGCCAGCAATCGCACGCCTGTGCGCAAGGCGCGGACGATTTCCAGCAGCTGCCGGTGCGCCGGCCCCAACGAGCCGGCGCGGGTCCAGGGGGAAATTTCGTGCTCGAGCCCAAATGGTGCGAGCGCGTCGCGGGTGCGCAGTGCCATGGTCGGCGCGGTCGAAAAAAATTCCCGCGCGGCGCGAAAAATCGCCGGCAAAAAGATTCTCGGCTACCGAGAGGTCGCCAAAAATGTCCGGCTCCTGATGCACCACGCGAATGCCGGATGCATGCGCGTCGGCCGGGCTGCGGAACGATATTTCGCGCCCGTTCAGCAGCAGCGCGCCGGCGAGCAGGTTGCTGCGCACCTTCAAATATGCGCAGCAGCGTGGACTTGCCCGCCCCGTTCTCGCCCACCAGCGCCAGCACCTCGCCCGCGTGCACGGGCAAGGTGACGTCCGACAGCGCCTGGACCACGCCAAACCGCTGCGAAATGCCGCGCGCCTAAAGGAGCGCGGGCGCGGTCACGAATGGCAGAGCTTTGCCTTGAACTCGCCAAAGTTTTCCGCGGTCACCAGGTCGGGCGAGACATAGGTGATCAGCGGCAGCGGCGAATTGTCGCGCACGGATTTCACCAGCAGGTCGATGGCGGTCGCGCCTTCCTTGCCGCTGTCGATCCACATCGTGCCGCGGAAACCGGTGGGCTGGCCGGAGCCGAACGCGTCGCAGGCGCGGCTGCCGTCGATGCCGACCCCGATCACCTGATCCGGCTTAAACCCCTGGTTCTCCGATGCGCGCACCCCGCCCAGCACGCCGTCGTCGTTGCAGGAATAGAAAATCCAGTGCTGCGCGGCCGGATTGGCGGTCAGCGTGGTGGTGACCGCGTCAATCGAGCTGGCCATGGTGTTGTCGTAGGGAATGCGCACGATGTGCGACTTGTCGAAATCCGGCACCGCCTCCAAAAATGCGGCCTCGGCGCCGTGGTTGCGGCGCATGCAGGTATCTGCCTTGCGGTCCTCGATGCTGCCCAGTCGCACGTCGGACAGCTTGTCCCAGCCCAGTTTCTTGTAGTCCGCGGCGAGCTGTGCCCCCACCTGCCGGCCGATGTTTTCCGCGTTCATGCCGATATACGGCACCGGCTTGTTGTCCTGGGTGTGGATGTCGTCGTCCACCGCGATCAGTTTTATCCCGGCTTTCTCGGCCTTCTCCGCCACCACCGGGCCGAGGGCGCGGTCGGGCACCACGATGGCGATGCCTTTGACACCGTCGCCGACCATGGTGTCGAACGTCGTCAGCGTCAGATCGGCGTTGAACTGCACGTCCTGGCTGGCGAGGCTGGCACCGTCTTTTTGCGCCTCCCGCTTGGCCCCGGCCACCTCGGCCACGAACCAGGGGTGGTCGCCCATCTTGTTGATGTACCCGAGTTTCACCGGGTCCTCGGCGCGGACCGGTCCGGCGGCAATGGCCAAACCGACCGCCGCAGCCGCGGCCAGGAGTATGGTGCGCATGGGCATGGCGTAGTTTCCTCGTTTTTTTCGGGGTTGGCTGCTTCACTCTAGCCCAGCCGAGGTAGAACCGGAACCGGCTCCGAGGCTTCGTTCATGTCCCGATCAGGGCAGCAACCCGCGCCAATTGCGCAAGTGACGAGGCGGCCTGCGTCGAGCCGCTGGCGCGTCAGGCCACGGGCGCTCGCTTGGCCCCTGCGCGCATGTCCAGCTCGACCCCCGTCGCATGCTCGCGTCCGAAAATCTCGGCGACCACCGACAGGATGCGTGAAAAATCCGGAACGCCGGCCGGATTGGCCAGCAGCAGCTCTTTTTTCACGAACGGGACGCGGAAGTCGGTCAGCAGCGCCTCCCAGAACACGTGCTGCGGGTTGCGCGGCAAGCCTTGCCGCAGATCGCCCAGCAGCTTGCGCATCCACGCCAGTGCGGTCTCCGCATAGTCCTGCCCGGCGGGCTCCGGGTCGGCATCCTCGGTTTGCGGCGGCGGCAGATCGCGGCACTCCGGCAGGTCGCGCAGCGCGGCCATGGTTGCCGGGGCCTGCATTAGCGCCGCCCGCGCCAGTTGCGCGTAAGGTGCGAGGGCCGAAAGAGTAAAACCGCCATCGGCCAGCAATACGCGGGAAAAGCGGATCTCGCCCTCGCGCACCACTGCGTCGCGTTCGTTAGGGTAGCCGTAATTGTCGGCGAACCGGCGGAACGCCTCGCTCCGCAGGCAGCGCGCCGACACCGTGAAGAACGACGATTGCAGGTGCCAGCCTCGCTCCCAACTGTCCGTAAAGGCCCAGACATCGGCTTTTGACCGCGCTTGATGGTCCAGAACACCGGCCAGATCGTCGAACGGTCCCAAAAAACTGTCGTTGCAGAATAGCACCTGCTCCGCACGGTCGAGCCGCTTGCCCAGCAGCAAGCGGCCCAGCAGCCACGAGGCAAAATCCCGGCCGTGATCCTGGCGCGTCACCACGCCGGCGCAAACGCCCTGGTCCAGTTCAGCAAGCCCGGCCGTCAATTCCGAGTTGGAATTGATCAGCACCGTACGGTAGCCGCGCGCGACGAGCGCCCGCAGCATCGCCTGATGGGAATGGGACAGATGCCGGCCCGCCTGGTGGATGGCCAGCAGTGCCACACGCGGACCGAGCGCCGCCTTCGCGGCAAAGGCTGGTCCGTGGGTGCGGCAGCCCGGCAGCAGGTCCTGCGCCGAGGCACGAGCGCCATCGCCGGTCGTCGGCAGGGCGGTGCTTGCCTCGTCAATCAGTCCGCTGGCGACCAGCCGCTGCTGGAAATATTTTCGTGCGCCCAGCAACGCCGGCGAAGCGGGCAGCGGCTGCAGCGCCGCGCGATACCGTTTCAGAAAGGTGAGGTCGTCCTCCGCCCCGCGCCGGTTTTCCCGCAGCGGCAGGTCAAAACCCTGCACCACGATCTGCAGTTCCGCAAACGACTCAGTCGCGACATTGAACACGAACCCCATCGCCGAATCGGTACGCTCGATCCCCGGGGTGCGGGTGTGGGTCAGGTATTCGATCACGTCCGGCCGGTCGAACATCACCAGCGGCGCCAGATGCACGCCGTTGTGCAGCAGGTGGACGTTCGGGTCCTCGGTGGGTTTCTGATCGCCCAGCCCGCCACGAAACAGCGCCCGGAATCGATCTCCGCCAAATCCAGGTGAAATTTCGGACCCGGCGGAGCGGCCTCGGCCGGGGGTGCCCTAGATTTGGCTGGACGACGCGCGGATGGCCGCCGGCTCATGCTGCCCGCGGCCGCTCCAGGGCGTCGGTCAGGCGGCCGCTGCCGATCAGCCGATCCAGCACCTGCAGCCGGATCAGCGGCGACTGACGGAAATCGCGGTCGGAGAAATTCATCGCCGACAGTCCCTCGCGCAATTGCTCGATCGACTGCGCCAAGGTCACCGCCGGCTGGTGGTCCGGCGCCAGCTCCCGCCACAGCGAGAAATCAACCTTGTAGCTGCGCGTGTCGGCAGGGGCGGCGGTGTTGATGCTCACCTTGGTGCCCGGCACCGCGTGGGCCACCGCATTGGCCAGGTCGCGCACCTGATAGTTGCGCTCCTCCGAGCCGACATTCACCGAGACGTAGGGCGGCGCATGATCCGCGGCACTGATCGCCCAATCGATGGCGCGCGCCATGTCGGCCACGTCGATCAGCGGCCGCCACGGCGTACCGTCGGACAGCACCGTGATCTCGCCCGCCGCCAGCGCACAGGCCACGAAATCGTTCAGCACGAGATCAAGCCGCAGCCGCGGCGGACCAGCCGCAGGCGGTGGCGAAACGCAGGCAGTACCGCACGCATGCCGCCCAGTTCCATCTGCTTCAGCGACTGCTCGGTGGCGATCTTGCTGCGCGCGTAGGCGGTCTGCGGGTTCGAGCGCATCGGTCTCGCGCCGCGGCGGTCCCGCCGCGGCCCCATAGACGCTGCAGCTCGACGCGAACACGAACGCTTTTCGCTCCGGCATCGCGCGCCGCCTGCGCCACCGCGACGCTGGCGTGGTGGTTGATGGCGTCGGTGACCGCGGCAAACCGGTTGCCCATCGGGTCATTGGAAATCGCCGCCAGATGCACCACCGCGTCGACGCCGCGCAGCAGCCGCCGCGGCAGGCTTCGCACATCGCCGAAATGCTGCTCGTCGAGCCGCGTCTCCGGCAGGCTGCCCGGCCTCGGTCAGGCTGCGCGAAAGAATCCGGCATCGAACCCTACCAGCTCGGCGCCGGATGGTGTTCGCCGCAGGTGGCGGACCAGCACCGGGCCGACATAGCCCATGTTGCCGGTAATCAGTACGCGCATCGTTTCTTCCTTTTGCTCACCAGATCTTCCACGGGGCGCGGCCGGAGGCCCAGAGTTCTTCCAGGTGCACGCTTGTCGCGCAGCGTATCCATCGGCTGCCAGAAACCGTTGTGGAAATACACGCTCAGTCTGCCCTTCGTGCGGCCAGACGCTCCATCGGCTCGCGCTCCCACACGGTCGCGTCGCCCTCGATGTAGTCGCCCACTTTCGGCGACAGCACGAAGAAGCCGCCGTTGATCCAGCCGCCGTCGCCCGCGCGGCTTTTCCTCGAAGCCGGTGACGCGGTCGCCCTCGTGGCGCAGCGCGCCGAACCGGCCGGGCGGCTGCACCGCGGTCACCGTCGCCAGCCTGTCCGTTGCTGCCGATGCAGCCGCGATCGCGGCCGCGATGTCGACGTCGCCCACGCCGTCGCCGTAGGTGAGGCAGAACGCCTCGTCGCCCTGCGAGATAGGGCAGGACGCGCTTGATGCGGCCGCCGGTCATGGTCGCCTCGCCGGTATCCACCAGCGTGACCGTCCAGGGTTCGGCGCTGGCGCTGATGCACCTGCATGCTGTTGTCGCGCATGTCGAAGGTGACGTCGGACATGTGCAGGAAGTAGTTCGCGAAATACTCCTTGATCACATAGGCCTTGTAGCCGAGGCAGACCACGAAATCGTTGATGCCGTGCGCACTGTAGATCTTCATGATGTGCCAGAGGATCGGCTTGCCGCCGATCTCCACCATGGGCTTCGGCCGGATGTTCGTCTCCTCCGACAGCCGTGTGCCGAGGCCACCGGCCAAAATCACCGCTCTTCATCGCGTTCGCGTCCCCTTTCTTGCCTCAACCCCGGCCTGCATAGACCACGAGGTTGCGCCGCGACAGAGTGACGGCGGGCAGCCCGCGTGGACGATAGTTCGGGGTGGTTAAGCCTGCGACAATGGTTGCCCATACGGCTACGCCGGACCGCACGGTGCAGCGATCTACTCCAGCAGCGAGTCCGCGAACCTGTTCAACCTGCTGTGCAGCCGCTCGCGGACTTCCGAATGGATGTGCCGGCTGGCATAGTCCAGCACGCATTCGCCCCAGGCCGCATGGTCGCCAGCCGGCCGGCGCGGTGTGCGATCAATTCGATCCAGCGCCGCGCCGTAGGTGTTGCGGCTGTCGAACGTGCGCGCCAGGGCACGCATGCCGGCTGCCTTCCTGGCAATCAGGTCGGGGCGGGAAGCGATGGCATCCAGCACGTCGCGGTACGACCGCACATCGCCAGCATCCACCAGAAACGCGTGATCCGCCCCGGCGGTATCGGAAATCAGGTCTCCTCTCGTGTTGATGACCGGAACCCCGAAGGTGACGTAATCGAGGAAGCGCAGGCGGTAGCTTTGCCAATTCTCGAAACTCGGCTTGTTCACGTTCAGGCCGACGCCGCTGCTGGCGGTATAGGCCCTGACCCGTCGTCCCGCGTCATCCCAGTGATTGTAGACGGTGATGCGCTGGCCCATCATGTGGCGATACCGATACAGCAGTGCCTCGGTTTCCGCAACATATTCGGTGTGGTCGATATTCGTGGGTTGCAGTAGCCCCATCACGAACAGCCGCAGCCGGCTATCCGGCATGCCGAGCGCGTGTTCGCCGAACGCCTCCAAAAAGGTGTTGAAATCCGTCCAGCGCCACACTCCGCCCGCGTTGATGATCGCGGTCTCGCCCGGCTCCAGGCACATCTCCGCGCGCACCTGCCGGAGGTCGGGCAGGGCGTGCATTTCCTCCTCCACGATGCCGAGCGGCGAGACGATGATGCGGTCCGATAGCGGCCATTTGGCGAGCAGGTTATAGAACACCTGCAGCACCTCGGCCATGCGCTGGTTCTGGGTCAGGATGAAGTCCACGTTATACCGCATTGCGGTAATCAGGTCGAACACGTATTGCGCTTTGAACCGCTCGGGCAATTCCACCCAGTGGATGGCGGCGTGGATGGCGACGATTTTCGCGTGCGGAAAATGCTGGCGAATGTTCAGCGCTTCGGGAAATACCGAAACCACGATGTCCGGCGCGATCTCGCCATATCCGAGCGGCACGTCCTGCTGCTTCCAGGTCGGATAGACCTGGTCCACCACCCAGCTCGGGCGCTTCGTGACATCGTCCTGGGCCGAGGTGATCATCACCGTCCAGCCGCGGCGGAGCGCTTCGTGAGCAAACTGGAACAGGTTCTTGTCATGACTGAAGGGTGCTGCCGGCGGCTGACCGGTAACGAGGTACGGCAAGGTAATCGCATCGATCAAAACCAGAACCCGCACGGTTCAGGCCGCCGGCGGTCGGGCGGTACCCGCGCTCTTGCGCTTGGCCTTGTCCCGTGGGCTCGCCTTGGCGGCAGCCTTCTTGGCTCCGGATAGGGCTGGCAACGCGTCCCTGGGCACGGCTCTCGTCGCGCCAGCGGGCCGGGCCGGCGCGGCAAGCTCCGCCCGGGCCCGCTCTGCCCAATACGCGCTGCCCTGGGCCTCGGACACCGCCTGCAGCACTCCGCGCGCGCCCGCTTCATTGCCGAAGCGACGCAGCACCAAGCCAACGTGGAAGCGCGATGCACAGTGCCGGTCGGCCTCGGGGGCCATCATCGAGGGCGACAATACGTACGCCCGTCGCGACAGCTCGGAGGCGAGCTGGAAGTTCAGCATCGCCTCGGCCGGCAACTCGCTTCCGTTCAGGTGCAACATCCCTGCGTGATAGAGCAGGGAGGCAGCACTGATCGGGGCAGTTCTGAACAGCCCCTCGAGGCTTGACTGGATTTCTGCCGTTCGCGCGGTCGCCGAGGCCGCCTGGATCAGCGGTTCCGCCCGTTCGAACAGCATCCGAGCCGCCGGCCAGTCAGCTCGGTTCACAGCGCGCTCAAGAGCGCGCGCCAGCAGCCCGGCCGCGCTCGATCCGTCCTCAGGCAGTGCGTCTGCTCGGCGCGTCAGATAGCGGTCGAGCATTGCTTCGCGTGCGCCTCGGGGCAACGGGCCCGGCGGCTTGCGGTCGGCGCGCAGCATGCCCGCGTGTCCGGACACGGCCAAATCGAGCGACGCCCGCGCCAGCAGCAACTCGAAGCCGGTGCGGCTCGGGAGAAGCACCCGTGCCTCGGAAGCGGTGCGGCGGATCGTTTCTGCGTCCATGGACTCGTACAACACTGCGGCATCGGGCACGGCCAATAGCCAGCGCGCGGTCTCGGTGCTGATTTCCGGCAGGGCGCGGAGCAGCGTCAGCGGGTCCAGGGTGCGGTCGATGATATTTTCGGCGATCACGACATCGAACCGGCCGCCCTCGCGGGCCTGCGTCTCCGCCGCGTCAACTCCGCCGTGCAGTAGGTTGGCGCCGAGCCGGGCTGCGCCCACGGTCGGCCACGGTCCCGGATCGACCCCGACCGCGGTCCAACCGGGCAGATGGCGAACCATGTCGACGGCAAAACCGAGCCGGCCGCCTAGTTCCAGTAGCCGCCCGCGCTTGCGCCCCTCGGTCGCGCGGGCTGCGGTTTCCGCGGCGACGTTCAGATCGGCTGCATATTCGATCTGATATCGGATCGAAAACGGGTCCGGTGTGACCCGCCGCGGGTTTGGCGGGTGGAACTGGTGACTGGCGCAGGCGCCGCAGATGTACAGGGCGCGGCCCTCGGCGCGCAGCACGCCCTGCTTGAAACCATCGGTGCCGCAGGCGAGACAGGCAAAGCTCTGGATTTCCGGTTTTGCAAAACCAAGCCATGCCAGCCCGGGTCCGGCGGGCCGCCGCAGCCGCTCCACAGACCAGCGGGCGGCGAGAATGGCGCCGCTCCGCCTGCTTGCGTCCGACACGACAAAACTCATGGCGCGGCGTCGGCGGGACCGGCACGGGCGGCGGCAAGTTCGCGCAGTCCCTCGTCAAGCCCGATGCGCGGCGCCCACCCAGGGACCGGGCGCAATCCGGTCCAGGGCAGCATCACCTCCCGAGCCCGGTAGGGCCGGCCGCCCCATTTGATCTGCGGCGCCCGGCCGACCGCCTGGCCGATGCGCGATGCCAGTTCGCGCAGCACGACGCGATCGCCGGAGACGCCGTAGATCTCATGCCCTTCCACCACGTCGGTCAGCAGGCGATTTGCGGCGGCTGCAAACGCTTGCGCCACGTCCTCCACATGCACGAGGTCGATCACCTGGCCGCCCGGGGACATCGCCAGCTCCGTGCCGTGCTCCGCGGCGTCGGCGATCAGATCGACGATTTTTCGGCGCGGATCGTGCGGCCCGTAAGTGTCGAACAGGCGCAGCGTGATCGCGGCCATGCCGTCCAGACAGAAGCACGCCAGCAGATCCTCAAGCGCCTGCTTGGTGCCGGCGTAGAAATTAAACGGGCTATAGCCATCGTGGTCGGCGATGGTTTGCCAGCTGGTGCCGGTGTTGACGAACCGGCGCACGCCTGCGGTGCGCATGGCGGCCAGCAGCAACGCGGGAAAGGTGATGTTCGCCTCGATCATGCGCGTGATTTCGGGTGGAGATTCGCCGCCCCTGCTGACCGAGGCCACATGGATCACGATATCCGGCCGGAGCTCGGCCAGCATGTCCGGCAAATCCTGACAGCCGGGCGCGCCACGCACTATTTCGATCTGCTCGGCGACGCCCGCCTGCTGCAACAGGTCGAGGCGGGACGTGGATTGCGCCAGCACCGTCACCGAGAAATTTTCGGACAACAGCCGCCGCGCCAGGCGGGAGCCAACAAAGCCGGTCCCGCCGGTCAGCAAAACCGATCGTTCAGCAGTTGCCTTCACGTTGCCATTCCGCAAGGCGCGGCGCGCTGTGTTGGCGACAGCCAGTCCGTCACGCGCGAAAATTCGCCGGATCGAAATCCGGCCAGTTCTGGTCTTTCGCGGAGACGACCGTCGGCGTCATTGGCCATCGCACGCCCACAGCAGGGTCGTTCCACCGCACTCCTCGCTCGCATGCCGGATTGTAGAATTGCGAGGACAGATAAATGGCTTCGGTATCGTCGGCAAGCGTGAGGAAGGCGTGTGCGAATCCTTCCGGCACGTACATCATCACGCGGTTTTCCGCGGTCAGCTCGTGGCCATACCAGCGCAAGCAGGTGGGCGAGTCCGGGCGAAGGTCGACGGCCACGTCGAACAGCGCGCCGCGCACGCAGCGCACCAGCTTGGCCTCCGCAGCGGGCGCCAGTTGCAGGTGCATGCCCCGCAGAGTGCCCCGGTGACGGGATAGCGAATTATTGATGTTGACGAAGGTGCCGACCAGACCGGCCTCGGCGAACACTTTTGTATCGAAGATGCGGGCGAAAAACCCGCGCTCGTCGCCAAAAGGCTTGGGCACGATCACGCGAACTTTTTCGAGGCCAACGTCCTGGATGTCCACGTTCCATTCCTCTTTTTGGCGCGGCGAGTATCCTCGACGGCAATTATCATCGTATGAAGGTTTCGGAAAAGCTTCACGGATTCCCACCCGAGGCGCGGGCCTGACCGGCGCCCTGGCTCGCCGAAGGCAACAGGATCGCGCGCGGGCCGGGTCCCCATCGCACGCGGCCGGGCTCGTGACAGGCTGGGCATATCGCTTGCCACGCCGGCAGCACCGCGCCGCAGGCCTCGCACCGCCAGCACGGCTCGGGCGGCGACCCTGCCGCCCGGCGCAGCGCCTCGCGCTGGGCCAGCCTGCCGCTCTCGGTGTCGCCGCGCTCCTCGCCCTCAAGGTCGGCGAGCAGCAGCCAGTATCGGCGGTCTTCCTGCGCCTGGGTCCGCGCCGCGCCGAGATGCCGGCGCGCCTCCCCGGTGAGCCCGGCGGCCAGATTCTCGCGCGCGAGGAGCAGGTGGCTTTCGACGTGATCGGCGGCGCCGGCGACCAGCTTGCTGGCCGCCTTGATGCGCGCGATCGGATCGGTAAGTGGTTGCAGCGCCAGCACCGCGAGGTCCGGTTGGGGTGCGGCCTTCCAAGCCCGCGCCAGCGCCTCCTGCGCCCGATCCTCGCGGCCGGACGCGCGCAGCCGTTTGGCATAGGTCAAGGAGGCGGGCACGAAGCCGGGGAAATCGCGCACCGCCTGCCGCGCCAGCCGCTCGCCTTCCTCGGGATCGGTGGCGGCATCGGCGGCGGCGGTGGCGTAGGCGGCGCGAACCGGGGCCTTTTCCGCGGCCAGCGCCAGCGCCTGGCGCCAGTCGCCGGTACGAGCCGCTAGCCGCTCACGGTCCTCGCGCATCCAGGCCCCGCCCGGATGCGCCTCCTCCGCGCGGCCCGCGATGGCGGCAGCTGCGGCGAAATCCTCGCGCATCAGCGCTTGGCGGAACAAGCCGCGCAGGCCCAGCAGGGCCGCATCCTCGCGCTCGGCCAATTGGCGGAACAGGGCGGCCGCCGCGTCCTCGTTTCCGCCCAACCGCTCCGCCTCGGCGGCCAGCATCAGAGGTTGCGCGCCGTCGCCCAGCAGGCGGCGGGCCCGCGACGCGGCGCGCTGGGCGGCGGTCGCTTCGCCCGCGGCAATGGCGACCAGCGCGCCGGTGAGGGCGGCCTCCCCAGCATCGCGCCGCCTCCAGGCGCGGCGCTGGCGGATGCGCCGCGGTAGCCCCAGCAGCCGGCCGAGCAGCCACAGCACGGCGGCCAGAATCAGCACGAAAACCACGCCGGCACCGATGGCGAGCGCTGTCGAGGTCTCGACCGTCAGCTGCCCGAGGCTGACGGAGACGCTGCCGCTCAGGCCGGACAGGAACAGCACGAACGCCACCACGACGGCGCCGCCCAAAAGTACCCGGAAGACGAGGCGCATCAGCCGGCGGCCGTCGCCAGTGCGGCTCGCGCATCCAGCAGGCTTTGCGCACGCTCCCGCCAGCCCGCCATCGCCGCAGCTGCCGCCGGGTCCAGCGCATCCAGCGCTGCCACTGCTCCTGCCAGGTCTCCGGCGTCCAGCCGCTGCTGCGCCGTGCCCAGCGTCTCCGATGCGGGCGGCCCCAGAACCACCCGATCGCCCTGGCGCACCGTCACCAGCGATTGCACGTTCCGCAGCACGCGCTGTCCCAGGGACAGGCCTGCGGCGGGGGGCTGACTCGCGGCCAGCGCGGCCGCGGCCGCTTTGGAGAAATCCAGGCGCAGTTGCGCCTCCGTGGGCGGTGCCTCGGTCGCAAAGCGGGCCAGGGCTGGGGGTGCGCCCGGGAGGGTGCCGAGCGGCTTGCCGTCCCGCAGGGCCGCCGCGACCTGCTCCAGCCGGGCCGCCCGCGCCGCTGAGGATTCTGCCGCAGTCGCGCGCTGCTCGGTGGTTTTGAGCGAAGCGGCCAGTGCGTCCACGCGCGTAGCCAGCGCCGGGTCGACGGCGGGCGCCTGCGGTTTCTGCTCCAGGGCGGCGATGCGCGCCTCCAGCGGCTGGAGATTCACGGATGGGGGCGGTTCGGCCTGGTGCTGTTCCAGGTTTGCCACCCGTTGCTCCAATTGCCGCAGATCGGGCGATGGCGCGGTTTCCGCGGGCGGACGCTGCTCCAGGCGCGTGATGCGTGCTTCGAGCGGTCCAGATCTGCCGGCGCGGGCGTTTGGCGCTGCTCCAGGCGTGTGATGCGGGCTTCGAGCGGTGCGAGATCGACCGGCACAGGTGTCGGACGCTGTTCCAGGCGGTCGAGCCGCTGGCGGATCGTGCCCAGCGCGTCGTCGAGCGCGGCCACTCGCGCGGGATCGACCGCTGCGGGGTTTGCCGCGGCGGTGGCGATGCGCTCAGCCAGTCTCTGGTCTTCCCGCCAGGCCCAGAACAAGCCGGCCAGCGCCACCAGCGCACAGAGCAGGGCCAGCCACGCCGCGACGCTGCCGGTTGAGCGGCGGGCAGGTTGCGGAGAAGGCTGGGATGGGTCGGCGGGGGCGGGCGGTCCAGGTGAGTCCGCTATCTCAGCCATGCCAACAGCCCGTCTTGATCCGGCTTTGATGCAACACGGATGCTGCGCCACGGCAAGGGGCAGAGCGCATCGGCGGTGGTCTGCGAAATCGCCAATGCCTCGACCCCTGCCAAAGTGTCCGCCAGCCGGCTGCGCCGTACCGCCACCGCAAAAGCCCTCGCCGAAGCCGCCGAGAAGAACAGGACCGCCGCCACGGTTTTCTGCGCCAGAGCCTCGCGCGCGGTTTCGGGGAGGGCGCTCACCGGGCGCGCCACATAGACCACGCGGCGCAGCACGGCGAATTTTTGCGCGCGCAAGGTCTCGGCCAACTCGGTCCCGTATCCGGCACCGACCGGGAGCAGCAGCGTCCCGGCGCCGGGCCGGCAGTGCTTTGCCGCCAAATCAGCCAAAGCCGCGGCATCGCGGCCGGCGCTGCGCACGTCCGCAAACCCGACTCGCCCAGCGCGCTCGGCCGTGGCGTCCCCGACGACCAGCAGTTTCGTGGCGTGCAGGCAGGCTGGCAGCGACGGCACCGCGTTGCCGCTGGTCAGCAGGATCGCTTGCAGCCGCACCCGCGACGGCCAGCGGAGCGCGCGGTTTTCAATGCGCAGCGAGGGTGCCAGCACGGCCCGGAACCCGAGTTTTTCCACCTGCGCGGCGGTTTCGGCGGCCTCGGCATACGGGCGAGTGACCAGCACAACCGGGCGGTCATCCATCATCGGAGTTTTGGGACATGAGCTCGCTGAGTTCATGTGGGCGAGAGGCACAGTGCGCAAGCCGAGGCAATAGCCGACACTCGGTCCAGACCAGCGTGATACGGCGGGGCGGCTATCGACCCCCGCTGAGCCACGGGTGGCGTGGTAAGCTGAAGCATGAAGATCGGGCGCTGCGGCCCTCGAGGACGAAACTATAGTTGCAGCCGATGTTCCATCGGTGGCCGGCTTGTTGCGGCCGGTCGCGGGACAGGACGCTTGCTGGGTCGGATCAGCCTGCGGTCGAGTTCTTCCAGCAGCCTCGGTACGTCAAACGAAGTGTGGCGCAAGTGCCAGGGATGTCCGTTACCCCGGCGTTCCTGATAGATCATGTGGAGCTTGCCGTTCTGGATCACCACGTCAGGATGACCGGTTTCGCCAGTGGTATGCGGCTCCAGGACGGTTCCCAGCAGCTTATAGGGGGGCAGTAGCGTTTTGCCCCCGGCGAAAAATACGCGCTGGCGCGTGCCACGGAATTCATGAGGCTTGGGCAAGAAACAAACACCGACCAGAAGATAGCGGCTTTCCGCGAGCTGCACCAGCTTCGCGCCCTCCAGACCCCATTCCCTATGCTCGTATTTCGGGTGATTATGGAAAGGCACCAACTCTTGCCGCAGAATGCGCATCGCCGGTTGCCACGGGTTTTCAGGCAGCGCCGGATCGCGGAAGCTGGCGTACAAATCGCCGCTGCCCACGCGGCGATAGCCTGAAAAGACCATGCAGTGAGCTACTTTACCCTGAATAAGGATCTCGGTGACCCCGGCGTCATAGACGCCCACTACGCCGCTTTTCCTTGCGATCGACTCTTTTGTTATGGGGGGCCGTCGCCCTGGAGTAAAATTGAAACCGTCATCGGATTCGGCTGCGACGATCTTGCCGTCCGCCTCGAAGCAAGCCGTCTGGATGTGCATATCCCAGTAGGGACGACCGCCCCGGATCTGGCAAAGGGTGCTGGAGGCGCAGAATTGCGGCCCGGACAGGCCGTGGAAACGCACCGGTTCATGCTCTTGCCAAGGGCCCTCCAGACGGTCGGCGGTGAAGCGTCCTACGGCCCATTTCTGGATATCGGAACGGCCCAGGCTCGCAAACATCATGAACCTGCCGTTCGGCAGGCTGACAACGTCTGGGTCTTTCATTTCAGGGAAGGACTCGGCGAGCGCATCGATGCGGCGCACATGCAACAAACTGGTGTGCATCTATCCTCCCGAAGCCGGGAATAGATGCTAACAAGGCAACACCTTCTACTTTATTAAGCCGGAACGGTTCTTATCTTCACGGTTCTTGTTGGTTTTCAGGTGTGGGTCAATATGGCCGGCGGGGAAGAGGTATCCGCGACCAAAACAGCCCGTTGATCTGACGCGGAATGAGAGCTTCCGACTCGGCTCGGTTCTATCGGGCTGGTATGCTGCCCGGGGCTCCGGCGGCGCCTGCTCCCACTTTTACGCTCCCGTCCACCTGCGGTACAGTGACCGGCGCGATGACCACCGGCGCGATACCCTCTTTGGTGGTCACGCCAAGTTTGCCGGCCGTCCTGGGTGTGAGATCTATGACGCGGCCGGAGACGAAGGGGCCACGGTCTTCGACCTTGACCTCGACGGACTTGCCGCTCTCGAGGTTGGTCACTTTGGCGATCGTGCCGAGCGGCAGGGTTTTGCTGGCGGCACTGTCTCGCGCCGCGCTGTAGCGACCGCCGTTGGCCATCGGCTTGCCCTCGAACGACCGCGAATAGACCGAAGCCTTGCCTGCCTCTTTGCGGCCGGAATGATCGATGACGATCTCGTTGCCATGCCGCTTTATAGGCGGCATATCATCGAGCTTCTTCGCCTGCTCCTGTGCGGCGGGACTGGTCACCACCGGATCGTCGGCCAAAGCCATGCTGCTCGCGACCGCTGCCAAAACGATCGCACGCCCGCCAAAAAGGCAACCCCAGGTCAGGACGGAGAGGTTTCTGCCCATGTCATTCGCGCTCCCCCCGCGATCGTTATTTGCGCGTAAACGCGGCCCGCGTATCAAAGGTTCATCGGTCCGCGACCCGTGGCAGGCAGCCAAATGCGCAACCTACTCGAAAATGTCGGAGGGGCTGTCCCGCCGCAGTTCGCGGCCTAGCGCGCGGCCCAGATTCTCGGGCTCCGCCGCCGATCCGATCAGGCTGCGCCTGACCAGAAAAGTGCCGTCGGCGCGAGCCACCAGCCCGGTCAGGTGCAGCCGCCCGTCCGGCAGCAGGTGCGCATGGCCGCCGATCGGCGTCCGGCACGAGCCGTCCAGTTCCGCCAGCAGTCCTCGCTCGGCCGTGGAGACCGCGCGAGCCGAAAAATCCTCGATGCCGCCGAGCAGTTCCCGCAGCGCCGTATCCGAGGCGCGCACCGTCACCCCGACGATGCCCTGCCCGGCCGCCGGCACCATTTGTTCGGGGTCGAGCACGGCGCCGGCCTCCGCTTCCAGCCCCAGCCGCCGCAGTCCGGCCAGTGCCAGCAGGGTCGCCTGGCACGCGCCGGCGCGCAGCTTGTCCAGCCTGGTCTGCACGTTGCCGCGCAGCGTGGTCACGACCAGGTCGGGCCGCGCGTGCAGCAGCTGCGCCTGGCGGCGCACCGAACTGGTGCCGATCACGGCACCCGGCGGCAGCGTCGCGAACGGGTTTCTCGGCTTCGCCGGCGGCATGCCGGGAGCCAGGATCAGAGCGTCGCGGGCGTCCTCACGCGCGAGCGTGCAGGCCAGCACGATGCCGTCGGGTAGCTGAGTTTCCAAATCTTTCAGGCTGTGCACGGCGAAATCTATCCGGCCCTCGGCCAGTGCCTCATGGATCTCCTTGGCAAACAGCCCCTTGCCGCCGATCTCGGCCAGCCGCCGGTCCTGCACCGCATCGCCGGTGGTGCGGATGGGGTGTTCCTCGAACACGTTCATTTCGCGCAGCACGGGGCAAAAGCCGCGCAGGACCTGCAGAAAGGTGCGGGTCTGCGCCAGCGCCAGCGGACTGGCCCGCGTGCCCACGCGCAGCGGCAAGGAGCGGCTGTGCGGGGCCGGGTGCGGGTGCTGCGGTTTGGGGATGGGGTGGGCGAGCGACATGCGGCTGTCCTAGAACCCGGTCCGGGCGAAGGAAAGATGACGCAACACGCCTCTGCTTTGACGGCACCGATAGCGGGGCCGGTGCTGGGGATCGAGACCTCGTGCGACGAGACCGCCTGTGCGGTGCTCGCGCCGGACGGGACGGTGCTGGCCGAGGCGCTGCTGAGCCAATCCGAGCACGCCGCGTTCGGCGGCGTGGTGCCGGAGATTGCGGCTCGGGCGCATTTGCAGCACCTGCCCGCCATGGCAGCGCAAGTGATGCGCGAGGCCGGGTGCGGCTGGGACGCGCTAGGCGGCGTGGCCGCGACCAGCGGCCCAGGATTGATCGGCGGGCTGATCGTGGGCAGCGGCTTCGCCAAAGGGATCGCGCTGGCCCACGACATCCCGTTTGTCGCGGTCAACCATCTGGAGGCGCACGCCTTGACGGCCCGGCTCCCCGGCTTGGTTGAGGGAGGCGCCGCGTTTCCTTACGTGCTGTTGCTGGCATCCGGCGGACATTGCGAGTGCGTCTCGGTCCTGGGAGTCGGTCGATATATACGTCTGGGCCATACCATCGACGACGCGGTGGGCGAGGCGTTCGACAAGGTGGCCAAGATTCTGGGCCTCGGCTGGCCCGGCGGCCCGGCGCTGGAGACCCTGGCGCGCGACGGCGATCCGTCCCGCTTCGACCTGCCGCGCCCGCTACTGGGGCGACCGGGCTGCGATTTCTCGTTTTCCGGGCTGAAAACGGCGGTAGCACGTCTGGTCGAAACCTATCCCTCCGGCCCGTTGCCCGGCGGGGACGCGGCGGACCTTGCCTCGTCATTCCAGGCCGCGGTGTCGGAGGTGCTGGCGGATCGGGTTGCGCACGCCATAGACCTGTTCGGCGCCGAACAGTCTGGGCGCCTTCTCGTCGTTGCCGGCGGGGTCGCGGCCAATGCGGCGGTGCGCGCGGCGCTCACCGAAGTCGCGGGCAAAAAGGGCTTTCGGCTGCTCGCTCCGCCGCCGAAACTGTGCACCGACAACGCCGTCATGGTGGCCTGGGCCGGGATCGAGCGGCTGCGTATGGGCCTGACGAACTCGTTGGATCACGCTCCCCGCCCACGCTGGCCGCTGTCCGAACTGGCCCGGGACGCCGGAGCGACGTGAACTACCGCCACGCGTTTCACGCCGGAAATTTTGCCGACTGCATGAAACACGCACTGCTGCTGTGGCTGTTGCGGGCACTGTCGAAAAAGCCGGCGCCGTTTTTTGTGCTTGACACGCATGCAGGGGCCGGGCGCTACGATCTTCAGATCGGCCCCGCCCAACGCACCGGCGAGTTCCGCACCGGCATCTTGCGGCTGCTGGATGACCCGCCGGCCGCTCTGAGCGATTATATCACTTTGATACAAAGCGTTGGATTGTATCCGGGCAGCCCGGTCCTGATCCGCGCCGTGTTGCGCCCGGAGGACCGTCTGGCCTGCTGCGAGCTGCAGGCCGACGAGCACGCCGCGCTGGCCAAGGTTTTTGCACGCGATCGGCAGGTGGCGGTGCATCATCGCGACGGCTACGAAGCGCTGGGCGCATTGCTGCCGCCTACTTCGCAGCGAAGAGGACTGGTGCTGATCGACCCACCCTACGAACAGCCGGATGAATTTTCCCGCGTCGCGGGGGGTTTGCACCGCGCCTATATCCGTTTCGGCACCGGCGTGTTGGCCGCCTGGTACCCGATCAAGCACCGCGCTCCGGTCCGGACTTTTCTTGAGGCGGTGCGGGAAACGGGCATGCGCGACGTGGTGGCGGCGGAATTGTGGCTGCGCGAACCGGTGGACCCGGCGCGGCTGAACGGCTGCGGGCTGCTGGTGGTCCGCCCCCCCTATCGGTTCGAGGAGGAAGCCGCCGGCACTCTGGCAGCACTGTTGGACCGGCTCGGCGCACGCGAAGCAGGCGAGGGCACCGCGGTGCTGCGGCTGGTCCCGGAAACGACATGATCCGCGGCATTCTGACCGTCGGCGGCTGGACCATGGTCAGCCGTATTCTCGGGTTTTTGCGCGACATCCTGATCGCGGCGCTGCTGGGGGCGGGGCCGGTGGCCGATGCATTCTTCGTCGCCAACCGACTGCCAAATCTGTTCCGGCGGCTGTTCGGCGAGGGCGCGTTCAATGCCGCCTTCATCCCTTCTTTTGCGGGGTTACTGGCCACGGACGGTCGCGAGGCGGCACAAAAATTCGCCGCGCAGGCCGCTTCGGTGCTGGCGTTCTGGCTGATTGGCTTGACGGTGTTGGCGGAGATTTTCATGCCGCAACTGATGGCGGTGCTGGCGCCCGGGTTCGCCGACTACCCGGCAAAATTCCAGCTCGCGGTGACGCTCAGCCGGATCACCTTTCCCTACATGCCGCTGATCTGTCTGGCGGCATTGTTGTCAGGCGTGCTGAACGGACTGGACCGCTTCGCCGCGGCGGCGGCGGCCCCGGTCATCTATAACATCACCTCGATCGGCTTCATGCTGGGTTTATTGCACGTGCTGCCCACGGCGGGGCACGCGCTGGCCTGGGGTGTCTCTGTCTCGGGCGTGCTGCAATTGCTGCTGCTGCAATGGGCGGTGCGCCGCGCCGGCATCCTGCTGCACCTGCCACGGCCGCGGCTGACCCCGGACATGCGGCGGCTGCTGCGGCGCATGATGCCGGGGCTGCTGGGCGCGGGCGTGACCCAGCTCAACCTGTCGGTGGACGTCATTATCGGCAGCCTGCTGCCGCCCGGTACCGTTTCGGTGCTGTACTATGCCGACCGGGTGAACCAGTTGCCGCTCGGCACCATCGGCGCCGCCGTGGGCACCGCGCTGCTGCCGACCTTGGCGCGGCAGATCCATTCCGAGGCGCCGGGGCAGGCGATCGGTACGATGAACCGGGCTTTGGAATATGCGCTGCTGCTGACCTTGCCCGCGGCGCTGGCGCTGCTAATGGCCGCACATCCGATCATCGAAGTGCTGTTTGGACGCGGCGCATTCGATGCGCATTCCGTGCGACTGTCCGCGCAGGCTTTGCAGGCCTACGCCAGCGGACTGCTCGCGTTCGTGCTGGTCAAAGTGCTGGTCAACGGATTCTTTGCCCGTGGCGACACCGGAACACCCGTGAAACTTGGCGTGGCCTGCGTGGCGCTGAACCTGGGCCTGAATCTGGCCTTCATGCATCCGCTGCAGCATCTGGGGCCGCCGCTGGCCTCCTCGGTCGCGGCCTGGGCCAATGTGGCGGGACTGGCCGCGATCCTTTCCCGACGTGGGCATTTTTCCAGCGACAAGATTTTGCGTCGGCGCGTGCCGCGCATGCTTGCCGCAGGTTTGGTGATGTGCGCCGTAGTGGGGGCGACGCAGACGGCATTGGAGCCGATTTTTCTCCGGCCGGGTTTGCGTTGGCTGGCGCTGGCGGCGGTGGTCGGCGCAGGCGCCGCTGCGTACGGCGTGGCCGGGCAGGTGTTGGGCGGATTCGATGGACGAGCCCTAGTAGCGCGACTGGCGCAACGTCGCGCGCCGGTCGTGGTGGTCGGGCAGCCTCCGTCCACAGCGTAGTCAGGCTCCGAGCCGATCTAAAATCGAGATTTCGGCAGCCGATCAACCTCCACCCGGCAAACGGCCCTAGCCCGCCGCGAAACTCGCCTTGCGTCGCCGACTGCCGCCGCCGCCGTTCCAGTTATTATGAGCTGACTGCGTTCCGAAGGCGCACCGCTCGGGCGATGCCGGCATGGAACATTTTTGTGACGATACTTGCGTATCCGGCAGCAGTATGAAAGATTCATCTACACGGCGGAATTAGGAAGGTACACGAGCCTTCCGGGAGCAAAAGCAAAGGGGGTCGCTGCAATGGAATGTTCGTGTCGGCTCCGTACGATCCGAGCGGCGGTTCTGCTGATGGCGACAAGCTGCGCCGGAGCATGCTCCCCTCTTTTCGGATATCCGCGCGATCCGGAAAGGCCCGGCGGCCCGCTGTCAGGGACCGGCCCTACTCTGGTGGCTTTGGAAAAGTCTTTCAGTCCCGACGTGGACGAAATGTATGAGAAGATCGATCCCGCGACCAGGCCGCAGGAGCGACTTCTTGAGCGCAACGACATAGTTCTTCGTCGGGTTCGTGCCCTCAACCTCGAATTCTCGAATTTTGAGGAACGGCTGTACGGCGATGGCAACGCCGTTTCGCTTGGCGGCGACCTGCTGGCACTTGTGTTGAATGGCCTCGGAGCGACGACCGGGGGCACGGCAACGAAGGCCGCCCTGGCTGCCGCTTCGGCAGGAGTTCTGGGAGCTCAGGCTGCGGTAAACCGAGACCTTTATTTTCAACGGACCGTTCCCGCGTTGCTCGCGCAAATGGAGGCCAACCGCGCCGTCGTGATCCAACGCATCATGACGGGCCTGGAAAAGAGCGATGCAGAGTATCCGCTGATCCGGGCCGAACTGGATCTGGATGCCTTGAAGCGGGCGGGGAGCATTCCCGGTGCGATCAGCGGCATCACTGCCTCGGCCGACGACACCAAGGCGGCAGCATTGGCCGCCACCCCGACATCGGTGCGCGACGCGGCTTTCGTTGCGACTTTGCCGACGCGCCAGAACCTTTCCGACCGCGTCACGCAACTCGCCGATGCTGCCGCCATCGCTCTGGCCAACAAGGAGTTGCCGACCGTTTCTCTTATCAATGATCCTGGTCTGCGCGCAGTGCTGTCACAGGAGTCCTCCGGGGGCTTCGGAGTGGGCAGCGGCAGCCGGGCCAAACAATTCTTGCAGACCTTGATTATGGCCGGCCCGCCCGACCAGCAAAGCTTGCAGAAATGGGATGCTGATCTGACTGCTGTGGAAAGGTCGTGAAATGCCGAATGTTCCTCTCGTCGAACCCTTCTCGAAGGCTTCGGTCAGTCGCGCGGCGGTTGAACAGGAGCGCCTCGCGCGACTAAAAATTCTGGGCGCGATCTCGTCCGAAATAACTGACGGCGGCGACAACTGGATCCTGACAACAGTTCTCCGTGTCGAAGATGGCAATGCTATTCCGCCGGCCGGGGGGCAAACGGTCGCGCCAGCACCCATCCCGATCGTGCCACCCGCGCCGACGCCAGCTCCGGCAACGCCCATTCTGACCGGTACCCGGGCGGCTCCGAGCGGATTTGGAGTGGACAGCCTGAGCCCGCCGAGCTCGGGCAAACTGGCGACGGTCGCCAGTAAGCATGGGGTGGCGACGCCAAGCTTCTGGGGTCGCTACTTCTATGGTCCCGGACAGATGGCGTCCGGCGGGAATATAGACACGGACCATTACTCGCCGCGTGAGAACCCGTTCCTTCGATCGCGCAGTATTCGCGTGCTGCCCATTGCCCGGCAAACCGGGCATGTCGGCGGCGATGCGGACCGGGCCATACAGGATGCCGACCAGAACGTGGGAGCCATCTTCGAATGTTTTCCGCCTGATTACCTGGCAGGGGCCGATCCCAACCTGCTCGTTTTTCTGGACGTCGAAGAAGCCGAGGGACAACCCAAACTTCGCCCGGTATATTTCGCAAGCTGGTCGGCGCGACTGCAGGAGCGCGCCTCGCAGCTGTCAAGCGGGCGGGTCACGCTGCGGCCCGCCTTGTACACCAGCCAGGGTGCTGGCGAGACCTTCAACGCGCTGAAGCAGGCGATGGCCGGCGGGGCTGCTTGCTTCGGAGTTTGGACGGCCCGCCAGCTGTCCCATGGTGCGCCTATCGATTTCTCCGATGCGCAAATGCTGCCGAAGGTCCCTTTGTCATGCCCGACGCTGCTCTGCCAGTATTTCGAGAGCGCGGATGGCGCGCCGCCGGACGAAAACCTCGATATGAACATCTGCAATCCGCCGCACCAGGACGTTCTGCTCGGCGGCGCGGTTATACCACCGGGCTGACGATTAGACCGTAACGAAGGCCGGCCGTATTCACGTCCCTCATGTTGATCGATACCGGCCAGATCCCAGAAATCCCCCTCACTATCCTGGCGTTGATCGGCCTTAGCAACGGCGTCTATCTCTCGTCCAAGTTCACCCCGGCGGGGCACTGAACCATAGCGTTTTGGGCGGCGGAGGCTTCGCCATGATTCGAGTTCGCCAACGGCCGCATCGCGCGGCGCTGGTACGTGCGGGACTTCGCTGCGATCAGGCAGCAGGTTCTCTCGTAGCGGCCCGCTTCGCCTTCGCCCCCGCGGCACGCGCGGACTCCGTGACGGTGAACATCTCCAATACCTCGGTGTCGTCATCGTGCACCGGGGTCAGCGCCTGGTCCATGTAGTCGCGCGCGTGCGGATCGCGCTTCAGCTGGCGGCGCACCCGTGCGATGCGCCATACCATGCGCAACAGGCGCAGATGTTTTGCCACCGTCTCCGCCGCGTATCTAGGGTAGAACACCAGCGGATTCTCGATCGGAAACCCCGGCCTGCGGTCGGTGCGCACCTTTCGGCGCAAGTAGCCGCCTTGCAGCGGATGCACCCGCTCCAGGGTGACGCAGCCCCAGAACCACAGCAGCAGGAACATCATTTTGCCGGGGCTGATTTTCGTGGCCATCGCGCGGCGCATGATCGTTTCCATGTGCGCCGGCGTGTAATACGTGGCCCAGGCTAGCTCGTACGCCCGCTCCCACTCGCGCTTCGACATTTTCGGGTGCGCGGTGCAGGCGTGCTCCAGGTCGTAGACGTTCATGTCGGCATCCATCGGGATGCCGGCGGTAAACAGCTTCTTGTGGTCCTCCGATCCGGGCAGCGGTGTCAGGAAAAAGAATTCCAGCAGGTCGAGCGGCAGTTCGCGCTGAATGATCTTTATGTCGCGCAAAATGCTTTCCAGCGTGTCGTTGGGAAAACCGAGAATGTAGCCGGCATAGGTGAAGCAGGAGACGCTTTTCCAGGCCAGCAGCATTTTTCGGTATTCCGAGATGCGGTTCTGCCGCTTTTTTGCCGCCAGCAGATTGTCCGGGTTGATGTTCTCCAATCCGATGAACACCCGAGTCACCCCGGCCCGCGCCGCTTTTTCGATAAAATTCGGAATCTTGTGGCACAGCGTGTCGACCTGAATGACGAAGCGGAAGAACAGTCCTTCCTCCTCGCGCATCTTGATCAGCCGGTCAAAGATCTCCTCCCAGTTGCGGTTGCGCGCCAAATTGTCATCGGTGATGAAGAAATGATCGACGCCCTGGGAAAGATTGCGGCGGATCAGCTCTTCCACGTCCGACGCCGAGCGATAGCGCGATTTGCGGCCCTGCACGTTGATGATGGTGCAGAACGAGCACTGGAACGGGCAGCCACGCCCGGCGTCGAAACTGGAGAGCCGTCCGCCGGTGCGCTCGATGCGCTCCGCGGGCAGGATCGGCGGCGGCGCGTTCTCCAAGCCGGGCAGGTCGTCCATGAAGTTGTAGATCGGCTGCAACTCGCCCGCGGCGGCGTGGCTCAGCACCATATCGAGCCGCCCTTCGGCCTCGCCGGCAAACAGCGAGATGCCAAGATCGAGCGCTTCCTGCAGGTCGGGCTGGATGCCAGGCAGCATGGCGATGCAGCCGGAAACGTGGAACCCGCCGATCGCGACCTGCACGCCGTCCGCCCGCAATCGCTTGGCCAAATCCATGGCGCGCGGAAACTGGTTTGACTGCACTCCCACGATCGCCACCAGGCCCAGACCGCCCGCCGCACGGATCGCGCCGGAAATCTGTTCGGGGCGAATGCGCGTGTTGGTCTCGTCGGCCTCAAAGATGTCGAGGTCGACGTGATCGCCGAGGACCCGGCGGTCCCGGCAATCCACCGCCAACCCGTAGAGTGCCGCCAAGGTGTTGGACGGGATGGCCGAGCGGAACCATTGAATGACGTAGCCCTCGTCATCGTAATGGGACGGCTTGATCAGATAGAGCTGAAACCGCCGGCGCGCGTTTGCAGCGACTCGGTCCATCCGCGACCCTCTTCCAGTCTCGCGCCAGCGGGTTAGGACAGATCGGGCGGAAAGGAAAGGTATTCGGGGCGGCCGGGCTCGCTACTCCCTCCACCCACCCAACTGGCAGATATGCCGCCAGTGCGGTTCGCTGACCGGGACGACGGACAGCCGGCCTTGCCGGAGCAGCAAAAAACCCTCCAGCTCCGGGTCCACCTTCATCTCGGCCAGCGTGACGGGGCGCGGCATCTTGCCCACCGCGCGCATGTCCACGCATACCCATCTGCCCGTTGCCGCGGTCGGGTCGGGGTAAGCTTCTCGGGAAACTTCTACAACGCCCACGATCTCCTTGCCGACGTTGGAGTGATAGAAAAATACGCGCTCGCCCAGACGCATCGCGCGCAAGTTGTTGGATGCGGTGTGGTTGCGCACGCCGGTCCACGGCTCGACGCCTCGTTCGAGCTGCTGGTCCCAGGAAAATGCGTCCGGTTCGGTCTTGACCAGCCAGCAGGCCATCACGCGATCCGCGCGCCATCTTTGAAGGCGCGGCGAAACGGGCGGATGACCGTGCTCTCGAACAGCCCCGCGCCGGTATAGGGGTCGGCGTCGGAGAACGCCTCCACGGCGGCGCGGTCGGGCGCCTCGATCACGAACAGCGAGCCGCAGGGTGCGCCGTCATGGCCCAGCAGCGCGCCTGCCTGCACCAGTTCGGCAGCACGCCCATCCAGATAGGCGAGGTGGGCGGGGCGGGTGGACTGCCGCAGGGCAGCGGTTCCGGGACGATCGGTGCAAATCAGGGCAAACAGCATGGCGCTCCTCCGACTTTGGTTCGCAGTATACCATCACCGCATCGTTGCCCAAACGGGCGCTTTTCTTCTGCCGAAGATAGGCCCACGGCGCAGCGGTATCGTGACGCAAACATTTCCATTGAACGCAGGCGTCTTCTCCGCCTAAGCTCCGCGCCCGTAGGGGAGTCTCCAATGACGCGACGCCATTTACTGGCCATCGGGGGAGTATTGCTGGGCTTCATGGTGTCGATGGGCATCGGCAACGCCCAGCGGCCCGGCCATGTGCTGGACGAAGCCCGCCAGGCCGGGCGCGACGCGGCGTCGCTGCCGATGGCGACAGAGGACTACTTCCATGACATGGACAACGCCATCCCGCTCGCCGGTCTGCCGGATGGCCAAAAAATGATAGAGGGCCGGAACATGTGGCTGGTCTGGACCGGTGGCGATGACCGGTTCTGGGACACCATGACCGCCTCGACGTTCGGCGCGTTCGACTTGTTGAAGATCATTGCCTACGATCCGCAGAAGCCGATCGATCGCTCGCGGCGATGGAGCTATCTCGGCCTGATCAACGAGCCTTGCATGAGGCACGCCAAGGTAGCTGATCCGCAACGGTTCGGCCTGCTGGCTCGATATCGCGCCGCGCCGGCTGCCCGGCCGACCCGTTTGAGAACGAGACAAAGTATCCTGGCGTCCGCATCGGCGCCCGCGGCTCGACGGTGCCGGTGGGCTCGCTGTACGGCTATGCGAGCGGCATCGTGGGCCTGCGGCTGTTCCCGAATCCGGCTTTTGACGCGGCGGCGGCAAAACGGTGGGACGCGCAAAGATATTTTCCGATGCGGACTATTACAACGACAAGAAGCTCGTGCGCCCGTATCGCGTAGGCATGGCGTGCGGGTTCTGCCATGTCGGGCCGAGCCCGCTGCATCCGCCCGCCGATCCCGCGCAATCCGCAATGGGGCGATCTCAGCTCCACCGTTGGCGCGCAGTACATGTGGGTGGACAGGCTGTTCGTTTACAGCGCGCGTAGGGACAATTTCATGTTCCAGCTCGTGCATACCTACCGGCCGGGCGCCATGGACACCTCGCTGGTTTCTGACCGACAACATCAACAATCCGCGCACGATGAACGCGATCTACAACGTCGGCCCGCGGCTCGATATCGCCCGCCGCTGGGGACGGGAGACGCTGACGGATGGCGAACTGAACAACAAGCAGTTCAACGATTACGTGCCGAGCGGGCCGCTGACCCAGTATTTTGAGAAACCGGATACGGTCTGGACGACCGCACGTGCTGAAGGATGGCTCGGATTCGGTCGGCATTCTGGGCGCGCTGAACCGCGTCTATCTCAATATCGGCCTGTTCAGCGAGGAGTGGCTGCTGCATTTCAACGCGGTCGCCGGCGGCAAGCCGATCAGCCCGATCCGGATTGCGGCAGCAGAGCAAGAACTCGTCCTATTGGCAGGCGACCGAGGCCGGCACGCCTGGACATGGCGCTGTTCTTCCTTAACGCCGCGCGGCCCGACCGGCTGAAGGACGCTCCGGGCGGCGCAAAATACCTGACCGCGAGCGAGGCGACGCTCGATCGCGGGAAGACCGTGTTCGCCGAGACCTGTGCCCGCTGCCACTCCAGCAAGGCGCCGACGCCCGCCGCCGGTCTCGATCCTGCCGGGCTGCGCCGGTCCCGGCTATCTCCAATGCTGGAACCGCTACTGGGCCTGGACCAAAACCGACGATTACAAGCGGCAGATGCGCGATATCGTGCACGCGCCGGATTTCCTCGATGGCAATTTCCTCTCCACCGATGCGCGCGTGCCGGTGACGCTGCTGCAGACCAATGCCTGCAGCCCGCTCGCCACCAATGCGCTCGCCGGCAACATCTGGGACAATTTCTCGTCGAAATCGTACAAGACGCTGCCGTCGGTCGGCACGATCACGGTGCATGACCCGTTTACCGGGGCGCCGCACGACTATGTGATGCCGGCGGGCGGGCGCGGCTATACGCGGCCCCCTTCGCTGGTCAGCGTGTGGTCCACGGCGCCGTTCCTGCTCAACAACACGGTGGGCGAGCGGGCCGTTCGAGCCAGGACCCGTCAGTGGATGCCCGGATGCGCGTGTTCCAAGCCTCGATCGAGCAACTGCTGTGGCCGGAGAAGCGCGGAGCGCGATCGAGCTGCTCGGCGACAAGGTGCCGGGCGTGATCGACCGCACCACCGCGCGCAGCTACATCCGCATCCCGGTCGGCTACGTGCCGGACGTCCTGCACCCGCTGCAGGGGCGCGCTGCAGCGGCTGACTGCCGGCACTGTTCGACGCCGATGGCGGCATCACCATCGGACCGATCCCGGCCGGGCGTGCCGGTGAACCTGCTGGCCGACCTCCAGCCGCTCGCCGAGACGAGCAACCCGATCCAGCGAGCTGGTCCATACCGCGAAGCTGGTCGCGCCTGCTGCTCGACCTGCAAGCACGATCTCGCGGCCGCTGCCGGCGAACGCGACCGACGAGGAACTGCGCCGGCAGTTTCGCCAATCCTGCGCCGAGGCCATGCTGGCGCTGAGCAAATGCCCGGATTTCGTGGTCAACCGCGGCCATTATTTCGGCACCGTCCGTTGGTCGCCGAGGACAGCGCCGCTGAGCGACGACGACAAGCGCGCGCTGATCGAGATTCCTCAAGACGTTCTGAGCTGACCGCGCGCATGTCGATGCCGGCCATCGCCGATCCCGACTGCGACTACGTGGTCGTCGGCTCCGGCGCCGGCGGCGGCACGCTGGCCGCGCGGCTGGCCGAGGCCGGCATGCGCGTGGTCGTGCTGGAAGCCGGCGGCGATCCGCGCGAAATGCGCGGACGCGGCTGCCCGACGACTACGACGTGCCGGCGTTCCACCCGTTCGCCTCGGAAAATCCCGCCATGAGCTGGGATTCTTCGTGCGCCACTATGCCGACGACGCGCGCCAGCGCCGCGACCCGAAATGTGCGACCTGGAACGGCCAGCCGCGACGGTATCCTCTATCCGCGTGCCGGCACGCTCGGCGGCTGCACCGCGCACAACGCGATGATTTTGGTCTGGCCGCACGACGTCGGACTGGGACGACATCGCGGCGCTGACCGGCGATGCGTCCTGGCGCGCCGCGCAGATGCGCCGCTATTGGCGCCGGCTGGAGAACTGCCGCCACCGGCCGGTCTGGCGACTGCGCTGGCCGGCTCGGCCTCGATCCCACCGGCCACGGCTGGGACGGCTGGCTGCGACCGAGCGCGCCATGCCGCCGGCAGCCTTCGCGGACGAGCGGCTGCTGCGAGACGGTGCTTCGGATCGGCGTCGCGGCGTGCGCGGCGAACCGCGCCCGCTCGCAGCCTGCTGGCAGCTGTTGCGAGGGCCAGGCCGATCCCGAACGACCAGCGGCTGGTGCGCGAGCAACGCCGAGGGCGTCTGCTACACGCCGCTCACCACCGCGCAGGCACCAGCGCACGCGGCACGCGCGAGCGCGTGCTCGACGTGGCCGCCCGCCATCCCGACCGGCTGCGCATCGAGCTCGACGCGCTCGCCACGCGGGTGATCCTCGATCCGTCGAACCGCGCGGTCGGCGTCGAATACCTCAAGGGCGAACGGCTGTACCGCGCCGACCCGCGGCCGAGCCAGTCACCCGGCGAGCTGCGGCAGATCCGTGCGCGCCGCGAGGTGATCCTGGCCGGCGGCGCGTTCAACACGCCGCAACTGCTGATGCTGTCCGGCATCGGCCCGTCCGCCGATGCTGCGCCGGCACGGCATCCCGCTGCGCGTCGAGCTGCCCGGCGTCGGGCGCAACCTGCAGGACCGCTACGAGATCGGCGTGGTCAACCGCATGGCACAGCCCTGGCCGGTGCTCGACGGCGCGCGCTTCGACGCGCGACGACCCGCTGTATCGCGACTGGGCGCAGCAGCGCACCGGCATGTACGTCTCGAACGGCGCGGCGCTCGCGCTGTCGCGGCGCTCGGCGCCGGAGCGCCCGGTGCCGGACCTGTTCTGCATGGCGCTGCTGGCGCGGTTCGAGGGCTACTTCCCCGGCTATTCGCGCGAGATCGCCGAGCACCACGACTATCTCACCTGGGCCATCCTGAAGGCCCACACGCGCAACCGCGCCGGCGAGGTCACCCTGCGCTCGGCCGACCCGCTCGATCCGCCGCTGGTCGATTTCCGCTATTTCGACGAACGCAGACGACCCCGCCGGCGAGGATCTCGCGCGCCATGGTCGAGGCGATCCGCTTCGTCCGCACCATGACCGCGCCGCTGCGGCGCGACGGCGCTGATCAGCGCGGAGGAACTGCCCCGGGGACCACGTGCAGTCGACCGAGGAGATCGCCGACTTCGTGCGCGACAACGCCTGGGGCCACCACGCTTCCTGCAGCTGCGCCATCGGCCCGCGCGAGCAGGGCGGCGTGCTGGACAGCGCGTTTCGCGTGCACGGGACGCAGGGGCTGCGGGTGGTGGACGCCTCGGTGTTTCCGCGCATCCCGGGCTTTTTCATCGCCAGCGCGGTCTACATGATCGGCGAGAAGGCGGCGGAGTGATCCTGCGCGAAGGGCTGAGGACACCGGCGGGCCTAGGAGCTCCGCCCTGGACCCGCCAAGGGCCACCAGGCCCTTGGAACCCGCTACTGGCAAGATAACGCAGCGCGCGGAGGCCGGGCAGGAAGAAATAGGCGCCGCCGCGTACCGTGACGAACGCGGGCAGCCCGGTGATGCGCCGACCCACGCCATTGCGCTGCGGCAGCGTGAAACCGTCCGCGACGCGATTGCCGGTCAACGGGTCGCTCTCGCCGCTCAGCCCGTCGAACTTGGAGCCCATCAGCCAGGCGTTCTGGATGAACTCGAACTGACGGGAAATATTGGCATTCAGGCAGATGAAATGCAGCCCGCTCTCCGGCTCCGCCGTCCCGGGCTGCAACGCCTGCTCGAGCGTCAGACGCTCGCCGTACTCGCGTCCGCGCCGCAGCAGCCGATGGAACCGGCTGGACGCGACGCAGGTCATCGCGCAAGCCCGGCGGCGCCGAACCCGAGCGTGCGCGATCAGCTGCGAAATCGCCCCCTGCTCGCCGCCGGGCATGTCGCCGTTGCGCGGGTTGGCGCGACGGACATGCGCCCCGAGCGGACAGCGCAGGCCGGCTGCGTCGGCATCATAGGTGAACCGGTTCAGCGCGATGTCGGTGGCCTCGGGACCGACGCCCGCGAATGGTCTCCGCCGGTCGGCGGCACGAGCGGCTCGCCCGGACAGCGTGCGCCCGACCATGGCCTGCGCCAGCGCGATCCGCGGCCTGCGCGTCGTGCCCGTGCTGCGCGTCAACGAACCGCCAGAAGCCGCGCACATCCTGGTCCAGCTGGCGGAACACCAGATAGGCGCCGTTGCGACCGAGATCGCGCCGGGCCGGGTCGTCCGCCGCGACGGGCAAGCGTTGCCGCTCGGGTCCTCGGCCGGGTCCAGCAACGGCCGGTCGGTGATAGCGGCCATACTCGTTGCGGATAGCCGAGCAGGAACTCGCCGATGGTGATCAGATTGCCGTAGGCGAGATCGGCGTCTCGTCCCTGCCCGGCGTTGCCCGTCCCAGTCCAGCCGCGGCTGGCTGACGCCGTCGGCAAAGCCGAACGGCTCGCGGCCCGCCCATGTCGGTGGTCGAAAGCAGCGTCAGCGATCACTGCAAAGCCGCTGTCCAGGTCGGTCGTCGCAAGGTCTGCGCAGCGCGGGCAGCCCAGGTCGGAGGCCGGCGTACAGCATGACCAGCACATGCGGGACCCGCGCCGGACCTCCCCAGCGCCAGCGCGGCCGGGTCGTTGGCGCCGATATCGCCCAGCCGCCGCGACCGGCTCTCCTCGCCCGCCATGCCGCGACGAATTCGGCGGAGAAGCGCGCGACGATGGCCTCGCCGGCACCCCGAGCGCCCGCAAGCCGTCCGCGGTGAGGGCGACATGCAACGCCGTGCGATAGCGTGGCTGCCAGTCGGCCACGCTGGCGACAGGCGCGTGCGCCAGCCACGCGCGCGCGGCGGACGGATCGGCGACGCGCAGCAGCAGGAAACAGGCTTCCGGCAGGCGCCATAGCCGGAGCGCAGCAGCGCCTGGATGTCGCTCGGTCGGTCAAGGAAGGCCAGGGCTCTGCCCTGGACCCGCGGGGCCGAGCCCTGGACCCATCCTTAAGTAAGGTTCAAGGCTCCGCCAGCGGGTCAGGGGCAGCCGCTGCCTTCGGCATCGCAGTCATCGACGCCAGCCATTGCGGATTTCGGCCCTTCATGCGGACGCTGCAGGCCTCGCTGATTGCGGTGCGCAGGTCGACCGCGGTCAGCCCCGGATAGGCCTTGTACCAGACCTGCGTCGGCACCTCGTGGCGGCGGAGATAGTATTTGAACTGCTGCTCGATTCTTTGCGCCCCGAGGATCAGCAGAAGTCGGTATCGCGGGTAGCCGATGCCGTTGCTGAACACGAGGTTCAGTCCCCAGGCCACCTTGTTGATGAAATCGTCCATGTAGCTGTCCAGGCTGCCGTCGTAGTTGCTGCCGAAGAACAGGCGCCGGCGGCCGTCGAGGAACACCCAGCGGGCGAAATGGATCGTCGCCGACGCGGGAGAGGCGGCCGCGCGTGTAGAGGTGGCGGGTGCTGTAGTCGAGCACCCAGAACACGAAGCGCAACGTCCACGAGGCGGAACGGACCGGGCTTGACGCTCCCGAAAGCGCTGAACTGGTTGGTGACGTCGTGGTCCTCAATCAGCGAGAGCGCCTCGACATGCGTCCGGCGTCGGCCGCGGCGCGATGACCGGATCGGTGGTTTCGTGCCGGCGCAAGGTGCAGCAGGAAGAACGGGGCGTAGAGCAGCAGGATCGGGGACAGCACCACCAGCAGCAGCGGCACGGCGATCAGGTTCGCGAGATGGCGCAGCAGCCAATCCGGTCGGGGTTGGTGCCGGAGGGTGCGGCCAGGGTCCGCCGGCACGCGCTGGAACGCGATCAGCCGATCGGCGTGTCACCGCTGGAGGGTGACCAAGCACGTCGGGCTCCATTCCCGTGAGGTAGGCGCGCAGGGCCGCGTGCAGCGCGGCCTCCTCGCGGATTTGTTGCACCGTGCGTCCCACCCAATTGACGTACGCAATCGCGGGCCTCACCGAGTGGCGCCGCATCCACGCTGCACAGATCGGCACCGCGAGCAAAACCTGCGCAATGCTCAAAGATGCGGCGTCAGACCCTCAGCGGCCTGCGCCGCAAATGCCCGCAGCAAGGTCTCGGGCGGTCCGTCGCAGTCCCCGAGGAAGACGAGCCAGACCGGGGCGGCGCGCAATGGGTCCGAGGGCGGCCGGTCGACGAGCGTCGCGTCGTCAAGAATGACGAACCGCGCGACATGCAGGAGCGGAAAGGCGGCGAAAGGCACCAGCAGGTTGTGCGGATCGGCCACTCCCGGCCGGAGGTTCATCGACGTGAGCGTTTCCCGCAGCGCTGACTCGCGGCCAGGAACCACCGGTGCGGCGACCATGAACGTGTATTGCGGGGTCATGCGCCGGGCGTTTGCAGAACCGGCGCGGCTTTAGAACTGGAGCGAGAAATCGATCAGGCGCGCCTTGTCCCAAAACACCTTGCCCAGATACAGGCCGGGCGGCTGGATCAGTCGGATCTCGTCGCGGATCCAGTGCGCCACCACCGAAGTCTCCGAGTAGTCGAGGACGATGCACTCCTTGCCGTCGAGCCAACTCGCCGCCTTGTAGACTTTGGCGATGATCGCGTTGAGCCCGAACGGGCCGATACGGTTCTTCAGCGTGCCGGATTTCGGATCGAATACTTTGCCTTGCCAGGCAAAGTAGCTGATGAAGGACGCGATCTCGGGGCTGAACGCGGTGCCCGGCGCGATGATGGCGGTGCCGTTCGCCTGGCCCTCCGGAATCGGCCCGGCATCGCTGGCGGTGAACAGCGCGTCGAGCTCGGCCTGGGACATCCGAAGCAGTTGCGGAACATCATGGTCCATGGCGCTTTTCAATCCGTCCAGGTGTCTATCGCGAGTGCAACGATACTGTGCATACAGGGCCGTTTCAAGCAAAACCGCAGATCGCTTATGCGGGCTGTCCGCCGCGGGTTTGTGCCTGCCGGGCCGCATCGAGCAGTCCCGCGAGGCTCTCGGCGGCTCGCGGCAGGCGGCAGAGCTTTGTCATCTGGTAGTCGCCGAGGGCCCGGTAGCTCTCGAACTGGCTTTCCGTGAACCATTGGTCCGTGGTCAATTCGTGCGGAAACTGCGGATGCGCGGCGCCATAGGCGCGCACGTCCGCGGGGATGTCGTCGAGATAGGACGGCTTTACGTAGAGCAGCGTCCCCGGCGGACCGCCTTCGGGATAAACGATCGTCGCTATCGCGAATCCGAGCCGCACCTGTCCCAGGCGTGCCGCGCGAGCTGATGCGTAAACCGTCATCGAAGTTGACATGTATCTGCTGGTCGATCGTCGACTTGCGGATTGAGTCCCCGAGGTCCGCAAACGTGCAGGCAAAATCCTCGCCGGCATCCACCACCAGGATCAGCCGGCAGCGTCGTCGCAGCATCTCGTACAGGCCGAGATTGTCAAAATGTCCGCCGTCCGAGAGATAGATCGCCTTGGCGGTATCCGTCGTCCGGCCGAGCAGATCGCTCAGCATCGGCAGCAGGGATTGGTGCGGCCAGGCCAGGCTCAGCTCGCCCGGATTGGTAACGACAGCCGGGTTGGGCAGCCAGGCGCCTAACCGGACATTGAACAGCGTCATCAGGAAGGCGGTGATCGGCGAGGAGTGATAGCCCCAGTTGGGACTGAGCGCCGCGCCCGAGATCGTCATGGCAGAGGCGAGCGAGATTCCTTTCGGCTCATCGTCCTTGCCGGTCTGCGTCTCCGAGCCGGCATAACGCCCGCTCGGAACGAAGCAGCCACCCGGGTTGTCGGACGGCGTATTCGGTTCCCACAGCACCGCCGAACCGCAGGCGAGCGGCGTGATGGTAAAGGCGGCTGCCTTGCGTTCCGACCAGGCAGTGCGCGTCGTTGCGGTGAGGTTGAGCGTGACATTGACGACGTGGAACAGCCGGCTCGGCCCCTGGCGTGGCAGCAGCTGGACCATGCGCGGGTTGTCGTCGGGGTCAAAACCCGTGAACGGGTCGGGAGCCCGGGTCCGCCTCGCCGCCCCCAGAAATGCGCGGGTGAGGCGGTTGCGATAGACGCCGTGCATCGAGAACCGGTTCACGTTGATCTGCTTGACGAGCTTCCACAGCACCAATCCGAGCACCGCCATGGCGACGATCTGCACCGCGAGCGGAACACTGCGGTCGTCCGTCGGGAGTCCGAGCAGATTTTCTGCCACACGCGTCTGAAGGAACCCGAGTGCTTCGCCGGCCAAGAACCCGAGCACCGCGAACAACCCTATGCCGAACACGACGGCAAGCAGGGGCAAGCCCAAGCGCTGCAAGGTGACAAGTCCGCCCTCAGACGAAACCGCCGTCTGAAACGACGCAAAAGCCTGCTTCCCCAGCCATGCCGCAGTCGGTCCCGACACGAGCGTGATCAGCGGCACCGCCCAGTAGGGCCAGTGCGTGCCTGGAATGTGGAAGGCAAGTCGTTGCAGAGACAGGCAGCAGAACGCGAATGCCGTCCAGACCACGATGGCCTGTAGTTTTACTGCGCTCAGCCGCGCCAGCCACTCGCGGTCCAGATCGCCGAACAGCGCTTCGCGCCGCATCGACAAATGCACCGTCACCTGCAACACGTCGGCGAGAACCAGCCAGAGCGGCCCCACGACCGCCAGCGCCTCCGCCTGCTCATCCTGCGGGACGAACTGGGCGAGACGAAGACCGAGCCACAGCAAGACCGCCGAGAACGCCGTGGCCATCAGCCAGGCGCCGAAGTTGTCCCAGTACAGTTTTGGCGCTCGGCCCATGATCGCCGCACCCCAGTAGCCCGCTACCATGGCAACGGCATAGATGAGCGGCAGCCAGAATTGCTTGTAGACATCGAGCGGGGCCGGTTCCAGCCATCCCGAAAGCGTTGCCGGAACGAGAAAGGCCCAGACCAGCATCGGCCAGACGATCCAGTGCGTGATCGTGGCCGTCGTGGTGAACTGCGGCGCAGCAGTGCCCGGACGCGGGGGCCGGTGGCTCGGCAGGTCCAGGCAGCCGCGCAGCGTCGCCACGAACACGCACGCGGCGCCGATCACCAGCGCAGCACCATATAGCGGCAGGAACTCGCCTACCCGCCACAGCGCGGTCCGGTAGAATATGGTTGCCAGCACCGCCAGCAGAAAGATCGGCGCGAAGGCAAGACCGCTGATCAGCAGATTGCGCAGGTAGAGAACGATTCCGGTCCAGGTATCGGTCGAAAACAGGCCGCCCGTCGGACTGAGATAATCGGTGTATTCTCGCAGCGCGCGGATCGCCGGCGCCGCTTCGTGCTCGCGCAAATCCGTTTCGGCGGCGCGCGCCCCGCCCGCCTCGTCGATCAGCATGCTCAGCCACGAGCCGATGAAGCCGCCGCCCGAGACCGTGGACAGATAGTGGAACCGAGCCAGCAAACCGGCACGGGCCAAGGCCTGCACGACGCCGAGGGAGAACGCGGCGCTGCGGACGCCGCCACCCGACAGGCAGAGTGCCGACTGCCCGACTTCAGCCGCGTGGCGGCGCAGATCGGCCTGGTTCGCAACCGGCGGATCCGGCCCGTGGATCGCAGCGAACTCGTCCGCCAGAGCGGTATCGAGATCGTGGACATTTTGTCTCATTCCCGAGGGGTACCACCTTCCGGATCATTCGGCAATGGCTATCATCTCGGGTTCCGGGTCGAACACCTCGTCTCCGGTCGGCTCGACATGCGGCTTGCGGTTCATCCTCTGTCGGAGCTGCGATAGCTCCCAATACATCCGCCGGCGCGCGCGGCTCTGGTTGCCCAGCGGCCGATGCTCGGCGATGCAATGCCAGGGATTGAATGACAGATTATCGGCGAACGCCAGCTGAGCTGGGGTGGCGAATACCTGCCGGGGAATATGCAGCCGTGCCGCCGGCACGAACGGCGACAGTCTTTCCGGCCAGCGCACCGCGGCGTTCTCGATCGGCATACGGAACGCATCGGTCTGGCGCTGCAGCATGAGGTCGAACTCGACATCCTGCTCGTTCAGGGTGCGTACCATGTTGTCGCGCAGGTAGTCGTCCGGCGGGCGCAGCGGCAGGCGCGGAATATGGCGGTAGACTTTCGAGCGCGGGTAGACCGAGTACATCATGGCCTGCCCCTCGCCAAGCAGGTAGGGCACACAGCTCCAGTATCGTTCTCCCAGCGGATTGCTCTGGGTCTTGTTCCAGAACGACTGCATGATGCCGTCCAGCATGTGGGAATCACTCGGATCGGCAAAGTAGTAGAGGGGCTGACCCTTCAGGATCCATCTCTGCAGCTTGGCGTTGGCGCGCGTGTCCGGCGTCACGAAGGTGGGAGTGCAGATGGACAGGAAGTCCTGGGTGGTGGTCTCGTCTTCGAGTAGCTTTGGCCCTGGAACGCCCATCAGTTTTATGGCGCAGCTGACGAACCCTACATCGTCGATGTCGCGCGGCCAGTCGGGGCCCGGCCCGGAGAACCGTACCCAGGCACGATAGGTCTTGGGCACCGCGAACACGCCTCTGCGATACACTGCAGGCAGGTCGTCGCGAATGGTGACCGTGCCGCGCACCAGTCCATGCGTCTTGGTGTTGCCGCCGCGCTGGTAATTGCCGGGCGGCCAGTGCGCCCGCATATAGGCCGCCATCGTGTCGACGATCGATTGCAAGCTCTGCTCCTCGTCCGCCGCCACTCGCTCCTCGGCGAGGGCCAGCCCGTCGTCGCCTCGTTGCCGGTTGATGAGATACTGGACCAGGGCTGCCCCCGGCTCGCGCAGGAGAGCGTCGGCGGCCGGGCGAAAGAACGGCTCGAAACGACGTTCGACATGCAGCAGAAAAACGATCGCATCGTGCAGCCTTTGCCAAAACATGGGACCGTGTCCTTTTCGCTCCGGGCGAAGCTGCGTGGCACTCAACCTGCCAGGGACCGGGCCATCTCCTCAAGGGCTGGCGTGCAATGGCGGTCTGTTCCGGCGAACTGTTCGTTTGCCTAGACTGCCTGTTTTACGGCGTGACCTCCATCGTGCCAGGCGTGCTGAATCCGCCACATCCGCCCGAACGGGCCCAGGCTCCGGCTCAAAATTCTGGGGCAGCCATCCTCTACGATCTGCCCTCCATGCAGCACGACGACCCGATCAAACGACATGATTGTCGACAGCCTGTGGGCCACGGCAATGACGGTGCGCCCGCGGGTGAGCTCCTCGAGTGCCCGCTGCACCTCGGCTTCGGCAGAACTGTCCAGCGAGGAGGTTGCTTCATCGAGCACAATGATCGGCGCGTTTTTAAGGATCGCGCGGGCAATGGCTATGCGCTGGCGCTGTCCCCCGGACAGGAGCACGCCCCGCTCGCCCACCAGCGTATCGTAACCCGCGGGCAGGCGGATGGCAAAATCGTGGCACTGAGCCATCCGGGCCGCATCGATGACCTCGGAGGCGTCTGCCCGAGGGTTTCCATACACGATGTTGTCGAATACGGAACGCTGGAACAGCTCGGTGTCCTGACTTACCACGGCGATCGCTTCGGCGATGCTGTGCTGGGTCGCATGGGCAAGATCCTGTCCGTCGATGCGGATACTGCCGGACTGCGGATCTTCGAACCGCTGCAGCAACCGCAGCAGCGTCGACTTGCCGGCTCCGGACTGACCGACCACGGCGAGCTTCTGTCCTGCCGGAATGCTGAGGCTCAGGGATCGGAACAAGGCTGGGGCCCCCGGATGTGCGAAGCACATCTCGTCGAACTCGATGGCTCCCTGAGCGACCGTGAGCGGCACGGCTGACAGCGAATCGGGCCGCTCATGGGGGGCCAGCAGGACTTCCGCAGCTTCCGCCAAAGCTCCGAACTGCTGTTGGACACCTAGCAGGGACAGGGAGAGCTCGCGCGAGCCGCTCAGGATGCGAAAGGACAGCGTAACTACGACCACCACGTCCCCCGTACTGGCTGAGCCCATCTCCCAACCGTGCAGGGCGCTGGTCAGAATCGCCGCGATCACGAACCAGAACATCACGTCGTAGGCAACCCGCATGCGCTCGGTATGGCTCCAGCTCCGCTGGTGCGCATGGGCCTCCTCGCGCAGGCGCTCATCAAAGCGCGCCGCCTCCCTGCGCTGCCCGTTGAAGGTCTTGACCAGGGACATGCTGGCCAGCACCTCGGCAATACCGCCGAGGGTGACGGCCGCGCGCTCGTAATAGGCCTGGTGCAACCGGTCGCCGCGGTAGCCGAACCAGGCGAGCGTCCCGGTGATGACAAGCGAGGCCATGATCAGGGTGGCAGAGAGGCGCCAGTCCACGGTCGCCAGTACGACGACCGAGCCGGTGAGGTCAGCAAGGGGCGGCGCGACGTTCCACAGCAACGTGGCCAGGATGGCTGTGCTGGCGGCCCCGGCGGCGGCAAACCGGTTGGCCAGCGAACCGCTCATATGGGTCGTGAAATAGCGCCAGGAGTGTCCCATCACATGGTCCAGCAGGGCGGCTCGCACTGCTGCTCCGAAGCTTATGATGGCACGGCTGCCGAGATAGCCTCCGGCCCGCCAGAACACGTTTTCTGCTACCAAGAGGGCCAGAAAGCCGGCAAGTGCCCAGGCCGCGCGCGTGACCACCCGCTCCGGCGCCGCCAACGCGTCCACCAGCAGCTTCATTGCGTATTGCACCGCAACGGCGCTGATCGCCCCGAAAGCAACGGCGGCGAACGCGGGCGCGAGGAGTCCCAGCCGTTTTCGAACCATGCGCGCGATGAAGCGGAGCGCGACCCGCTTGGGTGAGGTGGGGAGTGCGCGCGCACCCTCCGACACAGGTGCAGCTCCGGCCGCCTTCACCGGTCCCTCCTAATCGGAGATCGTGCTTGTCTCGATCCCCACCGGTTGCGGAGGGTCGGCCACGGCCTGCCCCAAAAGCATCCAGCGTTCCTCGGCCAGCTGTGCTGCCAAGGCGGTATCGATCGCCCGCTCGTGCCAATCGGAAGAGAGTTCGATCAGGCCGCAGCGGCAGTGGCGCCCGTTCTCCCACCCCGGGTAGTCCATCACGGGGTAGATACAAATTCCCTCGACAGGGATGCCCAGGCGCAATGCCGCACGGACCTCACCACACACATATCGGAGCCAGCCCGCACCGTTGGCTCCCTCCGCCCCAGTCTCCGTGATCAGGATCGGCCGATTGTATCGGGCATGCACTTCGGCCAGCAGCAATGACAGCGGGCGGTAGAACCGGTGGCCCATTGGCAAGCGTGGCATTCGGCCGGATCCACTGGTTGTCCGGATAGTAGTTCAGTCCCACGATATCGAGATAAGCGTCCGATCCACCGAGTTCGGGCAGCATCCGGCCGGACAGCATATCGCAGGCTTCGAATTGCGCGGTGCGGTGGCGCTCGGCCGCGACCGCCTCCTCGCGTCGTCCGGGCCGCCCAACGACATGGATCAACGGTTCGGATTGCACGAACCGGGCGCCGGGGTCGACCGCGCGCACCGCATCGGTGGCGGCGATGGCGGCCCGCACCAGCTGACGTTTCAGCTCGCCGCCGCGGTGCGGGGCCCACGGATACATTTTGCGCCGGTCGCTGCCCGCCCACGCCCAGAACGAGATTTCGTTCATGGGGCAGACCATCACCGGACCGTCCGAGTGATCCTGGATGATCCGGGCCGCAGCATTCGCGAAGTCGGCGAAGCGTTCCACGAACTCCGTGGAGAAGATGTCGATGTCGTGGGGCAGCCCATAATGACACAGATCCCAAATGACCTGCAGGCCGCCCTCGCGCGCTGCGCGCAGCATCGGCAGGGCGCTCGACCAGTCGTAGTGCCCGGGAAAAAGCTCGATCTTGTGCCAGCGAAGCGCGTCGCGGATTATCGTGATGCCGCACGAGGATACCAGGGCGTAGTCTTCCTCGACCCGTATATCGTGGCGGGTTCGGCGGATCATGTCGAGCTGCACGCCGTCACGGCGACGGTGGCTGGATCCCTCGAACCCGCCCAGGAAGAAACCGGGGAACAGGAGCGCAGCCGCCGGCGGCAACAGGTCGGCGTACATCAGGCGGTCACGCCTGTATCTGCTACACTCAGCGCTGCGCGAACCAGTGGCCGAGCGAGCGCGGGCTGCAGGCGCGCGTAAAGCGCCAGCGCCTGGCCGACAACCTGATCCATGTTGTAGTATTTGTATGTGCCAAGTCGGCCGATGAACGACACGTTCGCAGTCTCGTCGGCGAGCGCGCGATAGCGTGCATAGAGGGCATGGTTCTCGGCGCGGGGAATCGGGTAGTACGGGTCGCCCGTATCGGACGGGTATTCGTAGGTGATGCTGGTCCGATCGCTCTCTTGTCCGGTCAGGTGCTTGTATTCGGTCACCCTCGTGTAGGGGATGTCCGGGGCCGGATAGTTCACCACCGCGACCGGCTGGTGCCACGGCGTATTCAGGGTCCGATGCTCGAAGCGCAGCGACCGGTATGGCAACGCGCCCAGGCAATAGCCGAAATACTCGTCCACCGGCCCGGTAAAGATCAGGTGGTCATAGCGTACTCGTTCGCGGATCGCGGCGAAGTCGACGCCCAGCTCGACGGTTATTCTTGGGTGATCGAGCATGCACTCGAACATGCGGGTATATCCGGCGGCCGGCATGTTCTGGAAGCTGTCCGAGAAATAGCGGTCGTCGTCGTCGTGGCGAACCGGCACGCGTGCTGTGACCGACTTGTCCAGCGCGCTTGGGTCGATGCCCCACTGCTTGCGCGTGTAGCCCTGGAAGAACGCTTCGTACAGGCGCCGGCCGACTTTGGATACTACCACGTCCTCCGAGCTGAGGATTTGCGCTGTCGGCTCGGCCAGGCTCTCTAGGAAGCCTTGCACCTGCGACGGCTCCAGCTGCAGGCCGAAGAAGCCGTTGACCGTTGTTCGATTGATCGGGACCGGCAACAACGTGCCGTGTACGTGCGCCAGCACCCGGTGCACGTACGGGCGCCACTCGGTGAACCGGGAAAGGTAATCCACCACCTGAGCGGAATTGGTATGGAAAATATGCGGGCCATAGCGGTGCACCAGGATGCCAGACTGGTCATGGTGGTCGTACGCGTTGCCCGCGACGTGCGCCCGCCGATCGACCAACAGGTCCCGTGCGACCGGAACCTTCGGCCAATCGCTCGGCGATCACCGATCCGGCGAAGCCGGCTCCCACGACCAGGAAATCGAACCGGGGACGGGCAGCTCCGAGCCGAGGTTCGCGGCCTCCGCTAACGGCCTGGCCCAGTCGTCCGGCCGACACACTATGCTGGCCGGAGCCCAAACCATTCAGCTTCACGCCATTCTCCTGCATCGAGCCTTGGGCTGAACGCTTCCGGCCCGAATGGTTCTCATCATGATTTCGTCAGAAGCGATCTTTCCACCGCCTCGGGCGCTAACGGCTTGCGTAAAGCCGCGTGCCCATCCCATCCATGAAACTCTTGGAGGAGCCCTCTTAATTGAGCAAAAGAAAGTTCGAGCAGGTCTGCTCGCGTCAAAGCAACAGGTCCGGGCCTGTACGGGACGAGGTGGTTATCGGCAGGATATCTTTCGATCGAGGATTTGAAGTTCGCGATCTTTACTGGCAAATGAGCGGGTCTGATAGACTTTCTCTGGAGGCCGCACTGACCGAGGAGCCCGGGACATTGACCATCCCCGCCGGCTCGACGCTCTCATTGGCGACTTACTTCAACGCTCTTTACGAACGGCAGTGGCGGCTCTACGCCCGAGTTCGAATCGCTCGCCCTCCGCCTTACGCTGTCGGGCTTCGCCACGGTCCGGATCAAGCGCCGTCTCGACGACGGAACGACTCAGCTGGTCTGGGAGGGCGTGCGTGACGACATGTCCGACAGCGATATCGTGCTGCCTGACCCGGGGCCGGGCTTTCGCCAGTGGGGCATGTTATACGCCGAGATCGCCGCCCCGAATGGTCCGGCGACGCTGCATGCTGCATCCTGGGTGGTGCTCGCCGCCAAGCCGGAGCCGGTCGGGCTCGCTCTGGTGTTCTGCACCTTCAACCGCGAACGGGAAATCCTGGAGGTGTTGCGCACGCTCGGCGGCGATCGCCAGGCGATGGATCTGGTCGCGCGGATCATCGTTGTCGATCAGGGCCAGCCGGGCCTCGCCGTACACCCCGAGATGGCTACGCTCCCCGCCGCCGCGGCCGCGAAAATCCGATTGGTTCAGCAGGAGAACTTCGGCGGAGCCGGCGGCTTCGGCCGGGGCTTGCTGGAAGCCCGGAGGGACCGGGGGATCACCCATGTGGTGCTGATCGACGACGATGTCCGGATCGAACCGGAGAGCATCCTGCGCATGCATGCCTTTTTCTCGTTGGCCTCGGGTGAGATGGCAGTCGGCGGGCACATGCTCGACGCCGTTCGTCCGTGTACGCTCTATGAAGCCGGCGCCGTCGTGGGTGAGGAGCGTTGGGCGCTCTACCCGATGCGCATGGGCGAAGACCTGCGCGATCCGGACCAACTCGCGTCGCTTCTGGATATCCGGCCGGCGCATTATAACGGCTGGTGGATGTTTGGCTTCCCCATCAGCTTCATCGACCGCGTGGGCATGCCGCTGCCGTGTTTCATCCGCGGCGATGATGTGGAGTTCGGTTTGCGGCTCTCGAAGGCCGGGCTGCACGTCGTGACGATGCCGGGAGTTGCCATCTGGCATGAGCCGTTCTATCTGAAGATCGGCGGCTGGCAGCTTTATTATGAAACGCGAAACATGCTGGTGGCGGCCGCCTTGCATCTGAATTTCCAGCCCGGTCGCGCAGCGGCCCTCATGATGGGCCAATTCCTGCGGCATCTACTGACCTGCCGCTACTACAGTGCTGCATTGATCCTCCGTGGCATTGAGGATTTCTTGAAAGGACCTGAAATCCTGCGCGGCCCTCCGCTGCTGATCCATGCACCGCTGGCCGCTATGCGCACGCAGTACCCGGCGGCCGTTGTTCCCCGCGAGCGCTGGTTGCCGCAAGCGAGATTGCGCGAACCACCGCGAGGGCCGCTGTCGCTCATTGCGCGCGGCGTGCGGGTCGGCCTCGACCATCTGATGCGCCGCACCGCGATCGCCGCACCCTTGCGGCATCTTGCGGTGCGTGATCTCGCTTGGCATCGTGTCGAGCGGTTCGACGCCGTCGCGGTCGACACGTATTGGGACCGGGATTTGCTCGTTTTGCGTAGGTCGCGCGAGGACGTGCGCGCTCTGCTGGCGAGGGGCGTGCGGTTGTTTCCTCGGCTGTTGGGACGCTCTTCCAAGGCGGCGCGGGCGTGGCGCGTCGCCCTGCCACGGCTTTCCAGCATCGAGTCCTGGGAACGTTATCTTGGCTTGGCCGGGTCGCCGATTCCCATTGCTGCCGGGTTGGCCGGGGCGAACAGCGCGGGAACCGTCGCTGCGCTGCGGCCAGTAAGCATCGAAGGTGACGATTAATACGCGCTCACGCCGGCCAAAGTAGACCCACTGGCTTGACGCCGACCTCGTGCATCAACATGCCGCGCCAGCGGGGCCAGCTTCCTCCCTGCTTGACGCTGCCGGGTCCGGGGTCTAGACCCCGCGCCTTCGCGCCGGTGGCCCAGGTGGCGGAATTGGTAGACGCGCAGGTTTCAGGGTACCTGTGGCAGCAATGTCGTGGAAGTTCGAGTCTTCTCCTGGGCACCAGTTGGGGCACCATCCCGTCGTTGATGGCTGACATTACGCAGTTCATTCCCGGCGCCACGATCCATCTGCATCGCCACGACCTCCCGGCAGAGCTTGCGCTCGGCCCGGTAGTGGCCGTGGATACCGAAGCCATGGGCCTTGACCCGAGGCGAGACCGGCTGTGCCTGGTGCAATTGTCCGCGGGCGACGGGCACGTGCATCTGGTGCAGCTGATTCCCGAGGCGCTCGGTGGCCACGGCTACCGCGCCCCGAATCTGCGCGCACTGATGGCCGACCCTGGTGCCATCAAAATCATGCACTTTGCGCGGTTCGACGTGATGATGCTGCAGCAGGCGCTGGACGCGACCGTCGCCCCGGTGCGCTGCACGAAAGTCGCGTCGAAACTGGTGCGTACCTACACGGATCGCCACGGATTACGCGATCTGTGCCGCGACCTGCTGGGCGTGGACTTATCCAAACAGCAGCAGACCTCGGACTGGGGGGCGGTGGAATTGTCCGCCGAGCAGCTGGCCTACGCCGCGTCGGACGTTCTGCACCTGCATGCGCTCTGGGCGCGGCTCGAGGCGCTGCTGGAGCGCGAGGGGCGGCTGGCCCTGGCCCTGGCCTGCTTCGATTTTTTGCCGACTCGCGCGCGGCTCGACGTGCTCGGCTGGGAAGATCCCGACATTTTCGCCCACTAACGGCGGTGTCACGTTTCGATATACCGCGACGGTTGACCCGCACGCCGGCCAAGTCCTACTTCCGGTTATGGACGCAGCCCTAGCCAGCCAAGCGGCGTCGGCCGAGGTCGCTCGTCCGACCACGCCCCAAAAGCGGCCCGATGATCTGGCCGCGGCCCGCGCGGTGCTGGTTGCGGAGGCCGCCGCACTTCAGGCGCTCGCCACGTCTCTGGACGGCGCGTTTGCTCGCGCGGTCTCCCTTCTGGCCGAGGTGCCGGGCCGGGTCGTGGTCTCCGGCATCGGCAAGTCTGGGCATGTGGCGCGCAAGATTGCGGCCACGCTGGCCTCCACCGGCACGCCATCGCTGTTCGTGCATCCAGCGGAAGCGTCGCACGGCGATCTTGGCATGGTGGTGCAGGGCGATGCCGTGGTGGCGCTGTCCAACTCAGGCGAGACCACGGAGCTGGCGGATCTGGTGGCGCATGCCCGGCGGTTCGGCCTGCCGCTGATCGCCGTCACCGCAAACGCGCCGAGCACGCTGGCGCGTGCGGCTGACGTGGTGCTGCTGTTGCCGAAGACGGCGGAAGCCTGCCCGCTGGGACTGGCGCCGACCACCAGCACCACCATGCAAATGGCGCTGGGCGATGCGATCGCGGTGGCACTGCTGAAACGCCGCGGGTTTGGGCCGACGGATTTTTCGCAGATCCACCCCGGCGGCAAGCTCGGGCTCCGGCTGCGCCGGGTCGGCGATCTGATGCACACCGGCGAGGCCGTGCCACTTGCCGAGCCGTCCACGCCCATGAGCACGGCTTTGATCCGCATGTCGGAAAAGCGTTTCGGCTGTCTGGGTGTCATTGACCGGGCGGGGCAGCTGGTCGGCATCCTGACCGACGGCGACCTGCGACGCGCCATGGCCCCGGACCTGCTCGACCGCCGGGTCGGGGAGCTGATGACCCCGGGGCCCAGAACGATCGGGCCGGACGCGTTGGCGGCAGAGGCGCTGCACATGATGAATGCGCGCGAGCGGCCGATCACGACGCTGTTCGTGGTCGACGAAGCCGGCCGGCCAATCGGAATTCTGCACGTGCACGACCTGTTGCGGGCGGGTCTCGCGTGACGAGCTTGGTGCCCATGACCACGGCCCAGCTACGGCGCACCGGCATCGGTGGCGCGCGCCAAAAGCCGCCCCCGACGGCGGCCAGCATTGCACGGCGCCGTCTTTTGGTCGGCGCTGCGAAAGGCGTGCTGCCACTCTTGGCGCTGGTTCTGCTGGCCAGCATCGCGCTGTGGCCGGAGTACTCCCGCTGGGCCACCGAGGCGCGGCTTCGGGCGGCACGCCTGGGCCTGGAACTGCGCACCGGCCAGCTGACGCACGCGACCTATCATGGCGTCGACCAGCGCGGCCGTCCGTATACCGTGACTGCGACCGAGGCCCGCCAGGTATCGCCGGAGCGGATCGACCTGACCGACCCGAAAGGCGACATCACCATGGAAGGCGGGCGCTGGATGATGGGACGGTCGCTCAAGGGGACCTATCTGCAGCATGCGGGCAGTCTCGACCTGGCGGGCGATGTCCAGCTCTATCGCGACGACGGGACGGTGATGCAGACCGACACTGCCACGCTGGACCTGAAATACGGCGCCGCCTCGAGTGCCGATCGCGTGCACGCCGAGGGTCCGTTCGGCACTTTGGACGCGCAGGGCTTTGCGGTACTCGACCGGGGCACCGTCATTCAGTTCACCGGCCCCGGAAGGCTGGTGCTGAACGGAAAACAATGAGCCGGGCGGGTCTGCTTGCCGGGCTGGTGCTGCCGGTCACGCTTGCGGCGGGCTCGGTCCGGGCGCAAGGGATCGACCTGTCCAGCGGGGGTCCGGTCGACGTGACCGCACAGGGCGGCTTCGAGTGGCGCGAGGCGGATCAGGAGGTGATCGCCACCGGCGATGCCCGCGCCGTGCGCGGCAACGTCACCGTGTTGGCGGACACGCTGATCGCCCACTACCGCAAGAAGCCGGGCGCCACGCCCACGGCCCAGCCGGGAGCCAACCGGCCGCCCAACCGGCCGCCACGGCCGCGGTGCAGCCCGCTGCGGCTTCGGCCAGTGCGCTGGGCGGCGTCGATAATGGCGACAACGAGGTCTACCGGCTGGAGGCGGACGGCCATGTGCGCATCGTGACGCCGACCGACGAAGCGCTCGCCGACCACGCGATCTACGACATCGACCAGGCGGTGCTGGTGCTGACCGGGCACGCCCTGAAACTCACCACGCCGCAAGAGGTGATGACCGCCCGCGACGACATGGAGTACTGGTCGCAGAAGCACATCGCCATCGGCCGCGGCAACGCCGTGGTGGTCACCAACGACCAGCGCCGGGTTTCCGCCGACGTGCTGGTCGGCTACACAACGGACCCGAACGCTCCAGCGGCGCCCGGGGCTGCGAAACCGGTGCCGGTTGCGGCAAAACCCGGCGCGCCACCCGCCGATCCGTTGGCCGCCTCCGGCAAGCTGCAACGGGTGGAGGCGTATGGGAACGTCGAGGTCCGCACCGTGCTCGACACCATCCGCGGCGACCGCGGCGTGTACCTGCCCGACACCGGGTTGGCGCGCATCATCGGCCATGTGCGCATCACCCGCGGCCAGAACCAGCTGAACGGTCCGGCCGCCGACGTGAACATGAAGACCGGCATCGCGCATATGATCAGCCTGCCGAACGCCCGGGTGGAAGGGCTGATCATGCCGAACGACACCACCGCCCAGCCGTCGGGTGCCAAGGCACCGCCGCGGTGAACGAGCTTCGTCAGGACCTGCCGGAGGAGATGCGGCGCGGCAGGCTCCAGCGCGGCGGCATCCTGGCCGGAACCAACGACGAACTGGCCGCGAGCGGGGTGGGCAAGACCTACAAGCGCCGTCCGGTCGTGCGCAACGTCTCCGTCTCGGTGCGCCGTGGCGAGGCCGTGGGCTTGCTCGGCCCGAACGGGGCCGGCAAGACCACGACCTTCTACATGATCGTGGGTTTGGTACGGCCGGAGACCGGCCACATCTCGCTCGAGGGAACCGACATCACCGCGCTGCCGATGTACCGCCGCGCGCGCCTGGGCATCGGCTATCTGCCGCAGGAGGCCAGCGTGTTCCGCGGCCTGAACGTGGGCCAGAACGTCATGGCGGCGCTGGAAGTGGTGGAGCCGGACGCCGACCGCCGCCAGCAGATGCTGGATGCCCTGCTGACCGAGTTCGGCATTGCCCACCTGCGCCGCACCCCGTCGCTCGCCCTGTCGGGCGGCGAGCGGCGGCGGGTGGAGATCGCCCGCGCCCTGGCCTCGCAGCCGAACTACATCCTGCTCGACGAACCACTCGCCGGCATCGACCCGATCGCGGTGAGCGAGATCCGCGATCTGGTCGGGCACCTGAAGGACCGTGGGATCGGCGTGCTCATCACCGACCACAACGTCCGCGAGACGCTGGAAATCATCGACCGCGCCTACATCATGCACGACGGCGAGGTGCTGATGCAGGGCAGGCCGGCGGAGGTGGTCGCGCACGAGGACGTCCGCCGCGTCTATCTGGGAGAAAGATTCAGTCTCTAGACTGGATTTGATGAGCCCAGCACGATTCTTGCTTGCGTTGCCGTCCCTGTCGCGCTGCAGTGCAGCACGGCCGCCGTTTCGGCCGTCCTGCACAGCCTGAAGCGCGCACGCATGGCCCTCGGCCCCCGCCTCGACCTCCGCCAGTCGCAGTCGCTGGTGATGACGCCGCAATTGCAGCAGGCCATAAAGCTGCTGCAGGTACTCGAATCTTCAGGTGGCGGCGTTCGTCGAGGAGGAGCTGGAGCGCAATCCACTGCTGGAGCGCGATGATCGGCCCGATGAGAATTTCGGCGGGCAGGAGTTGCCGGCTCTCGATCAGATGGAGCCCATTCGCGCCGAGCCGGTCGGCGCGGCGGATGGCTTTGCGGACCCGCCGGACCCCCCCGACGCGGCGGACGCGGCGCGTTCGGAGGTGTTGTCCGCCGCGGACTCCGAGCCGATGGACGCGGCCCACGCGGAGCCGTACGATGCCGGCCCGGCCGATGGCGTTCATGCCCAGGAGCGCCATGGTCGGGTCAATGGGCACGAGGACGGCGACTGGCGCGGGGTCGACGAATACGCCCCCGACGCGCGCACCCTGCGCGAGCATCTGGACCTGCAAATTCGGCTGACGTTTGGCGACCCGGCGGACCGGCTGATTGCCGCCCAGCTGGTTGCCAATCTGGACGCCTCCGGCCGGCTGGCGGTACCCCCGAGGAACTGGCCATCATGCTGGGCACCGACTTCGAGCGGCTGGAGCGCGTGCGTGGCCGCATGCTGCAGTTCGAGCCCACCGGGATGTTTGCCCGCGATCTGCGCGAATGCCTCGCGGCCCAGCTCGCCGAGCGCAACCGGCTCGATCCCGCAATGGCCGCGCTGCTCGATCATCTGGACCTGCTCGCCGCGCGCGACATGCGCGCGCTGATGTCGCTGTGCGGCGTGGATGCTGCGGACCTGGCGGACATGGTGGCCGAACTGCGCCGGCTGGACCCGAAACCAGGATCGGCCTTCGACGCCGCACCGCCGCTGCCGATCATTCCGGACATCCTCATGCGCCGGCTGGGCGAGGCGGACTGGCTGCTCGAACTGAACGGCGAGACCTTGCCGCGCATTCTGGTCAATCACGGCTTTTCCGCGCAGGTGGTCGCCCGCGGCTCGCGCGAGGACAGGATTTTCGTTGCCGACAAGCTGCAAACGGCGAGCTGGCTGGTCAAATCGTTACAGCAGCGGGCGCAGACTATCCTGAAAGTGGCCTCCGACATCGTGCGTCAGCAGGACGGTTTCTTCCGCCATGGCATCGGTCACTTGCGGCCGCTGATTCTGCGGGACGTTGCCGCCGCCGTGGAGATGCACGAGAGCACGGTCAGCCGCGTGACGTCCGGGAAATATATTGCCACCCCGCGCGGCACCTTCGAGTTGAAATACTTTTTTACAACCGCCATTGCCGGAACCGATGGCGAGAGCCACAGCGCCGAGGCGGTGCGCTGGCGCATCCGTTCCATGGTTGCCGCGGAAACTGCCGACTTGGTGCTGTCCGACGATGCGATTGTCGCCACCTTGCGCAGCGAAGGGGTCGATATCGCGCGCCGGACCGTGGCGAAATACCGCGAAGCACTGCGGATTCCGAGTTCGGTGCAGCGCAAGCGGGAGAAAGCCGAAGCGATTTGAGACCAGATCGCCCGCCTGCGGGGGCGCTTGCGGGAAGGCCCGCCCCGACCCATCATGTGTCTCTACGGTCGGGAGCAATGCCATGCAGATCACGGTCTCGGGCAAGCAGGTCGATCTCTCCGATGCCCTGCGCGTGCGCGTCTCGGAGCAGCTTGACACGATTGCGGGCAAGTATTTTGACCACGCGCTGGAGGCGCACGTCACCTTCAGCCGGGCGCGCAGTTTTTTCTGCTGCGACATCAACATGCATGCCGGCCGCGGCCTGATGCTGCGCGGCGAAGGCGAGGCGGCGGACGCCAACAGCGCGTTCGACGATGCCGCCGAGCACATCGCCAAGCGCCTGCGCCGCTATCGAAGGCGGGTGAACGACCACGCACGGGATGCCGCGAACAAGGAACGGCCGCAAACCGCGCGCCAGTATATTCTGCGCCAGGAGGAACCCGGGGCGGAAGGCGAGGGCGACGGCGCGGCTGCCGCCTATGCCACCGTCGTTGCGGAGTTCCCGGCCGACATCGCCCGGCTTTCGGTCAGCGACGCGGTGATGCGCATGGATCTGGCCGACCAGCCGGTGCTGATGTTCCGCAACAGTACCAACGGCGAGCTGAACGTCGTCTATCGCCGCAGCGACGGGCACATCGGCTGGATCGATCCGGCGGCGGGATAGCGCCCGCCCCGGCCCGACGGTTCAGGCTCGCTTGCGGGCCGGCTTCGCGGCGGTCTTGGGCGGCGCGTCTTCGGACCTGCTGCGGCTTGCCTTCGGCTTCGTCTCCGAGGTCGGCTCGGCCACCTGGGCGCTGGCTGTCGGTGCGTCCTTCTGCCTGGCAAGACTTGCCTTCAGCGCCGCCATGATGTCGATGACGTTGCTGCGGTCCGGTTCCGCCTCCTCCTCCTGTCCCAGGCCCTCGCCCTTCAGTTTCGCGTCCAGAAGGGCCCGCAGGCGGGTCTCATAGCGATCCTCGAAATCGGCAGGGTCGTAGGTTCCGGTTTGCCGCTCGATGAGCTGGGTCGCCAGCTTGACCATCTCGGGATCGGATCTTGTCGCAGGAATGCGGTCGAAGATTTCCGCCGAGCTGTTCAGGTCGCGTGTCTCGTGCAGCGTATGCGCGGCCAGCCCCGGCCCCATCGGCACGATGGCGACCACACGCTCCCGCCGGCCCACGACGACGCGGGACAATGCAACCCTGCCGGTCTCCGTAATGGCATCCCGCAGGACCGCATACACGTCCTCTGCCTGCCCGCCGTCCGGCGCCAGATAGTAGCTCGTATCGTAATAGATCGGATCGAGCGAGTCCCTGGGGACGAACTTGTCGACCACCATGACCGTCGAACTTGGCACGCGGACTGACTCGAACTCCTCCTCATTCAAAATGAGATAGTGGTTTTTCTTGAACTCGTAGCCTTTGACCGTGTCGCCGCGGGACACCTCTTCCTTGGTCTCCGCGTCGACCGTGCGCATGCTGATGCGGTTCCCGGTCTTGGGGTTTATCATGTTGAACCGCAGCGTATTCCGCTCGTGATGGGCCGCATACAGCGCCACCGGGCAGGAAACCAGGGCCAGTCGCAAATGCCCGCGCCAGATCGGCCGCTGGGCCATGAGAGCCTCCGTCCGCAAGAGCATGCGACTAGATGTGACTTTGCTGGTAAAAGTCCAGCAGGATTATCCAAAGCCGCCGTAAAGGGACAATCACCCGCGGCGCAACTGCGCGATAACCCGGGGAGCGCAGCAACAAGAGGGAACAGGACAGGAACACCGGATGGCGGTTGGGGCGTCAAAATGGGGAATGCCTGGGTGACTCGCCGCAGCATAAAGTCACTCGGTCGGGATAACGGCCCCGTGCCGAGGCCACCCTCACCGCGGCCCTCTCCCGCCAGCCGGAGAGGGAGAAGATGCAGACGTGATCAGGCTTTTCTCCCTCTCCCCCGCTTGGGGGGAGAGGGCTGGGGTGAGGGGGCCGGCGAGTTATGAGATACGCGCATTGGTATCATACCAGCGGGCGTCCGGACTGCTCTTCCGTTAGCCAAACGTTATGGCCGGGCGCGACGCGGTGCTACGGCGTACGTCCACACCGTTTCAGTCGGCTCGTACGTTATGAACTCGAAACCGCCGCTCCCGACCTAGTGTACCAGTGCCGCCGCCATTTCGTGCTGGAGGATGGCGGCCACTGCCAGCTCCTGGTCGCCGGCGACCGCCATGGGTGAGCCGTCGGCCGCGTGAATGGCAAACGCGCGCGTGCCGTTCAGCATCACCGGCTTCACGTAGGCGACCTGCGAAACCCCGAGCTGTGCCAGCTGCTCGGTGGACAGGTGGCGAATATCAACCGCCACAAGCCGGTCCGGGGCTGGGGCGTCGTGCGAAGCATTCATCGTCAATCCTCCTCGCGAGCTCGGCGCCCTCTCGTCGAAGCAACGCCCAGAATGCGCGATAGTTTTGGTGAAGTAGTTAACGCCGGCGTGTCTGCGTGATGGTCTGCGCGTGACGAACCCGTACCGGTCGCTATTCGTCAGAAACTCCCTGCAGCGCGCGTCCCGGGCGCGCGGTGGCCGTGTCTATCTTGATGGTCTTGACACGGCTTTCCGGCTGCGGCCGGGCCAGGTCCACATGCAGCAATCCGTTGTCCAGCCAGGCGCCCTTGACCTCGATCCCCTCGGCCATGACGAACGCGCGCTGGAATTGGCGCGCGGCGATACCGCGATGCAGAAACACGCGATCCTGGCTGTCGTCGGTCTGGCGACCACGGATGATGAGCTGGTTGTCCTCCTGCGTGATCTGCAGATCGTCCATGGTGAACCCGGCCACCGCCAAGGTAATGCGCAAGCCGGTCGGACCGGTCTGCTCGATGTTGTAGGGCGGATACCCGTCCGCGGAGGTTTTGGATGCGCGCTCCAGCATCTGCTCCAGATGATCGAAGCCAAGGAACAACGGCGATGTGAACACACGAGCAGTCATAGTGCTCCCTCCTGCGAGCGAAGCGACGCCGGACCCCGGATGCGGCAGCCTGGCTACCGTCAGATGGTGCGGGCGCCGTCCGGTTGCAACCGGGGCAGGGGGGTCGCTACATCCGCCCGATGACCGACGCTGCGACTGTCGCGACGCTGCCGATCTTGCTGGCTCCCAACAAGCTGCTGAAAGTGCGCGCCCAACCGGTTCGCGACGCCGATGCCGAGACGGTGCGCGCACTGGTCCCGCGCATGTTGGCAACCATGTACTCGGCCCCCGGGATCGGTCTGGCAGCGCCCCAAATCGGCACCCCGCTGCGTCTCGCCGTGGTGGACCTGATGCCTGCGGACAAGCCTGAGCCGATCGTGTTGGTGAACCCGGAAGTGCTTTCCCGCAGTGACGAAATGGTCACGCGCGAAGAAGGCTGCCTCAGCCTGCCCGGCCAGTACGCCGACGTGACCCGCCCCGCGCGGGTAAAAATCCGGTTTTCGGACGAGACCGGCGCCAGACGCGAACTGGACGCAGAAGGTCTGCTCGCGGCCTGCCTTCAGCATGAAATCGACCATCTGGACGGGATACTTTTCGTCGACCATCTGTCGGCGCTGAAACGCAACATGATCCTGCGGCGGCTGGTCAAGGAGCAGCGCCAAAAGGCGGCCGAACAGGGGAGCTGACCCGATGCGCCTCGCGTTCATGGGCAGCCCGGAGTTTGCGGTGCCGGCGCTGGAGGCGTTGCACGCCGCGGGCCACGAGATTGCGGCGGTGTACTGCCAGCCTCCCCGCCCGGCGCACCGGGGCCAAAAGCCGAATCTGTGCCCGGTGCATGAGCGCGCGCTGGGTCTTGGCCTGATGGTGCGCACGCCGGTGCGCCTGCGGCGGGACCTGGGCGAGCAGCAGGCGTTCGCTGCCCTGCGCCTGGACGCGGCGGTGGTGGCTGCCTACGGCCTGATCCTGCCGCCCGCAATGCTGGAGGCGCCGCGTCTTGGTTGCCTGAACATCCACGCCAGCCTGCTGCCGCGCTGGCGCGGCGCGGCACCGATCCAGGCGGCGATCCTGGCCGGGGATGCCGTCAGCGGCATTACCGTCATGCGCATGGACGCGGGGCTGGATACCGGGCCGATGCTGTTGCAGGAAGGCGTGCCCATTGCGCCGCGCATGAGCGCTTGGGCGCTGCGCGATGCGTTGGCTCCGGTGGGTGCCGCCCTGATCTTGCGGGCGCTGGACGAGAGCCCGCCTCCCGTGCCGCAGCCCGAGGCGGGCGCCACCTACGCGGGCAAACTTTCGCGACAGGACGGAGTGCTGGATTTCTCCCGCGACGCCGGGTTTTTGGACCGTCAGGTGCGGGCTTTCGATCCGTGGCCCGGCACCTTCACCTATTTGCGTGGACAACGGCTGAAGGTGCTGGAAGCAGAACCGGAAGATGCATCAGGTCCGCCGGGCGCTTTGCTGGCCGACCGGGAGCATGGGCTCGGTAGTGGGCTGTGGCAAGGGCGCACTGCGCCTGCTGCGCGTTCAGGCGCCGGGGCGCACTTCCGTCGAGGCGCGCGCCTTCCTGCGAGGCAACACAATTCCGCCCGGCACTGTTCTCGGCTGATTCCAGCCCGCGCCGCCAAGCAAAAGCTCCTTGACTTTCCCCGCGGCTTGTGTTAGTGCTCCTGACATGTGGTTTCTCCCCCGCCCGCCGCTCCCACCGGATGCCAGCCTCGCCGAGCGGTTTGCCCGGTTCGCCGACGAGGTGGTCCTGGGGCTGGGGGCACGCTGGCATGCGGACCGGATGTCCGGGGTGGCGTTCATCAGCGTGCAGTTGCTGGAGCTGGTCGGGATCAGGCTGCAGAAGCTCCGCAAAAGGTTTCTTGCCCTGATCGCCCGGGCCCAGGCGGGTCCGCTGCCGCCGCCGCGGCCGCCCCGGGACCGGAAAGGACAAGCCCGAAAGCGACAGCGTCCGTTTCCCGAGCCGTTCGGCTGGCTGCTGAAACTGGGGGCGTGGCGGGTGGCGCCCTGTCAGCGGGATTTGCAGCGGCTGCTGGCCGATCCCGAGATGCAGGAGTTGCTCCGCAAGGCGCCGCAGGCGGGGCGACTGCTCCGGCCGCTGTTCTGGATGCTGGCGCTAAAGCCTGACCCGGCGCTCCTGCCGCCGCTGCCGAAGCGGGTTCGCCGAACCGCACCGGTCCCCACCGAACCGGACCCCGCCGCACCGGTCCCAACGGAACCTGCCGAAAAGCCGATGCGCAAGCGTCCGGTGCGCACCGAGCCGTATAAGCGCAAGCCGAAGTGGACCGAGCCCGGCACGGAGTGGCGCAAGTGGCGCGGCATCTGGATGCTGGAGCCGATCCGAAAACCGGCCTGACTGGGCCGCCTGCCCACGCATGCCCATATTGTTACGATACTCGACACAAACTTGCTGTGGCGCTTGGCCGGCCGGCGTGTCACAGCGGTCGTCGCATCGCAGCAACCGTGACCATTGATGCCGCGCTACGCCCTGGAGCTGGAATACGACGGCACCGGCTTCGTCGGCTGGCAGGCGCAGGACAATGGGGTTTCTGTCCAATCCGTCCTGGAGGCGGCGGCCGAAAGACTGGCCCGCGGGGGGCGGGTCGCGACGGTTGCCGCCGGCCGGACCGATGCCGGCGTTCATGCGACCGGCCAGGTGGCCCAGCTCGATCTCCCGGTCGCGCACGCCCCCGCGACGTTGCAGGGGGCGCTCAACTTTCATCTCCGGCCGCATAAGGTGGTGGTCCTGCGCGCGGCGCTGGCGGACGACACTTGGAACGCGCGGTTTTCCGCCGTCGCCCGCGTCTACGTCTACCGCATCCTGAACCGCCGCGCGCCCCCGGCGCTGCTGGCCGACCGGGTCTGGCACGTGCCGCACGCCCTGGACGCCGATTCCATGCACGCGGCCGCGCAGGCGCTGCTGGGCCGGCACGATTTTTCCTCGTTTCGCGCCGTCGCGTGTCAGGCGGATTCGCCGCTGCGCACCTTGGACCGCCTGGACGTGACTCGCGACGGCGGATTTGTGGAAGTGCATGCGCAGGCCAGGAGTTTTCTGCACCACCAGGTCCGCAACATGGTGGGCACGCTGAAACTGGTGGGCGAAGGACGCTGGCCGGCGGCGCGCATGGCCGAGGTGCTCGCAGCAAGAAACCGGGCGCAAGCGGGTCCGACCGCGCCGGCCAGCGGCCTCACGCTCGTCGCGGTCCGCTACCCGTCCGATCCGTTCGCCACCTGAACCGCGTCGGTGTCGAGCAGCAGGAACAGCGTCAGCAACAATATCGCGGACCCGTCGGCCAGGATGGTCACCAGCATGGCGCGGCCGGGGGACAGCAACAGTGCGCGGCGCGCGACGAACCAGTGCAGTGCCAATTGATAGAAGGCCGCGAGCCCCAGCGCGGCGAGCCCGGCAATCTGCCGCGGCAAGCCGAGGCCCGCCAGCACCGAGGCGCCGACGACCGCGAGGATTGCCACGCCGGTAATCGGCCACTGGCACCAGTTATACGCTGCCGCGTAGCGGCCCCATTCCGCCTCGCGGTGCCACAGGCGGGCCAGCAGATCGGAGATCGCCAACGGCGCCAATACCGCGCCCCCCGTGGCCAGGGGTGCCGCCAGCTGGTTGGCAGCACCTGCCATCAGCAGCAGCAGCCCGAGTGCCAGCGGGAGCGCAAGAAGGGGCGCGATGCTGGCCAGGACGTCGGCGGTCGACCCGTCGAAATAGCGAAAGCCGTCGGCGCGGAACCGGGCCAGCAGGCCCATGCCGCGGGCCACGTTGACGAAGCTCGTGCTCACCGCAGCAGAGCGCGCAGCACGCCCTCATAGATGTCGGCCAGTCGGCGCAGTTCGTCGACCGGCACGCGTTCATCGATCTGGTGCATGGTGGTTCCCACCAGCCCGAACTCGGCAACCGGGCACAGCGGCGCGAAAAACCGCGCGTCTGACGTGCCGCCTCCGGTATCGGCCCGAGGCGCCAAGCCTGAAACCGCTTCGATGGCACGCGATAGTGCTTCGGTCCAAATCCCCGGCTCGGTGCGAAAACTTTCGCAGGTGCCCGATACCTCCAGATCGAAACGCTCACCGTGCTGTGCGAGGGCCGCACGGAGCCACGCCTCCAGCGAGGCACTGCTGTGGCGGTCGTTGAAACGGATGTTGATCGTCGCCCGAGCCTGCGCGGGAATCACATTGCCGGCCGGGTTGCCGACGTCAAAACTGGTGATTTGCAAGCGTCGACGGTTCGAACCATGGCGTGCCGGCGTCGAGCGGTGCGCCAATCAATGCCGCCAATGCGCGTACCAGCCGATGCACCGGGTTGTCGGCGCGGTGCGGATAGGCGCTGTGGCCTTGAATCCCGTGTACCGTGATGTGCGCCGTCAGGCTCCCGCGCCGGCCGACCTTTATCATCTCTCCCAGCCGTTCCCGGTTGGTGGGCTCGCCGACCAGGCAAAAATCCGGCACTTTTTCACGGCCCAGCAGCCACTCCAGCACGCGCACCGTGCCGTCCGTGGCCGGACCCTCCTCGTCGCCGGTGATCAGCAGGCTGATCGAGCCGCGCGCCGGCCGATAGCGCGCGCAGGCCGCGACGAACGCCGCGATACCGCCTTTCATGTCGACGGCGCCGCGCCCGAACAGCATGCCGTCCGCCACATCCGCGGCGAACGGCGGATGCGTCCACAGCGATGCATCGCCGGGCGGCACCACGTCGGTGTGGCCGGCAAAGCACAGATGCGGCTCGCCGCTGCCGCGTCGCGCAAAAAGGTTCGGCGTGGTGCCGAATTCGAGGCGCTCGACGGAGAACCCAAGCTCGCTCAGTGCCCGGTCCATGACGTCCATTGCGCCGTCGTCGGCCGGCGTGACCGAGGCGCAGCGGATCAGCGCCCGCGCCAGTTCCAACGGGTCGACAAGTGCGTGCTGGGTCAATCGCGCAACAGCTCGTTGATCGAGGTTTTCGCGCGCGTGCCCTCGTCGACGCGCTTGACGATCACCGCGCAAGCCAGCCCCGGCCCGGGCGAGCCGTCCGGCAACGCGCGGCCCGGCAGCGTTCCCGGCACCACCACGGAAAAGGCCGGCACGCGGCCATAAAAAACCTCGCCGGTGGCGCGGTCGACGATTTTCGTGGAGGCGCCGAGAAACACGCCCATGGACAGCACGCTGCCGCGCTCCACCCGCACGCCCTCGGCCACCTCGCTGCGCGCGCCGACAAAGCAGTCGTCCTCAATCACCACCGGCGCGGCCTGCAGCGGCTCCAGCACGCCGCCGATGCCGGTACCGCCGCTGATATGGCAGTTGCGGCCGACCTGGGCGCAGCTGCCGATCGTGGCCCAGGTATCCACCATGGTGCCGGCGCCGACATGGGCGCCCACGTTGACGAAGCAGGGCATCAGCACAACTCCCGGCGCGACATAGGCGCTGCGCCGCACTACCGAGCCGGGGACGGCGCGAAAACCGCCGTCGCGGAACCGGTTCTCGCCCCAATCCGCGAACTTCAGGGGCACCTTGTCCCAGGCGCCGCCGACACCCGGCATGGCCACGCTGTCGTTGAGCCGGAACGAGAGCAGCACGGCCTTCTTCAGCCATTCGTGCACCTCCCATCCCCCGCCCGCGGCGGGGGATGCCACCCGCAGCGTGCCCGCTTCCAGCCCTTGCAGAACCTGCTCGACGGTATCGCGCGCCTCGCCGCTGGTTTGCGGATCGAGCGTCTCGCGACGATCCCACAACGCCTCGACGGCGTGGCGAAGCGACGGATTTGACATCGGCGGGAGCCTCGTGGGTGGCGCGCGGGCGGTTGACGATGCGCAGTCCGCGCCGGGAGTGTCAACCGACGCGGTGCCCGGTGGCCCAAACTCTCGCCCGATAACCGGCTGTTCACCCGCCTGGGCTGATATGATTGCCCACATTCCCCCCGATGGGAGCGCCGGACATGAAGGAAGCGACAGCGCCGGCGCGACAAGCCGGACCGCGCGCCGGTGCCGATTCGGCCCTTGCCACGCTGCACGCGGATGCGCCGACATCGACGGTTTTGGCGCGCCCGGACGCCCTGCGCTGCGCGTTGCTCGACACCCGGCAGCGCTGGCGCGATCTGGTGGCGTTGGCCGCCGATCTCGCCTTCGAAACCAACTCCGCGGGCTGCTTCGTGTTCGTCTCGCCCGAGCAGCCACTTGGATGGCAGGCGGACCTGCTGGTCGGGCAACCGGGCTCGTTGCTGCTGGCCGACGGCGGCGCCGGCAACTTTGACCCATTCTGCGCTCGGGAAGCGCTGCGCGGTCGCCGTGCCTGGCTCAAGCGACCGGACGGCAGGCTCGCATGCCTGTCGTTCTCCGTGGCCCCGGTGCGCGATCCGCAGGGCCGGCATGTTGGGGTGCGCGGGGTCGGCCAGGATGTGACCGAGCAGGACGGCGACGAGGACGCGATCGCCGGGGCACTGCGCCGGGGCGAGGTTCTCGACCAGATCCTGTGGGATATGCGCCAGGAGGTGGTGGCGCGGCGCATGATGCAAGCCACGCTCGGTTCCCTCGCGCGCGCCATCGGTGCCGATGGTGTGGCGGTGATCGACATGCTGAGCGATGGCGCGGTGCCGACAGTGCTGCATCAAACCGGCTCGTCGGCGCCCGGTGTGCTTGGCGCAGCCCTCATGCTGCTGGACCAAGGCAGCGAGAACGGCGGCTACGCGCTGGCGCCAGATGGCCAAAAGCTGCTGGTCTGCCCGTGTCAGACACGGTTCGGCGAGCAGGCCGCCCTCGCGCTCTGGCGTGGTCCGGAGGGCCGGAACTGGGACGACGATGATCGCGCCGTGGCGGTCTCGACCAGCAGCATCGTCCGGGTAATTCTGGAGCACGAGGCAATTCAGCGAGAAATGGCGCGGCAGGCGCGCACCGATTCGCTGACCGGTTTACTGAACCGTCGCGCCTTTGTTGAAGAAGTGGCCCGGCGCATCGACCGCCTCGATCGCGAAGGCTTGCCCGGCACGCTGATGTTCGTCGATCTCGACAATTTCAAGCAGCTCAACGACGACCGCGGTCACGATGTGGGCGACGAAGCGCTGGCGAAGGTCGCCGGGATGCTTCGCGACACGGTGCGTCCGTCCGATCTGGTGGCACGGTTTGGCGGTGATGAATTCGCCCTATGGCTCGACGGAGCCGACCAATTCGCCGCCGCTGAGCGGGCCGAACAACTCTGCCGGGACGGCCCAGGCGTGCTGGCGAGCTTCACCGTCCCCACCAGCCCGGCCCTGTCGATGTCCGTTGGAATCACCACCCGCTGGCCAGGGCGCGGCGAAGACGTCGACACGCTGATCCATCGCAGCGACCAGGTAATGTACGAGCTGAAACAGAACGGCCGCGGCCATTGGCGGGTGGCGCACGCCGAATCCTGGTGATGCAGCTGGGCCCGAGACGGGCCGCACCAGTCGCGGCGACCTCGGGTCCGAAGTAACGAGGGAGCTGAGGCTGCGCTTGGCGGAGCATATCACTCGCCGCGGACGACATTCACGCTGCTGAGCGCATGACACGTTGACACGAAACCGGATCGCCTCGCGCCTACCGGTCTGTCAGTCTGATTTCGATGCGGCGATTTTTGGCATATGCCTCTGCCGTGTCGGCAGGGTCCAGGGGCTGGGTGTCACCGAAGGCCGTGGCGGCGACGCGATTGGCGGGGATGCCGTCCTTGATCAGCAGCTTTGCTACGTTGATCGCGCGTTTGGCCGACAAATCCCAGTTGTCGGCGTAGCTGCCGAACGGATCGACGGGGAGGCGGTCGGCATGGCCGTCGACCCGCAGGATCCAGTTCACGTCGGGCGGGATGTCCTTGGCGATGTCCTTCAGCGTCGCCGCAAGCTGGGTGATCTGCGCTTGCCCGCTCGGGTTCAGGTCGGCGCCGCCGGACGGGAACAGGATATCGCTCTGGAACACGAACCGATCGCCGACCACCTGGATGCCGGGCCGATTGGCCAATACCGCGCGCAGGCGGCCGAAAAACTCGCTGCGGTAACGCTGCAGCTCCTCCACCTTTTGCGCCAACGCGGTGTTCAGCTGGCGGCCGAGATCGGCGAGTTGCACGTCCTTGTCCTGAGCCTGCTTTTGCGCGATGCCCAAAGCGTCCTGGACGCTGGCCAGCTGGTCGCGCAGACCCTGTACCTGCTGCGTCATCAAAGCGAGTTGCGCCTTGGCGCTGTCGGCGAGTTTCTGCTCACCGGCAAGCTGGTCCGCCACCGCCTCGCGGCGCTGCTGCTCTGTCGTCGCGCGTGCAGCGGCGTCCTGCGCCTGCTGCTCCAGCTGATCGCGCAGCGCGGTCAGCGCCTGCACCTGTTGCTGCAGTCGCGCCAGGTCTGACAACTTTTCCGCCAGCGTGGCGCGGTCGGTCTGCACGGTCTGGTCGGCCGCTTCCTGCTGCTTGCGCATCTCGGCCAACGTGTCGCGCGCGGCCGCCAGATCGCTCTGCATGCGCGCCAGATCGGAGAGTTTTTCGGCGATGGTGGCCTGATCGGCTTGCACCGTGCGGTCGGCGGCTTCCTGCTGCTTGTGCATTTCGGCCAGCATGTTCCGCGCCGCCGCCAGATCGTTTTGCGTGCTCGCGAGGTCCGCAGCCTTGCTCGCCGCATCCTGGACGGCCGCCTCCGCACGACGTGCTGCGTCCGCGAGTTGCGCTTGAAGTTTGATGTTGCTCGCCTGTGCCGCCTGCAACTGCGACGTTCTGGTCAGTCAACTGCGTGGCGAGGCGGTCCCGCTCGCGTTCGAGCGCCGTGCGATAGACGGCGTCCCGTGCCGAGTCGGTGCGCAACGCCGTCAGCTGCTGGCTCAACGTGTCGCGCTCGGTGGCGGCTGCCTGAAGGTCCTGCGTCACCGCTGCGGCCTTGGTCTGCAAGTCCGCGCTGCGGCTTTTTTCCAGCGACAGCATTTTCGACAGTTCCGCGACCTGCTGGTTCAGTTGTTCGAGCGCCTGGTCGCGGCCGGAGAGGGTGGCGGACAGGAACGCCTGCGCCAGCACGAACACCAGGAGCACGAAGATGATGACCATCAGCAGCGTGGACAAAGCATCCACGTAGCCGGGCCAGGCGTTCAGGGTTTCGCCCCCGCCGCGCCGCACGCGGGCCATTTAGTGCGGCTGCTCCTCGGAGATGGCGGCGATGGTGCGCGTCAGGATGCGGATGTCGGCGCGCAATTCAGCGGTGCTCTGGGCCCGGCCCTGTTCGCTCTCCACCAGCAGCCGTTGCAAGTACAGTTCTATGTTGCGCAGATGCGCGCGCGTGGCGTCTTCCAGACCATCGCTGCGCCGCTCGCCGAGCCGCTGCAGCAGCGGCCCCAGCGCCTGCTGGTTTTCGGCCAGATGCAGCATGAGCTGCTGGCTGGTGCGCATTGTTTCGGTAAACGTGGCGAGCCGGTCGACCAGAGTCACGATGGCCTGGTTGGCCTCGCGCCGTCCCTCCTCGCCGCGCGCCAGCACGCGCTGCAGCCCCTCCATGTTTTCCGCCGTCTGCTCCAGCAGCGCCTGCACGTAAGCCGGCACGGATGTCTCGCCTTCGCCGCCCAGCACGCCCGAGGACAGCCGCGTGATCCCGGCCAGCCACTCCTCAAGCTCGTTATAAAATCGGTTCTGCGCCTGGCCGGCGGTGAGATCCAAAAATCCGAGCACCAACGCGCCGGCGAGGCCGAGCATGGACGAGGAGAACGCCGTACCCATGCCATGCAGCGGCCGTGCCAGCCCGATTTTGAGCTGCGCGAACATTGCAGGAACGTCGCTGCCGCCCACCGACATACCGCCGATCACGTCGCTGACCGAGGAAACGGTGAGCAGCAAGCCCCAGAACGTGCCCAACAGGCCCAAGAAGATCAGCAGCCCCGTCATGTAGCGCGACAGTTCGCGACTCTCGTCCAGCCGGCTCGCAATAGTATCGAGCAGCGCGCGCATGGCCTGCGAGGACAGGGTGAGGCGATCGATGCCGTCGCGCCCGAAAGACGCGCGCTGCGCCAGCATGGCCGCCATCGGTGCCAGCAGCCGTGGCGGCGGTGTCGCCGCCGGCGTCGCACGATTGCGCTGCCACGATTCCAGCCATCGCACCTCGGGTGCCAGGCGCACCACCTGTCGCAGAGTCCAAAAAATACCGATGCCCAGCACCAGCAGGATCAGGCTGTTCAGCAGCTTGTTGTTCTCGAACGCAGCGATCAGCGCGCGCGACAACAGGCCCGCGACCGCTGCCACCGCCACGAGAAACACCAGCATGCGCAGCAAGAACTGCGTCGGCCGGGTCACGGGGTCGCGCCCTGCGCCGGCTGCGATTGCGGCGCTGTCCCTGCCACCGTCACGTCGACCTGGTCAGGCGGACCCTCCGGGGGCGCCAGCGAGGCACCGAGCGCTTTGACGAAAATGCGCGCCGACGGAATCCCCTCGGCCAGCAAAACGCTGCGCACAGCCAGGGCGCGGCTCAGCGACAGACGGCGCGGCGTGGAGGGATCATCGGCATTGCCCGCAGCATACGCGACGACAGTGAACGTGGTGTGCGCAAACGGCGGCGTGGCGTGTACCAGCGCACGCAGCGCCGCGTCGACAGCGGGATTCAAGTCGGCGCGGCCGGCACCGAAGCTCACCCGCAACCCGTCCGGCTGCGGCAAGGCCTCGCCCGGCGCGTCGGCGGCGATCGGGATCGGTGGCGGGGGCGCGGGCGGACGGGTGGGCACTATGATGGGCGGCGGCAGCACCGGGGGCGGCGGCGGGGCCGGCGGAACCACCAACGGCTTGACCGGCGTGGCGGCGGGGTGCGGGGCCGTCGCCGTGGTCCGCACGGGCGGCCTGCCGTGCTGGCCCGCAGGCGGTTTGGCCGGCGGTTTTGCAGGGGCCGAGCTGGTAGGAGGGATCGGCGGCGGGGCCAACTGGTCGAGGGCGCCCGGATTGAGCGTGGTCTGTGCCCACGCCGCGGCCATCCAAAGCCCTGCCGCCGCGGCCATCGCCGCTCCCAGCCAGGGCCTTGGGCCGCTCACGCCGCGCCGGCAACCGGTCGCGCGCTGGCCTGCAGTCCCTCGCGAGCGACCTCGCACAGCATGCCGTGCAGGTGCGGATTGGCGGCCACCACGTCGCCGGTCGGGCGCGGGTCGGAGCCGTCCGGAGCCGTGGCGTAGCCGCCAGCCTCGCGCACGAGCACCAGCCCCGCGGCCAGATCCCATGGTTTGAGCCGCAACTCCCAAAATCCGTCGAACCGCCCGGCGGCCACCCAGGCCAGGTCCAGCGCCGCCGAGCCGAACCGGCGGATGCCGGCGACCTGCGGCATCAGCGAGCCGAGCGAGCGGGCGAACGCCAAGCGCATCGGGGCACTGGTGGCGGCGAAGGGTATGCCGGTGGCGAACATGGCCTCGCTGATCTCGCGGCGCGCCGACACCCGCAACCGCCGTTCGTTGACGAAAGCACCCATGCCCTTTTCAGCCCAAAACATCTCGTCGGAGGCCGGGGCATAGATGGCGCCCGCCACCACCTCGGAGCTGCCGTCCTCGGCGCGGCGCTCCAGGCCGATGCTGATCGACCAGTGCGGAATCCCGTGCAGAAAGTTCGAGGTGCCGTCCAACGGATCGACCACCCAGCGCCAGGTCCAATTGTCGCTGCCGGACGCGCCGCCTTCCTCCATCAGGAAGGCGTAGCCCGGGCGGGCCTTGTCCAGATCCTCACGCAGGCTGGCTTCCGCGCGCAGATCGGCCTGGCTGACAAAATCGCCGGGTCCCTTGACGCTCACCTGCAGCTGCTCGACCTCCGCAAAATCCCGCAGCAGCCGCTTGCTGGCGCGCTGCGCGGCGTTCTGCATCACCGTCATGGTCGCGGAGAGGCGTAGCGCCATGCAGGCTCAGCCCTTGAAGCGCTCGACGTAGCTGGCGTCCTCGGTGCGCACGACGATACGCTCGCCGGTCTCGACGAACGGCGGCACGCTGGTCCTGACACCGTTGGACAGGCGTGCCGGCTTGTAGCTGCTGGCCGCGGTCTGGCCTTTGACCACCGGATCGGCCTCTACCACCTCCAGCACCGCGGTGGGCGGCAGGTGGATGCCGACCGGGTCTCCCTCCACCAGATCGACGGTCACGCGCATGTTGTCCTGCAAGAACGCAGCCTGCTCGCCCAGGATGGCGACCGGGATCATCGCCTGCTCAAAACTGTCGGGGTCCATCAGCACCAGATTGTCGCCATCTGTGTAAGAGTAGGTGTATTCCTTCTCCTCGGTCTGCAACCGCTCCACCGTATCGGCGGTGCGCCAGCGCTCGTTGGTCTTGTTGCCGGTTTTGAGGTCGCGCATCTCCACCTGGATGAAGGCGCCGCCTTTGCCGGGGGTGATGATCTGCTGCTTCAGCACCGTCCAACGGCGACCGTCGTGCTCGATCACCTGGCCGGCCCGGATCAGGTTCGCCTGCTGCTTCATGCGCGTTCTCGTGCCGGGATACGGGGAAGGGGGGTGTCTAGACGGAAGCGCCGGGGGCGGCAAGGACGCTGCCTGCTCGATGCCTCGGCCGGAAATAGGTAGGCATGGCTTGAGGCAGTTTCCGCGTCCTCCGAGAACATATGTTCGGTTAAAGCCGCTTCCGCGAAAAGGATTCGTCGCACGCCGATGCTGCCGCCCTGGCATCCCGATCGCTTCTCCGCACGCCTGCCGTTCCTTCGTCGCCGCGCCCGGCTGACCGCAGCGGTCCGCGCGTTCTTCGATGCACGCGGCTACGTCGAAGTGGAAACGCCGTACGCGGTGACGGCCCCAGGCGAAGAGGTCCACCTCGCCGCGTGCGCCACCGAGCGCGAGGCGCCGGACGGCACGCGCAAGAAGCTTTGGCTGCACACCAGCCCCGAATTCGCGATGAAGCGCCTGCTGGTAGGTGGGGCGGGCAAGATTTTTCAGCTCGCCCGCGTGTGGCGCAACCGCGAGGGCCCGGACCTACATGCGCCCGAGTTCACCATGCTGGAGTGGTACCGGCCCGGCGCCACGCTGGACGGCCTGATGGACGAAACCGAGGCTCTGCTGCGGGCGGTGCTGCCGCCCGTGGTGGCGTCCGGCGAGGACCAGGTCGATCTATCGCGTTTCGAGCGGCTGACCGTGGCCGGTGCATTCCGGCGCTATGTCGGCGCGGATGTACTCGGCAATGAGGGCGATGCGCCCGCAATGGCTATTCAAGCGAACGAAAAACTTCGCCCGGGGGAGGAGTGGGAGGATCTATTCTTTCGCCTGCTGCTTGGGCGAATTGAGCCAGCAATCGGGCGCAAACATCCCACTTTCCTGACGCACTGGCCCGCCTCGCAGGCCGCGCTTGCTCGTCGCGATCCGGACGACGAGCGGGTGGCCCTGCGCTTCGAGCTGTTTGCCTGCGGCCTGGAACTCGCCAATGCCTTCGTGGAATTGGCCGACGCCCAGGAACAACGGGCACGTTTCCTCGCCGATCGCGCGCGGCGCCATGCCTTGTATGGCGGGCCGGACTGGGACCTCGACGAGGATTTTCTGGCCGCCCTGGCGCACGGCCTGCCCGCTTGCGCGGGAATCGCGCTAGGATTTGACCGGCTCGCCATGCTGGCCTGCGGTGCCGGAAGCATCAATGACGTGCTATGGCTGCCCTCGCCATGAAACGCGCCGTGATCCTGGGCCTGCTTTTGGTCGCCGCCTGCGATCCCTACGAGTTGCAGCACCGCAAGCAGGAACTCGCCGCCTATGTCGGAGTGAGCGAGGCGGATCTCCTGCGGAGCATGGGCGTGCCCACCCGCAGCTTCGAGGTCGGCGGCCACCGCTTCCTGGCCTACGACCAGACCACCCAGACGATCACGCCACCACCGTACCCTTGGAGTTTCGGCTGGGGCTACGGCGCGGGTTTTCCGGCGGAGGTGGTGAACTACACCTGCGAAACGACATTCGAGATCGCCGATGGCCGCGTGATCAATTTCAGCCTGCGGGGCAACGCCTGCGGCTGAACCTCACTGTGCCGTGAGCCGAAACGTTGCGCGAGGCGAAGCTGCATCCGCTCCGGGGCACGCCCAGTAGTGCGGCTGTAGGGACACACAGGGCGTCCCCGTTGCACAAAGGCAAACGCACATGGCTTTCCGCCAATTGATTCCGGCCGTCGCCGCCGTCGGCCTGCTGGCCGCCTGCCAGCAGGCCCCGATGACGACCGGGCAGCAGTCGGCTTCGGCAGCACCCGCGGTCGCCGCGGCGCCTGCGACCGACCCCATGGTCGGCGGGGCGGCGATGTATCCGACCAAGACGATCGTCGGAAATGCGGTGAACTCGCCGGACCACACCACGCTGGTGGCGGCCGTGAAGGCGGCGGGTCTGGTTGACACGCTGAACAGCGATGGGCCGTTCACCGTATTCGCGCCCACCAACGAGGCGTTCGACATGCTGCCCAAGGGCACCGTGGCCAAGCTGGTGAAACCCCAGAACAAGCCCACCCTGACCAAGATTCTGACCTACCATGTGGTACCCGGCCGCATCAACTCGGCCGCGCTGTCGCAGATGATCGCCGCGGGCGGGGGCCACGCCACGCTGACCACCGTGGAAGGCGAGCCGCTGACCGCTACCATGAATGGCAACACCGTCGTGCTGACCGACGCCAAGGGCGGCATGGCCGACGTGACGATCGCCGACGTCTATCAGAGCAACGGCGTGATCCATGTCGTCGATCATGTGCTGATGCCGTAATTTCTGCGGCAATGCCGCGGATGCCTGACCCAAAATGCGTGTTATTCTGAGTCAGTGTTAAGTGCGGCGTTGACCGCCGCGTTCATGGCACGCACCCCGGCGGCGGGTCCGCCGGGGTGCGACCAGACCGCGCCGACGACGGCTAAAAAATCGGCTCCGGCCTTCACCAGCGTCGCGCAGTTTTCCGCGGTGATGCCGCCGATGGCCACGCAGGGAAGTTCCATCAGCTCTGACCACCACTGCAGAATTTCGGGGTCGGCCCGTATCGGCGCATCCTTGGTCGCGGTGGGGAAGAACGCACCGAAGGCCACGTAATCCGCGCCGTCCTCACCCGCGCGCAGCGCCAGGTCGCGGCTGTTGTGGCAGGTCACGCCGAGCGTTCCGTCTCCAAGCAGCCGCCGCGCCTCGCGCGCGGAAACATCCTGCTGGCCGACATGCGCGCCGTCGCATCCGGTGGCGGCCGCGAGGTCGGGCCGATCGTTCAGCAGAAACGCCACGCCTCGCGATTGGGCGACCGGCCGCAGCGTATCGATGGCTCGGCGTAGTTCCGCCTCGGGCAAATCCTTCAGGCGAAGCTGAACGGCGGCCACATCGCCAGCATCGAGTGCTTCCGCCAGCCGGTCCGGAAACGTCTGCAGATCGACGGCGGGCGGAGTTACCAGATAGAGGCGGCAGCCGTCAGTCGTCACGCCTTCCATTGTCGTCCGTTCGTTGTCTCCGCCAGGCCGCTAGCCCGCTTCGCCGGCGAAGTCATCTGCGGCCAGCCAGGCATCCAGCGTTCGCAGCGCGCCCGGGCGGTCCAAATCCAGCGACGGTGGTCGGATCGCCAGGACTGTCGCGCCGACGCGGTTCGCGGCGCTCGCGACGGCGGCGAAGGCGGGGCACGCCGGATCGAGCACGAGCAGCAACTGACCGCCGCGTAAAGCAGCCATGGCGGCTCCGGGCGCGTTGGCGCAATCCAAGATGTCCTGCACGCGTGTGTTCGGATGGTGGGCGCAGGCCGCCGAGACCAGGCCGCGCCACCAGCCCACGCCTCCATACACCGCGGCGCCGATACCGGACAGCAGCCTCACCCCGCGTCCCGCGCCCTCCGCCTTGGCCAAGGTCTCGCAGGCTTGGTTGAAACCGTGCACCGTCACGGCGGGCCACCTCTGCATGCTTGACCTTACACGGTCCGCCGGGCTGTAACGGAAGCAGCATTTTTGGCCGGAGCGCGCCATGCCGGACCAGGACGACGATGCCGCGGTGGCAGAGGAACGGCTGGAGCGGGCGCTGGACCGCATCGATCAGGCCGCGCGACGGCGCCGGGCCGCAACTCCGGCCGTGGCGCCTCGGCAGGTGACCCTCCGGCTCGATGCACTGATCGCGAAGCTGAGCGCGGCGGTCGGTCAAGATTGATGGTCGATTTTGGAGTGGAGGGCGCGCGATGGCCCAGGTGACGGTCAAGATCAACGGCTACACGTACACGGTCGGCTGTGAGGACGGTCAGGAACAGCACCTGCAGGCCATGGCGGCCCAGGTCGAGAACCGCATCGACAGCATCAAGGCCCTGGGCAGCAGCAGCGGAGAGGCGCGCCTGCTCGTGCTGGCCTCGCTGCTCATGGCGGACGAGCTGCACGACACGCGTATCGAACTGGAGTTGCTCCGCGCCTTGCCCAGCCGCGGCAAGCGCGCGGACAAAGAAGGCGAGCCAAGCCGGCGGCTGGGGCGCCTGGCGGTGAAGGCGGAGCAGATCGCGGCCGATTTGGAGCAGCCAGAGGTCGGCTAGGCGCGGCCCGATTCATGCGCGGCGCGGTTTGGGATAGAATAGCCGCATGGGTGACGATCTATACGACCACGATGCCCTGGTCTGGTCCGAGCGACAGGCAAATCTGCTACGCCGTCTAGCGGATGGCGAGCGTGTCAACGATGCCATCGACTGGCCTCATGTAATCGAGGAGATCGAGGACGTGGGGCGGTCGCAGCTAAGCTCCTGCGAGAATTTGCTGCGCCTGGCCCTGCTCCATTTGTAAAACTGCAGCTCGGAGAGGATCGTCCGGCCAAGCACTGGCGCGTGGAAATCGCGGGGTTTTTGAGCGATGCGCAATCTCGCTACACGCCTTCCATGCGGCAGCGCATCGACCTGCAAGCGATTTATGCAAGGGCGCTCCGGCAATTGGCCGCGGGCGGCGGCCGCAGGCGCCTTAGCGGGGTTCCGGAAGTATGCCCGGTCTCGCTGGACGATCTTCTCTCCGACGAGCTGGATATCGCCGGACTTGAGAGCAGGTTCTCCAAGCCGGGTTGAAAGAGTTGCTGCCGGTGCCGCACCTTAGGGGGGCGGGGCTGCCGGGTGCGTCAGGCAGCTCATCCCCGGGGCCGATAAGCACTCCCACGGGAGCTGGCTCTGTCGCGATCCTGGTCGCGGTACCCGGCGCCCACCTGCGCAAGCAGGCTCTGGGAGGATGACAAGTCCAACGGCCATGGCGGCTCCGCACTCATGGCTCAGCGAGGCCAAGCGCGACGCCCGTGCTCGCGCCCTGGCTTTGCGTGACGGGCTCGATCCGGCTTGGGGCGAGCGGCTGGCCGAACATGTTTTTGCCTCGCATCCGCCGGCGGCCGGTGCGACGGTCTCCGGTTTTTGGCCGATGGGCGGCGAGATCGACACCCGGCCGCTCCTGCACGCGCTGCACGCTCGCGGCCATCGCGTCCTGCTGCCGGTCACGCCGCGGCGCGGCCAACCCCTGAAATTTCGCCTGTGGTACCCCGGCTTGGCATTGACGGAAGAACGCTTCGGCACGCTCTGCCCCCCGCCCGACCAGCCGGAGGGAACTCCCGAAATGCTGTTCGTGCCGCTGCTGGCGTTCGACCGTGCCGGCAACCGGCTCGGCTATGGCGGCGGCTACTACGACCGCACGCTGGCGGCACTGCCCAACTCCACCGCGATCGGTTGCGCCTTTGCGGCGCAGGAACTGGACGCCGTGCCGGCCGGAGAATACGACCGCCGGCTGGCTGCGGTCGCCACCGAACGCGGCGTGATTTTCTGCGAAAGCCGCTGAATGCGCATCCTGTTTCTGGGCGACGTGGTCGGCCGTCACCGGCCGCGACGCCGTGATCAGCACGCTGCCCGGATCTGCGTCGGCGCCTGGGCATCGATCTCGCCGTGGTGAACGGCGAGAACGCCAGCCACGGTTTCGGACTCGCGCCGGACATGGCGCAGGCACTGCTGGGCGCGGGCGCCGATGCCATCACGCTCGGCAACCATGCCTGGGACCGGCGCGAGATCATCCCCTTCATCGCCGCCGAGCCGCGGGTTATCCGGCCGCTGAACTTTCCACCCGGAACGCCAGGTGCCGGAAGCGTGCTGGTCGGGCTGCCTGACGGGCGGCGTGCGCTGGTGCTGAACGCCATGGGCCGGCTGTTCATGGACCCGCTGGACTGCCCTTTTCGCGGCACTGCGGTGGAACTGGCCCGGTATCGGCTGGGCGTCACGGTCGCCGCCGTCGTGATCGATTTTCACGCCGAGGCCAGCAGCGAAAAGATGGCGTTCGCGCATTCGTTCGACGGTCAGGCCAGCCTGATCGTCGGCACCCATACCCACGTGCCCTCGGCCGACCATCAGGTGCTGCCCGGCGGCACCGCCTTTCAGTCCGATGTCGGGATGTGCGGCGACTACGACAGCGTGATCGGCATGACCAAAGAAGGGGCTGCGGCGCGGTTCTGGCGGAAAATGCCGGGGGAGCGGCTGCACCCGGCGGAAGGGATCGGCCACGATCTGCGGGCTGTTCGTCGAGACGGACGACGCCACCGGGTTGGCGCATCGAGTGGAGCCGCTGCGAGTGGGCGGCCGCCTGTCGCAAGCGATGCCGACGATGTAGCCTGTCAGAAATCAACATCGGGAAGGTTTGCATGTCCGATCGCAGGCTCGCTCTGGCTGCCCCTCGACCGCTGCCGCTCAACCTGCTGCTGGCACTGCCCCTGACCCTCGTGCTGGTCGCGTCGGCGAAAGCGCACCTGCCGTTCTGGCCGGTGCCGATGACGTTGCAGACGCTGGCGGTCCTGGTCATTGGCGGCCTGCTGGGGCCTCGTGTGGCGGTTGCGGCAATGGCCGCTTACCTTTTGGAGGGCGCCGTCGGGCTGCCGGTGTTTTCCGACACGCCGGCCCGCGGCATCGGGCTCGCGTACATGGTGGGGCCGACCGGAGGCTATTTGCTGGGACTGGTCATGGCGGCGGCCTTGGCGGGCTGGGGCGGACAACGTTTCGCGCAACGGCCAGTGATGCTGGCGGCGTGCATGATGGGGGCGCTGGCGCTGAACTATCTGCCGGGCGTGGCTTGGCTGGCCACGTTTACGGGCTGGAGCCGGGTGGTGGCGCTCGGCGTGGCGCCGTTTCTCGTCGCCGACTTGGTAAAAGTCGGCATCGCGACCGGGGTGGTGCTGGCCGCCGGGCGGTTTCGTCGGGCCTGAGCGCCCGCGGGGAGACAACGGGACGCAGACGATGGCCGGGCATTCGCAATTCAAGAACATCATGCACCGCAAGGGCGCGCAGGATGCCCGGCGCGCCCGGCAGTTCGCAAAACTGATCCGCGAAATCACCGTCTCGGCCCGCCAGGGTTTGGCCGACCCGGCCGCCAATCCGCGCCTGCGCGCGGCTATAGCGGCGGCCCGAGTTGCCAACATGCCGCGCGACACCATCGACCGTGCCATCAAGAAAGCCACCGGTGCCGCCGGCGGCGAGGATTTTGCCGAAGTCCGCTACGAGGGGTATGGGCCGGCCGGGGTGGCGATCATTGTCGAGGCACTGACCGACAACCGTAACCGCACCGCGTCGGACGTGCGCGCGGCGTTCGCGAAACATGGTGGCGCGCTGGGCGAGACGAATTCGGTGGTTTTCCTGTTCCAGCGGCTCGGCGTGGTGCGCTACCCGCTACGCGCGGCGAGCGAGGAAGCCATGCTGGAAGCGGCGATCGAAGCGGGGGCGGAGGATGTGTCAAGCGGCTTGGACGGCCACGAGGTGACAACCACGGTGGAACAGTTCTTTGCCGTGCGCGACGCCTTGGAGCAGCAGTTTGGGCCGGCCGAGGAAGCGCGGCTGGACTGGCGGCCAACGACCGAAGTCACGCTGGACGAGGAACGTGCTGCGCCGGTGCTGAAACTTATGGACGTGCTGGACGACAGCGACGACGTGCAGAACGTGTATGCCAATTTCGATATTCCGGAAGCGGTGATGCAAAAATTGTCGGCCGCGTGATGTGGTCCGGCTGCTGGGCATCGATCCGGGTTTGCGCTTTACCGGCTGGGGCCTGATCGCCGTCGAAGGCAATCGCCTGCGCCATCTGTGCGACGGCGTGATCGCCACGAATGGCGACGCATCCGTGCCGACGCGGCTGCGCGCGCTGCACGATGCGTTGCTGGCGCTCATGGCCGAGCATTGCCCGGACGAGGCGGCGGTTGAAGAGACGTACGTAAACCGCAACGGCACGGCGACGCTGAAACTGGGTTACGCGAGAGGTGTTGCGTTGCTGGCGCCGGCGCTGGCCGGCATTCCGGTAACGGAATATGGCGCAAAAGCGGTGAAACTGGCGGTGGTGGGCACCGGCGGCGCGGCTAAGGAGCAGGTGCAGATGATGGTGCGCCGGCTGCTGCCCGGCGCGGTGATCCGCCGCGCCGATGCGGCCGACGCTCTGGCGGTGGCGATCTGCCACGCGCACCATCGCAGCACGCAGCAACGGTGGCGGGCAACGTAATCACGCGGCTTTGGGTCGCGCGGATTTGGCCCATCCGGTGGTGCCGTCGGGGTCCAGGAGGGAGAAGGGTCTCGCTTCGCATCGGCCGTTGAAGATGCCACCCGATCGGGCCACAAGGTGGGCGTGCCATCCGGCAAGACGCTCAACGCGGCCAACCTCGAGGCGCTCGGTGCAGTGCGGCTGGCCGAGCTTCTCCTTGAGATCAGCGCCCGCGACGCCGCCGCCAAGCGCCGGTTGCGGCTGGCGCTTGCGGGAGGCCGGACCTGGAGCGGGCGAACCAGCTCGTGCTGACCCGTTCAGAAGAACTCAACGGCAATTTTTACGAGTTGCTGGCCCCGGCCGCCGATGCGCTGGAATCCCGGCATCCTCTCGCCGCCACGCTGCTGCGCCGCGCCATGATCGACTTCACCCTCACTGCGGGACGCTCATCTCGCTATAAACATGCCGCACGCCACTTCTCCGAGTGTGAAGCCTTGTCGGGCGGATGACTGACTTCCGCGGCACACCCGATCATTCGGCGTATGAGCAAGCTCTCCGGGCAGCGCACGGCCGTAAGTCCGGCTTCTGGCAGGAGGTCGAGGCGTTCCGGTAGCGCGCAGCTTAGCGTGATCTGGTCGAAAGCGGCCAGTCCGCTTTCGGGCGATATACGGTGAAGCCATAGGGGGCCCGGATGCCTGATCCCGAAAGCCGTCATTCACGAGGCCGGGGCCGACCGCAGGTCAGCAGCCCTACCGGTCGTTGCCGGCCTTCGTCGCGCTGCACGAAATCTGCCATTCGAGCCTGTTCTAGAGTGCGCCGTTGGCAGGCCTGCTCCAATGATGCATCCTAACATCAACTTGGTGTCCAATGAGGAGCTGCTGTTGTCAGAGGAAAGCCTCCGTAGAGGGTCGATTTGGAAAACGGCATTTGCTGAGCGCGGAGATGGACGAGATAGTGACCGTTCCGAGCTGGAGCATCATCTTCTTCAGTTTCGCCGGAGGACCATCCCTCTTCTGAGTCTCGTTGCTCGCGATATGCCAGGCTACACAGTCCATGACATCACACATATCGACGCACTTTGGGAGATGGCTGACATCATTGCCGGCCAGGACTACCAGCTAAATGCAGCCGAAGCTTTTGTCTTCGGCGGGGCTTTGCTTCTACACGATGCTGGCATGACGCTTGCTGCATATCCAGGCGGGTTAGCGGAACTTCGAGAAAGTCCCGTCTGGCAAGACAACTATCTAGCAGCAAAGCGCGAGCTTGGAATCGGTTCGGATGCACGCGAAGATGAGCTGCTGCAAAGAAAGGATTTTCTCGATATCGCACTCACATCGTCCTTGCGCGACCTACACGCCAATGCTGCTGACAAACTGGTGCGACAGAAGTGGTATGCTCGCGGATCGACAAATCCCGAGTACCTATTGGAGAGGAGCGACTTCCGCGACTTCTATGGCGAAACAGTTGGCCAAGTCGCCGCAAGTCACCACTGGGATGGCAATGAGGTCGTCGCAAGATTGGCAGTTCCCTTGAATGCCTACCCTAACCACCCCCACTCGTGGACGGTCGACAAGATCAAGCTGGCCTTGCTGCTCCGCTGCGCGGACGCTGCTCATATCGATAGCAGGCGGGCTCCGAGGCTTCTCTTCGCGTTGAACCGTCCCATCGGGGTTTCCGCCGACCATTGGAACTTCCAAGGCAAAATTGCCAAACCCCGAGCGATCGACGGCAAACTACGTTATACTTCAAGCTCGTCTTTTGGGATAACAGAGGTGGATGCTTGGCAGCTTGCCTGGGACACCATAAAAATGGTGGATAGAGAACTAGGTTTTGCCGATGAAGTCCTCCGGCAACGCAAACTTCCAATCTTCTCTGTTTCTGGCGCCGATGGCGCCAAGCTGCCACAAGCGCTAGCAGAGTTTGTACAGGTGTCCGGTTGGACGCCGATCTTACCCGAAATCATCGTGTCGGACGTCGCGCATCTTGCCCGAACGCTCGGTGGCCACGATCTGTATTCAGCGGAATACACCATACGCGAATTGATACAAAACTGAGCAGACGCCATCGAAGCACGCGCAGCGGCAGATGACGATTTCACTGTCGAGGATGGAAGAATAGTTATCAAAATAGACGAAAGCTCCTCCGATGTCTCTACCTTAACTATAGAAGATAACGGCATCGGCATGTCCGAGCGCGTTCTAACGGGTCCCCTGATCGACTTCCGAAAGTCGTTTTGGCGGTCTTCCCTCAAGTTCGGAATATACCCGACTCGGAATTTTCACGAGCCGCGTGGACGATATGGCATAGGCTTCTTTTCCGTGTTCATGTGGGCTGATGAAGTCTCCATTGCCAGTCGCCCGTTTTCGTCCAGTAGAGCGGATACCAAGATACTTCAGTTCACCGGGGGTTTAGGACGACGGCCAATCCTACGCGAGGCGCGAAGGGAAGAGGAGCTCGGCGAGGTTAAAACGCGCATTGGACTCCGTGTTTCCCGCGATCAGATTAGCCGCGTAGTTAGGCCCGCTAGTGACGAAAGTCGGGAGGATCTCTCCACGCTTATTGTTACGGCAAGGTCGGAGAGGCTTTCGGCTTGGCAATACGTGGCGCGATCTTATAGGCCTTCTTTGCGGCCTTCTAACGATCAAGGTTTATCTCGAAGTAGATGGGAAGAAAGAGCTGGTAAATCTACCGGACTGGCAGACTGCTGATAGTGCGCGCTTCATATCGTTCTTCGGGCAACGCTGGTCCAGAAACCTCGATCTGCCTAAGCTCGATCTGCCTAGACTCCGGTAGCGCGGAGCAGCGCTTGAGCCCGGTCAAACGGGGAGACCGTTTGATTGGCAGGGCTTTTCTAGGGCGTCGCTCCGGTCCGGAATGGGCACGAGGCTTACTGGCAGTCTATGAAAAGGGAATCTTCGTTGACTTTTCGTTCAATGGCGGAACAGCGCCATCGAAGGGCGTGCACTGCGCGCAGATCGGGAGGAGTCTAGGTTCATGTCGCCCACCTCGGACGAGAGATGGCTTAAGGAACAGGAGAAGATCTTTAATGGCGCCCTCAATGTCGGAGACAGGTTAGCATCTCAAGCAGCGTTAGTGGGCATTGGCTGTATCAATGAGCGTCAGCCGATGTTCATTTTAGACAGGCGCATTCTCTCGCTGACTGAAGCCGTTGAGGAAATACGGTCATTGAGACAGGTCGAATTTGTGTTTTTGGAAAGCGGTCTAGATTCGGGACGCTTTGAATGGCAGGTGCCGGATAGCTTGCAGGTAATCGTTGGCCAGAAGGTTGTGGCCTACCGATTACACCCTCTTGTTAAGTTGGATCAGGAAATAAAAGCTGAGGACGACCTGTCCTCAATACCGAGTGCAGGTGGCGCAACAAGTTTTCAGAAAATTATGCGGACCGTTCTGACCGCGATTGGTGAAGGAGTGTTTCTTGAGCGACGGCTTGACTACGTAAGTGATTACGATCGGCGGCGCCGCCTGTTCATATTTATAGAGAGACGATAGTTTTGTCTCCTTCCGGCGTGGACCGTGGTAACTGTGAGAAGGTCGGATGGTAGAGTGCGCTTCAGTTTTGGTGAAATATCTGTCGTTGATCCCGATGGCATAAGCGGCGTCGCGTTCGAGACCCTTCGGGCGGATGGGCGCTCGGTGGCCCTTCACGTGGTCGTGCGCATTATACGTTTGACGTATAACGTCCGACGGTATAGGACGCCATCCCATGATCAGGTCGTTTCGGGGGCGTGCGACCGAGAAGCTTTGGATGGGGAGTTTTGTCAGGCAGTTCAGCGGCATTGAAAAACAGGCCGTGCGAAAACTTGATATGCTGCATCAGGCGCGTGACCTGAACGACCTGCGCGCTCCGCCAGCGAACCGGCTGGAAGCTCTCGCCGGGGATCGCCGGGGCCAGCACTCGATTCGGATCAACGATCAGTGGCGGATTTGCTTCATATGGACCGAGGAGGGTCCGATCCATGTCGAAATCGTCGACTATCACTGAGGGGGCCGCCATCCCCGATCGCGTGACCACCCATCCGGGGGAGGTGCTGGCCGAGGAGTTTCTGAAGCCGCTTGGGCTTTCGGTGAACGCATTGGCCATGGCACTGCGCGTGCCGGCGACGCGCATGGGCGCCATCGCCAAGGGCGAGCGGGCCGTGACGGCGGATACCGCCTTGCGGCTGGCGCGCTTCTTTGGCACCACCCCGGAATTCTGGATGAATATGCAGGCGATGCACGACCTGACCAAGGCGAGACTGGAATTCGGCGGGGCGATTGCGCGGGACGTTCAGCCGCGCGCCGCATGACCGCCCGGCACTCGGAGCGGGGGCTCCGAGGCGCTGATCGTTACGCAGATGGCCGGCGTTCCATCGTCTAGTTCCATGGTCGCCATGCGAAAAGTCCCCGCCATCCCTTCACACGGCGACAGCAAACCGATGATCGCCCACCTTACAGGCACGATCGGCGCTATCGAATCCGACCGCTGCGTCATCGACGTGGGCGGCGTGGGCTACCTCCTGCTCGCCTCCACCCGCACCCTTGCCGCCCTGCCCCAAAACAGCACCGCCACGTGCTGACCGAAATGCAGGTGCGCGAGGACGCCATCACCCTGTTCGGCTTTGCCGATCCCGCCGAGCGCGAGTGGTTCCGGTTGCTCACCACCGTGCAGGGCGTAGGCGCGCGGGTGGCGCTGAACATCCTGTCCGCCCTGTCGCCGCGCGAACTGATCGCCGCCATTCAGGCCGGCGACCGCGGCGCTCTTACCCGGGCCTCCGGCGTCGGCGCGAAACTCGCGGTGCGGCTGGTGACCGAGTTGCGCGAACGCGCCGGCGCCATGCCGACCGGTTCCGGATTTTCGCCAATCCTTCCTGCGCCCGGAACAGGGGGTGGAGGCGGACGCGCTCTCCGCTCTGAGCAATCTCGGCTACCGGCGTGCCGAAGCCTGGCCGGTCGTCACGCGGGTCGCCGCGCGGCTCGGGCCCGATGCCGCCGCCGCCGCCGTGATCCGCGAGGCGCTGCGCGAACTGGCGCCGCCGGCATGAGCGACACCCGCCCCATCTCTGCCGCCCGTTCGCCCGAAGATGCCGCGGAAGCGGTGCTACGCCCGCAAAACCTGGACGAATTTACCGGCCAGCAGGCCGCGCGGGAAAACCTGAAAATCTTCATCGCCGCCGCCCGCGACCGCGGCGAGGCGCTGGATCACGTGCTGTTGCACGGGCCGCCGGGCCTCGGAAAGACCACGCTGGCGCAAATCGTGGCCCGCGAGCTCGGGGTCGGGTTCCGCGCCACCTCCGGGCCGGTGATCCAGCGCTCCGGCGACCTCGCCGCCATTCTCACCAACCTGCAGCCGCGCGACGTGCTGTTCATCGACGAGATCCACCGCCTGCAGCCGGCCATCGAGGAAGTGCTGTATCCGGCGATGGAGGATTTTCAGCTCGACCTGATCATCGGCGAGGGCCCGGCGGCGCGCAGCGTGCGCATCGACCTCGCCCCGTTCACGCTGATCGGCGCCACCACCCGCGCCGGCCTGCTGGCCACGCCCTTGCGCGACCGTTTCGGCATTCCGCTGCGGCTGGTGTTCTACACGCCCGAGGAACTGACCCGCATCGTCTCCCGCGGCGCGCAGAAACTCGCCTTCGACCTGGCGCCGGACGGGGCGGCGGAGATTGCCCGCCGCTCGCGCGGGACGCCGCGCGTGGCCGGCCGGCTGCTGCGGCGGGTGCGCGATTTTGCCCATGTCGCCGGCCACGCTCCGGTGGACCGCACCCTCGCCGACGCGGCGCTGCTGCGGCTGGAGGTGGACGCGCTGGGCCTGGACGCCATGGACCGCCGCTACCTGCGCCGCATCGCCGAACACCACCACGGCGGCCCGGTCGGGGTCGAAACGCTCGCCGCCGCCTTGGCCGAGGCGCGCGACACGCTGGAGGACGTCGTCGAACCCTACCTGATCCAGGAAGGGCTGGTCTTGCGCACCACCCGCGGAAGAGTATTGGGCGAGCCCGGGTGGCGCCACCTGGGCCTGCTGCCGCCGTCGGGGCCGCAGCCCATGCTCGACCTGCTGGGCGCCGATGAATGAACCGCAATACACCGTCCATGCCCAACTCCGGCGCCCATCGCTATGTGACCCGGGTGTATTACGAGGACACCGATGCGAGCGGCGCGGTCTACCATGCCAACTATCTGCGCATAGCCGAGCGGGCGCGCACCGAAGCCTTGCGGGAGCTTGGAGTCCCTCACGCGGAGCTGACCGCCGAGCACGGCGTTTTCTTCGTGGTGCGGTGCATCAAAATCGACTATGCCGCACCCGCGCGACTGGACGATTCCGTGGTGGTGCTGACCCGCCCGGTGGCGCAGGGGCCCGCGCAGGGTCCGCTTGCGCCAGGCGTTTTTCCGCGCTGGCGCGGACGGCCAGTCTCCGCTGGCGGCGATGGAGGTGGAACTGGCCTGTGTCGGCCGGAGCGCCGGCGGGGCATTCCGTCCGACGCGCATCCCGGACCGCTGGTCGAAGGCTCTGGCGTCGATGACGGCAAGGGGGAGTTGAGCGGGTGGATCGAGCGGTGGATGCGGCGAACTTGGCGGCGCCAAGTGCCGGCGACCTGTCGGTGCTTGGGCTGTTTCTTCAATCGGACTGGGTCGTCAAGCTGGTCATGGTGGCGCTGCTGATCGCCAGCGTGTGGGTATGGGCGATCATTTTTGAAAAGGTGAGCAGCCTGCGCCGCGCCAACCGCGCAGCCAACGCGTTCGAAGACAAGTTCTGGTCCGGCGGCAGCCTCGACGAACTGTATACCGAGGAAGGCGAGAAGCCGCGCCATCCGATGGCCGCCGTGTTCGCCGCCGCCATGGGCGAATGGCGCCGCAGCCGGCGGGTGGTGGGTGCCGACATGAGTCGCAGCGGCGTGCGAGACCGCGTGGAACGCGCCATGGCCGTGACCGTATCTCGAGAAATGGAACGACAGGAGCGCTGGATGGTGTTCTTGGCCTCGGTCGGCTCGACGGCGCCGTTCATCGGCCTGTTCGGCACGGTCTGGGGCATCATGCACAGCTTTTCCGCCATCGCCGCCATGCACAACACCAACCTGGCCGTGGTGGCACCCGGGATCGCCGAAGCGCTGTTCGCGACCGCCATCGGCCTGGTCGCCGCCATCCCGGCCGTGCTGGCCTATAACAAGATCAGCACCGACCTGGCCCGCTTCGCCGCGCGCCTGGAAGGCTTTGGCACGGAGTTCGGGGCCATCCTGAGCCGGCAGAGCGAGGAGCGGGCCTAGAAGATGGCCATGCAGCTGGGCTCCGGGCGGAGCTAAGGGGCGCTACCGGCCGCTGTCGGAAATCAACGTCACGCCGCTGGTCGATGTGATGCTGGTGCTGCTGATCATTTTCATGGTCACCGCCCCGCTGATGAGTTCGGCCGTGAACGTCGACCTTCCCAAAGCCAACGCCACCCCGATCAATCAGGATTCCACGCCGATCACGGTGTCCGTCGATGCGAGCGGAAAGGTGTTCTTGCAGGACACGGAAGTGGAACTGCCCGATCTGGTGGCGCGATTGCAGGCGATCGCGCAGGACCAGAAAGACCGGCGCATTTTCGTGCGCGGCGACAAGTCCAATTCCTATGGCCGGATCATCGAGGTGATGGGTACCATCGTGCAGGGCGGATTTACCAAGGTGGCATTGCTCTCGGAAACGCCGCTGGGCGCCCCATCCGCACCCGGCGCTATCGCGGCACCCGCACCCGCACCCGCGCCGGCCGCGACGCCAGCGTCCACTCAGGCCGTGCCTGCCGCCGCCGCGCCGGCCAGCCAGGCGCGGCCCAAAGGCTGAGGTTTTTGGGCCATGAGCCCCGCCCTGAAACGTGGCGCGGTCGCCTCGGGCGTCGTGCATGCGGCGTTGCTGGCAGTGCTGCTGATTGGCTTGCCGGAAGCCGCACCGCCGGAGCAGCCGCTGGAGGCGGAGGTGGAGTTCGCGGTGGTGCCCGGGCCGCCGCAGCGTGTGACCAAAGCGCCGCAGCAGAGCGACACGCCCGCCCCGGCGGTGACGCCGCAACCGGTCGAGGCACCGCCGGCCGACCGCCCGCCGTTGCCTACGCCTCCGGAACCACCGCCGCCTCCGCCGCCTCCGCCCCCACCGCCTCCGCCGCCCCCGCCGCAGCAGGAGACGGTGGCGACTCCCGCGCCCAAACCGCCGCCTCCGCCGCCGATCCCGAATCCGCCGCCACCGCCGCCGGTGCCGCCGCCACCGCCGCCAAAACCGGTGCCGCCGCCGCCAAAACCGCCGCCCCCGGCCCCGACCAGTCGCACGAACTCAGCCGAACATCACCAAAAACCCGGCGCCGGACACGAGCGAGCTGAACAACACGCTCGAAAAATTGCGCTCGATGCTGAAGCAGACCGAGCCGCCAAAGGCGAGGTACAATCCCCCGCAGGGCGGCGCGTCGCGGCTCGGCGGCAGCCCGAACGGCGACATTACGGCAAGGCTAACCGGCGAACAGCGTGGTGCCATCGGCGACCAGGTACGGGAGTGCTGGACCAAGGACGCCGGGGCGATGGATCTCGACAAGATGAGCGTGAATGCTGTCGTCACCGTCGATCAGGCAGGCATCGTCCGCGATGCCGTGTGGCCGACGAGGCCACGGCGGCTGGGGATCCGCAGTTCCAGGCGTTTGCCGACCGCGCGGTGCGCGCGCCGCTCGACCCCCGTTGCTCGGACTTCAGCAAGATGATCCCGGCCAGCCAGTTGGGTCAGGTCAGCAAGCTGAAATTTTTGTTCCGCCCCTAACCGGGCAAAAGCCTGAGGTGAAGCCATGACGATGACCGACAAAACCACTTCGCGTTGGACGCGACGCCGGCTGGTAGCCGGGGCGGGCCTCGTGCTGGCTGGCCCCGGCCTGGCCCGCGCGCAATCCGTGTTGGGGGGCACGCAACTGGCGCCGCCGCCAGCTCCGGTTTCGGGCCCTGCGCAACCGGCACAGTCTGGCCCCGATGCGGTCATCACCGTCGATCGGGCCCAGGCAGCGCCGATCCCGATCGCCATCCCGCCGTTTGGAGGCAGCGCCCTCGGCGCGCAGATTGCGCAGGTGGCGACGGCCGATCTGCAGCGCTGCGGCCTGTTCCGCCCGATCGATCCCGGCGCCTACGGCGCGGCACCGGAGGGCGAGGTGCCCAATTTCCCGAACTGGAAGGCGCTGGGCGCGCAGGCATTGGCCACGGGGCAGGTCGTCGACGAGGGCGGCTCCGTGCGGGTGGAGTTCCGGCTGTGGGACGTGCTGCCCGGCACGCAGGCGCTCGGCACCGCGTTCACCACCCCGGCCGGCAACTGGCGGCGCGTGGCGCACAAGATCGCCGACGCGATCTATCAGCGCATGCTGGGCGACAAGGGCTATTTCGACACCCGCGTGGTCTACATCGCAGAATCCGGCCCGAAAGACCGGCGCACCAAGCGCCTGGCCATCATGGACCAGGACGGCGACAACAACCGCTTTTTGACCGATGGCAGGGTGGCGGCCCTGACCCCGCGCTTTGCGCCGAACAGCGACGAAATCGCCTTCATGAGCTATGCCGGCAATCGGCCTCGTGTCTACCTGTTCAATCTCGGCTCCGGGCAGCAGCGCATGTTGGGCGATTTCGGCGGCATGACGCTGTCGCCCCGCTTCAGCCCGGACGGCGGCAGCGTCCTGCTCGCCGAAACGCGCGGCTCCGGCTCGGCCATCTATGCCGTCGATCTGGGTGGCGGCAGACGCCAGCTGACCGACGGCAGTGCCATCGACGTGTCGCCCTGCTACAGCCCGGACGGCAGCCAAATCGTGTTCAATTCCGATCGCGGCGGGGACCAGCAGCTGTATGTCATGGGTGCCGGCGGCGGCGGGGCCCGGCGCATCAGCTTCGGCAGCGGGCGCTACGCCTCGCCGGTGTGGTCGCCGCGCGGAGACCTGATCGCCTATGTGCGGTTCGGCGGCAGCGGGGATTTTTCGCTCGGAGTGATGCACCCGGACGGGACCGGCGAGCGCATCATCGCCCAGAGCTATTACGTGGACGGGCCCACATTCTGCCCCAACGGGCGCGTGCTGATGTACTACAAGCAGACCGCCAGCGGCAATCGCGGGCAGGGCTACTCGTCGCGCATGATGTCCATCGACATCACCGGCTTCAATGAGCGGGAGGTGCTGACGCCCACGGACGCCTCCGATCCGGCTTGGGGGCCGCTGCTCGCCTGAACCGCCCGATCTGCCCGATCCTCCTCGCCAGCGGTGAACGATTCCGCGTGAACGGGGTCTTGATGGTGGTTGTTTGACGGCACCGAACTTGACCCGCTTCGTTACGACGACTAAGCGCCTTTCGTGCTTGCGCGGAAACGCGGCCGCAGTGCCGCGGACCGGGCAACGCCGTGACTTGCCGAACACTGCAACTTTTCAGGGACACCCCTCATGAAGATCAGCTTCCTCGGCCCGCTGGCAGCCGTCTCGCTGCTCGCAGCCTGCAACTCCCCTCCGCCCCCTGGCCCGGTTGTGGTCGGCACCGGAGCGGGGACAGGCGTAGGGGCCCCGGCCGGGCCTGGTCCGGGCAGCGAGGAGGATTTGGTCGCCAAGGCCGGCGACCGCGTGTTCTTTGCGTTCAACCAGTCGAACTTGACCCCGGACGCGCAGGGCACGCTCGACAAACAGACCGCGTTCTTCCAGCAGTATCCCCAGGACAATCTGCAGATCGCCGGCAACTGCGACGAGCGCGGCACGGAGGAGTACAATCTGGCCCTCGGCCAGCGCAGGGCCAATGCGGCGCGTGATTACCTGGTGGCCAAGGGTGTGTCCGGCGGCCGGATCGAGACCATCAGCTATGGCAAGGACCGCCCGACGGCTCTGGGTTCCAATGAGGAAGCCTGGGCGCAGAATCGCAACGCGATCACCTCGGTCCGCTGACCCGCACGCGAGGGGCAGCGGCCGCCGCAACGCCGGTCTGACGCATGTGTTCCGGAACCGGCGGCTCAGGCCGCCGGTTTTTTGCATTTGCGGGTTCCCTATGTTGGCCTCAGGTTCTTGCAGGAGGAGCCATGACCCGGCTGCCGATGAGCGCCTTCGCCATTGCGACCGCGTGCCTTGCGGCCGGCGCCCCCGCCGCGAAGGCGCAAATGGAAACCCGCGAAGGCATCGCGCTGCAGAACCAGATTCTGGAGCTGCGCCATGAACTGGACCAGCTGCGGGGACAGGGCATCCCGGCTGGCGAGACGTACGCTCCCCCGCCAGCTAGCAGCGGAGGCGATCTCACCCCGCAACTGCTGGACCGCGTCAGCCGCCTCGAAGACGAGGTCCGCCAGCTGCGCGGGCGCCTCGACGAGGAGGACAATGCGCGCCAGCAGGCGGAGGCCAATCTTGCCAAGCAACTCGGCGACCTTGAATTCCGGCTCGGCAACGGCGGTGCAGGGGGGGTGCCAGCGCCACCGCCTGGCCGACCGGAGGGCACGCTCAGCCCGCCCCCGAGCAATCTGGGACAGTCTTTGGCGCCGCCGAGAGCTACGCCCCCTCTGAGCGTTCAGCCGGTCGCGCCGCGGACACCCGAATTGGCCCTGCGTGACGCCAACGCGGCGCTGGCGCGCCGCGACTACGCTTCCGCCGAGGCGGCGGCGCGCGAGGTGCTCGCCTCCGGCCGCGGGCCGCGGACCACTGATGCGCAGTACGTGCTGGCCCAGTCCCTGGCGGGCCAACGGAACTACCAGGCAGCGGCGGTGGCGTATGATGACGCCTATAATCGCAACGCTCGCGGTTCGCGCGCGCCTGACAGCCTGCTAGGCTTGGCCAACTCGCTGAACGCGATCGGTGACAAGCGGGCGGCCTGTCAGACACTGGACAAACTGCGGGCCGAGTTCCCGGCGGCGCGCCCCGACTTGCGCGAGCCGATCGCCGCCGCCCGCACCCGAGCCGCCTGTCGCTGAACGGCCGGCCTGCGAGCACTGAGGGAATGTCGGCTAGGTCACGTATTGCGTGACTATCGCCGTCAGTTACCTTATGTCGGGAGCAAGGAGGGCTGGATACGACCCCGGCCCTCCCGCCCTGGCTACCGACTGACCATGATGACGACGTGTAGCACACGCGCCAAAGAGCCAGCCGGAACACCAGAAGCAGCGGCATTCTAGTCATGCCGTTTCTCCTAGTGCGGGCCGGCCCATCCGGCCCGCAGCTTTTTAGGGCACTGGGGCGAAGGACCCCGCCGGGTACTACGAGCAGCGGCTCAGCAGTTTTGGCACCAATCGAATCCGGCGAATTCAGCCAACTTCTGGACCGGCTGGGGCCGTTCGAACACCAGCCGCATTTGGCCGTCGCCGCTTCGGGCGGGGCGGACAGTCTGGCGCTCGCACTGCTCGCCCGAAACTGGGTCCGAGCACGGGGTGGACGCTGCACTGCGCTGATCGTCGATCACGGGCTCCGGCCCGGGTCCACCGCCGAGGCAACAGTTACCGCGGTTCGCCTGGAGCACCTCGGGATTGTTGCGCGCGCGCTGCCTCTGCATGGCCTGAAGCGAGGCCCCGCCTTGGCCGAGCGGGCGCGCACTGCGCGTTACGCGGCGCTGGAGGCGGTTTGCGCCGAACTGGGGATCGTTCACCTGCTGCTTGGACACCACGCGGCCGATCAGGCCGAGACGGTCGCCATGCGCCTGCTGCGCGGCAGTGGTCTGGATGGTCTGGCGTGCATGGCCGCCCTGAGCGAGACCGCCCATGTCCGGTTGCTGCGCCCGCTCCTGACCGTGCCTCCCGTCCGGCTTCGTGCAACATTGCAGGAGGCGCGCGTACCCTGGGTCGACGACCCGAGCAACCGGGCGACCGATGCACTGCGCAGCAGGTTGCGTGCGCTGCGCCGCGATCCTGACGGAATTGGCCCGGCAACCGCTGCCGCCGTTGCCGCGGCGGCGGCGCGCGGACGCCAACGCGCGACCAAGGAAGCGGCCACGGCGGCTTGGCTCGGCCGTCATGCGCGCCTGCATGAAATGGGCTACGCCGTGCTGGATGCACTGCCGGAAGCCACCGAGCCGCTGGCCGCCTTGCTGCGAGTCGTGGCCGGAGCGGCAAGGCCGCCGCCCGGCGATGCCGTCGCACGCTGGCTGGCCCGGCCGCGCGCCGCCACCTTGGGCGGCGTCGAATTGCGTCCGGCGGGCCGGCTCGCTCCCGGTGGCTGGGTGCTGTTGCGCGAGGCCGCGGCGATGCAAAAACCCGTGGCCACAGGTGACGGAGCGATCTGGGATGGTCGGTTCCGCTGCTGGGGAGCAGCACCGCAGGGGGCGACGCTGGGGGCGCTCGGCCAGGAAGCGCCGCGAGCGCGTGGGTTCAGCCTGCTGTACCGGTACGTTTCCAGCTCTACGCACTGCCGGGCTCGGAACCCAAGTGCCGCATGAGGGCGGCAAATCCGGACGTGCGGTTTGGTGGCCGCAGTCGCCAGCGGCGAGTGGCGGTTTCTTTCCGCCAGAGGCGTAGCGTAACGCCGGTTGGATATTTGCCGGGGATGCCAAACGCGCGCCGTCCACCTATGTTGAGGGTGCTTTCAATGTTGTGGTCACGGTTCGGGCGCGTCATGCTGCGGGGCCTCGATCCGGGCCAGAAGGCTCCTCGGGGGGCCCGCACGGATGCCGGCCCGCAGGGCCAAGGAACGTCATGAGTAATTTCGGCCGCAACCTCGCCCTGTGGGTCATCATCGCCTTGCTGCTGGTGGTGTTGTTCAACCTGTTTCAGCCGAATGCAGGCCGCACGGCGGCGAGCCAGATGCCGTACTCGGAACTGATTGCCGAGGTGAACAGCGGGCATGTGCGCGACGTCGTGATCCAGGGCCGCACCATCAGCGGTCAACTGTCGGACAATCGCACGTTCCAGACCTACCTGCCGGACGACCCGAGCCTGGTGCAGCGGCTCACCGATAAGGGCGTGCGGGTGACCGCAAAGCCCGAGGAGAGCGATTCGACGCTGCTGCATATCCTCGTGAACTGGTTCCCGATGCTGCTGCTGATCGGCGTCTGGGTGTTCTTCATGCGTCAGATGCAGGCCGGCGGCGGTCGCGCGATGGGGTTCGGCAAGTCGCGCGCGCGAATGCTGACGGAGAAGCAGGGACGCGTCACGTTCGAGGACGTGGCCGGCATCGACGAGGCCAAGAGCGAGCTGCAGGAAATCGTCGAGTTCCTGAAAGACCCGCAAAAATTCCAGCGCCTGGGCGGCAAGATTCCCAAAGGCGTGTTGCTGGTCGGTCCTCCCGGCACCGGCAAGACGCTGCTGGCGCGCGCCATCGCAGGCGAGGCCAACGTGCCGTTCTTCACCATCTCCGGCTCGGATTTCGTGGAGATGTTCGTGGGCGTGGGCGCCAGCCGCGTGCGCGACATGTTCGAGCAGGGCAAGAAGAACGCGCCTTGCATCATCTTCATCGACGAGATCGACGCCGTGGGGAGGCATCGCGGCGCCGGCCTGGGCGGCGGCAACGACGAGCGTGAGCAGACGCTCAACCAGATGCTGGTCGAAATGGACGGGTTCGAGAGCAACGAGGGTGTGATCCTCATTGCCGCGACCAACCGGCCGGACGTGCTGGACCCCGCCCTGCTGCGACCCGGCCGGTTCGACAGGCAGGTCGTCGTGCCCAACCCGGACGTGAACGGCCGCGAAAAGATTCTGCGCGTGCACATGCGCAAGGTGCCGTTGGCGTCGGACGTCGATCCAAAAGTGATCGCCCGCGGCACGCCCGGCTTTTCAGGCGCTGATTTGGCCAATCTCGTGAACGAGGCCGCCCTGTTGGCCGCGCGCATCGGCAAGCGCGTGGTGGCCATGATGGAGTTCGAGGAGGCCAAGGACAAGGTGATGATGGGCGCGGAACGCCGCAGCCTGGTCATGACCGACGCCGAGAAGAAGATGACCGCCTATCACGAGGGCGGCCACGCGCTGTGCGCCATCCACGAACCGGAATGCGACCCGGTGCACAAGGCCACCATCATTCCGCGGGGCCGCGCGCTGGGCTTGGTGATGAGCCTGCCGGAGAACGATCGCCTGAGCCACAGCAAGGCGTTCCTGTTGGCGAAACTGGTCATGGCGATGGGTGGCCGCGTAGCCGAGGAAATCATTTTCGGCGTGGAAAAAGTGTCTTCCGGTGCGTCCTCGGACATCAAGCAGGCCACCGAAATCGCGCGGCGCATGGTGACCGAGTGGGGTATGTCGGAAAAACTCGGGCTGATCGCGTATGGCGACAACAGCCAGGAGGTTTTCCTGGGTCACTCGGTAACGCAGAGCAAGAACGTTTCGGAGGCGACGGCGCGGGAGATCGAGGCCGAGGTAAAGCGGATCATCGATAACGCCTACACGCAGGCGCGGCACATCCTGACGGAGAACATCGATGAGCTGCACGCACTGGCAAACGGCCTGCTGGAATACGAGACGCTGTCGGGCGAAGAGATAAGGACGGTGCTGCGGGGCGAGCGGGTGGTGCGCAAATCGGTCGACGAGCCGGCCGCGGATACCCGCCGCGCCTCGGTGCCGAGTGCCGGCCGGCCGGTGAGCCCGCCGCCCGCGACCGGCGGTCTGGGACCGGCTCCGCAGCCCGGATAATTCCTTGCGGCTGATCGAGCCGCTCGGGCTGCTGTTTGGTCGAGCGGCGACGGAGGCGATAGCGGTTGGGCTTGCCCTCCCTCTGGCGGGCGGCCCGGCCGCCTTTTCGCTGCTGCGGCTGCACGAAGCATCCCCTCACCCCAGCCCTCTCCCCCAAGGGGGAGAGGGAGAACTGCACCCTCTCCCGCGCTTGCGGGAGAGGGCCGGGGTGAGGGCGATCGCGGCCATCCCTCCCGACTGGTCCGACGAACTCTGTCGCATCACAACGGCCCCGCTGCCCTGGGCCGGGCTGCCCACCGACCGCCCGCTGATCATGGGCATCCTCAACGTGACCCCGGACAGTTTCTCCGACGGCGGCCGCCATGCGGGTCTCGAGGCGGCGATCGCCCACGGCAAGAACCTGGTCGCCGAGGGAGCCGACCTGGTCGATGTCGGCGGCGAGAGCACGCGGCCGGGCGCCGCGGAAACGCCGCCCGAGCTTGAACAGCAGCGGGTCCTGCCGATCGTGCAGGCGCTGGCCCGGGCCGGCGTCACGGTTTCCATCGACACCCGCCACGCCTCGACCATGCAGGCGGCGCTGGATGCCGGGGCGCGCATCGTCAACGACGTATCCGGCCTCGCCTTCGATCCCGAGGCGGCGATGCTCATGCGGGAACAAGATTGCCCGGTGGTGATCCAACACATGCGCGGCACGCCGGCCACGATGGCCGGTCTGGCACGCTACGAGGACGTGGCGGTCGAAACCACGCGCGAACTGGCGGCCCGCATCGCCGCGGCCGGAATCTCGCCCGCCCGCGTACTGGCCGACCCCGGCATAGGCTTTGCCAAACTGCCGCACCACAATCTGGAACTGCTCGCCCGGTTGCCGATCCTGCTGAACCTAGGCTGCCGGGTGCTGGTCGGTGCCTCCCGCAAAGGCTTTCTGGGCGCCACCGCCGGCGAGCCCGAACCCGCCGCACGGGTGCCGGGGTCGCTCGCCGCGGGCTTGGCGGCAGTGCTGGGCGGGGCTGCCGTGCTGCGGGTGCATGACGTTGCGGCCACGGTTCAGGCGTTGCGCGTTTGGCACAAAATATTCGGCGCTGCATAAGCTGCGCCTGCGCACCTCTCGGAGCAAAAATGGATTTGCAGCCTCGCCGCCTGTTCGGAACCGACGGCATTCGCGGCACCGCCAATACCGACCCCATGACCGCCGAGACCGCGCTGCGCCTGGGCCAAGCCGCCGGCCTGCTGTTCACCCGCGGCCCGCACCGGCACCGCGTAGTGATCGGCAAGGACACGCGGCTGTCCGGCTACATGCTGGAGCCGGCGCTGGTGGCGGGCTTCATTGGCGCCGGCATGGACGTGACCCTGGTCGGCCCGCTGCCCACGCCGGCCATCGCCATGCTGACGCGCAGCATGCGCTGCGACCTGGGCGTGATGCTCTCGGCGAGCCACAACCCGTTCGAGGACAACGGCATAAAACTGTTCGGACCGGACGGGTTCAAGCTGTCCGACGCCACCGAGGCCGAGATCGAGGCGCTGATGGCCAACGGTGTGGCCGAACGCTTGGCGCCCCCGGACAAGCTCGGCCGGGCACTGCGGCTGGACGACGCGGCGGGCCGCTATATCGAGGCAGCAAAATCCAGTTTTCCGCGGCGGCTGCGGCTGGATGATCTGCGCATCGTGGTCGACTGCGCCCACGGTGCCGCCTATCGCGTCGCGCCCACCGTGCTGTGGGAACTGGGAGCGGACGTGATCCCGGTCGGCGTTTCGCCGGACGGTTTCAACATCAACCGCGGCTGCGGCTCCACCTCCCCGGACTTTCTGTCCGCAGAAGTCCGCCGGCACGAAGCCCATCTCGGTCTGGCGCTGGACGGCGACGCCGACCGGGTGATCCTGTGCGACGAGGCGGGAAAAATCGTCGATGGCGACCAGGTGCTGGCATTGATCGCGCGCTCGTGGAGCGACACCGGGCGCCTGGCTGCCGGTGGGGTGGTGGCGACCATCATGTCCAACCTGGGACTGGAGCGGTTCTTGGGCGGGCGCAGGCTGGCGCTGCACCGCACAAGGGTCGGCGACCGTTACGTGGTGGAGCGCATGCGCGACGGCGGCTTCAACGTGGGCGGCGAGCAGAGCGGCCACATGGTGCTGTCGGACTACGCCACTACCGGCGACGGACTGTTGGCCGCGCTGCAGGTCCTGGCGGTGCTGGTGCAGGATGGGCGGCCGGCCAGCGAGGTGCTGCAGGTGTTCGAGCCGCTGCCGCAGCGCCTGAGCAGCGTGCGTTTTTCCGGCCCCTCGCCACTGCGCGCTCCCCTCGTCCGCGCCGCCGTGACGGAAGCCGAAGCGGCGCTGGCCGGGGTGGGACGGCTGGTGATCCGCGAGAGCGGCACCGAGCCGGTGATTCGGGTCATGGCCGAAGGCGAGGATTTTTCGCAGGTGCATGCGATCGTCGAAATGCTGTGTGACGCCATCGCCAAAACGGCGGAGCCGGCGGTGTCGTGACTCGCGGCCGGGTGCTGGTGGTGGCCGGCTCCGACAGCGGCGGCGGCGCCGGCATTCAGGCGGACCTAAAAACGGTCATGGCGCTGGGCGGTTATGCCACCACGGCGATCACCGCCCTGACCGCCCAGAACACGCTGGGGGTGCAAGGCGTGTTTGCCGCGCCGCCGGAATTCGTGGTGCAGCAGATGCGGGTGGTGCTGGAGGATATCGGCGCCGACGCGGTGAAAATCGGCATGCTGGGCACGCCGGTGGTGATTCTGGCGGTGGCGGGGGCCTTGCCTGCGGGCGTGCCGGTGGTGGTGGACCCGGTGATGGTGGCCAAGGGCGGAGCGGCGCTGCTGGCCGCCGATGCGGTGGCCGCGCTCCGGGAAGTCTTGGTGCCGAAAGCGGCGGTGGTGACGCCGAACGCGCCGGAAGCCGAGGCGCTGACCGCCATTGCCGTGGAGGACGAAACCGGGATGCGGGACGCGGCAGAGGCGTTGCTGCGGATGGGGGCCGCGGCCGTGCTGATGAAGGGCGGGCACCTGCCGGGGCCGGTGGTTCGCGACATCCTCGTGACACGAGACGGGACGGAAATCTGGGCCGAGCCGCGCATCGAGACGCGGCATACCCACGGTACCGGCTGCACCCTGGCCAGCGGCGTGGCGGTGGGGCTGGCGCAGGGCATGGGTTTGCGCGAGGCGGTGGCGCGGGCGCGGGCCTATGTGCGTGCGGCCCTGTCGGCAGCTCCGGGTTTTGGACAGGGTCATGGACCGATGGGACATGGTGTCTGGTGAACCCCTGCCTGCTTTGCCCTCTAAGGTCGCAGCCAGGCCGCAATGCATCCATACCGGCTAATACAAGCTTAGGACGCCATCGCGCTGGCGAGGAACGCCGCCACGCCGGGCGCCTCGGTGGCGGAAAAACCGTGTGCGATCAGCGGCCCATCGAAGCCAGCATCGCGCAGGCGGCCCAAGAAATCGGGAAAATCCACCACGCCGGTGCCGGCGGTCGCGAACCGACCCTCGGCGTCGCGATCCTTGGCGTGTGCCATGCCGATCCTTCCCGCCAGACGCTCGACCGAGGCGGCCACGATGCGCGCCGCCGCCAGCCGATCGGCGTGCTCGAACAGGTTGGCGGGATCGAGCACCACGCGCAGACGCGCCGATCCGACTTCGCGAAACAGGCGCAGCGCGTCGTCGGCGGAACGGATCACATTCGCCTGCTCCGGCTCGATACCGAGATCCACGCCGTGCCGTTCGGCCAGTGCCGCGGCCCGGGTCATTTCTCGGAGCAGGTCGTTCCAGGCTTCCGGGGTCCCGTTATCCGGGTGCCCATGCCACTGGTCGTGCGGATCGCGGGTGCCGGTGCACAGCGTCACCATTTTGACGCCGAGCCGGGACGCCGCGTCGATCACCACCGCCAGCCGCGACAGGCCGTGCGCCCGTACGTCCGGATCGGGATGGATCATGTTGTAGGTGCCGGACAGCGACTCGATTGCCACCCCGGATTTCTGCGAGGCTGCGGCGATGGCCGTCAGCGCCGCCGGCGGCACGGACTCCGGCATCGCCTCCAGGCCGGCCGAGGCCAGGTTGAGGTGAGTGCATCCATAGCCGGCCGCGCGCACCGCCCGCAGCACGGCGGCGGGTTCGTGCCCCGGAAAAGTTCTGGCGAAGATGCCCAGTCGCATTGAATATCAACGGCCGGCGGCGCCCGCCGCCGGCCAAGAGTTTTCAGTCGGTCGGCGTTTTGCCGCAGGTGGCGACATCCTGCGGCGTGCAGACTTCCACGCCGGTGGTGATCAGCGGCGGCACCGTCTTGCCGTCGGTCAGGTCGTTCAGCGCCTCCACCGCCTTGTATGCCATGTCGAACGGCCGCTGCCCGACATTGTAGTCGGAGAGGCCGTCTTTCAGCAGCGGCATCTGCGGGGCGAAATTGTCGCCGAACACGATGGCCAGATCTTTTGATGCCACCCGGTCCTTCTGCAGGTTGACCGCCTGGCGATAGGCCTGCGGCGCGTATTGCGCCCAGCCGCCGACCGCGACGAAGGCATCCAGTTTCGGATTGGCAGTCAGCACGTCGAACATCTGCTGCGCGGCAAGCGTGATGCTGTCGTTGTTGTAGACCGGGCAGCCGCCGGGCTCGGTCCAGCCGCCCTGCCCGGTCAGCCGCTTCACCCCCTGGTCCTTGGACACGCCGGCCAAGGTGTCGCGGATGCCCTGGATGCGGGCGTCGAGATTGAGCGAGGCGGGCGCGCCGGACTGGATGCACACCGTGCCGCCGTGCGGCTTCAGCTGCTTGGTCAGCTCCGCCAGCTTGCCGCCGAACTGGTAGTTGTCGGTGCCGATGAAGGTGGCGCGCAGGCTGGCTTGCTCGGGCAGCACGTCGGAATCGAACGTCACCACCGGGATCTTGCGCTGCTTGGCCAGTTCGAGCACGCGCGCCATCGCTTTCGGATTGCCCGCGGAAACCGCCAGACCGTCGACGCCGCGCTGCACCATGTCCTGCGCCATCTGCACTTCGGCGGCCTCGTCGTATTCCTGCGGCCCCATGAAGGTGCAGGTGACGTGCAGCTTTTCCTGCCGCCGCCTTGCAGCCGGCCTGCAGCGGCGGGGTGAAGGCGTTGTTCAGCACCTTGAACACCATGGCAAAGGTCTTTGCCTGCGCCGGCGTCCCCGGCGCCCAGCGCCACCGCACCCGCCATGCAGGCGCCCAGCAGCCACACTCGTTTCATGCTCGCTTCCTCCCGATTGCGGTGTTCAGTCTTCTTCCCAGCCCGCCTGCACCCGTTGCAGGAACACGGCGAGCAGGATGAACAGGCCCACGAACAGACCCTGCCAGAACGGATCGACCCCGGCCAGCAGCAGGGCGTTGCGGATTTCCTCGATCAGCACGGAGCCGATGATGGCGCCGTAGACCGTGCCGTAGCCGCCGGCCAGGCTGGCGCCGCCGATCACCGTGGCGGCGATCACCCGCAGCTCGTCGCCCTGGCCCAGCGCATTGGTGACCGAGCCCAGCCAGCCCACCAGAAACAGCGCGGCCACCGCCGACATGAATCCGGCGAACGCGTAGGCGGAGAGTTTTATGCGCCGCGTCGGAATGCCGGTCAGCCGGGTGGCGCGCTCGTTGCCGCCGACGGCGTAGATATAGCGGCCCCAGCGGCCGTTCTTCAGCACCAGATGCAGCACCACGGCACAGGCCAGCATCGCCTAGAACACGTTGGCGAGCCCAAGACTGTGGCCGCCGCCCAGAGCAGTGACGAAATTTTCGGCGTGGCCGAACGAGTAGACCGCCTGGTTGGAGGTGACCACGATGGCCAGGCTGCGATACGCGCTGAGCGTGCCCAGCGTCACGACGAACGGCGACAGGCGCACATAGGCGATCAGGAAACCGTTGAAGCAGCCGCACAGCAGCCCGGTCAGCAGCGCCGCGACAGCGCAGACAGGGAACGAATAATCCGCCTCCAGCAGCACGCCATAGACCACGCCCGACAGGCCCATGGTGCTGCCCACGGAAATGTCGATGCCGCCGGTAACGATCACCGGCGTCATGCCCAGCGCCAGCAGGGCGATGAAGCAGAGATTCTGCAGCACGTTGCCGAGATTGCTGACGGTCGCGAAATGCGGCGAGATCTGCGACACGATCACGCCGATCGCCGAGCACCGCCAGGGTGATCCACAACTCCTGCGCGCCGAGCACGCCGCGCCGCAGGCGCAGCGAGCAGCGGCGGGCGCGCGTCGGTCCAGCGGCGGCCAAGCATCGGGCTGGCTCGCTCATGCTCGGCTATGCCGCATGCAGCGCGCCCGTGATCAGGCCGGTCACTTCCTCGGGCGAGGTGCTGGCGATCGGCTTGTCGGCCACCTTGCGGCCGCGCCGCATGACGATCACCCGCTCGCACACCTGGAACACGTCCGGCATGCGGTGGCTGATCAGGATCACCGCGTGGCCCGCGTCGCGCATCCGGCGGATCAGCGCCAGCACCTGCTCCACCTGGCGCACGCTGATCGCGGCGGTGGGCTCGTCCATCAGCACCAGCTTGGCGTCCGCCAGGCGGGTGCGCGCGATCGCCACCGCCTGGCGCTGGCCGCCGGACATGCGCACCACGAGGTCGCGGGAGCGCGTGTCCGACTGCAGCTCCGGAACAGCAGGGCGGCGCGCTGTGCATCTGCTCGTGGTCGAGCACGCGGAACGGGCCCCACCGCTTCATGATTTCGCGGCCGAGAAACACGTTGGCCGATGCCGGCAGGTTGTTGCACAGCGCGAGGTCCTGGTAGACGACCTCGATCCCTGCGGCGCGGGCTTCCGCGGGGTTGGCGAAGGTCACCGGCCGGTCGTCGACGAAGTAGGCGCCGGCCGGTAGGCCGGTAGTTGCCGGACATGATTTTGACCAGCGTGGATTTTCCGGCGCCGTTGTCGCCCATCAGGCCCACGATCTCGCCGGGCGCGATTTCCAGCGAAACGCCGTCGAGCGCGTGCACGGCGCCCGC
>CAWGIX010000007.1:0-38252 GCA_963822705.1 uncultured Pseudomonadota bacterium
GACGCTCTCGACTTCTTCGAGCGGGATGGGGGTCACGCCCTCGGTGCGGAAATCCAGAAGGTCGCGCAATGCCACCGGCGGCAATTTGCGAACCGCCTCGCTGTAGCGGCGAAAGCTCGCAAAACTGTCATCGGCTACCGCGGCCTGCAGCATGTGGATCAGGCCACCGTCAAAGGCGTGCGTCTCGCCGCGCCGACGCAGCTTATATAGGCCTCCCACAGGCAGCGTCAGCATCTCCGTGCTCCAGGCGGAGGTGTGCAGATCGAGCACCTTGCGCGCGATGCCCGACAGGCCGATGCCGGAAATGCGCGACTGCATGCCGGGGAAGAATTCCGCAACCAGCGCGCGCGAAAGTCCGATCGCCTCGAAATTGAGTCCGCCTCGATACGACGAGATCACCGCAATGCCCATCTTGGACATGGTTTTCAGGAGGCCCTTGTCGACCGCCTTCTTGTAACGGCCGACCGCCTCTTTCAGGCCCATGTTGCCGAACAGACCGCGGCGCTGGCGGTCGGCGATGCTCTCTTGCGCCAGATACGCGTTGATGGTGGTGGCTCCGGCGCCGATCAGGACCGCAAACCCGTGCACGTCGAAACACTCTGCGACGCGCACATTCAGGCTGGTAAAAGTCCGCAGCGAGCAGCGCACCAGATGCGTATGCACGCCGGCGGTGGCCAGAATCATCGGCACCGCGGCGCGATCCGGGCCCATCGCCTCGTCGGTCAGGATCACGTGCGTGCAGCCGGCGCGCACACCCTCTTCCGCCTCGGCGCGGATGCGCTCGATTGCGGCGCGCAATCCGCTCTCGCCGGTAGCGGCCGCAAACGTGCAGTCCACAACACAGGCGGACGCCCCCATAGTGTTGCGCATCGCGGAAAACTCGGCGTTGCTCAGCACCGGACTTTCCAGCTGCAACAAATCGCACTGGGACGAATCCTCGTCCATCACGTTGCCCAGATTGCCGAGCCGGGTTTTCAGCGTCATCACCCGCGTCTCGCGCAGACTGTCGATCGGCGGGTTCGTCACCTGACTGAATGCCTGGCGGAAATAGTGCTGCAGCCCGCGATGTGTTCCCGACAGCACGGCAATGGGCGTGTCGTCGCCCATGCTGCCCACCGCTTCCTGCGCGTCCTCCACCATCGGGTGCAGGATCAGCTCCAGTTCTTCGACCGTGAGTCCCACCGCGAGCTGGCGGCGGCGCAGCGCCTCGCCTTCGAGCAGCACCGGCTCGGGCGCGTCGGTTTTGACGATATGGTCGATCTCGCGGATGCGCCGCGCCCAGGCGCCGTACGGCTGCCGCGCTGCCAGCTCGTCCTTCAGTTCGCCGTCGTGGTAAAAACGCGGTGCATCGAGGTCGACGGCAATGGTCTGGCCGGGTCCGACGCGGCCTTTCTCCAGCACGTCGTCCTCTTCTATTTTCACCATGCCGGCTTCGCTGCCCACCACCAGCATCGCACTGCGCGTCAGCGTGTAGCGCAGCGGGCGCAGGCCGTTGCGGTCGAGTCCGGCGATCACCCAGCGCCCGTCGGTGGCGGCAATGGCGGCCGGCCCGTCCCACGGCTCCATCACCGCGTTGCAATACAAAAACATGTCCCGGTGCGCCTGCGGCATCGTGGCGTTGCTGCCGATGCTGGCCGGGATCATCATGAACTTGGTCATCGGCGCGTCGCGCCCGGCGCGCACCAGCACCTCGAAAACGTTGTCGAGCGTGGCGGTATCCGAGCCGCCGGGCTGGATCACCGGTTTTACGTCGTCCATGAACGCATCGAGCGCGGGGCTGGACAGGCGCGTCTCGTGCGCGCGCATCCAGTTGATGTTGCCGGTGATGGTATTGATCTCGCCGTTATGCGCCAGCATGCGAAACGGCTGCGCCAGCCGCCAGGTCGGAAACGTGTTGGTCGAATAGCGTTGGTGGTAGATCGCGAACCGGCTGACGAAGCGGGCGTCCTGCAGGTCCGGATAGAACACCGCCAAATGCTCGGCCAGAAACATGCCCTTGTAGATGATCGACCGGCACGACAGCGAGCACACGTACAGCTCGGCGATGCCGGCGGCGGCGGCGCGCTTTTCGATGCGGCGGCGGATCACATAGAGATCGCGCTCGAACTCCGGCTCGGCGGCGCCGGGCGCGTTGGAAATCATGATCTGCTCGATTTCCGGACGCGTGGCATTGGCTTTTTCGCCGATGCACGACACGTCGATCGGCACCTGCCGCCAGCCATAGATCTGGTAGCCGAGGGCAAGAATTTCAGTCTCGACGATCTCGCGGCAGCGTTCCTGCGCCGACAGGTCCGTCTTGGGCAAAAACACCTGCCCCACGCCGATCGGTCCCGGCCACAATCGATGCCCGCCCTGCTCGATGGCATCGGCAAAAAAGTCCTGCGGAATTTCGACGTGGATGCCCGCGCCGTCGCCGGTCTTGCCGTCCGCATCGACCGCGCCCCGATGCCACACCGCGCGCAGCGCGCCGATGCCGGCTTCCACCACGTCGCGGCGCGGCTTTCCGTCCAGCGCTGCGATCAGGCCCACGCCGCAGGAATCATGTTCTTGCGAGGGGTCGTAAGTGTCCGCAGGCGGTCCGCGTTGGCGTGCCAGGCGGCGATAAAATCGGCGGTGCGCTCGTTCATGGTGCCCTGCCTGCCTTGGTGATCGCTGTGAAAGGCTCGTGTCATTCCGCCGCCACCGCATAGGCCGCACTCTGCCGCGCACTCTGCTGCATATGCGCGTGCATCGCCGCCGCCGCGTCACGGCCGTCGCGGATCGCCCAGACCACAAGGCTGGCGCCGCGCACGATATCGCCGGCGGCAAAAACGCCCTCCAGATTGGTGGCGAAACTGCGGTGATCGACTTTCAGCGTGCCCCAGCGGCTGGTCGCCAACTCCGGTTCGGCAAAAATTTCGGGCAGGTCTTCGGGGTCAAAACCCAGCGCCTTGATGACCAGGTCCGCATCCACTGCAAAACTGCTGCCGGCAACCGCCTCAACCGACTGGCGGCCGGATGGATCCGGCAGTCCGAGTCGCATTTTTTGCACCCTTACTGCGCGCACCGAGGCGTCGCCCAGAAAGGCTTCCGGCGCGGAGAGCCACACAAATTCCACGCCCTCGTCCTCGGCGTTGCGCACTTCGCGCATCGAACCCGGCATGTTGGCGCGGTCGCGGCGATACAGGCAGCGGACGGAAATCGCACCCTGGCGCACGGCGGTGCGCACGCAGTCCATGGCGGTGTCCCCGCCGCCCACCACCACCACCCGCTTGCCCGCCGCGTTCAGCGAGCCGTCGTCGAACGCGGGCACCTCGTCCCCCAGCCCCTTGCGGTTCGACGCGGTGAGGTAGTGCAGCGCCGGCACGATGCCCGGCAGCCCCGATCCCGGTCCGCCGATCTCTCTCGCGCGGTACACGCCGGTGGCGATCAGCACCGCGGCATGCCGTGCGCGCAACTCGTGCAGCCCGACATCACGGCCTACCTCGCAGCCGAGGTGGAACGTGATCCCGGCCTCCTCCAGCAGCCGCCAGCGGCGCAGCACGATGTGCTTTTCCAGCTTGAAACCCGGAATGCCATAGATCAGCAGCCCGCCCACCCGGTCGTGGCGGTCATAGACGTGTACCGCATAGCCGAGCTGGCGAAGCTGTTCCGCCGCGGCCAGGCCGGCGGGGCCGGCGCCCACGATGCCCACGGAAAACCCGTTTTCGCGCGCGGGCCGGGCCGGCTTGACCCAGCCGCGCTCCCAGGCGGTGTCGGTTATGAACCGCTCGACCGCGCCGATCGTGACGCTCTCGAACCCCGCCTCGATGACGCAATTGCCTTCGCACAGCCGGTCCTGCGGGCAGATGCGGCCGCACACTTCGGGCATGTTGTTGGTGGCCGAAGAGAGTTCGTAGGCTTCTTCCAGCCGTCCCTCGGCGGTGAGCTTCAGCCAGTCCGGAATGTTGTTCGAGAGCGGGCAATGCACCTGACAGAACGGCACCCCGCACTGACTGCAGCGGCTGGCCTGGCTGGCGGCCCGCTCCGGGTCAAACTCGGCATATATCTCGTCGAAATCCGCTCGGCGGGCGGAGATGGCGCGCTTGTCGGGCGACTGCTGCGGCAAGCGGACGAATTGCAGCATGCGCTCAGCCATCGGCAGGCTCCCCGTCGGTGCCTCTTCTGTAGAAGTGCAGCGGCACAGGCGCGAGCAGAAAAATGACACTCGGACAGCATAGCTGCCCTACCTCGTTCGCATCCCTCCGCCGATCGTATTCCGCGCGGAGCAGGGCGCCGGAGTTAGGCCCGTTTCGGACCTTTAGGACGCATATCGCTCACGCCGACCACCGCCGGGGCGGAAGCGCTGAAGGTAATTTGGAACCACCAGTTCCACGGCGGTTGGGATGATCCCCAGCTCCGCGAAGCCCGGCATTCCAGGCGTCGTCACGTTGTCCCGCGAGAGCAGAATGAGCTGGTCGCGCGTGAGCAGTTTTCCCGGCAGCCTCTCGAGCAGCGTCGCCTGGAGGCGTGCCAGTCCCATCGGTAGCTCGATGAGCCGCCGGTTTCGCCGTATCTCGCGCAAAATCCACGCCATGAGCTGGCGGAACGTGAAGATCTGCGGGCCGCCCAGTTCATAGGTGCCGTTTGTCACCTCGGCTCGCAACAGGGCCGCCATGATGGCGTCGGCCACGTCGCCGACATAGACCGGCTGAAATTTCGTGTTTCCGGCGATCACCGGGAGGAACGGGAACCATTGGGCCATGGTGGCGAAGCGGTTGAAAAACTGGTCCTCGGGCCCGAACACGATCGAGGGCCGCATGATCGTGGCCTGGGCAAAGGCGGCGCGCACAGCCTGCTCGCCCTCGGCCTTGCTGCGGGCATAACGGCTCCGGCTGCCCGGATCGGCGCCGATAGCGGAAATCTGCACCAGCCGCGCCACGCCGGATGATGCGGCGTGCCGCGCGACCAGACCGGCCCCTTCGGCGTGCACGCGGTCGAAAGTCGCCCGACCGTCGCTCTGCCAGCAGCCCCACCAGGTTGACAACCAGCTGCGCCCCCTCGACCGCGCGCTGCACGTCCGGGCTTTTGGTGATCGGGCTGTAGAGCGGGACGATCTGGCCGACCGCCCCCATCGGCCGCAAAAACATCGCCGCCTCGATGTTGCGCACCGCGACCCGGACCACGTACCCCGCCGCGGCCAGTCGCTTGACGACATAGCGGCCGATGAAGCCGGAGCCGCCGAAAACGGTTGCGACAGTGCGCGTGGCCATGAGCCTCATTCCTGAAAAGATTTTCACCCTTCCTATGGGGTGAGCGGGCCCGGCTGCAATCGGGCCGAACACGCGGTTGGGGACGCCTAGGTCACCCGGCCCCGAGCGGCGGCCGGCAGGCTGCGTTCAACCCGTCCGCCCCGCGCAAAATGCACAAACTCGGCCAGATTGCTCACCACGCAGGCGTGGTTCGGCACGATGGTCAGCCGCTCGCCGATGCGCGGCCGGCGCGCGCACGCAGCAACGTCGAGATGACCGTGCTCCTCACTGAGCGCGGCGATACGGGCGTCCGGATATTCCAGCACCGTGCCAAAACCGTCGAGCCCGAGCGTATCGCTCGACAGCGTTTTGGAACCGGCGTCGATGATCGCCCGCTCCGCCGTTGGGCGCGAGACCACGGTGGCGACGACGTGCAACGCGCAATCGTCCAGCGTGCCCAGACCGAGCTGTACCATGGAGCGATCCGAATAGATGTAGGTGCCGGGACGGTGTTCCGTCGCCACTTCCAGCTCGTGGGCGCGGTACAGGTCCGGCGTTCCGCCGACGCTCACGATTTCTGCCGCCAGGCCGCTGGATGCAAGCCCAGCCAATGCCGCCTGCAGCCAAACCCGCGTCGCATCGGTTTGCCCTTTGGGGGGATATGTCATCAGCCCGCCAAACCGCAGGCCGGGGCTGCGGTCGATCCGCGCGGCGAGGGCGACCGTCTGCTCGGCATCCTGCGTGCCACAGCGCCGTCCGCCGGTATCGCACTCCACCAGCACGTTCAACGTCACGCCGGCTGTCGCCATCGCTGCTGAAAGACCATCGACCACCTCCGCGCTGTCGGCCACCACGCTGAGGCGATGCGCCTGTGCCAGCCTTGATAGACGCGCCAGCTTGGCCGCGCCGACGATTGGGAAAGTCACCAGAATGTCGTCGATGCCGGCCTGTGCCATCACCTCTACCTCGCCAAGTTTCTGGCAGGTGATTCCGCGGGCGCCCAGCGACATCTGCAGCTTCGCCAGATGCGGCATCTTGTGCGTCTTGATGTGCGGGCGCAGCGCGATCCCGTGACGGTCCGCATACTCCTGGCAGCGCCGGAGATTGGCCTCCATTACGTCCTGGTCCACCACCACCGCAGGGGTTTCGATGTCGTCGATCAGTTTGGGGTCCACTTGGTTGAGTTCCTCGATGAATTTGACAGGCGTGCGGAGCGCACTCTAGCGTGCGCGTCATGTAACTCGCCATTGCCGGCTTCGACAGGGCGGGTCAAAGCGGGGGAAACATCAATGTCCAGCACGATCGCGCATCGGCGTAACCTGCTGAAACTCGGTGCCGGAGGAGCGGCCGTCGCGGCGGGCGTCGCGCTGGCCGCGCAAAAGGCGGCCGCCGCTGCATCCGACGAGAGCCTGCTGCGCACAGTGCTCGATCGCGGGCACCTGATCGTCGGCACCGGCAGCACCAACGCGCCGTGGCATTTCGAGAACGAAAAAGGCGAGCTGGTCGGCATGGATATTGCCATGGCGCGCATCCTCTCGAAAGGCCTGTTCGACGATGAGACGAAAGTGGAGTATGTCCGCCAAGACCCGGCCGCACGCATTCCCAACATCACCACCGGAAAAGTCGACATCACCATCCAGTTCATGACGGTGTCCGCCAACCGCGCGCAACTAGTGGCCTTCACCCGGCCCTACTATGTCGAAGGCGTGGCGCTGCTGACGCGTCCGGACGAGCCGAATAAGACTTTTGACGCATTGCTGGCCGGCGGCAGCAAGACGCGCGTTTCCATCCTGCAGAACGTCGATGCCGAGGAGGGCGTGCACAAGGTGCTGCCGCAGTCGGTGGTGACACAGCTGGATACGCAAGCCAACGTGATCCAGGCGCTGGATTCGCGCCGGGTCGATGCGGCGGCGGTGGACCTGTCGACGGTGCGCTGGATGGTGTCGCGCACCCCGGACCGCTACGCCGACAGCGGCAAGTGGTGGAACACCATGCTGTACGCGGCGGCAGTGCGGCAGGGCGATCAGGACTGGCTGCATTTCGTCGACACCACCTGGAACGTGGCCATGTTCGGGCACGAGAACGCGATCTATGACTCCGCCTATAAGGAGTATTTCGGGCAGGTGCCGGTCAACCGCGTGCCGGGATTCCCGACCATCTGACCCAGACTGTTTGAGAGGGGGCGCCCCGGCCGGCGCCGCGGATGCGCTACCATTTCAATTACGGCCTGATCTGGCGGCATTTCGACCGGCTCGGCTGGGGTCTTGTGCTCAGCCTGGAACTCGCCGTGGTGGCCATCGCCATCGGGGTCGCGATCGGCTTGCTGCTGGCGCTGGCCTATGGCGCTGCGGGGCGGGCAGGGCGCACCGCGATCGCGGCGTACGTCGAGTTCATCCGCAACGTGCCGCTGATCCTGCTGGTTTATCTGGTGTTCTACGGCATCCCTAGCGCGTTCGCCATCAGCTACGACGCCGTCACGTCGTTCATCGTCACGCTGTCGGTCTATGCCGGCGCCTACTTGGTGGAAGTTTTCAGGGCCGGTCTTGCCGCGATCCCGCGCGGTGTGCTCGATGCCGGCAAGTCGATCGGGCTCACGCCGGTACAACTGCTGATCCATGTCCGGCTGCCCACCATGCTGCGCATCGTGCTGCCGTCGCTGTCCAACACGTTCGTGTCGCTGTTCAAGGACACGTCCGTGGCCTCGGTGATCGCCGTGCCGGAGCTGACCTATGGGGCGCAGTGGATCAATTTCAACACGTTTCGCATCGTCGAAGTCTACTCGGTGGTAACGCCGATGTATCTGGTGACCGGGTATCTGATCCTGTTCGGGCTGCGTCAGCTCGAACGGCGCTACGCCGTGCTGCGCTGACATGCTGGGCAAGGCGCTTTACGGGCTGCCGTTCCTGGGACACGGGCTGTTGGTGACCTTGCAGGCAACCGCAATCGTGGTGGCGATTTCGCTGGTCGTCGGCGCGCTGCTGGGCATGGTGCTCGTCTACGGGCCGCGCCTCGCCGGCTGGCCGATCCGGGCCTTTTCCGACGTGGTGCGCGGCATTCCGGTGCTGGTGCTGATCTTCTTCGTCTTCTACGGCCTGCCGATCGCGTTCGGCGGCCGCATCCAGGCATTTGCCGCCGGCATCGTGGCGCTCAGCCTGTTCTCCACCGCGCAAGTTTTGGAGATTGCGCGCGGCGCGTTGCAGTCGCTGCACCACGGCCAGATGGAGGCCGCGCGCGCCATCGGGCTCACGTTTCCGCAGCGCATTGCCTACGTCATCCTGCCGCAGGCCGCGCGGCGTTTCCTGCCGCCCTGGATCAATGCCGTCGTCGATGTCGTTAAGGGAACGGCGCTGCTGTCGCTGGTCGGCATCGTCGACCTGATGCAGGCGATCCAGCAGGTGATCGGCCGCACCTATGAGGCGCTGCCGCTGTACATACTGGGGGCGGTGATCTACTTCGTGATCTGCTTTTCGCTGTCGCGCCTGGGCGGTGTACTGGAGGCGCGTTTCGCCTATATCCGCGAATGACCGGAACCGACCCGATGCCGGTCGTGCGCATTCGCGGGCTGCAAAAGTCCTTTGGCACCACGCAGGTATTGCACGGCGTCGATCTGGATGTTCACCGCGGCGAGGTCGTGTCGATCATCGGTCCCTCCGGTAGCGGCAAGACCACGCTGTTGCGCTGCATTAATTTCCTGGAGACCTACGAAGGCGGCAGCGTGCAGGTGGAGGGCGTGGAGGTCGGCTATCGCGACGCGGTGCGCCGGCACCGTCGGCGGGAACGCGAGCTGTCGCGGCTGCGCGCCGAGACGGCCATGGTGTTCCAGATGTTCTACTTGTTTCCGCATCTCACGGCGGCTCAGAATGTCATGTTGGGTCTGCGGCGTGTGCGCGGAATGAAGCGCGACGCCGCCCGGGCGGTGGCGGAACGGTGGCTGACACGGGTCGGGCTGGGGCAGAAATTCGACAGCCTGCCCGGGCAAATGTCGGGCGGGCAGCAGCAGCGCGTCGGCATCGCCAGGGCGGTGGCCATGGATCCCAAAGTGCTGCTGCTGGACGAAATCACCTCCGCACTCGATCCCGAACTGGTGGGCGAGGTATTGGAGGTGGTGCGCGGCCTCGCGCGGGACGGCATGACCATGGTCGTGGTGACGCACGAAATGGCGTTTGCGCGCGAGGTCAGTAACCGGGTGTTGTTCATGGACTCCGGCCGCGTGGTGGTGCAGGGCTCGCCGCAAGACGTGCTGGCGGCACCCTCGCACGAACGGCTGCGAAGTTTTCTGGCGCGCCTGGGCGGAGCGCCTAGGCCAGCAGCTTGATCAGGATCGCCGCATTGGCCGCAACCAATACGCCGAACATCCAGTAGAAGAGCGTAAACTTGCCATTGAAATTGGCCTCCAGCACGTCCATGCGCCGCTTCTTGTGCGTCGATGCGCCGATTCAGGTTGGCTTCCAGAGCGTCGATACGCCGGTTCAGGTTGGATTCCAGCGTGTCGATGCGCCGTTCCAGAACGCCGAACCGTGTATCGTAGCTGGCCAGCGCCTCGGCCGCGCGACGCGCCTTGTCATCCTCGGCGCCAGCGCTCACCAGCGCATCGTAGACCTCGGTGATCATGGTCGTCATGGCGCAATCTTACCACATCTTGGACGGGCGGCCATCGCCGGCGCGAATGGAAACGGGGTCTGGAGGCGACGATGCGGCTCGTTCGTACGGCAATGCCGGTGCTCCTGCTGGCCGGCTGCGCCGTGCGGCTTGACACAGCAGGTCCGCTATACCGGCCCGGCGCCGGCATGCGCGACGGGCGGGGGCACAACGGCGACGCTGGTGCGCAACGGCAGCACGTTTGCGTTCGCGCCCGACCGACGGCTCGCTGGTGGTCGACGGCACCGTGGCACCGAACGGCAGGTTTTCCGGCACGCTGGCACTGCGGCCGGCTCAGCCGGCACCAGAAACACCGACATCGCAACCAAGCGGCCCCAAGACCCCGCAGCTCCTGTCCGTGTCGGGCACGATGATGGAGGAGAGTGCGAACCTCGCCTATGCCGCGCCCGGCTGCCAGGCAAACCTCACGCTGATCAGGGTCCACCCGGCGCTGTTGTGACCGCGGATGCCGCAGACCGTCCGAAACCATCCCAAAGACCCGACCGCCGGCTCTCGAACAGCAGCATCCGCCAGCCGTTCTGCAAAAAGTCTTCGCGGAACCGCATGCCGATGGAGGCCAGCAGTTCGCGGCTCGCCGCGTTGGTCTCGCGCGCCACCGCGATAACCACCGACAGCCCGCCGCGCTCGTGCGCAAAACGCAATGCTGCGGATGCGGCCTCGGCGGCATAGCCGCGGCCCCGCCAGTGCGGGTCCAGCGCGAAGCGCAGCGCCATGCCCCGGCCGTCGATGCGCCGCATGATCCCCGCGGTGCCGATCAGTTCGCCGCCATCCTGTTCGCGGACTGCCCACATGCCCACGCCGTGGCGACCCCAGAATGCGATGTCGGCGGCCAGTTCCAGCACGCTGCGGGCGCGATCGCGCACACCCCCAAAAATCATGCCGAAAGCGCCCGGGTCGGCTTTGAGCGCCGCCAGTTCGTCCAGGTCGGAGAACGCCACCGGGCAGAGCTCAAGTCGTCCGGTGCGGATGCACCAGGTTGGGTTGATGACGGACCTCACGCCGGAATGCTTACCGCACCAGCGGCCGGTATTTGATGCGGTGCGGTTCCACCGCGGCATCGCCCAGTCGGCGACGCTTGTCGTCTTCGTACGCCTGGAAATTGCCCTCGAACCACTCCACGCGGCTGTCACCCTCGAACGCGAGAATGTGCGTGGCGAGTCGGTCGAGAAACCAGCGGTCGTGGCTGATGATGACGGCGCAGCCGGCAAACTCGCCCAGCGCCTCCTCCAGCGCGCGCAGCGTATCCACGTCCAGATCGTTGGTCGGCTCGTCGAGCAGAATGACGTTGCTCTCGCTTTTCAGCATCTTGGCCAGATGCACGCGGTTGCGCTCGCCGCCTGACAGGATGCCGACCTTTTTCTGCTGGTCGGAGCCTTTGAAATTGAACGCTCCCACGTACGCGCGTGATGGCACCGCGCGCTTGCCGAGATAGATGATGTCCGTGCCCCCGGAAATCTCCTGCCACACGGTCTTCTCCGGATCGAGGCTTTCGCGGCTCTGGTCGACATAGCCGAGTTTCACGGTGTCGCCGATCACCAGAGACCCGGCATCCGGCTTTTCCTGGTCGGTAATCATCCGGAACAGCGTCGTCTTGCCGGCACCGTTCGGCCCGATCACACCGACGATGCCGCCCGGCGGCAGGGAGAAATCCAGATCGTCCATCAGCAGCCGGTTGCCGTAGCCCTTGCGCAGGTGCTCCGCCTTGATGACGGTGCTGCCCAGACGCGGGCCGGGCGGAATGACGATTTCGGCAACCCCGGCCTGCTGCTCCTGGCTTCTGGCCAGCATCTCTTCGTAGCGCTGGATGCGGGCGCGGCTTTTCGTCTGCCGGGCGCGGGCGAGACGTGCCGATCCATTCCTGCTCCGCCGCCAATGCCCGCTGGCGCGCGCTTTCCTCCTTCTCCTCCTGCTGCAGCCGCTTGCGTTTCTGGTCGAGCCAGGAGGAGTAGTTGCCCTCGAACGGGTAGCCGCGGCCACGCTCGATTTCGAGAATCCAGTTGGTCACGTTTTCCAGAAAATAGCGGTCATGGGTGACGACCAGCACGGTGCCGGCATAGTCGTGCAGCGTCTTTTCCAGCCAGGCCACGCTTTCGGCGTCCAGATGGTTGGTGGGCTCGTCGAGCAGCAGCAGGTCCGGCTTCTCCAGTAGCAGCCGGCACAGCGCCACCCGGCGCTTTTCGCCACCGGAGAGCGTAGTCACGGCACTGTCCGGCGGCGGGCAGCGCAGTGCGTCGAGCGCGATTTCCACCCGCCGCTCCAGCTCCCAGCCCTCTTCGGCCTCGATTTTTTCCTGCAGTTCGGCCTGCTCCGTGAGCAGGGCGGTCATGCGGTCGTCGTCCATCGGCTCGGCGAATTCGGCGGCGATCGCGTTGAACCGGTCCATCGCTGCCTTCAGCGGCCCGAACGCCAGCTGCACGTTCTCCGAGACGGTGAGGTTGGCGTCGAGCTGCGGCTCCTGCGGCAGGTAGCCGACGCGCGCCCCTTCCGCGGCCCATGCCTCGCCGCCGAACTCCGTCTCGATGCCGGCCATGATTTTCAGCAGCGTGGATTTGCCGGCGCCGTTCACGCCCAGCACGCCGATTTTCACCCCAGGCAGGAACGACAGCGTAATGCCCTTGAACACCTCGCGCCCGCCCGGAAAAGCTTTGGTCAGGTTCTTTGTAACATAGACGTACTGGTAGGCCGGCATCGGGCACTCCGGAGCGATGGGGTGAGAGCTGGGTTGCCGGTGCGCCCGGCAGGAATCGAACCCGCAACCAAGCCGTTATGAGCGGCCCGCTCTGACCGTTGAGCTACGGGCGCACGCCAACGCCATGTGGCACGGCGGGCTCGCGGCGGCAAGCCGCTCTCCAAGCATCCAACCACAGGCTGGGCACAAGTCCGGTCCGTCGCGGCCACTCCGACCGGCGGTTGTCCCCGGAAAAAACGCCGGCCGGCGGATTGCGTCCCGGCCCGTTCCTTGCACAGACTGTACCCACAATGAGCGGTGCCACTGCCGACCCCCGCCTAGTTGCCCCGCGCGCTCCCCCGAGGCGGCGACTGCGGCTATCCTGGTCCGATCCAAAATTCCGCAATATCGTTTGGCAGATCGTGGTGCTGGGCCTGGTCGGCGCGATCCTCTGGTACCTGGTCGGCAACACCAACCGCAATCTGGCCGCCCGGCACATCGCCACCGGCTTCGGCTTCTTGGGCCGCATCGCCGGCATCCCGATCGGCGAGGCGCTGATCCCGTACAACCCGGCCATCAACACCTATGGGCGGGCGCTCGTCGAGGGCCTGCTCAACACCGCTAAAGTGGCGGTCGTCGGCATCGTGCTGGCGACCATTCTGGGCACGCTCGTAGGGGTGGCGCGGCTGTCCCCCAACTGGCTCGCTTCCCGCCTCGCCGCGGCGTACGTGGAGGTCGCCCGCGATATCCCGGTGCTGCTGCAGCTGCTGTTCTGGTACACGCTGCTGCAGGGATTGCCGGCACCACGGCAAGCGATCCATATCGGCGCCTCGTTCCTGTCCAACCGCGGCATCAAGATGCCGCTGCTGGTGTGGCAGCCGGCGCATTCCTGGGCACTGCTCGCCTGCGCCCTCGGCATTGCCGCCACCCTGTTCTGGTCGGCTCGCGCCGCGCGGGTTCAGGCCGCCACCGGCCGCCGCCCGCCGGTGTGGCCGGTGGGGCTGGCGCTGATCGTAGGTCTGCCGCTGGTGGTATGGGCCGCACTCGGAGCCCCGCTGGCGCTGGACCGTCCGGCGCTGCACGGCTTCAATTTTTCCGGCGGCGGCAGCATCAGCCCGGAATATGCCGCCCTCACCCTGGGGCTGGTGGTCTATACGGCCGCCTACATCGCCGAGGTGGTGCGCTCCGGCATCGAGGCGGTGGCGCAAGGGCAGTGGGAGGCGGCCGGCGCTCTCGGCCTGCATCGCAGCCAGGTGCTGCGGCTGATCGTGCTGCCGCAGTCGTTGCGGGTGATCATTCCGCCGCTGACCAGCGAATATCTGAACCTGACCAAGAACAGCTCGCTGGCCGTGGCGATCGGCTACCAGGACATCGTCTCGATCGCCAACACCGTTTTGAACCAGACCGGACAGGCGGTGGAGGGTGTGGCCATCATCATGGCCGTCTACCTCACCATCAGCCTGTCGATCAGCGCGTTGATGAACTGGTACAACGCCCGCATCGCCCTGGTGGAGCGCTGATGGCCCAGTCGATGCCTCTCGCCGCCGAGCCGGTGCCGTCGCTGGCGGGCGTCCCGGCTGCTCCCCTCCATCCGCCTGCACTCCACACCGGCCCCCTCGGCTGGGCACGCAAGCGGCTTTTCGGGGGCTGGGTGTCCACTGCGGTGACGCTGGCGCTCGGCTACCTGCTGCTGCGCTGGGCGTGGGGGTTTTTCGCCTGGGGCGTGCTGCACGCGGTCTGGAGCGTGCCGCGCACCGCAACCGGCGCCGCCGACGCCACCGCCTGCCGGCAACTGCAAGGCGTTGGCGCCTGCTGGGCGGTGATCGGCGACAAGTACCGCTTCATCCTGTTCGGTCCCTACCCGTACGAGCAGCAGTGGCGGCCGACCATCTGCATGATCCTGTTCGTGACCCTGTACATCGTCTCTGCAACGCGACGGTTTTGGCGGCGCGAACTGGCGCTGGTGTGGCTGGTCACGCTGGCCGTGATCTTCGGGCTGATGTGGGGCGGTTTCGCGGGCATGCCGTTCGTGGCAACCGACCAGTGGGGCGGGCTGCCATTGACGCTGATTCTCTCCACGTTCGGCATCGCCGCCGCGTTCCCGCTCGCGGTAGTAGTGGCGCTGGGGCGGCGCGCGCGGTCGCTGCCGGCGGTGCGCGTGCTCTGCGTCGTGTACGTGGAGCTGATCCGCGGGGTGCCGCTGATCAGCGTGCTGTTCATGGCCAGCGTGCTGTTCCCGCTGTTCATGCCGGAGGGCCTGGACCCGAACAAGCTTTTGCGCGCGCAAGTGGCGATCATCCTGTTCGCAGCCGCGTATCTGGCGGAAGTGATCCGTGGCGGATTGCAGGCGCTGCCGCGCGGCCAGTACGAGGCGGCGGACGCGCTCGGCCTCTCCTATTGGCACAAGACCGGGCTGATCATTCTGCCGCAGGCGCTGCGGTTGGTGATCCCGCCGCTGGTCAACACCTTCATCGGCCTGTTCAAGGACACCTCGCTGGTGCTGATCATCGGCATCTACGACCTGCTGACGGCCGGCAAGACGGCCATTGCCGACCCGGTCTGGTCGGGATTTTCCAACGAAGTGTATCTGTTCCTGGCGGCGATCTACTTCATGTTCTGCTATGCCATGTCGCGCTACAGCCGCGACCTGGAGGCCGATTTGTCTGCCGCGCGCAAGCGCTGATAGGGGGTTTGCATGAGCGGAAACGGTAGCGCGCCGGCGATCGTCATGGATCGCGTGAACAAGTGGTACGGCACGATGCACGTGCTGCGCGATGTAACGATCAATGTGGCGCAGAAGGAGCGCGTCGTCGTGTGCGGCCCGTCCGGGTCGGGCAAGTCGACGATGATCCGCTGCATCAACCGCCTGGAGACGCACCAGCAGGGCCGCATCGTGGTGGACGGCACCGAACTCACCGACGACACCCGCGCGCTGGACACGGTGCGTCGCGAGGTTGGCATGGTGTTCCAGAGTTTCAATCTGTTTCCGCACCTGACGATTCTGGAAAATTGCACGCTGGCCCCGATCTGGGTGCGCAAAATGCCGCGCCGCGAGGCGGACGCGCTGGCGATGGAATATCTGACGCGCGTAAAAATTCCGGAGCAGGCGAAAAAGTATCCGGGGCAGTTGTCGGGCGGCCAGCAGCAGCGCGTGGCGATCGCGCGCGCGTTGTGCATGAAGCCGAAAATCATGCTGTTCGACGAGCCCACCTCGGCGCTTGATCCCGAGATGATCAAGGAGGTGCTGGACACCATGATCACCTTGGCGGAGAGCGGCATGACCATGGTGTGCGTCACGCACGAAATGGGCTTTGCCCAGCGGGTCGCCGATCGGGTCGTGTTCATGGACCGCGGCGAGATCGTCGAGAGCGGAAAGCCGGCGGAGCTGTTCGCCAACCCGAAGACGGAACGGCTAAAGCTGTTTCTTGAGCCAGATCCTCAGAGGCCATTGAGACCGGACCCTCACCCCGGCCCTCTCACCGCTTTGCGGTGAGAGCCCAGAGGGAGAGGGAGAAGCGCGCTGCACCCTCTCCTCCTGGGAGAGGGCCGGGGTGAGGGTCCTTCATAAGTCGGAATTTTCGCGCGTTGGTACAAAGCCGGTACTTACGCCGCCTTGTGCCGCTCGCGCAAAAACTGGAAGAACTCCACGCCCTCGCGCAGGCGCCGCTTCATCATCTGCGGGCTGCGCACCATCTCGCCCACGATCGCCGCTATCTTGGGCGCGCGAAAATAGAAGCGCCGATAAAACGTCTCCACGCTGTCGAATATTTCCGTGTGGGAGAGGTGCGGATAGTGCAATGGCGCCACCTGCACGCCGTGCTCGTCCACCAGTTCGGCATTGGCGGCATCCAGCCAGCCGTTGTCCAGCGCCTGCTGATACAGGATATGTGCCGGGATAGGGAGCCGCCAGCGACACCTGCAGCGTGTGCGGGTTCACCTCGGTAGCGAACCGGATCGTCTCCTCGATCGTCTCGCGGGTCTCCCCGGGCAGGCCCAGAATGAACGTGCCGTGAATTCTGATGCCGAGCTCGTGGCAGTCCTTGGTAAACCGCTTGGCGACCTCGATGCGCATGCCCTTCTTGATGTTATACAAAATCTGCTGGTTGCCGGTTTCGTAGCCCACCAGCAGCAGCCGCAGCCCATTGTCGCGCAGCACTTTCAGCGTCTCGCGCGGCACGTTGGCCTTCGCGTTGCAGCTCCAGACCACGCCCAGGCGGCCCAGTTCGCGCGCGATCGCCTCGGCGCGCGGCAGGTTGTCGGTAAACGTGTCGTCATCGAAAAAGAATTCCCGCACCTGCGGAAAGTAGCTCTGCGCCAGCCGGATTTCCTCGGCGACATGGCCCGGGCTGCGCACCCGGTAGCGATGCCCGCCCACCGTCTGCGGCCACAGGCAGAACGTGCAGTGGCTCTTGCAGCCGCGGCCGGTATAAAGCGAAACGTACGGATGCAGCAGATAGCCGATGAAATAGTCTTCGATGCGCAGGTCGCGCTTGTAGACTTCCGTGACGAACGGCAGCTGGTCCATGTCCTCCAGCACCGCGCGATCGCGGTTGTGAACGATGCTGCCGTCCGGTGCGCGAAAGCTGATGCCGTCAATGGCGCCAAATCGCGGCCCTCGGCCACCTCCTTGACGGTGAAGTCGAACTCGTTGCGCGCGACGAAATCGACGGCGCCCGCCTGCTCCAAACTTTCGCGCGGCTGTACCGCCACTTTCGCCCCGACGAACCCGATTCTGAGCGCCGGGTTGGCATCCTTCAGCGCGCGCGCCACTTTCGCGTCCGAGGCGAACGACGGCGTGGACGTGTGCATCACGCACAGCTCGTAGCCGGAAGCCTGCGACACGACGGCATCCAGCGTCGTGCGCGACGGCGGGGCGTCGATAAGCTTGCTGCCTGGCACCAGGGCCGCCGGCTGCGCCAGCCAGGTCGGATACCAGAAACTCCGGATCTCGCGGCGCGCCTGATAGCGCGAGCCGGCGCCTCCGTCGAATCCATCGAAGCTGGGCGGGTGCAAAAACAGCGTCTTCATCATGCCAATGCCTTCGGGCGAGAGCGGGTTCGTTCATTCCATATGGGGTCGCCCGGCGCCACTCTCAAAACCTCGCCACGCCATCGAGGCATGGCTGGCGAGCAGCCACCGGCAACCCCAGCGCGCAGATTTCGCCGTCCGGCCAGCCGGGTTAGGGGTTGTCGGCCGCGGCCAGCTTGGCCGTGCGCTTGCGCAGGGCGTCGATCAAAGGACGCGCCGAACCGCCGCCCAGCAGCGAACGGAAGTCCGAGCGCTGCACGGCCACGCGACTGATCGTCCCGTCCACCAGCACGTCCACCGCCTGCCAGCCCGCCGGACCCTGGCGCATGACATAATCGAGACGGGTGGGCGCGCCGGTGGGGGGGACGATCTCTGTCGTCACGACCTGATCGTTGCCGACCGCGCGGGTCTGCGGCGAGATTTCGAAGCGCTCGCCCGCATACTTGTCGAAATTGGCGACATAGCTTGCCACCGTGAAATCGGTGAAGGTCGATAGAAGCTCCGCCGTTTCGGCTTGCGGCAGAGAGCCGAAGCGCAAGCCCACGCTCTCCCGCAGAATGGTGTTCAGGGCGAACGCGCGCTCGATCAGGGGCGCCAGGGTGGCCACGCGTTGGGCGAACGGGGTGGCGCGGCCGGCGCGCATCACCGACAGCAGGCCGCCATTCAACGCAGCGATCGGCGCCTGCGGCCCCGTGGCCTGGGCAGCTGCCGCGGCGGGCGCCAAGACGACTGCCGACAGCAGGCCTCGTCGAGACCATGGCGAAATCATCGAATCTCAACGCCCAAGCGCCGCGGTGGACACTCTTCACAATGTCGTTCGCGGTGAGGCCGGCCGCGATCAGTTGCTTGGCCGGTGCATCGTGATCGATGAATCGATCCGGCAACGCCATCGGACGCAGTCGCAGGTTCCCGTCCAGCAGTCCACGCCACGCCAAATGCTGCATTACCGCCGAGCCGAACCCGCCGGCACTGGCTTCTTCAATGGTAATCAGAACCGAATGCCCGCGGGCGAGACGTTCGATCAAGCCGGTGTCGAGCGGTTTCGCGAACCGGGCGTCCGCGACGGTCGCCGAAATGCCGGCCTGCTCCAGCCGCTCGGCGGCGGCCAGTGCGTCATAAAGTCGTGTGCCCAGCGACAGGATCGCCACATCCGATCCCTCGCGCAGCACCCGGCCTTGCCCGAGCGGCAGCACGTCCCCGCGCTGCGGCAACTCGCCCGCCAGTTTCTCGCCGACGCCGGCACCGCGTGGGTAACGCACTGCCGACGGTCTGTCACCGATGGTCACGGCGGTCGCGACCATGTGCATCAGCTCCACTTCGTCGGACGGCGCCATCAGCACCATGCCCGGCAGGCAGCCGAGATAGGCAAGGTCGAAACTGCCCGCGTGGGTGGCCCCATCCGCGCCCACCAGTCCGGCGCGATCCAGTGCGAAGCGCACCGGCAGCGACTGGATGGCAACGTCATGCACCACCTGATCGTAGGCGCGCTGCAAAAACGTGCTGTAGATTGCGCAGAACGGCACCATGCCCTCGGTGGCCATGCCGGCGGCAAACGTCACCGCGTGCTGTTCGGCGATGCCCACGTCGAAACAGCGTTTCGGGAATACTCGCCCGAACCGATCAAGTCCGGTGCCGCTCGGCATTGCGGCGGTGATTGCGACGATGCGCGGGTTCGCCTCCGCCTCCGCAATCAGCGCGTCGGCAAATACCCTGGTATAGCTGGGCGGCCCCGGCGGAGAAGCTTGCTGCTCACCGGTCAGGTACATTGAACTTGCTGACCGCATGCAGCTTGTCCGCCGCCGCTTCGGCCGGCGCATAGCCCCGGCCCTTCTGCGTGATTACGTGCAGCAGGATCGGCCCCGGATCATCGGCATCGCGCACGTTGCGCAGCACCGGCAGCAGGTGATCCAGATTGTGACCGTCGATCGGGCCCAGGTAGTAGAAGCCGAGCTCCTCGAACAGTGTGCCGCCGGTCAGCATGCCGCGGGCGTACTCTTCCGCCCGCCGCGCGGTGCGCTCGATCGTGCGGGGAAACCGTCGCGCCATCCGCGCCGCTGCCTCGCGCATGCTGAGATAGCTGTGCGACGACAGCAGCCGCGACAAATACGCGCTCATCGCGCCTACCGGCGGCGCGATCGACATATCGTTGTCGTTCAAGATCACCACCAGCCGCGACCGCAGCGCGCCGGCGTTGTTCATCGCCTCGTAGGCCATGCCGGCGCTCATGGCGCCGTCACCGATCACGGCGATGACGTGGTTGTCCCGCCCCAGCAGATCGCGCGCGACAGCCATGCCTAGGCCGGAGGAGATCGAGGTGGAACTGTGGGCGGCGCCGAACGGGTCGTATTCGCTCTCGACCCGGCGGGTAAAGCCGGACAGACCGCCGCCCATGCGCAGCGTGCGGATGCGGTCGCGCCGGCCGGTCAGAATTTTGTGGGGGTAGGCTTGATGGCCCACGTCCCAGATCAGTCGGTCCCGCGGCGTCTCGAAAACCGCGTGGATCGCCACCGTCAGCTCGACCACCCCGAGCGACGCGCCCAAATGCCCGCCGGTGGTGCTGACCGCCTCGATCGTCTCCGCGCGCAGCTCATCGGCGAGTTGCCGGAGCTGCTCGGCCGAGAAGTTGCGCAGGTCCGACGGTATCTCGACTCGGTCCAGCAGCGGCGTCGCCAGACGGGGCGGTGCTTGGACCGAGACGACCGGCGCGTTCAAAACGGAATCTCCTCGGTGCTGGCCGCGACCCCCGGGCCGCCGGTGACGATCCGCTCCACCCGCATTTCCGCCTCGCGCAATTTCGCCTCGCAATGCTGACGCAGGGCGGAACCGCGCTCGTACGCGGTAATGGCGTCCTCCAGGCGCTGCTGACCGCCCTCCAGCCCGCGCACGATCCGCTCAAGCTCAGCAAGCGCGTCCTCGAACGACAAGGTCACGAGATCTCGGGGAGCGTCGAGGGCCATGGTGGACTTCGGAATTGGGTGCGGCACGTCCGTTCGACATCGACTATCTCCGGCGAGCATGCGGCGGCAACGCCGCTAGGTTCGCAAACCGGGGCTTCTGGGGGGCGGAGCGGCTCGGAATAGCCCTGCCTGTGTCAGGCTTGCAACAGGGTCCGGACATGCAGAGCACACGAGGCCGTGAGGGCATCGAGGTTGTACCCGCCCTCCAGGACCGATACGATCCGCCCGGCGCAATGCCGCCGTGCCCGCTCCACGAGGGCGGCGGTGATCCAGCCAAAGTCTTCGGTGCGCAGCTGGAACTGGGCCAACGGGTCAGCGGCATGTGCGTCAAAACCCGCCGAGACGATCAGCAGTTCCGGACCGAAAGCGTCCAGCGCGGGCAAGATCGTGTGTTCCCACGCCTGCCGGAACCGTGCCCCGCCCGTGCCGGGCGGCATCGGGCAGTTCACGATGTTGCCGGCGGCCCCGGTCTCGCGCGCCGCCCCTGTGCCCGGGAAGCACGGCGATTGGTGGGACGAGGCGTAGAACAGCGACGGCTGGTCCCAGAACGCGGCCTGCGTGCCGTTGCCGTGATGCACGTCGAAATCGACCACCGCCACCCGCCCCAGACCCCAGCGCTCCTGTGCGTGGCGGGCGCCGATGGCGGCTGTGGCGAACAGGCAGAAACCCATCGCGCGGGCTTTTTCGGCGTGGTGTCCGGGCGGGCGAGTGGCCACGAAGGCGTTTTGCGCGGAGCCCTCCAGCACCGCGTCGACGGCGGCCAGCACGCCGCCGGCCGCCCGCAGCGCCGCCTCGACGCTGCCCGCGCTGACCACGGTGTCGGGATCGAGCGCCCAATAGTCACCGGGGCCGGGGTCGAGGGCCAGGATGGCATCGACATAGCCAGGCTCGTGAACCAGCGCCAGCTGTTCCGGCGTGGCGCGCGGGCAGGAGTGGCGCACCAGCCCCGGAAATCCTCTCCGTCCAGGACTTCCACAACCCGTTGCAGCCGGGCCGGACTTTCCGGATGGCCGCGGCCCGGGTCGTGTTCCAGGCATGCCGGATGAGTGAACAGCGCGGTGGCGATGCACGCTTCCCTCGTCGTGCCGCGGCATCAGCGCACGCCAGCGGATCACGAACGAGAGCGTGCCGGCATCCTCGCTCCAGGCCAGCAGCGCGTGGCCGGTCTCCCGACAAAAAGCTTGAAAATCCGCGATCGCCGCGCGGTCGGTGGCCAGCACGCGCAGCCGCTCGCCGGACGCCATCCCCCGCAGCGCCCGGTTCGCGCGCAGCACCGGCAGCGGGCAGGCCAAGCCTTTCACGTCGAGCAGCGTCTCGCTCATGCGCGGGTCTATCGGCCAGGACACTCGCCTGAGCAAGCCGGCCGCCCGAGCAAGCCGGCGGCTTGAGCAAGCCGGGGGTTCGCGCCAGACTGACGCCGTGGCCGAGAGACCGTACGATTTCCGCATCGGCGTGGACTTGGGCGGCACCAAGATCGAGGCCATCACCCTCGACCGGACCGGCGAGTTCTCGCACCGCATGCGGGTCGGCACCCCGCCACGCTACGAGGACACCGTGCGCGCCATCGCCGACCTGGTGAGAGGCGCCGAACAGGCCCTGGAGGGCACCGGCAGCGTCGGCGTCGGCATCCCCGGCGTGATCAGCCCCAAGACCGGACTGGTGAAAAACGCCAATTCCATCGCGCTGAACGGCCATCCGTTCGATCGCGACCTGTCCGAGGCGCTGGGCCGGGACGTGCGGGTGGGCAACGACGCCAACTGCTTTGCGCTGTCCGAGGCGTCCGACGGAGCCGGTGTCGGCTACAAATCGGTGTTCGGCGTCATCATCGGCACCGGCTGCGGCGGCGGCCTGGTAATCGACGGGCAGATGATCGAGGGACCGAACCGCGTCGCCGGCGAGTGGGGCCACGTGCCGCTGCCCTGGCCGAAGCCCGAGGAGCTGCCCGGCATCCCGTGCTGGTGCGGCCAGGAAGGCTGCCTGGAGCGCTACATTTCCGGCACCGGCTTGGCGATCGACTGCGACGGACCGGACGCCAGGGACGCCAGCCGGATTCCGACGCGCGCCGCGGAAGGCGAGCAGCGGGCCATCGACGCGCTCGCGCGCCACGCCGACCGGCTGGGGCGGGGGCTCGCCGTGATCGTGAACATCCTGGACCCGGCCGTGATCGTGCTGGGGGGCGGCCTGTCGAACATGGCGCACCTGTACGACGAGGTGCCGAAAGTGATGAAGCAGCACGTGTTCTCGGACTTCGTCGAGACGCCGGTGGTGCGCAACAAGCACGGCGATTCCTCCGGCGTGCGCGGAGCGGCCTGGATGTGGCCGGCGGCGCTGCCCCGCTAGCCGGCGGACTCTGCCGGGACTGCGACGCGCTGCTGCCAGCCGGCCGCGCGTGCTGTGACCGCTGCGGCAGCCGCCGCCTAGTGTTCCATGCGGAGCTATTGGCGCTGAGTGTCGCGCATGTCGACTGCGACGCGTTTTTCGCCAGCGTGGAAAAACGCGACCGGCCGGAACTGGCCGACCGGCCGGTGATCGTTGGCGGCGGCGTGCGCGGCGTGGTGACCGCCGCCTGTTACGTGGCCCGGATTTATGGCGTGCGCAGCGCCATGCCGATGTTTCGGGCCCTGAAAGCCTGTCCCGAGGCGGTGGTGATCCGTCCCGATTTTGCCAAATACGTGGCGGCGGCGCGGCAGGTCCGGGAGAAGATGCGGCGTTTGACGCCGCTGGTGCAGACGCTCTCCATCGACGAGGCGGCGCTGGATTTGCGCGGCACCGAGGCGCTGCACGGCGCCCCGCCTGCCGCCGTGCTGACCCGTTTTGCCCGCGAGGTGGAGCGGGACGTGGGCATCACCGTGTCTATCGGCCTCGCGGGAAATCGGCTGGCGGCGAAAATCGCGGCGGGGCGCGACAAGCCGCGCGGGTTTTGCGTGCTGGGGGCGGAGGCGGCGGCGGCGCTGGCGGCGGAAAGCGTGCGGCTGCTGCCAGGGGTGGGGGCGGCGCTGGCCCGCCGGCTTTCCGCCCGCGGCATTTTGACGCTGGGCGATTTGCAGGCGCTGTCGGACGCCTCGGCGCGAAAAAAACTGGGCGATGACGGACCGGCCCTGGTGCGCCGGGCGCGGCTGGAAGACGACCGCCTGGTCGATCCGGGTCGGGAGACCAAGTCCATCAGTGCAGAAACCACCTTCAACACCGACCTGGGCGAGACCCGCGAGCTGGAGCGCCATCTGTGGCGCTGCGCCGAAAAGGTCTCGCGGCGGCTGCGCGAAGCCGGGCTGGCCGCGTCGGGCATCACCCTGAAACTGAAGACGGACCGATTTGCGGTCCGCACCCGCTCCCGGCGCTTTTCCCAGCCCACCAACCTGCCCGACACGCTGTTTGAAGCGGGGCGGGCGCTGCTGGCGCGCGAGGCGGACGGCACGCGCTATCGGCTGATCGGCCTCGGCGCCCAGCCGCTGGCCGCCGCCGATGAGGCCGATCATCCGGACCTCGCCGACCCCGACAGCCTGCGTCGTCCGGCGCGGCAGGAAGCCATCGAGGCGGTGCGACGGCGGTTCGGCGATCAGGCGATCGCGCGGGGACGGGGGCGGTAACAGCGGCTGCACTCTGTCCCGTCACTCACCCGCAGCTCATTCAACCAACCGGTTGACTTCTCACAAAACCCGCCCCTATATTCAACCGTATGGTTGAGCTACAGACGCCTCAGCTGGATTCCGTCTTTCACGCCCTCGGCGACGCCACCCGCCGTCGGATGCTGCGCGACCTCGCCGGTGGCGAACGAACGGTCAGCCAGCTTGCAAAGCCGTTTGCGATGTCGCTCGCGGCCGCCTCGAAGCACATCAAGGCGCTGGAGCACGCCGGACTGATCCGCCGCGAGGTGCGCGGGCGCACGCATCTGTGCCGCCTCGATCCCGGGCCGCTCGCCAGCGCCAACGAGTGGCTGGGCTTCTACGAGCGTTTTTGGACCGAGCGTCTGGATACGCTCGAACGCCTCCTCCGCGAGGAGGACGCGCGCGAAACTTCCACCCCCGAAACAGGAGACGATACGTGAACGAACTCGCGACCCTGGACGCCTATGGCGTGCTGATCGAGCCTGCCACCCTGAAAATCCAGCGGCTTCTGCCCGGACCCATCGAGCGCGTCTGGGCGTATCTCACGCAAAGCGTGCTGCGCCGCCAGTGGCTGGCGGCGGGCGAGATGGAGCTGGAGGCGGGCGCACCCTTCGAACTCGTCTGGCGCAACAACGAGCTGACCAACCCGCCCGGCCAGCGGCCGCCCGGCTTTGCTGACGAGCACCGGATGCAGAGCCGGATCCTCGCGGTTGATCCGCCCCGCAAGCTCGCCTTCGCGTTCGGCGCCGCCGGCGAGGTGTCGTTCGAGCTGGACCCGGAGGGCAAGGAAGTGCTGCTCACCCTGATCCATCGCCGCCTGCCCGATCGCGCGACCCTGCTGAAGGTCGGTGCCGGCTGGCACATGCACCTCGACGTTCTGGTGGCCCGCGCGACCGGCAGGGAGCCGGAGCCGTTCTGGGACGGCTGGAGCCGGCTGCACAAGGAATACGACCTGCGGCTGCCGGCCTGACGGAACGACACGGGAGGGTGCCAGGCAACATCAGTACCGATTGTTGTTCAGCATCCTCCAACGGCCGAGCGGGTGCAGCTCGCGCGCGCCACTTAGGGAGCCAAGCTTGGATGAAACCCGCCGCTCATTTTGAAGCCCTCGATGTACGGGCTGCCGTGCCAGGCGATGAATCAGCAATCGTCACGTTGTGGCGGGTTTGCAATCTGGTGACCGATTACAATGACCCGGAGCACGACTTTCATTTTGCGCACGGTAAGAAGAATTCCGAAGTGTTGGTCGGGGTCAACGCAGCGGACGGTTCCATTGTTGGTACCGTCATGGTCGGGCACGACGGTCATCGGGGATGGATGTATTATGTTGCGGCTGAACCCAGCAACCGCAAGCAGGGAATTGGGAGGCGGATGGTCGAGGCCGCGGAGCAGTGGCTACACACCCGTGGTATCCCGAAAGTGCTTTTGTTGATACGCGAAACCAACACCGATGTTGCCCAATTCTACACCCATCTTGGCTTTGAGACTATTCCTCGTGTCGTCATGCAAAAGTGGCTCATCAACCCCGGTTCTCCGCCCGTCGCTTCTTCCGCTTGAACGCCTGCGTGCTGCATTCCGCAACGGCCGACTTGGTCATAATCCATCACGTGCGCCATTTTGGCGCTGCTCCCAAAGTTTCAGGAAATCAAGGCATTTGCAATTCATTCTAGCTTATGTGGCAGTTGTAGAAGTGAGTTGAGACCGATGCGACACCACATCTAGCTAGAATGTTAAAATCAATGACCAAGCCGTTGCGGGTTTCCCTTGCAAGCGTTGCAGGCTGCTGCCTCATTGTCTCAGTCGGCATGGCAATCTTGACAGTAGTTGACGGGCAACCGCAACCAGCGCTGCCCCCGTTATTGCAAAACGTGAGTGCCGCAGGTGGATGGTGGGGAGCATGTCCGGCCAAAAATGAGAAGGAAGAGCACCTTCGCGGGCCGCTCGCCTTATCCCCCCAACTCAATGAACGCCTGTCGCGGGGATTTCCCGCCGGGTCGAGAGCAGCCCTTCTCGTTAATGCTCTCACCGCGCAGGGATTCAAAATGCTGCCGGCCTGCGAGAGCGATCCTTCAATCCGCCAAGCATGGTTTGAGCAGAGCGGAGGAGACCTTTTCCATTACCCGATTACGGCTAACGTATTCTGGAAAATAGATCAGGCAAACAATATTGTGTGGACGAAGGGATTCGTTGCCTACACAGGGCTGTAAGACTGGATCGACCGGCTCGATGAAGGTGGTCCTGGCCCCGACCGCCGCTTCATGGACGCTCGACGGGGTTCGTTGTAAACATTCCGACCGCTTGAAGAGGAGACGCAGCATGGATCGAGTCACGGGCGGTTGCCTGTGCGGCAACGTCCGAATTGTGGCGTCGGGATCTCCGTACCGGGTCGGCCTTTGTCACTGTCTCGACTGCCGCAAGCATCATGGGGCCCTTTTTCACGCTTCCGCGGTGTTCCCTCAGGATGCGGTGACGATCGATGGCGAAACACGCGACTACGCCGGGCGGTTTTTTTGTCCCCGCTGCGGCTCGTCCATTTTCGGACGCAGCGCAGACGAAATCGAAGTGAATCTAGGATCCCTGGATGCCCCTGACCAACTGATGCCAACCTACGAAAGCTGGATCGTCCGTCGCGAGTCCTGGTTGCCGCCGTTTCCGCTCACGAGACGATACGACCGCGATCGTGAGGCCACGGGTCGCTTTGAGGAGTAGGTCGCACGAACGGTGCGAATGCGCCCCTACGAGGTGACCGAGATGTATGCCTTAATCGACATCTCGAACCAGATGCTCGCCGTAATCGGCTCTCCATCCCACATCATGGGCGCCTCGGCTTCGGGCTCTTTCGCCTTCCACTCGTCAAGCCAGTCCCGCAGACCTGTCCGAGAGTATGACCGAAAGACGCGAATCGTGCGGCTATTGCGGCATCGCCCGCTGCCGTCGCTGTTCCCGCCTTGCAGCGTCTCGCGGTCCGAGAGCTACGCCCGCAACAGACAGCCGCTTCCAGGCCCCGATTGAGGGTCCGAGCGTGTGGGCGGATGCAGCGCAACCGAAATCCGCCGCCACTGGCCGGCCTGGATCAGGTCAGGCGAAGGGCTATGGCGTTATCCACGGTGCCGTCGCGATTCAGCTCGGCGGATATAGTGCCGCGAGCGGGCAACGGAAATCGAGGCTCTCCAGAACGAGATCGTCGCCCTCGCCCAGCCGCCGTGGCTCCTTGGGCCAGGTTCCGTCCGGCTCGCGGCGCAGCAGCTCGGCGCCCACCGCGGGTGCGGTGAGCACGAGCACCTCCAGCACGCTTGGGATGGTCAGATAGGCCCGCACCGCCTCGCGGGTCTCGCGGACATTGGAAGGCGACAGAACCTCGACGATCAGCACCGGCTGTTCGAGCCAATGGCCGTTGCCGGGCGCGCACGACACTGCCAGATCGGGAACGCGAATATTCGTGGACGCGCCGGCATGCGGCTGCACGCCCGGCTCCGGCACGACCACGCAGGGGCTGCCCGGAGGCTCGCAGGTGATCGCGGATCAAGCTCACAACTCGCACGCGATCGCGTTGTGTCGCCAGCTGGGAGGGTTCATGGCGACCGGCTCGCCGTCGATGAGTTGGTGCAGGCGATTCACGCCGTCGCCGGGCCAGTCGCGGAACTGGTCCACGGTCATTACCGGCGGCAGCGCCAGGGCGGAACTCATGGCAGCCAACCTAGCGAGCGTAGGGCGGAAAGCGTAGCGCATTCCGCCATCCTCGGCCTGCACTCGTTCCCCGGTGACAGCTGCCAAGCACCACCGCCGAGCCATTCGGACCCTGGGGAGGGTAGCCGATCCGCTCAAGCGCGGAACACGCTGCGCTTTTCCGCCCTACTTCCGAACAGAAAAACTTCCTTGACCTGGCCGCGGGCTTGTGTTAGTTGTTCTACCCAATGTTTGTCCTTCAGCCCCCACCCCTTCCGCCGGATGCCAGCCTCTCCGACCGGTTCACCCGGTTCACCCACGAAGTGGGGCGGGCGCTCGGGATGCGCTACGACGTGGACCGGATGTCGGGGATAAACTTCATCACCGCGCAGCTGCTGTTCCTGGTTGGGACCCGGCTGCAGAACCTCCGGCTCAGGTTCATCGCTCTGGTCGCCCGCGCCCAGGCGGGTCCGCTGCCACCGCCGCGGCCGCCTCGGGTCCGGGAAAGGAAAGCCCGAAAGCGGCAGCATCCGTTTCCCGAGCCGTTCGGCTGGTTGCTGAAGCTGGGGGCGTGGCGGGTGGCGCCCTACAAGCAGGACCTGGAGGCTTTGCTGGCCGATCCCGGGATGCAGGAGCTGCTCCGCAAGGCGCCGCAGGCGGGACGGATACTCCGGCCGCTGTGCCGGATGCTGGCGCTGACCCCCGACCCGGCGCTCCTGCCGCCGCCGCCGAAGCGGGTTCGCCGAACCGCACCATCGGCCCCCGAACCGGACCCCGCCGCACCAATCCCCGAAAAGCCGATGCGCAAGCGTCCGCTCCGCACCGAGGCGCGCACGCGAAAACCGAAGTGGACCTACCCCGGCACGGAGTGGAGGAAGTGGGGCGGTTTCTGGTTTCCCGAGCCGATCCGAAAACCGGCCTGACTGGGCCGCCTGCCCACGCACGCCCAATTAGTTGCGATATCAGAACGTAATAGGACCCGCTCACGCAATCTTGGCTGTCCAGCTTTGACAGAAGTTGAAAAATTCCCGTCGCGCAACCTCGAAAGGCCTGTCGCCATGTGGCTGACCAGTTTGCTCCCCCGCGTCACCATCGCTGCCGCCGCTTGGTTCGGCGGGGCAGCTTTTGCGGGCACCTGTCAGACGGACGCCGGCGCCACCTGCCCCTCGGCGATGCCGCTCGGGGGATATTGCGAGTGCAATGTCCACGGGCAAAACGTCGGCGGCACGATCATCAGCGAAGGTTCGGCACACGCCACCGCCCGCCCCTTCCAGCCCGACGCGCCCACAGCGCCGTCACGCGCATACACCCGCCCACCGCCGCCCCCGCCCCAGTAGGGCGCATTACCTCGATTTGGGGGGCGACAGGGCCGGGCGGAACTCACCTCGCACCATAACAGAGGTGTTGACGCCGGTGCGCCGCGTCCCCATACCCGGGCTCGCCGCCGGTCCGCGAGTGTTCGCGCACCGGCGCGTTCCGCGTTCTGGGAATTTGTGGCGTGTTCGAATCTCTCTCCGGAAAACTCTCGGGCGTCTTTGACCGGCTCCGCCGGCAGGGCCGGCTGTCGGAAGACGACGTGGCCGAGGCCTTGCGCGAGGTGCGTCTCGCCCTGCTGGACGCCGACGTGGCACTCCCGGTGGTGCGCGATTTCATGGCCAACGTGCGCACCCGGGCCGTGGGCCAGGAAGTGCTGGACAGCGTCTCCCCCGCCCAGCAGGTGGTGAAAATCGTCCACGACTGCATGATCGAGGCGCTGGGCGGGGCCGGCGCCGTGCCCGTAAACCTCAATGCGCCGGCTCCCATCCCGATCCTGATGGTCGGCCTGCAGGGCTCGGGCAAGACTACCACCGCGGGCAAGATCGGCCTTCGGCTTGGCGCAACGATTCCGCCGCAAAGTTCTGTTGGCCAGTTTGGACGTGCAGCGTCCGGCGGCCCAGCTCCAGCTGGCGCAGCTCGCCGAGCGGGCAGGGGTGGCCAGCCTGCCTATCGTCGCCGGCCAAAAGCCGCTGGAGATCGCCGCCCGGGCGCTGGACACCGGCCGGCGCGAGGGGTTCGACGTGGTGGTGCTCGACACCGCCGGGCGGCTCTCCATCGACGCGGTGCTGATGGAGGAAGTGCGGCAGGTCCGCGCCGCCACCAACCCGGCCGAGACGCTGCTGGTGGTCGACGCCATGCAGGGCCAGGACGCGGTCAACACGGCAAAAGCGTTCAACGACGCGGTCGGCGTCACCGGCATCGTCATGACGCGCATGGACGGCGATGCGCGCGGCGGTGCCGCCTTGTCGATGCGCGCCATCACCGGGGCGCCGATCAAACTGGTCGGCGTCGGCGAGAAGATCGACGCGCTGGAGGAATTCCACCCCGAGCGCGTCGCCGGCCGCATTCTTGGCCAGGGCGACGTCATTTCGCTGGTCGAAAAAGCGGCCGAGACCGTCGACCAGGAAGAGGCGGAAAAGCTCGCCCGCAAGATATCCAGAGGGTCGTTCGACCTGGAGGACTATGCCAAGCAGCTGAAGCAGATCACCAAGATGGGCAGCCTGTCATCGATCGTCGGCATGTTGCCGGGCATGGGCCAGATCAAGGCGCAGCTCGACGCCGCCGGCTCGCAGAATGTGGACAAGGTGCTGCTGGGGCGTCAGGCCGCGATCATCGGCTCGATGACGCGCCAGGAGCGCAAGCTGCCCGCGATCATCAAGGCGTCGCGGAAAAAGCGCATCGCCGCCGGGTCCGGCACGTCGGTGCAGGACGTGAACAAGCTGCTGAAACAGTTCGACGACATGACGACGATGATGAAGCGGATGAACAAGCTGGGCCAGAAAGGCCTGATGCGCGGCGGCCTGGCCGCGCTGCTGCCCGGCGGCGGCAACCGCCGCCCCTACTGAACCACACGGAGCACACACGGACATGGGCCTAAAAATTCGACTTTCCCGCGCCGGCGCAAAGAAGCGGCCGTACTATCACATCGTGCTGGCCGACAGCCGCAGCCCGCGCGACGGGCGGTTTTTGGAAAAGCTCGGCAGCTACGACCCGATGCTGCCCGCCGAGCACGCCGACCGCGTGCGGCTGCACAACGAGCGCATCACCCACTGGCTGGGCCAGGGCGCGCTGCCCACCGACCGCGTGGCGCGGTTCCTGGGCCATGCCGGGCTGGCGCCGATGCCGGCGTTCCGCGACCGGCCGCAGCCGATCCAGTCGGCACCCAAGAAGAAGGCGCAGGAGCGCGCCAAGGCCGCAGCCGGCGCCTGATCGCATGACCGAGGCGCGCATCCTGATGGGCGTGCTGGGCCGGCCGCACGGCGTCCGCGGTCTTGTGCATGTGCACAGCTTTGCCGCTGAGCCGGCCCGGCTGACCGCGTATGGGCCGCTCGCCGACGAGCGCGGAAAATGGTTCTCGCTGCGCTGGAAGGGTGAGGGACTGGTCGAGGTGGCCGAGATTCTGGACGGAAAGCGTGTGCCGGTGGCCACCCGTGCCGCCGCCGAAAAGCTGGTCAACACCCGCCTCTATCTGCCGCGCGAGCGACTGCCGGCGCCGGAGCCGGACGAATTCTATCTGGCCGATCTGGTCGGGCTGGAGGCGTGCGCGCCGGACGGCGCCGCCCTCGGCACGGTGCAGGCGGTACACGATTTCGGCGCCGGCGCGGCTTTGGAGATCGGCGCGCTCCTGGTGCCGTTCACTCGTGCCGCCGTGCCGGCGATCGACTTGGCCGCCGGGCGCATGACGGTGGTGCCGCCGCAGGAGGTGGCCTGATGTTCCGTGCCACGGTGCTCACCCTGTTCCCAGAGATGTTCCCGGGGCCGCTGGGATTCTCGCTGGCCGGCCGCGCGCTCGGCGCCGCGTGGACCCTGGAGACGCACGATCTGCGCCGGCACGGCATCGGCCCGCACCGTAGCGTGGACGACGCGCCGCTGGGCGGCGGGGCCGGCATGGTGATGCGCCCGGACGTGATCGACGCCGCGTTTTTGGCCTGCGCGGACGAGCGGCCAGCCATCTATCTCTCTCCCGGAGGCGAGCGCCTGAACCAGAAGCTGATCGGAGAAATGGCGGCCGGCCCCGGCGTGGTGCTGCTGTGCGGCCGCTACGAGGGCGTGGACCAGCGCGTTATCGAGGCGCGCGGACTGCGCGAAATCAGCGTCGGCGATTTCGTGCTGTCCGGCGGCGAGCCGGCCGCCATGGTGCTCCTGGACGCCTGCGTGCGCCTGTTGCCGGGCGTCATGGGAGCTGCCGAGAGTGCCGCCGAGGAGAGTTTCTCCGCCGGCCTGCTGGAATATCCGCACTACACCCGCCCCGCCGACTGGCAGGGTCGCGCGGTCCCGGACGTGCTGCTGTCCGGCCACCACGCCCGCATCGCCGCCTGGCGCGCCGCCGAGGCGGAACGCATCACCCGCGAGCGCCGGCCGGACCTTTGGGCCCGCCATGCCGGCGTTGCGCCAATGCCCGTCCCGGACTAGGACCCATCCCCCAACAGGATTTTCGGCCATGAACATCATCCAGGCTTTCGAGGCCGAGCAGGTCGCCCGCCTGATCGCTTCACGCGCGGTGCCAGAATTTTCGCCCGGCGACACCCTGCGCGTGGCCGTGAAAGTCGTCGAGGGCGAGCGCACCCGCACCCAGGCGTTCGAGGGCGTGTGCATCGCCCGCTCCAACAAGGGTTTGAACAGCAACTTCACGGTGCGGAAGATCAGTTATGGCGAGGGCGTGGAGCGGGTGTTTCCGCTGTATTCGCCCACGATCGCCGACATTTCGGTGGTGCGGCGCGGCCGGGTGCGGCGGGCAAAGCTGTATTACCTGCGCGGCCGCAGCGGCAAATCGGCCCGCATCGCCGAGCGCGCACGCGACACCTCCGTGTCCGTGCCGGTGACCGGCGCCGCCGAGCCGCAGGCCGCCACGGAGTAACCGTTTCCATGGACGCGCAGCCGCGCACCCTGTTCGACAAGGTTTTCGCGGCCCACGTCGTCGAGCGCCTGCCGGACGGAACCTGCGTGCTCTACATCGACCGGCATCTGCGTGCACGAAGTCACCAGCCCGCAGGCATTCGAGGGCTTGCGTCTGGCCGGCCGGAAAGTGCGCCGGCCGGACGCGACGATCGCGGTTGCCGACCACAACGTGCCGACCTCCGACCGCCGCCAAGGCATCGCCGAGCCGGAAAGCCGGCTGCAAATCGAGACGCTGGAACGCAACGTGGAAGAGTTCGGGGTGCCGTATTTCCCGGTGCTCGATGCGCGCCAGGGCATCGTCCACATCATCGGCCCCGAGCAGGGCATTTCGCTGCCCGGCACCACCATCGTCTGCGGCGACAGCCATACGTCCGACTCACGGCGCGCTCGGCGCCTTGGCGTTCGGCATCGGCACCAGCGAGGTGGAGCACGTCCTGGCCACCCAGACCCTGTTGCAGAAGCCGGCCAAGAACATGCTGGTGCGGGTCGACGGAACGCTCGGCTTCGGCTGCACTGCGAAAGACATCGTGCTGGCGATCATCGGCAAGATCGGCACGGCGGGCGGCACCGGGCACGTGATCGAGTATGCCGGCGAGGCGATCCGAGCGCTCGGCATGGCCGGACGCATGACCGTTTGCAACATGACGATCGAGGCCGGCGCCCGCGCCGGGATGATCGCGCCGGACGAAACGACTTTCGCATATGTGCGCGGAAAACCGTACGCGCCGAAGGGTGAGGCGTTCGAGCAAGCCGTCGCCTATTGGCGCACGCTGCCATCGGATGAAGGCGCCGCGTATGACCGCACGGTGACGCTGGACGCGGCCAAGATCGCGCCGATGGTGAGCTGGGGCACCAATCCCGAGGCGGTGGTGCCGATTACCGGCAGCGTTCCAGATCCGGATGCCGAACCCGATGAGGCCAAGCGGGCGCAGGTTGTGCGGATGCTCGACTACATGGGCCTGCGGCCGGGGCAGCGAATGGCCGAGCTGCCCGTGGACGTGGTGTTCATCGGCAGCTGCACCAACGGCCGGATCGAGGATTTGCGCGCCGCCGCCGCAGTCGCCCGCGGCCGGCACGTGGCGGACGGCGTGCGCGCGATGGTGGTGCCGGGCTCGGGCATCGTGAAGCAGCAGGCCGAGGCCGAGGGGCTGGATCGCGTGCTGACCGAGGCCGGCTTCGAGTGGCGCGAGGCGGGCTGCTCGATGTGCCTCGGCATGAACCCGGACAAGCTGGCGCCCGGGCAGCGCTGCGCCAGCACGTCCAACCGAAATTTCGAGGGCCGCCAAGGTCCGGGCGGGCGGACGCATCTGCTGTCACCTGCGATGGCGGCTGCGGCGGCGGTGACCGGGCGGCTGGCCGACGTGCGGGAGCTGGTCGTGATGCGATGCACGCTTTCACCACGCTCACCGCCATCGCCGCGCCGCTGCCGCTGGCGAACGTGGATACCGACAAGATCATCCCGGCGCGGTTCCTCAAAACAATCGCCCGCACCGGCCTGGGCAAGAACCTGTTCGACACGCTGCGCTACGATGCGGACGGCGGCCGAGCGCCAAGAATTCGTGCTGAACCGGGAACCTTACCGGCACGCGCAAATCCTGATCGCGCACGAGAATTTCGGCTGCGGGTCCTCGCGCGAGCACGCGCCGTGGGCATTGCTCGATTTCGGCATACGCTGCGTGATCGCGCCCGACTTTGCCGACATATTTTTCAACAACTGCTTCAAGAACGGCATTCTGCCGATCCGCCTGCCGCGGAAAATCTGCGACGCGCTGATGGAGGATGCGCGCGCTGGGCGGCAATGCGCGGCTGACTATCGATCTCGCCCGCCAGGTAGTGGTGCGGCCGAGCGGCGAAGAAATCGCGTTCGATATCGACCTGTTCCGAAAGCGCTTGCTATTGGAGGGGTTGGACGATATCGGACAAACCTTGCAACACGCAGGCGCGATCGATGCGTTCGAGGCGCGGGCACGGACGGAACGCGCGTGGATGCCGGAGTTGGCGTAGTGCCCGGCGCCGCAAAGTTTTACTAGGGCGGATAAGCGCAGCGCCATCCGCCGTCACCCGACATGCCAAGCGGCGGATGACGCTGCGCTTATCCGCCCTACCTGCTGGAAATGATCGCCAACAAGCGCCTGCTTCTCCTGCCCGGCGACGGCATCGGGCCGGAAGTGATGCGTCAGGTACGCCGCGTGATCGAGTGGTTTTCCGAGCACCGCGCCATTGTCTTCGACATCGACGAGGATCTGGTGGGCGGCGCCTCGCTGGATGCGCGCGGCGTGCCGATCACCGACGACACCGTTTCCCGTGCCAAAACAGCCGACGCGGTGCTGTTCGGGGCAGTGGGCGGCCCACAGTCCGATCGGCTCGGTTTCGACAAGCGCCCGGAACTGGCCATCCTGAGCTTGCGGCGCGAGCTGAAACTGTTTGCCAATCTGCGCCCGGCCACCGTGCTCGACCCGCTGGTGGACGCGTCGACGCTGAAGCCGGACGTGGTGCGCGGGCTCGACATCATGATCGTGCGCGAAAGCACCGGCGGCATCTATTTTGGCGAACCGCGCGGCGTGGAAACGTTGGCCGACGGCAGCAAGCGCGGCATCAACACGGAAGTCTACACCACGGGCGAAATCGAGCGCGTGGCGCGCGTGGGCTTCGAACTGGCCCGGCAGCGGCAAAAGCGGCTGTGCAGCGTAGAGAAAGCCAACGTGATGGAGAGCGGGCTGCTGTGGCGCCAGACCGTGACGGCACTCGGCGCGGAGTATCCAGACGTGTCGCTGTCGCACATGTACGCGGACAACTGCGCCATGCAATTGGTGCGCAACCCGCGCCAGTTCGACGTCATGGTGACCACCAATCTGTTCGGCGATCTGCTGTCCGATCTCGCCTCGATGCTGACCGGCAGTCTCGGCATGCTGCCCTCGGCGACGCTGGGCGCGACGGATGCGACCGGGAAACGTCACGCGCTCTACGAGCCGATCCACGGCAGCGCGCCGGACATTGCTGGCAAGGGGGTCGCGAATCCGCTGGCTCAGACACTGAGCTTTGCCATGCTGCTGCGCTACTCGTTCGGGCTGCAGGAGGATGCGGCGCTGATCGAGCGGGCCTGCACGGACGTGCTGGCAAGCGGTCTGCGCACGCCCGACGTGATGGCGCCCGGGCTGCACCCAAGTCGGTACCGAGCAGATGGGCGACGCGGTGCTGAAAACCCTCGACCGCATGGCACGGCTAACGGGCGCATGAAATACGAGCTGGACTACTGGCCGAGCATCCAGGGTCGCGGCGAATTCGTGCGATTGGCTTTGGAAGAAGCCGGCGTCGAGTATGTCGACGTGGCCCGCGGACCGGACGAGACCGAATCGTTAATGGAGTTCATGCAGGGCGACGCGGCGGAGCGGCCTCCCTTCGCCCCGCCGTTCTTGCGGGCGGGCAACATGCTGATCGGGCAGACCGCCAACATCCTGCTTTATATCGGCGCGCATCATGGCCTGGCCCCAAAGGACGAAGCCGGCCGGCTCTGGGCCAATCAACTGCAGCTCACCATCGCCGATCTGGTGGTGGAAGCGCACGACACGCACCACCCGATCGGCAGCGGCCTCTACTACGAAGACCAAAAACGCGAGGCACGGCGCCGGGCCAAAGACTTCCGCGAGGAGCGGTTGCCAAAGTTTTTCGGGTGGTTCGAGAGCGTGCTCCAGCGCAATCCTGACGGTCAGGACCGGCTGGTCGGCGCGGCGCTGAGCTATCCCGACCTGTCCCTGTTCCAGGTCGTTTCGGGTCTTCTATATGCGTTTCCGCGCGCCATGCGGCGTGTCGGACAGGAGCATCCGCTGGTGATGCAGTTGCACGCGCGAGTGGAACACCGACCGCGTATTGCCGCCTATCTCGCCTCGCCGCGGCGATTGGAGTTCAATGAGGAAGGCATCTTCCGCCATTACGACGAGTTGGACGACCCGGCCTGACTCGACCTCGCCGAGCTCTTGATCACGCGTCAAAACCCATTTGTATCCGCCCGAGCGGCGATAAATCCGCCTCCGTGGCGCGCCCCGCAAAATCCACCTCGTAGTCTTCGGGCGCGAAGTCCGGCGAACTCTTGCCGGCCAGAAACGCCGCCTTCTGCAACGGCAGGAACGCCCGGTTTTTCGGGCAATCCGGTGCGGCGCCGATATAGATCACGCTGGAATAGCCGGTGCCGCCGTTGCGGTCCTCCACGCCATGCACCACGTCCGGGTGCCACCAAACCGTGTCGCCCGGCTCGACATGCGGAATGGGGATCAGCGCCTGCATCAAGGGCGCGTGCCAGCGCTCCTGCATCCACAGCGCCCGGCCGGCTTCGGCGCCGCACAGCTCGGTCTCGGGCACGTCGTCCAGCAACGGGCGCAGCAGCATGTAGATAATGGCGCGCGTCATCGGCAGCACCTGCAAGGTGCCGCAGCCGGGCCCCTGCGGAGTCAGCGCGGTCCAGCCCTGAAACGTGCGGAAAATGCGGCAGACGGCGGCGGACGGGATTTCCTGCACTTCGGTGCGGTGCGAAGCGTCCCAGGGGTCGTGCGCCTGCCAGTCGCCGCCAAAGACGTGGCGGTACACGGCGCGAAACGCCGGGTCGATCCACCGCTCCACCGAGCCGCCGTCCATGTGCGGCGACAAGCCCAGGGTGCCGTCGCCAGGCTCGCGCTGGCGGATGCGATCGGCATAGGTGCACTCGCGGTCGGGGTCGAACACGGCATCGGAGGACCACAGCCGGTTCAGCCAGGCCCGGGCGGTCGCCAGATTGTCGCCCTGGCGAGCCTCGATTTGCGGCCGCGACCAGTAGATCCCGTAGATTTGCGGCCGCCCGCTTTTCATGCGCGCAAAATACTGGTCCAAGCCCATCTTTTGCTTGGCGTGCCCCTCGTAGTCGTTGCGGCGCACGTAATCCAGCAGCTCGGCGTCCCACGCGCTCGCCTGCTCCGCCGGGAAAACGCCCTGGACCACCGCGCACCCGCGTCGCCGGATTTCTTGGCGCGTCGCTTCGGGGACGGTTCCCGCTGCAACCTCCGAGAACTGCACTTGCGGCACCACCGGCTCCCCATCGGCATGGCGCGCCGCGATCTCCGCGGCCTCGCGGGACAGGGCGGCGCTCATCTCGGCGAACACGCCGGCGGCGTCGGGCAACTGGCGGCGCAGCAGCGCTTTGCTCTCGGCAACTCGGGCCGCAATATCCTTGGCCTCCACCATTCTCGCACCTCCCGCTCGGCCGACCGTCTCCGGCGGGCCACCCTTCGTCAAGCGCCGGTTGCCCGCAGACGGCAGTTCGGTTACACCCCGGCCCGCCGCACCCGTAGCTCAATTGGATAGAGCACCAGACTACGGATCTGGGGGTTGGGGGTTCGAGTCTCTCCGGGTGCGCCATGAAATCAGTGGTTTAGCCGCAGCCGCCGGCCGACCGTAAGCGCCGGGATACCAATAGGATACCACTCGCTCTCCGTTGAGGGCTGTGCCATTAGCGCGATCACGTGGTCGTGTGTCTTCGATCGGGAGAATGCGATGC
>CAWGIX010000008.1:0-406693 GCA_963822705.1 uncultured Pseudomonadota bacterium
AACATCCCGATGCTGACCATCAATTTGCTGCAGGCGCTGCCAAAGACGCCATTGTGGGATCGCCTCAAGCGCGAGGGTCGGCTGCTCGACGACGATGCGCGTGAGAGCAATGTCGTGTTCCTGCGCCCGCACGACGAGGTCGTTGGCATGTGGCGGCGCGCGATCGCCTACGCGAACGATCCGGAGCGACTGTTCGCGCGTTTCCGCTATCAGGTCGAGGCGACTTATGTGAACCGCCTCGTCACGCCGGCGAAAGGCAAGCTCACCTGGTCGAACCTGCGCGGCGGCGCCGTGCTGGCGTGGCGCGTGCTGCTCCATGTCTGCCTGCTGTCGGATTTCCGCAAGCCGTTCTGGCACGCCGCCAAACACGCGCTGCGTCACGGCCAGATCGACGGCATGTTCGGGACGGCGTTCATAGGCTATCACCTGATCCAGTTCACGCGCGAGGCGCTGCGGGGCGATCAAAATGCGTCCTACTACTCGGCGAAGAAGCGTACCGAGCCGATGGCGGCAGCAAAGCCGCCGGGGACCCCGAATGAACAGGTCGCGGCGTAGCGGTTTATCCGGTGCAGCGTTTACAACCGCAGCATGGTCAGGCGCGGCCTCTGAGCTGGCACGGGATCGAGCGTGATCGACCATAATGTGCGATCCGCGACGTCCTTGAGCGTGACGGTCAGCATCTCGGTCGCGCCATCGATCGCCACATGGCCGAAGAACTGCAGCCCGATAGCAGGGCGCGAGATTGTCGCCTTGCTCCTGCGCTCGGCGCCTGATGGAACACGACCTGCGGGCCGAAGGTCCGATCCAGGTCTTGCTGCGTCCAGGTTCCGGCATGGAGCGGGCCCGACACGAATTCCCAGAACGGTTCGAAGTCCTGGAACACGGCGCGGTTCGGGTCGTAATAATGCGCGGCGGTGTAATGCAGGTCCGCGGTAACCCAGATCGTGTTGCGAATGCCGGCGTGCTTGATGAACGACAGCAGCCCCGCGATCTCAATGCCGCGGCCACGCGGACCATCGGCTTTCTCGATCCCGCCGGAATTGATCACGTAGCCGATCGGGGAGTCGATGGCGATAATCTTCCAGGTCGCCTGCGAGCCGGCGAGCTCACGCTTGAGCCAGGCGATCTGTTCGGGTCCGAGCAGATAATCATCGGGCTTGAAGAGTGCGATCGGGATGCGTTCCGTCACGGCCGCGATAGCTGCGCATGTCGAGCATGAATACGTCGAGCAAAGGGCCATGCTGCGATCTTGCGATAGACCCGGCCCGGTTCGGCCATGGTCTCGCGCACCGGCAGGTACTCATGAAACGCGCGCCGTGCGCGGGCGGCGAACACAAGCATGTTCTTTTCGCCGATCGGCTCGTACGGCAGGTCCTCGCCGGGCCACCACGTCTCCGCTACTTCGTGGTTGTCCCAAAGCGCGAATGTGGGCACCGCCGCGTTGAAGGCGCGCAGGTTGTCGTCGAGCAAGATTGTATTTGTAGTTGCCGCGATAGTCGGCGAGCGTCTCGGCCTTTTTCGATTTTTCCGCGGTGACGATGCTGCGCCAGACGCCGCCGTCGGGCAGTCTCAATTCCGCGGGGATCGGGCAGTCGGCATAGATATTGTCGCCGCAGTGGATGAAAAAATCCGGCCGGTTGCGCAGCATGGTGGCATAGGTGCGCATGCCGCCGCGTGCTTTGTCGATGCCCCAGCCTTGGCCCATCGTGTCGCCGGACCACAGAAGCGAGACCGGACGGCGTTCGTTCGACGGTGTCCGGAAGTGCCCGATCTGCGGCTTCGCCGAACACCGCCGAGGACAAATCCTGGAAGCTGATGCGGTAGAAAATCTCCTGACCGGGCGGCAGGTTTTCCAGCAGCACCTTCGCGGTAAAATCGCGATTCCGGGAGCGCGTCGACATAGACCGCGCTCTTGATGTCGCGAAAGCTGTCGGTGGTTGCGACCTCGACAAGCATCCGCGACGGGCGGTCGGCGCGCGCCCAGACGACGCCGGACTCCGCGCGACACATCGCCCGACTGGATGCCGTGCGTGATTTGCGCCCGGTCGGGCGCGAAGCTAACGGAGGGCCGCGCGAGACTGCCGATCGCGGTCACCGCCGCCGATGCGGCTGCGCTCTTCAAGAACCGTACGACGCGTGAGCAACGAGCGGCTTCGCATCCTGGCGGTCATCAGGCCTCCGTCGTCGAGACGCCGCGGAAGGTGCTCGCTGATTCTGACGAAGGCTCGAATATTATGCGACGGCGGGATGACTTTGTTGTGGCGCTTTCGGCGCTAGTTCCGGGTTCCACGCGGGACGCGGCGAAATCATGCGCGGCTGCGCACCGCCGCATGCCAAATTCGTTAACGAGTTGCTAACGCGCTAGGCGGCCGCGGCCTTTGAGCCGTCATTGGCGGCGGGGGTTCCGGTGCCCGGTGCCGTCTGATCGATGATGGCGGCGCGGCGCGCGGCGATCGCAAAGCGAAGCTGGTCGAGCGCAAACGAAAACGACATGCGAACTGTTTCGTTGAACTCCTCGTGCTCGCGACTGGTGAATGATTGCGATAACCAGATTATCGGCATCGATCTGGAGACGGTCGATGACGTCGAGTGTTTGGGCGGCGTGGGCTTTGCGAATCAGGTCGAGGACGCGTTGCAACAGCCGCAGCCGGCGCGTCCGGCTGTCGCGGAGCAGATAGCTTGCAACGCCGGCGATCGCAGATCCGAACACCGGGAAAATCAGCATGCCGTAGAAAATGTCGTCGCCATATTTGTCGAAGAAGCTCTGCTGATTGTCGTTCAAATAATCGAGTGTGCCGGGGTGCGCCAGGACATCGGCATCCTTGTCGGTCGACGGCGCCTCGATCTTGACTTCACCGCCCATCTGCGACGCGATCGCGAGTTTCGACGTGTAAATCAGTTTCGCCAGATCGGCGATGCTGGAATGATTGAATGTCTTCCGGGCGACGAGATATTCGGCGAAGCTCAGGCTCTTGAGCTTGGCGCTCGGCATCGGCGGCACGCCGCCGAAGGTTCCGGCATCGATATCGATGGAGTTGAAGGCGGGGTTGCGCTTTGACAACCCGTCCGCTTGATCGATGCCGACAAAAGTAGGGGCGCCGAACTGCGCCGCTGCCGCCACGACTGCGGAAATTGCTTCGCCGGTGGCTGAGCCGGCGACGAAGAGTACATCCACCGTGTTGTTCTTGACCGCGGCGGCAAGGTTTTGCGGATCGATCGACGATATCCTGCACCTTGTCGAGCGGCACGCCATAATGATTGAGAACGACATGGAGCAGGTCCGCGGTGGCCTCGCTGCCGGTGACAATGCCGATGCGTTTGCCCGCCAGATCGGCAATTTTGATCTTGGGCTTGCTGCTGTCATCGGACGAGTTGTCGGAATCATCATCGTCGTCGTCGCTGTCATCCGATTTGGCGGTCTTCGCCGGCTTGGCGCTCTTTGCGGGAGCCGGCGCTGGCGCGGCTGCGGCGGCGGCCGCCTTCTTGCCTTTGCCGCCCTTCGCGGTGGCCGCGGGTTTGGCAGGCTTGGCGGTGGTCGGGCTCGGCGCAACGGCGGCTGGCGGAGGAGGCGGTGGCGGCGCGGGCAGAATGAATGCCATTACGTTCTGACGCAAAATCGCGACCACCGGCCAGTCCGCCGACCTGCCGACAGTCGTCGGCACGATAGCAAGATCGGCCTGGTTCTTGGCCAGTGCCTGCGCCGAAGCCGCGGCGTTTTCGGTGGGGACATATTCCAACTGCATTCTGTCATGGCTTTGCGCAATGACCTTGCCCAGAACATCCACGAGCTTGGCGTTGGAACTGCCGGCTGGGCCGGCCGCGATACGCATTTGTGTGGGCTGTATGGAGTAGTGAACTCCTGCCCAGATGCAGCCTCCAACGGCGGCGGTGCCGAGGATGGCCACGAGCCAGGTATGCCGCAGAAACATCCTGACGCGGCTTCGCACCAAATGTTCGAGCGATTCAATACTCATGGTCAAACCCGATGAGTGGCCCTCTGCCGTCGGCCGCGCCCGGCCCCCGCCTCCGCTCCTCGTGAAGCGTTGGGCCAGCCAAAGCCTCATGGCGAGAGGCGGACGGTTCGGCAGTCCAGGCGGCATGGTTAATCCTAACACGAGCACGGCATTTTGACGCCATAGCCTCACCGTGCGGCCCGCCGCCAAATCGGTGTTTGGTTAACCCCGGTGCCAGGCGGGTTCGGTGGAGCTTTCCTTCCGGTTGTGACCTGGCATCGACAGAAACCCGGCGAATCCGGCCCATGCCAATGAAGCTCTCTGGCGGCGCCGCAGGCCGCCGGAACCTGCCCCCTTGATGCTCGTTTTGGTCCATGGTGATTGTCGGGCGGGATTGTCGTCACCAATGGAGTTTTCCAATGGCTCAAAAACTCACGGGCGCTGCGCGCAGCAGCGCGATTGGCCGGCTTAAGGGTTGGAGTGAGGTCAAGGACCGCGACGCGATCACGAAGAAATTCGTCTTTGCCGATTTCAACGAAGCCTTTGGTTTCATGACGCGCGCGGCGCTGATCGCGGAAAAATTCGACCATCACCCGGAATGGTTCAACGTCTACAAGACCGTAGAGGTCACGCTCTCGACCCATGATGCCGGCGGCCTGACCGAACTCGACGTCAAGTTGGCCGAGGCTATGGACAAGGTCGCGGACTGAGGCCGGTCTCCTGCAAGTTCCGGCGGATGCCCCAAGCTCCGGCATCCAGTTCCTGCGCAAGATTTGCCGTTGCCTTGCGGATGCCGCCTTTCGACGCCATCTTTTTTGACGTTCCGGCGCGAGGGATTCGAAAGTTCCATGTGGTTTGGAGTGCAAGCGGCTTCATGGCCGGACATTGCGGCTTTGACCCGCCGCATGGCTGAGAATGAGCGCGAGCTGCAGCGCAACTTCTGGCGGAAACTCAAAGGACTGGCCGCAAGCCTACCGTTCGCCGAAGATCTCCTTGCCGCCTATTACTGCGCGTTCGACCGGCAAACTCCCGTGCACGTGAAAGCGGTGCTGTTCGGCGCCATCGCCTATTTCATTTGCCGATGGATTTGATTCCCGATTATATCCCGGTGATCGGATATCTGGACGACGCTGCGGTGCTGGCGGGAGCCATCAAGGTGGTGAACTCGCATATCAAGCCGGAGCATCGTGAGGCGGCGCGGCGCACGCTCGAGCGGATGCGCGATTAGGACGATCGGTAGTCCGCTCCGATCGTGGTCCGGTGTGATTATGGCCGCAGCAGAATTTTTCCCATCACCTTGCGGTCGCTGATGGCTTGCAGTGCTGCGGCGATTTCGGTCAACGGATAGACCGCGTGCACATGCGGTTTGAGCTTGCCGTCTGCGCACCACTGGGCGATCTCGGTGAGCAGTGCATGCTGAGCTTGCGGCTCGCGCTTGCCCCACGAGCCCCAAAACACGCCACGGATGTCGCAGCCTTTCAGCAGCACCAGATTGAGCGGCAGCTTTGGAATTCTCCGGCGGTGAAGCCGACCACAAGATAGCGTCCCTGCCAGGCAAGCGAACGCACCGCCGGTTCGGCGTAGGGACCGCCGACCGGATCATAAACGACATCGATGCCGTGCTCGCCGCCGAGCCGCTTGAGCACATCGCGGAAGTTCTTGTCGGTGTAGTTCACCGTTTCGTCAGCGCCGTGATCGCGAGCAAAGGCGAGCTTCTCGTCGGATGACGCGCAGGCGATGACGCGAGCGCCCATCATCTTGCCGAGTTCCACCGCGGCGAGCCCGGCGCCGCCCGAGGCGCCAAGCACGAGAAGCAGCTCGCCCCGCTTAAGCTGCGCCCGCTCGCGCAGCGCATAAAGCGATGTCCCGTAAGTCACGGTAAGGCCTGCGGCGCGATCGAAATCGAGCGACTCCGGTATTCGCACCAATTGTTGCTCCGGGACCGCAATGGCTTCGCGCGCCGCACCCCAGCCGACAAAGCCCATCACATGGTCGCCGGGCGCGACCTTCGTTACGCCGGCGCCAATGCTCTCAACGATGCCGGCGAATTCCGCCGCCGGTGAGAACGGAAATGGCGGTTTTTGCTGATACTTGCCGGCGATGATCAGCGTGTCGAAGAAATTCAGCGCCGCTGCGGCGACGCGTACGACGACCTCGCCAGGTCCGGCTTGCGGTTGCGGGATGTCCTTGATTTCAAGGTCTTCGGCCGTACCGAAATGGGTGCAGAGAACGGCTTTCATGCGAAATCATCCCAGGCGAAAAAACCACTGTGCCGGAATGACTACCATGCTCCTGTCACGCCCGCATCACCCAGCAGGCGGCGCAGGCGCGAGAACGCCAGCCGCAAGCGCGACTTCACAGTCCCGACCGGGACCTTCGTTCGTGCCGCGATGCGCGAGTGCGACAGGCCTTCAAAAAACGCGAGCCTCACCATTTTGGATTGCTCCTGCGGCAAGGCACCGAGCGCCGCCTGGACGTGCTGTTCTATCCGCGCGGCGTCGATATTGGTTTCGTTGTCCGGAGTGGAATCTGGAATGAGCGACAGATCGGTCTCAACATAAATGTGCTCGCGGCTGCGGCGGCGAACGTCGATGCGGCGGTTCTGCGCAATACTGAAGACCCAGGTCGCGGCGGCGGACTTGCGGCGATCGAACAGGTGCGCCTTGGACCAAATCGTTTCCATGACGTCCTGGGTGACATCGGCAGCGGCAAACGGCGCAAGCCCGAGCCGAACCATTTGGGCGTGCACGCGCGGCCGGAAGTGATCGAAGAGCACGGAAAACGCAGCGTCGTCACGCTTGGTGCCGACTGCCGTCAGAAGGTCGTCGAGGTGACGGGGCCGCGGCAGGATAAATTCATGCCGATGCGGAGCCAGGTCGGTATGGCAATTAGTGGTCACGCCTCGGTACTCTTCGGTACGGATCATTGTGGAAGTATCGACGGCTCAATCGGGCCTTACTGTGTCTCCGATCACATTTTGCCGGCTCCGGATGGCGAAGCGCGGCAGGTAACGATCGTGGCGGGGTGGCCGGCGCCTCACCGTATCCACAAGGGGAGGAGAACCAGCCGTGACGTGGGTATTACGTCGCAGAATTTCTCACGAGAGGTCCGCTTCAGCGCAGATATTGACTCAATTTCCCCTCCCTCCTGTGGGGATGGGTAGGGGTGGGGTTGAGAGACAACGACGGCCGCTGACGCAGGCGCGCAGGTTTCCCGAATTGGATTATGCTTCAAATGTTTGCTATCAATTTCCGGGGTGGGAGCGTTCGCGAGGCCTGATGCAGATCGAAAGACGAAAGCGGATTGTTCTGCCGCTCGCTTTGGCAATGGCATTTGCCGTGCCGGCAGCCGCGCAGCAGCCCGCGCCCGAACCCGCCCCTGACGCTTCGGCTTCGCCCGCGCCGGCCAAGAAGCCCGCGCCCAAGCCCAAACCGGTGGCGGCTGCGCCGGCCAAACCGGCCGCCGCTAAACCCGCAACAACCCCCACAACGCCGCCCGCCGTCGGTGGCATCAAGCCGACGCTATTGGGTCAGTACGCCGACTGGGGCGCCTATACGGCGTCTCCCGGCGGCAAGAAAACCTGCTTTGCGATCGCCAAGCCGGCGTCCTCTGTCACCAACCCGCCCGGCAGGCCGCGCAACCCGATCTACATGTTCATCTCGACCCGGCCAGCCGAGAAGGTCAGCAACGAGGTCTCGATCATCATCGGCTACCCGTTCAAGCCTGGCACCGAGGCATCGGTGAATGTCGGATCGACGGACTACGCGCTTTACACCCAGCAGGATGGCGCCTGGATCAAGAACGCCACCGAAGAGGCGCAGATGGTCGATGCCATGCGGCAGGGTCAGACCGCGATGGTCAAGGGCACGTCTGCGAAAGGCACACAGTCGACCGACACGTTTTCGCTCAAAGGCCTGTCGCAGGCGCTCGACAGAACCGCGCAGGACTGCAAGTAGCGACACGCGGCCTCGCCGGTCGCGAAAGCTTATCTATATTCAACGCGTGCGCCGCCCCCTGGATCGACGATGACCGCTTCTATTGCCGGAGCCTGACACTGCATCAGCGCAGTTCCTCGAAAAGACCGCCGCTCGAGGACATACGTCGCGCCGGCAAAGCCGTCGCTCGTTGGCATGTCGCGCGCCGCGCTCGCCGCGGCGCTCGGCAGCATCGGCGTGCCCGAGCGGCAGCAGCGCATGCGGGTGCAGCAAATCTGGCATTGGCTCTATGTGCGCGGCGCCACCGACTTCGCCGAGATGACGACGCTGTCGAAGGAACTCCGCGGTGAGATCGAACGGCAATTCACCCTGGCGCGGCCCGAAGTCGCCGCCGAGCAAATCTCGGTCGATGGCACGCGAAAATGGCTGCTGCGGCTGCCGGGCGAAACCGACGCCCAGCCGCATGAAGTCGAATGCGTCTACATACCGGAGACCGACCGCGGCACGCTGTGCGTCTCCAGCCAGGTCGGCTGCACGCTCAATTGCACCTTCTGCCACACCGGCACACAGCGGCTGGTCCGCAACCTGACAGCCGGCGAGATCGCCGGCCAGGTCGTGCTGGCGCGCGACCGCCTCAACGACTGGCAGCGCGCGGCGTCTTCGGGCGCCGAAGCGGAAAAGCGCCTGGTGTCGCCCGCCCGCAAACTGACACGATGATGCGATACCGCGACGACGATGCGAGCACCCAGCTCGATCACCACATGCGCCTGATCGCCCAGCCATTGGTTCGATACCACGCTGCCCGAGAGCGCGCCGGCTTGGTTCAGCGATACGCGGTGCGGCCGCACGCCCAGCACGATGCGCGTTCCGATGGCCGGCATGGGCGTGCCGGGCAGCGGCAGGCTCCGCTCCGGCGCGTCGTCCAGCCTGACGCCGCCGTCGGCGACAACGCCCTCCATGGCGTTCATCGGCGGCTCGCCCAAAAATGTTGCAACGAACAGGTTGCTGGGGTGGTCGCGCAACTCGTCGGGTGCGCCGTATTGCTGCAGCTCGCCGCCTTCCATGACCGCGATCTTGTCCGCCATCGCGTTCGCCTCGGTCTGATCGTGCGTCACCAGCACCGTGGTCATCCCGCGCCGTTTCAGCGCCGCCTTCACTCGCCCGCGCAGCACCGCGCGCAACTGCGGCTCCAGTTGTCCCATCGGTTCGTCCAGCAGGTGCAAGTCGGCGTCCCGGGCAAGCGCGCGGGCCAGGGAGGCGCGCTGCTGCTGACCGCCCGAGAGGCTGCTCGGGCGCCGGTCGAGAATGGAGCCGATCTCCAGCATGTCGGCCATCTGCTGCACCCGCGCGTGCGCATCAGCCTTGCTGACGCCGCGCTCGGCGAGGCCAAAGCCTATGTTCTGCTCCACCGTCAGCGGCGGATAGAGCGCGTAGCCCTCGAAGGCCATGGCCACGCGACGGCGCGGCGGAGGCAGCTTTTCGATTCGGCGTCCGGCCAGGGTCACATGGCCGTTCGTCACGTCCTCGAAACCGGCCACCATGCGCAATGTCGATGTCTTGCCGCAGCCGGAGGAACCGAGCAGCGCCACCAGATCGCCGTCCGCTACCGCCAGCGACAGGTTCTTCACTGCGTGCACCGGCTTGCCATGTCGTCCGGCATAGATCTTGTCGACGTTTTCCAGTTGCAGAACTCACGCTGCGGCCACCGTCACCGGCGTTGCGGCGGCGATGCGATGTCCGCTCCGCGCATCGAACAGCAGTGCCTGCCCGGCGGCCGCGCTCACCCACACCTGGGTTCCGGCTTTTGGTGCCGCGCCGACGATGCTGGCCACCAGTTCAAGGCCGCGCGCCATGCGCAACAGCAGCACCAGGCGCTCGTGCAGCGGCGTCACCGCCACGATTTCCGCGCGGGCGGCGCCGGGCCGTTCCGCCGCAGCGACGGACAGCGCCTCCGGCCGCACGCCCAGCAGGCACTCGCGCCCGGCGGCTTGCGGGCTGGCATCGAGCAGAAAATCCAGCCCGCCGCCGCTTGCCGCGATGCGGCCGCCGCGGAGCGTCGGCCGGCACGGCAGCAGGTTGATCGGCGGATCGCCGAACAGCCGCGCCACCATCAACGTTTCTGGATGGTCATAAACCGCCTCGGGCGGGGCCACCTGGGCGAGCACACCGTCCTGCAGAATCGCCACCCGGTCGGCCAGCGCCATCGCCTCGCGATAATCCTGGCTGACATAGATCGTCGCGGCCCCGGCGCGTCGCAGCAGGCGCGGCAGCTCCAGGCGCATTTCGTAGCGCAGCTTGGCATCCACGTTGCGCAGCGGGTCGTCGAGCAGCAGCACGCGCGGATTGCCGACCAGTGCGCGTGCCAGCGCCGTGCGCTGTTTCTGGCCATTAGACAGTTCGCGCGGTGCGTGGCTCAGTACATGGCTGATCTTGAGCAACGTGGCCACGTCGTTCACGCGCTTGCCCGCCTCGCTCGCACCAACTCTCCGGGCCACCAGCGGGCTCGCGATATTCTCGCGCGCGGACATGTGCGGGTAGAGCGCGAAATTCTGGAACGCCATGCCGATGCCGCGCTTGTCGGGCCCGAGTTGAGTCACGTCGCGTTCGTCGATCAGCACCGTGCAGCGAGAAGCGGGCTCCAGCCCCGCCACCGAGCGCAGCAGCACCGTCTTGCCCACGCCGGAGGGCCCGAACAGCACCACGGTCTCGCCCGGTCCCACCTCGAGATCGATGCCCTTGAGCAATTCGTGGCGGCCGAAGCTGACATGCAGGTCCTCCAGGACGAGGCCCCGCCTGCGTATTCCGGCTGCCGCTTGGCTGCCGCTCACGCCGCGCTTCGGCGCCTGGCCCGGGCCGGTTCGTCCAGCGAGTAGCCGAAGGCCGAAGCCGTCTCGGCCACGGGCTTCCAGAGAGCGGCTGCCTGGGCGGGGGAGAACACGTTGCGCCAGTCGCCCGCCACGCCTTTGCGGAAGAAGCTGCGTGGGTCCGCCTGCCCAGGTCGCCGCCCGCCCGAAAGCGCCTCGAACGAAGTGCCGCGACGAATTATGGCCAGGTCGGTGCGGGCCGGATCCGCGCCGACGAAGCCGAAAATTCGCCCCGCTTCGGCATCGAAGCCGCTCAACAGATCCTCGTATTTCACCAGATGAAGCTGCGCCGGCGTGATGCGGCTGGCCGCCAGGTAGCTGTCCTGGTCGCGTCGCCAATCCCGTAGCAGTCCCGCCAGTGCCGGTCCCGAGGCGTCGGCGTCGGACACGAAGGCGCCCGGTTTCAGATCGGCGCCGCTTTCGAGCCGTGCATTCAGCCCCTGTAGCAACGGTGAGGCCAATTCGGTCGTGCGGGGCTGATTGCGCTCCAGATTGGCCTCATGGAACAGGCGGCTTGTCAGCACATCCAAAGGATGGCGGACAATGTGAACGATCCGGAGCTCTTCCCAGAACCGCGGCAAGTGAGCGTAGAGCGCGCAGTAGCCCGGCGTGCGATCGGCGACAAAACGTGAGCCCCAGGCGCGCCCGAGGCGGATCGTCAGCTCCTTGGCCAAGCTGATCTGCAGGAGCCGGCTGAAGTCAACCACGTCATAGGCGGGGTTAAGCCATCTGATGTAGTGCCTGTCCCGGAAATGCGCCTGTCGTTCGGCAACCATTCGGCGCAGCGTGCTCTGCTCCAAGATGTTGAACGTGTTGGCTTCGTGCAGAACGATGAAATCGGGGTGGCTGTCGATCACCTTCTCAAGCCATGTGGTCCCGGATTTGTGGGTGCCGGAGATCAGCAGCGGCGACGGGTCCGGGATAGGAGGAACCGGCACACGCGTCAGCACCCGCACCTGGTCAACCCGACGGGCGATGTCGGCAACGGCGATATGCTGGCGGTTTTGCACCAATGCCAGCCGGTAGCGCCCCTCCGGAATTTCCTCGCCGATCAGCACCAGCAGGATGCGCCGCACAGGGCCCGACGCCTCGGTGGCCGGCGGATCGGGTAGTCGGATGCCGAGGAACAGCGCGTTCGGCTTGCCCTGGGCGACAGGGCGCCCGAGCAGATGCAGGAACAGCGGTTGCTGGGCCCCTGCCGTCAGCGGCACATCGACGCGGACGTACAGGGTGAACGGCAGCATGGACATGTCGAGCACGCGCATTTGCGCCGACGGCGGGCCGTCCGATGCGACTGCGGGCTCGACAGGCGCGTCCTTGATTATCTTCAAGCGCAGGCGGGAAGGGGGCATTGCTGTATCTCCGGGTCAGTCGTCGACGAGCGTTAGCCATCCCGCCGGTCGGGATGCAACCCCGATCGCAGCCGGATCGGCGAATGTCTCACCACGGTCATCCCTTGACCGCTCCCAGGCTGAGGCCTTCCACCAGCCAGCGTTGTGCATATAACGCCAATGCCAGCGTCGGCACGATGGACAGCACGATTGCCGCCGCCACCTGACCGTACGGAATGCCAGCCGAGGTGATGAAATTTAGCGCGCCTACCGTTACCGGTTGCTTATCCGAGGACGCGAGGATCAGCGCGAAGACAAAGTTGTTCCAGGCGAATATGAAGCTGAGCAATGCCGCCGCGGCAATGCCCGGCCGCGCCAGCGGCACCGCAATACGGATAAAGCCCTGCCACCAGGAGTGACCGTCCACGCGATAGGCATACTCGATGTCCGGGCTTGCGTCCTCAAAATAGCCGCGCACGATCCACAGGATCAGCGGCAGGGTGATGAGCTGATACACCCACACGAGGCCCACATACGTATTCGAGAGGCCGAGATCCTGGAAATAGAGCGATAGCGGCAGCAGCACCAGCAAGGGCGGCGCGAAGCGGAACGACAGCAGGGTAAAGGCGATGTCCTCGCCCAGCCGGAAACGGAACCGCGCAAATGCATAGGCGGCCGGCACGCCCAGTATCAGCGAGAGTACCACGGATGCCGCCGCCAAAAGGCAGGAATTGCCGAGGTTGCCCAAAAAGTTCACGTCCTGGGTGCCGGTAGGCGTTACTAGCCTGCCCGAGATCAGGGTGCTGTAGTTCTGCAGCGTCAGCGGCGCAAAAGGCTGCGGCGTGTGGCTCAGGATCGAGTTGTTGGTGTGGAACGACATCTGTATGATCCAGACGATCGGGAACAGGAAGAATATCAGCACCAGCGCGATGGCGACGCCGCGCAGCACTCGCGGCACCAATTCAGGCCGCTGCATGGGTCTTCTCCCGCAGCCGGCGCATCTGTTTCACGAACACGTTGGACAGCGCGTAGGTGATGGCCCAGAGGATCATCATCAGCGCCGCCGCATGACCGACGTTCTGGTAGGTGAAGAATTCCAAATAGGCACGGACCTGGAACAGCATCAGGCTGTCGCCCGGGCCGCCCTGGGTCATCGCGTAGACGATGTCGAACTGCTGGATGCTGTCCAGCAGCCGGAACAGCGCCGCGGTGATGATGTACGGCGTCAACATCGGCAGGGTGATGCGAAAGAACACGAAATGCCCCGGCACGCCGTCCAGCCGCGCGGCCTCGAACGGCTGCTGCGGCAGGCTGCGCAGCCCCGCCAGCAGCAGCACCATCATGAACGGCGTATAGACCCAGAGGTCGATCAGCACGACCGTGAACATAGCCGTGTGGGCATCCGAGCCCCACCGCATGTTGCTGATGCCGACCTGGGTGACAGCCCAGTTGAGGACGCCGAAATTGCTGTCGGTCATCAGCTTCCACATCAGCGCCGCCAGCACCGGCGCGCACATCAACGGCAGCAGCAGGACGACCGAGCAGAAATTGTTGAACCGCGTGCGCTCACGCAGCAGCATGGCGATGCCTAGCCCCAGCAACAGTTCCAGCACCACCGTCGACACGGTATAGATGGCCGAGACCGTGACGGTATTCCAGAACGCCGGATCATTCAGGAACTGGAGGTAATTCTGGAACCAGATCAAACCCTTCAAATAGGGCAGGCCGAGATTGTACCGCAGCAGGCTGTAATAGGCCGAGGTGCCGAACGGGATCAGGATGGCGATGCATACCAGCAGCGCCGGCAGGCTCAGCAGGTAGGGCAGCACGCGCTGCGACCGCGGGCCGGACGCTTTCGCTTTTGCAGGCGGCACGGAGATGGGAAGGGCGATCTCTGACATGTCTTAATCTGTGCGCGAGGCGTTGCCGCAGGACCCTGACCCCGGCCCTCTCCCGGAGGGAGAGGGTGCAGCTTTTTCCCGGGGTGAGGGTCCTGCTCCTCCGCTCAGCCCAAACCGGACTGCTTCATTTGCGTGTCGATGTTGGCGGCCAGCTGATCCAGACCTTCATTGACCTGAACTTCGTTGGCCACCATCCGCTGGAGTGCTGCCGCCCAATCCGTCGTTACGTTAAAAAACAGCGGCTGCGGCGTGAAGTAGATCTGCGCGTGCGGTGCCGACTTTGTATACTGCTCCAGGTAGCCCGGATACCCGCCGATCTTCTGCTTGAACTCGGCATCGTCCCAGACGCTCTGACGGATCGGGTCGACCATATCCATCTTGCGCGCGCCGAACAGCAAGTGGTCGGTGCCGGCGGCCCACTGCATGAAGGTCCAGGCCGCGTCCTTCTTCTTCGAGAAATTGGACATCGCGAGCGACCAGATCCAAACGTTGGGCGTGGCGTCGGTCGCCTTCGGGTTGGCCACGAAAGCGTCGAAGGCGAGCTGGCCATGCACCTTGCTCGTGGCATTGTCCTGGAAATAGCCCAGAATGTCGGCGTCAAAGATCATCGCCGAGGCGCCGTTGCCGAGGTCCTGTCCAACCTGGTACCAGGTGTAGGTGGACCAGTTCTTGGGCCCGCCCTGCTGGATCATCTTGACCCACAGGGCAGTAAACTCCTTTGCCTGCGGGCTGTTCATCGCGGCCTTCAGCTTGCCGCCCTCGTTGGTAAAATCCTTCGCGCCGTAATTGCTGTAGCCGGAGAGGAAGCCGGGGTGGATGGTCGCCCAAGAGCGGCTGCCGCGCACGCCCACGCCGTAGACGCCGCTCACGTCCTTGCTGATCTTGGCGGCGGTCTCGGCCATTTCCGGCAGATTCTTGGGCAACTGAATGCCGGCCTTGTCCAAGATCTCCTTGTTATACGAGACGTTGTTGATCTCGAACCCCCAAGGAATGCACCACTGGTGGGCGCCCGGTCCGCCGAGCGCGTCCCCCGGCTTGCCCGACCAGGCGGTCGAGCTGCGCAGCCCCGGCAGCACGTCGTCCCAGTTGAAGTTCGGCGCGGTTTTCTTCGCGTCGCTGATGTATTCGGCAAGATCGACCGCCCAGCCGGCCGGGCCGTATTGCCAGGTCTGGTACGCGCCGGTCATGAACGCGTCGTACTGGCTGTTGCGCGACGACAGGGCGGCCGTCACCTTGTCGAAATACACGTCTTCCGGGAAGATATCGTAGGTGACGTCCATGCCCGACATCTTCTTGAAGTTATCGAGATCGGCGATCATCGCGTCGGCGTAGGGATGCTTGTTGAGCAGCAGCTTGATGGACTGTCCCTTGTTCGCCATCATGTCGAAATCGGCGGCGTAAGCGCGGGTCATCGCTTCGTTCAACAGCACGCCCGTGGCCGCGGCTCCGACGCCGAGCGCAGCCATGCGGCGCACCAGCTCGCGGCGGCCAACACGGCCGGCGAGGAATCCGTCGATCGCGTCCTTGGCTCTTTCGTACATTCTGAATCTCCCTTTGGCGAGCGCGTCATGTAGCGGAAGCGACGAGCCGGCGCGCGGTCAGCTCGTCGGTGATCAGGCCGGTCAGCGATCTGCTCTGCAGCACGGCTTGAATGGCGTTCTCCTTGCCGGTGCCCCCGGCCACCGCAACGATCTGGCGCGGCCTGCCGGCCTGGGCAAAGGCTTCGAGCGAAAGCCCGGTGACACGATCGTGCAGGGGCGTGTCGACCAGCTTTCCGTCGGCGCCGTAAAAGTACCCGAGCGCTTCGCCGGCAGCGCCGGCCTGATGCAGCAGACGCAGGTCGTCGCGGGAAAAAACTCCGGCGCGGGACAAAGACGCTTCTGACGTGGCCTCGCCGATGCCCAGAACGAACAATCCGGCTTGGTGCGCCAGCGCCAACGCGTCGGATACTCCGGTCTGCCGGCGCAGCACGTCCCGGTCTTTTGCGCTGGCCGCGAACATCGGCACCGGCAGCAGATACGCGTCCGAACCCGTCTTTTCAGCCAGCCGGTCGATCACCTCGAACGGGTTCGCGTGATTGCGCCGCGGCAGTCCGCCCAGCAAGCTCACCAGTCGCAGGCCGGTCGCGTCGATCCGCGGCACATGGTCGACCGCCGCGGCCAGCGTGCGGCCGTGGCCCACGCCAATTACGTGCTGCTCTCCGGCTTCCAGCGTGTCGCGCATGAACGCGGCCGCCGCGATACCCAGTGCTCGCAGCGGCAGGCCGTCATCGTGCAGCGGCGGGACCACCCGGCAGAACGTGAGCCCGTAGCGCTGGGACAGCGCCGCCTCGTGGCCGATGCAGTCGCCGATCGAACCATCGACGAAAACCCGAACCAGTCCGGCGCGGTTCGCGCGTCCGATCAGGCGATGCGCTTTGGCGCTGGTCACCCCCATCCTGCCGGCAACCTCGGACTGGGTCAGGCCGCCGGCGTGATACAGCCACGCGGCGCGCGTGGCCAATGCGATGTCCTCCTCCCCGACCTGCCCGGCTTCCCCGGCGTGCATGAATTATTTTCCCTGGACGTGCAAAAAATTTCACATCTGCCGCTGGCGCTGTCAAGGGGCGCCGTCCGCTACCGCTGCCGCGAACCCGGCCCTCGCTTGCGAAACGCGGTCGCCTACAAAAACACCCGCGGGAGCTGCAGCCAGGTCCAAATGCCGTCCAGGGCCTCCTCGAACGTGTCAAAGGGGCCCAGTTCCTCGGTGTCTTCCGGATCGCACACGGTGGCGTCGTAGCCATCGGCACTCGGCGTGATGGCGAACGCGGGCTCGTCGGCATCATCGCATACCAAGATGATGGTTTTGTCGTCGTCGACCATCATCCGCCAGCTCAGGTGTTTCCCCGAACCGGTGCGGCTCGCCTGAGCCCTCGCGCGCGCCAGCCAGCGGGCGACTTCTCGCACGCCGGCCTTCGGCACTGATCGCCTGAAGGGGACTACGTTGCTGCGGAGGCGGGCCGATCCCATGCTGCTTTCTACCTGCAGTTGCACGTTGGCGCGGCATATGGTGCCATCAAGCCCTAGACAACGTTCTGGACCGCCCCCTTCCGGCAATTTGCGGTGAGACGCGCAACTTCGCGCGAGCACGGTCGATATACCGCCACGCGGGAGGGTCTCCTATGCCTGAGCACGTGTACAAGCTTGCCGAGCTGACCGGTTCATCGACGATCGGTTTCGAGGATGCGATCGCCAAGGCCATTGAGCGTGCCTGCAAAACCTTGCGCCATGTTCGTTGGTTTCACGTCACCGAGACGCGCGGCGAGATCGAGGACGGCAAGGTGGCGCACTGGCAGGTCACGCTGAAAATCGGCTTCACGCTGGAGGATTAGGCTCGCTCTCGCTACTCGGGGGCAGCGGTCCACGCCTCCGCCTCGATCTCCACCTCGTAGTCCCCGACCAGCCCCGCCTGCACCAGCGTGTTGGCTGGCCGGGTCAGTGCAAAAACGCGGCCGTGCGCCCGGGCGACCGGCTCCCACCGGGACGCGTCGCGCACGTAAACCCGGGTCCGCACCACATCGGACAGGCCCGCGCCCAGCGCTTCCAGCGCGCCGGCGATCTTGTCCAGCACGTAGACCGTCTGCCCGTACGCATCGCCGGGACAGACCATCCGGCCGTGCGGATCGGTCGCGGTGGTGCCGCTGACCAGCACGCGCTGCCCGATTCTGACCGCGCGGCTGTAACCGGCCAGCCGCTCCCACTCCGTCCCGGTGTCCACCGCTTGGCGCCCCCGCCCCAGATCGCGTGCGGCAAAAGCGTGCGGGAGCGAGGACAGGTGATGGCTGAGATCGCCGGACGCGGTCAGATACGGCGGCACGCGGTACTCGTCACCGCAATCGCCTGGAATCCGCGTGGTGCCGGCAAGCGCCTGGTCCAGCATCGCGTGATCCGTCGCGTCCAGGGACAAGTCGAACACGCGCATATTGTCTTCTCGGTGCTGGCGCTCGCCCAGGCGCGCGCCCACGATCACCGCGGCCACGGCCGGCCGGTCCAAAACCCAGCGGGTGGCCACGTTCGCGACCGAGGCGCCGTGCCGCGCCGCGACGCTCGCCGTTGCGCGCAGCACGTTCTGGAACGCATCCCATCCACCGGCGGCATCGATGAACCGCCGGTATTTCGAGCGGCTCCAGTCGGGAATTTCGGAAGCGTGCCGGTTCCCGCGCGCCGAGCCAGCGTTCGCTCAAGAATCCGCCGGCCAAGCGTTCCGTAAGCCAGCAGGCGCACCCCGCGTTCCAGGCACAGGGCGGTCATCTCCTCCGCGGCGCGCCGGTCCAGCAAGGAAAAGCTCACCTGGTTGGAGGCAATACGAAAACCTTGGCCGAGCAGCACGCGCAGATGATCGGTATCGAAATTTGTGACCCCCAGTTCGCTGATCGCACCCTCCTCCTGCAGGCGCGCAAGTTCCGCCATCGCGTCCAGATAAGCGGGGTGAGCAAAACTCCACCAATGCAGTTGCAGCAGGTCGATCCGATCGGTGCGCAAACGGTCCAGGCTGCGGCTGATCCCGGTGCGCACCACCTCCGCCGTCATTTTTGCCGGCGTCGGGCACCATTTCGTCAGCACCCGCGCCGGAACGCCGCGCGCCAGCAGCCGGCCCGCTATATCCTCGGCGCTGCCGTAGTGGTCGGCCATGTCAAAAGTGTCGAACCCGTCCGCGACATACGCGGCCAACTCGTCCGTCGCCGCGTCGATGTCGAGCTTTTTCGCGCGCTCGATATCGGCGACCTGCCAAAGCCCGGTGACGACGCGGCCGATGTCCAGGCCGTCGCCGAGCACCGTGCGCTGCATGCGCAAAGGAAAAAGCTACTTGAACTGGGCCTGGATCTTGTCCACCTCCGCCGTGCTCAGCTCGCCCTTGGTGACGATCTTGCCCTGCTCGATCGCCCATTCGCGAAACGGCCCGGTAATGTCGCCATTGGCGTCGAACGAGATCGGTCCGATAACGCCCACATAGCGGATCGGTTTGCCGTCATGCAGCAGGCCCAAGCCCTTCTTGAACTCGTCCGGCCCTGCATAGATCGGCGCACCTTTCGGATCGACCACCGCCCGTATCCCGTCGCGGATCGCGGCGCTGTCCGCCTTGCCGGCCTGCGCGATCGCCAGCCCGACCAGCGCTGCCGCGTCATAGGCGCGATCCGCCGCCGGCGAACCAGGATCGAGGCCGCTGAAGGCTTTGTACGCCTCATTGAAATACGTCGTCGATGGCGTGGTCTCGGTGCCCGACGAGGTGCCGTGCGCGTCATCCAGATATTTCGCGCCCACCGCATCGATGAAATCGCTGCTGTTCATGCCGTCGTTCAGCAAGAACCTTTTTGGGCCGCCCTGCGAAATCCACGCCCGCGCGATGGTCGCACCATCGACCGGGTAGCTGACCAGGTACAGGCCCTCCGGGGCGCCGCCGAGTGCGGACGTCACCTCGGCCTGGTACGAGGATTGCCGCTCGTTGTACGGGGTATCCGAGGTGATCGTGCCGCCCAGTGCGGTGTATGCGCGCGAAAACTGTTTTACCATGTTCACGCCGAAATCGTTGTTGACGTGAATGACGGCCAGCTTCTTCAGGCCAAGATCCATGGCGTAGCGCGCGGCGGCCACGCCCTGCAGCGTGTCGGACGTGATGGTGCGGAAAAACCAGCCGCCGGTCTGGCCTTGCTGCGCCAGCATGGTCAGCGTGGGCGACGACGAGGCGGGTGAAATTTGCACGACATGCGCCGGCGCGGTGACCGAGGTGACGATCGGGATCGTGACCGAGGAGATGATGGCGCCGATGATGGCCGGCACATGCGCGATGTCCACCAGTTGGCGCGCCGCATCGACCCCGACCGCTCCCTGGCTCTGCGAATCGCGGATGTCCGCCGCTAGCGTGCATCCCAGGACGCCGCCTGCCTGGTTCAGGTCGCGCAACGCCAGCTCTACCGATTTGGATGCCGCCTGGCCGTAGGGACCGGCTGGCCCGGTCAGTTCCATGACCACGCCCAGCGTAACCGTACACGCGCGGGCAGGTGCGCTCAGCGCCAGCCCACCCAATGCAGCACAACAGGCGATTCGCAAGACGACGCGCATGGTCGGTTTCTCCTACGTGTTCAGGTCGTATTTCATGATTCTGCCGTGCCGGCCGGTGCGGTTGCGCTCCAGCTCGTACACGTCGCCGTCCAGGGTGCGACGCTGGGCAAGAATGCCGTTGATCTCGTGCCGGTCGGCGTCGGTCAGCCGCAGAGAAAACAACCGCCGGTGCGCGTCCAGGTGCGCCCGGTCGCGCACGCCGACGATGGCGGCGGCGACGTGCGGGCGGTCCAGCACCCAGCGCGTCGCCACCGAGGCGATATCGGTCGCATGGCGTGCGGCGACGCGCTTCAGCGTGGCGAGGATCTCCTGGAACAGGTCCCAGCCGCCGATGTCGTCGATGATCAGCTTGTATTTTGTCAGCGACCGGTTCTCCAGTTCTCCGGTCGGCTCACGCACGCGAAACCAGCGCTCCGCGAGGAAGCCGCCGGCGACGGTGCCGTAGCAGAGCAGGCGAAGCCCGGTTCGTGCGCAGAGTGCTGACAGCCGGGTTTCGGGCCTGGAATCCAGAACGGAATATTGCACCTGCATCGTGTGCAGCGGGATTCCGGCGTCGATCAGCTCGGCGGTTCGGGTGGCGTCGAAATTGGTGCCGCCCAACAGCTCGATCCGGCCCTCATCCTGCAGTTCCGCAAGCCAGAAGGCGACGTCCAGGTAACGGGGTACGGCAAAATCCCACCAGTGGAACTGGACCAGATCGAGCCGCTCCATGCCAAGCTGGGCGCACGAGCGGTCGATCGTGCGGCGCACGTCACTTCGACCGATCGTGGCAAGTGTATTCAGGTCGGGCACGAATTTGGTGTGTACTTTCAGCGCCGCGCGCTCGTCGCGTGACAATACCGCGCGCCGGAATGCGCCGATCAGCTCTTCCACACCCGTATAGATGTCGGCGCAGTCGAACCCGGTGATCCCGGCGCGAAAATAGGCGAGCATGTCCGCCTCTGCCGCCTGAGCATCGACCGCGCCGTGCCCGCCGGCAAGTTGCCAGCCGCCTTTTATCAGTCGCGAGACTTGGTAGCCGGGCATAAGCGGCACGGTCTCGATACCCTCAAGCTCTGCCTCGCTCACGTGCCGCTCACGTCGCTGCGCCGGAAACGACGCATACGGCCGCGGCTGATGCGGAACCGCGTCGGGCAGTTGGGGTCGGGGCAGGCTACCTCGGCATCGGTGGTCATCCAGTCGTTCGGGTCGGTCTGCCGCTGTTTTGCGGGCAGCAGCGGCAGCAGGGCCGCGAGGGAAAAAATCGAAAAACCCTGCCCGGGCGGCAAGTGCAGCATCTCGCCGCGCAGCTCAAAAAAGTCGCCGCGCTGCGCATGGCACAAGATGCGCGCCCCTTCCGGCGCTGTTACCTCCACGCGCAGATCGTATAGATCGAACGCGTCCTCGCTGGGCTCCAAAACCCCCGTCCCCCCTTTTGTGCCGCGAAAAACTTGTCGGCGTGCGCTGCCGCCCATAGCCTGCCGCGAGACGGGGCAATGGGCAACCACGGACCAAAATGCTGGAGATCGACGACCTCGCCCGCTGCTTTGGCGCGCATCGTGCTGTGGACGGGGTCTCGCTGCGCGTGCCCGCTGGCAGCATCACCGGGTTGATCGGCCCGAACGGCGCCGGCAAGACCACGCTGTTCAACCTGCTCGCCGGCGCCCTGCGCCCGGATCGCGGCCGCATCCTGCTTGACGGGGTTCGCGTCGATCAGGAGCCCGCGGATCGCCGGCTACGGCGCGGGCTGGCCCGCACGTTCCAAATCCCCCGCCCGTTCAAGGCGATGACCGTGCTCGAAAACGTCCTGGTGGCCGCACCGGGCCAGCGCGGCGAGGCCACCTGGCCGAACTGGTTTTTGCCCGGCGCGGTGGCGCGGCAGGAACAGGCACTGATCGAACGTGCCCGTGCGTGGCTCGATTTCCTGACGCTCGGGCGCCATGCGGACGCGCTGGCCGCCTCGCTTTCGGGCGGTCAGCGCAAGCTGCTGGAACTGGCCCGCGTGCTGATGGCCGAGCCGCGCATCGTTCTGCTCGACGAACCTGCCGCGGGTGTCGCGCCGCCGCTGCTCGAGACGATCACCGAACGCATTCTCGACCTCAACGCGCGCGGCCTCACGTTCGTCATTATCGAACACCACCTGCCGTTGATCGCGCGCCTGTGCGGGGTGGTCCACGTCATGGTATCGGGCCGCCTGCTGGTGTCCGGATCGCCCGCCGAGGTGACGCGGGATGCGCGCGTGCAGGACGCCTATCTCGGCGAACCGGTTTGACCGAACCGGCACTGGCCACAAGGAATCTGTTCGCCGGTTACGATCCGGATGTGCCGATCCTGCGCGGCGCGTCGCTGACCGTTGCGCGTGGCGAGTTTTTGGCTCTGCTTGGCCCCAACGGTGCCGGCAAATCCACGCTGGTCAAAGCGCTGGCCGGTCTGGTGCCGATTTTCTCGGGGGAGGCAGAGCTGAACGGCGTCAGCATTGTGCAACGCCCCGCCCATCTTTTGGCACGCGGCGGCCTCGGCTTCGTGCCCCAGAACGAAAACGTATTTGCCGAATTGTCCGTGCGAGAGAATCTCGAACTCGCTGCCTCGCGCCTCAGCCGCACCGAGCGCCGCGCACGGATAACGGACATGCTGCTGCTGTTTCCGGATCTGGCGTCGCATCCAAAGCTGGTTGCCGGACGGCTTTCCGGAGGCCAGCGGCAGATGCTGGCGATCGCGCGCGCGCTGGTGGTGTCGCCGCGCGTGCTGATGCTGGACGAGCCCTCGGCCGGGCTGTCGCCAAAACTGGCCGTGACGGTGCTGAACATGCTGCTGCGCGTGCGCGCGGAGGGAGTTGCGATCCTGCTGGTAGAACAGAACGCGCGCGCCGCCCTGCGTATCGCCGATCGCGGCATGATTCTGGTTGAGGGGCGGACCGTGCACGAGGCCCCCGCCGCCTCGCTGCTCGCCGACGCGAATCTCGGCGCGCTCTACCTCGGGGTCGCGCACGCGGCATGATCGGCCAGATAATTCTGGAGGGCGCGCTGAACGGGGCCACCATCGCGCTGGGCGCGATCGGCCTTACGCTGACCTACGCCGTATTGCGGTTCGCCAATTTTGTGCAGGGGGAACTGGTGACATGCGGCGCCTATCTTGCTCTTGGCTTTGCGGCGGCGTTCGCGCCGTTGCTCGGCTCGGCCGGCAACTCGATCGGTGCGCTGACGTTCGGGTGGACCCTGGTTCTAGCGCTCGGCGTCAGCGCTCCGCTGACCGGGTTGCTGGCGGTCGGGCTGGACTGGGCGCTGTTCCGGCGCCTGCGCCTGCGCGCCAGCGGCATCGGCATGGTGATCGCCAGCTTCGGCGCCTCGCTCGCCCTGCGCAGCGCGCTGGAGTTCTGTTTCGGGAGCGGACCACGTGCCTATAGCCGGGAAATTCCGATCGCGATGCCGCTCGGGTTCGGCGTGCGGGCCACGCCCGGATCAGCTTTGCCTGCTTGCGGTCATGCTGGTGCTCATGGTCGGTACGCACCTGCTGATGACGCGCACCACGCTCGGCCGCGAAATGCGCGCCACCAGCGAAAATCCCGACCTTGCCCGCGTGACGGGCATCGATGTTGCGCGCGTCGTGCGCGCGACGTGGTTCGTCGGCGGTGCGCTGGCCGCCGCCGCCGGCGTGTTCTCGGGCGTGCTGGTGCAGATCCGGCCGTATATGGGGTTCGACCTGCTGTTGCCGCTGTTTGCCGCCGCAATCGTGGGCGGCATCGGCAGCGTGCCGGGTGCGATGCTGGGCGGTTTTCTGGTCGGCATCGGCGAGGCTCTCGCGATTCCGGTGATCGGCGCCGAATACCGGGCGGCGGTTGCCTTCCTGCTGCTGATCGCAGTGCTCGTGGTGCGCCCCGCCGGATTGTTCGGAGCGCGTGGCTAAAGAAAATGCTGTCGACGCTCAGCTATGCCAGTTTCTTTTTGACCCTGGCCTTGATCTACGCCGTGATCTGCCTGGGGCTGAACCTGCAATGGGGATTTGCGGGCCTGTTCAATGTCGGCGTGGCCGGTTTTGTCGGCACCGGCGCCTATGTTTCGGCCTGGATCACGGCCGCTCCCGCATCCACGCATTGGGGTGGATTCAGTCTGCCCATACCGTTTGGCTGGGTGGGCGCGATGCTGGCCGCCGCGGCGGTGGCGGCTGTGGTGGGCCTGGTGACGTTGCGATTACGCGCCGACTACCTGGCCATCGCCACATTCGGCGCGGCGGCCAGCCTGCAACTGGTGGCGCTGAACGCGCAGGCGCTGACCGGCGGGCCGTTCGGCATTGCTTTCATTCCCCGCCCGTTCGCGTCGCTGGCCGCGAACCAGCTCGGTTTTTCGCTGGCCAATTGCGGACTGGTCGCGGTCGTGGCTGCGGTGGCGTTCGTGGCCATGGAGCGCCTGACGCGCAGCCCGTGGGGTCGCGTGCTGCGCGCCGTGCGCGAGGACGAAACCGCCGCTGCCTCGCTGGGAAAATCGCCGCAAAACTATCGGCTGAGCGCGTTCGTGCTGGGCGCCGCGCTGATGGGGCTGGGCGGCGCCATGCAGGCGCAGTTTTTTGGTTTTCTCTCTCCCGACAATTTCTTGCCGGCGCTCACTTTTCTGGTCTGGGTCATGCTGGTGGTGGGCGGCTCCGGCAGCAACCGCGGCGCGGTGCTGGGGGCCGTCGTGGTCTGGGCGCTGTGGACGTTCAGCGGCACCGCCCTGGCCACCCTGCTGCCGCCGGACTTTCAGGCGCGCGGGGCCTCGCTGCGGCTGGTAGGCATCGGCGTGACACTGGCGGCGATGCTGGTCTGGCGCCCGCGCGGCTTGCTGGGCGAAGAGGCGGCGGTGTCGCGCCATGTGGGCCGGCCACGCCGTTGACGTGATTCAGGCCGCCTCGACTTCTCGCTCGATGATGGGACCGAATTGCTGGCGTGCGAGCGCCAAATCGTAATTGGCTTGCAGGTTCATCCAGAACAGCGCCGCCAGAATCGCCGAGACAGAAACACTCCAATAGGAAGCGGGCAGTCGATCTCCTCGCCCGCCGCGGTTTTTTTTAGCTAATCAGGCGCACTGGCCCTTCAGGTAGGAGGGATAGCGCTTGTCCGCATGTCCGTTCTTGCTTCAATCAAAGGAGAGGCCGGTGCCCGTCTCAGAACGCGACCTGGTCGCCGCCCTTCAGCTGAAGCATTGCGCGCGCCTCGTCCGGCGTGGCGATCTGCAGCCCCAGCCCTTCGATGATCTGCCGTGCCAGCCGGACCTGCTCGGCATTGCTCTGCGCCAGCCGGCCCGGCCCGGCCCACAGACTGTCCTCCAGCCCCACCCGCACATTGCCGCCCATCGCCGCGGCCGTGGCCGCGACCGGCAACTGATTGCGCCCCGCGCCCAGCACCGACCATTGATAACGGTCCCCGAACAGCCGGTCGGCGGTGCGCTTCATGTGCATCACGTCCTCCGGATGCGCGCCGATGCCGCCCAGAATGCCGAACACCGTCTGCACGAACAGCGGCGGCTGCACCAGGCCGCGCTCGAGGAAATGCGCGAGGTTATACAGGTGTCCGGTGTCGTAGCACTCGAACTCGAACCGCGTGCCGGCATCCCCCAGGGTGTGCAGCACATACTCGATGTCGGCAAACGTGTTGCGGAACACCAGGTCGCGCGAGGCTTCCAGCGCCTTCGGCTCCCAGTCGTGCTTGAACTCCTTGAAGCGTTGCAGCATCGGAAACAGGCCGAAATTCATCGAGCCCATGTTCAGCGACGCCACTTCCGGCTTGAACGTGGCGGCCGGCCGCACGCGCTCGTCCACCTTCATGTACGGCGCGCCGCCGGTGGTCAGGTTCACCACCGCATCGTGGCCTGCTTGATGTGCGGCAGGAAGCGGCCAAAAGCCTCCGGCGTCTGGTCCGGCTTGCCGGTCTCGGGATCGCGCGCATGCAGATGGACGATGGCGGCGCCCGCCTCGCGCCGCCGCTATCGCCGCCTCGGCGATCTCGCCGGCGGTCACCGGCAGATGCGGCGACATGGACGGCGTATGAATGGCGCCGGTGACGGCGCAGGTGATGATGACTTTGTCGTCTGCGCGCCATCTTTCTAGGATCCGATCTCGTGTTGTCCGCAGCCGGCGCTTGTGCGCCGCCAGCGCCATCAGCCGGCGGTCGCGCCACGCCTGCCGTTCCTGCAAGCTTGTCTTCCGGCAGAACTTTGCGCCGCTCCCGCTCGATGGTTTCCAGCACCGGCCCCGCCCAATCGACCCGCCGTTGCATGCGCGGGAAACAGCCGTTCGTAGATCTGACTGGTAGCGCTGCACGTAATCGCGCACGCCGCCGGGCGCGTTGAGGTCGATGGTCTCGAACGGCCCCATGAACGACCAGCGCAGCGCCAGGCCGTCGCGAATGCCGATATCGACGTCCTCGATCGCTGGCATAGCCATCGGCCACCAGCCGGAACGCCTCCTCCAGCAGCGCGCCCTGCAGGCGGTTCATGACGAAGCCGTCCAGCTCGCGCTGCATCACGATCGGCGCATGACCGGCGCCGCGCAGCAACGCGGCGGTGCGCGTCACCACGGCCGTGATCGGTCCAGGGCGCCGGCACGACCTCGGCGGCCGGAATGAGATAGGGCGGGTTGATCGGATGCACGACCAGGCAGCGCGCCCGGCCCGCCAGCGTTTTCGGTGAAGAGCGACGGCAGGATCGCGGAGGTCGAACTCGCGAGCACCGCGGTCGCCGGCGCTGTCGCGTCCAGGCGCGCGAAGATCGAGCGTTTTACGGCAACGTCTTCCGGCGTGCTTTCCTGCACATGCACGGCGCCTGCCAACGTCTGTTCCAGGGTGTCGCCGATGCTGATGCGCGCGCGCACCGCCGCCGGACTCGCGCCGTCCAGCAGATCGTTCGCGTCCAGATCGGGCAGCAGCCGGTCGATATAGGCGAGCGCCTCGGCAGGCGCGCGGACGTCGCTGCGTCCCACAGCGCCACCGCATGGCCGGCGCGGGCAAAACTGATCGCCCAGGCGCGTCCGACCAGCCCGACGCCGACAATCGCCACGTTCATGCAGTATCGCCTCGCTAAATATCCGCTGTTTCTAATGCATTCGGGGCGCGCGCAAAAAGCTGGCCCGGTCGGCGCTTTTTACCCGCACCACGACCTCCGAGTCGTCTCGTTGCAGCCGCAGTTTTACCGGTGTGCCGGCGACCCCGCTGCTCCACAGCCGGCGCCAAAGCACGCCCAGATCGGTCACCTCCTCGTCGCCGAACCCCACCACCCGATCGCCCGGACGCACCCCGGCGCGCTCGGCGGGGCCATTGTCGGCCAGACCGCCGACCACCAGTCCGCCTTCGTTCTCCATCACGAACAGCCCAAGCCAGGGACGGGGCGGGGCATCGACCTTGCCCAGCGTCATCAAATCCTCCAGCACCGGCCGAAGAATCGAGACCGGCACGATCATGTTCATGTCGTGCCGGCGCTTGCCGTCGCCCTGCTGCAAAATCAGGCTGCCGGTCCCCAACAACTTGCCGTCCGGCCCGATCAGCGCCGCGCCGCTCCAGAACGGGTGCGCCGGAGCGGTAAAGATCGCTTCGTCGAGCAGATACTCCCAATATCCGGCAAATTCCTGCCGGCCCACCACCCGTGTCTCGATGGCATGCGACCGCCCGCCGGCGGCGGCCAGTATGCCGCTGGCACCCACCGGCAGCGCGTCGCTGTCACCGAGGTCCAGCGCCGGCAGGTCCAAACGTCCGAGCGCCTGCACCAGGCCGAAACCGGTGGCCTGGTCGTAGGCCAGCGCATGGCCCGGAACCGCGCGGCCTTCGCCGTCGATCAACCAAACCGTCTCGGCCTCTGTGATCAGATAACCGATCGTCAGCACCAGGCCCGGGCGGATTACCACGCCGCTGCCGCTGCGCTCGGTGCCGAGTGCACCGGCGGTAAAGGCATCAGCCGGCACATTGGCGCGCAGCCCCACTACGGCACGCAGCGCCTGCTCCAGGTCGAAGGAGTAGTCGCCCGGGCTGGGCTGGAGGTTCTTTGGGATCGACCACTCTGGTTCTGTCATGGGCAAACTATCTGCTGCTTGGGCGCCCGTTGCCGGGCCTCACGCCTATATTCGCATCGGCAAGCGCCGGGGCAACCCTTCTCTGGACGCTGCCGCAACGCCCGACTAAGCAGCCCGCCGACCCCTGCCGCTAGGAAGGACAGCGCACCGGTGAACCTGCTGAGCCGGGTCGTCCTGATCGTGCTGGTGGCGCTGCTGCCGGCGCTGGCGGCCGAAATCTACAACCAGCACACGATGCGCAGGGCCGCGGCGGCCGACGTGCGCGACGATGCGCTGCGCGAGGCCCGGGCGGTCGCCACCGAACTCGGCCGTATCCTCGATGGCACGCGCAATGCCATGGTGGTGCTGGCTGCCATGCCCGTGATCAGGGACGGGGACCCGGCCGGCTGCAGCGACGTGCTCGGTTCGCTGCGTCAGCGGTTCGCATTCATCAGCGTCCTGGCGCTGGTGAGCCAGGATGACCGGCTGATTTGCACCACGGTGCCGAACGCGGTGCCGCACGGGCCGGTCGGGGATTGGCCGGCCGTGCGGGCGGCGCGCGAGCAGGGACATTTCGCGGTCGCCGGCTATCTCTCCGGCAGCTGGACGCCGACGCCGCTGCTGGCGACCGGTCTGCCGGTCGAACTCGGCGGCTCAGCCTGGCGCGGTGCTGATAGGCAGCATCGGCCTCGACCGCATCGCCCGGCAACTGCGCAGCATCGCGGAACAGGACGAAGCGATGATCACCGTGCTCGATCGCCACGGCACGGTGCTGGTGAGCGTGCCCGATGGTCCGGCGCCTGGAACCAGGCCGCCGACCGCCCAAGCGGCGGCAGTCTTGGCTCAGACGCATCCTGTGGTGCTCGATCTGCCCGGGCCGGGCAACGCCCCGCCTGCGTTGGGTGTGGTTCCGACAGGCGATTTCGTGGTTGCCGCCCGGCCGAACGAGCTGGCGGCGGCCGCAATCCAGATGCGCGGGGCAAGGCTCAGCTATCTGACGTTCGCGGCCGGCCTGTTGGCTGCCCTGGGCTTGTCCATCCTGCTCGCGCGCCAAGCCATCGGCGCGCCGGTCGCGCGCATCCTGCGCACCATCGCGCTGTGGCGCCTGGGCGCCGAGCAGCCCCGGGTTCCGAACACCGACCGGCGCTCCGAACTGGGCCGCATAGGCGGCGCGCTCAACGACCTGCTGACCGCCTTTGAACGGACCGAAGCCGAGCTGCGCGCCAGCAAAGCAGAGCTGGAGCGGCGCGTGGAGGCGCGTACGCGCGAGCTCGAGGCCGAGGTGCGCGAGCGCGAGGCCACCCAGGCACTGTTGCAGCAGTCGCAAAAAATGGAGGTGATCGGGCAGCTGACCGGAGGCGTGGCGCACGATTTCAACAATTTGCTGACCGCCATCATCGGCAATCTGGAACTGGCGGCGTTGCGCAGCCGGGATCGCCCGGAACTTTTGCGGCTGCTGGACGGGGCCATGCGCGCCGCCGACCGTGGAGCCGCGCTGACCCAGCGCATGCTGGCCTTCGGGCGTCGGCAATTCTTGCGGTTCCAGACGGTGGATCTGGGCGTGTTGCTGACCGGCATGGAGGATTTGCTGGCCCGCACCATCGGTCCCACCTTGTCGGTGTCCGTCAGTGTCGAGCCAAAACTGTGGCCCGCCCGTGCCGATCCCAACCAGCTCGAACTCGTGGTCCTGAACCTGGCCATCAACGCTCGCGACGCGATGCCAGGCGGCGGCCAACTCGTCATTGCCGCGGCCAGAGACCGGGTGGTCGACGCCGCCCAGCACCCGGCCGGACTGGCCGAAGGCGATTATGTGCGGCTCAGCCTGCAGGACAGCGGCGTCGGCATGGACGAAGCCACTTTGAGGCGCGTGCTGGAGCCGTTTTTCACCACCAAGCCGGCCGGCAAGGGATCTGGCCTCGGACTGTCCATGGCGCACGGCGTGGCGGCCCAATCCGGCGGCGGGCTCGCGATAAGGAGCGCGGTGGGGCAGGGCACGGTGGTGACGGTCTGGCTGCCGCGAGCGGACGGGGAGCCGCTGAAGGCGCCAACCAAGGCAGCGCCGGCCGCGGCCGTGCCCGCCGTCCCGGCCGCGCGGCCGGGACGATACATCCTGCTCGTGGACGACGACGCGGAGGTGGCCGAGGTCGCTCAGCAGTGCTTGACGGACGAGGGTTTCGAGGTCGCCCGGTGCGCCAGCGGCGCGGCGGCGCTGGCGCTGATCGACTCGGGCGCGCCGATCGACTTGCTCATTGCCGATCTGGCGATGCCGGGCATGAACGGCGTGCAGCTGGCGGCCCTCGCGCGCCGCCGCAGGCCCGACCTGCCCATCCTGCTGGCAACCGGATTTTCCGAGCCGGCCGATATCGAATACAAGGTGCTCGAAAAGCCGTTCAAGGCGGCCCAGCTGCTGGCCGCCGTGACCGAGCTGTTGCAGCAGGCTACCGCAGTGCCGTGACCTGGAAAGCCGGGACGGCGCTGAGGCCGCCGCCGTATTTCGACCAGAACTCGTAGGCCCAGCCGGTGCCGCCCGAGACCAGCGCGAAATTCTGCCACAGCACCGCCCCGGTCGCGGCATCAAAACCGAGTTCGACGCGGCCGGCATAAGGGTGGGCCAGGTTGCGCTCATCCCACCGGACCCGGAGTGCCTGCCGCGGACGGCCGGCAATGGTAAAGGTGGCGGGGCCTTCGTTGGTCAGCGTGAAGCGCCAAGTCTCGCTGGTGACCTGAAAGTTGTAGCCCTCCACGTCGGCGCTCAGGTCGAAACTCTCGCTGGAGCCCACGCGCGCGGCCAGCACATGCTGCAAGGCCGTGGCTGCGCGCCCGGCGCCCGGCCAGTTCGCGAGCCAGACGCCCCGCAGCAGCGATTCCCGCACGCCGCCGACCGATAGCAGGCAGGTTTCCGGGGCTCCCGCCTCCGCGCCGAGATATGCGACGTCGAGCGTGCCGTTGCGGATCGCGGTCGTGCCGGGCGGCGGACAGGCGGGCGGCACCGTTGCGGCGGAACCCGCGACGGCGGGCGGCGGCGGCGCCGGGGTAGCGCGCATGGTATGCGGCGGCATCAGGGCGGCAGTTGCCTCGGCGGGCGGGGGTGGTGGAGGCGGCGAACCCGCGACCGGCGGGCCGGCGAGGAAAACATCCTGGTCCAGCGGCGACAGCGCCAGCCAGGGCTCTTGCGCCTGCTTGGTCTGCCGCTCGACCTGCAAGCCTACGCGGTTGAACGCGCGCACCACGTCCAGCCCTGGAGTCAGCAGGGATTGGGCGAGGGCGGCGGTGTAGGGGCTGTCCTTCGCGCCGGCCGCGCCATCGAAGGCCACGCTGCCGGGCTGGGTGGCGAACGAAATGATGCTGCGGGGCGGGGCGTGCATTTCGGCAAGACCGACTCCCACGCCAGGGCCGGCGACCGAGGGTTGCGCGAGCTGCAATCCGCGTGCGCCCCCTTCCATCATCGCGGCAAACGGGTCGTCGCGGCACGCGTCCAGCACCAGCAGGTTCAGGCCGGTGCCGGCCTCGGCCATCTGCTGGAGCACCACGCCGGCATCGACCATCTGGGCCGGCACGTCGGCGGCGGTCTGCGGGTCGGCGCCGACCGGCACCAAAAAGTTTTCGCCACTCATCTGCAGCCCGTGGCCGGAATAGTAGAACATCGCCACCGCGCCCGGCGTGATGCTCTCGCGAAAACGCCGAACCGCCGATGCAAAAGCCGGCTTGTCCAGATCGATCTGTGCGCCGCCTCCCACCAGGACGAAACCCAGCTTGCGCAAGGTTGCGGCCATCAGTTTCGCGTCGTTGGCGGGATTGGCCAGTGCGGGCACATGCCGATAGCCGCCGTTGCCGACAACCAGCGCGACCCGCTGCGGCACCTGGGCTCCGGCTGCTCCGGACACCAGCAGCATGGCGGCGAGGAGCATGGTTTTGACGGAGCGCATCATGGAGTGGCCTCCGGAATCGCCGCGGATCGGGCTACCTTGGCACACGGTTTTGGCGGGCATAGCGACCCCGGTCACACCAGAGACGTGGGCGAGGCTCCGGACGGCAGCAGTTCGCCCCGGGGCGACAGTCGGTCGATCAGGCCGGGCAGGTGCTCGGCCAGCTCGGTGAGCAGAGTTTCAGGCGGCATCCCCTCACGGCTCGCCGCCGCCTCGACCTCCTCCTCGCCGAGCGCGTCGCCCAACTGGTCCGGCGTGATCGGCAGGTTGGTGCCGGGGCTCAGCCAGGACTGAACCTGTCCACCCAGCCCCGCCTGCTGCAGCCGCCGCAGAACCTCGTCCAGATCCATCCCGACGAGCAGCCCTTCGAGCGCCTGCGCGAACTGCGGGCGGATCGGGCCCTCTTCGCCGGAGAGACCGGTCAGCAGGTCGTCGAAAATTCCCATTGCAGTGCTCCCGCCTCGCGGCTCCGATCGAACCGGATAATGCCGCAAACGTTGATGGCCGACCAGTGAGGAGCGCCCGCAATGAGCGGCAAGACGCAGCCCGGCAAACAGCCCGCCCCGCAGGAGCGACGACCGCAGGAGGAGCGGCTGGACGAGACGATCGACGACAGTTTCCCAGCCAGCGACCCGCCCTCGTTCACGCCCGGCAGCGCCACCGGCGATCCGCACGAGCACGAAGGCAAGGGACTTCCTGACAGCGGCCGCCACGCCAGCGAGACCGCCTCGGCGCGACAGGAGCAGGTCCGTCCGCCCGAGAAGAAGCCGAGTTAGCACTTATATATATATCGAATACGAAACAATATAGGCGTGCCTCGGCAGGCTCAGGAAGGGGTGGGTTTTCGGATCGGCTCGGGGAGCCAAAAACCGCCCCACTTCCTCCACTCCGTGCCGGGGTAGGTCCACTTCGGTTTTCGCGTGCGCGCCTCGGTGCGGAGCGGACGCTTGCGCACCGGCTTTTCGGCAGGGCTGCCGCGTTGGTTTTACCTGCGCGGAGGCGGATATTTCGTTCAGCGCTCGATACTCACCCACCCGCGCTCGCGCGACGATTGCAGCACGGCATCGACCACGCGCTGCACCTCCCACGCCTCGCGGAAATCGGCTCGGGTCGTCGCCTCGCCGGCCAAAGCGCGCAGAAAATCCCGTGCCTCGATCACCTTCAGGTCGTTGAACCCGAGCTGGTGTCCGGCAGCCCGGCAGAACGCGCCATACGGCTCGTGCTCCGGCCCGGCCAGAATGGTGCGAAAACCGTCGCGGCCGCGCGGCCCGCCGGCCTGGTAGAAACGCAATTCGGAAAACCGCTCCTGCGTGAACGACAGCGAACCGAGACTGCCGACCACCTCCCACGCCAGCTGCATCTTTTGCCCCAGCGCCACCCAGCTCGCCTCGATCACGCCGCCGCAACCGCGGGAAAAGCGCGCGAGGAAGCGGGCCTGATCGTCCACTTCCACGGCGCGCGTGCCGCCACCCGGTAGCGGACGTTCGCGGTTCACCGTTTCGACCTCGCCGCACACGGCGCTGATCGGGCCCAGCAGGAAGCGCGCCATGTTGATGATGTGACTGCCAAGATCGGCAATCGCGCCGGCACCCCCGGCAGGGTCGAGCCGCCAGACCCAGGGCGCCTGCGGATCGGCCATGTAGTCCTCAGCATGAATGCCGCGGAACGACACTATGTTGCCCAGCTCGCCGCCGGCAATCATGTCGCGCGCCAACGCGATGAGCGGGTTTTTTATGTAGTTGAAGCCGACCTGCGTGACGATGCCGGCGGCCTCCGCTGCCTGCATCATCTCCCATGCGTCTGTTGCGCTGGGTGCCAGCGGCTTTTCGCACCACACATGTTTGCCCGCGGCGATGGCGGCCAGGGCGACCGGCTTGTGCAGCGCGGTGGGCGTGGTGATGTCCACCACGTCCACGTCCGGGTCCGCAACGAGGGCGCGCCAATCGGCGGTGCTGCGGGCAAAACCCAGTTCGGCCGCCGCGGACGCGGCGGTGGCGGCATCGATCTCGGCCAGAATTTCGAGCACGGGTGCGATCGGCAGCCGAAATATGGTGCCGACGCTGTGCAGCGCCCACGCGTGCGTGTGGCCCATGAAACCGGAGCCCACCAGTCCGAAGCGGATGGCGCGCGCCGTCATGGTTTCGCGATCCGCACCACGCGGCCGGTTTTGGCGCTCTCCAAAGCCGCGTCCGCGAGGCGCAGCGCCTCGAGGCCATCGGCGAAACTCGCCAGCGGCGTGGTGCGCTCGGTCAGGCTGGTGACGAAATGGTCGATTTCGGCGGCGTACGCATCCTGGTAGCGCTCGATGAAGAAATGCAGGATTGGGTCGCGCGCCTCGGTGGACGTGCTGCTCCACGATTCCACCGTGGTCGCGCGCCGATTGCCGGCCTGCAGCATGCCTTTTTCGCCAAACGCCTCGATGCGCTGGTCGTAACCGTAGGCGGAGCGGCGGCTGTTATTGATGTGTACCAGCGCGCCCGATGTCGCGCGCAACACCACCATGGCGGCGTCGATGTCGCCCGCCTGGCCGATCGCGGGATCGACCAGGTTGGCGCCCGTGGCGTGCACCTCGGCGATGTCGCCCGCCAGGTAGCGGGCCATGTCGAAATCGTGGATCGTCATGTCGCGGAACATGCCGCCGGATACGCCGATATACGCCAGCGGCGGCGGCCCCGGGTCGCGGCTGGTAATGACCACCTGTTCCAGCCTGCCGATCTCGCCCTTGCCGATGCGCTGGCGGAGGGCGCGGAATGACGGATCGAAACGGCGGTTGAAGCCGATCATCACCGTGGGGTGCAGCGGCGAAATCTCGCGCCAACACGATTCTGCGCGCGCGAGATCCAGGTCGATGGGCTTTTCGCACAGCACCGCCTTGCCGGCTTTCGCGGCGGCGGTGAGCAGCATGACATGCGTGTCCGTGGACGAGGCGATCAGCACCGCCTCCACGTTCTTGTCCGCCAGCACCTGCTCGACGCTGGCATCCGCCCGCACGCCCAGTTCCTTTGCGGTTTCCTGAGCAGCGGCGGCGGCGATGTCGTAGACGCAAACAAGTTCGGCGCGCGGATGGCGGGCGAGGTTGCGGGCATGCATGCGGCCGATACGGCCGCAGCCGAGGACAGCGAATTTGACCATGTCGGAATTCCGGTTGTCTGGCATGTGGCCGAGCCGGTCCGGGCTTTTGGGCTCCGGGCCGGCTCGGCAGAGGGCTAGCGGATGTTTTGCGCCGACAGCTGGATGACCTGCGCGGCTTTATCCTTGGTGATCAGGTTTGGACCCGAGGAGACGGTGCCCGCCGGCATCAGCCCGGTGCTCGCATACAGGTTGAGCAGTACCACCGGCAGGTAGCCTTGCAGATATTCCTGCTGGTCGATGCAGAACGCCGCGTCGCCGTCGGCGACCGCTTTCAAAAACCCGGCCGAGAGATCGAACGTGGCGATATGCACCTTTTTGGTGAGACCCATCGCTTTGAGCGCGGCCAACGCCGGCTCTCCCGCCGTGGAGGCGCCGAGCGCCATGACGGTATCGATCGACGGGTCGGATTGCAGGGCGGCCCGCACCTTCGCCGTGGTTTCGGAGGGATCCATCGTGGTGGGAATCACTTTTGTCGGGTGACCGAACCCGTCGGCAAAGCCCTTGCAGCGCAGGTCGAGCGCGACGTTGCCAACTTCCTGGTTGACGCAGATGCCGTTCTTGCCGCCCATCTCGGCCAGTTTCTGGCCGCCCGCCTTGCCGGCGGTGTACTCGTCCTGACCGACGTGCAGCAGGGCGCCGAGTTTCTTGGATACATCGGCGCCGGAATTCATCGAGATCACGGGAATCCCGGCCGCGGCGGCGCCTTTTATGGCGTTGCCGAGCGCGTCGGCATCCGGAATGGAAACCACCAGCCCGTCCGGGTGCTGGTTGGCGGCAGCGGTGATCAACTGCGCCATCGCCACCATGTCGAACGTTTCGGGCGCCCGGTACTCCACCTTGGCGCCGGTGAGCTTGCCGGCATCCTCCACGCCCTTCTTGACCACGGACCAGAACGGATCGGAGGCCTGGCCGTGCGTCACCACGATGATGCTCACCTGCTTCGCCTGCGCCGGCGCGGCGGCGGCGATGCCGGCCGCGGCCAGCAGACCGAGTGCCAGTTGCTTCCAGATGCTCATGCGAGTGTTTCTCCCTGTGGTGGACCGCCGGCGAACCACTCGCCGGACGTGCTTCGTGCTGTGTGGATACGGCTAGACGGTGCCGCCGAGCTCGCCGGACAGTTCCTGCAATTCCTTGCCGCCGGCCATCAGGTTCTGCAACGCGTCGATGGCGATTTCGGACTTTTGGAAGGTGCCGAGCGTGCGGCCGCGGTTCAGCACCGTGAACCGCTGCCCCACCGCGTAGGCGTGGCGCACGTTATGGGTGATGAAGATCACGCCCAGACCTTTGGTTCGGACCTGGTTGACGTATTTCAGCACCATCGATGTCTGCGCCACCCCGAGCGCCGAGGTGGGTTCGTCCAGGATCAGCACTTTCGCGCCGAAATAGACCGCGCGGGCGATGGCGACGCATTGGCGTTCGCCGCCCGACAGCGTGCCCACGGCCTGGTCCGGGTCGCGTACATCGATACCGATCCGACGCATCTCGCTGCGCGTCACCTCGTCGCAGCTTGCGAGGTCGAGCGAGCGGAACGGGAAAAAGCCACGCATCGGCTCGCGGCCCATGAAGAAATTGCGCGTCACCGACATCAGCGGGATCATCGCCAGATCCTGGTAGACGGTGGCGATGCCGGCGTCGAGCGCGTCGCGCGGGCTGTTGAACCGGACCGGCTTGCCGTCCACCAGATATTCGCCGGTGGTCGGCTGGTGCACGCCGGCCAAGGTTTTGATCAGGGTGGACTTGCCCGCCCCGTTGTCGCCCAGCAGGCACAGGACTTCCGCCGGGTTCACGCGCAGCGACACGCCGGCCAGCGCCACCACATGGCCGAAATGCTTTACCAGGTCGCGCACCTCGATCAGCGGCGTGACCGAGCGCGGGGCGGAGACAGTGTCCATGGCGTCAGCGCTCCCCGGTGACCTTCTTGCGGATAAAATTGTTGAACAGCACGGCGATCAGCAGCATCGCGCCCAGAAACACCTGGAACCAGTCGCTGTCGAAATTCGTGTAGGTGAGGCCGATCGAGACCACGCCGAAAATGATGGCGCCGAAAAACGCGCCGATCGCCGAGCCGTAGCCGCCGGTCAGCAGGCAGCCGCCGATCACCGCGGCGATGATCGCCTGGAACTCTTTCTGGAACCCGCGCAGCGCGTCGGTGGAGCCGGCGTCGAGCACAGTCAGCACCGCGACCAGGCCCGCCGAGGCGGCGGTCAGCATGAACAGCCCGGTCTTTACGCTGCTCACCGGCACGCCGGAATTGCGGGCGGCGTTGGCGTCGCCGCCGGAGGCAAAGATCCAGTTGCCCACGCGCGTGCGCAGCAACACCCAGGTCGCGACCAGCGCGAAGGCCACGAACCACAGCACCGCGATCGGCACGCCGGGCGCGGCCGGCTCGCCGTTGGGCAAGTGCGCGATCACCCCCGCACTGGCCATGGCCGCGAAGGCGCCGTGGAAGGCGTTGCCGGAGAACAGGTCGGTAAGCCAGCCTTCGCCCGCCGCATCGCGGATGCCGCGCATCTGCGTGGTGCCGGTGGCCATTTTCAGCCCGACCAGCGACAGGCCGCGCAGGATGAACAGGAAGGCCAGGGTGACGATGAAGGACGGCAGGCGGGTGCGGATCACGAGCTGGCCGTTGACGGCGCCGATGGCCGCCGCGGCGGCAAGGGTCAGGACGATCGCGACCGCGAGAGGCAGGTGCAGGCGCAGCAGGACCAGACCCAGGATCAATCCCGCGAACGCGACCATCGAGCCGATCGAGAGGTCGAATTCCCCGCCGATCATCAGCAAGGCGGCGGCGATCGCCAGTATGCCGAGCTGGGCCGCGGGCGACATCACGGTCATCAGCCCTTCGAGGGTGAACATCGTCGGACTGGCGGTGAGCAGGAAGAAGATCACCACCAGGACCAGCCCGGCCAGTGCCCCCAGTTCCGGCCGCCGCATCAGCCGTGTGGCGAGCGAGGTGTGCAGGAGCCGCTCGTCCGGAGGCAAATTCGTGCCGCGCACGCTTGACACGTCGCTCATGACGGACCCGCTGCCGACCGGCCCATGGCGATCCTCCCTCGTCGTTTTTTGTGCGGTGCAAGATTTTCTTCCGGCGCCGCGGCTGGAATGCGTATTCCAATACTGCGGCGGCTTGTCAACCGAAAATCGCACTGTGGGATTGCAAAAGTTGCGCAGCATTGATGTCCCCAGACGTGCGGCGCCTGGCGGGCGGGGAATGCCAGTTCCATTTGACGGTGCTCCGGAACCTGTGCTTCAACGCGCGTTCAGTCCGTGCAGCTGCTCCATGCGAGGATGAGACGATGACTTCCGCGCCGCTCGACGTCATCAGCATCGGACGCTCGTCGGTCGACCTCTACGGCCAGCAGGTAGGCGGCCGGCTGGAGGACATGGCGACGTTCTCCAAGGCGGTCGGCGGCTGCCCCACCAATATCGCCATCGGCACCGCCCGGCTCGGCCTGCGCTCCGGCGTGATCACTCGGGTCGGCGACGAGCACATGGGCCGCTTCATCCGCGAGCAGCTGGTGCGCGAAGGCGTGGACGTGAGAGGGCGTGCATACCGATCCGCAGCGGCTGACCTCGCTGGTGCTGCTGGGCGTGCGCGACGAGCACGGCTTTCCGCTGATCTTCTATCGCGACAACTGCGCCGACTCCGCCTTGGACGAAAGCGACATCGACGAGGCATTCGTCTCCCGCGCACGCGCGGTGCTCGTTACCGGCACGCATTTCGCGCGACCGGCTTCGGCGGCGGCGCAGCACCGGGCCATCGACATCGCCCGGCGCGATGGCGGGCGCGTCGTGTTCGACATCGACTATCGGCCGAACCTGTGGGGCCTGGCCGGCCACGGCGCGGGCGAGAGCCGCTATGTGCGTTCGGGCCAGGTGACCGCAGCTGCTGGCGCCGATCCTGCCGCTTTGCGACCTGATCGTCGGCACCGAGGAGGAGCTGCATATCGCCGGCGGCTCCGAGGACACGCTGGCGGCGATCCGCGCCATCCGCACTGCACTCGGCCGCCACGATCGTGTGCAAGCGCGGTCCGATGGGCTGCGTGGTGTTCCCCGAGGACATTCCCGAATCGCTCGACGAGGGCGTGCGCGGACCGGGCTTTCCGGTCGAAGTCTACAACGTGCTGGGCGCGGGCGACGCCTTCATGTCGGGCTTCCTGCGCGGCTGGCTGCGCGACGAGGATCTGGAGACGTGCTGCGCCTGGGCCAATGCGTGCGGGGCGTTCGCGGTGTCGCGCCTGCTGTGCTCGCCGGAAATCCCGACCTGGACGGAGCTGCAGTATCTTCCTGAAGCACGGCAGCAAGGAACGTGCGCTGCGCAAGGATGCGGCGCTCAACCACATACATTGGGCGACGACGCGGCGCGCCGGCTGCCGGATCGGATCATGGCGCTCGCCATCGACCACCGTGTCGCAGTTCGAAGACATGGCGCTCAGCCTCGATGCGCCGCGCGAGCGGATTTCCGTGTTCAAGATGCTGGCGACCGAGGCCGCCGCTGCGGGTGGCCGACGGCCGGCCCGGTTTCGGCATGCTGCTGGACGGCACCTATGGCCGCGAAGCCCTGTTCCGCGCCGGAAGCAGCCGGATTGTGGATCGCCCGTCCCGTGGAACTGCCGGGCAGCCGCCCGCTGGATTTCGACGTCTACGACAGTCTGGGCGCGCATCTGGCCGAATGGCCGGTCACGCATGCCGTCAAATGCCTGTGCTTCTATCACCCCGACGACCCGGAGGACCTGCGGCTGCAGCCAGGAGCGCGAGCTGCTGCGGGTGTTCGACGCCACACGCGACCGTCGGGCGCGAGCTGCTGATCGAGATCATCGCCGGGCAAGCACGGACCGCTTGCGCGAGCGACACCGTGGCCGAGGTGCTCGGCCGCCTGTACGCGCTCGGGATCAAGCCCGACTGGTGGAAGCTGGAACCGCAGCCGGCCGCGGCATGGGAGATGATCGGCGACACCATCCGCGCCCACGACCGGCTGTGCCGGGGCATCGTGCTGCTGGGTCTGGAGGCGCCGGCGACGCGAACTGGCGCGGGTGTTCCACGCCGCGGCGCGCGAGCCGACGGTGCGCGGCTTTGCGGTCGGCCGCACGATCTTCGCCGAGCCGGCGCACGCCTGGCTGTCCGGCCGCATGACGACGAGCAGGCGACGAGCGAATGGCCCGGCGTTTCGCGGGCCTGGTGGAAGCCTGGCAAAACGCGGAACGCCGCGATGCCGCTTGAGGGAGAACGACCCATGAGCACGATCCGCCTGACCACGGCGCAGGCGCTGGTGCGCGCGCTCGCCGCGCAGAAGACGCGACATCGACGGCAAGACGCGTGCCGCTGTTCGGCGGCGTGTGGGCGATCTTCGGCCACGGCAACGTGGCCGGCATGGGCGAGGCGCTGGCCGGCGTGCGCGACACGTCTGCCGACCTTTCGCGCCCATAACGAGCAGGCGATGGCGCATGCCGCCATCGCCTATGCCAAGGCGTCGCGGCGGCGGCGGATGATGGCCGGCACGACCTCGATCGGTCCCGGCGCCACCAACATGGTGACGGCCGCGGCGGTGGCGCATGTCAATCGCCTGCCGGTGCTGCTGCTGCCGGGCGACGTTTTCGCCACCCGCCGGCCCGATCCCGTGCTGCAACAGGTCGAGGACTTTCGGCGACGGCACGGTCAGCGCCAACGACTGCTTCCGCCCGGTCTGCCGCTATTTCGATCGCCTCACCCGCCCCGAGCAGATCGTTCCGGCGTTCGCCCGCGCCATGGCGGTGCTGACCGATCCCGCCGAATGCGGGCCGGTGACGCTGGCCTTCTGCCAGGACGTGCAGGCGGAAGCCTATGACTATCCGGCACACTTGTTCGAGGAGCGGCTCTGGACGCCGCGCCGCGTGCGCCCCGACGAGGACGAACTGGCCGCTGCGGTCGAACTGCTGCGCAAGGCGAAACGGCCATTCGTGGTGGTCGGCGGCGGCGTGCTGTACTCCGAGGCAGAGGGCGCCCTGCGCCGATTTTGCGAGACGCACGGCATGCCGGCTTCGGAGACGCAGGCCGGCAAGTCCTCGCTGCCGCACACACATGCGCTGAACATGGGGGCACTCGGCGTGACCGGCACCGCCGCGTCCAACGCGCTGGCCGCCGAGGCCGACGTGGTGCTGGCGGTCGGCACGCGGCTGGCCGATTTCACCACCGGCTTCGTGGGCGCTGTTCCGTGCCGATGACCGGCGCATCATCGGGCTGAACGTGCAGCCTTTCGACGCCGGCAAGCACCGCGCGCAGCCGCTGGTGGCCGATGCGCGCGCGGGACTGGCGGCGCTCGTCGCAGCGCTTTGGCCGGCTGGCGCGCTCCCGCCGACTGGAGTGCGCGCGCAGAGCGGGAAAAACGCGCCTGGGCCGGCGCGGCTGCGCGTTATACCAACGCCAGCAACGCCGAACTGCCGAGCGACGCGCAGGTGATCGGCGCCGTGCAGCGCGTGCGCAGAACCGTCCGATATCATCGTGTGCGCCGCGGGCGGCTTGCCGGGCGAGCTGCACAAGCATTGGCTGGCCGACCAGCCTGGCGGCTATCACGTCGAATACGGCTATTCCGCATGGGCTACGAGATCGCCGGCGCTCTCGGCGTCAAGATGGCGCGACCCGTCGCGCGAGGTGGTCGTGCTGCTGGGCGACGGCTCCTACCTGATGATGAATTCCGAAATCGCCACCTCGGTGATGCTCGGCAAGAAGCTGACCATCGTCGTGCTCGACAACCGCGGCTTTGGCTGCATCAACCGCCTGCAGCGTGCCACCGGCGGCGCGAGTTTCAACAATCTGCTGAGCGACCGCACAGCACGAGGTGCTGCCGGAGATCGATTTCGCCGCCCATGCGCGCAGCCTGGGCGCCGTGGCGGAGAAGGTGGCCGGCATCGCCGAGCTGGAGCAGGCGCTGGCGCGGGCACGCGGTAACAAGACAACCAGCGTCGTGGTGATCGACACCGATCCCATGGTCGTCACCGACGCCGGCGGCTTCTGGTGGGACGTGGCGGTGCCGGAAGTTTCTCGCGCGCGGAAGTGCGGGCGGCGCGGGAAAACGTATGTGCGAGCGCTGCGAGCTGCAACGGCGTCGGCGACTGAACTGCGGCGCGACGAGGAGCACACAGCGATATGATCCGCATCGGCGCCAACCCGATCGGCTGGTCGAACGACGACATGCAGGAGCTCGGCGGCGACACGCCGCTCGAGACCTGCCTGGCCGAGGCCACGGCGTCGGCTTCGAGGGCATGGAGCTGGGCAACAAGTTCCCGCGCGAGGCGGACGCGCTGCAGGCGGCGCTGGCGCCGTACGGATTGGCCTGCGTCGGCGGATGGTATTCCTGCGAGCTGCTGCGTCGCGACGCGTCGGCCGAGATTCGCGGCGATGCAGCCGCATCTTGAACCTGCTCAAGGCGATGGGTATCGACCGTGTTCATCGTCGCCGAAACATCCAACGCCATCCACGGCGATGTCGGCAAGCCGCTGTCGCAACGGCCGGTCCTGGAGTCGTCGCGATGGCAAGAATTCGGGCAACGGCTGACCGAGGTGGCGGAGGCCACGCTGCGGGCCGGGCTGCGGCTGGTCTACCATCACCACATGGGCACGATCGTGCAGAGCGAGGCAGGACATCGACGCGTTGATGGCGTCGACCGGACCCGCGGCGCATCTGCTGCTCGACACCGGCCATGCGACCTGGGGCGGTTCGGATCCGGCGGCGCTGGCGGCGCGCTACCGCGACCGCATCAGCCACGTCCACACCAAGGACGTGCGCCGCGAGGTGATGCAGCGCGCGCAAGCGGAGGACTGGAGCTTTCTGCACAGCGTGGTGGAGGGCGTCTATACCGTGCCGGGCGACGGCATGGTGGATTTTCCCGCCGTGTTCCGCGCTCTGCCCGGCTATTCCGGCTGGGTGGTGATCGAGGCGGAGCAGGACCCCGCAAAAGCGAACCCGCTGCGGTACGCGCGCATGGGCTACGCCAATCTGCGCCGCTATCTCGCGGATGCCGGGCTGGCCTGATGGCCGATCTGCTGGTCAAGCCTCACCCGCCGCGATGCGCGACGGCGCGATTCATCGCATCACGCCGCAGAGCGCCGGCTGGTCCTATGTCGGCTTCGAAGTGTTCGAGCTGACACCGGGACAGATGCTGCGACAGCCGGCGGGCGCCGCGGGAAATCTGTCTGGTGCTGGTGTCCGGCCGCGCTTCGGTGCGCGCGGGAGATCAGGATTTCGGCGCTGTCGGCGCGCGCAAAAGTCCGTTCGAGGGCAATCCGTGGTCGGTCTATGTGCCGGCGCGTAGCGAGTGGTCGGTCATGGCGGAGGACGGTGTGCGAGCTCGCGGTCTGCTCCGCGCCCGGCGACCGGCAAGCTGCCGGCCCGCGTGATCCCGCCAGGCGAAGTGGCGCAGGAGACGCGCGGCAAGGGCACGAATACGCGCCATGTGCGCAACATCCTGCCGGATACGGGCGTGGCCGAGAGCCTGCTGGTGGTGGAAGTGATCACGCCGGGCGGCAACTGGTCGAGCTATCCGCCGCACAAGCACGACACCGACGATTTTCCGCGCGAGACCTATCTCGAGGAGACCTACTACCACCGCCTCGCGCGCGGAACAGGGTTCGCGGTGCAGCGCGTCTACACCGACGACGGCTCGCTCGACGAGACAATGGCGGTGCGCGACCGCGACGTCGTGCTGGTGCCGCGCGGCTACCATCCGGTGGGCGCGCCGCACGGCTTCGATCTCTACTATCTCAACGTGATGGCGGGGCCGGTGCGCGCATGGCGCTTCAGCATGTCGCCCGATCACGCATTTCTGGGTTGGTAGGAGAATTCGCATGAGCGGCAACGGCGGCGGCAACGGCCTGGTTGATCCGGTGCAGCACTACATCGGCGGCAAGCGCACGTCCGGCACCAGCACCCGACGGGCCGACGTGTTCAACCCGGCGACCGGCCAGGTTGCGCGGCAGGTGGTGCTGGGCACGCGCGCGGACGTGGACGCAGCGGTGCAGGCGGCGGCGGCGGCATTTCCGAAATGGGCAGCGACCACGCCGCTGGCCCGTGCGCGCGTGCTGTTCCGGTTCCGCGACCTGCTGGAGCAGAACGCCAAGACCGCTCGCGGCCATCCTTACCGCCGAGCACGGCAAGGTATTTTCCGATGCGCTGGGCGAGGTGACGCGCGGCATGGAGGTGGTGGAATACGCGACCGCCGCGCCCGAACTGCTGAAGGGCGATTTCACCGACCAGGCCGGACGCGGCATCGACGCGTTCTCGCTGCGTCAGCCGCTGGGTGTGTGCGCCGGCATCACGCCGTTCAATTTTCCGGCCATGGTGCCGCTGTGGATGCTGCCGATGGCGATCGCCTGCGGCAATTGCTTCATCCTGAAACCGAGCGAACGCGATCCCTCCGCCTCGCTCGTGCTGGCCGAACTGTTGCAGCAGGCCGGGTTGCCGGACGGCGTGTTCAACGTGGTGCAGGGCGACAAGGAAGCGGTCGATGCGATTCTGCGAGCATCCCGGCATTCAGGCCGTCAGTTTCGTCGGGTCCACGCCGATCGCCGAATACATCTATCGCATCGGAACGGCGCACGGAAAGCGCGTGCAGGCACTGGGCGGGGCAAAAAATCATGCCGTGGTGATGCCGGATGCGGATCTGGACAAGACCACGGATGCGCTGATGGGCGCCGCCTACGGTTCTGCGGGCGAGCGCTGCATGGCGATTTCGGTTGCGGTGGCGGTGGGCAACGTGGCCGACAAGCTGGTGGACCGGTTGGCCCCGCGCGTGCGTGGCCTGAAAATCGGCGTCGGCACCGACAAGGAAGCGGAAATGGGGCCGCTGGTGACGCGCCAGCACCGCGACAAGGTGCACGGCTACATCGATAAGGGCGTGGAGGAAGGCGCCAAGCTGGTGGTCGACGGGCGCGACCTGAAACTGCAGGGTTACGAGGACGGGTTCTTCCTCGGCGGCACGCTGTTCGACGACGTGACGCCGGAGATGACCATCTACAAGGAGGAGATTTTCGGACCCGTGCTGTCGGTGGTGCGGGTGCAAAAGTTCGACGACGCGCTGCGCCTTGTCAACGATCATGAATACGGCAACGGCACCGCGATTTTCACCCGCGATGGCGACAGCGCGCGCGAGTTCATGCACGGCGTGCAAGCCGGCATGGTGGGCGATCAACGTGCCGATCCCGGTGCCGATGGCCTACCATAGCTTTGGCGGCTGGAAGCGCAGCCTGTTCGGCGACCACCACATGCACGGCAAGGAAGGCGTGCGGTTCTTCACCCGCCTGAAGACGGTGACATCGCGTTGGCCGGAGGGTATCCGGGCCGGGGCGGAGTTCGTGATGCCGACGCTGGGATGATGCAGCGCCTCGCGAGCGACGAGGCCCAGACGCTCGCGCCCCCCGGACTTGATCCGGGGGGCGATCCGCCGCGCGACATAAAAACGCTGCGCGGCGCGATCGTGGCCCGCCATGGATCGTTGCCAAAACGGCTCATCCAGGTGGCGGAATTCACGTTGCGGCACCCGGAAGAAATCGCTTTTGGCACGCTGGCCGAAATCGCGGCACAGGCGCAGGTGCAGCCCTCCACGCTGGTGCGTTTCGCACAGGCGTTCGGCTACTCGGGGTTCTCGGAGCTGCAGACCGTGTTCCGCGCCCATGCGCGCGAGCGCTGGCCGGACTATCGGGATCGGCTCCAGACGCTTGCCAAGGGCGGAGACTCCGGCGTGCGATGCTGGAACCTTGTTAGCGGGATTCGTGCAAGCCGCCTCGGTGTCGCTGGAACGGTTGCGGGAGGGCATCGATGCCGACGCGCTGGATCGCGCCGTGGGCCTGCTGTCGGCGGCGCAGACCATCTACCTTCTGGGCAGCCGCCGCTCGTTCCCGCTGACCACCTTCCTGGCCTACGCGATGCGCAAGTTGGCGATGCGCTGCGAACTGGTGGATCAGATCGGCGGTCTCGCACCCGAGCAGGTGGCGTTGATCCAGCCGACCGACGTGTTGCTGGCGGTGAGTTTCACGCCGTATTCGCCGGTGACGCTGGAGCTGAGCGCCGCGGCTGGAAGAGCCGGCGTGCCGGTGGTCGCCATCACGGACACGCCGTTTTCGCCGCTGGTGCAGCCGGCGACTGTCTGGCTGGAAGTCGCCGAGGCGGACCACGCCGGGTTCCGTTCGCTCGCTGGCAGTTTTGTGCTGGGCATGGCGGTCGCGGTGGCGGCGGCGGGACGACGAGGAAGTTCGCCGGACTCATGATACGCGTCTCGCCACCTCGCCCAAGGTGTCGAAGGCTTGCTGGAAAACGTTCGTGTGAATGTCCGGGATCAGTCGAACGTCGTCGTGCGGGGCCGCGACCCAATCCGCGGTCCAGACGCCCAGTGTCGTGTCGTCGGAGGTGATCGGGTAGAATTGGGGGCCGGCGTGATAGTGCAGCCAGGGCATGGGGCTTTCGTCGATCGTGTAGCGGAACGCATGTTCGGCGTCGGACAGGTAGGTCAGCCGTTCCAGCAGATGGCCGCCGTTCATGGAGAAATCGCGTACCGCGGAAACCTGGTCGGATCGGGTGCCGTCCCGCATGTGCATGTCCGACATGGCGGCATGCCAGTCTGCCATGCCGGCGAAATCTCGGGCCCGCGCCCACACCGCAGGCAGCGGCGCGCCGATCACCGACGAGCAGAACACCTTTGCAGGGCGCCAGCCCTGCCAGCGTACCGCGTGGTCCGGTGTTTTTCGGTCCGCGGCGAAACGGGCCAGTGACGCCAGGCCGCTGCCAAAAACGTCCCGCGAGATGATCTGCTCGTACTTGCCCGCATCCGCCGGCGCCTCGTCGAACTCCGCCCACCAATGCGCAAACGTGCGGTCGCCGGAGGTGACCGGGATGAGCTCGAAACTTGCCCGATAGTTCTGCACCGGGAAAGCGGGCGTCTCGAAATTGTAGCCGAACCGGTAGCGGGAATCGTCCAGCCACAGCAGTCTTTCGCGCACGATCTGGTCGCCCAGCGAAAAAGCGCGTACGCAGCCTACTGCATCCGGCGGCAGTCCGTCTTCGATGTGACAGGCGCCGAGCCCCGGCACCCAATTCGGGAGTGCCGAGAAATCGCGCACGACCTCCCAGACCGCTTCGACGGGTGCCGCGATGATCGTGCTGGCATAGGCGCGGGCCATGGCAAGAGTCTCCGGTCAGCGGGTGATGGATTTGAACCGTCGCGTGTTCTCGGTGAGTGCGGTCTCGACCGGCAGGCGCTCCATCGACGAGGCGCCGTAAAAACCGTGGCAGTCCGCGACCTCGCGCAACACGGTGTGGGCGTCCTCGGGTGTCGCGATCGGGCCGCCATGGCACAGCACGATGATGTCCGAGCGCACTGTCAGTGCCGCCGCGGCGATTTCGGCTACTCGCCTAGCCGCATCGGCCAGCGACAGCGCCGTCTCCGCGCCGATCGAACCGCCGGTGGTCAGGCCCATGTGCGCCACGACGATGTCCGCACCCGCCTGCGTCATGGCGCGCGCTTCGTCGGGAGTGAATGCATAGGGCGTGGTCAGCATGTCTTTTTCCCGCGCCATGCGCACCAGATCGACCTCCAGCCCGTAGCTCATGCCGGTCTCTTCCAGATTCGCGCGCAAGGTGCCGTCGATCAGGCCGACGGTGGGGAAATTCTGGATGCCGGAAAAGCCGATCGCCTTGAGGTGGTCTAGAAAATGGTCGAAATGACAGAATGGGTCGGTGCCGTTCACGCCGGCCAGCACCGGCGTGTTCCGCACCACCGGCAGCACCTCGTGCGCCATGTCCAGCACGATGTCGTTGGCGTTGCCGTAGGCCAGAATGCCGGCCAGCGAGCCGCGGCCCGCCATACGGTAGCGACCCGAATTGTAGATCACGATCAGGTCGATGCCGCCCGCCTCCTCGCATTTGGCGGACAGGCCGGTGCCGGCGCCGCCGCCGACGATCGGCTGGCCCCGCGCCACCATGCCGCGGAATTTTTCCAGCAGCGCACGACGCTCGAAGCGCGGCATTTGTCAGTGTCCCACTACGGAAAGAAAGTTCTGCACCAGCGCATCGGCAAATCCGGAATCGTTGATGGCGTGCGGCACGCGCACCAGCCGCCGTCTCGCAGTCTGCCGAATGGTGGATTCCAAGGCGGAGAACAGAGCGGCGTCGGCTTCCGGATCGAAGAACGGGGCGCCCGGAACATCGATGGCCGACACGCCGCCGAGCGGCAGCAAAAACCGCACCTCGCCCTCGCACCGGTTGAGCCGCTCACCGATCCAGGCGCCGATGCGCGCGCATTCTTCCGCAGTTGTGCGCATCAACGTCACCTGGGGATTATGGATATACAGGGTGCGTGCGGAAAACCGCTCCGGCACCGTCGCGCGCGCCCCGAAATTCACCATGTCCAGTGCGCCGCAGGAGCCGACATAGGGCAGGCCCGTTCGCGCCACGGCACCGAACCGGTCTTCGGTGCAGGCCAGCGTGCCGCCGACCAGCAGGTCGGCGACTTCGGTGGTGGTGACGTCGATGATGCCCGCGAGCAGTCCGCTGTCGGCCAGCTTTTCCATTGCGGCGCCGCCTGTTCCGGTGGCGTGGAACACCAGGCAGTCAAACCGGCTTTCCAGTTGCGCCGTGACGGACGCGACGCAGGCGGTGGTGACGCCGAACATGGTGACGCCCACTGCCGGGCGGTCGTCTTCGGCCGGCGGAGCGTTGGCGCGCGCCATGCCGGCGATCGCGTGCGCGGCATTGGCCAGCACGCGCCGGGAAATGCGGTTCAGCCCGGCGATGTCGGTGACCGAGTACATCATGGCGATGTCCGACGGCCCGACATAGGCCGAAACGTTGCCGGAGGCGACAGTGGACACCATCAGTTTCGGAACGCCCACCGGCAGCGCCTGCATCGCCGGCGTGACCAGCGCGGTGTTGCCCGAGCCGCCCAGCCCGATCAGCCCCGCCACGTTTTTGCGCGTAAGAATGAAACGGCGAAAAGCTTCCGCCATGGCGGCGACCGCGCTGCCGCGATCACCGGTGAATACGGCGGCGGCGCCATCCGGATGGTGTCCTGCGACTGTGCGTGCGGGAAAATCGGCGTTGTCGGCAGTGCTGCCGGAGGTGGACAGGTCGACCAGGACCGCGACGACGCCCTCGGCGGCAATCAGGTCGCGGACGTACGCCAGTTCCCGGCGCTTGGTGTCGCACGTGCCGGCCACGTAGACGCGTGCGTCCGATTCTCCCCCGTTCATGGCGTGCAGCCTAGCGCACGCCGGGCGATCTGCCTACGCGGCGGCTTCCAGCGGCAGCACGGGGCGAATGAAGTGCAATGCCGCCGCAAAACTGGGCAGTCGTCCCAAAGTCTGCTGGCGCACCTGGTCCACCACCACCCAGTGGAAGCCGTCGGGCAGAACCATATAGGCGGGATCGATGTTTTCTCGCACCCAGATCAATACGTAGTCCTCGCGCGGGCCCTCCTGCGGTGCGCCGGCGCGCTCGGGGACAAAGGCGGAGGCATCGCACAGGCCCATGCGTCGCCCGGCCTCCAGCCAGCGGGTCAGCAACGCCTTGTGCCGCGGCATAATTCGCTGATGCAGATATACCACATTGGCCGGCAGCGCTGCCCGCGCCGCGGTCGGTTTCCGCCTCTCACGCACGCGCGGAACTGCGCGCGCCTTTTCGCCGGCCATTCCTGACGCCCCTAGGTGGCAGCAACGGTATCTAGCGAAAATATGAACGCAGTGCCAATACACTAACGTTTATTGCAAACGTCGCAGAGCTGACGTTGCCGATCTGCCACACTATGTTATGCCGTAAGCACAGTCAGCATATCAGCAAGCCGGTCGAAGTCCCTGATCTCGTTATAGGCCTGCGCCGAAACGCGCAGCCAGGCCGTGCCGTCAATGGCGCTGATGGGGGCATCGGTGCCCATCTGCAGCAGTCGCTCGCGCAGCGCCAAAGCCTGTTTCGGATCGGTTTCCTTGCGGATCGGCAACTGCACCACGGCCATGGAGTGGGCGGCGGTGTTGCCCAGACTGCTCTGGGTGCCGAGCCGGCCGGCGAGAAGCGAGGCGGCTTCGGCCGCCAGTTCGGCGTTGCGTGCGCGCAGCGCCGGTCCGCCCAGGCGCTCGTGGAAGTCGAGCGCCGCCGTCACGGCAAGGTAGGCGCTCATGTCGCGGGTGCCGGTCCAGTCGAATTCGGCCACAAAACCCGAACCGTAGCCGTGCGAGATGGTGACCGGGTGCAAGCCGTCCTGAAGCTCGCGCCGGGCCCAGAGGAAGCCGCAGCCTTTGGGGGCCATCAGCCATTTGTGACAGTTGCCTACATAATAATCGGCGCCCGTGGCGGGGATGTTCAACGAAACATTGCCCGGTGCGTGCGCGCCGTCCGCCAGCACCGGCACCCCCCGCGCGTGGCAGGCTGCGACCATGTCGGTCAGCGGCAGCAGCAGCGCGCTGGCCGAGGTGATGTGGTCGAGCACGGCCAGCCGGGTGCGGGGACCAAGCGCGTCCGACAGGTGTTCCAGCAAAGTCGCATCGTCCGCACGGGGGAACGGCACGGGAGTTTCCACCACACAAGCGCCGTACCTCGCGGCGACGTAGCGTGCCGCCTTGACCACCGCGCCGTAGCCGTGACTGAGCACGACTATTTCGTCGCCAAGTCTAAAGTCGAGCGAGCGCAGCACGGCGTTGCAGCCGACGGTGGCGTTCTCGACAAACACGAGGTCCTGCGAGTCGGCGCCGACAAAAGCGGCGAGGCGCGCGGCCGCCTGCCGCAGCAGAGCGGGGAGTTCGTCGGCGAAAAAGCGGGTGGGCTGCCGCTCCATGCGCTGCTGCCACGCCCGCTGGGCATCCAGAACACAGCGCGGGGTGGCGCCATAGGAGCCGTGATTGACGGTCAGGAAATCGGAATCGAGATCCCATTCATCTCGGATCGCGTCACCGTAGCGTGGGGCTTCAGGGGCGGGCACGCGACTGCTCGCCGTAGTAGAAGCCGACCACCGCGCCCAGCAGGCCGGAGACGGGCGACATCAAAACCCCCGCCAGTTTTTCGATGTGATCGTCCGACACCCACCCGGCGACCCGCGGAAGCCAGCAGCGCGAGAACAAGTATCGAGAATAGAACCAGCAGCCCGAGAGCTATCCAGCCGCGCAGTTTTTCCCGATCTTCCGCCGGGTCGTACGGCTTCCGATCGGGCCTAACACGTTCCCGGGTTCCGCCTTCGTCCTCATCGAGGTCTGTTACGGACCCACTCACCGCTGGGCGCGGTGCCTGACAATCTCCTCCATTCGACCATCGGGATAGCGAAGCAGGATCTTTGCGTGCTGCTTTTCCGCCTCCGTTAGAATCTCATTTATCTCAATGGATTCCTCTATCGCCGTCGCTTTTGTGGTGTTGTTTGCCTGGGCGATCTTGCCAATCGTGCTGATTGTCTCCAGCGGGAGCGTTACGGAGACCTTCTTGCTATCGATTGCCTCGTCAGACATGGAATCCCTCTCACAGGCACAGTCCGGCCCATAACATAGGCAAGCGGCGGTCGTGATCCAATCTCCGCCTTGTATCACCACCCTAAATCCGCCGCAGCGTATAACTCTGCTCCAGCGCCCGCACGATCGCCGCACTGTGTGCCGGGTCGCGCGCTTCGAACATGACCTCCAGCTGCGCGGCCTGCACGCTGGGCGAGGTGAACAGCCGGTGGTGCGACACCTCGATGATGTTGCCGCCCGAGGCGGCGATGCGCGCCGCGATATCGGCCAGCATGCCGGGGCGATCGGGAATTTCCAGCACCAGGCGCTGCAGGCGGCCGTCGCGCAGCAGGTTGCGCAAGAGCACGTTGGCCAGAATGCGCGCGTCGATATTGCCGCCGCATACCGCGATGCCGACCCGCCTACCGGCAAACCGTTCCGGAAACGCCAGCAGCGCCGCGAGCCCCGCCGCGCCCGCGCCCTCGGCCACCACTTTTGCCTCTTCCGCCAAAAGCGCGATCGCCTCCTCGACCGCCCGCTCCGGTACCACGAGCACGTCGGTCACGTATGCGCGGATCACCGCGAGGGGGGCCACCCCGATGTCGCGCACGGCGATACCCTCGGCAATGGTCTGGCCGCCCACCGAGACCGGCTGGCCCGCCAGCCGCTGCGCCAGCGCGGGATAGGCGGCGACCTCGACGCCGATCACCTGCATGCCCGGCTTCAACGCCGCCGCTACCACGGCACAGCCGGCCACCAGCCCGCCGCCGCCCACCGGGATCGCCAGCATCTCCAGGTCCGGAACATCCTCCAGCAGTTCCAGCGCCAAGGTGCCCTGGCCCGCGATGACCGCCTCGTCGTCGTAGGGGTGGATGAAGACCAGCCCGTGGCGCTGCGCCAGTTCGCCGGCATGCGCCGCCGCCTCTGCCACGCTCTCCCCATACAGCACGACTTTTGCGCCAAAACCCTCGGTGCGCGTTACCTTGCCGAGCGGCGTGGTCACCGGCATGACGATGGTCGACGCTATGCCTGCCAGGCTGGCATGGCGCGCGAGCGCGGCGGCGTGATTCCCGGCCGACATGGCGATCACCCCGGCCGCTCGTTCCGCCTCGGACAGCAACGCCAGACGGTTGGCTGCGCCGCGTTCCTTGAACGAGCCGGTGAACTGCAGCGTATCGAGCTTCAGCGTCACATCGGCGCCGGCCGCCTGGCTGACCGCGTGGCTGCGGATGGACGGCGTTCGCAACACGCGACCCTCGATGCGCGCAGCTGCGGCGCGCACATCGGCGATGCCGATCACCCGCCCGGCTCAGCCGTAGGTGACGGACAGGATTTCGTAGCTGCGATCGCCGCCCGGAGCCGGGACCGAAATGTTGTCGCCGGCCTTCTTGCCGATCAGCGCCTTGGCCAGCGGCGAGGAGATCGACAGGCGGTTCGCCTTGATATCCGCCTCGTGCACGCCGACGATCTGATACTTGGCCTCCTTGTCCGTCTCCTCGTCGATCAGGCGCACATGGGCGCCGAACTTGACATTATCGCCGGACAGGGTGGACGGGTCGATGACCTCGGCCGAGGACACGATCTCCTCCAGCTCGGCGATGCGGCCCTCGATGAAACTCTGGCGGTCGCGCGCGGCATGGTATTCGGCGTTCTCGCTGAGGTCCCCGTGGGTCCGTGCCTCCGCGATGGAGCGGATGACGGCCGGCCGCTCGACGCTTTTCAGCGTGCGCAGCTCATCCTCCAGCCGTTGCAGGCCGGGGCCGGTCATGGGGAATTTCTGGATGGCCAAAGTCGCGGGCTCTCCTTAAGGGAAAAATGGACCGGGAGTGTTCTGCGGTTGCCCGCAAAAGGCAAGCCCGGCGGCACGGGGTGGTAGCTCGTGCGCCGGCCTCCGGTATGGCGGGTCGTACTCCCCTTGCGATACGGCGCCGATGCGGGTTGACTGGGTACGGCCGCGGCGGGCCTGCGCAGGTCCAAGTTGGGGTCAGGCACCCCTCGCGCATCCCTCGTCTTGCTGGGGGCTGCCATGCTGGTATCGGTTCATTGTCACCTCGACGGAGCTTAAGCGTGAACCGAGTTCTGGTTACCGGAGCTGCGGGTTTCCTCGGATTCTACATTGCCAGACTTCTGGCCCAGAACCCGGAAACCGAAGTCACTTGCGTCGATAACTTTATCCGGGGCGAGGGCGACGCACACTATCGCTCGTTGTCGTCTCGACCGAACGTGCAAACGCTGGAGGTGGATCTCAACGAGCAGGCCGAGGTCCGGAATCTGCCTGCTGACTTCGATATGATCTTTCACATGGCGGCGCTCAATGGCACACAGAATTTTTACGAACGCCCGTTCGATGTCGTGAGATGCTGCACTCTGCCCACCATCAACCTGCTTGAGCGATACGGACCTGGACGGCGCCTGGCCCGATTCGTTTATGCCGGTTCCTGCGAGATCTACGCATCCACGGTGACGCGATTCGGATGGCCCGTGCCGACCGGAGAGGACGTAGTGCCCAGTATCGACGATGTTGCCAACGCCCGGTGGTCCTACGGCGCATCGAAACTGCATGGCGAGGTCGCCACGATAAGCGGGTGCCGTCATTTCGGCAAACAGTTTACGATTGTGCGGTTCCACAATGCTTACGGTCCGCGCATGGGCGACAAGCATGTTATCCCCGATTTTCTGCTTCGGGCGAAACGGGGTGTTTACGAACTGCACGGTTATGAGGACTCTCGGGCGTTCATTTTCTGCGAGGACGCCGCGCGCGATACCGTCGCCTTGGCCCAGTCTCCGGCAGCCGCGGGGCAGATCGTGAACGTCGGCGGCGATCGCGAAGTGATCATTCGCGACCTCGCCGAAATGATCATGAGACTGTGCGGTTTCGAGGGCGCCCTGACCCTGCATCCATCGCCTCCAGGGTCGGTCAGGCGGCGCGCCCCGAAACTTGACAAGCTTCGAGCCATTCTCGGCCATCGAGACCTGATCGCCTTGGAGGAGGGATTGCGGCGCACCGCCGCCTTCTACCTCGCGCCGGATTCTGCCACAGCCGGTCTCTGAGGTCGAAGTCTGCTTCCTTACCGCGGCTTGCGCCCGTAGAAGCTGGTATCATGCGCGCCAGAGCGGCGGCACGCCTCGCCGCATTCCCAGCTGCGCTGCGGCACCCCAGGAGCGGCCATGGCACTTTCGTTTCTGCATCGCTGAGATGCGCTGGTAGAACGGCTCCCCATAGCCCCGCCGGCCCCAAGCTTGCGGCTCGCCATGCCCGGCCCTAAAACCGCCCGCGCGAGCGAATGCCCTGTTTGATGGAGCCCTATTTGGCCAACCCCTACGCGTCTAAGCCGTCGTCCGCGTTCTGGCACCGCAGCGTGTCCGGGCGCGGCCCTGCCGAGATCGATCCAGTCTCTAGCGTACCGTTCCGTCTCCGGCCGGTCGACCGCGTGGCGACCGCTGGAAGCTGCTTCGCCCAGTACATCTCCCGCACGCTGCAACAGCGCGGCCTGCACTATTTGATCACCGAGCCGGGGCCGCTCTCGGCGGCGGCACGCGACGAGAATTACGGCGTGTATCCCGCTCGGTTCGGCAACGTGTATACCGTGCGGCAACTTTTGCAATTGTTTGAACGCGCCTACGGGTTGTTCGACCCGGTGGATGTCGCGTGGCGGACGGCGTCGGGCGGCTATATCGATCCATTCCGCCCGCGCGTGCAGGACGGCGGGTTTCCGACCATCGCCGCAGTGTGCGCGGACCGCGACGCGCATCTCCAGGCAGTCCAGGAGATGTTCGAGAGCAGCGACGTGTTTGTGTTCACCTTCGGCTTGACGGAGGGATGGGAATCGGTTGCGGATGGCGCGGTGTTTCCGCTCGCTCCGACCGTGGTGAGCGATGACATCGACGCAGGCAGGTATCGGTTTCATAACTTCACGGTCGCCGAGATGGTGGCGGACATGGAGGCGTTCCTGGCGAACCTGCGTCGAGTGAACCCCAGCGTGCGCGTGATCCTCACCGTATCGCCGGTGGCGTTGATCGCGACCTACGAGGACCGGCATGTGCTGGTGGCGAACTGGTACAGCAAGTCCGCGTTGCGTGTGGTGGCCGACATGGTCGCAGCCGCCGTGCCCGACGTCGCCTATTTCCCGTCCTACGAGATCATCACCGGCCCGGCCGCGCGTGCGACTTTCCTGGCGGACGATCTGCGCGAGGTAACGGCGGACGGCGTGGCGCATGTTATGTCGATCTTTTGCAGGCATTACCTCGGTGGGGATGACGCCGCAGCCGAGGTGATCGCGCGCGCCGCCCCAGGCAGGGTGAGCGCGAGCGAGGTGCCCGTCCGGCGGGAGTGGCCGAACCCGCAGGAAGTCGCGATGCGGGAGAAGCAGGGCGTCATCTGCGACGAAGAAGTCGTCGGAATGACTTAATGGGCCCCGACGCGTATAAGGGCTTTCGGCTCGCGGTGGTCGGAGGCTGCCAAGCACCTGGCATCGGGCGCTGGGCGCGGTTTCTGCTGCCGGGTGCGCAGGTCGATGCCTGGCATGTAAGCGCGTCGCAGGGCTGGGCGCCGGATGTCGTCGCGCCGCAAATCACGGATCATGACCTCGTCATCTGCCAGCTTCCCGATGGCAGTGGCGGCGGCGCGTTGGAGGTTACGCGGCTCCGCGAGGTCCGTGAGAACGTCGTGTTCCTGCCGCTGTTGGTCTTTACCGGCTTTCATCCTGATATGCTCACGGTCCGGGCGGAAGGCGAGCCCCCGAGGTTTGCGATCGGCCCGTTCAGTGGGTATCAATCTGCACTGGTTGCATCGGCGTTCTGTCTAGGAATACCGATCGAACGCGTGCCACGGCTGTTCAACGCGCTGGTGTTCGATGCGCTCGGCTATTTCCAAGCGTTCGTGCAGGCGCGCGAGGCGCTTGTGCGACTTGGCGCGGAGCACGGCTACGATCTTGCCGGCGCGTGCGAGGAGTGGCTGCACGAGGGAGTGTTCATGTATTCGGACAATCATCCGATGATCCGGGTATTGGGCACGCTGGCCCGCCAGGCGCTGGTGAAGGCAGGTCTGGAGCTCGCCGGTCTGGAGTTCGCCGGTCTGGAGTTCGCCGGTCTGGGCGAAGCGCCACCACCTCCGGATGACCTGGCGGTCTCGCACCAGCTGCCGTGCTATCCGGCGCTGGCACGACGCATCGGCGTTGCCGGGTCCCTGATGTTCATGCGGTCCTCGTATGGTTTGCCGCCTGGCCATAGCCGCGAAATGACGCTCGAAGAGTTCGTCGCCATGAGTTACGACGTATTCGCGGCAGCGCGACCCCGCCTGGAGGGCCGAGTGGAGTGGACGGCGGAAGCACTGCGGTCGCTGCTCGGTCCGCGGGGTGTGGCGGCGAGGCGAGGCGAGCCTGGATTGCCGATGTAAATGCCGGCGCAGGCCTTTCTGTCCCTCGCTCCCGCCGTACCTGATCCACAAGCCGCATGAGAATGCGTTGCAGCGGCCGAGCGCTCGTGAGCGGTAGCTTTCCCGAGCGCCATGTTCGCTTTCCCGATCGCCACGCATGGCTCGATTTCGTCAAGGTGTCGCCGTGGCTCTTTAGCCCTGATACGATCGGAGACATCGTACGGCAGGCGCGGACGCACGGCGTGCGGAGCGACTTCCTCGGCGCGGTTCCACCCGATCAGGTGTCCGTTGGCAACCCCAACTATCGCGAGTTGCTTTTGGCCGGAGGCTTCAGCCCCCGACAGCGCACCATGCTCGATGTCGCGCTGTCGGAGATTGCGGCCGTTCCACCGAGGCTTGCGCGCATCTATGCTCACGAGGCACTAACACCGTTTGCGCTCCTGCTGCGCAGCCGCTATCCGCGTTTGATCTGCTCGGAATACGCCGCGACCGAGGAGGCGCGCTCGGCCCTGTTCCCAATTCCCGCGATCGACATTTCGGCTGCGCCGTTCCCCGACGGCGTATTCGATCTCGTGTTAAGCGGCGACGTGCTGGAGCATGTGCCCGACCTGGCCGCCTCGCTCCGCGACACCGCGCGCATACTGCGTTCTGGCGGCGTGCTCCTCGCGTCCTTTCCGTTCATGTACATGCAGGACGAAACGAAGGTGCAGGCCCGGCTGGAACACGGAAAGCTGGTCACATTGGCCGAGCCTGAATATCACGGAAACCCAGCTGATCCAGAAGCCGGATCGCTTGTGTTTCAGGTCCCTGGCTGGTCGATTCTATCGCTGGCCCGACAGTCTGGCTTCGCCGGGGCCGAGATCGGGTTCTGGGCGTCTGCATCGCGGGGGCTCACCGGCATGGAAATCGCGGGCACCATCTACCTCCGCGCGGTGCGGTAGGCCCTTGCCTGTGCGATCGGCGGAGGTGTGGGTGAACGTCTGGCATGCACCGGCAGCGCAATAGAATGGCTCGGGATCTCCGCCGCGGTGGGATTCCCGTTTCGTGCCTAATTCCACGAGCGCTGTGCATCGCGAGCCGTCCGGCTTGATAACGACGCTTTCCTTGGCGCGGTAAATAACTGACCGGAGATGCGACCCATTGCTCAGAATCCGCAAATCGATACGCAAAGCTGTCCCCTTCCGGACAAGATCGGCTGTGATGATCAGAAGACTTTCTCGAGCGGACGGGGTTTGCCGTGCGTTCTATCTGGAAACAAATCCGGACGTCAGCGCTGCGAAGGCCGATCCGGTCGAACACTATGTAAATTTTGGCAGCGCGGAAGGCCGGAGGCCCAGGGCCGAGTTCGATCCCGTTTTTTATCTGAAGACCTACCCCGACGTGCGGGCCGCCAAAGCCGAGCCGTTCTATCACTATCTTGCCTTCGGCAGAGCTGAAGGGCGACTGTCCGCCGCACCGTCCGGCCAGCTTCCCGGCGGACAATCCGGCGTTCAGGACGATAGCCTGGCAGCGGGGAGCGAGGCGGTCGTGAGTTCCGAACTGCATCGTGCCGCGAGCTTTTTCGCAAGCTACAAGCTGCTGCAGGATGGCGAGGCAGGGGAACTCCGTACAGCGGGCAGTGCGCGACCTTGCCGATATGCGGCCCTTGGGGGTGACTGCGGCAGGCGCAGCCACGCCTCCGGACGTCTCGATCATCATCCCTGTGTTCGGACAGATGCCCTTCGTCCTGAACTGCCTGGACGGCATCGCACATCACTCGAGCGCGCGGACCTTCGAGGTGCTGGTCGTGGACGACTGTTCACCTTTGCGGACCGGAACGCAGGAACTGCCCACGATTCCCTGGATTTCCGCACTCAGGACCGAAGCCAATGTGGGCTTCGTGCATGCCTGCAACATCGGCGCTCGTAAGGCTCGCGGCCGCTATGTCGTCTTTCTCAACAGCGACACGCAAATTTGCGATGGCTGGCTGGACGAACTGATCCGCACCTTCGTCGACCATCCGCGGGCCGGTCTTGTGGGCTCGAAGCTGCTGAACCGGGACGGATCGCTGCAAGAGGCCGGTGCCATCGTATGGCAGGACGGAAGCGCCTGGAATTACGGCCGCGGCAGCCACCCCCAGAGCGCGGAGTTCAGCTTTGCGCGCAGGACCGACTACTGCTCCGGGGCAGCAATCGCGGTTCCCAGGGAACTATGGGACGAATTGGGTGGGTTCGACGAGAGCTTCGCCCCCGCCTATTACGAAGACGTGGACCTTGCGTTCCGGGTCCGTGCCGCCGGGCGAGAGGTGTGGTACCAGCCGCTCGCCCGCGTGATCCACTATGAGGGCCAAACCAACGGTCGGGACGAGACGCAGGGCGTCAAGGCCTATCAGCGGGTCAACGCGGCCAAGTTCGCGGCGCGGTGGGAGCCTGTTCTGAAGTCGCATCGCCCGAATGGGGTAGAGCCCGATAGAGAGGCCAACCGTTCGGTGCATGCCCGCCTGCTCGCCATTGACGCGCTTGTGCCCTCTCCCGACCGAGACGCGGGCTCGGTAATGGCGCTTCGCCTGTTGCAGATCTTCGCCAGGCTGGGCTGGCAGGTATCCTTTCTGCCGGCGCACAACCCGTCGCCTGACGAGCGTTACAGCACGGACCTCCAGCGCGAAGGCATAGAGACCCTCATCCTGCCGGACTTTCGCACCATCGAGGATGTCGTGCGGGCGAGGCCGGACCGGTTCGATGCGGTTCTTGGCTTCCGCGTTCTGGTCTTTGCCGACATGGCGGACCTGCTGCGCACTGCCTATCCGCTCGCGTCGATTCTGTTTCACGACATCGATCTGCATTATCTGCGCATGGAGCGCGAGGCGGCGATCAAGAATGACGGACTGCTGCTGCGCAAGGCGCAGCTGGTACGCCAGCAGGAGCTCGGCCTGATCGCCAAGGTCGACTGCACGATCGTCCCGTCCACCGCCGAGCGGGACATCATCTGCCGCCAGCTTCCGGTCAGCAACGTGATCGTGTACCCGTACACGTCGAGCGTTCGCATCAGCGCGGCCGATTTCGAATCGCGACACCATCTGGTCTTCGTCGGCGGTTTTCGCCACCAGCCGAACGTGGATGCCGTGCTGAACTTTTTGGACACCGTGTGGCCGGCGCTGTCGGCCAGTCTGCCCGAGGCGGCCAAATTCTACGTCATCGGCCCCGACGTTCCAAAAGAGCTGCAGGATCGGGCGAGCAGTCGCGTCGTCATCACCGGGTACCTTGAAACACTCGATGCGACGCTCGATGAGTGCAGGGTTTTCGTGGCGCCGCTGCGGTTTGGCGCAGGACTGAAGGGCAAGGTCGTCACCAGCCTTGCCCACGGAGTCCCCTGCGTGGCGACGCGCGTTGCCATAGAGGGAATGGGACTTAGCCCGGGCACCCATGTTCTGCTAGCCGACGACGCACCAACCCAGATCGAGACGATCACGCGGCTGTATTGCAGCAAGGAGGAATGGCTGCGTCTGCAAGCGCGCGGGCTATGAGTTCGTTCAGAAGAACTACTCCTGGGAAGTCGGCACGGAAATCGTAAGGGACATGCTGCGGGTTGCGGAGGCAACCTGGTTCCGTCGCCGGCAGCCGGCATTGCGGGGTGAATCTGCGACGACATGGCTCGATGACGAGGCGATCCGAGTCGAGCGATCGCCCGCTCTGATCGAGAGCGGGGGCGAGCGGTTTGCGACCATTTCGGCTGAAAACGAAGTCGAGCTGGAGCATGTCCATCGCTATCTCATCGCCGCTCAGCTGTGCGCCGGCAAGACGGTGTTGGACGCTGCGTCCGGCGAGGGCTACGGATCAAGTCTGCTGTCCCAGGTAGCTTCCCGGGTGACCGGGGTCGATCTGAGCCGAGCGGCGGTGGAAGCCGCCAGCCTCAAATACGAACGGGGGAACCTGAGCTTCCGATGTTCGTCGGTAACGGAACTGCCGTTCGAGGCAAATTCGTTCGACGTGGTGGTCTGTCTCGAGACCCTCGAGCATGTGGTCGAACAGGAGGCCATGCTGGACGAGTTCAAGCGCGTCCTGCGCCCGGGCGGAACACTGCTGATATCCACGCCCGATCGCGTCAACTACAACCGGCACCTGGTGGAGCCGAACCCGTACCACGTACGGGAATTGGAACGTTCTGAGTTCCTGCAGCTGCTTCGTGCCCGCTTTCAGCATGCGGCCGCCTACGGGCAGAGGGTGGCGTTTGGGTCGTTGCTGGTTCCGGAGGTCGGCCACGTGAATCCCTTAGTTTCCATGCGACGGGCAACGCGCAACGGAGCGGTCAAGCAGACTGATGAGTACGCGAAATCGGTCTATATCGTCGCAGTTTGCAGCGACCTGCCGTTGCCGGTGCTCCCGCCGAGCCTCTATGAGGGCAGCATCCCGCAGAATGCCCTGTCATCCCTATTGGGTGGCATGGACGAGCGAGACCGGAAAATTCTCAATCTGTGCATGGAAATCGCGACGATATCGGAGCATGCGGGTAACTCGGTTGGCCCGGTCAAGGCGGTGTCCTACGTCGCTGAGCGTCTCGAACAGGCAACCAGGGAATTTGCCGCCGCGATCAGCAACGAGCGTCAACGGGCAATCGCCGAACACCGGGCGCGGCTTGAGGCGGAGCGCGCGTTGAGAGCCAAATAAAGCCTAATGATATCGAGAGCCGTTACCAGCAGAAGCCCAAATATTCAACTCCCTGAACTGTGGCCAGTTCGGGTATGCCGGCGAGGTCGATCACCGTTTGCTCCCGCAATGCCGCGACAAGTCCCGGGCGGTCTTCGCTCGCCACATGACCGATCACCGCCAGACTGCTGCCGTCGAGCACGTCCCTGGCACTCTCCCCTATGCGGTGCGCCAGATGCGGGAAGTGATTCTCGATGTAGGCGCTTGTGCGCGCATTCTGCATGGCCCGCCTTACCGCGCTGTCAAAAATGCGCAAGTCATAGCCCTTTCCGAGCAGCCGTTCCGCCAGCACGACAAACGGTGATTCCCGCAAATCGTCGGTTCCGGCCTTGAACGCCAATCCGAACAGGCTTATCCGACCGCGGCCGAAACTCGTGATCTTGTCCAGCGCGCGCTCGATCACCGACTGGTTGCTGGACAGCACGCTATCCAAGAACGGAGCCGCCACGCCGCTGGAGCGGGCGAGCGCAAGAAAGCTGCGGACCTCTTTCGGCAGGCACGATCCACCGAAGGCGAACCCGGGCTGCAGATAAGCAGGCGATATGTTCAGGGTCTGGTCCAGGTGGAACACCCGAAAAGCTTCGCGGGAGTTGACGCCGTGCGCGGACAGGATGGCGCCGGCTTCGTTCGCAAAAGCGATCTTGACCGCGTGATAGGTGTTCGACAGGTACTTGACGCTTTCCGCGATTCTGAAAGACGTGACCACCTGCGGGGCCTGAACGGTTTCGTACAGCTCGCGCAGAATGTCGGCACGATCACCTGGGAATGCACCGAAAAGCGTGAATGGCGGTGCATAAAAATCCGCAACCGCGCAGCCCTCGCGCAAAAATTCCGGATTGGAGTAGTAGCTTAATCCCGCCCCCAGGCGGCGGCCGGATCGCTGTTCCAAAACCGGGATCACCCTGGACTTCGCCGAGCCCGGCGGCACGGTGGAACGCATCACCACGACATGGGGCGAGGATTTCGCGGCAATCGCGTCGCCGATGGCGGCGATGACCGAGTCGATCTCGCGCAGCGAAACGCTGCCGTCCTCGGCACTCGGCGTGCCGACGCAAATCAGTGAGAGATCGGTCTGCTGGATCGCCTCGGGGGCACCGTCCGTCGCGGTCAGCCGCCCCGCGGAAGCGGCATCGGCGATCAGCAAGTCGATCTGCGGCTCCACGATAGGAGAGCGTCCGCGTCGGACCGCCGCTACCCGTTCTGAAGCCAGATCTACCCCGATGATGGTGTGCCCCAGGGCGGCGAAGCAGGCGCTGGAAACCGTGCCGACATAACCGAGGCCAAAAATCGAGATACGCATCAGCCGTGTTCTCCACGTCGGGTCTGGTCAAATAAGAAACTTGCCGCGGCGCAGGCGGACGAGGGCCGCAATGCTACGACGCAATCGGGAAATAATCCTGTAACGGCGCCACGCCCAGGGGGCCGCTGCGCAGCGCCGCTATCGCCTGGGACGCGGCGCGGGCGCCGGCCATGGTGGTATAGTGCGGCACGCCATGGGTCAGGGCGCTGCGGCGGATATCGAAACTGTCGGCGACCGACTGCGCGCCGGACGCGGTGTTGACCACCAGCTGCACCTCGCCGGAGCGGATCGCGTCCACGCAATGCGGCCGTCCCTCCAGCACCTTGTTGACCTGCTGCACCGCAAGTCCGGCCTCTCGCAGTCGCGCCGCGGTGCCGCGGGTGGCCAGGATGGAGAAACCCAGGTCGCGCAGCCGCCGTGCCACCGCCAGCGCCGCCGGCTTGTCGGCGTCGCGTACGGACAAAAACACGGTGCCCTGCTCGGGCAGGCGCACCCCGGCGCCTAGCTGGCTTTTGGCGAAAGCGCGATCGAAGCTGCTGTCCAGCCCCATCACCTCGCCGGTGGACTTCATTTCGGGCCCAAGAATCGTGTCCACGTCCGGAAAGCGGTTGAACGGGAACACCGCCTCCTTCACCGCCACGTGCGGCATTGCCGTCTTTTCGGTCAGCCGCAGCTCCGACAGTTTGGCGCCCGCCATGACCCTGGCGCCCCAGCTTGGCCAGCGGCACGCCGGTGGCTTTGGCCACGAATGGCACGGTGCGCGAGGCGCGCGGGTTCACTTCCAGCACGAAAACCTCGTCATCCTTGATGGCGAATTGCACGTTCATCAGGCCCACCACGCCCAGAGCCTTCGCCAGCGCCTCGGTCTGGGCGCGTAGCTCCGCGACTATCGCCGGCGACAGCGAATACGGCGGCAGGGCGCAGGCGGAATCGCCGGAATGGATGCCGGCCTCTTCGATGTGCTCCATCACCCCGGCCACGAACGCGTGCTCGCCGTCGGCCACGCAGTCCACGTCCACTTCGATGGCATCGTTCAAATAGCGGTCGATCAGCACCGGGTTCTCGCCGGACGCTTGCACCGCTTCGCGCAGATAGCGGTGCAGGCCGGCGGAGTCGTGGACGATCTCCATGGCCCGGCCGCCCAGCACGTAGGAGGGGCGGATCACGACCGGAAAGCCGATGCGGGCCACCACCGCCTCGGCTTCTTCCAGCGAGCGGACGGTTCCGTTCTCCGGCTGACGCAACGCCAGGGTGCGCAGCAGCGCCTGAAAGCGCTCGCGGTCTTCGGCGGCATCGATCGCGTCGGGACTGGTGCCAAGAATGGGAATGCCGGCCGCCTCCAGCGCGCGGGAAAGTTTCAGCGGCGTCTGGCCGCCATACTGCACGATGCAGCCTAGCAACGTGCCGCCCTCCTGCTCGCGGCGGGCCAGGGCGATCACGTCCTCAGCAGTGAGCGGCTCGAAATACAGCCGGTCGGAGGTGTCGTAATCGGTGCTGACCGTTTCCGGATTGCAATTGACCATGATGGTCTCGAAACCCGCTTCGCGCAGCGCATACGCGGCATGCACGCAGCAATAGTCGAACTCGATGCCCTGCCCGATGCGATTGGGACCGCCCCCCAGAATGATGATCTTTTGGCCGTCGCTCGGGCCGGCCTCGGATTTCGGCGGGTAAAAGCCGCCGACATAGGTGGAGTAGAGATAGGGGGTTTCGGCGAAAAACTCGCCGGCACAGGTGTCGACGCGGCGATAGGAGGGCCGCGCAAGTTTTTCGCGCCTTGCGGTCACGGTTTCGGTCTTGGCGCCGGTCAGGCGGGCGAGTTGCGCATCGGAAAAGCCTAGCGCCTTCACGCGGCGCATCCCGTACGCGTTCGCGGGCAGCCCGTCTCGGGAGATCTCGCGTTCGGCCGCTATGATGCGGGCCAGCTGGCGCAGAAACCACGGGTCGAACCGGCAGGCGGCGTGAACGTCCTCCACAGACAGGCCGGCGCGCAAAGCCTGTGCCGCCATCAGCAGGCGTTCCGGCCGCGGTGCCGACAGGGCGGCGCGAAACGCGTCCGCGCCGCCGTCGCCAGGGGCCGGCACCGGGTCGAGGCCAAAGAGCCCGGTCTCCATGCTGCGCAGGCCCTTTTGCAGCGCCTCGCAAAAGCTGCCGCCGATGGCCATCGCCTCGCCCACGGACTTCATGCTGGTGGTCAGCAGCTTTGCCGTGCCGGGAAATTTCTCGAAAGTGAAACGCGGGATTTTCACCACCACGTAGTCGATGGTCGGCTCGAAACTGGCCGGCGTGGTTTTGGTGATGTCGTTGGGAAGCTCGTCCAGCGTATAGCCGACCGCAAGTTTCGCCGCGATCTTGGCGATCGGAAAACCGGTGGCTTTCGAGGCGAGCGCCGAGGAGCGGGATACGCGCGGGTTCATTTCGATGATCAACATGCGCCCGTCATCGGGGTTGACGGCGAACTGCACGTTCGATCCGCCGGTATCGACACCGATCTTGCGCAGGCACGCGATCGAGGCGTCGCGCATCCGCTGATATTCCTTGTCGGTCAAGGTCAGTGCCGGAGCCACGGTCACGCTGTCGCCGGTGTGAATGCCCATCGGATCGACGTTCTCGATGGCGCAGACGATGATGCAGTTGTCGGCGCGGTCGCGCACCACCTCCATTTCGAACTCTTTCCAGCCGAGCACGCTCTCTTCCACCAGCACTTCGCCGGTGGGAGAGGCATCCAACCCGCCCTGCACGACGAGATCGAATTCCACCCGGTTGTAGGCGATGCCCCCGCCGGTGCCGCCCAGCGTGAAACTGGGGCGGATCACCGCGGGCAGGCCGATGCCGGGCAGCACCGTCCGGGCTTCCTCAAGGCTGTGGGCAATGGCGCTGCGGGGGCTTTCGATGCCGATCTCGGCCATGGCGTTGCGGAACTTTTGCCGGTCTTCCGCGCGATCGATCACGTCGGCGCGGGCGCCGATCAGTTCCACCCCGTATTTTTCCAGCGTGCCGCGTGCGGAAAGCTGCATGGCGGTGTTCAGCGCGGTCTGTCCGCCCATGGTCGGCAGCAATGCGTCGGGTTTTTCGCGTGCGATGATGCGTTCGACGAAGTCGGGCATGATCGGTTCGATATACGTGGCGTCCGCCAGCCCGGGGTCGGTCATGATGGTGGCCGGATTGGAGTTCACCAGGATGGTTCGGAAACCCTCCTCGCGCAGCGCCTTGCAGGCCTGCGCCCCGGAATAGTCGAACTCGCAGGCCTGCCCGATGACGATCGGGCCGGCGCCGATGATGAGGATGGATTTCAGATCGGTGCGGCGGGGCATGTTAGCTGGTCCGTGACACCTGTTCCATCATCGCCACGAACCGCCCGAACAGGTGCCCCGCATCGCCGGGACCTGGGCTCGCCTCGGGATGATACTGCACGCTGAACGCCGATCCGTCGTCGCAGGCCAGTCCCTCGTTGCTGCCGTCGAACAGGCTTTTGTGCGTCACCCGCACCCCGTCCGGGAGGCTCGCGCCATCGACCGCGAATCCGTGGTTCTGGCTGGTTATTTCAACCCGCCCCGTGGCCAGATCCTGCACCGGCTGATTGGCGCCGCGGTGGCCGCGATGCAGCTTGTAAGTGCGCCCGCCCAGCGCCAGCGCCAACAGCTGGTGGCCCAGGCAGATGCCGAACAGCGGCACCCGGGCCGCCAGCACGCCTCGGATCGCCGGGACCGCATACTCCGCGGTCGCGGCCGGATCACCCGGGCCGTTGGAGAGGAACACGCCGTCCGGCCGGTGGCGCAAGATGTCCTCGGCGGTGGATGCGGCCGGCACCACCGTCACCCGGCAGCCAGCATCGGCCAGGCAGCGCAGGATGTTGCGTTTTGCACCGTAATCGACCGCTACCACGTGATGGCGCGGCCGGTCCAGGCGCCCGAAACCGCCGGGCCAGGCCCATCGCGTCTCGTCCCAGGCATAGCTTTGCGTACACGAGACCTCGCGCGCCAGGTCCATGCCTTCCAGTCCCGGCCAGTGCTCGGCCTGACCCGCCAGCGCGCGCCGATCGAACCGGCCGTCTTCCGGGTATGCAGAGTACTCCCGAAGGCGGGCCGCCATCGCGGATATGCAGGGTCAGTGCCCGCGTATCCACGCCGGCAATCCCGGGCACGCCCTGCGCCCGCAGCCAGGACTCGAGATGCTGGGTCGAGCGCCAACTTTCCGGTTCGGTGATGTCCTGGCGTACCACCAGCCCGCGTGCCGCGATCGTCGCCGCTTCCAGATCCTCGGCGTTGGTGCCGACATTGCCTATATGCGGGAAGGTGAAGGTAATAATCTGCCCGGCAAACGACGGGTCGGTCAGGGTTTCCTGATACCCGGTCATGCCGGTGCAGAAACACACTTCTCCCACCGCACCGGCGGTATGCGCGCCGAAACCTCGCCCCCAGAGAATTTGGCCGTCGGCCAGCACCAACGCCGCGGTGGCGCCATCGGGAGCCCGGTCGCCGACACTCGGGTCCGAGCGCGGCGGCGTTCCGGGCAGCTCCTCCAGCGGCAGCCCTGTTGCTCCGATCAACGCCGGCCAGTGCCGAGCCGGGATGGCTCGGGTCTGCCGCCACTTTCGCAGCGCTTCCGTCCCGACCCCAAGCAGGCGAGCGACCGCCTCCGGCCCGCCCAAACGCGCAATCAATGCCTCCACGGTCACTGGCATGGCACCCCTTAACGGGAAAGAAGTTCCCCTTGCAAGGTCATCCCAGGTAGTGGGAAATTTTTTCGCAACGCGTCGGGAGGCGCGTTTAGCAGCATATAGTAGAGGGACTTTTTCGGAGAGACGGGATTGGGGCTGCGGGAGACGTTTACGGAGCAACTGAAAGCCGCCATGCGGGCGGGCGATGCGGCGCGCGTCTCGACCCTTCGCATGATTGTGGCCAAACTGAAGGACACCGATATCGCCGCGCGGCCCGGCGGGCCGGTGGATGACGCGTCCATCGTGTCCATGCTGCGGGGCATGGCGAAAAGCCGGCGCGAGAGCGTGGTCCTGTATCGCCGGGGCAACCGGCCGGAACTCGCCGACAAGGAAGAGGCGGAGATCGCCGTCATCGAGGGCTTTCTGCCGGCGCAAATGGACGCCGAGTCCATGCAGAGAGCGGTGCGCGAGGCCATCGCCGAGACCGGCGCCAGTTCGGTCAAGGATATGGGCCGGGTGATGGCCAGCCTCCGAGCCCGGCATGCGGCGGCACTCGACATGGCCGCCGCCGGGCCGATCGTGAAAGCGGCATTGGGCGGCTAGCAGATGGCGCTGCCGGCCTCCTTTCTCGACGAACTGCGCGGTCGCACGCCGCTGGCACCGCTGATCGGGCGCAGGGTCCAGCTCACACGCTCGGGGCGCCAGTGGAAGGGGCTATGTCCGTTCCACGACGAGAAATCCCCCAGCTTCTATGTCTACGAGGACGGATTCCACTGCTTTGGCTGCGGCGAGCACGGCGACGCCATCACCTTCGTCATGCGCAGCGACGGGGCGAGTTTCCCCGAAGCGGTGGCCCGCCTCGCCGGCGAGGCCGGGCTGGAGGTGCCGCAGCCGACGCCGGAAGCCGCCGCCGCCGAACAACGCCGGCTCGACCTGCACGGCGTGCTGGAGGCGGCATGCCTTGCTTTCCATCGCCGGTTGCGCGGACCCGAGGGCGAAGCGGCGCTTGCATACCTGCGTGGGCGGGGCCTGACCGAGGCGACGATCGACGCGTTTGCGCTGGGCTGGTCCGGCGCAGGCCGGGGGCTGGAGAGCGAGCTGGGCGCGTCAGCGCAGATGCTGGCCGATGCCGGGCTGACGACGGAGGCGGCGGACGGGCGCCGCCGTGCGCAGTTTTTCGACCGCGTCATGTTTCCGATCCGAGACGCCCAAGGGCGCGTGATCGGCTTTGGCGGCCGGACGCTAGGGGACGGGCAGCCCAAATACCTGAACGGGCCGGAGACCGCGCTGTTCGCCAAGCGCAAGACTCTGTTCGGGTTGGACCGTGCCCGGGCCGTGGCACGCACCGGTAGCAGCGTGGTGGTCGTCGAGGGGTATATGGACGCGATCGCCCTGCACCAAGCCGGTTTTGGTGGTGCCGTGGCACCACTCGGCACGGCGCTGACCGAGGCGCAACTGGAAGCTTTATGGCGGCTGTCGCCCGCACCGGTGCTGTGTTTTGATGGCGATGCCGCCGGGGCGCGCGCTGCCGAGCGCGCCATCGCCACGGCATTGCCTCACCTGGCCCCGGACCGCACGCTGGCCCTGGCACGCCTGCCATCCGACCAGGACCCTGACAGCTTTGTTCGAAGCCAGGGCGGCAAGAGTTTTGCCAAATTGCTGGAAGCCGCACAGCCGTTGGTGGATGCACTGTTCGACATGCAGCGCCAGGGCGCCGCTAGCCCCGAGCAACTCGCCGGATTCAGGGCCAGGCTAGAGGCCGCGGCGCGCCAAATTCGACATCCGGCGCTGGCCGCGGAGTATCGCCGCGCCCTGATCGACCGGTTTTTCCGGGAACGCCGGCAGCCGCCGCGGCAACGCGGAAAGCCGCCGCCCCGGCCGGTTCCATCCTTGGCGAGTGCGGACATCGACCGGTGCCGGTTGATCCTGTGCCTGCTCCTGAACCATCCGTCCGTGCTGCGCAACGAGGAAGAGACTTTTGGCGTGCTGCGGCTGCCGGAGGCATGGCGTCCGTTGCAGGATGCCATGCTCGGGTGGACGTTGGCAGCCGAGAGCCTTGATCCCCACGCGCTTGAAGATCATCTGCGCGCGTTCGATGTGGAACAGGACGCACGCTCGCTGCTGAGAGCGCGGGATTTGCCGCAAGAGATTCGCCGCGGGGCGCCCGCCTCCGAAGCGCTCGCAGCCTTTTGGCACTATGTCGGCTTGCTGCGACTGCCGCTGCTAAAAGAAGAACTGGCGCGGGCGCAACAGGCTTTCGCGGATCGCTTCGATGAGGTGCGACAGCGCCGGCTGAAGGCGCTGTGCGAGGCGAGAGACCGCTTGTATGCGGCGGATCCGGCCGCCACCTGACTGTTTTCCGAATATGGAGAGACGCGAACCCATGGCCACCAAAGCCCCCGCTGCTGGCGACACTGCGACTGCCGATCCGGACGTCGACACCACGCTGCTCGACAGCCAGTCGGCCGCGGTCAAGCGGCTGGTGGCGCGGGGGCGCGAGCGCGGGCACGTCACTTATGATGAGGTCAACGCGGTCCTCACTCCCGACCAGACCAGTTCCGAGCAGATCGAGGACGTCATGGCGACGTTCTCGGAACTCGGCATCCAGGTCGTGGAGGGCGAGGAGGGCGATGAGCCCGAAGCCGCCCCGAAGAAGGAAGAAAAAGGCGAAGACGAAGCGGCGGAGGAAGCGCCCGGCAACGTCGATGAGGAGGCGGTCGGCCGCACCGACGATCCGGTGCGCATGTATCTGCGCGAGATGGGCAGCGTGGAACTGCTGTCGCGCGAGGGCGAGATCGCGATCGCCAAGCGCATCGAGGCCGGCCGTGACATGATGATCGGCGGCCTGTGCGAGAGCCCGCTCACGTTTCGGGCGATCATTGCCTGGCACGATGCGCTCAAGGGCGGGCGCATGCTGCTGCGTGACATCGTCGATTTGGAGGCGACCCAGGGCGGTCCGGCGCCGACCGTGGCACCGATGCCCGGCGCGCCCGCAATCGAGGCGACCGGTTCGCCGGCTGAGGGGGGCGGGGCGCCGCCCGTTACCGCCCCGGAGGCCAGCGTTCCCGCCGAGGCCGCGTTTGAGCCGCCCGAGGAGGAGGATCCGGAGGACGGGGAGGGGGGCGGCCTTTCGCTATCGGCGCTGGAAGAAAAATTGAAGCCCGAGGTGCTCGCCACTTTCGAGGAGGTAGAAGGGCTATACAAGAAGCTTTCAAAAATGTCGTCGCGACGGCTGGAGACGTTCACCTCCGGCGAGCAGGTGAACGCGCGCAGCGAAAAGAGCTATGAAAAGCTGCGCGAAGAACTCGTGGCCAAGGTCGAGCAGGTGCGGCTGCATAACAACCGCATCGAAGAACTGGTGATGCAGTTGAAGCAGCTTAACCAGCGGCTCAACGGCATGGAGGGCCAGCTGCTGCGCATGGCCGAGCACGCCAAGGTGGCACGCGACGATTTTTTGGCGCAATACCGGGACAGCGAACTCGATCCGAACTGGAGGGAGCGGGTGGCGCACTTGCCCGGCAAGGGCTGGAAGACGTTTGCCGCCAAGCACGCCGACGATATCACCCGCATTCGCGCCCAGATCGCCACGGTGGCGACCGATGCCGGGCTGCCGATCAGCGAATTCCGCCGCGTCTACGCCACCGTGAGCCGCGGCGAGCGCGACAGCGCGCGCGCAAAAAAGGAGATGATCGAAGCGAATCTGCGGCTGGTGATCTCGATCGCCAAGAAATACACCAATCGCGGCTTGCAATTTCTGGATCTGATCCAAGAAGGCAACATCGGCCTGATGAAGGCGGTGGACAAGTTCGAGTATCGCCGCGGCTACAAGTTTTCCACCTACGCGACGTGGTGGATTCGTCAGGCAATCACCCGCAGCATCGCCGATCAGGCGCGCACCATCCGCATTCCGGTGCATATGATCGAGACGATCAACAAGCTGGTGCGCACCAGCCGCCAGATGCTGCACGAGATCGGTCGCGAGCCGGCCCCTGAGGAGCTGGCCGAAAAACTCGGCATGCCGCTGGAAAAAGTACGCAAGGTGCTGAAGATTGCCAAGGAGCCGATCAGTCTGGAGACGCCGATCGGCGACGAGGAGGACAGCCATCTCGGCGACTTCATCGAGGACAAGGCGGCCATCATTCCGCTCGATGCCGCGATCCAGGCCAATCTGCGCGAGGCGACCACGCGGGTGCTGTCGAGCCTGACGCCGCGCGAGGAGCGGGTGCTGCGGATGCGGTTCGGAATCGGCATGAATACCGACCACACGCTGGAAGAGGTCGGCCAGCAGTTCAACGTGACCCGGGAGCGCATTCGCCAGATCGAGGCCAAGGCGCTGCGCAAGCTGAAACACCCCAGCCGCAGCCGCAAGTTGCGCAGTTTTCTGGACGATTGAGCGCTTCGCATGGCGCTGTCACGGCTGGTCGGGGCTGCGGAGCCGGTGATGCGCGTGCGCGTCACCGTCACTTTCCTGCGCCTGGACGCAGCCACCGCCGAACCGGCGCCGAAATTCCCGCCGAATGTGGCGGTGCGGGTGCGTCCGGACTGCACCGTCGCGGAGTACCGTGCCCTGTACAATGGAGTGGGGGGGGATTACTGCTGGTGGTTGCGGCGCGTAATGCCCGACCAGGAGCTGGAGGCGCTGCTACGAGCGCCGGCGGTGCTGATCCATACGCTGCATCGCAACGGCAGGGTGGCCGGTTTTCATGAACTGGATCGCAGCCCCTGGCCCACCATGAACATCAACTATTTTGGCTTGCTGCCGAATGCGGTCGGGAAGGGCTTGGGTTATCCGTTTCTGCGCCATGCCGTAGATACCGCGTTCGGTTTCGGCGCCAAGACGGTTACCGTGAACACCTGTACGGCCGACCATCCTCGCGCGCTGCCGATCTATTTGCGCGCGGGGTTTAAGCCGGTGCGCGCGGTGGAGGAGGTCTGGCAGGTACCGCGTCGGCTGGGCCTGGCCGTGCCGCCGAGTCTGCTTGCGTAGCTGAGGCCGGTCCGCATCTCACACGATACCCGGTTCAATACTTGCGGGGCCGGCACTATGCAATTACCCGCCGTGCCAGATCGGGGCGGTCCGTGCAGAACCCATCGGCGTTCCAGGAATGCAGGCGGAGCATATCGGCGGGATCGTTAACGGTCCAGGGTTTTACGGACAGTCCCTGCGAATGGGCCGCGGCAACCAGCTCGCATGACAATCCGCGGAATCCCGGAGCCCAGGCGCAGATGCCGCTCTCCGCCTCAACCCGCACCGCCGCAAATGCGACCGCATCCGCCGCCTCGGTGAGAAAGGCCATGGGCAGCGTGGGAAGCAGACGGCGAGCGTGCCGAAGGCCGCGCCAATCGAACGACCGCAGCGCGAGGCGATCCATCATGCCGAGACGCGCGACCTCCGCGAGCACCGCCTCGGCAACAGCGGCGGGATCGGCCGAACGCGGATCCGCCGGATCGGTTTTCAATTCCACATCGACGGCCACATCGGTCCCGGCCACCAATGCGAACACTTCCGATAGCAGCGGGATGTGCTGACCGTCGGCTGGTTTCTGGAACGGGTACGCCAGTGCCGTGTCGCTGTCCGGCCGCGCCCGGCCGACATCGAAACGCCGCAGCTCGACTGCCGACAGCGTGCAAAATGCCGCGGTCGGCGCGGTCAGCCAGTGTCCGTCGGGGCCACGGGTCAGGTCGGGATTCAGCGCCAGGTCATGCGTCACAACAACTGCGCCGTCCGCGGACAGTGTCACGTCCAGTTCGATCGCGTCCACGCCGACTGCCAGCGCACCCGCAAAGCCCGCCAGCGTGTTCTCGGGCCATAGCCCGCACGCTCCGCGATGGCCGCACAGTTCGAATTTCCGAACCGATTTCAGGGTGGTTGACCGAGCGCGCTTAGAAAATCCGCTCGCCCGCTTGCCACACGGCGCAGACTCGAAAATCCGGGTCGAGTGCCACCATGTCGGCCCGGCACTCGGGCGCTAATCGCCCAACATGCCGCACGCCGGCACAAGATGCCGGCGTGTGCGTGGCCATGCGCAACGCGTCGCCGAGCGGAATGCCGCATAGCTGGACTGCGCGTTGCACGCACTCGGCCATGGTCACGTGTGCGCCCGCCAATGTACCGTCGGCTTTGGCGAGCCGGCCATCGACCACCGCGATGGCTTCGCCGTCCCACATGAACCGAGGCTCGGCGGCACCGACCGTGGGCATGCAGTCGGAGACCAGGAACAGCCGGTCCGGCCCCATGGCGTTGTGTGCGATCCGTACGCTCGCCGGATGCACGTGCAGGCCGTCGCAAATGATGCTCGCACAGGCGCGGCCATGCGCCAGGGCGGCGCCGACGCAGCCGGGGGCGCGCGAGCCGAACTGCGTCATGGCGTTGAACAGGTGCGTGAACCCGGCGACCCCCGCCTCCAGGGCAGCGCTGGCCTGCTCGAATGTCGCGCCGGTATGTCCCGCAAAAACCGTAGCACCTGCCTGCGTCAGTTGCCTTACGCGCGGTTGCGGCAAAGTTTCCGGCGCCAGCGTCACGAGCCGCACGCCGGGATGCGGCGCGGATAGCAAGGCCGCGTCATCATCCTGCATAGGCCGGATGGAGCGCGCGGGATGGATGCCGCGGCGCTCGGCATTGATGAACGGTCCTTCGATGTGCACGCCCAGCACGCCGGCCGTGCCGGCGTGCATCGCCGCGGCGGTCGCTTCCAGTGCCGCCGGGATTTTTTCCCGAGCGCTGATCAGGGTGGGCAGGAACGCCGTGGTGCCCAACTCCGCCAATCTGCGCGCGATCGCCTGGATGCCGTCCACCGTCGTGCTGTGGTTGAACAGAACACCGCCGGCCCCGTTCACCTGCAGATCGACAAATCCCGGGACCAGCAGCCAAGTTTGCGGCAAGCGCTCGCCCGCGCCGTCCGGCTGGAGCGACACGATCGAGCCGTTCTCGAATACCACGGCCGTGTCGTCGAGGAACCGGGTGCCGTCGAACAGGCGGCGCGCGCGAACGACGCTCACCGTCCGAGTTCCGCCAGTACTGCCCGCAGCCTCCCGCCGTGGCGGCCCAGGGCGCGCTCGGCCTCGCCCGCGTCAAGGCCGCTGACCAGCAGGACCGCGCGCTTGACGTTGCCGCCGCTCTGCGCCAGCGCCGCCTCCGCAACATCCGGCGTGCAGCCAGCAATCGCGATCAGCATGTCTTGTGCGCGCCTGCGGAGTTTGGCATTGCGCGGCTGCATGTCGATCATCAGCCCGTCATGCACATGGCCAAGGCGGGTCATCAGCAGCGTAGAAAAAAGGTTCAGAACAATTTTTTGGGCCGTGCCGGCTTTCAGCCTGGTCGACCCGGCAATCGGCTCGGGACCCGTTTCGACCAGTATCGGGTATTCGGACATCTCCAGCAGCGGCGAGTGGGCAACATTGGCGACGCCGATCGTGGTGGCGCCTCGCTCCCTTGCGGCGTTGACGCAGGCGAGGGTGAACGGGGTCCGTCCGCTCGCGGCCAAGCCGACCAGCACGTCGCCTGCACCGATGCCGGCGGATGCAACCTCGTGCTCCGCGCCCGCGGCATCGTCTTCGGCATCCTCTACGCTTTTTGCGAGCGACGCAATCCCGCCGGCCAGCAACAAAACGGTCCGGTCCGCGCTCCAGCCGAAAGTCGGCGTGAGCTCGGCTGCGTCTTGTGCGGCGATCCGCCCGGAAGTGCCGGCGCCCGCATACGCGAGACGTCCCCCGGCGTTGAGGCAAGGCCCCGAGGCCAGCACGGCGGTTTCGATGGATGCCAACGCAGCCTGCACGGCGGCGGCCGCCTCGGTTTGCGCTTCCCACAAGGAGCGTAGAATTTCTTCGGGCTCCCACGCATCGAGTCCGCGATAACGAGCGCTGGCGGTCTCGGTGGTGTGCGTCATGCGGCAGCGCACCAATTCTCGTCGCTTGCAAGAAACCTTTTGCACGAAGCGACGGACGCTGTTAGGAGGCGCGCTTTGCCGAAGCTCGCTGCGACGCTTGCCGAGGTTGCTGCCGAACTCAGGAGGTTTTTCGCCCAAATGTCGAAAGCGTTCATCGCGTCTGAAATCCAGAAATCGGCCAATCTGACCGGCACCGCATCCATGCAGGCGGCCGCCGACCTGATCGCGGCCATCGTGCGCGAGCTGAAGAAGAACCAAAAATTCACGCTGCCGAGTTTTGGCACGTTCACGGTGCGCAAGACCAAGGCCCGCAAAGGCCTGAATCCCCGCACCGGCGAGTTGATCAGGGTCAGGGCCGGCAAGACCGTTCGTTTCAAGGCCTCGCCCACTCTGAAAACCAAGGTGTAGGCGGAAGCGGCCGAAGAATCCGGCCGCACCTAGACGTCGACATCCGCCGCCTGCACCGAACGTGCACGCTCCTGGATGAACTGGAACCGCAGTTCCGGCCGGCGTCCCATCAGGTTTTCCACCATGGTGCTGGTCTGCTCGCGCGCCTCGGCGGGCACCAGCACGCGCAGCAGGGTGCGGCGGGCCGGGTCCATGGTGGTCTCCTTCAGGGCGCTGGGCGGCATCTCGCCCAGACCTTTGAAGCGGCTCACGTCGATCTTTGCGCCGTTCTTGAATAATCGTTCCTTCGCGGCGCGATCGGCATCGTTCATCGCATAGACGGATTTGGCGCCCTGGGTCAGCCGGTACAGCGGCGGCTGCGCGAGGAACAGATGCCCACCCCGGATCAACTCCGGCAGCTCGCGGTAAAAAAACGTCATCAGCAGGGAGGCGATGTGCGCGCCGTCCACATCGGCGTCGGTCATGATGATGACGCGGCCATAGCGTAGCCGCGAGCGCTCAAAGCGGTCGCCGACGCCGCAGCCGAGCGCCTCGATGAGGTCGCGCAACTCGGCGTTCTGGCGGAGCTTTTCCGTGCTGGCGCTGGCGACGTTCAGGATCTTGCCCCGCAGCGGCAGGACCGCCTGGGTGGCGCGGTCGCGCGCCTGCTTGGCCGAACCGCCGGCACTGTCGCCTTCGACCAGAAAGATTTCTACGCGCCCGGCATCCTCCATCGTGCAATCGGCGAGTTTCCCGGGCAGGCGCAGTCGTCTGGTGGCGGACTTGCGCGGCGAGTCGCGCAGCTCCTTTCGGCGCAGCCGGTCCTCGGCGCGCTCCACGATCAGCCCCAGAAGTGCATCCGCATGGGCCGGATCGGCGGCCAGAAAATGGTCGAAGCGGTCGCGCAACGTGGTTTCCGTCAGGCGGGCCGCTTCCGGGCTGGACAGACGTTCCTTGGTCTGGCCCTGAAAATGCGGGTTGCGCAGGAAGATCGACAGTTTGGCGGCCAATCCGACGGCCACGTCGTCCGCGGTGATCTGGCCCGCGCGCTTGTTGCCCCGCTGTTCGCCCCAGGCGCGCAGACCGCGCAGCAAGGCGGCACGAAATCCGGCCTCGTGCGTGCCGCCCTGCGGGGTCGGCACGGTATTGCAGTACCAATGCACGAAGCCGTCGTCCTGCTCCAGCCACGCGACCGCCCATTCCACTCGTCCCGCGCGTTCGCCGGCGAGGTCCGCCTCGCCCGCCCAGATGGCGCCGACGCGGGGCAGGCCCTCGGTGTCGGCATCCAGACTGTCGCGCAGTCCGCCCGGAAAATGCAGCACGGCTTCCGCCGGGACCGTGCCGTCCTTTACCAGCGACGGCTCACAGCGCCAGCGGATGGTGACGCCGCGGAACAAATATGCCTTTGAGCGGCACAGACGGTACAGCCGCGCCGGCGAGAACCGGTGCTCGCCAAAAATCTCCGGGTCGGGCGTGAAGCGCACCAGCGTGCCGCGCCGGTTCTGCACCGGACCCGCGTTGACCAGTTTCGTGCGCGGTTTTCCGCGCGCGTATTCCTGACGCCACAGCACGCGGTCGCGCGCCACCTCCACCTCCAGACGGGACGACAGCGCATTGACCACCGAACTGCCGACCCCGTGCAATCCGCCCGAGGTTTCGTAGACCTTACCGGAAAACTTGCCGCCCGAGTGCAGCGTGGTGAAAATCACTTCCAGAGCCGACAGGCTGCGGAATTTCGGGTGGGGGTCGACCGGGATGCCGCGCCCGTTGTCGCGCACGGACAGGGTGGCCGCCGCCTCCAAGGTCACTTCAATGGTGCTGGCGTGCCCCGCCACTGCCTCGTCCATGGCATTGTCGAGAATCTCGGCGGCCAAATGGTGCAGGGCAGCTTCGTCGACGCCGCCGATAAACATGCCGGGCCGGCGCCGGACCGGCTCGAGCCCTTCCAGAACCTCGATGTCCTTGGCCGAATAGTCTTCCGAAGCCGCCGCCGCCGCGGCGCGCTCGGCCTTGCCGCCGCGCCGCGCCGCCGGGCTGCCGAACAGGTCGTCGTTCATGCTGTGTTCCCGTCTCGGCCGGCACTCTATCGAGCCCCGTCCGCGCCGGGCAAGTTTTCGGGTTCTGCGGACCTACACTGTTTGGCTGCGAACGGGCGTCAGCGGATCGGCGGCGCGTATTGCAGACCGCCCTTGTTCCACAGCGCGTTGATGCCGCGCGGCACCCCCAGCACAGTGATGTTGCGGTCCCAGATCTCGCCGTAATTGCCGACCTGCTTGACGATATTGTACGCCCACTTGTTGTCGAGCCCCAGCGCCTTGCCCATGTCCCCTTCCACGCCCAGCAGACGGCGCACGTCGGGATTGGTGCTCGACAGCTGCTGGTCGACGTTGGCCTGGGTGACGCCCTCCTCCTCGGCGGTCAGTTGGGCGAAATAGCTCCAGCGCACGATATCGAACCATTTGTCGTCGCCCTTGCGCACCATGTATGACAGCGGCTCCTTGCTGATGATCTCGGGCAGCAGCACGTAGTCGTCCTTGTTGGTCTGGGTGGCGCGGAACGTCGCCAGCGCCGAGCTGTCCGTGGAATAGGCGTCGCAACGGCCGGAGATGAAGGTGCGCTCCAGTTCGGCCCGGTCCTCGATCAGCACCGGGGTGAATTTCAAATTGTTGTTGCGGAAATAGTCCGCAATGGCCAGTTCGGTGCTGGTTCCGGGCTGCACGCAAATAGTGGCCCCATCCATTTCCTTGGCGGATTTGACCCCGGCGCTTTTCTTTACCAAGAACCCGGTGCCGTCATAGTAGTTCACGCCCGCGAACAGGGCGCCCAGATTGGCTTCGCGCCCGAGTGTCCAGGTGGTGCTGCGGATCAGCACGTCGATTTCCCCGGATTGCAGGGCGGTAAAGCGGTTCTGGGTGGTCAGGTTGACAAACTTCAATTTCGTGGCGTCGCCGAGGGCTGCGGCCGCAACCGCACGGCAACTGTCGGCATCGAGGCCGCGCATCACGCCTTGGCTGTCCAGCAGCGAAAAGCCCGGCACGCCCCCGGCCACGCCACAGACCAACTGCCCGCGCGAGCGGATTGCGTCCAGCGTCACCGAGCCGGTGCCTTGGGCGTGTGCCGCGCCGGCTGCGGCCACCAATGTAACCGCGCAGCTAGCCATGGCAGTATGTCGCAGCATCGAGCCCTCTCCCCATCTTGCGCGAGGTGGTCCCCCGCTCCGTCCACACATTGCGGTCCGGCAGCCGCTCGTGCAATGGCAACCGCAGAGCGAAGCGGCCGGCGGGTGCCGACTCGCCTTTCGGATGTAGGCTTGAGCCGATGCTGCATCTGGTAAAGCTGTGCGTGGGGGTCGCCGACGTGGCCGAGCTGCGAGCCTGGCAGGTGCAGCGCGTGCGAAAGGATCCGCCGCTGCGGCACCTGACGCGCAACATGCCTCGCCGCGCGGCCGAGATCACCGCCGCCGGCTCGCTGTATTGGGTGGTGCAGGGTGCGGTGGTGGTGCGCCAGCGCGTGGTCGACGTCCGGCCCGACCGGTTTTCGGACGGATCGGCCTGCGCGGCACTGGTGCTGGACCCAAATCTGGTCGCGGTGGAGGCACGAACGACGCGCCCGTTCCAAGGCTGGCGCTACCTGTCCCCCGATGCGGCGCCCGCCGACGTCACGGAGCTGACGCGCCCGCAAGGTCTCGACGCGATGCCACACGCATTGCGGCGTGCCCTGCGGGACCTTTGCCTCGTCTGACTGCGATCAGCACGACGAGAGGCCCGCAACCCGGAGCGTGAATTCCCGTTCACGCCGGGACGCCGGTATGCCCCGGTGCCCGACCGGGGAGGTGCGCCGCGGGCGATGTCCGCCATTTTCAAGCCGCGCAGCAACGCCTACGCGAAACTGTTTCTGGTTTGCGTTGCCGCGACGATGGCGGGGGGTGTCGGTTGGTGGTGGACATGGCCGCGCACCGCCTACGCGCGGCGCCTCGGGTTCACGGTCGAGCAGCCGGTGCCGTTCAGCCATGAGCACCACGTAGCCGGACTCGGGATCGACTGCCGGATGTGTCACAGCTCGGTGGAAATCTCGGCGCACGCAGGGATGCCGCCGACCTATACCTGCATGACCTGCCATTCGCAGATCTGGACCAACGCGGCGCTGCTGGCGCCGGTGCGCCAAAGCCTGGCGGACGGGAAACCGATCGAATGGAACCGCGTCACCAACCTGCCCGACTACGTCTATTTCAGACACGACATCCACATCGCCAAAGGCGTGGGGTGCCAGAGCTGCCATGGCGAAATCGCGACCATGCCGCTCACTTACAAGGCCCGCTCGCTCACCATGCAGTTTTGCCTGGATTGCCATCGCAACCCGGGGCCGAACCTGCGTCCCGCCGATGCGATTTATGATACGCAATGGCACCGGACAAAGGACACTCCGTCGCCAAAGGCGCTGCTGGCGTTCTGGCACGTGACCGACCGCAAGCTGACGGAGTGTTCGATATGTCACCGGTGAGGCAGTGGCGCAGCCTGGCCGAAGCCGAGCGCGATCCGGCGTTCTTGGAACGCGCCGCCCGCGAATTTCCCTCGCTGGCGGACGCTTTCGCGCACCCGATCGACCGCCGCCGCGCGTTGCGGCTGATGGCGGCGAGCCTCGCCATGGCAGGCCTCGGGGGCTGCGATCCGGCATCGGAGGACGGGCAGCTGGTGCCGGCAGTGGTCGCTCCGCCTGACATCGTGCCCGGCATCGCCAATCATTACGCCACGGTCAGCCTGGCCGGCGGAAGTGCGATCGGCATCACTGTCACGCATCAGATGGGGCGGCCGATTAAGGTGGAGGGCAATCCGCATCATCCGGCCAGCCTCGGCGCCACCGACATTTTTGCGCAGGCGGCCCTGCTGGACTTTTACGATCCCGACCGCAACATCGGCCTGACCCAGAATGGCATTCCGAGCGACCGGCCGACGCTGCTGACCGCGCTGGCGGCCAAGCGGGCGGAATGGGCGCAGAACCGCGGCGAGGGTTTGCGCTTCCTGACCGGCACCGTGCTGTCGCCCACGCTGGCGCGGCAGATTGCCGGGTTGCTGGCGCAATACCCCGCGGCGCAGTGGCATCAGTGGGATGCGATCAGTCGTGACTCGTCCCGCCGCGCCGCTCGCCTGGCCTATGGAAAACCGATTGACGTGGTGCCGCGTGTCGAGCAGGCCAGCGTGCTGGTCGGGTTCGAGAGCGACCTGATCAGCAGCGCGCCGGGCCATCTTGCGCACGCGCGCGGGTTCGCCGCGCGCCGCAATCCGACCCGCACGCAGGCGATGAGCCGGATCTACGCGATCGAGCCGACGCCCACCTTGCTCGGCACCGTGGCGGACCACCGCATCGTCGCCGGTCCCGCCGACATGGCGCGCCTGCTGGGTGCGATCGCGGCGGGCGTGCTGGACGGCGCGCGCTCCGAGCCGCGTGTGAACGCGATCGTGGATGATTTGAAGGCAAACCAAGGCCAGGCCCTGGTGCATGCCGGTCCCGACCTGCCGGCCGAAGCGCAGGCGCTGGTGCTTGCAGTCAACGAAACGTTGGAGGGGCGGGGAAAGACTTTTGACGTGATCGATTCGGTCGAACCCTCGCCGGTCGATCAGCTGCAGAGTTTGCGCGCGCTGGTGACCGACATGCAGGCGGGGCGCGTGACAAGTCTGATCGTGCTCGGAACCAACCCGGTGTTCACGGCGCCCGCCGATGTCGAATTCGCTCAGGCGATGTCGCGCGTGCCGTTCCGGCTGGTGCTGGCCTCATCGTTCGACGAGACCACCGCCGCGGCGACCTGGTTCGTTCCGGCTACGCACGCCTGGGAGACCTGGAGCGATGCGCGCGCGTTCGATGGCACCGCCTCGATCATTCAGCCGCAATCGCTGCCGTTATACGGCGGCTTCTCGCCGCACACGATGCTGGCCTGGCTCGCGGGGCCGCAGGAACGGCACGCGATCGATCTGGCGCGGGAAACCTGGGGACTCGACCAGGCTGCCTGGCATGCCGCGCTGGCGACCGGCGTACTGCCCGGCACGGCGCACCAGCCTATCGACGTGCCGCTAGACACCCAGGCGCATGCCTTGCGCGCGCCAGCCTCGCCGTCCGGGCTGGCGGTGCTGTGCCGCCCGGATCCGAACCTGCTGGACGGGCGGCACGCCAACAACCCTTGGCTGCAGGAATTGCCCCGGCCGCTCACGAAAATCACCTGGGACAACCCGCTGCTGATCCCGCCCGAACTGGCTCGGCGGGAGAATTTGCAAAATGGCGACGAGGTGCGCCTTTCGGTCGGGGCACGTGCCGTCACCGCGCCGGTGTTCATGGTGCCGGGGCAGGCGCCGGACACGATCGTGGCGCTGTTCGGCTATGGGCGCAGCGTAGTGGGGCAGGTGGGCGGCGGCACCGGGTTCAACATGTTCCCGCTGTTCGGCGCGCAAGGTGCCGTCAGGCTGGAAAAGACCGCCAAGCGTCACCGCATCGCCACCACCGACCACCACGACGTGCTGGCGCCGGGCGCCGGCCCGGATGGCATTGCGCGACACGTTACGCTCTCCCAGTTCCAGGCCGGCTTGCACCACGAAGACCCGTATGCCGCCCCGTCGCTGTATCCGCCTCGCAAGATGGCCAAGCAGGCCTGGGCGATGAGCGTCGACCTCAATTCGTGCATCGGCTGCAACGCCTGCGCGGTGGCCTGCCAGGCGGAAAACAACGTGCCGACCGTGGGACGCGACCAGGTGTCTGCGGGAGCGCGAGATGTTCTGGCTCCGGATCGACAGGTACTATGAGGGCACCGCTGACGCGCCGGATGCCTATTTCCAGCCCATGCTGTGCATGCACTGCGAAGAAGCGCCGTGTGAAGTGGTGTGCCCGGTCGGTGCGACGGTGCATGACGGCGAGGGCCTGAATGTCATGATCTACAACCGCTGCGTCGGCACGCGGTTCTGCTCCAACAACTGCCCCTACAAGGTACGTCGCTTCAACTACGGCCCGTTCGCGCGCGACGAGGCGCGGCCGCCGATCTCGCGCAATCCGGATGTCACTGTACGGGCGCGCGGCGTGATGGAGAAATGCACGTTCTGTCTCCAGCGGATCGCCGGCGCCCGCGCCGCGGCCGACATCGAGAACCGTCCGATTGCGGACGGCGAGGTGGTCACGGCCTGCCAGGCGGCGTGCCCCACGCAGGCCTTTACCTTCGGCAGTATCGGTGATCCCGACAGCGCGGTATCAAAACGCAAGCAGAGCCCGCTCGACTATGCGGTGCTGCCCGACGCGGCGACCCGGCCGCGCGTGACCTATGAGGCGCGCGTGCGCAACCCCAACCCGGCATTGCAGGAGCCGGCATGAGCGAAGTGGCACTGCCGCCGATCGTGGCGCCGGGCGAGACGGTCGCCTCGATGACCGATACGATCTCGGCCTTGGCGCTGCGGGAAAGCACATGGCGCTGGTGGTGGATCGCGTTCGTGCCGTCGGTGCTGGTTCTGGCCTGGGGCTGTTTTGCGGTCGGCTGGCTGTTCGCGTTTGGCCTGCAGGTCTGGGGTATCGACTGGCCGGTCGTGTGGGGTTTCCCAATCCTGAATTACGTGTGGTGGATCGGCATCGCCAGCGGCGGGACCTTCATCTCCGCGCTGTTCTTTCTGCTGCGAGTGGAATGGCGCACCTCGGTCAATCGCATTGCCGAAAGCATGACATTGTTTTCTGCCGCCTGTGCGGGCATCTACCCCATCCTGCACCTCGGGCGGCCGTGGTTCTTCTATTGGCTGTTTCCGTACCCCAACACGATGACGTTGTGGCCGCAGTTCCGCAGCCCGCTGTTCTGGGATTTTACCGCGATCTTCAGTTATATTCTATGCTCGATCCTGTTCTGGTATCTTGGGCTTGATCCCCGATGTGGCGACCGTGCGCGACCGCGCGCGGCGGCGCGGCTCGCAGATTTTTTATGGCATTCTGGCACTGGGCTTCCGTGGCTCAGGTCACGGAGTGGCGACACTTTCGCGCGACCTACGCCGTGCTGGCCGCGCTGATGGCACCGCTGGTGGTCTCGGTACACAGCATCGTCGGTCTGGACTTTGCCGGCGCGCAGACCACGGGCTGGCACTCGACGCAGTTTCCGCCCTTCTTCGTGTTCGGCGCCATTCATTCCGGTTTCGCCGTGGTGCTGATGCTGGTATTGCCGTTGCGCCCGCTGATGGGGCTGTCGCCGTACATCACGCTCCGTCATCTCGACATACTTGGCAAGCTGATGCTCACCACCGCATTCTGCGTCGGCTACGCCTACACGATGGATGCGTTCTCAACCTTCTATGGCCAGGACCGGTCCGAGCTGATCTGGTTCCATGACCGATTGTTCGGCTTCTACGGTCCGGTGTATTGGGCGACGATCCTGTTGAACGTCGTCGTCCCTCAACTCCTGTGGTCCACTCGCATCCGCCGCAACCTTTGGCTGCTCGGATTGATCGCGGTCGGTGTTTTCGTGGGCATGTGGCTGGAACGGTTCGATATCGTGGTCGACAGCCTGCACCGCACCAAGCTGCCCTCATCGTGGGGCCTGTACATGCCGACGTTCTGGGACTGGTCGGTATTCGCCGGTACGCTCGGCCTGTTCATGACCGGTTTTCTGCTGTTCGCGAGGCTGCTGCCGGTGATCTCCATGTACGAGATGCGCGAACTGCTGAGGAAGCGGCAATGAGCGGGCTGCTGGCCGAGTTTGCCGACGAGACCGGGATGTCGGAGGCCGCTCGGCGTCTGCGCGACGGATCGATCGGGCGCGTGGAGACGCACACGCCGACCGAGCCGGAGCATGGCGAACGCGGCAGTATCTTGCCGCTGATTATCCTGGTCGCGGGCGTGCTTGGCGCCGGTGGCACGTTTTTTCTGGAGACCTACGCCACGGTCTGGTCGTATCCGCAGAATATCGGCGGGCGGCCAGACTTCTCGTGGCCGTCCTATGTGCCGATGGCGTTCGAGATCGGTGTGCTCTGCGCCGTCGCCGCCGGGTTTTTCGGGTTTCTGATCGTCAACCGTCTGCCGGCCCTGTACGACCCCGTCGACGAATTGGAGTCGTTCCGCCGTGCCACGCGCGACGGGTGGTTCGTGGCGGTGCGCAGCGAGGATGGTGCCGCGATCGGCCGTGCGCGCGGCGTGCTGGGCGAATTGTCGCCGCTGCGCGTCGAGGAGATTCCGCCGTGAGGGCTGCGCCGCTATTGGTTCTGGCGCTGCTGGCCGGCTGCGACGACATGACCTCGCAGCCGAAGAACGACGCCTACACGCGTGCCGCGGTCGGGCCAGGGCCGGTACCGGCCGAGACGGTGCAGTTCGACGAGACGCCGGTGGCACCGCCGCCGGTAACCGAACAATTGCTCCAGCGGGGGCAGGTGGAGTTCCGCGCGTTCTGCGTGCCGTGCCATGGCGAGGCGGGCCAGGCGAACGGCATGATCGTGCAGCGCGGCTTTTCGCCGCCGCCGTCCTATCATATCGAGCGGCTGCGCACGGCCCCGAACCAGCATTTCTTTGACGTCATCACCCATGGCTGGGGTGCCATGTACAGCTATGCGGAGCGCGTGCGGCCGCAGGATCGCTGGGCTATCGTGGCCTATATCCGCGCCCTGCAGCACAGCCAGAATGCTACGGTCGCCGATCTCACGCCATCGGAGCGGGAGGCGCTGCAGTGATCGGCGCGCTGGTGGTCGGCGGGGTCGGTCTGCTGCTTGCCATGCTGGGCTGGCTGATCGATCCGCTACGGTTCCACTTTGCGTGGCTGGCGGCGCTGGTCGCCTGGCTGGCATGGCCCCTGGGCTCGCTGACGCTGCTGCTGATCGGCACGCTTACCGGTGGGCGCTGGACCATCGTATTGCGCCCGGCCTTGATGGCAGGCGTCGCCGGGCTGCCGCTCCTGTTACCCGCGGTGGTTCCATTCTGCTTCGGTCTCGACGCCACCTACCCCTGGGCGCGCGGATCGGTGGCCAACGCATTCTATCTCAACCTGCCGTTTTTCGCCGGGCGTGGCGTGTTGTACTTGATCGTCTGGTTCGCCCTCGGCGGGATCGTGCTGCGACAATTGCGCCTCGGCAGGAGCCTCGTGGTGCTTGCGCCGCCGGGCCTGGTGCTGATGGCGCTGACGATGACGTTTGCCGCCATCGACCTGACCATGTCGCTCGATCCCGATTACAATTCCTCGGTGTACGGCATGATTGCGGCCACCAGCGCGTGCCTGATGGCACTGTCGATCGTCACCGTAAGGACGGCGCTGGCCGGCCCCAAAACCGTGCTGCCGGACACCGCCAAAATCGTTCTGGGCATCGTGATCCTCTGGGCTTACCTGGCCTTCGTGCAGTTCCTGATCGTCTGGGAAAGCGACCTGCCAAAAGAGGCGCACTGGTATCTGCAAAGGTCGACAGGGCCGTGGGCGGTCGCGGTTGCGGTCTACGCGATCGGCACCTTCCTCGTGCCGTTCGCCGCTTTGTTGATCCCAAGCGTGCGACGTTCCCGCGGTGGAGTGGCCGCGATCTGCCTGTGGCTGGTCGCCATGGAGGTGCTGCGGAGCTGGTGGCTGGTGCTGCCCGCCGGGCACTTTGCACCGGGGTGGATGGATCCGGCGTGCCTGGCAGCGCTGTTCGGCCTGTCCGCGGCGGCCTCGGGCTACGCGGTGCGGCGCGCAGGGCTCGCGCATGTCTGAGCACGCGCGCGCGGAAGATACGCACAGCCTGCCCGCACCGGTGCGCGAGAAAAGCGACGTCACGGTGCGCTTCATGGCGTATTTCTGCGCGGGGACGGCGACATGCGTGGTGCTGCTGGCCGTGCTCGCCGCGGTGCTGTTCCCGCGTACCTCGGGAATAGGCCTGCACCCCGGGATGTTGTCGGCTCCGGCGCAGCCGGCGGTGCAGTCAAGTCCGCGTCGGGACATGAATGCGCTGCGCGGCCAGCAGCTCGATTACCTGGACTCCCCAGGCTGGGTCGATCGCGCGCCATGGCGTGGTGCACATTCCGATCGCGCGCGCCATGCAGGACCTCGCGGCGCACGGCATTCCGGGATGGCCGAAGTGAGGGCGGCAGTGGTGGCCTTGTGCCTCGCCGTCGCGCTGGCGTTGCCGGCTCGTGCGCAAACACCGGATCTGTCGGGGCTCGGCTTTGAACCACACCCCGGCGCGCGCGTTCCGCTGGACCAGCCTTTCGTCGACGACAACGGCACGAAACTGCGGCTGCGCGATCTGTTGCACGGCAAGCCGGCCGTGCTCGACCTGGGCTACTACACCTGCCCGAACCTATGCGGCACCGTGCGCGATGATCTTTCGCGCGCGCTCGCCCGCTCCGGCCTCAGCGTGCCGCGCGACCTCAACGTGATCGCGCTCAGCATCGATCCCGCCGAACGTCCCGCTGATGCGGCGCGAGCGAAAGCCGCGAACGGTGCCGATGGCTGGCATTTCCTCACCGGCCCGGCCGACGCCGTGGCCATCGCTGTCGGATTCCCCTATCGCCGCGACGATCGGCAACAGCAATTCCTGCATCCCAGCGGCATCGTCGTGCTGACGCCCGCGGGCGTCGTGTCCGGCTACCTGCTGGGCGTCGGCTATGACGGTGCGGCGCTCCGCCGCGCTGTCGCACGCGCGGGCGACGCGATCGTGGCACCGCCGCCTTCGCCGATCCTGCTGTTATGCTTGCATTACGATCCGGCGACCGGCACCTACAGTTTTGCCGTGCTGCGCGCCATGCAGGCGGCGGGCGCGCTGACGGCGCTGACCCTGGGCCTTTGGCTCGCGGCCCATCACGTGCGGCGGCGCGCATGAACCTGTCGCTTCCCGAAGCCTCGACCCACGCCGGTGAGGTGGACGCCTTGCTGTTGTGCCTGCTCGGTCTCAGCGCCGCCGTGCTGGCCTTGGTGTTCGGGCTGATCTGGACCTACGTGATCCGCTACCGGGCCGGCGGCCCACTCAATCGCGGCAACATCGCGAACAAGACCTGGCGTATGGAGGCCGCGTGGACCGTGGCAACCCTGGTCTGCTTCTTCGCGCTGTTCGTCTGGGGTGCGGACCTCTACGTGCGCCAGACCAATCCGCCTGCCAACGCCATGAAGATCTATGTCGTGGGCAAACAGTGGATGTGGAAGATCGAGCATCCGGGCGGCCAGCGCGAGATCGACGCGCTGCACGTGCCGGTCGATCAGGACATCCAGCTCCTGATGACCAGCGAGGACGTGATCCACGACTTCGCCATCCCGGTTTTCCGCGTCAAGCACGATGTGTTGCCGGGGCGGTTCGAGACGCTGTGGTTCCACGCCACCGAGATCGGCGCCTACCATGTCTTTTGCACCCAGTTCTGTGGCACCGACCACTCGCGCATGACGGCGACAATATTCGTGATGTCGCGGCCTGATTATCAGCGCTGGCTCACCGACAATGCGACCAGCCCGACGCTCCCCACGCAAGGGCGCGAGCTGTTCACGCAGTACGGCTGTGCCGGCTGCCACATGGGCAGCAGCAGTGTGCGGGCGCCTCGGCTGGAGGGCGTGTTCGGAGGTCCGGTGCCGCTGAATGACGGCACCGTGGTCACCGCGGACGAACAGTACATCCGTGATTCCATCCTGGAGCCGAAGAAGCAGGTCGTTGCCGGTTTCGAGCCGCGCATGCCGTCGTTCGCAGGACAGATCCCGGAAGACGACCTGATCCGCCTGATCGCCTACATCAAGTCCCTGGCCAGCGCGGAGCCGCCTGCATGAGCATCACCGTCGAACAGGACATCGGGCCGCACGAGCAGCGCCGCGAGGTAATGAGCGCGGTCGAAAAGCCGGCCAAGAACTACCTCACCGAGGATGGTTCGCTGTCCTCCTGGCTGTTCACCACCGATCACAAGCGCATCGCCTTGCTGTATCTGGGCAGCATCACCGTGTTCTTCTTCCTCGGCGGTGCGGCCGCCGCGCTGATGCGGCTGAATCTGCTGACGCCGAACGGCCTGATCGTCTCGCCCGAAACCTACAACCGGCTGTTCACCATGCACGGCGTGGTCATGGTGTGGTTTTTCCTGGTGCCGGCGGCGCCCGTCACCTTGGGCAATTTCGTTCTGCCGCTCATGCTGGGCGCGCGCGACCTCGCGTTCCCGCGGCTCAACCTGTTCAGCTGGTATCTGTTCGTGGTGGCCGGCCTCGTCACCGTGGCCGCGCTGTTTGTGGGCGGCCTCGATACCGGCTGGACGTTTTACACGCCGCTTTCGACCTCCTTCACCAAGGGTCAGATGGTGCTGGTGGCCACCGGGGTGTTCATCTCCGGCTTTTCCTCCATTGCGACAGGGCTCAATTTCATCATCACCGTCCATCGCCTGCGGCCGCCGGGCATGACCTGGGGCCGGATGCCGATATTCGTCTGGTCGCTGTATTCCACGTCCGTGATCTACGTGCTGGCGACGCCGGTGCTGGCGATGCTGCTGATCCTGCTCGCGTTCGAGCGCATTTTCGGCGTGGGCGTGTTCGATCCCACGCTGGGAGGCGATCCGCTGCTGTTCCAGCACATGTTCTGGTTCTACAGTCACCCCGTGGTGTACATCATGATCCTGCCCGGCTTCGGCATCGTGACCGAAGTCATCAGCGTGTTTTCGCAAAAACGGGTTTTCGGCTACAATTTTATCGCTGGCGCCAGCATCTCGATCGCCGTCATCGGCTTCTTGGTGTGGGGCCACCACATGTTCGTGGCCGGCACTTCGGTCTACTCCAGCGTCGTGTTCTCGCTGCTGAGCTATCTGGTCGCCGTGCCGTCGGCCATCAAAGTGTTCAACTGGCTCGGCACCATGCATAAAGGGTTCATCCGCTTCGATGCGCCGATGCTGTACGCGCTTGGCTTCATCGGCCTGTTCACGACCGGGGGGCTGACCGGCCTGTTCGTGGCGGCACTCGCCGCCGACGTGCATCTGACGCAGACTTATTTCGTGGTGGCGCATTTCCACTACATCATGGTGGGCGGCATGGTGAGCGCGTTCTTCGCCGGCCTGCACTACTGGTGGCCGAAAATGACCGGGCGCATGTATCCGGAAATTTGGGCGCGGATCGCGGCGGCCTCGGTGTTTTTCGGTTTCAACCTGACGTTTTTTCCGCAGTTCATTCTGGGCTATCTCGGCATAACTCGGCGCTATGCGACCTATGCCCCGGAGTTCCAGGTGCTGAACGTCTTTTCCTCGGCCGGCGCCAGCATTCTGGCGGTCGCCTACGTGCTGCCGCTGTTTTATTTCGGCTGGTCTCTGCTCTACGGGCGCCGCGCGCCGGCTAATCCCTGGGGCGCCACCGGGCTGGAGTGGCAAACTCCGTCGCCGCCGCTAAAGGAGAATTTCCTGTCCACTCCGGTCGTCACCACGGGCCCATACAATTATCCCAAGCCCGAGGTGGTGGGCAGCAATGTCTGAGGCGCTGCACGTCGAAGAACTCGGCCCGCACCACACCGTCCAGTACAGTCTCGCCGCAGCACCAGGCCGATACCGCGATTGCCGGCATGTGGCTGTTCCTGGCGACCGAGGTGCTGTTCTTCGGAGCCCTGTTCCTGGGTTTTGCCTGGGTGCATCATTCGCATCCAGCGGGATACGCCCTCGGGGCGGAGCATTCCGACCTGCTGATCGGCAGCATCAACACTGCGGTACTGGTCAGCAGCAGCTTTGCCTTTACCCTCGGACTCGCCGCGCACCGGGAGGGCCGCACCAATCTGCTGATCGTGTTCTGCGCCGCCACCGCGGCGCTGGGGCTGGCGTTTCTTGTGCTCAAAGGCATCGAGTGGGCGGACGATTTCGACCAGAACCTGTTTCCCGGCAGTAATTTCGCCCTGACCGGCTTCGACGCGCAGGGTGCAAGGCTGTTCTATGTTCTGTACTTCGTCGGCACTGCCCTGCACGGTGTACACATGCTGGTCGGCTTGGGGCTGGTGGGGCTGCTGATGTATCGCGCGCACCGTGGCGATCTCGCGCCGCGCCGCGCCGGCGGTGGTCCTTGGATGACGCCGGTCGAAGTGACCGGACTCTACTGGTCGTTCGTCGACATGGTGTGGCTCGTGCTGTATCCGCTGATTTATGTAATCGGGCGCACGCAATGACGCGCACGTTGCTGCTTGCCTGGCTGGGCTTGCTGGTCCTGCTTGCAGTCGAGATCGGCGCCAGCCAGCTCACGCTCGGCTGGGTTGGTCCCCCTGCGGTGCTGTTGCTCGCGGGCGTCATGCTTTTGACGGTCGTGTTCGCCTTCATGCGGCTGGGAAGCAGCCCGGCCCTGAGCCGGGCGTTCGCGGTTGCCGCCGTGCTGTGGGTGGCCATTCTCATGGGGCTGACCAGTGTGGACCGCTTCACCCGAGCGGACTATCCGGTGCCGGTGACGCGCCACCCCTAAACCGGGAACACCATGTCTCTCTCCGCTCTGCTCGCCGGCATTGCCGAGCGCAGCCGCCGCCACGCGCAACTCGTGGTGCTCGCGGGCGTGGTGCTGGCGGTGCTGTGCGCGGCCGTGGCGTCGCAGCGGCTGGGCGTATCGACCGACACCGACAAGCTGTTCGCCGACACGCTGCCTTGGCGGCAGCGCGCGCTCGCCTATGATCGCGAGTTCCCTCAGTTCAGGGATCTCCTGGTGGCTGTCGTCGACGGGGCGGAACCGGAGATCGTGGACGCCACCGCCGCCGATCTGGAACAAGCCCTGTCGCAGGACCCGAACCTGTTCCGCTCGGTCACACGGCCCGACGCCTCGCCATGGTTCGCCCAGAACGGGCTGATGCTGCTGGACCCGAAGCAGCTGCAGGCCTTGCTTGACCAAACCATCGACGCGCAGCCGTTCCTGGGCCAGCTCGTCGCGGATCCGTCGGCGCGGGGCCTGTTCGCCGCCCTCACTTTGATCGCGACCGGGATCGAGCGCGGCGTGGCCAATCTCGGGCCATTCGCCACCGCGCTCGACGCCTTTCACCAGGCGCTGGCGAGCGCCTTGTCCGGCCATCCGGTGCCGATGTCCTGGGAACGCCTGCTGGCCGGCTCGCTTGTCAGCCAGGCCGGCCAGTACCGGTTCGTGCTGGCCAAGCCGGTGCTGGATTATGCAGCCCTGGAGCCCGGCGGGCGCGCCACGCAGGCCATGCGCACGGCGATTGCCAGCCTGCCCTTCGTGCGGGCTGGCGAGGCGCGGGTTCGCATCACCGGCTCCGTGGCGCTGGCCGACGAGGAATTCGGCACCGTCGCGCAAGGCGCCCTCACAGGGCTCGTCGGCAGCCTGGTCTTGGTGGCGCTCTGGCTGTTCCTCGCCGTGCGCAGCTGGCGCCTGGTGCTGCCGATCCTGGGCACCTTGGTGCTGGGCCTGCTGCTCACCACCGGCTTTGCCACGCTGGCGGTCGGCACGCTGAATTTGGTGTCGGTGGCGTTCGCGGTGCTGTTCATCGGTATTGCCGTGGACTTTGCCATCCAGTTCAGCGTGCGCTACCGCGGCGAACGGCTGCGCCAGCCGGAGCCGGCGGCCGCACTGTCCGGAACTGCGCGACGGGTCGGGCCGCAAATCCTGGTGGCGGCGGCGGCCACGGCCGCGGGGTTTCTTGCGTTCGTGCCCACTGCGTTCGCAGGCGTCGCCGAGCTCGGCCTGATTGCCGGGGTCGGCATGCTGGTGGCGTTCGCCTGCACCATCACCTTCCTGCCGGCAGCGGTGACTCTGTGCCGGCCTCGCCCCGAACGCGGCGAGGTCGGATTCTGGTGGGCCGGCGCCGCTGAACGGCAATTGCTGCGGGTTCGCGTTCCCGTGCTGGCGGGATTTGCGCTGCTGGGGCTTTTGGGGGTGATGCTGTTGCCACGCATACAATTCGACAGCGACCCGCTGCACACCAAAAATCCGAACACCGAAGCGATGCGGACCCTGCGCGATCTGATGAACGACCCGATCACCAGCCCGTACGACGCCGATATCGTGGCGCCCGACCTGGCCACTGCGGACAAGCTGGCGGAGCGGTTGCGCAGGCTGCCGCTCGCCGCACAGGTGCTGACGCTGTCAAGCTTCGTGCCCGCCGACCAGCCCGAAAAGCTGGCGGCGATCGCCGACGCCGCCGACGTGCTGGCTTCCACGCTAAGCGCTCCCGCCCCATCAGCCCCCGTGACCGCCCAGGAGGTGCGTGATGCGGCGCGCGGAGCGCGTGCGGCGATCGCGCGCGTGCTGGACAAGCTGCCGCCGGAGGATCCGTTGCGTGCCATTAACAACGACCTCGCCGGCTTCGAGCTGGCGCCGGACGCCACGGTAATGGCCGCAAACGATGCGTTGGTCAGGTTTCTGCCGCAGGAACTCGATCGCCTGCGCGTGGCCCTGGCCGCCAAGCCGGTCACGGCCGCCGACGTGCCGCCGGCGTTGCAGCGTGACTGGATGCTGCCGGACGGGCGCGCCAGACTTCAGATCGTATCCAAGGCACACGATAGTCGCGGGCTGCATGCGTTCGCGGCGGAAGTCCTCAGCGTCGCTCCGGATGCGGTCGGCTCGGCGATCACCATCGTCGGGACCGCGGCGACCGTGGTGGACGCATTCCGCACTGCGGCCCTTTCGGCGCTGGCGGCGATCGCGGCAATCCTGCTGCTGGTCCTGCGACGACCGCTGGACGTGGGTCTGGTCATGGCGGCGCTGCTGCTGTCCGCACTGCTGACGGTGCTGGTGGTCGTGCTGCTCCCGTTGCCGCTGAATTTTGCCAACATCATTGCCCTGCCCCTGCTGCTCGGCGTGGGCGTGTCGTTCAACATTTACTTCGTCATGAACTGGCGCGCCGGGGTGCACACGTTCCTGGGCAGGCCGATTGCTCGCGCGGTCATGTTTTCGGCGCTGACCACCGGCACCGCGTTCGGCTCGCTGGCGCTGAGTCGCCACCCCGGTACGGCCAGCATGGGCGCGCTGCTGCTGACCAGCCTGGCCTGCACGCTGATCGCGAGCCTGGTGTTCATTCCGGTGCTGCTTGCGGGTATGCAGACGCACGAACGGCCGGGCTCAGCAGGGCGGACAACTCGGCCTCGTGTTCGTAGTCGGGCATGAGGCGCTGCAGCAGGGCGTCGCGCCAGGCGGCGGGGTGGAAATAGATTTCCGTGCCGCCGCTTTCACCCCGACGCACGGCTTGCAGCAGGTTCAGCATCCGCGTTTCCGTCATGTGGCCGCTCCACGCCAGCCCGAACACCGCGTCGGCCGTCTCCATTCCCGCGGCCCGCACCTGCGCCCGCAGGAGCGTCGTCCAAATGTGCATCAGCTGTGCGCCGATGCCGGGCCGCTCGCCCAGCCGGCGCATCACGCTGGGCGGCTCGGCGGGCACCCGTACGCGGCGCAGGCCGTAGCGCCGGCCAATGCGCAGCATCAGTCGGCCCACATGCGGGTGCAGATGCATGTGCTTGTGCGCATCGGCATGTGACAGCGCGAGCCCGGTCGCCCCGAACGCCTCGAATTGCGCGGCGATCTCTGCTGCAAGCTGCCTGCGGGCCCGACCAGAGAACGTGTAGCGCACACCCAACCGCAGCTGGTCGGACGGGAACCACCCGGCCTGATCGACAAGGTCGGGAATCTTTGCAGGAGCCAGCACTGCCGGTCCTTCGACAGCAACCAGATGCAGGCCCACGCGCAGCTCCGGCATTGTGCGCGCCCGCGCAACGGCGTCGGCCGCCGCTGCCCCTGCCACCATCAGGCTCGCATGGGTCAGCACGCCCTCGCGATGCGCGCGCTCAACGCCCTCGTTGACCGCCTCGCAAAGGCCAAAGTCGTCGGCGGTAAATATCAGGCGGCCGGCGTTTGCAGGCAACTTGCGCTGTCGTTCCTTTCACGTCTGTTCGCGGGCAGGAGCCGCACGGTCGTGCGTCGCCTATTCCGTCTCCCCCGTCCTGATCGCCCTGGCCAAATCCTGGTACTGTTCGCAGTCCTTCCCGCAGACGCTTTGCACTTTTGCCAGCTCCACGCGGGCCAGATCGACCTTGCCCATGGAGACATACGCTTCGCCGATATATTCGTGCGTGTTGACGTTGTTCGGCTCGATGGCGAGCGCGCGGTCGTATAGCGCCATCGCCTCGTCGAAGCGTCCAAGCTTGCGGGTGGCGTAGCCGCGCATGGTGTAGACCATGGCGTCGTCGGTGCGCGCAACCGCCTCGAGGATCGGCAGTGCGTTTGTGTAGTAGCCTGCCAGCGCCAGCGCCCGCCCCTGGCGATAAAGCTCGCGGTCGGGCAGCACGCCGGCCCCGGCGCGCTGACACTGCCCGCGCTTGTAGACGAAGCCCGCCTGGCACGCCGGTGCAGAGCCTTTGCCCCCAGTCTCGCCGGACGCTCCGTTGCTGGCCGCGCCGCTGCCCGACCCGTCGCTGCCCGCGCCGCTGGCGCCCGCGCCGCTAGCGCCCCCGCCGGCGCTGCCAGCACCGCCGCCCCCGCCGGCATGGCCGAAAGCCGGCCCCGCGAGCGCCAGCCCGATTGCCGCAACGCTGGCGACGAGCATGTTGCGTGTTGCCTTCATGAAGTCCTCCTGCCGCACACCACGCCGGACCTCGGGTGGCTACCGACAGGACGGCTGCAGCAGGCGACGCATTCCGTGCCGCCGACCGGCTTGCAGGCCATCGGCCGGCCGCCGATCCGAATGCGTCAGCGGGCCGGGCAACGCATCAGCGGGTAGGGAAAATCCGTACAGCCGGGAAATGAAATCTCGTTGTCGCTATGCCGTTGCACATGCAGCACGTTGGGATCGCCGCAGCCGAAACCCGCCGGTGGCGTCGGCTGCGGCACGCCCAGCAAACCTCCTACCGCCGGCTGCTGCGCCGGGGTGAAACGGAACTCCGTGGAACCGGGGTTGGTGCGCGCGGTCTCGACCACGCGCTGGGTGTAGGTCACGTCGGTGAGCGTCGCCCGCATCACCACGTCGCGGGTAAAGATCACCACCGGCTGAGACAGGCATGCCTGCGCCGAAATCCCCCCGGGCGTCGGAAACAAGCCGCCGGTCCAGGAGCCGAACAGCCAGGCGTGGGGCGGCGGGGATTGCGCGGCGGCGCGCGGCACCGGCGTTGCCGCCGCGGCGGCCCCGAGGAAACACGCCAGCAGCCATCGCATCGTTCGCCGCATGGGTCCCCGTCCTGCCAACCGGCCGCGACCCTACAAGCCCGGCACGGCAGGGGCCAGACCCCGCCGCAAGCCCTCAGCCCTGCGCCGGCTCGAACCGCAGCGCGGTGCCGTTCATGCAATAGCGGTCGCCGGTCGGTTGCGGACCGTCCGGGAACACGTGGCCGAGATGACCGCCGCAGCGGCTGCAATGCACCTCGGTGCGCGTCATGAGCAGGCTGCTGTCGGCCTCGGTCCCGACCGCGCCCGGGAGCGGGGCAAAGAAGCTGGGCCAGCCGGACCCGCTCTCGAATTTCGTATCGCTCTCAAACAATTTCTGGCCGCATCCGGCGCAGACGAACATCCCCTGGCGCTTCTCGCCGTTCAGTGGACTGCTGCCCGGCCGCTCCGTGGCGTGCTGGCGCAGCACCCGGTATTGCTCGGGCGACAGTTCGGTCCGCCACTCCGCGTCGCTCTTGGTCTGTTGCTCTGCATCCATTCCAGTTCTCCCCGCCTCGTCGCCGATGTGGGTCCGGCGTGCTAGGCGTGCAACATGCTGCCCACCCTGGTGACCCTGCTGGCCGCGGCCGCCGTGGCCGTGCCGCTGTCGCGACGCGCCGGTTTCGGCAGCGTGCTCGGCTACCTGCTGGCGGGCGTGGCGATCGGGCCGAGCGGCCTCGGTCTGGTAACCGATGTCGGCCAGATCGCCAGCGTCTCGGAACTCGGCATTGTCATGCTGCTGTTCCTGATCGGGCTGGAATTGCGCCCGGCGCGGCTGTGGGTGATGCGCCGCGCGGTGTTCGGGCTGGGTCCCGCGCAGGTGGCGGTCACCGCTTGCGTGCTGGCCGTGCTGGCCCGCAGCTTCGGTACCGTCGCTTGGCCCGGCGCGGTGGTGCTGGGCGTCGGGCTGGCGCTGTCATCCACCGCGATCGTGCTGCCGATGCTGGCCGAACGCGATTTGCTCGGCGGTCGCGCCGGCCGCGATGCGTTTGCCGTGCTGCTGTTCCAGGACCTTGCGTTCATTCCGCTGATCGCCTTGGTGCCGCTGCTGGGCGGTGCCGCCGTGGCGCTGCCGTGGCGCGACGTGGCGCTGGCCGTCGCGGCGGTGGCCGCCATTCTGGTCGGCGGCCGATACGTCCTGCCGCGCGCGTTCCGCCTTATCGGCGGCGCCCGTGTGCCGGAAATCTTTACCACGCTGGCCCTGCTGACCGTCGCCGGCACCGCGGAATTGGCCAGCGCGGCCGGGCTGTCGCAGTCCTTGGGCGCGTTCATGGCCGGCGTGCTGCTGTCGCAAAGCGAGTACCGCGCCGAGTTGCAGGCCGACATCGAGCCGTTCGAAGGCTTGCTGCTGGGCTTCTTCTTCATTTCGGTTGGCATGTCGGCCGACCTGGCGCTGCTGCGCCAGCACCCGATCGGCCTGGGGCTCGGTACGCTGATCCTCGTGGCGGTAAAGATCGGGGTTGCGTTCGCGTTGGGGCGGGCAGGGGGTCAGGACACCCCCACCGCGCTCCGATTCGCCACCGCGCTGCCGCAAGGCAGCGAATTCAGCTTTGTGCTGTTCGCCGCAGCGGTCGGCGAGGGGGCGATGGCGGCGCCGGCGAGCCGTGCCGCGACGCTGGTGATCGCGCTGTCGATGGCTGCCACCCCGCTGCTGTTCGCCGCGTCGGAGTCGTTGCTGATCCCGCGCCTGCGCCCGCCGCGTCGCGAGCCCGTCTATGACGCGATCGAGGGCTCGGCGCCGGTGATCATCGCCGGCTTCGGACGGGTGGGCCAGATCGTCGGGCGCGTCCTGCGCATGCAGGGCATTGCCTTCACCGCTCTCGAGAAAGACCCCGGGCAGGTGGAGGTCATTCGCCGGTTCGGCAGCAAGATATTTTACGGCGACCCGGCCCGCCCGGACCTGTTGCGCGCGGCGGGAGCCGAGACCGCCAAACTGCTGGTGGTGGCGATCGAGAACACCGAAGAGAATCTGCGCATCGTCGAGGTCGCCAAACGCACGTTCCCGAACCTGCGCATTCTCGCGCGCGCGAGAAACCGGCGTCATGCGCATCTGCTGATGGATCGCGGCGTGCGGCGGTTCGTGCGGGACACGTTCTTGTCCAGCCTGGAACTGGCCGGATTTGCGCTGGAGGCGATGGGGGTTCCGCCGGACCGGGCGCAGCGCGCGCTGGCGATTTTTCGCGCGCACGACGAAAAGCTGCTGCGCGACACCCACGCGATCTATCGTGACGAGCAGCAGATGATCCAAACTGCACAGCAGGCCGCCGACGAGTTGCGCGACCTGTTCGAGGCGGATCGGCCCGGAGTGCCGGAGCCGGTCGTGGCGGATGACTGATGGCCGTCGCCCCCGCTGGTGACTGGACGAGCCAAAGGACCGGCTTCTGCCAATGCCGGTCGACCACTGCGAAGACCTGATAGAAGGGATGGACCAATGAGCAATACTGAGACCGAAACGCTTTCCGTCATTGTCGAACGGGAGACACCTTATCGGCCGGAAAGGATCTGGCGCGCGCTCACGCAACCGCAGCTGATCGAGGAGTGGCTCATGAAGAACGACTTCGAGCCTGTGGTGGGCCACCGCTTCAATCTTCGCGCAGACTGGGGCGCTGTCGAGTGTCAGGTGCTGGCAGTCGAGCCGAACAAAACGCTGTCCTACACATGGGCGGCCTATGGTCTCGAGAGTGTCGTCAAGTGGACTCTCACCCCAACGGGCGCGGGGACCCAGCTGCGCATGGAGCAGTCGGGCTTCCGGCCGGATCAGCAGCAGGACTACGAGGGCGCCAAGGGCGGGTGGCAGCAGTTCTTTGCGGCGCTGGAGCGGGTGTTGGCGCGGATGGATTGAACTCTGCCGCACAATTCAAAGCTGATCAGACCGGTTATGATGGACCGGACAGCAAAGAGGTCCTCACGGTGAGCCGGCAGTCCAAAACGATCGCGTCGGCTGTCCTTCTGGGCCTGGCTCTGGCAACCGCCGCCTGCCAGGCGCCCCGCAAAGACGTCCCGGCCGGTCCCGCGGCGGTCGCAAGCCAATACCTTTTCACCGCAAACGAGACCGAGCGCGGTTGTTCGCTGGTGGTACGGGAGTTTCAGCGTTATGGCAGCGCCGGCAACGCTGTCTTGAAAGGCGCAATCGTCACGGTCGGGGGGAAGGGGTCCGATCTTGCCCTGATCATATCGTTCCAGCAAAGCACCATGCTTCAGTTTCCGAACAACCAGGCGCTCGTGATGTCGACGCCCCTCGTTCCGGTCGCTATCGGCATCGGCTCCTACCACAAATCCAATACGCAGGGTCCCGGCGCGCAGCGGGACCGACCGGCAAATGCCGTCGCGGGCCTGGAGTTCGTCACCAAAGAGAAGGACGCGCTGCGGGAACTTGCGGGAGCATTGGCTGAGCGGCGGCTGACCGTTTCCTATCTGGCCGCTTCCGCCCGGCAGCCCGAATCCTGGACGCTGCCTTCGCTGCTGGAGAAGCCGGTCGACAAGGCGCATCTGGCAGCATTCGAGGATTGCGTTGCCGGGATCGGCGGCCCGGCCACCGCGCCTGGCGAAAACCCGGAAAACCTCAGCACGCACCCGTTGCAGCATTTATGACAGTCCGCCCCGGCATCAGGCTGAACCCATCGAATTGGCCAAGGCTTCCGGATTAGCGTCATGCCCGAACAAGACTATTTTCCTTGACGAGGGCCAGCGTTCCCGGTATGTTCTGCCCAACGCATGTCCAAATCCTCCCGCCCCAAACACATACCCAGCACCGCCTGGCGGTTCGCCGCCATCATCCGCGACCTGTCCGGGGCGGCCGGGATGCGGATGCGCGCCGATCCGGCGGCGGTGCCGAAGCTGAGCCTGCTGCAAGCCTGGCTGCACAACACCATCAGGAGGTTCGTGGCCCTGGCGCAGCGGGCCAAGGCGGGTCCGCTGCCGCCGCCCCGACCCCGCGCCCAGACCAGCGCCCGAGCCAACCCCGAGCCAACTCCCCACCCGCCCCGGCCGCGCCAGCCCGAGATGCCGCGGCAGTTCCTCTGGGTGGTGCGATTGCTGGGGGTGGAGGCGACGGGCTGTGCCAACCAGCTCGACTATCTGCTGAAAGACCCCGAGATGCAGGCCCTGCTCCGGGACGCGCCGCAGGTCGGGCGCATCCTGCGGCCGCTGTATCGGAGGCTGGGACGAAAGCCCGACCCCGCCCTGTTGCCGCCGCCGCCGCCCCGGCCGCCCCGCGCCAAGCCGCCCGCCTCCTGAACCTGACCCCGCCGCACCGGTCCCAACCGAACCGGCCGAAAAGCCGATCCGAAAGCGTCCGCTCCGCACCGAGGCGCGCACACGAAAACCGAAGTGGACCTACCCCGGCACGGAGTGGAGGAAGTGGGGCGGTTTCTGGTTTCCCGGGCCGATCCGAAAACCTGCCTGACTGGGCCGCCTGCCTACGCACGCCCATATTGTTCCTAAATCGAAACATATTGACAGTTTCGGACCGGCGTGTTCGTGCCCGTAACGGTGCGACCACGCGCTGCTATTGCCCCGGAGGTACCCACGTTTTCCGGTGCCTGCCCTGGCGACGTCGGCCTCGACCTCGGGGGCGGCGCACCCGGCGCCGTTTCAGGCCGGGTGGGCCACTTGGCGTGAACGAATTTCTGTGCCGCTGTGCCGGAGACCATCCACATCGCACTTGGTCCGTTCCGATTTAGGACCAGCGTGCGTGAGACAGGAGCAAGCGTGTATTGACCTTCTCCGATATTTTTGCGCGCGGCGTCGCGGTTGTCGGCGACGCCGCGATCCTGCTGCGGCGGCTGCAGGGTGGCGCGCGCGAGCCGGCCATGGGAAGTGCCCCGGCAATTCCGCCAGCAAGGCCACAGGGCATCCCCACGCTCAAGATGCCGACCGCCAGGGGATGGGCTCAAGGCCAGACTCCGGTCGCGGCGCCGGGATTCCAGGTCAATGCGTTCGCGACCGGTCTCAAGCATCCCCGCTGGATCCATGTGCTGGCCAACGGCGACGTACTCGTGGCCGAGGCGCTGACCGTCGCCGGCCCGATCAGGTCTGCGTTCGACTACGCCATGCTCAGCACGATGCGACGCGCGGCAGCGGTGGGCGAAGCCCGAACCCAATCACGCTGTTGCGCGACGCGGATGGCGACGGCGTGGCCGAAACCCGGGAAGTGTTCCTGGAAGGGCTGAACCAGCCTTTTGGCATGGCGATGCTGGCCGATACGTTTTATGTGGGTAACACTGATGGCGTGGTTGCCTTCCCCTACGTCCTGGGCGCGACCCGCATCGCGGGGCCGGGGCGAAAGCTGGCCGACTTCAAGCCCGGCGGCCATTGGACGCGCAGCCTGCTGCCGAGCCGCGACGGGCTAAAACTGTTCGTCGGAGTCGGCTCCTCCAGCAATATCGGCGAGAACGGCATGGCCGCCGAGGAAGGCCGGGCGGCCATCCACGAACTGGATCTGGCAAGCGGCAAAACCCGTGTCTTCGCCTCCGGCCTGCGCAACCCCGTGGGTCTGGCCTGGGAGCCTCGGACCGGCACGCTATGGACGGTGGTCAACGAGCGCGACGGCCTCGGCGACGAGACGCCTCCCGACTACCTGACCTCGGTGCGCGACGGCGGCTTCTACGGCTGGCCCTATTGCTACTGGGGACGGACGGTGGACGACCGGGTGCCGCAGGATACGGAGGCGGTCGCTACGGCCATAACACCGGACTACGCGCTGGGCGGCCACACCGCATCGCTGGGCCTCTGCTGGCTGCCGGCCGGTACGCTTACCGGCTTTCCGGAGGGCATGGCCATTGGCCAGCACGGCTCCTGGAACCGCAGCACGCTGAGCGGCTACAGGGTCATTTTCGTGCCGTTCGCGGGCGGGCGGCCCGTCCGGCCCGCCGCGCGATATTCTGACCGGATTTTTGGCACCCGGCGAACGAGAGTCCTACGGACGGCCGGTAGGGGTTGCGATCGGCCCGGACGGCTCTCTGCTGGTGGCGGACGATGTGGGCGATGTGATCTGGCGCGTCACCGGCGAGCGCGCGGCTGCATAGCCATCCCGGCAAATCTCGCGGTGCCGCCGGCGGAACATAACCCTCTCGTGCGACCGTCCTGTTGCGCCGCGAAAGTCCGGCGCCCGGACTTTCGCCGGTTATGCCGACGCTACCGCTCCACGCACATCGCGACACCCATGCCGCCGCCGACGCACAGCGTGGCGAGCCCCTTATGCGCATTTCGCCGGCCCATCTCGTGCAGGAGCGTCGTCAGCACCCGGGCACCCGAGGCGCCGATCGGGTGGCCCAGCGCGATGGCGCCGCCGTTCACGTTCACCTTTTCCGGATCCCAGCCCAGATCCTTGTTCACCGCGCAGGCCTGGGCGGCAAACGCCTCGTTGGCTTCGATCAGGTCGAGATCCTGGGTCTTCCAGCCGGCGCGCTGCAACGCCTTGCGGCTGGACGGGATCGGGCCGGTGCCCATCAGCGCCGGATCGACCCCGGCGGTGCCGAAACTGACGATGCGGGCCATCGGCGTCAGGCCCCGCTTGCTCGCCTCCTTGGCCGACATCACCACCAGCACGGCCGCGCCGTCGTTGATGCCGCTGGCGTTGCCGGCGGTCACGGTGCCCTCCTTGCCGAACGCCGGCCGCAGCTTGGCCATGCTTTCGGGGCTGGCGTCGTGGCGGATGTATTCGTCCTCGCTCACCACCGTGTCGCCCTTGCGGCCCTTGATGGTGACCGGGGCGATCTCGTCCTTGAACTTTCCGGATTTTTGGGCCGCCGACGCCTTCTGCTGGCTGCGCAGCGCCAGCGCGTCCTGCTCGTCGCGGGTGATTTGATGCACCCGCGCCACGTTCTCCGCCGTGGTGCCCATGTGATAGCCGTTGAACGCGTCCCACAGACCGTCCTTGATCATGGTGTCGACCAGTTGCAGGTCGCCCATCTTCACGCCGTTGCGCAGATGCTGGGCATGGGGCGCCATGCTCATGCTCTCCTGCCCGCCGGCGACCACGATCTCGCTCTGGCCGGTCTGAATCTGCTGTGCCGCCAGCGCCACCGCGCGCAGCCCCGAGCCGCAGAGCTGATTGATGCCAAAAGCGGTCTTGGCGTCGGGGATGCCGGCGTTGTGCGCCGCTTGGCGCGCCGGGTTCTGGCCCTGGCCGGCAGTCAGGATCTGGCCCAAAATGACTTCGTCCACGTCGCCGGGTTCGAGCCTGGCGTGCTGCAGCGCGGCCTGGATGGCGACCTGGCCCAGCACATGCGCGGGCGTGGAGCCGAAGGCGCCGTTGAAACTGCCGACCGGCGTGCGTTGGGCGGCGACGATGACGATTTCTTCCATTTTGGCCAATCCTCTGCGAATGCCTTTGTGGCCTGCAGATAGTGCCGCCCCGGCAGAGATGCCAAGGCCGCCGGGCGCAGGTCAGCCGGCGGTGCCGTGCAGCCAGTCCCGCAGCGGAACCCACAGCGCCGCCTCGGCGCCGGCGCCCGCCGCCATCCCGATATGACCCGCCGTCGGGCGGTGGCTCGAAGCGCCGGGGATGAGGCGCGTGAGCACCTCGGCCGTCGCCGCCGGCACGATGCGGTCGCGGGCGGGCAGGGCCACGAAACTGGGCAGCCGCAAGCGACCCGGGTCGACCGCCTCGCCCGCGATGCGCCAGTTGCCGCGCCCGGGCGCATTCTCGCCGTACCAGGCTTTCAGGCACTCGCGGGCGACCGGCGCGGCAAGCGGAATGCCGTCAGCCAGCCAGTCCTCCAGCGCCACGAACGCGCGGGCGCGCTCGCTGTCCGGGTCGAGCCGGGCAAAACCGCGATAGCGATCGGCAATGCCCTCCACGTCGGCCAGCGAGAACAGCGCCTGCAGACCATCGACCGGCAGCACGCCAAGCAGGTTCATGACCGGCTCGAATGCCGGCAGGGTGGCGGCGATCTTTTGCGGCAGCTCGGCGCCGTCGGCGTGGAAATCCCACGGAGTGGCCAGCAGCACCAACGCGGCGACGCGGTCCGGCCGCCGCTGCGCCGCGGCCATCGCCAGCAGCCCCCCCATGCAGTAGCCGACCAGAACCACGCTTTCGTCGAGGACTGCCAGGGCGCGCTCGAGCCTGCCGGCTACGTAGTCGGTGAGGGTGAACCCGCGCGCCACCGCATCCGGCGAGCCCCAGTCGAGCAGCAGCGGCCGAAATCCCTGCTCCGCCAGCCACCGAAGCATCGAGCGGCCGGGTGCCAGGTCCAGCACATACGCCCGGTTCACCAGGCTCGGCACGAACAGCACGGCTTGCCGCTGCCGCCCTGACCGTAGTCCACCAGCCGGGTCCCGCCTTCCTCCCAGATCACCGGCATGTCGGGCATGACGCGCCGCCAAGGATGGCGGCGATAGGCGGCTATGCCCGCCACCAGCGCCGGATCAAGCAGCAACATCTCCGGGCCGAGCATCGGGGGGCCGAGCATCGTGCCCGCGCCCTGGATCCAGGTCGGCGAGACGTCGCTCAAGCTCGGCAACCCGCCGCTCGAGCTTCGCGACCGCATCATGGCCTGGCCCAGGTGCAACAGGAGCGGCCGCGGACCCCGCCGGCGCATCGGAGCGGGACCGGAAAGCTCGGCCATCATGCTCTCCCGTGACGAGTCGCGGCTTTGAATGGCGCCGCGCCAAGACTCGGCCGCAAGCAGCCAGGCGGCAAAAATCTTCTCCATGGCCATGCCCGTCTCGGGATCGGCTCCCAGCGCGGCCAGTTCGCTCTGCCAGATCGTCGCCCAGTCGCGCGCCAACCGGGCCGCCCGATCTGCTGCTGCTTGGTCCATCGACGGCAAAAGCTCTCCTGCCTGCCCATGCCCGGGCACGGCGCAAACGCGGGCGGATTTGGGGTGTTGCGCTGCGGCATGCTAGGCTCAACGGCAGCGACCCGTGTGGAGATAGCATGGCTGACTCGGTGCAGGACGAAGACGGCGGCAACAAGGCGGACCGGCTCCCGCCGGTGGTGGTCAAGAAATATGCCAACCGGCGACTCTACAACACCGACAGCTCCAGTTACATCACGCTCGATACGCTCGCCGACATGGTCCGCAGCGGCCGGGAATTTACCGTACACGACGCCAAGACCGGCGAGGATATCACCCGAGGCGTGCTGACGCAGATCATCGTCGAGGAGGAAAGCAAGGGCCGGGCCATGCTGCCCACCAGTTTCCTGCGGCAGATCATCGGCTTTTACGGACACGGGATGCAGTCGCTGGTGCCGCGCTACCTGGAAGAGGCCATGGCGAATTTTGCCCGCCAGCAGGAACAGGTGCGACGGACCATGCAACAGACATTGGGGCCCTTCATGCCGTTCAGCATGGAGGAGGTCGGCCGGCAGAACCTGGCGATGATGGAGCGGGCCGTCAGCCTGTTCTCGCCGTTCCACCGGGATTCTGAGGCTGGGGAAGGTGCGAAAGGAGCCGAGCCGACAACCGTCGCCCCCGCCTCGCCTGATCCGGAGATAGCCTCGCTGCGAGCGGAGGTGGACAGCCTGCGTGCCCAGCTTGCCTCCGCCAGAGCGACGATTTCGGAGCAGTCCCGTGGCGGGCACGCGCCGACCCTGAACGGCCCGGCTCAAGACCAACCGAAGGGGGCCGGCGCCCTGCCGACCACTCCGCTTCCTACGCCCCTAAAATCGGTCCGGTCCGATCCGGTCAAGGCGAAAGCCGGCTGAGAGACCGGGCCTAGAGACCGGGCCTGAGAGACGGGGCAAGGTCCGCTACGCGATGGCGTGCGCGCCCTCCGGATCGAGGCGATAACCGCCGCCCTCGGTGACAAGCAGCCTGGCGTTGGAGGGGTCGGGTTCGATTTTCTGTCGCAGCCGGTAGATATGGGTTTCCAGCGTGTGCGTGGTTACCGCCGCGTTATAGCCCCAGACCTCGTTCAGCAGCACTTGGCGGGCTACCGGGCGGGTGCCCGCGCGGTACAGAAACTTCAGGATCGCCGCCTCCTTCTCGGTCAGCCGGATGCGCCGGTTCCGCTCCGGCTCCTGTAGCAGCTTGGCCGCTGGACGGAACACGTATGGGCCGATCGTGAATACCGCGTCCTCACTGTTCTCGAAAATCCGCAACTGCGCTCGCAGTCGGGCCAGCAGCTCCGCCATCCGAAACGGTTTGGCGATGTAGTCGTTGGCCCCGGACTCCAGGCCCCGCACCACGTCGGCCTCCTCGTCCGACCCGGTCAGCATGATGATCGGCACTTTTACACCCTGCCGCCGCCAGCGGGCGCACAGATCGCGCCCGTCCGCGTCGGGCAGAGCCACGTCGAGGATGATGGCGTCGAACCGCGCCTCGCGCGTGTTCAGCCGCCGCTCTGCCTCGCTGCCGTCATGCGCCTCGGCCGCCACGAATTCGCCGTCGACGGCGAGCTGCTCCGCCAACGTTTCGCGCAGCGCGCGGTCATCGTCGACGATGAGAATCGGGCGCTCGCCCGCCATTCCAAAATCCTTTCGATCCATTCGGCTGTTCCCGCCATATGGAACCCAGACGAACGCTCCAGCAGAGCCGGGCGCCTATGCTTGCCTGAGTTGCGGTAGCGCCATGACCCTCCAACGCGCGACACCATGCTGGACCTCACCTCGCCGTGAGGCAAGGCGCGCACATTTCCGTGAGGTTGCCTGGAGGCCCGGTGCCGCAACGGTGTGAACAAAAACGGTCAGTGCGGATGCATCGGCCGCGGTTCGACACTACTTTGTTTGTTCGGCCTTCCCGGTGTAAGCGCATTGATGCACGACTTGCTGCCAGTCCATCCAGGCTCGGGGAGCGATTCGTGTCTCGACCCTGTCGGGTCGGCCGAGGCTTCCGTGGGACAAAGATCCTGGCGGGCGCTGCATCGGGTGGTGTCCGAAGCGCGTCGGGGCACACCGGTCGTGCTGCTCTGCCAAGCCGGGCGACTCGCGATAGTGCCGGCGGAAACGGCGACATCCAAAGCACTCAATGAACTCGCGGCGTTGGCGGGGGGGCCTCCCATGCTCCTCGTCACGCCGGAACGCGCCGCTGCTCTGCTACACGTGCCCCTCGGCTCGGAGACGGGGCCAGTGGCCATCGCACTTTCCAGGACAAACCTCGATCCGCGGGTGTTGCGTGGCTTGGCGGATCCGACCGCTGACCAACTCATGGAATTCGTGCCGGCACCGATCCCTGCTCCGCCCGGAGCGGACGCGGCGCTCGCACTGGCCAAGCTGGCGCGCTTGCTGCCGGCGATGGTTGCGGTTTCGGTGGCTCCGACCGCGCGCACGGACCAATTTCTGGCCGTGCCGGAAGCCGACGTGCTGGCGTACCGTCCGGGATCGGAACCAGGCCTCGTGCGTGTGGCGGAGGCACGGGTGCCGCTGGCCGAAGCCTCCGACGCGCGGGTGGTGTCGTTCCGTGCCCAGGATGGGGAGGTGGAGCACCTGGCCATCCTGGTCGGTGGGCCGGAGCATGTCCGGCAAGACGCTCCGGCCCCGCTCGCGCGCATCCACTCGGAGTGCTTTACCGGCGACCTGCTCGGCAGCCTGCGCTGCGATTGCGGGCCGCAACTGCATGGGGCGTTGCGCCGCATGGCGGACGAGGGTGCCGGCGTGCTGCTGTACCTGGCGCAGGAGGGACGCGGGATCGGGCTCGCCAACAAGCTGCGGGCCTATGCCCTCCAGGATCGGGGGCTCGATACGCTGGACGCCAACCGGGCGCTCGGCTGGGGTGCCGACGAACGCGATTTCTCGATCGCCGCTGCCATGCTGGGCGAACTCGGCCTGTCGCGGGTTCGCCTGCTGACCAACAACCCGCGCAAGCTCGCAGCTCTGGCGAATGGCGGCATCGCGGTCGAGCGCGTATCGCACCTGTTCGCCGCAAACGGAATCAACGACGCCTATCTGGCGGCGAAAGTGAGCCGGCTGGGGCACCTGACGGAGTAGCTGCGCAAAAGTTTTGGGAGGAGCCCGTGCAGCGGTTTACATCGGCGCACCGGCGGCCCTCGACCCGGCCCCTGCTGCGAGCCCGGTCCTCGCAGGACAGGCCGTCGCCGCCTATGATCGGGCCGACGCAATGGAGCAGCATCTTGCCTGGAGGCCGCGAGCAGTGACGCCATGAGCGTGGCAACGGTGCTTCCGGACGGCTGGCTGATCTGGACCGGAGGGCGGGTACGTGCGGCGCTCGGCTCGGGCGGGGTCACGGCGGGACGGAAGAGCGAGGGCGATGGCGCTACCCCGGCCGGACTGCTGCCGCTCCGCCGCGTATTGTATCGCGCCGACCGTCTGCGCGCCCCGCCCCGCGCCGTCGTGCCACGCGAGCCGATCGGCCCGGCCGACGGATGGTGCGATGATCCCGACAGCGAAGAATACAACCGGCAGATAACCCTGCCGCATCCTGCTCGCCATGAGGCGCTTTGGCGCCAGGATGGGGTGTACGACGTGGTCGGCGTGCTCGGCTGGAACGATGCTCCGATTCGCCCCAAAGCGCGGCTCGGCTATTTTCCTGCATGTCGCGACGCGGGACTTTCGCCCGACGGCGGGTTGCGTCGCGGTGACCTTGCCGGACCTGCTGGCCCTGCTCGAAGCTGGAGTGGACAGTCTGGACATCCGCCCCGGCGGGTAATGCCGGCCGACTTTGGCCGGATTAAGCATTGGTTCAGCTTTCCTCGGCAAAGGCTGCGTTCGGGCCGCCTGTGGCAGGCGACCAGGTATATCGCCTCGCCACCAAAACGGGCTCGAGGATGCATCTGCAATCAAACCTGCAACCGGCCGCAAGCGCCGAGTCCGCGCCCCAGATCGGATATGCCGACTACGTCGGCGGGCGAACTGTCACCGGCTGGGCGCTGGACATGCTGGCGCTTGCCAAGCCGTTACAACTTCAAGCGGTCATTGACGGCGCTCGCGTGGACGAGGTGGGGTGCGCGCTGCCGCGCGACGACATTCGCAGCGCCGGCATCCCCTGCGATGTGGGCGGCTTCCGCTACGCCATCCCGCCCGACTACCTGGACGGACGTCCGCATGTGCTTCGCCTCGAGCTGCCCGGGGGCACTCCGATAAGCTTTCCGACCAGCGATGGCGGAATGGTTCCGCAGCACACTTTCCGCATCGCCAGGGCGGATGCGGGCTGCTCTGATCTAACCGAACTGCTCCGCGGCCACGGCATCCTTTCCGACGATTTTATAAAGCTGTTCGATGTCGCCGATTATCTGGCCCTGAACGGGGCGGCCGAGCTATCGACCTCGGCGCAATGCATCGGGCATTTCGCCAGAGTAGGGCGGCCTGCGCTGTGCCCGATCTCTGTGGAATGCCGTTTCGATCCGGTATTCTATAGCGAGATCGTGCCCGAGGCTGCGCGCTTCGCGCCGGCCGCGGCCTACCTGCACTGGCTGAATGTCGGGTTGCAGGACGACATCAAGCCCAATCGGTCGCGGTTCCTCAAGAGTCTCGGACTCGCCCGGCTTGGCGGGATGCCGCCCGAATTTGATCCGGCGATCTATCGAACCTTCAACCCCGACCTCGTCGAGCCTTGCGCAACTGATTGGGGTGCGTTGCGACATGCAATATGGCATGGGATCCCCGATGGCCGGAAAGGTTGTCCGCCGCCCGATGGCCATCCCGAACTGTATTTCGCCGCTGCCGACCGGCTGGCCGTGGCGGACCGGCTCGAAGCGGCCAAGAGCATCTACGAAAAAGCGCTCGCGGCGGAGCCGGCCCACGCAGCCGGGCTGCAGCACTATGGCGATTGCCTGTTGCGCATGGGCGATATCTACGCGGCCGAACAGGTCTATCTCCGGGTCGTGGCGGCCGGGACGGCCACTATCTGGACCGACCTCAATCTCGCCAAATGCCGCTCGCAGATGGGACGGCTTGCTGAGGCAGCTCTCGGGTTGGCGCAGCTGCGGGCGCGTCAGCCCGGCGACGTTTCCATCGCGGCCAAGGCGCGCGCCGCGGCGGCTTCCAGCTTCGAAGAGGAACGCGCTCAAGCGCGACAGCTCGCGGCGCGCGGCTTCTTTGTCGAGAGCCGTGCGCGGATGGCCCGGGCGGCCGACCTTCTGGTTCAGCCCGTGCGCGAGCGCCTGCCGGATATGCCGCAGCCGCGCGGAGCGATCCGTTCGGTTGCACTCGTGGCCGACCTTTCGCTCCCGCAATGCAGGTTCTATCGGGTCGATCAGAAGTCGGAACAGCTTAAGTCGGCCGGCCTAAAAGTCCAAATATTCGACCAAGCGTGCGATCTCGACGGTTTTGCCGGAAGTTTGCGGTTCATCGACGCCGTGATCTTCTATCGAGTGGCCGCCACTCCTGCTGTCGTAAGCGCCATCGAGGCAGCCCGAACCGCCGGGATCGTCACATTCTATGAAATCGACGATCTGGTATTCGACCCGGCGCACTACCCCGACGGCTTGCCCAGCTACGGCGGCCTGGTGTCGCCAGAGGAGTATGGCGACCTGGTGACCGGGACGGAACTGTTCCGGGCAGCCATGTCGCTGTGCGACTACGCCCTGGCCTCCACCCCATCGCTCGCAGCCATGATGCAGCCGCACGTCCGCACCGGAAAAGCATTTGTTCACCGCAACGGCCTGGGTGGCGTGCATCTGCGCCATTGTTCGCGGCCGCGGGCCTTGCTGCCAAAGACCTGGGGCCGGCGTGACGGCCCGATCCGAATATTTTACGGCACCGGGACCAAGGCCGGGAACGAGGATTTTGCGCGGCATGCGGCCCCGGCGCTGGACCGTCTGCTGCAGGCGCACGGCGACCGGGTCGAATTCGTCGTGATGGGTCACCTGTCGTTGCCGGATTGCCTCGCACGTCACTTCGCGCGCATCCGCCGGCTGGAGCCGGTCTGGGATATGGCAAGCTACTGGGCCGTCCTCTCGGGAATGGACATCAACATTGCCGCGCTGAGCGACAGCGTGCTGTCCGACTGCAAGAGCGAGATCAAGTGGCTCGAGGCCGCCATGCTCAGCATCCCCTCCGTGCTGTCGCCAACTGCTACGTATCGAGAGGTCGTCGAGGATGGTGTGACCGGATTGTTGGCTGCCTCCGCCGACACTTGGTTTGGCGCGCTGGACCGGCTGGTGCGCGATGAGGTCTATCGCGAAGCCTTGGGTCGAGCCGCCCGCGATCACGTCGTTGCCGCCTACGGTCCGGCGGGCTTGGTGAGCAACCTGCGCCGGATTTTCGCCGCGGTGGAGGGGCCGGACTCGGCCATCGCAGCACGCCGCACGCGGGTGTTGATCGTAAACGTGTTCTTTCCCCCGCAGGATATCGGGGGCGCCACGCGTGTGGTCGCGGACAATGTCCGCGACCTGGTTCGCGAGCACGGGCAAGAACTCGAAATCGAGGTGTTCACCACCACGGAGGGCGGCCTGATTCCGTATGAGATGCGCAGCTACGTGTGGCATGGGGTCAAGGTGACCGCGGTGACGGCCGGCAATAGCCCGAAGCCGGACTGGGAGGCAGACGATCCCCGCATGGGCGAGCTGTTCGACCGCATCCTCGATCGTTTCCAGCCCGATCTTGTGCATTTCCACTGCATCCAGCGTATGACCGGCGCAGTCTGCCGCGTAACCCAGGCCCGCGGCATTCCCTATTTTATAACAGTTCACGACGGCTGGTGGATTTCTGACCACCAATTCCTGCTCGACGACGCGTTGCAGCCCAGCATCTACGCCCATGCTGATCCGATGCGCCAACTTGAAGCGGGGGGTGCCGACAGTTTTCGCCGAATGAACCTGCTGGCCGCCCATCTTGTGGCGGCCCGATCGGTGCTCGCGGTGTCCGAGCCGTTTGGCCGAATTTATCAGGCCTGCGGCTTGTCGAATGTCACGGTGGTCGCGAACGGCGTCCCGGACCTGGACGTGGCGCCGCGCACCCGCTCGCCGGACCGCCGCGTGCGACTTGCCCATATCGGCGGAGCGGCACCTCATAAGGGTTACAACCTTTTGAGGGCAGTCCTGGCGACACAGAAATTCGACAATCTGTCGCTGACGGTCGTCGACCATGCTCTGCAGCCCGGAATGGAGGGGAGTGAGGTCTGGGGATCGGTCCCAGTGAGTTTCCGAGCCCGAACCGCTCAAGCAGAGGTCGGAAGTCTCTATGCCGAGGTCGACGTGCTTGTGGCCCCGTCGGTCTGGCCGGAAAGTTACGGTCTGGTGACACGCGAAGCGTTGCGGGCAGGGTGCTGGGTAATTGCCTCCGACCGCGGCGCGGTAGCGCTCGATGTGACGCCCGAGAACGGATTTGTCGTGGACGTGGGTTCAGCGGGCGGGTTGCGCGACGTGCTGGCCCAGATCGATGCAAGCCCAGAGCGATACCGGCAACCGCCGGCGTGCCCGCCGCCCAGTCTTCGGCACAGCCGCGAGCAGGCAGACGAGCTGGCGAGCCTCTACCTTGATTCCCGCCCACTCGCATTCTCCGACGCGAATGCAAGCAAGCGAGTTCGTCGCCGCGCGCGCGGTCCGGCTCTCCGCGCCGCCGGCCCGGTCTCTGACGCGGTGCGCGCGCGCGCGCCGGCTTCTGCATGTTCGGGGGTCAACAGCCCGATGAACGATCCCGCGTCGGCCTGACCTGCGGGATGCCGGCTAACCGGTCTTTTACCGTTCGCGGGCAGATTCAGCCGCTGAGGCCCCGCCTCTCTGCCAATTTTTGCTTACGATCTAGGAGTCAGCGTCATGAGCAATCCATCAATTCCAGGCCTTCCGCCTCTTAATTTTACTAATTTGGGACAGAGCGGCGCTGCAAGTCAGGCGTTGCTGGCCATCGCCAACCGCATCAATGCTGGCATCGCGATCGTGGAGCAGCTGACGCCAGGTAACATCCCGACCCCGCCGACGGGCGAGGAAGGAATTGCTGCGATCACCTCGAGCGGCACCTATATCTTGACGCCGGCTTACAGCACGGCCGTGATCGGAGGCAGCGGGCAGGTCACCATCCTCGGGGGCGCCGGCGATGACCAGTTCTACGCTTCCAGCGATGCGCAAATCGACCTGACGCTCAGCACCGGCTTTGGCACGGTGGACGCGGCCGCGGGCGGCAGCACCGTCCATCCCGTTGGCGGCTCGTTCCAGCTCGATATCAGCGGTGGCGCCAACACGCTCATCCTGGGCAGCGGTGACAACATGGTCACGACCAGTGCCGGGGCGGTAGAGCTCGGTGTTGGCGCGTCCCTCACGGATACGATTATCAGCGGGACAGGTTCGGCCACGATTTCGGCCGGCAATTCCGCCATGGTTCATGCCGGCTCCGGTTCCACCCTGATTTTTGCCAGCGGCGGGGCCAGCACGATCTTCGGGTCGGGCGGAAGGATGACGGTGGTCGGCGGCGCCGGCACGTTCGCAGCATACGGCGGCAGCGGCACCGTATTCGAGTTTGGTGGCGGCGGCGACCTGCTGGTGGGCGGCTCAGGTGACGGCAATATGCTGGTGGGCGTAGGCGAGGCGGACACGCTGGTGGCCGCCGGCAGCGGTCACACCACCGAGTTTGCCGGTGTCGGTCACGAAACGATGTGGGGCAGTGGCGCTGGCGGCAACGTGACCCAGGTGGGCGGCAGCGGCTCGGACCTCATGCTGGGCGGCACCGGCACCACCGAGATGTTCGGGGCCTCGGGGTCAGCAACGATGCTCGGCACCTCCGGCCACGATGTTATGGTGGGCGGTACGGCTGCCGACGTGATGTTTGCCGGCAGCGGGACCAGCACGGGGTTCGGTGGAGCCGCTGGAGACCTGATGGTTGGCACGACGGGGAACGACGTGTGGGTCGGCGGCCCAGGCAGCGACGAGTTCTTTGCTGGCAGCGGCCAGACCACGATCTTCGCGGGCGCCGGCACCGGCGTGATCGGCACAGGCAGCGGCCAGACGACCGCCGTGCTGGGCACGGGCGCCGACTACGTGTTGGCACAGACCGGCACCGCGACCATCTATGGCGGTGCGGGCACCGATTTCTACGGCTTCCAGAACGGAAGTCGCCGGCGGCAGTTTCGAGATCTTCGGTTTCGATGTCGGCAAGGACTTCCTGCACCTGCAAGGCTACGGTGCGGACGCTCAGGATCAGGCACTGGCAACCGCCGTGTCGGACGGGAGTGGCGGTACGGTCATGACCCTGTCGGATGGCACGCGCATCGACCTGATCGGGGTGACCAACGCAAGCCACGCGCTATTCTCCTAACTCGGGCCTCACGACGGGCCTATCTCGACCCGCTCATCCTGAGCCCGCCGGGGTCGAAGCCTGAAGGCAACGGCGCATGCGCCGATGGACCGGTGCTCCTACCCAGATACCGTAAGTGGAGGCACGTCTTCCCAATAGTGGTGGGCGTACTGCATCCGGCACGCCGCCTTCAGCGTGTCTTCGCTGATATCGCCCTCCCGCCCGGGCATTAAGGGCGAGAGATCCATCGGAGGTGCGCCGTCGATAATCCAGGCGGCAATCGCCTCACCGATTGCGGGAGCGATCGACAGGCCCCCGACGCAGCACCCTCCAGCGACGTAGAAACCGCGAACTCCAGGCACCGGGCCTACCGTGTGCTCCCCGTCGGCCGTCATCGTCGGCAGCCCGCCGCGATGCACGCGCAGCCGGATCTTGTCCGGCACGCCCTGGAAGACGGGGAGTTGTTGGCGCACGCTGTCGGCCAGTCGGCGCAATACGCCAAGGTCGAGCGGCAAGTTCGCGACGTCGAACCGCGCCGGCAACGCACCAAGATCGGTACTGCACCGGATCGGGTTCGTATCCGCCGAGCATCAGCCCGCCTCCATCCGGCCGCACGTAGACGTTTGCATCGATGATGCGCGTAATCGGCTGCAATGCCTCCACCCCCGCAATAGGTTCCGTGATCAGAAGCTGGTGTCGCGTCGCCACCATCGGCACACGCGCGCCGGTCAGTGCCGCCAGCGCTTGCAACCAGGCGCCTGCGGCATCCACGACCGTTTCGCAGCGGATCGTGCCGCGATCGGTTTCCACTGCGGTGACCGCCTCACCCCGCAGCAGAATCCCGGTCACCAAGGTGTCCGGGAGCATGGTCGCACCGAGCCGGCCGGCCGCGCGCGCATATCCGTTCGGGATCTGCGATGGCTCCAGATATAGATCGGTCGGCACGAAGTTCACCGCAACAATGCCGGCGGTCTCGAGGAACGGGTTTTTGGCCCGCGCCTCGGCCGGAGAGAGCGGCTCGATACCGGTGCCGAGGCGCCGGCCCCGCTCCAGCTCTTGCCCGAGCTGGGACCTATGCTCCTCCGTGCGCGCGATCTTGAGGGCCCCCGGCTGGTAAAAGACGATGTCCTCGCCGGTATCCTGCCGGAACGTTTCGATTTTTCGGACCGCCCGCTTCGCGAGCCGGGTCATCAATTCGGTCCCCCGCGCCTGGGAGCTCAGCCCGGCGGCACGCGGCGATGTTTGTGAGCCCAGTGCGTGCTTGTCCAGCAGCGCCACCTGCTTGCCGCCGGCGGCCAAATGAAATGCGATGCTGGCGCCGAGCGCTCCCGATCCGATCACCACGCATTCAGCCGCATCGATCATCCTGCTCTCCTCACTGCGTGACGAGCTTGCTCAGCAACCCACTAAAGGCGCGGACGTGTGTTCTGCGGGTCGTATGGGGATGGCGCGATCACCCGCGCCGGCCGGCGCTCGCCGAGGACGGACACCTGCAGCTCGGTCCCCTGGGCGTCGTGCGGCACCTCGATATACGCGTGCGCCAGGCAGCTGCCGACTACGCGCCCGTAGCCGGAACTGGTGATCCGGCCGACCGGCCTTTCGTCGCGATAAACCGTCTCATTCCCAAACGGGTCGGCGGTTCCGGAGGCGAGGCTCAGAACCGCGAACCGGCGCCGGAGGCCTTGACGCCGCTGCTGCAGCAGAGCCTCCCGCCCCACAAAAGCGGGCTTCTGCAGTTGGATGAAACGATCAAGTCCGGCTTCGAGCGCAGTGTAGTCCGGAGTCAGATCGCGCCACAGCGCGCGACAGCTCTTTTCCATGCGCAGCAATTCGACCGCGCGGGCACCCACCAAGGACAAGCCAAGAGGCTCCCCCGCGGCCCACAATGAATCGAATAGATGGTTTTGGTATTCGATCGGGTGATGCAGTTCCCAACCGAGTTCGCCCACCGAGTTGAGGCGGAGCACTCGCACACCGGAAGCCAGCCCGACGGTCAATTCCTGCGTAGACCACCAGGGAAAGGCGGTGTTCGAGAGATCGGCATCGACCAGGGGGGCCAGCAGTTCGCGCGCCCGCGGGCCGGCAACAACGAAGACGCCAAAGTTCGTGGTGAGGTTACGCAGGCATAGGCGGCCATCGTCCGGCAGGAGTTTTGTCACAGTGTCGAAGTGATGCCGTTCGGCGGCGGTCGAGCCCACGAGGTAGAAATGACTTTCCGCAAGCCGCGTGACCGTGAACTCACACTGCACGCCACCGGATTCCGCAAGGAGATAGCACAGGGCACTGCGCCCGGTGCGCTCGGGCACGCGGCTGGCCAAAACTCCGTCAAGCCACTCGCCGGCGCGCGGGCCGAAAACTTCGAATTTGCAGTTGGGAGTGAGGTCGTATAGGCCCACTCGCTCCCGCACGGCGCGGCACTCGCCTCCGACGTGCTCAAAATAGTTGCTTCGTCGGTAGCTGGCCCGATCCTTTGGTTCCACCCCTTCCGGTGCGAACCAGTTCGGCACCTCCCAGCCATAGGCGGCGCCAAAAACCGCGCCGTGCTGCCGCAGTTTCTCATAGCATGGTGTGGTTTTGGCGGGGCGTGCGGCCGGCCACTCCCAATCCGGATAGTTGATGCCAAAATTGTTCGCAAACGCTTCCTTGCTTTTGATCACTGCAAAACGCCGATTGGCGTAGGCGCCAAAGCGTCGGGGATCGAACTCGTGCAGGTCGATCGTCGGTTCTCCCTGCGTGATCCACTCGGCGAGGCTGATGCCGATGCCGCCGCCCATGGCGACACCGCCGGTAAATCCTTCGGCCAGCCAGAAATTGCGCAAGCCCCATGCCGGGCCGACCAGCGGCCGGTTGTCGGGCGAGATCGCAATCGGCCCCGATACGCAGGTGCGAATCCCGACTTCGCCCAGTTTTGGCACGCGCCGGACGGCAACTTCGAAGTGCGGCAGTGTAGCCTCGATGTCCGGCGGCAGCAGTTCGCCCGCGTAGTTTTTGGGCATCCCGTCGAGAGCGAAAACCGGCGGGTTCCTGTCATACGGACCGAACATGAGGCTCTGGCGTTCCTCACGGAGGTAGCCCTGCACCGTGTCGTCGCGCAGGATCGGCATTTCCGGCAGGCCGCGCCGGTGCCGTTCGACGATTTCGGGCACCGGCTCGGTGATTAAGTATTGATGCACGAGCGGGATGACGGGAAGGTCCAGCCCGACCATAGCGCCCGTCTGGCGCGCAAAACTCCCCGTCGCGGAGACGACATGTTCGCACAAGATGTCCCCGGCGTCGGTGCGTATCCTCCACTCGCCGGTGGGCGAGCGTTCGATGCCTATGACTTCGGTCTGTCGGTAGATCTCTGCTCCAAGCCTGCGTGCGCCCTTCGCCAGGGCCTGAGTTACGTCAGCCGGGGCGGCGTGGCCATCGTCCGGATGGTAGAGCGCACCCTCGAGGTCATCGATCCGCTCGAGCAGCGGCCAGAGGCGCCGGATTTCGGCGGCACCGACGATCTCAGCCCGGATGCCTAGATTATCGACGATGTCAGTATAATGCAGATATTCGTCGAGCCGATCCTTGGTGCTGGCGAGCCGGAGCGTACCGCAGAGGTGGAACCCGACAGCTTGTCCCGTCTCGGCCTCGACTTCTGCGTATACGGCGCGGCTCTTCAGATACAGCCGGCTCGCGGAATAGCTGGTCGAATACAACGACATGAGCCCCGCGGCATGCCAGGTCGAGCCGGACGTCAGCTCGCGGCGCTCGAGCAGGACGACATCCGACCAGCCGCATTTGGTCAGGCCATACAGAATGTTTGTGCCCACGACACCGCCGCCGATGACGACGACGCGCGCATGACTCTTCAATTCGCCGCTCCAGTTCGCGTTTCCGAAAGTGTTGATGTCTGTACTGGCGTGTGCGGCGGCGGCGACCGGGCGGCGCGCTGGAGCCGGACGAGATCGGCGGGCGCTATGTGACAGCGATAGACGTGGCCCGCGCGGTCCTGCTGCCAGGGCGGCGCTTGGCGGCGGCAGATCTCGCCGAGCACGCGGGGGCATCGCGGGTGGAAGCGGCAGCCGGCAGGCGGGTTTGCGGGATTCGGAACTGCTCCCGTCAGGCGAATGCGCGCGGGCCGTTCCCCGGGGTTGATGACAGCCATGGCTGAGAGCAGGGCTTCGGTGTACGGATGGTGCGGCGGGCTAAATACGGCATCGGCATCGCCGATTTCGACGATCTGGCCCAGATACATGACGGCAATCCGGTCCGCGAGATAGCCTACCACCCCGAGGTCGTGGGAGATGAAAAGATAACTCACGTGCTGCGCTGCCTGCAGCCCGGCAAGCAGATTCAGAATCGCCGCCTGGACGGAAACGTCGAGCGCCGAAGTGGGCTCGTCGCACAGCACCAGCGAGGGCGCGCCGGCAAAGGCGCGGGCGATAGCCACGCGCTGTTTCAGCCCGCCCGAGAGGGACGCAGGCTTTAGCTCGAGATGCTGTGGCAGCAGGCGGACCGAAGCTGCGAGTGCGGAAATGCGACGCTCGGTCTCGGATGCGGACGAGACCCGATGCAGTTTTCTGGTCGCGCGCCGCAGGATGCGCCGGACCGTATGGCTCGGGTTCAGCGCGGTATCGGGATTCTGAAACACCATCTGCAGCGCGCGCCGCAGTTGCGGGTCACGCCAGTCCGTCGGCCGCGCGAGATCCGCGCCACGGAACCGGATTTCTCCATCCGAACTCTCGAGCAGACCAACGATACATTTCGCCAGTGTCGACTTTCCGCTGCCCGAACTCGCCGACCAGTCCGAGGACCTCGCCGGACGCGAGTTCGACCGACACGTCCGCGATTGCCGCCACCGCGTAGGCGCCGGTGCCAAAAGTCTTCCGGAGACCCTTGACCTGTAGCAGCGCACCATCTTGCGATCCGATGCCGGAACTCGGCGTGGTGTCTGCGCTCGGCGGAATGGCGGCTACCTCGTGGTGGTAAAAGCACCTGCTGACACGCCTCGTGCCCGCTGCCAATGCGGGCGGCGGCTCCTCCCGGCATCGGGGCCGGACGATCGCGCAGCGCGGAGCATAGACGCACCCGCCTGACAGAATCCCCAACGGGGGGAGTGACCCGGCAATGGGATCCAGACGGTGTCTATCCTTGCGCATCCCGGGCTGTGGCACACAGCGCAGCAGGCCAAGTGTGTAGGGATGTCGTGGAGCGGAAAATATATCTGCTGCCGGCCCTTCTTCGATCAAGCGGCCGGCGTACAGCACCCCGACACGCTCGCATAACCGGGCGACGATCCCGAGATTGTGGCTGATGAAAAGAATCGAGGCATTGAACTTTTCCCGCAACTGGGACACCAAGTCCAAGACCTCGGCTTCCACGGTGGTGTCCAGTCCCGTTGTCGGTTCGTCCAGCACCAGCAGGTCGGGATTGGTGGCCAGCGCCATGGCGAACATGATGCGTTGCTGTTGGCCGCCCGAAAGTTCATGCGGGAAGCGGCGCAGCAGCCGGATCGGATCGGGGATCTGCACCAGGTCCAGCATCGCCGCCGCGGCCTCCAGCGACGCGGTCTTGCTCATGGCGCGGTGACATCGGAAAACCTCGGCGACTCTGCCGTCCCACGGTCATTGCCGGATTGAGCGCGCTGCCCGGGTCCTGATAGACCATCGCCATCCGGTTGCCGCGGAGTTCTTGCAGCTGGCTGTCGCTTGCGGCGAGAAGGTCGGTGCCCTGGAACAGAATGCGGCCGGCATCCACACGAGCATTCGGCGCCAGATAGCGCATGACGGCCATCGCAACGGTGGTCTTGCCGCAGCCGGATTCGCCAACCAGTCCATACGCCTCGCCGGGCTCGACGCGCAGCGAGATATCGCTCAAAACGTTCAGTGCTACGCCGCGGCGCAGGTAGCTCACCGTCAAGCCCTCGATGGCCAGCGCCCGGCGCTCGCTCGCGGCAACCGTATGCGGGGTGAGGGTCATTCCTCGAAGGCCTGGCGCAGCCCGTCGCCGGCAAGATTGACGGCGACGATGAGCGTCGCGAGCGCGCCCGCGGGAAACAGCACCTCCCACGGGGCGATCTGGAGGAACGCGCGGCCAATGCTGATCGTCAGTCCCCAGTCGGGCGAAGGCTGCTGGATGCCGAGCGCGAGGAAGGACAGTGTGGCCGAGATGAAGATCGCGTAGCCGAAGCGAATGGTGACCTCGACCGCGATGGGTGCCGTGATGTTCGGCAAGATTTCACCGAACATGATGTACAGGTTCGAATTGCCCAACAGCCGTCGCGGCGGCCACGTATTCCCGTTCCCGCTCGACCAGTACGGCCGATCGCACCGTGCGGGCGACGTAGGGCGTGAAAACGATGCCGATCACCAGGATGATGTTGATGACCGAGGGACCGAGCACCGCCATCACCAGCACGGCGACGATGATCAGCGGAAACGCAAGCAGCGAATCCACCACCCGCATGACGATGTCGTCCGCGATGCCACGGAAATAGCCGGCAAAAAGCCCGACCAGTATGCCGCCGCCGACACCGATGGCGGTGGCGGCCGGAGCCACTGTCAGCGTCGATGTCGCGCCGGCCAGCGTGCGGGAAAACACGTCGCGGCCGAGATCGTCGGTGCCGAACCAATAGGCGAGGGAAGGGGGCGCAAGTGTCACGTCGGACGCCAAAGCTTCCGGATCGTGCGGCACCAGGTAGGGCCAGAAAGCGGCGTCGACGATCCAGAACGCAAGCATGGCCGCACCGACCAAAAATGTCTTCGAGTGCAGCAGCGCTCGCAACAAGTCTGCACGGCGCCGACGGCCGGTCGAGGACGCGGCCGCCTCGTTCCAATTACCGACAATCGCGGATGCGTCTGCGGTGGGTTCCATGCGTTTCGAATTGGGGCCGTGGCGGCTGCCGCGTCGGTCCGCTATGCCGACACTCGTACCCGAGGGTTGAGCAGGGTATAAAGAATGTCGGCAACCAACGCCAAAACCATATACAACAGCGCCGTCAGCAGAACCGTCGCCTGCAGCACTGGCAGATCGTGGCCGACCGCTGAAATCCAGCACCAACTTGCCGATGCCGGGATAATTGAACAACGTCTCCGTCACTACCAGTCCGCCGACCAGATAGCCCGGTCTGCACGCTGATCACCGTGATGGTCGGCAACAGCGCGTTGCGCAGCACGTGACTCCAGATAACTGTTCTGCGCGGCAGCCCTTTGAGGATCGCTGTGCGGACGTAGTTCGAGCGCAGCGATTCCACGGTGCCGGCGCGCGCCATGCGCGAGATGTACCCGAACAGGACGAACATGAGCGGAATCGACGGCAGCAGCAGCTGGCGAAACCAGTCCAGCGGATTGAGCGTGGGCACGTGCGAGGAGACCGGCAGCCAACCCAGGGCGACCGCAAAGATGGCAAGCACGATGATTCCGGTGACGAACTCCGGAAGCGCTATCAGCGACAGGCCGGTGACTGAAATGCACCGATCCAGCCATCTTCCGTAGTTGAGCGCTGCGAGCACGCCGAGACCGACCGAGATCGGTACGATGAGACAGAGCGCAAAGCCACCCAGAATGAGCGAGTTTCGCAGCCGGTCGAAGGCAATCGACGTGACCGGCCGGTTCAGAAGATAGGATTTCCCCCATTGCCCACGCACAAACCCAGCAAACCAGGTCGCGTAGCGCTCGTAGACCGGGCGGTCGACTCCGAGCTGATGATCCAGGGCCTGCACTTGCTGCTCCGTCGCGTAGGGGCCGAGCATGGCCCGCCCGACATCGCCCGGCAGAACCTGCGCCACCGCAAACAGGATGACCGAAACGCACAGCAGCGTGATCGCGGCCGAGCCAATGCGCCTGACGAGAAACCGGGCCATGGCCGCGCGCTTCGATCGATCCCGAGTTGGGGCGCGCCCTATGACGACAGCCAGGTGGCGCGCAAATCGATGAAATTGTCGGGAGCCGCGGGAAAGCCGTTCACCGCCTTTGTGGTGGCCCGCTGCGCGTCGATCCAGTAGCCGATCATCACCGGCACCTCCTCATGCTGGATCCTGGCCAGCTGGAGTGCCAGCTGCTGCCGCTTCTGGTGATCAAGCTCCGCATTGTAGTCGGCAAAAGCCTTGTCGAACTCCGGATTGCTCCAATGCGCCGAATTCCAGAGCGCGCCGGTCGGGAATTCGGGGATGATCGCCTGAGCGACCGTTCCGCGTGCCGCCCAGTCGGTCTCTCCCATCGGCACCACCAGCCAGGGCTGGTTGTCGCCCGAGCCATAGTACTGATCGACCGGCATGACGTCGAGGTTGACGTTGATGCCGACCGGTTTGCAATATTCCCTGATCGCGACGGCATATTGCGGCATTTCGAGATACTGGCCGGTGGTGAGCGTGACGTCAAAACCGTTGACGCCCGCGTCCGCCAGCAGAGCTTTGGCCTTGGCGTAGTCCTGGCTGCGCTGCGGCACGTCGCTGTTGGCAAGTTGCGTGTCGACATAGACCGGGGCAAAGCTGTGATCGTTGGCGACGGCGGCGGCACCGTTGAATAGCGACTTCACCAGCGCTGCGCGGTCGATGCAGTAGGCAACGGCCTGGCGCACGCGCTTGTCGGTAAAGGGCGGCTTGTCCACGCGCATGTGAATCGAGCGATAATCGGCCGAAGCATGGCGCAGGATCTTGAAGTTGGGGTTCTTGAGGATCGGCTCTCCGCCCTTGAGCGGGACGACCGGATAGATGTCGATGTCGCCCGCCTGCATGGCCATGACCGTCGAGGACTCTTCCCCGTAATACATGACCTTCAGGCCATCGAGGTATGGCAGGCCGTTCGCCCAGTAGTTGGGATTGGCGACATAGGTGGCGGATTGATGCGGCACGTATTCTTTCAGAATGAACGGTCCGGTGCCGATGCCGCCCTTGGTGAACGAACCCATTTCGTAGTTTTTCGGCAGAATTGCGGACTGGTAGGCGAAGCCGGATACGAGGTACGGGAAGTCGACAAAAGCCTTGTCGAGATGGAAGCGCACATCCGTGTCGCTTACTTTTTCGACGTTCCCGAAGGAAAGCACGCCATGGTAGACCGAGCCAGCCGAGGAGCCGACCTTGGGATCCAACAGGCGCTCGAACGTCGCCACGACATCATCGGTGGTGAGCGGCGATCCGTCGTGCCATTTCACCCCCTGCCGGATGGTAAAGACCCAGGTTTTTGGGTCCGGCTCGGCCTTCCAGGCGGTCGCCAGACGCGGGTCCAGAGTCCAGTCTTCCCGCGGGTAGCAGAGATATTCGAGCGAAGGTTGAATGGTGAACACCTCGCCGGCATTCGATGCGGTGACCAACTCCGGATCCTTGCCCGGAAGTTGGGCCGCCAGCCGCACTGTTCCGCCTCGTTTGGGCGCCGTCTGTGCCCGCGCCGCCCCACCCAAGAGCGGGCCGAAAATCCCCAGCGAAATTCCCGCGACCGAGGCCCGGCGCAGGAGCTCGCGGCGACTCAGTCGCCCGGCCCGAAACTCCTCCATCAAGTGGAATTCGTAGTCCTTCATCGTCCCCTCCCTTGTTTCCCGGAGCCCATTTAACGGGCGTGGTTTGGCCGCACGCTGGCGCGTCTCCGTCTATCGTACAACGGATGCGGTCTCAAACAGTCGGACGATGCAGACCGGCAGACCCTCTTCTCGGGTCAGTGAGGCACCACGCCGGGGCCCAGATCGCTGGCGTTATTCGGGCTCCCTTCGACCGGGCCGATGCCGCCGCCCTCGCCCGCAGGGATCGAAGCAGCACCGGTACTGTGCTCCGGGTGCAGCACCCCGCACCCGGCCAGCGCCAGCAGAAAGATAGCGAGAGCAAACCTCGTCATCAGGAGCCCAAAATCTCTGGCAGCACGAACGTAACATGAGAGACTCGCCCGGTTTGCCGGACGAGTTCGCATGTGACAGCCTCGTTTGGCCGAAGAGGCCCCGCCGGGCTGCGCCACGGCGAACTGAAGGGAGAATGGCGGGTGGAGGCAACGCACAACCAGCTTTTTCTCGAAAACGCGGGTGGCAAGGGCGATATGCTCGTGCTGGTGCACGGCCTTGGCGGCAGCACCAATACCTGGTACCCGCAAATGCTGGTGCTGCGGCGCGATGTTCGGCTTCTTGCCTACGATTTTGCCGGGTCCGGCCGATCGCCCGTGACGGACGGTATCTCGATCGCCCGGCACGTCGCCGATCTGAGCGACATCGTCGCCCGCACCGTGCGCGGACGCGTGCATCTAGCCGCGCACTCCATGGGCACAATCATCTGCCAGCATTTTGCCGCGGCCCATCCGGAACAGGTTGCCAGCCTGGCGCTGATCGGCGGCCTGCCCGAACCACCTGCGCCGGCGCGGGCCGCGCTGCGGGAGCGCGCGGCCAAAGCCCGTGCCGAAGGGATGCGCGGGATAGCCGATGCGATCGTCGCGGCCGGCACATCCGACGACACCAAAACCAACCAGCCGGCAGCGGCGGCATTCGTGCGGGAGTCGCTGATGGCGCAGCCGGCGGAAGGCTATGCCCGCAATTGCGAGGCTTTGGCCGAGGCGACGGCGGCCGACCTCTCGCGCATTGCCTGCCGCGTGCTGTTGCTGACCGGCGATCAGGACCGCACGGCGCCGCCCGATGTCGCGCGCGCCATGGCCAGCGGGATCGGCGATGCCCACCTGCAAGTGCTTCCGGGTTGCGGGCACTGGGCCACCATCGAGCGCGCCAAGCAGGTCAACTACGCGCTGACTCTCTTCCACGCCCGCCTCGGCCATCCGCACCACCAGCCGGGCGGCGTCGAGCATAGCGCGACGGCACAGATCCCGGGGTTCAGTCCGTGAGCGGGCGCATCTTTGTCTGCGTCACCTGCAACCGGTACGCGCCGCCGCCGGCGGGTGAGGCGACGCCCGGGCGCCGCCTGGCCGATGCGTTGCTTGGGCGAGCGCGGGAACCCGGCCATGAGGTCAGCGTGCGCACGGTCGAGTGTCTGAACGGCTGCCCGCACCCATGCACGGCCGCTCTGCGCAGCCCAGGCAAATGGATGATCCAACTCTCGGGGCTGGAACCGGATAACGCCGCCGCGCTCATCGACATTGCCGAGTGCTATGCAGCAGAGTGCCGACGGCAATCTGCTCCCCGAAAGCTTTTCAGCCGAGCTGCGCTACAAGGTTTCGCTGCGCCTGGCTCCGCTGCGCGTGGCGGCGTGATACGACAGAGCACAAACAAGGCGTTCCGCCAGGAGGAAGCGATGGCACGGTCACTGTTCACCAACGTCATGATTTTCGAGGGCACCGGCAAGGAGCTGCTGCCGGGCGAGGTGCTGGTGCAGGGCAACCGCATCCATGCGGTCGCGGCGGCGGGCGAAACCCTGCCGCGCGATGGAGCGGAGGTGATCGACGGCGGCGGCGCCACGCTGATGCCGGGGCTGGTGAACACGCATTGCCATCTGACCTACAACAACGGCACCACGGTGGCGGAGCTGACCGCGATGCCGGTCGAGGAGCACGTGCTGCTCACCATGCACAACGCCAGACTGGCGCTGGACATGGGGTTTACCGCGGCGATCGGCGCCGCCTCGGCCAAGCCGCAACTCGATATCGTCATCCGCAACGAGATCAACAAAGGCAAGATCCCCGGGCCGCGTCTGCTTGCCGGTTCGCCGGAGCTTACGGTGACCGGCGGTCTCGCCGACGATAATGCGTTCGACCAGAAACACCCGTCGGTCTCCATCATCTGCGACGGTCCGGACGAGTTCCGCAAGACCGTGCGCACGATGATCCGCGAGGGCGTGGACGTGATAAAATTCAACAACTCGGGCGACAGTTTCTGCTATCCGCGCATGTCCGCGCTGGACAACCCGATGACGGACGAAGAAGTAGCCGCGATCTGCAACACGACGAACAATATCGGCAAGCGCCTGGCCGCCCATGCGCACGCGGACTCCTCGATCCGGCAATGCATGAAATACGACGTTGAGTTCATTTTCCACGCCAGCTTCGCCACGGACGAGACGATCGAGCAGCTCGAACGCGTCAAGCACAAACACTACGTCTCACCCGCGATCGCGGCCCGCTACAACACCACTTACGAGGCGAGCGACTGGGGCATCACCACCGATGTCGCCGAAATGATCGGCAACAAGCGCGAACTCGAGGAAGGCATCAAGACGATGACCAAGATGCACAAGGCCGGCATCAAGGTCCTGCCGTTCGGGGACTACGGCTTTGCCTGGCTGCCGCACGGCACCGAGGCCCGCGATCTCGAGCATTTCGTCAACCTGTTCGGCTTCGAGCCATGGGAAGTGCTGCGCGCCACGACTGCCTACGGCGGCGAGGCCTGGGTCGGCAAGAGCGGCGAGAAAATGGGGCGCGTGCAGCCGGGCTATCTGGCCGACCTGATTGTGGTCGACGGCAACCCGCTGCTCGACCTCAGCCTTTTTCAGGACCGCAACAGTTTTCTTGCGATCATGAAGGACGGCAGTTTTTACAAGCCGTTCCAGGGTCGGGCCGCCGCGGATTTGCGCGTGGCGGCCGAGTAGCCGTAGCTCGGTCTTGCTCGCGCCGCCGGTGGAGACGGCGCGAGCATTGCCCGGTCGCTACTTCGCGGCGGCTTCCACATTGCTGGCGTTATAGACGGAGAACGGCCCCATGACGATGCGCAAGCCGGTCTTGCGGGTCGGATCTTTTTCGAGCGTGTAGGAGCCCAGCCGGCCAGCCTTGAAGCTCTGCCCGGCTTCCGCCTTGAACGTGTCCGTTGCCAATCCGTAGGCCGTGTAATACGCCAGGTAACCGAGATCGACAAAACTCCACAGCGCGAACTCGGGGGCGCAGCCGTTCTTCGTGTAGGCCAGCATCTCCGTCGGCACGCCTAGCCCGCTCACCTTGATCTTGTCGCAGAGCTTTTCGTCCTGCAGCGCTTTGGCGGCGGCAACGATGCCGACCGAGGTGGGCGCCATGATCAGCCGCATGTCGGGGTATTTGTCGACCAGGGCGAGCGCCTGGTTGTAGCTCTTCTCCAACTCGTCGTTGCCGTAGACGATGCCCAGCTCCTGCAGCTTTGCGTATTTGGGGTCTTTCAGCGCGGTATGCATCGCGGCGATCCAGGAGTTCTGGTTGGCCGCATCCGGCGACGCCGAGAGGATCGCGAACTTGCCGCCCTCCGGTCCCAGGATGTGCAGCGCCATCTCGGCCATGACCCGGCCGGTCTCGGCGAAATCGACCTGAGCCACGAAAACGTCCTCGCCCTCGCCCGACGGGATGGGCGAGTCCCAGGTGACGACCTTTATGCCTTTGTCCTTTGCCGCCTTGGCTGCCGGCGCGATCTGGTCACCGGAATTGTTGGACAGCATGATCGCGTTGACATTCTGGGTCGCGGCGTTGGTCACGATCTCGATCTGGCCTGCCACGCTGTTCTGCGGCGTCGGCCCCAGGAACTCCAGCGGCGTCGGGTTCTGCAGTTCCTTGGCGGCCTCCTCCGCGCCCCGATGCGCCAGATCGAACGGCAGGATGCCCAGAAATTTCGGCAGTAGCACCATTTTCAGCGCCTTGCCCGGGGTGGGTGCCGACTGCGCGAACGCGCCGTGCGGCAGAGACTCCCCACATCGCCAGGGCGGCGGTCGCCAACAAGATTTTCCTCACGTCGCTCTCCCTCTCCATTTGTTGTGGATCTCTTGCGTCAGGTTCGGCGCCAGCACCGACAGGATCAGCAGGGCCCCGATTACGCTGGTCTGCGTATTTCCGGTGATGTCCGCAAGCCCCATGCCGTTGCGCAGGCACAGGATGAGGAGGATGGACAATCCCACGCCGACGAGATTGCCCGATCCTCCAAAAATGCTGACGCCGCCCAGCAGCACGATGGTGATGATATCCAGTTCAAAACCCTCCGCCGTGTCGCCGCGGACGGAGCCCAGGCGGGCCGCATACAGCAGCCCGGCAAGGGCGGCGACCACTCCGGAGGTGACGAACAGGCTCATTTTCACCCGCCGCACGCGCACGCCTGAGTACCGCGCCGCCTGCACGTTGTTGCCGATGACGTAGACCAGCCTGCCGAGTGCCGAAAAATGCAGCACGATGCCGATGGCCAGGAACAACAGGACGAAGAGGATGATTGAGACGGTGAACGGGCCCAGCACCTCCTGCTGGCCGATCGCACCGAACCATGACGGATAGCCGCCGATCGCTCGGTCCTCTATCAGGATGCGGGCAATGCCGCGATAGCCGATCAGCCCGGCCAGCGTCACCGCAAGCGACGGCAGGCCGACATAGGCGACCCAAAATCCGTTGTTGAATCCGGCGAGCGCGCCGCAGATGAGCGAGGCCAGCATCGCCAGGGGCAGCGGAACCCCGTGCTGGAACAGAAATGCCATGACGCAGGCCGACAGACCCATCACCGAAGCGACCGACAGGTCGATCTCGCCGTTGACGATGATGAGCGTCATCGACAGCGCCACCATGATCTTTTCGACCGAGAGCTGGAACAGGTTAACGATGTTGCCGACGGTCAGGAAATACGGGGATTGGATCACATTGTCCGCGACCACCGCGACCAGCAGCGCCAGCAGCAACACCTCCCAGCGCTGCAGACGTCTCAGCACCGTCAAGGGCCACTCCCGAGCGCTGTTTCCGGCGAGGTCGCCAAAAACTTCATTTCGGCGCGGCCCCACAGCGCACGCAGCCGGTTCAAAATGACCGCATCGCTGGCGACCGCCAGCAGGATCAGCAGTCCCAGAATCGCATCGAGCCAGAACTCGCTGATCTGCAACCGCAGCAGGCTTTGCTCCAAGGTGCCGATCATCACCGCGCCCAGCATAGCGCCCGCCACGGTGCCGGAGCCGCCGAAAATGTTGACACCGCCGACGACGACGGCTGCCACCACCTGCAACTCCAGCCCGCGTCCAGCCTCGACGGTAATGTTGCCGAACCGGGCCAGCGTCATGAACCCCGCAAGTCCGGAAAGGGCCCCCGACAGAAGTCATGACAGTGAACACGATCCGCCGGGTCGGCAGGCCGATGAGCTGTGCCGCATCCGGATTGGAGCCGATGGCGTAGAAACGGCGGCAGAAATTCAGATACAGGGTGGCGAACTGCCAAACCGCGACTACCGCCAGGGCGACCGCCACCATCACCCGCACGTCCAACCCGAACAGCGTGAACAGCGTGCGCTGCGGCAGATCGACCAGCCAGGCAGGAAGGCTGTCGGTGGTTACTGTTTTCGCCCCGGAATAGTCGATCAGGATGCCGCGATAGATCGCCAGCGTGCCGAGGGTCACGATGATCGAGGGCACGCGGCCCCAGGCCACGAGAACGCCGTTGGCGGCGCCCATAACGGCGCCGATCGCAATGGACATCAGCACCAGCAGCATGGCCGACAGCCCGTGATGCGCGGCAATCTCGGTGCCGGCGAAATAGGCCGTAAAACCTACGATCGATCCTACGGAAAGGTCGATATTGCGGGTCAGCACCACCAGAGTCTGGCCGACCGCGACCACGGTGATGATGGCGACGCTGGAGGCGATACGGTTGAAGGTCCGCGACGTGTAGTAGCCGGGGATCATGGAGCCGAACAGCAGAACGGCGACCACGATCAGCAGCAGCAGACTCAGCTCGCGCACCTGCTCCGGCCGAAAATTCTTTCGCAGCCAAGTCATGCCGCCACCGCGGTCTGGCGAACCATCGCGGCCTGTCCCATGGCCGCGGTCATCACCGTCTCCTGGTCGGCGTTTGTCCGGTCAAAGATCGCCATCTGGCGTCCCTCACGCATCACCAGCACGCGGTCGCTCATCGCGAGCACCTCCGGCAGGTCAGACGAGATCAGGATGATGCCGATGCCACGCGCTGCCAACTCGCTGATCATGGCATGGACTTCCGCCTTGGCGCCGACATCGATGCCGCGCGTCGGTTCGTCCAAGATCAGGACCGAGGGATTGGTGTTCAGCCACTTTGCGAGCATTACCTTTTGCTGGTTGCCGCCCGACAGTTTGGCTGTGGGCACGTCCACCGAAGGTGCCCGTATGGCCAGTCTCTCCCGAAACCCCTCGGCAGTCGCCCGCTCCGCGCCGCTGCGTACCAGCCCGAACCGGTTCAGATAACGTCGCAGCACCGGCAACGATATGTTCGCGGCGATCGACATCGGCAGCGACAGGCCGAGCTGGCGGCGGTCCTCGGACAGGTACGCGATGCCGAGCGCCATCGCCTGCTGCGGCGAGCGAATCGTGTGTGTGGTCCCGCCAAGCGCGATAGACCCGCCGGTGGCCGGCTCGACGCCAAACAGGGCCAGTCCGACATCGGTGCGGCCGGCGCCGATCAGTCCGGCGAATCCCAGCACTTCTCCGCCCGCGAGGTCGAAGGTCACGTTCTCGAACACGCCCGCGCGGGAAAGTTGTCGCACCGACAGCAGCGTGTCGCGCCGCGGTGCCGGATCCCGCGGCTCCAAAATGCCCATTTCGCGCCCGACCATGTCCGCTATCGCGCTCTGCGGCGTCACTTCCACGCGCGGGCGGGTAGAGATCAGTTTTCCGTCACGAAATACCGTGACCTTGTCGGCGATGACGAAAACTTCCTCCAGACGGTGGCTGACGAACAGGATAGCGACGCCGCGGTCGCGCAGGTCGGATACCAGCCTGAACAGCTGCGCCACTTCATGCGCGGACAGCGAGGCGGTCGGCTCGTCCATGATGAGCACGCGTACATTGAGCGAGATGGCGCGTGCGATTTCCACCGATTGCTGTGCCGCCAGCGTGAGGCCACGCGCCGGGCTGCGCACATCCAGCGTGACGCCGAGTGCGGCGAGGATTCGCTCCGCCTCGCGGAACATGAGCCGCCGCCCGGTAAATGCGCCCCGATCCTGATGGCCAACAAAAATGTTTTCCGCAACGTTCAGGTCGGGGAACAGCAGCGGCTCCTGATAGATCGCGGCGATGCCGCGGCGCTGCGCTTCCGCGGCACTGCCCACCACGATCCTCTGGCCCTCCAAAAGCATTTCGCCGCGATCCGGCTGATAGAACTCCGGTCATGATTTTTATCAGCGTGGATTTGCCGGCGCCGTTCTCGCCCAGCAGGGCGTGCACCTCGCCCGCATGCAGTGCCAGCGACACGTTTTCCAAGGCCTGCGTGCCGCCAAAACGCTTGGCGATGGCGTGCATCGCCAGGGCAGGGTCCGCCGAGGTTGGAAGCGTCACCGGGAGCGGCGATCCCGAACCGGCGGGCGCGCACGCAGGTCGGCATGGCATGCGCTGCAGGACCGTCCCATCCCCTCACCGGCAAACCTTCTTGGACTCGACCGTATCACCCGGGCCATGCCTTGTATACTCGCGCCCCCCGAGCCCTAATCGGGAACATCGATAGCCTGCGGCGCAAAACGGCCGGTCTCCGCGTCACGATGGCACGCTTGGCAGGCGCTTTTTCTGACCACGCGCGCGCTGGCGAAGGTGGATGCCGGAATCCCGCTGTGCATGCGTTGCCAAAACGGGGTGGCGGTGATCCGCAACGGGTTGGCAGGATCGATCCGGCGCAGTTCATGCGCTGGCAACGTGTCCCAGTGCTCTGCTGCGTTGGCGTCCAGGTAGGCGCTGATGTGCGCCACGAGGTCCGGGCTCAGGCTAGCATCGGCACCGAAATGGTGTTGCAGGTCCGAAAGAATGCCCCGCCATGTCGCTTGCGGGGCGAGGCTGGGCGGATATGCAAGGTGGCAGGCCCCGCATTGCAGCGCGTAGGTCGCATCGAGCGTGGGCGGTGGCACGCCGCGCGCCGGCAGCCTGGCCAGCCTGGCGATCCCGACCGCACCGGCCCCCAGCCCGGCGACGGTGATCGCGGCGGCCAGAACCGGTCGGGCGGAGACCATGTGCGTGACCCGAATCCCGCCTGCCTGCTTGCGGCCGGTAAACATGCCGCGCACCAGATTCTCGGCCGTGCGCCGGCTTTCCAGCACGACGCCACCGATATGGGCACAAACCATGACCGCAAGCAGGATGGCGAGCGCCTGGTGCACGCTCAGCCAACGCCGGCCTCCATCAAAACCGATGAAGGCGCGCAGGGGCCCTTGCTTCACCACACCGCCCAGGGCCAGCACGCCGGTACAGGTGATCACCGTCAGGACCAGGAGAAATGCAAAAACCATAATTGAACCGGCCGGATTGTGGCCGAGATGACGGGGCGCGGGTCCGGTGGCGAGCGCCCGCAGGTGGCGCAGCACCGCCCGCGGCGGGAACGCGAAGCTCGCGAAACGGGCGTAGGGACCACCGAGGAGACCCCAGACTAGGCGAAATACAAGCAGCGCCGCGAGGATGGACCCGGAAATCAGGTGCAGGCGCAACCAGGTGCGCGGCGCCAAGAATCCAGTCAATGACGAGATCAGCACGCCGGCCACGAGCAGCCAGTGAAACAGGCGCAGGCTGGGGTCCCATACAGGCACGGTCTCGCCCGCGTCGGAGCGTGATCTCGCCAGTATCGCCATGATCCGGCGGCCTAAGACCCGCTGTGGTTCCATGCTGGTCCGCGGAAGCATCGGGGCGTCGCCTCCGCCGAGACTGTCCCGCTGCTCGAGGCGTGTTGGTCTGCAGCCGTTAACATCCCTTGCATCGGCCCCGCCTGCCTCGCGATACTTCCTCCATGCCGTCAGCCATCCGCGCCCCACGCCGATGAACGTTGTCACGCCTCCGCGCGCCCGCCTGGTGGTCGAGGTGGTGCATGACTTGGTATGCCCCTGGTGTTACCTGGGCCTGCGACGCCTGCGACGCACTATGCGCCGCCGGCCAGACTTGCTGTTCGACCTATCGTGGCGCCCGTTTCTGCTCAACCCGGACATGCCGCGCGCCGGCATGCCTCGTGCCGACTACGTCGCACGCAAATTCGGCGGCGAGGAGCGGGCGCGCAGGCTGTACGGCTCGATCTCCGAGATCGGCCGCACCGAGGGCCTGTCGTTTCGCTTCGACCGCATCCGCCGCACGCCCTCTTCGGTGGACGCGCACCGGCTGGTGCGCTGGGCCGCCGGCCGCGGGCGCGGAGCGGAGATGGTCGAGGCATTGTTCGCGGCCCACTTTTCCGAGGGCCGCGACATTGGCGATCCCGCCTCACTGGCCGCCATCGCCTCCGCCTGCGGCCTTGACGGCGTGGCGGCCCAGCGATACGTGCTGAGCGACACCGATTGCGAACTAGTGCATGCCGAGAACCTGCGAGCGCATCGCCTGGGCATCAACGGCGTGCCTTGCTTCCTGATCGGCGGTCGCCACGCCATCGCCGGCGCGCAGGAACCCGAAGTGCTGGAACGGCTGTTGAACGTGGCAGTGATCGAGGCCACCGAGGGGTGACCTTTTCATAATGTATCTCGACCAACAACTGGTTGTTGTATCGAGCCCGGGAGCCTGCATCCATCCATTTTAAGCCCCGGTTCAGCAACGTTGTATAGACCCGGGCAGCACCGACGCGGGAGAGCACCATGAGCTACAATCAGACGGTCTTTCCCTACGACACGGTCGTGTACATCACCGACGTGATGGGTGGCGCGGAGTGGCAGGGCTCGGGGGTGCTGATCACCCCTGACGAGGTGACTGACGGCGAGCCATGTGGTTTATCAGGCCGGCGTCGGCCCTGCCACCGAGATCGCGGTTAGCCCCGGCTACGGCCAGAGCGGCGCGCCTTACGGTTCGGCGGTCGCGGATTATTTCCACTACATCCCGGTGGACGATGCCGGCGACACGATCAGCGGCTATCAATCGCAGTTCGACTACGCGCTGATCCATTTGTCGCGGCCGTTCACCACTGGTGCCATGGGCCTGGAGGCGAATTTCGGCGGCGGCGCAGCCAACGTCACGGGGTACCCTGGTTCAGCCGGTGGTGCTCAGGTCAATGTCCCGCAAGTCGTGACACCAGATCCCTATTACACCCTGTTTGACGGCACCGCGCTGGGCCTCGGATCGAGTGGCGGTCCGGTGTGGATCACGGATGCTAACGGCCCTGAAGTTGTGGGGCTGGTGTCGAGCGAATACGGCAGCGCCGGCTACGATGTGCAGATCACGAGCTCCGCCTACGACCAGATCGAGAGCTGGGTGGCCCAGGACGCCTCGTCCGTCGGTACCGGCTTGGCGGTCCTCGACACCAGCACGGACCAGGTGCTCCCGTCGGCCGTAACGCCCTATGCCGGACCGGTCGCGGGTCTCCAGGAGCAGTTCATAGACATCACCTCTGATAACCTGAACGTCGCCGCCTCAACCGACAACTGGTTCATCCATACCGGCTCCGGCACGGATGCCATCGCGGTCACCGGCGGCACCAACGTGCTGGACGGCGGCACCGGCTCCAATTTCCTCGTGGGCGGCAGCGGTACGGACACGTTCTTCGTCGACGACCGGCAAGCGAACGCGGACATCTGGAGCAGCGTGTCCAATTTCCACACCGGCGACTCGGCCACGGTCTGGGGCGTGACACCTTCCGCCTTCGCCCTGATCTGGGCCGATGGCCAGGGCGCATCGGGCTATACCGGTCTGACTTTGCACGCCGAGGCGGCGGACCGGCCCACCGCCTCCCTCACCCTCGCCGGCTACACCTCTGCCGATCTCTCGAACGGGACGCTCTCGGTGGCCTACGGCACGGATGCGGCCAGCGGCAGCGCATACATGTACATCCACGCCAATGCCTGAGGCCCGGCAAATCCGAGATCCGGCCGGCACCGGGCGGCTGGCGGCTCGCGGCTCACTCCGCTAGAGAGAGATGAAATAGGGCGAGGGCGGCGTGAATCGGTCGGCTTGGCTGTTGCAAGGCTTGGCGCCGGTCAGCCGCATCCTGGAAATCGGCGCCAGCTACAGCCCGATCGCCCCCAAAGCCGCGGGCTGGCACACGCATGTGGTCGACCACGCGCCGCAGTCAGAGCTGCGCGAAAAATATGCGGCGATCGGCGTCGATCCTGCTGCCATCGAGCCGGTGGACAGCGTCTGGAGGGGCGGGGCCCTCCACGAGGCCGTGCCCGCCGAGTTGGCGGGCCGGTTCGACGTGATCATCGCGAGCCACGTCATTGAGCACATTCCCGACCTGATCGGCTTTTTGGCGTCGGCGGGACGGCTGCTCGCACCATCGGGCACCATCGCGTTGGCCGTGCCGGACCAGCGTTACTGTTTCGATTTCTTCAAGCCGCTCACCACAACAGGTGACGTGCTGGAGGCGCACGCTGCCGGCAGAGCCCGGCATGCCCGGCGCACCGCCTGGAACCAGCTCGCTTATTCCGTGTACATGGGTGGCAAGGGGGCATGGGGCCAGGAGCCGGTGCATGATTTGCGCTTCACCGATCCGTTCGGCGGTGCTGCGCAAGCCATGGCCGCCTTTCGCGACGATGAGCACGCGGCCTACACGGATTGTCATGCCTGGCAGTTCACGCCGTCGCGCTTCCGTCTCGTCATTCTGGAATTGGCGCAGCTCGCGCTTGTGGATTTTCGGATCGACGCTCTTGAAGCGACCTGGGGTGCCGAATTCCTGTGCCGGCTGCGCCGCGGCGCCGAGCGCATCGCCGACGAGGCGGCGCTGCAGGCGTCCCGCATGGCGCTGCTGTACCAAGGCTTGGCCGAAGCGCGTGAGCAGATCGATTATGCTCTGGGCGACGGATCGCGGCTGGGTGACGCGGCTCGCGCGGATTGGGGCGCTCTGCCGATGGTCCGCTGCCTGAGCTAGGCGCGAACATACCTTGCGCGTGGGGAGTGCGGCGATTTCTTGGCTACTGATATGCCGAGGGCTGGGCATTAGGGCTCTCAGCCGGTTGCGGTCCTTCGCGCTGGGCGTGGCGGCCTATGTGCATCTGGCGGTCGCCTGGACGCGCCGCCGCCGGCGTTTCGTGCGCGCTGTCCATGACGGCGCGCGCACGCTTCATGGGGCCGCCAAAGTGGCCATCTTCGTGCATTTCGACCGCGGCGGCCAAGTGCACGACTATGTGCTGTTCTACCTCTCTGCATTGCGCGAGGCCGGATTCGAGATCGTGCTGGTCTCGAACGGCCCGGACCTGCCGCCGGCCTCCCTGGCCGCCGTCCGGCCGTTTTGCGCTCATGTGATTTTGCGCGACAATGTCGGCTACGATTTCGGCGCCTATCGGGACGGCGTGGCGTTCCTTGCCGACCTGTCGCGCTTCGAGGTGGTGGCATTGACCAACGACAGCGTCTATGGCCCGTTTTTCGACTTGGGAAGTACCCTGGCCGGCTGCGATGCCAAAACGCCGGTGTGGGGCATCACAGATAGCTGGAGCCGGCGCTACCATCTGCAGAGCTACTTCCTGCTGCTCCAGGGTGAAGCGCTGCGCAGTGCTTGCGTGGCACGGTTTTTTGCCACCGTGCTGCCGACGCAGTCGAAAACCTGGGTGGTCCGGCGCTACGAGATCGGCTTTACCCAGGCCATGCTGCGCGGCGGCCTGCGCTGCGGCGCACTGTTCCCGTATCGAGCGGCTACCGCCGCCCTGATTGGCGCGGCGCGAGCGGGCCGGCTGACCGACCAGCAGCTTGCCTTTGGCATGCGCAGGTTTCTTGCGTGGATGCTGGGCAAGGTGCAGGACGGCAAGCCGCTCAACCCGATGCATCATTTCTGGGACCATATGATCAGCCGCATGCGGTGCCCGTTCCTGAAACGCGAGTTGCTCGACTCGCAACCCGGTGGATATCCCGCACGTCTTCCTGTGGGAGCAGGTGATCCGCGGAATCAGCGCCTACGATACGGATCTGATCGTGCGGCACCTGCAAGTGGCGGTCGCCCGCGACCGTGTGCCGTGAGCCGGAGGCAAGCGGCCTCTGCCGGGTGAGTTTCGCAGATCCCCCTGGCGCTAGGGCGCGGCCGCCAGCGTGTCCAGCACCGCCATGCGCACGGCCACCCCCATCTCCACCTGTTCGGCAATCATGCTGCGCTGCGCGTCGTCGGCGACCGCGCTGGCGATCTCCACTCCGCGGTTCATCGGCCCGGGATGCATGACGATGGCGTCCGGTTTCGCCCACGCAAGTTTCGCCTCATCCAGTCCATAGAAGCGGAAATATTCCCGTGCGCTCGGCACGAAACCGCCGGCGCCCATGCGTTCGCGCTGCAGCCGCAACGTCATCACCACGTCGGCCCCTGCCAGCCCCGCTGCCATATCGCAAAAGATCTCGGCACCAAGCGCCGCGGCTTCGGCCGGCAGCAGCGTCGGTGGCGCCACGAAACGTACGCGGCTGCCCATGGTGGTCAACAGATGCACGTTGGACCGCGCGACGCGGCTGTGCAGCACATCGCCGCAGATCGCCACCACAAGACCCTCCAAGCGTCCCTTGCGCCGGCGGATGGCGAGCGCGTCGAGCAGCGCCTGCGTCGGGTGCTCGTGGGTTCCGTCCCCGGCGTTGATCACGGCCGCATCGACCTTTTTCGACAGCAGCGCCGGCGCACCGCTCTGGTCGTGGCGCACCACCAGCAGGTCGCACTGCATGGCATTCAGCGTTGCCGCGGTGTCCAACAGGGTCTCGCCCTTGTTGACGCTGCTGGTCGCCACCGACATGGTGGTCACGTCGGCCCCCAGCCGCTTGCCCGCCAGTTCAAAACTGGTGCGAGTACCGGTTGAATCTTCGAAAAACAAGTTGATGAGCGTGCGTCCGCGCAGCCGGTCACGGGCGGTTTTGCCGGACCGGTTCAGGAGAGCATAGCTCTCGGCAAGATCGAGCAGCGCCGCGATTTCGGGCGGATGCATGCCCTCGATCGCCAGCAGATGGCGCACGCTGCTCTAGCCCGTTACCGCAGCGATGCGGGCCAGCGCTTCCGTGCGCCCCAGTGCTGACAGCGTGGCGTCGATGGGCGGGCTGGTCGTACTCCCAGTCAATGCCGCCCGTAGCGGCTGCGCCACCGCCGCCAGCTTCGCGCCCCGGATCTCGGCGAAGCTGCGCAGCGCGTCATCGAGAGCCGGCGCGGAAAAATCGGTGGCGACCAGCGAGGGCGACAAGTCGCGCAGCAGCGACCGTGTTTCCGGCGTCAGCAGCGAGGCTGCTTTCGCCTCCATCGGCAACGGCGGCGTGCGCGCCAAAAACGCGGCGCTGTGGGCGAGGTCGACCAGAGTCTTTGCCCGTTCCTTGAGCGCCGGCATCAACGCCCGCACCCGTCGTTCCGTGTCCGGCCCAAGTGCCAGCGTGGTATCATGCGCGAGCCGCTGCAGCACCTCGCGCGTCAGCCGGTCGTCATCGGCAGCGCGCAGATAGACCCCGTTCAGATGCGTGAGCTTCGCATAGTCCATGCGGCTCGCAGCCCGGCCAACGCCGTCCAGGTCGAACAACCGTATCGCCTCATCACGAGAAATGATTTCCGCATCGCCATGCCCCCAGCCCAGCCGCAACAGATAGTTGCACAGCGCCTCCGGCAGGAAACCCATATCGCGGAATTCGGTGACGCTCTGCGCGCCGTGCCGCTTGGACAGTTTGGCGCCGTCCGCGCCATGGATCAGCGGGATATGCGCGAACGCCGGCGGCGCCCACTTCATCGCCTGATACACTTGCAGCTGCCGAAACGTGTTGGTCAGGTGGTCGTCGCCGCGGATGACGTGGGTAATGCCCATGTCGTGGTCGTCCACCACCACCGCGTGCAGATAGGTCGGCGTGCCGTCGCTGCGCAGTATGATCATGTCGTCCAGCTCGGCGTTGTCCACCCGCACCACCCCCTGCACCAAGTCGTTCACCACCGTTTCGCCCTTTCGCGGCGCTTTCAGGCGGATCACCGGCGCCACTCCGGGCGGTGCGGTAGCCGGATCACGGTCGCGCCAACCACCCTCGTAGCGCGGCGGCCGTTTCTCCGCCGCGGCGCGCTCGCGCATGGCGTCCAGTTCCGCCTTGGTGTCGTACGCCAGATAGGCGTGGCCCTCCTCCAGCATTTTATGCGCCACCGCGGCGTGGCGGGCTTTTCCGGCCGACTGGAACAGCGGCCGCTCATCGGGATCGAGGCCGAGCCACGCCAAGCCGTCCAGAATGACGCGCACCGCCGCCTCGGTACTGCGCTCGCGATCGGTGTCCTCGATGCGCAGGAGAAAATCACCGCCGTGGTGGCGGGCAAACAGGTAGTTGAACAGCGCCGTGCGTGCGCCGCCGATATGCAGCAGGCCGGTGGGACTGGGGGCGAAACGGGTGCGGACGCTCATAACAGCATGTAACGCAGATTTCGCGTCGCGAGAACCGCATCCCGGCATCGTAGCGGCGGAACGGACTTTTGCCTGGAGGAAAATCGGCCTAGCCTGCCGCCATGCTGGCACTGTCGGCGCTCGGGCGCGCGGCATGGGCGCGGGGCACGCTGCAAAACCCCGCCTTGGGGGCGGTGCGCCCCGCCCTCGTCACTCAGGCGCTGGCTGAGTGGGCAGCCGCCGAGCGGGGTCGTTTTGCGCTCTGGCTGCCGCTGTTCATGGCGGCCGGCGCGGGCACATACCTGCTCCTGACCGCCGAGCCGGCTATTTGGGCAGGCGTCGCTTCGGCGGTGTTTTTGGCGATGGCAATGGTGCTGACGCGCCGCCGTTCCGTTGCCCGCGCGGTCTGCGCGGCGGGGCTGGCAACCGCGCTCGGGTTTGCCGCCGGCCAGTTCGCAACCTGGCGAGCGCCAAAACTGCTGGACGTGCCGACACGCGCGGTGATCGTCAGCGGCACGGTGCGCGCCGTGGAAATCTTGCCGCAGGGCCATCGCGTCACCCTGGAAGCGCCGGTTTTCACGACAAAGGACGGTACCGCGCCGCCCGCGTCCCGGCTGGTGCGCATCCGCCTGCGCAAGGACGACTCCCTGCTACCGGCCACCGGCGACGTTCTGCACGTGCGCGCCCTGCTGAGCCGGCCGTCGCCGCCGTCCTATCCCGGGGCCTGGGACTTGCAACGCGACGCGTTCTTTTCCGGCATGGGCGCTTACGGTTTTGCCCTGAACGCCGCCGCGCTCGACGCGACGGCGCAGCCGAGCGGCCCCAACCGGTGGCTGCAACGGCTGCGCGAGGCGATCGCGCAACGGATCGCCGAAGATTTGTCCGGCCCGGAGGCGGCGATCGCGACCACTTTGCTGACCGGCAGCCCTTCCGCCATTTCACCCGCCGACAAGGCGGCGTTCCGCGATTCCGGGTTGGCGCATCTGCTGGCCATTGCCGGGCTGCATATCGGCATCGTCATGGGTCTGGTGTTTGGCGCCGTGCGGTTGGGTCTGGCAGCGTGGGAATACGCGGCGCTGCATTGGCCCGCCAAAACGATCGCGGCCGTCGCATCCCTGGTTGCGGGCGGATGCTACATGGAACTGACCGGGGCGCACGTGCCGATCGTGCGCAGTTTTGCCATGGCGTGCCTGTTCACGGTGGCGGTGCTGGCGGGTCGGCGCGCGTTCTCGTTGCGCGGCTGGGCACTGGCCATGGCCGCCCTGGTGCTGCTGTCGCCCAACGCGGTGCTGGGCGTCTCATTCCAGATGAGTTTTTCCGCCGTGCTGGCGCTGATCGCCGGCTATGACGCGCTGCGCCCGTTCCTGCGCCGCCTGCACGGCGACCGCGGTTTTGCCCACCGCCTGCTCGGTTACGTCCTGGCGTTGGCGATCACCAGCGCGCTGGCCGGCACCGCCTCGGCGCCGTTCGGCGCCTATCATTTCGGCCGCATTCAGATCTATTACGTGCTGGCCAACATGGCCGCGGTGCCGCTGACGGCACTCTGGATCATGCCGCTGGGCATGGTGGCTCTGGCGTTGATGCCCTTGGGATTGCAGGTTTTTCCGCTGGTGCCGATGGGGTGGGGCGAGGACGCGGTGCTGTGGATCGGCCGCACCGTCTCGGCGCTGCCCGAGGCTACCCTGCCGGTAGCGCACATGCCGGCTTGGGGCCTGGTGCTGGTCGCGCTGGGCATGGCTTGGCTCGGCCTGTGGCGCACGCGGTGGAGGCAGGCGGGCTTGCCAATCCTGGCCGCGGGGCTTTTGTCACCGCTGCTGGTGCGCCCGCCCGACATTCTGATTTCCGCCGATGCGTCGCTGATCGGGCTTCGCACTCCGTCCGGCGTGTTCGTGGAGGCCGGCAAGCGTGCCGCCTCGTTCGAGCGGGACGCCTGGGTCCAGTATTGGGCCGATGGACCGGTCGAAAAACTGCCGCAGACGGGTGTTGCCGCGAACGGTGCCGTCGCTTGCGACGCCGCTGCGTGCCGCTGGCGCACGGCCTCGGGCGGGATGGCCGTCATTGCTCGCACGCCGCCGGACGCTTCTGCGTGCGGGGCGTCGGTCGTGCTGGCGGCGGAGCCGGTGCGACTGCGGTGCTCGCCCGCGGTGCCGGTGATCGACCGGTTTTCGGTCTGGCGCGAGGGCGCGCACGCGGTCTGGGTGGATGCGGAGCGTGCAACGATCGTCTCGGAGCGCAGGGTGCGGGGCGACCGCCCCTGGGCGCCTCCGCCCGGTCACGGGCGATCCACGGCGGGGCTGATGATGGCACCCACCGAGCCGCTGCCGCCGGAGTGATGTCAGCAGAACAATATTACGATATCGGAACTATGTAGGCGTGCGTCGGCAGGCGGCCCAGTCAGGTCGGTTTTCGGATCGGCTCGGGGAACCAGAAACCGCCCCACTTCCTCCACTCCGTGCCGGGGTAGGTCCACTTCGGTTTTCGCGTGCGCGCCTCGGTGCGGAGCGGACGCTTGCGCATCGGCTTTTCGGCCGGTTCGGTTGGGGCCGGTGCGGCGGGGTCCGGCGCGGGAGGGGGCGGCTTGACGCGGGGCGGCCGGGGCGGCGGCGGCGGCAACAGGGCGGGGTCGGGCTTTCGTCCCAGCCTCCGATACAGCGGCCGCAGGATGCCGCCCGACCTGCGGCGCGTCCCGGAGCAGGGCCTGCATCTCGGGGTCTTTCAGCAGATAGTCGAGCTGGTTGGCACAGCCCGTCGCCTCCACCCCCAGCAATCGCACCACCCAGAGGAACTGCCGCGGCATCTCGGGCTGGCGCGGCCGGGGCGGGTGGGGAGTTGGCTCGGGAGCTGGCCCGGGGCTGGTCTGGGAGGGCGGCTTCGAGGCGGCGGCAGCGGCCCCGCCTTGGCCCGCTGCGCCAAAGCCACGAACCTCCTGATGGTGTTGTGCAGCCAGGCTTGCAGCAGGCTCAGCTTCGGCACCGTCGCCGGGTCGGCGCGCATCCGCATCCCGGCCGCCCCGGACAGGTCGCGGATGATGGCGGCGAACCGCCAGGCGGTGCTGGGTATGTGTTTGGGGCGGGAGGATTCGGACATCGCGGCCCGCACTGTCGCACGAAGCGCCGGGCGTGTCAAGGACACTTTACTTAGAAGTTAGAGTAATTTTCCTTGGCGCGGCTTTGGACCGGGGCATGTGCTGAGGAGGCGAAACGTCAGAAAGGGCGGATTGCATCCGCCCGGCGCTGATACCAGCGCGCGAAAATTCCCGACTGACCGAAGGACCCTCACCCCGGCCTTCGTCCGCGCCGCGGCCAGAGCCCGCAAGCGCCGGCGGGGGAAGCGGGGCTTCCCCGGTCCCGGGCTGGCGGGAGAGGGTGTTCGGGGAGTCGGATTTTTCGCGCGCTGGCGTGATAGGCGACGTCCGTCGAGACAGGCGCCGGGGATGCCTTAGCTTTTTGCCTGCAGTTGCTGAGCCATCTGCAGGTGCTCCTGCACGACCTGCAATGTCTTCTGCGCAAACGCTTTCAGGTCGGGGTCAGTGCCGCTCTGAATTTCTGTCTGCATCACCGATGCCATTTCCTGGTGACCGGCTACCTGCCCTTTGATGTAAGCGCGGTCGAAGGCAGCCCCGGACTTCTTTTGCAATGCGGCGGCCTGCTTCGAGTGTTTCGGATCCAGCGCCGCGGGCGGGGTGATGCCTTTCTGCTGAGCCAGCGTCATCAGCTCCTGATTGTTCGGGGTGTGGTCGTCGATCATGTGCTGCCCGAACTGTTTGACATCCGGGGCACTTGCCTTCGACACGGCGAGCTGTCCTTCCTGCACCTCCGCCATGCCGCCGATCGCGGCCTGCTTCACGAACGTCTGGTCCTGAGCGGATACCGGAGCCGCCGCCAACGCCGGCCCGAGAGGAGCCAGGGCCAATGCGGCTGCCATCAAGGCATAGGTTTTCATCGCGCAAGTTTCCTTCCAGGGTGCGCGCTAGATACGTCTTGGCGCGAACATCTGTTCCGTCGCAGGCGGTCAAGCATTGGTGAGTGGTGCGTCGGCATTCTGCCGCACAACGAAACGGCCTGCTGGTACGATCAAGCCGAGAAGCCCCGAACATCGAACGCCGTGCTTCGGCGCGGTCGGGTGGATGCGGGAAGCGGGCAGTGGCGAGCAATCTCGCCCATAGTGCGTATCGAACAGGGCGCAACCACCATTCCATCCGCAGGTCCTTGGCGCCAGGTCGGTCTCATAGGGAGCGCGTCTCGGCGCCCTCCCTATAATGCAGTATGCTCGTCTCAGGCCGCGCCGACCCGACCCGCCGCCTCGCAGCGCCAGCGGCGGATGGTGTAGGCGGGGTGCCCCGCGGCCCATTCCGCGAGGCCGAGCTGGCCCTGCCGAACGCACATCGACGCCGTGATCGTGGGCTCGAGCGGCACCCGGAAATCGGTGCAGGTCGCGGCTGATAGACAGGCGGTGATGATCATGATGACGGTTGCCATGCGCGTGTTTCCCCTCGATGGGCGCGCGGTCGCCCCATGCGGGCCGCGCCGAGGCAGACTGGCGAGGGGCCGTTGCAGTTTGATGTCGGCGCTGTTTCGGCTACACCTCATCTACGTATCGGGCCGGCCCTCCTTATCGCGTGGGTGCGAGCATGAGTGATCCTCCTTTCCCGACCGCTCCGGTCGAGCTGCCGAAGCTCTCACCGCCGGTACGCTTCGCTGGTTTCGTGCTCGACTTCGAGGGCTGCGCGCTGCTCCGGACGGATGGCACGCAAGTCTCGCTGACGCGCGGCGAATTCGCTCTCCTGCGCGAATTGGTGCGCCACCACGGACGGGTGCTGAGCCGGGAGTTCCTGCTCGACACGGTGGCCGGCAAGCGTGGCGATCCGTTCGACCGTAGCATCGATATCTCGGTCAGTCGGCTGCGTCGCAAGATCGAGCACGATCCGAGCCGCCCGACATTCGTTATCACCGTGCCGGGCGAGGGCTACAAATTCGGCGTGCCCGTCGTCGCGGAGGATGGCCAATCGTCCGGCCGGATCAGCGCGTTGGCGGCGCCGCCCAAACCGGCCACGGCGTTGCGGCCCGCGGCCGGAACGGAGTCTCCGCGTGAGGCGAGCCGAGGCCGCCCGCGCAGGGCTGCCCTGGCTGGAGCCATCGCCGTGGTCGGGGTCGGCGCGGCCGGGCTATGGTGGCGCTGGGCCGCGCGCCCCTCGTCCGAGGGCGGAGCGGCCCCCGAGCCGCCGCGGGTGGCGGTCCTGCCCTTCGGGGTGCTCGGGGGCGGAACCGCTGCCGACTACCTCGGCACCGGCGTCGCCTACGAATTGGCCAACATGCTTGCGACCTTTCCCGCGCTCCGGGTCGTAGCCACGACCTGGCTTGCGGGGGCAAACGTGGCGACCCTCGGCGAACTGCGTAGGCTGACCGGTGCGCGCTATGTGCTGACAGGCGATGTGGGCCGAACCGCCGACCATGTGCGGATCATCGCCCAGCTCTACGACACCGCCACGGGTCAGGCGGTATGGACGCACCGCCATGACGAGACAGGCAGCGACTTTCTCGCCCTGCAAGCCGATCTTGCGGACCGGCTGTATCAATCCGTCGCAGGTCTGCTTGGCGGCGTGCAGGTGGCCGAGCAGCGGGTCGCATGGCGCAAGGCTTCGCCCAATCTCGACGAGTACCGACTACTTTCTGCGGGCTAACGCTCTGTTTTTGCGCTTCACCACCCCGGATGCACTCAAGGCACGGGAGGTCTGCCGCGAGGGTTTGGCCAAATTCCCCGGCTCCCCGCTGCTCCTCGTCAAGCTGGCATTCACGTATCTGTGGACCGCCACTGCGTATGTCGGCGCGGACTGGAAGGGCGATTTCGTGCGAGCTCGTGCGGCGGCCGACGAGGTGGCCCGCGCGCCCGACAAATCGGCGTTCGTGGCGTGGCACTATCAATGGCTCATGGCCTGGCTCTACGAATTCCAGGAACGGGACTTCGTTCGCGCGGTCGCGGCGGCGCGCGCGGCGGTCGATCGCGTACCCTACGACGCGATGAGCCATGCTGACCTCGCGTACCGTACTCGCCAATGCCGGTCGCTGCGAGGAAGCGCTCGAGTGGATGGAGTGGGGCATCCAGCACGACCCGGTCGGGCTCTCCTGGTATGATGCCAACCTTGCGTGGATCTATTATCTCCTCGGTCGCTGCGAGGCTGTGGTGGCATTGGCGCGGGACCACGATATCGGCTCCCAGGTGGTCCTCGCGGCGAGCCTGGCCCGGCTCGGGCGACTCCCGGAGGCGCGCGCGGCGGTTGCCGTCGCGGTCAAGGCGGAACCGCGCGAATTGATCGCGTGGGAAGCCGATTTGCCGCTCGTCGATCCGCTCAGGGCACGCTACCTCGCCGACCTGCGCGCGGCGGGGATGCGCGAGGTCGCTCCGAGCTGAAGCCGGCCGTCTGGTGTCGCGAAAACATCAGTTCGCCCTCTCGCCCAATTTGCGACTCGCCCTGGTCGTCGCAACAATCGTGGCCAGCAGCGCCCCCAGCCCCACCAGGCCCAGCGTGGTCAGCGCCCCGAGCGGCGACAGCCGCAACGTCAGCGCGCCCACAAAAAGCTGCCCCAGCGGCCAGCAGCCGATGCACACCGTGAGCAGCCCGAAAACCCGGCTGCGGAGCGCCGGCGGCGTGGCAGCTATGGCGATGGTGGTCTGGTGGTTGGTATAAATCCCGCTGCCGACACCGCCCAGCAGCAGTATCAGACACACGGGCAACAGCGGCGGCAGCAGCGGCACCGTGGCCAGCGCCGACATCAGCAGCGCGGCCCCCCCGGCGAGCCAGCCCAGCGGCCGTCCCGGCAGCGCCATCAGCGTCATCACCAGCCCGCCCAAAAACGCGCCCGCCGGCTCCGAGGCCGCCAACACCCCCACCAAAGCCGGCGACAGGAAAAACGCCTGCCGGCCGATCGGCGGCATCAGCACCGTGTAGGAGTAACCGAACAGGTTCATCACCACGGTCACGCCCAGCAGCGTCCTCAGCGCCGCGGTCCCTCGAACGAACGCAAAGCCTTCCGCCAGATCGCGCCGCACATCCGCGAACGCCAAAAATCGGCGCTCCTGCACATGCGGCACGCCGGCCACCAGGATCGCGCCCAGCAGGCTGAGCGTGGCCGAGGCCGCAAACGTGCCGCCGAGCCCGAACGCGCCATACGCCGCGCCGCCCGCCAGCGGCCCAGCGCAGCGCGTGGCGAAATTTGTCAGGCTGTCCAGCGCCACCGCGTTACGCACCCGCCCGGGGCCGGCGATTTCCGCAATCATGCGCCGCCGCGCCGGATATTCCGTAGCGTAAACCAACCCGCTGGCCAAAGCCGCCACCCCCAGGTGCCACGGCCGCGCCAATCCCCAAAAACCGAGCAGGGACACGCTGCCCGATGACGTTGCCGCCAACAGCAGACCACCCTGCACGATGCGCTTGCGGTTCACGGTCTCGGCAAGCACGCCGATCAGCGCGCCGCTCGCCAGTGCCGGCAGGCTGCGCGCGGCGGAAACCATGGCCACCGCCAGCCCCGACCCGGTCGCCTGGAACGTGAACAGCCCCGCGGCCAGCACCTCCAGCCACAGAATGGCGCTGCCGATCCCGCCCGCCGCCCACAGGCGCGCAAAGCCCGGCACGCGCAAAACGCCGGGCGGTGCGATCACGGCGGCGCTCGCGAGGCTCCCGCCTTCTGTATCCGGCGGCGACCCGCTAACACCGGCGCATGTCAAAGTACCGCCCTGTCATCGCGTTGCTTCTGCTTCTGCTGCCGGGGGCCTGCGTGGACGCCCCGCCGATCGGCTCGGCCAGCTGCGCGCGCAAAATGCTGGCGCGGGTTCCGGTCGGGTTCGAGGCCTTCGTGCCGACGGTGGCCGCGGTCATCGACGGGCAGGACATCACCATGGTGCTCGACACCGGCGCGGAGGTAAGCGTGCTGTCCGAGGCGGCCGTCGATCGGCTGCACATTCCGCGCGACCCGAGTGCCCTGCCGACCATTACGGGAGTGGGCGGCAGCGTGGTGCGCTGGGCGGCCAGGCCACATCGCCTGAGCTTGGGCGACCTCGTCCTGAACGACCGGCGCCTGGAGGTGGCGCCGATGCAGCTGGGCCATCACTTGCAGTGGATCGGCGGCGCGCTCGGCGCAGACGTGCTCTCGAAATACGACGTCGACTGGGACCTGCCGCATGGCACCGTGACCCTTTATGCCGCGACCGGCTGCAACAGGCCGCCTCCCGGCTGGCCCTCGCCGGCGGTGCAGAGCGCGCTGCGCCATCCGCGGGTGCAAGGAAGTTCCGGGGCGCAATCGAAACTGATGCTGCTGCCCGTGGGGGTCGACGATCGGCCGCTCAGCGCTCTGCTCGACACCGGCAGCAGCATCAGCCTGATCAGCCCGGCTCGGGCAGCCGCCCTTGAGCCGCCCGGTCAGAGCGGGGACAGGACCGTACACATGGCCGGCGTGGGACTGGACAGCCCAACCGGCACCATCCACCGCTTCAATAGCCTGACCGTGGCCGGCTACACGCTGCAAGGCGTGCCCATGGTGATTGGTGCGGTACCGGGATGGGCAGGCGACATGATTTTGAGCGTCGGCTTTATGCGCCTGCATCGTGCGTGGATCCCCGCCGGCGGCGCCAGTGTCTGGTTTGGGCCGCGTATTGGACAATGAACAGGCGCACAGGCAGATGCTAGGCGGCGACGGATTGTGCCAGCAACGCATTCGCGGCGTTGGACCCGCTCACAAACGCACCTCCGACCGTGCCCGCCAATCCATCGGTCGCCACCGCCTCGCCCGCAAATACCAGCCGCCCGCCCGCCAACGGCTCGGCCAGCTTTTTGCGCGCATCCGCATGTCCCGGCCGCGCAAAAGCGTAGGCGCCGCGGTGCGGTTTGTCGGAGGACCAGTCCGCCACCACCACCGCCTTGGCCCGAGCCGCATGGCCGACCAGCGAGGCCAGTTGCGCGCGGGCGAAGTCCGCAATGGCCGCCTCGCCGTCGCGCGCCAGAGCCGCCGCGGCACTGCCGCCGACAAACCCGATCAGGTGCGCGGCGCCCCGGGGCCGGGCGACAAAAAACATCGACGCCCCATGGCGCTGCTCGACCCGCGCGTACAGCGAGCAGTTCGACGGCAGGTCCCACTGATCTGGAGTCCGGAATTTCCAGCGCCACCTTGGTCAGCGTGCCCATCGGCAACCCGCCCAGGGCAGCCAGGTGCGTGTCAGGCAGAACCGGCACGAAAACGATATCTTCCGTCCGCAGCACGCCGGTTGATACCGTGACCACGCAAGCAGCCGCCTCGACGGTGCCGCGATCCGTGTCCAGAACAACGCCGGTTTCCTTCCAGGCTATGCGGCGCACGGGCGTGTCGAGCGATACGTCTTGCGCCAGCCGCCGGGTCACGAACGCGCCGAGCCCGCCCGAAACCATCAAATTGCTCCCTGACAGTGCGTTGGCCTGCGCGTCGCGCACGGACAATTCGCGCGCATCGGCGGCGGCGATCAGAGTTGCCTCGAAGGTTTCGATCGTGGCCAGCCACGGATCGCCTTGCATCGGCTCGGCGGCTTGCGCGGCGCTCATGTCGTGCGGGGCGGCGGCGGCTTCGCGCATCAGCGCGTCGTAGCGCTCCTGCGCCTCGTCGTAGGCCGACAGCTCGGCGTCGGTCGCCGCGCGTCCCTCGACCAGCACGCGCCGGTTCCATGCCAGGTCGGAATTTTGCGCCAGGTCGCCATGCGCCTCGGCAATCGGCACCAGCGGATTGCGCTCGGCCGCGTGCAGCCAGGAGGCGCCGTGGTCGAATGCGGCCCCGTGCAGGGCGGCCGGATGCGTGGTCCAGGCCCGACCGCCGATGCGTCCGCTCGCCTCCAGCACCACGCAATTCCGGCCGGCGGCGCGCAGCCTGGCCGCACAGGCGAGGCCGGCAACGCCCGCGCCGACGATGGCCACGTCAAACACGCCGTTCACGCGATCGGCGTGGGCGCTTGCAGGCCGGCGGCGGCGGCTCGGGCGATCAGCACGGGCGGGATTCCCGGATGCAGTCTTATGCCGTTCACGAGCTGTTCGGCCCGCAGCGCCAGCGCCCGCTCGCCCGGCAGCCGCGGTTTGGGTCCGCCCGGCACCGGCGGGTTGTCGTGGACGCCCGCCTCCATCCATGCCGCCTCGCGCAGGAACGCGTCCTTGCCGGCGAAGCGTTCCGGGTCGATGGCGATCACCAGCACCGAGGCGCCCCAGTCCGTGGTGCCGTCGGCGCGCCCAAACCCGCCCAGTGCCGAGGTCAGCGCCTCGATCAGCAGTCCGAGCGCAAATCCTTTGTGCCCCGAATCCGCGCCGCCCAACGGCAGCAGCGTGCCGGCCGGCTCGGCAAAGAACACGCTGGGGTCGCGGGTCGGGGTGCCGTCGGGGTCGAGCAGCCAGGGGTGGTCGAACTGCCGGCCTTCGCCGTGCAGGCGCGCGGTCATGCCGTTGGTGGTGATGGACATGGACACGTCGATCATCACCGGGCCGCCCGGCGACGGCCAGCCCGCCGCCAGCGGGTTGGGGGTGAACAGCCGCCGCGTGCCCCCGAACGGCGCCACGCTGGCCGCCGACGGGTCCGACGACGCCACGATCAGCATGAAGCCGGCTTCCGCGGCCGGGCGAAGATAGGCGGCGAGGCAGCCGATATGGCAGCTTTTCCGGATCGAGACCGCCGCGATCCCGGTGTTCTGTGCGCCGCGCGGTGGCCCAGGCCGAGGCGCGCTGCACCAGCCACGGACCCGGCAGGCGCCGTCCGTCCCAGGTCTGTGCCGCGCCTGCCTCGGCCACGATCGCCGGTTCGCCGCTGCCGGCCATGCGGCCGTCCTGCGCCTCATCCAGATACGGGCCGAGCAGGGCCAAGCCGTGGGTGGTGTGACCCATCAGGTCGCCCTCGACCAGAATTTCCGCGGTGGCGCGGGCCTTTTCCGGGTCGAGGCCGGCGTTCTGAAAAGGCTTGGCGGCGAACGCAGTCAGGGTTTTGGCGTCGTATCGGTCTTCCATTCAGGCCGCGCCGGTCTTGCGCGCCCGCCGCGGGGCACGGGCGGAGCGGCCGGCAACGGAGGCCCCGTGCGCCTGGGCGTACTGACGCAGCACCGCATTCATGCGCGACTGGTAGCCGGGCCCCTGGTCGCGGAACCACGCCAGCACATCGGGGTCGACACGCAGCGAAATGGGCTGCTTCGGCTCGGGCAGCACGAGGGTTGCGCTTCTCGAACCATTCGCGATCGACCAGCGGCGGGGCATCGGGGTCTGCCGCCACATCCGCCTCGATCTCCTCGTCGGTGAGTCGCTCGACCCGTTCCCAGTCAGTCCGGCCCTTGCGCCGATTGTTCAAGGAACGCCTGATAATTTTTCCGCTCACGGCCTCGTCTTGCCTTTCGAGCCGATATGATCCGCCGCCGTGCGCCGCGCCATGTCCAAGCCACTGCCAGGACGATCCCGTCGACTACACCAAATGAAAGCCATCGTTCCTCGCCTAACGCGATCCGACCGCTTCTCGAGCACCGGTCCGTCCCAAATCGGCCGATGCATCATCGAAGTCGATCCCGATGCCTCGGCGGCGGAGGTTGGTGTCGTCATTTGTCTCATCCCACTCGAATCTCCAAGTCCTGCCGTGGCGGCATGCAATTCTCGCCGTCTTTCATGACATGACAGATTCCACTCCAGCGGCCGTTGGAGGTCGCAATCAGGAACATGCGAACGTCCAGCCAGTGCCGCATGACTGGTATTGTATATGCGTTCTGCATTGCAGATGACGCTAATAGTTTAGCGCCATGACCTGGCAACCCGCCGACCGCTACCCCGACCCGCCAGTCCAAATTCTGGACCCGGGTTTGCCCGCTACCGCCTGCCCGCTCGCCTCGGTGGAGCGGCTGGCCACCGGGTGCCGCTGGGCCGAGGGGCCGGTGTGGTTCGGCGATGCGCGCTGCCTGATCTGGAGCGACATCCCGAACGACCGCATGCTGCGCTGGGACGAGGAGACGGGGGCGGTCACGACCTATCGCCGCCCTTCACGCCACGCCAACGGCAATACACGGGACCGATCCGGCCGGCTGATCACCTGCGAGCATAGCGGACGCCGCGTCACCCGCACCGAATACGACGGCACCATCACCGTGCTGTGCGACTCCTACCAGGGCCGGCGGCTGAACTCGCCCAACGATGTTGTGGTCGCCTCGGACGGTGGGATGTGGTTCACCGACCCGTCTTTCGGCCTGCTGACCCACTACGAAGGGGAGCCGAGCGAGCAGGAACTGCCGCACGCGACATACCGGCTCGACCCCGCCACCGGCCGACCCACAATCGTGGCCGACGAGATTTTGGCGCCGAACGGGCTCGCCTTCTCGCCCGATGAACGGCTGCTGTACATCGTGGAATCGCGTGCCGATCCGCGCAGGATTCTGCGCGTTCGATGTGGGCGAGGACGGCAACGCTGTCGGGCCGGCGGGTGCTGATCGATGCCGGGCCGGGCGGCACGCCGGACGGGTTTCGCGTGGATGTGGACGGCAATCTCTGGTGCGGCTGGGGCATGGGGACCGAGGCGCTGGACGGAGTGCGCATCTTCGCGCCCGACGGCACGCCAATCGGCCATATCGCCCTGCCGGAACGCTGCGCGAACGTGTGTTTCGGCGGCCGGCACCGGAACCGGCTGTTCATGGCCGCCAGCCACAGCGTTTTCGCACTCTACGTCAACACGCAGGGCGTGGCGGGAGGCTGACGCCTCCCGCCGAAGCAGGTCACTCGGCCGGGGGCGGCGGCGCAGTCGGCGCCCGGCCTCGTCAGCGCCCGGAGCATGCGGGCCGGGACCATGCGGCCCAAAACCGTGATGGCCGTGCATGCGCTCCCCCGGCCCCCCGAACGGTCCGTGGGCGGCGATCTTGGTCAGCGTGTTGGCGTCCGGCCCAATCTCGCGGGCCATGACCAGCTTGCCCAGCGGCCCGGCGACCTCCACCCCGCGCACCACCAGCGGCTTGCCGGCGGCGAGCATGTCGCCGAGTTTCTGGACCTGGTCCGGCGGCAGCCGCACTTCCGTGCCGTCCGCCAGCAGCACGCCGTTCACGTCCCCGCGCGGGCCGTGCAGCGGCTGCTTTACCTGTCCGGTCACCTCCGTTGTCGTTTCGGCTTGCTCGCCGGGTCCGTGCGGGCCTTCGAGCAGCACGGTCTGATGGGTCGCGTCATTGGTGATGGACATGGCCAGCACCATCGGGGCCGCATGCGCCTTCAGGCCGTGGATCGTCACGGCGTCGCCGGGCCGCACGGCAAACACCACTTCCGTCGACCGGAACGGCGGAAAATGGATTTCCGTGCCGTCGTCCAGAATCAGCCCGTCCACATCGCCGCGCGGGGTCAGCGAATACTGCGCGACCTTTCCTTGAGTTTGCGGCAGTTGCGTCGGGTCGTAGGTCGGTTGCGCCTGCTGGGCGTAGGCGAGGCCGCCGACCCCACCGGCGATCAGGGTGGCGGCGAGCAGCGCGGCTTTGGTGCGTGACATCTCGGTCTCCTTGGCACGGGCCATCGTGGCCCGCTCGACCTCACACAACGCAACCTCCATGCCAACGCATAAGCGATTGAAAACGCCGGAAATGGGTGTGCGTCAAGCCGAGTTCTCGTCCGGATTGGCGACACCCTCCGTCCGCATTGCGGACGGCTCAAACCCGTACCGGCGGAGTTTTTCGTACAGGAGCTGGCGGTGGATGCCGAGGCGTCGCGCGGCCTCGGTCCGCTTGCCGCCGGTCTCGGCCAGAGCCCTGCGAATCAGCGATCTTTCCAGCCGCTCCACGGCGGCCGGAAGGTTCAGAGAACCGGGCGGCGCATCTTCCCCTATGCCTTCGTCCAAGAATACCAGATCGTCGGCGCCGATCACCGGTGCCGGCGCGCCAGCACGGCGACGCGCTCCATGGCGTTGCGCAGCTCGCGCACGTTGCCTGGCCAGGGATGCGACAGCAATCTTGACGCCGCCTCCGCAGACAGGCGCTTGCCTTCGGCTGCGGACACCAAAAAATGCTCGGCAAGCGGCAGAATGTCCGACAGCCGCTCGCGCAGCGGCGGCAAGGCGATTGGCACCACGCCCAGACGCCAGAACAGGTCCTCCCTGAAAGTGCCGGCGCGGACGGCGCGGGCCAGGTCGTGATGAGTGGCAGCCAGGATGCGCACGTCGACGGAAACCGGCTTGCCGCCGACCGGGCTCACCACCCGCTCTTGCAGCACGCGCAACAGCTTGCCCTGCAAGGCTGCATCCATGTCGCCGATCTCGTCCAGAAACAGCGTGCCGTGATCGGCCTCGCGAAAACTGCCCAGGCGGTCGGACACGGCTCCTGTGAAGGCGCCGCGGACGTGGCCAAAAAGCTGCGATTCCAGTAGCTCCGAGGGAATTGCGGCACAGTTGATGGCGACGAACGGGGCGGCGGCGCGGCGGCCGTGGCGGTGGATGGCGCGGGCCACCACCTCCTTGCCGGTGCCGGTCTCGCCGGCAATCAGCACCGTGGTGTCGGAATCGGCCAGCATCCCTATGGTTTTCTGAATGGTTCGCATCGCCTGCGACTGGCCGATCAGCGCCTCGTCGCTCGGCACGGCTTGCGCAGGGGTCTCGCCCGCCTGTGGCAGCATTTTGTGGATCAGGGCGGCCAGATCGGCGCGGCCGATCGGCTTGGCCAGGTGGTCCACGGCGCCGAGGCGCATCGCCTCGATCGTGTTGGACGCGGTCGGCACCGCGGTCAGCACCGCGACCGGCGGTGTGCGATCCTTTTGGGCGCGCAACCGAGCCAGCACCTGCAACCCGTCCAGACCCGGCATACGCAGGTCGAGCAGCACGGCATCGACCCCGCCCCGGGCGATGCGGGCCAGAGCCTCCTCGCCGCCGGGCGCCTGGAGGGCGCGATGGCCTAGATCGCCCAGCGTTTCCGCAACACTCTCGCGTAGTGCGGCATCGTCGTCGACGATCAGGATGCTGGCCACGGCACGTCCAATTCGAACACCGTCCTGTTGTGGGCGCCCCCGGGATCGGTGAGCCGAACGGTTCCACCTTGTGCGCAGGCCAGTTCGCGGGCGATAGCAAGGCCTAATCCGACGCCATCGGCGCGGCCGGTAACAAACGGATCGAACAGCGTTTTGCGCACCGCCGGATCGACGCCCGGCCCGTTATCCGCGACCGTAAAACGCAGCCAGGCCTCGTCTCGCGCCGCTTGCAGGGATACGGTTCCGCTGGTCCCGGCGTGGCGGCAGGCATTGCCCAAAAGGTCCGACAGAGCGCGGCGGACGAGACCCGGATCGAAGCGAGCGCGAGACAATGCGGTGCGGACCTCGATCGGCGGGCCGCCTTCGGCCGCCGCATCGGCCGCGCAGGCAGACAAGAATTGCGGCACGTCCATTTCCTGCGGCTCGGGATTTCGGTGCTGGGTCATGGTGAGCAGGTCGGTCAGCAGATGGTCGAGCCGGGCCACCTGCGCCAGCACGGTCTGCAAGGCCGCGTGCTGGCGCGCGGCGTCGCCCTGCAGGGCGTTCTCCGCCCGCAGGCGCATCGCGGCGATCGGGTTGCGGATTTCGTGCGCCATGCCGGCGGCGACCCGGCCCAGCGCCGCCAGCCGCTCCGCCGACGCGGCTTGCGCGCGGGCCTCGGCCAGACGCGCGCCGGCGGTGTTGAGCGCGGCGACGATGCGATCGAGGCTGGGCTCGCCGGTGGGCGCCACGGCGGGCCAGGGGTCGGCAGAGAAACTGGCCAGCGCGGCCTCGACTCGCCGCACCTTTCGGTTCCAGTCGGCGATCATCCAGGCCAGCAGGGCGGCGATGCCCAGCACCAGGGCGAACAGCACGCCCATTCCCAGCCGCAGCGGGTCGATCGCGGGCAGGTCGCCTTCCCCCATGCGCGCCCAGGCCGCGAGTTCCGGGACCGGGCCGGGCAGCGGGCACGCACGCACCACCTCCGGTATGCCGGAGACGGTCAGTGTGCGGCGTTGGGAGGCGCCCTCGCCGGTCGCTGCGGCCGACGCGTCGGCAATGGCGGCGCGTTCCTCGGCGCTGGTGAGGTCCACGGTGGGCACGCTGGCGACGATGCCGTCGCCCTCATGCCAGATGCCGCCTTGCAGGCCCGGCGTGTCGCCCAGCGCGGTCGCCACCACCGCCACCAGGTCGCGACGGAGGACGGTATCCAGCGCGCCAGGAGTGGCAGGGCCGGCCCAGCCGGTGACGTAATAGCCGTAGCGGTCGGCAATGCGCTCGCAGGCCTGGGCGGCCAGCACGTCCGCCCGGGCACGGCTGGCCTGGGTGGAGGCGGCGTACAGGTGCAGCAGCAGCGCCCCCATCGCGACGGAGGCGACCAGCGACAGGACCCAGACCGCGAACAGGCGCGCGCGCAGCGAACTCACGCGCCAAGAGTGATGCCGGGCGATTGCCTCCGCCAGTGCGCGCGGGCAGTGTCGTGGCGATATCCCGGCTGGTTCATCGAGCGCATGACGGACCGGCCCAGTGCAGAGGCGCTGTCTGGCATGACGCAAAAGCTGCTGTTCTTCCAATCGCTCTGGGCGATGGAGCGGCGCCACACCGACGGCGTCGAGCGCAGCCTGGAGGAAAATCTGCGCATGATCGCCGATGCAGGCTATGACGGCGTCAGCACGCAATTTTCCGACCCCGCCGCGGTGCGCCGGCTGACGGGACTGCTGCGCCACCACGGCCTGACCATCGAGGGCCAGTGCTTTCCCAAAACGATCGACGATTTGCAGCCGGTGCTGGAGCTGGCCACGCAGTACGGGTGCCACCATATCGACCTGCAGCCGGACGTGCGCCCGCGGCGGATGGATGAGTGCGCGCGGCTGGTGGAAGGCTGGCTGCGGCTGGCCGAGCAGGTGGAATTTCCGGTGCTGATCGAAACGCACCGCGACCGGATGACCACCGATCTGTATTTCGTGCTTGACCTGCTGGACCTGTTTCCGCAATTGCGCCTGACCGCGGATCTGTCGCATTTCCTGGTGGGTCGCGAGTTCGCGTGGCCGGTGAATGCGGAGAACCACGCCATGATCCACCGCATCCTGGATCATTCCTGGGCGATGCACGGCAGGGTGGCGAGCCGGGAACAGGTACAGGTCGAGATTTCGTTCCCGCACCATCGGATGTGGCTGGAGCTGTTCCTGGACTGGTGGGAGTACGGCATGCGCAGCTGGCGCGAACGGGCGGGAGCGGACGATACGCTGGCGTTCGTATGCGAGCTGGGGCCGAAACCGTATGCGATCACCGGGCCGGACGGAAACGATCAGACCGACCGGTGGGAGGAGGCGTTGATGCTGCGGAGGGCGGTGCGCGAGCGATGGCAGCGAGTGACGGGACAGCCAGGGGCCGTATCGGCCGGAGTGCCGGGTGCCTGAGCGGCTACAGCGGCGCGCTTGCCGGCAGAGATTCGTACCCAAACTGATCGAGTTGAGGCAGTTTTGCGCGCAGATAAGCCATCATGCGTTCGCGCTGAGAAGGCGTGAAGCGGGCCTCGAACTGACCCGACGTGCCGGAGCGGAAGAACGGGTGTCCGGCACCGTTACGGGTCTCGCGGAGGTTGTCGAAGCTTACGTTGCGGACGCTTTCGGCGACGAGCGCGGGCGCCGCTGAGACGCCCAGATGGGCAAACGCCTTGGCCGCGCATTGTTCCGGTCCGGCGAGCATGTCTTCATATCGGACCACCAGAAGCTTCTCAGAGTTCTCCCCCATCATGGCCAGAGCTTCCTGCTGAAACTCGACGTACTCATCCAGAATGCGCTCCACCAAATTCCAGAGTGGTTCCGTGAGCACGAACGTGCCGGGCTGAGCCAGCATATTTGGCAGATGGCTGACGGCATCGGCGTGGGCGGCCATTTCAATGCTGGCCTTGCCTGCGCGGATGATATTCGCTTCGTGGAACAACCTGGAGATCAACACGTCCAGCGGGTGGCGCACGCAATGAATGAGCCTGGCATTTGGCAGGAAAAGCAGAATGCGGCGATACAGGCGCGCGTTACCGGGGGACTTGTCGAGTATCCACCCGCAACCAGAGGACTCCCTGAACAGTTGAAGTGTGCGTAGCAACAGCGAATGGTTCCCGAAATCGTTCAACGCTGCCTGGGAAATGTGCGGCGGATACCAGGCGTTTGCGAATGACCACGGTCTTACGGTCACGTTGCGTAACATCGAGCCTTCGCCCAGCGAATAGACCTCCGGATGCTGATTGAGCATGAGTTGCATCCAGGTCGTTCCGGATTTGGGGGCTCCGCCGACAAACCCGGGGTGCAGACGCGGCGGCTCCCCGAGGGCGAAGGGTAACGGCGAAGATGATGCCTTGAACCGCCAGGCACCTCGTACAAGACTGATTTGGCCGCAGTCACTGAATTCCACGCCGCCAGTATCCGGGCGATCGACGAAGGCTCGAAGGAAGAATTCTCCTCTGGCAACCGGCAGCGCGAAAACAAAATCGAGGCGACGCCATCCCGGGGCTCGAACTCAGCAGCGGCGAACCCCCGGTTCGGGCATCGAAGAACAAATTCAAGTAATAGAGCGATGGCTCGCCGGCTTTGGGCGCAGAACGAACGAGCTGCAGGCTGGGACCGCGCGGCTCCGGGCGCCCGTCATAATAGAACCAGAGAGAACCCAGGAAGCAGGGTTCGATGCCAGGCGGGAAAGTGCGCAGGATGACCCAGGCACGACTCCGATCAAGCCCGGGAGCAGGCTCGAATACGGTCCGCACCTTCTGCACGACATAATCCATCGGCATGCTGGACTGCTGCTGATCCATATCACCTCCTGAACGGCGGGTCAGAGTGGCGGTGGCGTGCAGCCGCGCCTGTCGCACGTGCGAACGTGCCGCCAGATTCTGCTTCGCAGCGCCATGGAACCCAACTTTACTGGCCTCCAACTGAAAACGGTGTTTACCACGATCAGGGCGCGCGCTCGTCCGGCGGGGTCGAGGCCTTGAGCGGGGCCAGCGGCGTGAAGGTGTTCCGGGTCGGCAGGAGAAGCAGCATGAGCAGAACGGTCACATCCCTGTGCTTGGCGGCTGCCGCCGTTTACGGCGCCGCAGGTCTGTCCCCGGTGCCCGCCGAAGCCGGCCTCTGTGACGGGAGGAGCGACGCGACGGCCGCATTGAATGCGATGTTGGCGGCAGGCGGACAGGTGCAGCTCCCGGCCGGCACATGTTTGATCTCCGGCAGCCTGCGGATTCCATCCGGCACCGCGGTTAGCGGTTCCGGCATCGGGCGCACGATCATCAAGGCATCGCCCACACCCGAATACCCCGTGATCGCGATCGGCTCGACCCGGGGGGGTGCCAGCAACGTGGATCTCTCGGGCCTTACGGTGGACGCCAACGGGACCCGCATGATCGAGGGCCCGAGCGACGGCGTGCTGGCGTTCCTGGGCAGCTCCAAAATACGCATACATGACATAGAGGTTCACGGCGCGGGCGCCAACGGCATCAAGGTCGTCGGCACCGACATCGAAGTGAGCGACAACATCGCTCACGACAATTTTGCGAATGGACTTTATACTGTGGGCCGCCAGAGAGCAGGCGCCATACTGCCGTCCATGAACATTCGATTCCTGCGCAACCGGGTGATGCACAACTCGTTGGGCGGCGTGCCGCCAGCCAGATCCTGGGACGGCATCGCCGTCGACCCCGCGACCGTGAATTGCGTCGTGCAGGGCAACACGATTATTGGCAACGACATCATTCTGTTCGACAACGGCAAGTTCGGGACATCGTCAGACGGCCATCAGGTGCTCGACAATACGATAGTCGACAGCGTTTCGAACGGCATCGGTGTGGATGGATACATAAACAATTTCAGGGTGGTCGGCAATCGGATGCAGCACACCCGGGGCTTTGGAATCGTGGTCAACGGCCCGGTCTCGCATGGGGAGATCGGCCACAACACCATTCTGGGCACCACCAAGCCAGGAATCTACATCGGCAACTATATCCGGCTTCCGGGTACGCCGACCGGTATCGATGTTTCCGGCAATACGATCGACCCCGGACTGACCGCCGGCAGCAGCCCGTCGATTGCGGTACATGGAGGGGCCGTGAACGTGCGCGTGGTCGGCAATCAACTAAACGACCATGGCGTTGACGTCAGGGGCTCGGGCTCCGGCGTAGTGGTACAGGGCAACCGGTAGAAGCGGCCGCCAGTGCATCAGGATAGCACCCGAATGCCCAGGACACTGTTCCGTAGCCGCGAAATTACCGCAAAGCGCCTGCGCCTGTTCTGAGTCCACTCCAGCAGGGCGCGCCATTCGCCTTTCCTCCAGTGGTCGTAACCGCCGGCTTGGCCTTGTTGCAAAGCCTGCCAGTTCGCAACGTCATCGAACACGATGACTGTTGAGGGCACGATCCGTTCGTCGAGAAGCTCGAGAATTGCCTTGGCAGCGGAGTATAGATCCGCGTCGATATGGATGAATGAGATATTCCCCGGGTTCTCCCGCAGCCAAAGCGGCAATGTCTCCTGGATCAGTCCTCGCACGAGCCTCACATTGTCCCGCACCTCCGGCAGCTTTCCGTGCAGCGAGAACGTACCTGCCGGGACGATGCGATTATCGCTCTTCACCCAGGGTTCGGGCAGTCCGTCGAACGTGTCGAACCCCCAAATGCACCGGTGCGGTGCCAAAGCTGCCAGATGGTTTATGGTGTTGCCGGATGCCACGCCGAATTCCAGCACATGCCCGAACTGGGGTGCCTGGCCAAAGCAGAGAGTGAGGTGATCCCGCGCGATGCCAGGGCTAGCGGGTATCGCCAACACCTCCTCCAGCAGCGACGAGGGGTGGGCGGGCAAAAGATCTCCGGACCTCTGCAGCTGGTCAACCGCATCGAAGTCGATCGTTACCGCTCCGAGTGACAGCACGTCGTTCGGGCATTTCGGCAGCGGCATCCTTCGATTTGTTCCTAGAACGTAGAAGCCGATATTTACATGGTAGGTCGCAGCAGGCACCCGAAGTTGCCGTCTGATGGTCAGCCGGTCTCCGGGTTTCCAGACGCGGCTATCCGGCTCCTCCAAGTCCTTGGGGCTGTCTACCGTGAACCCCCGCAGAACGGGCAGGCTTTGGTCGCGGTAATGCGCGAAAAACGTGTAGTGCTCCCGATGGGGCCCGTAAGTTTCCAACTCGTGCGTGGCGAGTTGGCCACCGGTGATCGGATCTCGACGGATTTCGAGGCGCACATAGCGAAATGCCCCAGTGTCGAACCCGTAGCTCCGCTCTATGACCCCGGCCACGGGGCGTGTCAGCTGGCCTTCCTGTTGCTCACCAAGCATGGAGTCCTCCAATGAGTCCGGCTTTCGAACACGTCAATCTTCCCAGATGCGGCAGGGCCAGGCCGTGCAAAACTGAATGACAGCCGTACTGACGCAGACTCCGATACTCGGTCTCTCGCTGAACTGCCGTTGCCCTCGAGCATCCGATGGTCGCCTTCAGGGATTACCAAATTCATTACAACTGAGACGGCCAGGCGGACAGCCCCTGCGAAGTCGACCTCGGCATCTCCCCCTGCGACCAGCACAGGGCATGAACCTCATTTACAGCCATGGCGTCTTTCACTCCGTTGGCGCGGAGTCAGCAATGGCCTGCGGGTTGGGGTGTCGATCGGAACGAAACTCACCCTGACCGCAGCGTCCGCATCGCCTCGGCCCGGCCGAACAGGTGCAAGAGCAGCCGGGCGGCGCGGCCCCGTTCGCTGGTCAGGCCGGCATCGCGCTCCAGCAGCAATGCCGCGTCTCGCGCCGCCATGTGCAAAAGCTTTTCGTCGCCGATCGGGTCGGCCACCCGAAACCCGCGGGCGCCGGATTGACGCGTGCCCAACAGGTCGCCGCCACCGCGGATGCGGAAATCCTCATCGGCGATGCGAAACCCGTCGTCGCTGTCGCGCAGCAGTTTCAGGCGCCGCCGCGCGGTCTGGTTCAGCCCGTCATCGTGCAGCAGCAGGCAGAAACTGGCGGCGCGGCCGCGCCCCACCCGGCCGCGCAACTGGTGCAGCTGCGCCAGCCCAAATCGCTCGGCGTGCTCGACCACCATGATGGTGGCCTCCGGCACGTCCACACCCACCTCCACCACCGTCGTGGCCACCAGCAGCCGCGTGCGCCCGGCGGCAAAATCGGCCAAAGCCAATTCGCGCACGGCAGTTTCCTGGCGGCCGTGCGCCAGGCCGACGGCGGCGCCGAACCGCTGTCGTAGCGTGCGGAACCGCTCTTCCGCGGCGGCCAGATCAGCGACTTCGCTCTCCGCGACCAGCGGACACACCCAGTAGACTCGGCCGCCCCGTTCGAGTGCGCGAAAAATGCCGTCACAGACTTCTGCGAACGAGGCGAGCGGGTGCAAGGTGGTGCGGACCGTGCCGCGGCCGGCGGGTTTTGCGGTCAGGCGGCTGACCTCCATCTCGCCCCATTGCGTCAGCAGCAGCGTGCGCGGGATCGGCGTCGCCGTCATCACCAGCACATCCGCCGTCTCGCCTTTCTTGCCGAGCGACAGGCGTTGGTCGACCCCGAAACGATGCTGCTCGTCGATCACGGCCAGGCCCAGGTCGCGATACGCCACGCCGTCCTGGAACAGCGCATGCGTGCCCACCACCAGTTTCAGCGTCCCCTCGCCAAGTCCGGCCAGCACTTGTACCCGCGCGCCACCCTTTACGGACCCGGTCAGCAACCCGACCGGGAGCGGCGAAAGCCGGGAAAAAGTACGAAAATGCTGTTGCGCCAACAGTTCGGTGGGGGCCATCAGCGCCGCCTGCGCGCCGGCCTCGGCTGCGCGCATCATCGCCAGCATGGCGACGATGGTCTTGCCCGATCCCACATCGCCCTGCAGCAGGCGCAACATGCGAAACGGTGCCGCAAGGTCGCGCTCGATTTCGGCCAGGGCGGCGGTTTGCGCCGGCGTGAGGCTGTGGCCGAATTTCTGCAGGGCTTGTGTGCGCAAAGCGCCGTCGCCCTGCAGTGCCCGCCCCGTCCGTGCACGGCGCCGACGCCGGGCTAGCGCCAGGGAAAGCTGGTCGGCCAGCAGTTCGTCGTAGGCGAGCCGCTGGCGCGGCGATGGGCCAGGCGGCTCGGCAGGCGCGTGCAGGGCGCGCAGGGCGGCCGCAAAGTCGGGCCAGCGCTCGCGCCGCAGCAGTGCCGGGTCGTGCCATTCGGGAAATTCCGGCACCATCGCCAGCGCCGCCGCCACGGCCCGCCGGACGTGCCCGGGAAACAGGCCGGCGGTCAGGCCCCATACCGGTTCCACCGCCGGAAACCTGTCCGCATTGCCCGCCGGGACGATGTGGTCCGGATGCACCATCTGGCGCCGGTCGTCGATGCGCCCGGACACCAGCACGCGTCCCCCCACCCGAAGTTTCTCGCGGGGCCAGGCGCGAAAAAACACCAGTTCGCCGAACCCGCCGGCGTCGCGTACCACCACCTTGGTGGGCTGCCGCGGCGTTTGCGGCGGATCGATGCGCAGCACCTCCACTTCGACGGTGGCGATGCTGCCAGGCAGTGCGTCCCGCAAGCTGGAGCGGGCGCGGCGGTCCACAAACCCCTCGGGCAGGTGCAACAGCAGGTCCCGTACACATTCGCCGTCCACGGCGCGGGCCAGAAGCTTGGCCACGGTCGGTCCCACGCCGCGCAGGCTGGTCAGGGGGGCGAGCAGGGGTAGAAGCATCTCCGGCGGCACGGCTGACAGCAACCAGCCCGCGGCCTATATGGCAAGCCGACATGACCGAGCCCGTCCCAACGCCGCTGCGCACGCGCCGGCGCCGGCTGCTGTTTCGCGCCACGCATCGCGGGACGCATGAAACCGACCTGCTGGTCGGCAGCTTTGTCGCGAGCCGGATCAACTCGCTGGACGCGGCAGACTTGGACGCATTGGAACAGGTGATGGATTTGCCCGATCCCGACCTAGCCGACTGGTTGACGGGCCGTTGCCCGATTCCGCCGGAAAAGGATTCTCCGATGCTCCGTGCCATGCGCGATGCGGCCGGCGCATGAGTGCCGCGACCGTCTACGGAGCGCCGGAAGGCTGGGACGCAGCACTGCTCGCGCGACGCCTGGCCGAAGCCGAAGGGCCGCTGCTGCATGTGGCGCGCGACGACGCGCGCCTGGCCCGACTGGGCGAGCAGGTTGGCTTTTTCGCCCGCGATGCCGAAGTTTTGAAATTCGGTGCGTGGGACTGCCTGCCCTACGACCGCGTATCGCCCAATGCCCAGATCGTCAGCGAACGCATCTCCACGTTGGCCCGGCTGCTGGAGCCGGCGCAAAAGCCGCGCATCGTGCTGACGACGGTGAACGCGTTGGTGCAGCGCGTGCCGCCGCGCTACGTGTTCCACGGCACCAGCCGCACGCTCGGGCTCAACGACAGGATCAAGACCGAAGAATTTTCCCGCTTTCTGGAGTCGAATGGCTACGGCCGCGCCGCGACCGTGATGGAGCCGGGCGAGTTCGCCATTCGCGGCGGTATCATCGACCTGTTTCCGGCCGGTTTCGCGGACCCGGTGCGCCTGGATCTGTTTGGCGACACGATCGAGAGCATCCGCGCTTTTGATCCCTCCACCCAGCGCAGCGAAACACCGTTGCAGCAACTGGTGCTGCGCCCGGTCAGCGAGGTGTTTCTGGACCGCGAAAGCGTGTCGCGGTTCCGCACCGCCTGGCGCGACCTGTTTGGTCCAGATGCGGCCAAAGACCCGCTGTACCTCTCGATTTCCGACGGGCGGCGCCATCCGGGCATGGAGCACTGGGTGGCGCTGTTCCACGATACGATGGAGACGCTGCTCGACTATTTCTCCGGCAGCGACGTGTCGGTCAGCCTCGACCACCAGACCGACGAGGTGCTGACCGGCCGGCTGGAGATGATCGCCGACCATTTTTCCGCCCGCCGCGCGCCGGTGCGCGAAGGCGAGACACCGTACCGGGCGCTGCCGCCGGACCGGTTGTATCTCGACCGTGCCGAGTGGGACGCGATGCTGGCGTCACATCCGCTGTTCGCCTTCTCCCCGTTCGCGCGTCCGGACGGCGCGTCAGGCATCGACGGAGGCGGCCGGCCCGCGCCGGTTTTTTCGCGCACCGCCGGCGAGGACGTGTTTGCCCAGCAGGTGCGTCCGCAGGTGGACCGGTGGGCCGGCGAGCGGCGGCACGTGATCGTGGCCGCCTGGACCCGTGGCTCGCGCGAACGCCTCGGCAACATTTTGCGCGAGCATGGTTTCAAGACCCAGCTGATCGACGGTCTGGCCGGCATCGAAAAACTGCCGCGCGACACGCTGGGCCTGGTTACGCTCGGGCTGCCCCGCGGCTTTGTCGCCGAGCGCCTGGCTTTTGTTTCCGAGCAGGACCTGCTCGGCGAGCGCATCAGCCGGCCGCAGCGCAAGAAGAAGCGCGCCGACCAGTTCATTGCCGAGGCCACCGAAATCGCCGAAGGCGATCTGGTGGTGCACCAGGACCACGGCATCGGCCGCTATGACGGGCTGGTAACGTTGAAAGTCAGCGGGGCGCCGCACGACTGCCTGCGCCTGCTGTACGACGGTGACGACAAGCTGTTTCTGCCGGTCGAGAATATCGAGGTGCTGAGCCGGTTCGGCAGCGAGAGCGGCGGCGTGGCGCTGGACAAGCTGGGCGGCACGTCCTGGCAGGCGCGCAAGGCGCGGGCGAAGCAGCGCATCCGCGACATGGCCCGGAACCTGATCCGCACCGCCGCCGAGCGCCGGCTGCGCGAGGCGGAAGCGATGGCCCCGCCGGAGGGCATGTGGGACGAGTTCTGCGACCGGTTTCCGTTCGCCGAGACCGAAGACCAGACCCGCGCCATCGCCGACGTGCTGGAGGACATGGCCAGCGGCCGGCCGATGGACCGGCTGATCTGCGGCGATGTCGGGTTCGGCAAAACGGAGGTGGCGCTGCGCGCCGCGTTCGTGACCGCCATGTCGGGCTCGCAGGTGGCCGTGGTGGTGCCGACCACGCTGCTGGCGCGCCAGCATTTTCGCGTATTTTCGGAACGGTTCGCCGGTCTGCCGGTGCGGCTGGCGCAGCTGTCGCGCATGGTCACGGCCAAGGAGGCGGCAAGAGTGCGTGCCGGGCTGGCCGACCGCTCGATCGACATCGTCATCGGCACGCACGCGCTGCTGGCGAAATCGGTGACTTTTGCGGAACTGGGGCTGGTGGTCGTCGACGAGGAACAGCATTTCGGTGTCGCCCACAAGGAACGGCTGAAAGCGCTGAAAGCCGGCGTGCATGTGCTGACGCTCACGGCCACCCCGATCCCGCGCACCTTGCAACTGGCGCTGACCGGCGTGCGGGAGATGAGCATCATTGCGACCCCGCCGGTGGACCGCCTGGCCGTGCGCACGTTCATCATGCCGTTCGACACGGTGGTGGTGCGCGAGGCCATCCAGCGCGAGCGTTTTCGCGGCGGCCAGGTGTTCTGCGTGGTGCCGCGCATAGAAGATCTGGGGCGCATGGCCGAACGGCTGCACGAAATCGTGCCGGAGGCGCGCACGGTGCAGGCGCATGGGAGACTGGCTCCCACCGAACTCGAGCGGGTAATGGCGGAGTTTTCCGACGGCCAGCACGATGTTCTGCTATCCACGAACATCGTGGAAAGCGGCCTGGACATGCCGGCGGTGAACACGCTGCTGATCCATCGCGCCGACATGTTCGGGCTGGGCCAGTTGTATCAGCTGCGCGGACGGGTGGGGCGCGCCAAGCAGCGCGGCTACGCCTATCTCACCTGGCCGCAGACGCACCGGCTGTCGGCGGCGGCGGAAAAGCGGCTCAGCGTCATGCAGACCTTGGACAGTCTGGGCGCCGGGTTCACGCTGGCATCGCACGACCTGGACATCCGCGGCGCCGGCAACCTGCTGGGCGACGAGCAGAGCGGACATATCCGTGAAGTGGGCATCGAGCTGTACCAGCAGATGCTGGAGGATGCGGTTTCGGAACTGCGGGCGGAGCAAGGCAAGAAACGGCGCGAGGACCACGACTGGACGCCCAGCATCGAGCTGGGCCTGCCGGTACTGATTCCCGAGGGGTATGTGCGCGACCTGCCGGTGCGGCTCGGCCTGTATCGTCGCATCGGCGCGCTGTCGTCGGATGCCGAGACCGAGGCGATGGCGGCCGAACTGGTGGACCGGTTCGGGCCGCTGCCGGAAGAGGTCGAAAACCTGTTCCAGGTGGTGACGCTGAAACGGCTGTGCCGCGAGGCGGGGGTGGAGAAACTGGATGCGGGACCGAGAGGCATGGTGCTGACCTTCCGGGGCAATCGGTTCCGCAATCCGTCCGGGCTGATTTCCTGGGTCACCACCAATGACGGCCTGATTCGCCTGCGCCCGGACCACAAGCTGGCCATCGTGCGCGAGATGAATCTTCCCGAGCGCATGCGCATCGCGCGCGATGTGACCGCGAACTTGAACCGGCTGGTGCAGCAGGCGCAGGCGGCGTAGCGGCACGGAGTCATCCTCAGCCCACGCGGATGGTGTTTTTGGTTACTGCTGGTGGCTCCCCACCGTCACTCATCGGAGCTGCCGGCATCCTAGTTCCCACTGATACTCGCCATCCCCCAGGCGTGCGCATAGCACTGGTTGACGAAATAGTTTGCATCTCGCGTGAAGCCCTCGAAGAAGCGATGTTTGCTGACCATGATGGTGCCGCCGTGACGGCCGTAAATCATCGGCAATACGATATTGCTGCCCGGTCTGGCCCCGGCCAGGGTCCGGGACCACGCGCGATCCACGGCCGCGATCTGGCGCAGGTCACGCACGACCACGGCGGCAGTCAGAACGGATAGGAGAGTCAGAATGGCAGCCATGGCTGCATTGTGCGCGGGTGTAAGCGGCCGGAATTGAAATAGTGACACGACGTAACAGATGAGGAAGACACTGCCCGGATAGACGACCCGGGCCTCTATCAAGCTGCGTGGCACCGCGAGCAGCGTCAGCATATAGGCGAAAGCCAAGATCAAGAAGACCCATCCGCGCCCCGCGCCTGCAGGTGGTGCAATGCGCCGGCGGCGGCCTGGTTCTTCGGCGACGACCGCGGCCGGGAATAGCCGGCCGGCGGCGCCGCGCAGCTGGTTCTCACGCACCACGAAGGGCAGAACTACCAGGGCCAGCGCCACGAGCATGTAACCATCGGCCAGTTTGCCGATGGCGCCGTAGACACCGGCAAACCGGTCCAGGGCCGAGCTTGGCGCAACGGCGGCGACTGTCGCCGCGCGGGCAAAATTCCCCGGTGCAGCCAGCAAAAAGACGCTTCCCGCAACGTGGCTCACAGTGAGGGCAAGCAGCCAGCCCCTCGGCTGCCGCCGCCGCCACGCTCGCGCCACGCACAGGCAGAGCGTGGCCGAAACCAGCACCGAGAGCGGTTCAAGGAAGGTCGCAATCACAAAGGCAAAGGGCGCGGCCAGCCATAGCGGCGGCGGCGCTCTGCGCCAAAGGGTGAACGCGGCCACGCGCTCCAGGATCAGCAGCTCGCCGGCGACCGGCCAGAGATAGCCGATGGAGCCCGTTTTCCATAGCGCGACTTCCCCCACGGCCCGCGGCCCCCACCATAGCAGCAGCGCGGCAAACATTACGTCGGCGAACCTCACGGCACGGTCGCGGGGTGCGGCAGGATTCCGCCCGGAAGCGAGAGTCGCAATGCGGATCACGACAACAATGAGGCCGACAAAGATGAGGGCATTGAGAATATCGAACGGGAGCATCGACCCGCGCAGCCCCGTGCTCATCACCACGCAGTTGATCACGATGAGGAAAAAGCGGCCGGTCCAGTTGAAGTAGTCGTGCCATGCGGAGGCGAGCGCACTACTCACGCCCGGTTCGAGCGCCCGGCAATAATCGTCGGCCCACATCGGCGTCTCGACGTTGGTCCAGATCAGGAAGGCCAGACAAGCCGTCAGGGCGATGCGGTAGCCGGGGGGCTGAAGCAACCGGCGATGCTTCATGTACGCACTAATGCGTCAGCTTTTCAAACACGGTGCGCACGATGCTTCATGGGTACGCGCCAGACTTTTTGGTATCCGGAATACAGCACCTGCGCGCGGATGGTGGTAAAGAACTTGTCCAGGATCATGCCCTTGCCACCCTCGCCCCCGGCCCCGTAATCGTCCACGCAGACGATCGTGCCCGGTCCGATCAGCGCCCGCGCGGCGGTCAGCTCCAGGGCATGGTGAATGGCACTCGGCAGCGGATTGGCGATGTCGACATCGTAGGAATCCAGATACAGCAGGCTCGCCTGGGCCGGCACCGCCCGGCTCAGCGCATGCAGGGCGGCGACCGAGTCGTTGAGAATGAGCTGCGTGGCGGAGCTGCAGGCACGTCGGGCGGTGTCGATGCTCTCGGGAGTGATGTCGATCGAGAAGAACAGGCCGTTGCCGTCCCGAGCCAAAGCATCGAACATGAACGTGCTTTGCCCGTCGCCGTCCCAGTTGCGCGGGATGCGCATGCAGCCGGTCTCCACCAACAGCAGGTCGCGGCGAGGGCCGGCCAGCGCGTCGAAGATGGCGGCGAACCCGTCAGCGCGCTTGCCCAGCCGGGGCTGAAAATGCTGGCTGAACTGTTCGGCGAACGGCAGCCCCGCGGGCATATCGGGCAGGCCCACGAAGGCGGTGTCGGCGTCTTTTGGGCCCTCCACGCCGATGTCGCGGGTGCGCACCGATTTGTAAAGGTATTCCAAGGCGGCGGAGCCGGCGATGGTTTGGGCAATAAGGTGCGGCGGCTCGTCGGAGTGTTGCAGCAGCCGCAGCAGCGCCCGTGCCTCGTCGGCGCCCGCCAGCTCGGCGAGGAGGGCCAGGATGCGTCCGTCCGGATCGGATTGAGGCACCGCCGGCCCGGACAAGGTACTCGGTGGCACGGTGCCGCCCTGGCCGGACACTTCCGTACCGCCGCTGTCCATTCCAGTTTGGTAACCGCTCATGAGGGCGGAATGCACCACCATGGTCCGACCGTGTCCAGGACTAACACGGCGGCGATGCGCCGCGCCTGCTGTTAGACGGCACGCTCCGCCAGCCAGCGTCGCACGCCGCCGGGCGTACCAAACGTTTCGGCCACCCTGAAACCTGAACCGCCCTGGGCTTCGGCTTCGCGGATTCCGTCCTCGTCGGTCACGTCGTCGCCGATATAGACCGGCGTGCGTCCCCGGAAGGGATCATGCTGCATCAGCGTGGCTAAGGCCGAGCCCTTGTCCGCACCACGCGGCTTGACCTCCCACGCCATGTGCGCCGGCAGCAACGCGTAGGCACCATGGCGCTCGCCGATAATGGCCTGCGCCGCCGCGTGCAGCGCGGTTCTGGCATCGGGTGCAAGCCGGTAATGAAACACGAAACCGTGCCGCTTCATTTCCAGCAGCGAGCCCGGGTGCCGTGCCACGACATCGGCGGCAGCCAAAGCCCAGTCCGAGGGCAGGTCGGGCAGCGCCGCCGCCAGCGGTTCCGTTCCCGGAGCCGTGCGGACCGCAGCGCCGTGTTCCCCAGCGACCGCATACGGAGCGTCTCCCAGCAGCGCGTCGATCTGCGCGATCGGGCGGCCGGTCACGACCGCCAGCGCGTTATCCAGCCGCGCCCGTACGGCGCGCAGCACGCCGGGCAAATCAGAGGGCACCACCACGCTGTCCGGCGTGGGCGCCATGTCGAGCAGCGTGCCGTCCAGGTCCAGAAACAGCGCCGCCCGGCGCGGCAGTGCCGGGGTCACCGGCAGCCCAGCAGGCGCACATCGTAGACCGGGTCCTGCAACGACGAGACCGCAGGGGCGGAGCGAAGCATCCAGCCGTGGAACTGCGGCGCTCCGGGCTTTGCGTTGGTGATGTCGAGCCAAGCCGCGGAGTCCGCTGCCTGGTCCGGCGGGCGCACGTCGCAGGCGCGCAGCGCGATTGTAAGCGAACCGAATCGTCCTGCCTGCCCGACTGTCAGCGTCAGCGTCAGCGTCCTGCCGGAAATCCTGTCCAGGGCGACCACGTCCGCCCCGTCGCGCGGCAGCCACGCCGGAGCGGGCAGGGGCGCTTGCTCCGAACCTGGTTGTGCTTGGGGTGCCGGCCCGGTCTGTCCGGCCCACGCCGCCGGGCCCGAGAGGAGAATTGCTGCCGCGCAGGCCGCGCGCAGCCTCATGGCGTGCTGCGGCCCCGCTTCGGGTTTCTCAGCCCGGACACCATGTCCTGCAGGATGCCGCGCATCGCGGCCTCGTCGACGCCCATCAGCATGGCGTCGTCGAACGCATCCTGCATGGTCCGCGCAAGCTCGTCGTGGTTCTCGGCCAGCACCTTGAGTTTTTCGCGACACGAGACCGGCGTGCCGTCGGGTTGCGGCCAAACTCGTGGCTGGCTCATTTTGGCGCGCCAAACTCTTTTGGTGCGCCAAACTCTTTTGGTGCGCCGGACTCCGATTGCGGCGGCACGCCCTCGTGCAAGGCTTTCTTCACGCTGTCCGAGAGTTCGCCGACGTTGAATATGAATTTGCCCAGCAGGTCCTCCAGGCTCACCGCGCCTTGCGTAATGGTCACGGTGCCGCCGGGCGGGATCGTCGCTTCGTCGCCGCCGGGCACGACCGCCAAGAACTCACCGCCCAGCAGGCCGGCGCTGGTGATCTGGGCACTCGAGTCCTTCGGCAGCTTTATTTTCGGCGCCATGGAAAAGCTAACCACGGCCTGAAAAGTACTCGGGTCAATTCCGGTGGCTTCGACGCTGCCGACTTTCACCCCCGCGAGCCGTACGTCCGAGCCCACGCCCAAGCCGTCGATATGGTCGAACCGGGCGTGCAGAGTGTAGCCGCCGCCGGTACCGCTGCCGGTGTTGGCGACGGCGTAGCCCAGGAACCCGACCGCGACCACGAGCACGACGGCTCCGGCCACCAACTCGGCAATATTGCGCCGTGCCATCGGTGCGCGCCGTCACGCACCGATCGTGGCGGGCGGCGGCACCGGGGCGGCTTCTGGCGTATCGGGGGTCCAGGCCTCGTAGTCGCCGGTGGCGCGTGCGCGCACCCCGCCGCTGTAGTCGTGTCCGGCGGGACGATAGCTGAGCGGCGTCCCGGTCAGGTTGGGCACATGCGGTTTTTGCCAGGGCCGCTTGCCCTGCTCGGGTAACGGCATGTCGGTCGTGTAGTGCAGCCAGGAATGCCATTCCGGCGGGACTTTCGAGGCCTCCGGCACACCGGCATAGATCACCCAGCGCCGCACCCGCCGACCGTCCCGCGGCGCCCGCCGCTGCTCATAGTAGGTGTTGCCCAGTGCGTCCCGGCCGACCAGCCGACCGGTCAGCCAGGTATTGATGCGGGTGCCGATGGTCGCCATGGCGTCCGTATACGTGAGCCGCCCGACATGGTCCATGCGCGTTCGGCTGAGCCGCTGTCCACCGCATTTTGTGCTTCTCCGATGCTTTCACCACAAAATGCTCTTTTGCGGGTGTCCGAGAGCGGCTAAAAGCCGGGCATGGGAACGCCACGCAGCGTGACGCTCAAACTGTGGGACGGGGTGCGGATGGGTTGTGCCGAAGCCCGGCCGGACCCGGACGGACCGATGCGGCGCGTGGTGCTCCCGGTTGCGTGGCAGCAGGAGTCTGCCGCTGCTCTTGCCGTCCTCGCTCCCGGGGAGCGCACGGCCGATTTGGCCCAGCTCGCCGAGAACTGGCTTTCGCGCGTGGCAGCTGTGAATGCGGACCTTGCTGCCCAACTGCACGCTCTGCTGCTGCAGCAGCGCGCGGCACCCGCCGACTCCGCCTGGGGCGCCGAAGGACCTGCCGGCTATGTGCTCAATTTGGCGGCGCTCGGCCATCTGTCGGATTTTTCCGTTCTGGCCGAGTGGGCCCGACTCGCCGCTGCAGGTGCCGCAACACTGTGGCCCGCGTCCGGGCGGGCGCGGCTGGCGATAACCGGGCTGGCCGGCCTGATTGCCGCGAGCGGGCTCGATTACGACAGTTCTGCGGCGCGCGGCGGGGCGGCGCGGTTATTGGTGGAAGTTCGCAAAACGCTGCCGCTGGCAAGCTTGGTGGTGCATGCTCCCGGACCGGTGGACGCATTGCTGGGGGTGGACACTGCAGGCATCGCGCCCGCTTTCGGGCCGCTCGACGCAGCGGGCGGCCTGTCGCGAACGAGTCTGGCCTACCTGGCCGCCCGTGGGATTCGCCCTGAGGCGGCGCTGGCGAGCCTGTTTGGCCGGCGGCGATCCGCTGCCGGTGGCATCGTGGGCGGCGCACGCGGCCATGGACGCGGCGCTGCGGCCGTTGCTGGACGAAGCGCCGCCTCTGCCTCGGCTCCTGCCTGCTGCACCGCGCTTGGCCCCGCGCCAGGAAATGCCCGCACGACGGGGTGGTTACGCCCAAAAGGCCACCGTCGGCGGCCAGAAAGTGTTCTTGCGCACGGGCGAGTATGCGGACGGCCGGCTTGGAGAGGTTGCCATCAGCCTGCCGCACGCCTCGCCCGCCGTGCGCGCCCTGGTGGAGTGCCTGTCCCAAGCCATCGGCATCGGGTTGCAGCACGGCGCGCCGTTGGCGGAATTTCTGGAGGCAATGGCCGGCACACGGTTCGGCAGCTCCGGCGCGGTCGAGGGCGATGCCTCGGTGGTTCGGGCGACGTCGCCGCTCGACTACGTGGCGCGCAACCTGGCGCACGCCTACCTTCCCGGCACGGTGCTGCCCCGAGCCGAGCCGGAAGACGACGACCCGGCGCCCTTGCTGCCGCTGGACCTTGCGCCGCAATCTCCCCCGGCCAGCCGCCGCGGGCTGCGCGTGGTGAAATAGGAGAGAACCATGGCCGGACGGATCGAAGCGAGACTGGCCGAACGCGGGATCGTCTTGCCGACCCCGCCCGTGCCGGTGGCCACCTACGTGCCATTCGTCCGGACCGGCGACCTGGTGTTTGTGTCCGGCCAGGGGGCGATGCAGGGGGGCACCGTCATCACCGGCAAGCTGGGTTCGGGGGGTTTGAGCCTGGAGCGGGGACAGGCGGCGGCCCGCCTGTGCCTGCTGAACGTGCTGGCGCAGTTGCGCGCCGCCTGCGACGGCGATCTGGACCGAGTGCAGCAGGTGGTCCGCCTGGGCGGTTTCGTCGCCGCCACGCCCGATTTCACTCAGCACGCGCAGGTGATGAACGGCGCCTCCGACCTCGCAGTGGAGATTTTCGGCGAAAGCGGCCGCCATGCTCGGACCACGATCGGGGTGCCGTGCCTACCGCTCGATTTTGCCGTCGAGGTGGACGGCCTGTTCCGCATTGCCTGAACGGCGGACGGCTCTACTTTTGGGGATATGCCCGACGGAACCGCGTCCCTCACGCTGACCTTGCATCGCTCCATCGGCGAGATCGCTCCCGCCGACTGGGACGCATGCGCCGGGACCGACAATCCGTTCGTGTCGCACTCGTTCTTGTTGGCGTTGGAAGAGAGTGGCTCGGCGGGGTCGAAAACCGGGTGGCTGCCGCAACATGCGGCGCTCAGTGATCCGCATGGACGTATTTTGGCGGTGGCGCCGATGTACGCGAAGTCACATAGTTACGGCGAATACGTCTTCGACCATGGCTGGGCGCATGCCCTCGAGCGGGCCGGCGGCGACTATTATCCAAAATTGCAGGTCGCAGTCCCGTTCAGCCCGGTGCCGGGGCCGCGCCTGTTGCTGCATCCCGAGGGAGGGGTGGCGCCTGCGGCTTTGGGTCGGGCCCTGGCACAGGCCTGCGAGGAACTGGGTACCTCGTCCGTGCACGCCACGTTCTGCACCCAACCGGAGTGGGAGGCGCTGGGTGAGGCGGGGTGGCTGCAGCGGCTTGGGATGCAGTTCCACTGGGAAAACGCCGGCTACGCCAGCTTCGACGATTTTCTGGGCGCGCTCGCCTCGCGCAAGCGCAAGGCGATCCGCCGCGAGCGGCGCGATGCACAGTCCTGCGGCCTGGAGTTCGTGACCTTGCGCGGCCCGGAAATCGGGCGGCGGGAGTGGGACGCGTTCTTTGCCTTCTACATGTCCACTTCGGACCGCAAATGGGGCAGCGCCTACCTGAAACGCAAATTCTTCAGCCTGCTCTCGGAGCGGCTGGGCGAGGCGGTGGTGCTGATGCTGGCCCTAAAAGGGGGCACGCCGGTTGCCGGGGCGCTTAACCTAATGGGGAGCGATGCGCTGTACGGTCGCAACTGGGGCTGCCGCGGGGACTGGCCATTTTTGCATTTCGAGCTTTGCTATTACCAGGCCATCGATTTCGCCATTGCGCACGGCCTGAAGCGGGTCGAGGCGGGCGCGCAGGGCGAGCACAAGGTCCAGCGGGGTTATCTGCCGCGGCCGACCTTTTCAGCGCATTGGATCAGTCACCCCGGCCTGCGCCGCGCCGTGGGCGAATTTCTGGAACGCGAGCGGCCGGCGGTGGTGGCGGAAATCGAGTCCATCGGCGAGGCCGGGCCGTTCCGCCATGAAGACGCCTGCGCATAGCATCCAACCGCGTAGCCCGGCGGTTGTATATGTGTAACCTGCGGCGCGGTCGCCGCGAACCATGATCAGTCGTTGGAGGCGGAAGCCATGAACAGACGCCAGACTCTCACCGCCGGCGCGTCACTGCTCGGCCTGATGGGCCTATTCGCGTGGCGTTCGGGGATGCCCGCGGGTGCTGCCGAGTCGCAGCATTTTCCCGTGACCAAGACCGATGACGAGTGGCGCAAATCGTTGACGCCGGCCCAATACAACATCCTGCGCCACCAAGGCACGGAATACCCGGAGTCGAGCCCGCTCGACCACGAGTTCCGGCCGGGCCGCTACGACTGCGTGGGCTGCGCGCAACACCTGTATATGTCGGACACGAAATTCGACAGCCACACCGGCTGGCCGAGTTTTTGGGCGCCGATCGACGGCGCGGTGGCGCGATCCACCGACAACAGCCTGTTCATGTCGCGCACCGAGGTGCACTGCGCCAATTGCGGCGGCCACCTGGGCCACGTGTTCGACGACGGCCCGAAGCCGACCGGCCTGCGTTATTGCATGAACGGCGCCGTGCTGGTCTTCCATCGGGCTTCAGCTTAGGGGAATCTCCATGCGCACGCGTACCCTGCTCAGCGCCTTCGCCCTGTGTGGCGCGGCCTCTCTGATCGCGTTCTCCCTGCTTCCGGTGCAGGCCGAAAGTCCGCCGCAGCGGCTGCCCGCGCCGGCAATCGACCTGCCGGCGGGCGACGGTCCGCAAACCGCCGTGCTCTCGGGCGGCTGTTTTTGGGGCGTGCAGGGCGTGTTCGAGCACGTGAAAGGGGTGCAGTCCGCGGTGTCGGGGTATTCCGGCGGCAAGCAGGCGGAAGCTGACTACGAAACGGTCAGCACGGGCGCCACCGGCCACGCCGAGACGGTGCTGGTGAAATACGACCCGCACCAGATCAGCTATGGGAAGGTTTTGCAGATCTTTTTTCGGTGGCGCTCGATCCTACGGAAGTGGATCGTCAGGGCCCGGATACCGGCCCCCAGGTACCGTTCGGAAATCTGGGTTTCCGATCCGGACCAGGCGCGGGTCGCGCACGCCTATATCGAGCAACTGACCCAGGCGCATACCTACCATGCCCCGATCGCCACGCGGGTCGACACGCTGAACGGCTTTTACCCCGCCGAGAGCTATCACCAGGACTTTTTGGTCCGCCACCCGGACCAGGGATACATCGCCTATCAGGACATGCCCAAGGTGCGGGCCCTGCAAAAGCTGTTTCCGGAAGAGTGGCAGTCGAAGCCGGTGACCGTCCTGCCAGTCAATACGGCCTCTTGAAGGCGACCGGCCCCGCGCTTGACACGATGCGTCAGGATAGGGGCCGGCGTGCGGCCGGCCTGGTCCAAACCGTCCTAACTGCTACTGGCGGGAGGGGGGTCGATCGGGACCGATCTTCGCGACAACGGCACGCCAGAACTGGCGATATTCTTTGTCGGAGTTTGCCCCCCTGAGGCAGGATTGCGCAATCCTCAGCGCCTCGCCGACACTGAAAATCTCGACGAGTTTGTTCGCGACCTCCTCCTCGGGTGGAAGTCCCGCAGTCTGACTGCCCCGCGACACCCGAGGCTGCTGTTCGGTCTGGCTCATTGGGCACAGTTATAGCGCCGACAATAGGATGTGACCACCGGGCCTTGCTGCTCGCTAAAACTTCATCATGGGTGGGAGGGGTTCTCCGCCGGTGCCCAGCGCCGGGTGGCCGCCGGCATCAGCCGCCGGCGCGGTCACGAGCATGCCTCTGGGCCGTTTCCGGCACCCGACGGGTCGCGGCTCTGCCGGGATAACCCTTGCTTGTGCTGGCGTCCGCAGGGGGCTGCCCGACCAGGCCCCTCCATTCTTGTTGCGGCGGATCGTGGTTCCCCAATATGTATTGATATCGTAACAATATGGGCGTGCGTGGGCAGGCTCAGGAAGGGGTGGGTTTTCGGATCGGCTCCAGCATCCAGATGCCGCGCCACTTGCGCCACTCCGTGCCGGGCTCGGTCCACTTCGGCTTGCGCTTATACGGCTCGGTGCGGACCGGACGCTTTCGCAGCGGCTTTTGGGGGACCGGTGCGGCGGGGTCCGGTTCAGGTTCGGGCGGCCTGGCCCGGGCGGGCCGTTTCGGCGGCGGGGGCAGGATCGCCGGGTCGGGGACTACTCCCAGCATCCGGCAGAAGGGGCGGAGGATGCGCCCCACCTGAGGGGCGGTGCGGATCAGCTCCTGCATTCCGGGATCCGCCAGCAGCTGCTCCAGGTCCCCCTTGTAGGGCGCCACCCGCCACTGCCCCAGCTTCAGCAGCCAGGCGAACGGCTCGGGAAACGGGTGCTGTCGCTTTCGGGCTTCCCGTTTCCGGTCCCTGGGCGGCCGGGGCGGCGGCAGCGGACCCGCCTGGGCGCGGGCGGCAAGTGCTATGAACCTGAGCCGGAGGTTTTGCAGCCGAACGCCGATCAGGTTCACCAGCTGCACGGCCAGGATATACACCCCGGACCTCCGGTCGGCTTCGTAGCGCTCCACCAGCCCCCGGGCCAGTCCGTGGGTGAACCGGGTAAAGCGGTCGGAGAGGCTGGCGTCTGGTGGGAGGGGTGGGGGCAGGCCGTAAAACACATGTGAGAAATACTAACAGATGGCTGCGGCGGGGTCAAGGATTTTCTCTTTCAGGCGTGGCAGCCGATCCCGATCAGGGTGATTGCCCACCGGTGTTTCGATCCTCGCCAAATGCGCGCCGCAGCCGATTACCGCCTATATATCGGTTTAAATGATCAGCCTGTTCGACCTGTTCAAAATCGGCATCGGGCCCTCCTCCTCCCACACCGTAGGGCCGATGCGGGCCGCCGCCTCGCTGGTGGAGGGCCTGCGCAGCCGCGGCATGCTGGAACAGGTGGCGCGCGTCCAAACAACGCTGTTCGGCTCGCTGGCCTGGACCGGCAAGGGCCATGGCACCGACAAGGCCGTGCTGCTCGGCCTGGCCGGCGAAAAGCCGGAGACGGTGGACCCGGACGAGGCCGACCGGCTGGCCGCGCGGGCGGCAACCGAGCAAAGCCTGATTCTGGGGGGCACGCGGGCGATAAAATTCGACCCGGAAACGGACATCGTGTTCGACACGATTTCGGCCGCCCCGGTGCATCCGAACACGCTGGCTTTTGCAGCCTTCGACCAGGACGGAAAATTGCTGGCGGAGGAACGCTGGTGCTCGGTGGGCGGCGGTTTCGTGGTGCCGGAGGCGGAGGTGGGCAAGCCGCAGGCACAGGACCAAAACGTGCCATACCCGTTCCGCTCGGGCGACGAACTGCTGGGCATCGCCGAACGCACCGGCTTTTCGGTCGCCGACATCGTGATGGCAAACGAGCGCGCCCTGCGGCCGGCGGCGGAAATCGACCGCACCCTCGACCGCATCATCGCCACCATGATGGCCTGCATCGATCGCGGCATGCAGGCACACGGAAATCTGCCCGGAAAACTGCATGTACGCAGGCGGGCGGCAAAATTGCGGGAAAAGCTGGAACGGGAACGGTTCAGCAACACCCAGCAGCCGCACCAGATCATGGACCACGTCAGCCTGTTCGCCATCGCGGTGAACGAGGAGAACGCGGCGGGCGGGCGAGTAGTGACGGCACCAACCAATGGTGCGGCCGGCGTGGTGCCGGCGGTGCTGCGCTACTATCGCGACATGTGTCTGGGCGCCACCGAGGCGGGGATGCGCAGTTTTCTGCTGACCGCCACCGCCGTCGGCGCGCTGTGCAAGATGAACGCCTCCATTTCCGGCGCCGAAGTGGGCTGCCAGGGCGAGGTGGGGAGCGCCTGCGCCATGGCCGCGGGCGGGCTCGCGGCGGCGCTGGGCGGCACGCCGCGGCAGATCGAGAACGCGGCGGAAATCGGCATGGAGCACCACCTCGGCATGACCTGCGATCCGGTCGGCGGGCTGGTGCAGATCCCGTGCATCGAGCGCAACGCGTTTGGCGCGGTCAAAGCCATCAATGCCGCGTCGCTCGCGCTGCGCGGCGACGGCGAGCACTACGTTTCGCTGGACCAGGTGATCGCGACCATGCGCCGCACCGGCGCGGACATGCACGCGAAATACAAGGAGACCTCGCTGGGCGGTCTCGCGGTCAGCTTTCCGGAGTGCTGAGGCAGGCGCCCGACGCGCAGAGCCGCAGCAAGGTCACGGTCCGCTGGGTTCGGTCCTCCAGCTCCATCGTCGTCGGGACCGTGTAGCGGGCAAAGGTTTCGATGCCGGAATGCGGAACGTAGGCGCGGCCGGGGTCAGCAATCCATACTTCTGACTGCGCCGCCATGCGTCGGAGCCAGGGCACGATTCTTTCCGTCATCGGCGCTTCGTAACAAACGTCCCCGCACAGGATGATATCCCAACGGCAGGGGCCGCCGATGATATCGCCCAGCGCCGCCCCGAGCACGACTCCGTTCAGCGCCGCGTTGAGGCCGATCGCAACGCTCGCCAGCGGGTCGATGTCGGCGGTTTCGACGGACGCGGCGCCGGCACGGGCGCAGGCGATCGCCGCCAAGCCGCAGCCGGCGCCGAAATCCAGCACGCTTTTGGCCGCGACCAGCTCGGGGTGGTCGAGCATGTGGCGCGCAAGAACCTGGCTGCCGGGCCAGGCAAACGCCCAGAACGGCGGCTCGATGTTCTTTTCCCGCAGCCAGTCTTCGGTGGCTTGCCAGATCGGGGTTATGTCGGTGGCGAGATGCAGCCGGATTTCCGGCACCAGCGGCGGTGAACCAATAGCGGTGTGGGCGCGAATAAAGGATTCCGAATTGTTCAGAGTCGGCCACAAAGAATTGCCAGCGCGACTGCGAGACCGACCTCCCGGTTCGACTTGAACAGGCGCAGGCACAACGCGGGGTCGTCGATGCGCAGCCGGATCACCTGGCCACCAAGCAACAGCGCGGGGAGGGCCAGCGCCGGGTAGAACCACACGCCGAGCTGGGCCAGCCAGCCTGCGATTGCCAGCAGGGCCAGGGTGGCGGCGTAGCAGGCGACCAGGAACGGTCGCGTGGCGCGGGCGAACAGCCGCGCCGTGCTGCGCACGCCGATCAGCGCGTCGTCCTCGCGGTCCTGGTGCGCGTAGATGGTGTCGTAGCCCAGAATCCAGGCAATGCAGGCCGCGTACAGGGCCACCGCGGCCAGATCAATCCGGCCGGTGGCGGCGGCGAACCCCATCGGGGCACCCCAGCCAAAGGTGATGCCCAGCACCGCCTGCGGCCACCAGGTGACGCGCTTGGCGAGCGGGTATAGCGCCACCAAGACCAGCGACGCGACTCCCAGGGCCTGCGCCAGGGGCGTCAGTTGCAGCAGGATGAGCAGGCTGGCGCCGAGCAGGAGGGCGAGAAACGCCGCGGCATGGCGCAGCCGCAAGGCGCCCGAGGCGAGCGGCCTGGCGGCGGTGCGGGTGACGCGCCGGTCCATGTCGCGGTCCCACATGTCGTTGACCACGCAGCCGGCGCCGCGCATCAGCACCGCCCCCACCGCGAACAGCACGATCAGCCGCAGCGTCGGCAGCACCGGCGCGCGGGCGAGCAGAATCGACCAGAGGCCGGGCAGGAACAGCAGCCAGGCGCCGATCGGCCGGTCGAGCCGGGCGAGGAGGGCGTAGGGCCGCCAGCGGTCCGGCAGGCGTGCCACCCAGCCGCTGGCACGAATGTCCGTGTGCGCAATGTCGGCTGGTGTGGGCACGGCTGCTACTCTGGTGGCCACGATGGGAGAATCAATCCGCCTGTTCGTGCCGGCCGCCCTGCACGCCGGCGCCGTGGTGGCGGCCAGCGCCGGCCAGGCCCACTACCTCGGGCGTGTCATGCGCCGCCGCGCGGGCGACACCGTGCTGCTGTTCAACGGGCGCGACGGCGAGTGGCGGGCGCGTCTGTCGGGATTGCAGCGAGCGCAGGCGACGCTGGAGGTGGAAACGCAGGTCCGCCCGCAGCAAGCCGAGCCGGACATTTGGCTGCTGTTCGCGACCCTGGCCCGCCCGGCCACCGAACTGGTAGTGGAAAAAGCCACCGAGCTGGGTGTGTCGCTTATCCAGCCGGTGCTGACCGCGCGCACCAATCCGGGGCGGCCGAACCTCGATCGGCTGACCGCCATCGCCATCGAGGCGGCGGAACAGTGCGAGCGCCTTACCGTGCCCGCCGTGGTCCCGCCCCGCGCGCTGGCCGCCGTGCTGGCCGAGTGGCCGCCAGGGCGGACGCTGGTGCTGGCCGCCGAGCGGCAGGATGCGCCCAGAAAACCGCCGGCGCTTTCCGGGCTGAAAGCGCTGCTGGTCGGCCCTGAAGGCGGCTTTGTGGCGACGGAACTTGACGCGCTGCATCGTTCGCCCTTTGTAATCCCCGTCTCGCTGGGCCCGCGCATCCTGCGGGCCGAGACGGCCGCGATCGTGGGACTGGCCCTGCTGCAGGCCGAGGCCGCTGGCTGAAAGCGACCCGACAGGAAAACGGAGCCGATGTCCAACCCCGGAGAGGCCGACGCGACGCCCATCACGTCGGTGCGCCAGCTTGCCGATTACCTCGCCGACGGCTGCAAGCCGCGCGAGAGTTTTCGGATCGGGACCGAGCACGAGAAGTTCGGCTTCCGCCTCACGGATTTGCAGCCCCCGCCATACGAGCCGGACGGCATCGCGGCTCTGCTGAAAAACATGCAAGGCAACGGATGGGAGCCCATCGAGGACGGCGGCAACCTGATCGGCCTGTCCCGCGCAGGGGCTTCGGTATCGCTGGAGCCGGCCGGGCAGCTCGAGTTGTCCGGCGCGCCGCTGGCGACGCTGCACGAGACCAGACGGGAGCTGGAAGAGCATTTTGCGCATGTGCGGCGGGCGGCCGAGCCGCTCGGGCTTGGTTTTGCGCCGCTCGGATTTCACCCGACGATGCCGCGCGAAAAAATGCCGTGGATGCCAAAGGCGCGCTACGCCATCATGCGGCGCTACATGCCCAAAGTCGGGTCGCTGGGCCTGGACATGATGACCCGCACCTGCACCGTGCAGGTGAATCTGGACTACGAGAGCGAGGCCGACATGGCCCGCAAGCTGCGGGTTTCGCTTGCGCTGCAACCGGTTGCAACCGCGCTGTTCGCCAACTCGCCGTTCACCGAGGGCCGGCCGAACGGATTTCTGTCGTATCGGGCCCATATCTGGTCGGACACCGACAATGCCCGCGCCGGGATGCCGGCGAGATTCTTCGACGAGGATTTCGGCTTTGCGCGCTACGTGGAATGGGTGCTCGACGTACCTATGTATTTCGTGGCCCGCGGCGAGCGATTGATCGACATGGCCGGGCGCTCGTTCCGCGATTTCATGGCCGGGAAATTCATTAACGATGCCGCAGGCGAGGCCACTGTGGGCGATTTCGCCGACCACTTGACGACTGTCTTCACCGACGTGCGCCTAAAGCGCTTTTTGGAAATGCGGGGCGCTGATGCCGGCAGTCCGGACATGATGCTGGCCCAGTCGGCATTCTGGGTCGGCCTGCTTTATGACCCGGACACGCTGGCAGCCACGGAGGCTTTGGTTCGGCGCCATCCCTGGGACTCCTACGGCAAGTTGCGCGCGGCGGTGCCGCGGCTCGGGTTGGGGGCCCCCTGGCAGGGCGGGGACTTGCGCGGGTTCGCCCGAGAGGTCGTGGAATTGGCCCGCCGAGGGCTGCGGGCACGGGGCCGATACGAGGACGAGGGCGCCGACGAGAGCGCCTATCTCGAGCCGCTCGCCGCCATCCTCGGCAGTGCTCCGGTCCAAGCGGAGGCTTGGCTGCAGCTCTACAGTGGGCTCTGGCAGCACGACGTCACGCCCATATGGTTGCACGCGCGGATATAACGATCGGATCACCTGGCTCGCGCAGGGCTGCGGATATGGGGCAGATACGAGGACGAGGGCGCCGACGAGAGCGCCTGCGTCGAGCCGCTCGCCCCTATTGCCGAGGGCGCTCCGAGCCAAGCTGAGACCTGGCTGCAGCTCTATACCGGGCCGCGGGGGCGACGACGTCACACCCATATGGCTTCACACGCGGATATGACGATCTTATCACTGACTACTGATGCTACCACGATTGTGCAACTAAGCGCGCGGCGATCATATGCGAGTCGTGCTGAACTGGGCTGACCACCATGGAAGTATGATGGGATGTTGAAAGAAGTGCAGCGGCAGTCCACTCAGCCTGCTTTGAGCGGATCGCTCGGGCCCGTCGTGGTCCGACTGCGGCTGATCGGCCAGATGGAAGCCTGGACGGCGAGCAGCGAGAGCATCCTGCCGACTGGCCGCAAGACTCGGGCCTTGCTGGCGATCGTGGCGCTGTCCGTGCCGCGCCCGGTGCTGCGCGGCAAGCTGGCTGAAATGCTGTGGAGCCGGCGTCCTGAAGAGCAGGCCCGGGCGTCGCTGCGTCAGGAGATCCATCGGCTGCTCGACGCGCTCGGTCAGCTGGGCACTCAAGTCCTGGCGATCACCCGCGACCACTTGGTGCTGCGCCCCGGCACGGTTTGGGTCGACGTGGACGAAGTGCTGCGGGCCAGCGCCGGCCGGCCGGCCGCCCTCGGTCTGCTCGACGGCGAGTTGCTGGAGGGTCTGGACGGCATTGATCCCGCGTTCGACAACTGGCTGCTCGCCGAGCGCGAGCGACTGAATGAGCGCGCCCGAACGCTCGCCGACTCGATGCTGCGCGACCAAACCGAACCGGACGGCATGATCGCAGCGGCCCAGCAACTGCTGCGGATCGACCGGTACTCATGAAGGGGCATGGCGCACGTTGATGCGCGTCTACGTCGCCCGGGGCGAACGCGGCCTGGCGCTCCACGCCTTCGACCGGTGCCGAGCCGTACTGCTGGACCAACTCGATGCCCAACCCTCCAGCGAAACGCAGCGTCTCGCGGCAGACATTCGCAGTGAGGCCGTAGCCCGCCCTGCTTTGGCAGAAGTTCCCGGCGTCGGCGGCGCGGTCGCGCGGATCACGCCACGACCTTCGCCGCATCAACCGGCGCGCCCTGGACCCGGCCATGAAGCCGCCGCCGAGTCAGCGCTGCGAACCGGGCCGCGACCAGAAGCCGACACGCTCGACCCGCGCCATGCGGCCCGCTCCACGGCGCCCCGCGGCGGGGCTCGTGTCGGCGTGCTGCCGCTGCAATTGGTAGGAACGTCCGAAGCGGAAGCCCATCTGTCGACCTGCTTGGCCGAAGAAATCACGGCAGCCCTGGCTCGGTTTCGCTGGTTGTTTTTGGCCTCGTCGAACGCACTCGCCCGCTTCTGCGCACAGACGCGCGACGAGGTCGCGCTGCGGCGCAACTTCGGACTGGACTTCGTGCTCGATGGTGTCGTGCAGCGGGCCGGGGACCGGTTGCGGGTCTCGTTGCGCCTTATCGACCTGCGCGGCGGTGACCAGGTGGTCTGGTCGCGGCAATTCGATGGCAGCGCGCACGATCTGTTCAGCCTGCAGGACGCCGTCGCGGCCGAGGTAGCAGCGCAGGTCGATCCGGAAATTTTGCTGATCGAGGCACAGCGGGCGGCGATACGGCCGCTGCATCAGACGAGCGCCTACGACCTAATGCTGCGGGCCGTGGGGCTGATCGGGCGGCTGGAGAAGCCGACCTTTATGCTGGCCGGCGACCTGCTGCGCCAGGCAATAGCACTCGAACCCGACTGGGCCGCCGGCTACGCCTGGCTTGCCTATTGGCACATCTTTCTGACGAGCCAGGCGTGGTCCGAGGACGAGGTGACCAGCCTGGAGGAGGCCGGGCAGCTCGCTGAGCGAGCGGCCACGCTCGATCCGCAAGACGCCAAGGCGCTCACCATCGTGGGCCACGTGCGCGCCTTCCTGCATCGGCGACTGCGCGAGGCGATTACGCTTCACGAGCGGGCGCTGACGCTGAATCCGAACCTTCCCATGGCTTGGAATTTTTCCGGCATGGCGTACGCGTATCTCGGCGACCTCGACGAGGCCGAGCGACGCATAGATTGTTACAAAAAACTATCGCCAGCCGATCCGCAGGCGTTCTACTTTGACAATGCGCGGGTAATCGTAAGGCTCCTGAAGCACGATCACGCCGGCGCCATCGAGATCGGTCGTGAAGTCACCAGCCTGAATCCAGGCTTCACGGCGGCGATCAAGAGCTACTTGTCCGCGCTCGGCCATGGCGGTGCCGGTAAAGATGCCGCCGCCTTGCTGGCGCGCCTGCTGGCTCTGGAGCCCAAATTCACCGTGTCGCGCTTTCTGGCCACCACCGCCTTCCAGCGCCAAGCGGACCGCGACCATTTCGCCGCAGGGCTGAGGCTCGCGGGCGTCGCGGAGTAGCGCCTATCGCCGTCCCGCCGCGTGATGCGCGGCCAGCGCCGCCGTGTCGACGATCTGTGACACCGAACTGTCCATTGCCACCAACTGGGCCGCGTGCGTCAGGCCGATGAGCAGCGGCCCGATCGTGCTGCCGCCGCCCAGCCGTGGCGCCAGCCTCGAGGTAATGTGGGCTGCGTGCAGGCCCGGCATGACCAGCACGTTGGCGGGTCCTTGCAGACGGCAGAACGGGAACAGCGCGCGCAGCGACATGTCCAGCGCCACATCCGGACTCATCTCGCCGTCGTACTCGAAATCCACCCCGCGGGCATCCAGCAGCGCCACCGCTTCGCGCATGTTGCTTCCAGTGGGATGCATCGGCTGGCCAAACGTCGTAAAGCTCAGCAGCGCCACCCGCGGTTCGTGCCCGAGGCGCCGTGCGGCGGCAGCCGAGCCCGTGGCGATGTCGGCCAGCTGTTCCGGCGTAGGGCGGCCGTGCATCAGAGTATCGGCGACGAAGACCGTGCCGCGCGCGCCGACCATCAGCGTCAGGCCGAAGGCGATGCTGCCGGGGGCCGGGTCGATGGCGTAAGCGATGTCCTCCAGGCACACCGCAGGCGACCGGGTGAGACCCGTCACCATCGCGTCGGCGTCGCCGGTGGCCACCATGCAGGCGGCAAAAACGTTGCGGTCCTGATTAACCATGCGCTGGCAGTCGCGTGCCAGAAAACCCCGGCGCTGCAGCCGGCCATACAGGTATTCGGCATAAGTCGCGTTGCGGTGCGAGAGGCGCGCATTGTGTACCTCGATGCCGTCCGCATCGCCCAGCGCCAGCCGTCCCATGGTGGCGCGCACGCGATCCTCGCGGCCGATGAGCACCGGCGTGCCGTAGCCCGCACGTCGGAACGCCACCGCCGCGCGCACAATTTTCTCCTCCTCGCCCTCGGCGAACACCACGCGCCGCGGGGCGGCCCGCACGCTCTCCATGATGGCGTCGAGTGCGTTCGCGGTGGGGTCGAGCCGGCCCGACAGCTCGCGCGCATAGCGCCGCAGATCGGCGATCGGGTGACGCGCCACCCGGCTGTCCATGGCCGCTTTTGCCACCGCCGGAGCGAGGCGCCCCAGCAGCCGCGGGTCGAATGCGTTCGGGATGATGTATTCGGCGCCAAACTGCAGGCGCAGTCCGGCCCCGGCGGTACTGACCTCGTCGGGCACGTCTTCCCTTGCCAAGTGCGCCAGCGCCTCGGCGGCGGCGATTTTCATGGCGTTGTTGATGGTGCGCGCCCGAACGTCCAGAGCCCCGCGAAAGATGTAAGGGAAACCCAAAACGTTGTTGACCTGATTCGGGTAGTCGCTGCGGCCGGTGGCGATGATGGCGTGCGGGCTGGCGGCTCGCGCCTCCTCGGGCGTGATTTCCGGGTCCGGATTGGCCATGGCAAAAATGATCGGGCGGTCGGCCATGCTTTTGACCAGGTCGCGGGTGAGGGCGCCCTTGACGGACAGTCCGAAAAACACGTCTGCCCCGTGCAAGGCATCGGCGAGCGTCCGTGCGGTTGTTTCGACTGCGTGCGCACTCTTCCACTGGTTCATGCCCTCGGCGCGGCCGCGGAACACCACGCCCTTGGTGTCACACAGCACCACGTTGCCGGGTTGCATCCCCATTGCCTTCAGGAGCTCGACGCAGGCGATGGCCGCCGCCCCCGCGCCATTGACCACCAGCTTGGTGGCCCGCAGCTCGCGCCCGGTCAGATGACAGGCGTTGATCAGCCCGGCGGCGGCGACAATGGCTGTCCCGTGCTGGTCGTCATGGAACACTGGAATGTCCATCAGCTCGCGCAGGCGGTCCTCGATGACAAAACATTCCGGAGCTTTGATGTCCTCCAGGTTGATCCCGCCGAAACTCGGGCCGAGATAGCGGACGCATTCGACAAACTGGTTCACGTCCTCGGTTTGCACGCACAGATCGATGCCATCGATATCGGCGAACCGCTTGAACAGGGCGACCTTGCCCTCCATCACCGGTTTGGAGGCGAGCGCGCCCAAATTGCCTAGACCAAGCACGGCGGTGCCGTTGCTGATAACGGCGACCATATTGCCTTTGGTGGTGTATTCGTAGGCGCAGGCCGGATTCCGGGCGATCTGCAGGCACGGCTCGGCGACGCCGGGCGAATAGGCAAGACTGAGATCCCGCGCGGTCGTAATGGGTTTGGAGATGCGGGTCTCCAGCTTGCCGGGCCGCCCGCTCGCGTGCAGCGCCAGCGCTTCCTCCGCCGAAACGCGGGAGGTGCGTCCCTTGCCGGTGTTGTCGGCCATCTGTTTCGTCCCCGCCCTACTGGCGCTGCATGGTGGGCCATGCGGCGGGCCTGCCACAAGCAGTACCGCACGCGTGGGTGTTGCGCGCGACGGATGGCCTCCCTGGATATTAATGGCTGATCCGGAAGCGGATCGCATAGGGCGGTCGAATGGGGATTTCGCATCGCATCATGGTGCAGTTAGCGGAGCCTTGAAAATGGCTGCTGGTGTAAGCTGAGTCGATGACCGCTGCCCGCAACGCCGCCGGTGCCTCGCCCGCCATGGCCCAGTGGTTCGCCTGCAAGGCGGCGCATCCCGAGGCGCTGCTGTTTTTCCGCATGGGCGATTTTTACGAACTGTTCTTCGAGGATGCCGATGCGGCGGCCCCCGTGCTCGGCTTGGCACTGACGGCGCGCGGCGAGCACGAGGGCAAGCCGATCCCGCTGTGCGGCGTGCCGGCTCACGCCGCGGACGCTTATCTGCTGCGCCTGATCCGGCGCGGTTTTCGCGTGGCGATCGTGGAACAGATGGAGCGTGCCCAAGATCGCGCCGGCAAGGCGCCGATCCGGCGCGAGGTGGTCCGCCTTGTCACCCCCGGTACGATCACCGAGGACGCACTGCTGGATGCCGGCAGCGCCAGCCGACTGCTGGCGCTGGCACTTGCCGGAAAGGAGGTCGGGGCGGCTTGGCTTGATCTCTCGGCCGGCACTTTTGACACGGAACCGGTGACGTTGCCCGGGCTGCCGGCCCTCCTGGCGCGGCTCGACCCCGCGGAGATTCTGGCGCCACTGGGCTTGAAGCTGGACAACTGGGAGGAGCGGCGCGCGCCGGATGTGACCGCGCCACCGCCGCTCGTCGCCCAGCGCCGTCTGGCCGAGGCGTTCGGGGTAGCCAGTCTTGATGCTCTCGGCACGTTTTCCGACGCCGAGGCGATGGCAGCTGCCCTGGTCCTAGACTACGCCCGTGCGGCGGGGGCAGGAAAACTGCCCGTACTCGCGCCGCCGCATCCGGTGGGGGACAGCGGGCGCCTGGAGATGGACGCGGCCACCCGCGCCAGCCTCGAAATCTTGCGCGCCCGGGACGGATCGGCCACGCACACGCTCTTGGGCGCGGTCCAGCGCACGCTGACATCGCCGGGGGCGCGCCTGCTGGCGGACCATCTGGCCGCCCCGCTGCGCGATCCGGACACGATCCTGGGGCGACAGGATGCCTGGTCATGGTTTTTGGCCAACCCAGAGTCCTTGGCCGGCATGCAGCACGCGCTGCGGTCAACACCCGACATGCTCCGTGCCTTGTCGCGCTTGTCATTGGGGCGCGGCGGCCCGCGCGACCTTGCCTCGATCGGGGCGAGCCTGGATGCCGCGGAAAAGGCCGCCGCCGTGCTCGCAGTGCCGTTGCCGCCGCTGCTTCGGCAGGCCCGGGACGCGCTCGATCCGGCGCCCGGGGTGAGGGCGCTGCTGGCGCGGGCGCTGGTCGAGCCGGCACCGGTGCGGCTCGATCAGGGCGCCATCGCTGACGGTTTCGATGCCGAGCTAGATGCCGAACGGCGCCTGCGCGACGACAGCCGCCGCGTCATCGCCGGTCTGCAACTCGGGTACGCGCAACGTTACGGCGTGGCGGCGCTCAAAATCCGCCACCATGCACAGCTCGGCTACTGCATCGAAGTACCTGCCTCCGCCACCGAGGCGTTGCGCGATCATCCCGAGCTGGTGCTGCGCCAGGGCATGGCGAGCGGCGCCCGGTTCTCTTCGCCGGAGCTGTCGGATTTGGACCGGCGCATCGCCGAAGCCGCCGAACGCGCCGCCGCTCGCGAGCGCGCAGTGTTCGACCATTTGGTGGCGGCGGTGGTGCAAAAAGCCGACGCGCTGTCGGCCTGCGCTGCAGCGCTGGCGACGCTGGACGTGGCGCAGTCCGCGGCGGTGCTGGCGCAGTCGGGGCGGTGGTGCCGTCCATTGGTCGACGATACCGAGGATTTTGAGGTGCGCGCCGGACGCCACCCGGTCGTGGAGGCGGCGCTTGCGACCTCCGCCTCCGGCGCGCGCTTCGTGCCGAATGACTGCGACCTCGGGCCGGGGCGGCGGGTGCTGTTGCTGACCGGCCCCAACATGGCGGGAAAGAGCACGTTTCTGCGGCAGAACGCGCTGATTCTGCTGCTGGCCCAGGCCGGGCTGCCGGTGCCCGCCGACGAGGCGCGGATCGGAGTCGCGGACCGCTTGTTCTCGCGCATCGGTGCCGCCGACGATCTTGCCCGCGGCAGCAGCACGTTCATGGCCGAGATGACCGAGACCGCGGCCATCCTGAACACCGCCGGGCCGCGCAGTTTCGTGGTGGTAGACGAGATCGGCCGCGGCACGGCCACGCTCGACGGGCTGGCGGTTGCCTGGGCGGTATTGGAGGCGTTGCATGACCGCGTGCGGTGCCGCACCATTTTCGCCACCCATTTCCATGAGCTGGCCAGCCTGGGGACGGAGCTGCCGCGGCTCGCGCCGCACGCCATGCGGGTAAAAGAGTTCTCCGGCAATGTCGTGTTTCTGCACGAGGTGGCGGCGGGGGCCGCCGGACGAAGCTGGGGCGTGCATGTCGCGCGCCTGGCCGGCGTGCCGGCGCCGGTGGTCAAGCGCGCCGCCGCCTTGCTCGCCGCACTCGAGCAGCGCGCGGGCAGGTTGACCGATGCCGCCGCATTGCCGCTATTCGCGGCCGCTGCGATTGCGGAACCGGCGCCGGCCGCGACGGTCGACCCGGTGCACGAAGCCCTGCAAGCGATCGATCCGGATCGCCTGAGCCCGCGCGAGGCATTGGAGATTTTGTACCGATTGCGTGCGCTGATTGCTGGGCACTCGGTTGTCGAACCGCTAACGTCGCTTTGATGCAGGCAATGCCACAATTTCCCCCCGACCCAGCGGAGGCGCAGGCGCAGCTTGCGGCCGGGCTGGCTGCCGCCTCGCGCGCGGGAGCGAGCGGGCGCAGCGCGGCGCTGGCCGTCTTCCGCCGTCATCTCGCGCAGATGCAGGCGCATGTGCGGGCCGATTTCGAGGCAGGGGAAATCGGTGGGCTCGGCGCGGCGCGACTGCTGGCCCGGCACACCGATGGGCTGATCGTGGTATTGTTCGGCTACGCGCTGGCGACCCAAGCGCCGGGCGGGCAGGCTGGGAAGCTGACGGTCGCCGCTACAGGCGGCTACGGCCGGGGCGTGCTGGCACCCTTCAGCGACATCGACCTGCTGTTCCTGACCGAAGCCGAGCCGGGGGCGGTGGCCCTGCGCGTAGTCGAGTTCATGCTCTACTTCCTGTGGGATCTTGGGCTGAAAGTGGGGCATGCCACGCGTTCGGTAGTCGACTGCCTCGGGGAGGCGCAGAGCGATGCCGTGATCCGCACGAGCCTGCTCGACGCCCGCCGCATTTCGGGCGATGCGGCGTTGTTCGAGGAGTTTTCCAGCCGCTTCCTGGTGGCTTGCACCGAGTCCGGGGCCGCCGGCTATTTCGCCTCAAAAATCGCCGAGCGGTCGCACCGGCATAGCCGTTACGGCGATAGCCCTTTCGTGGTCGAGCCGAACATCAAGGACGGCCGCGGCGGGCTACGCGACCTGCAAACGCTGTACTGGATGGCCCGGTACGTGTTCCGCATCCGCAGCCTCATGACGCTGACCGAGGTGGAGCACGCATCGGGCGGACTGATCACCCAGCGCGAGGCACGGGTTGCGCTGCGCTCGTGGGAATTCCTTTGGTCGGTCCGGCTGCATTTACATTACGTATCCGGCCGCGCCGAGGAGCGCCTGACTTTTGACCTGCAGCCGATCGTAGGTGCGCGCATGGGCTATACACGGCGTTCCCGCCAGGATGGCGTCGAGCGCTTCATGCGGCACTATTTCCTGACCGCGCGCGAGGTGATCCGGCTGACCGACGTGCTGGAACCGGCGCTATTGCGTGTGGCGCTGGGCCCGCCGGCGCTGGTACGACACGCCGACGCGGCGCTGACTGAGGCCGGGTTCGTGCTGGCCGACGGCAAACTTATGCCCGCCGCCTCGCACGATTTTTTCGAGCATCCGCTGCAGATGTTGCGGATTTTTCAGGTCGCGCGCGATCGCGAGCTCGAGCTGCATCCGCTGGCTATTCGCGCGTTGATCCGCAACGAGCGCCGAGCGGTGCAGCTGCGCGGCGATCCGGAAGCCGCCGCCATTTTCGTCGAGCTCCTTTGCGGCCGGTCGGACCACCGGCGCCCGGACGGGGCGCGCTGGCTGTCGGTGATGAACGAGACCGGCCTGCTCGGTCGCTATCTGCCTGACTGGGCCCGCATCGTGGGGCAGATGCAGTTCGATACGTATCACGTGTTCACCGTCGATGAGCACACGATCGAGGCGGTACGCGTGCTCGACGGCTTGGCGCGGGGCGAGTTGGCGGACATAGCACCGGTCGCCTCCGGGCTGATGGAACACCTACAGTCGCGGCGTGCCCTGTATGTCGCGATGCTGCTGCACGACATCGCGAAAGGACGCGGCGGGGACCACTCGGAACTCGGCGCTGAACTGGCGATGGAGATGGGTCCGGCACTCGGTCTTTCCGTCGAGGAGACGGAGATGGTGAGCTGGCTGGTGCTGCATCACCTGCTGCTGAGCCAGACCGCGTTCAGGCGCGATATCGACGATCCGAAAACGATTCTGGATTTGGTCGACACCATCCAGTCACCGGAACGGCTGCGCCTGCTGCTGGTGCTGACGGTGGCCGACATGCGCGCGGTGTCGCCAAAGGTGTGGAACGGCTGGAAGGCGACGCTGCTGCGCGAGCTGTTTGCCCGCGTCGCCGAAGTTCTGGCCGGGGGCTTGGCGACTGCGGAGCGCGATCTGCGCGTGCGCGATGCAAAACAGGCGGCAGCAGTAGAGCTGGCCGACTGGAGCGAGGCCGATCGCGAACGGTTTCTGGCAGTGGGATATGCGGGTTACTGGCTGTCGTTCGATCCCGAGGTGCATGCGCGCCACGCCCGCCTGATCCGCGACGCGGAGGCCCGCCACGCTCCGCTGACCGTCGAGACCCAGCCCCTGCCGGCGCGCGCGGTGACAGAAGTGACGGTGTACGCGGCGGATCATGCCGGACTGTTCAGCCGTATTGCCGGCGCACTGGCGGTGGCCGGTGCATCGATTGTCGATGCACGCATTCACACGCTCACCAGCGGCATGGCATTGGACACCTTTTGGATTCAGAACGCAACCGGCGGCGCCTTCGATGCGCCGCATCGCCTCGCGCGCCTGTATGTACTGATCGAACAGGCGCTGTCGGGGCGGATTCGGCTGAAGAGCGAGATCAAGCGCGCGTCGCACACCTTGCTCGGGCAGCGAATGCGTGCGATTCACGTGCCGCCGCGTGTGGTAATCGACAATCGCGCCAGCAATACGCACACCGTCCTGGAGGTGAACGGCCGCGATCGGCCCGGCCTGCTGCACGACGTGACCGCCGCGATCAGCGACCAGGGGCTGCAGATTGCATCGGCCCATGTCACCACCTATGGGGTGCGCGCGGTGGACGTGTTTTACGTCAAAGACGTTTTTGGGATGAAGGTCGAGAACGAGCGGAAGCTGGCGGCTCTGCGCGAGGCGCTCTTGGCCGCCCTGGCGAACCCGGAAGAGGCGGCGCCGGTGCCGGCCTCGCCTGCCGTCAGACGCCGCCGCACCGCCGGGGCCGCGTAATCCGCCATCAACACGGGCGGACGCGGGTTTGATCCGCGCGCAAGACTATCAGCCCTGGCCGCTTCGCGGCCAAGGCTATGGAGGACGGTAACGAGTCAGAACTAATTGGACCTGCCCGGATCAATCCTTTGAGGACGAGGTACCAACTCGCTGCGGGTGCCGTGTCAGAACGAAAGCCCGGCGGCCTGCACCACCAGCGGCAACGCACGCACCCGGGCCAGCACGGCTTCGTCCACCGGTTCGTCGACGCTCACGAGGCAGATCGCATCGCCGCCCGGCTCGGCGCGGCCAAGGTTGAACGTGGCGATGTTGATGCCGGCCTGCGCCAGCGTATCGCCGAACCGCCCGATGAAGCCGGGCCGGTCGTGGTTGGTCACGTACAGCATGTGCCGACCGAATTCCGCCTCGATACGGATGCCTTTGATTTCCACGATGCGGGGCCGCGAGCCCGCAAACAGAGTGCCCGAAACCGCGCGCGTCTGCGCCGGCGTCGTCACCGTGATGCGCACCAGGGTCTGATACTCGCTGTCCCGGTCATGCACCGTCTCGGCCACGTCGATACCGTGCTCGCGCGCGAGCACGGGAGCGTTGACCATGTTGACGCCGGAAAACATCGGCGACAGCAGTCCGGCCAGTGCCGCCGCCGTCAGCGGCCGGTGATTCTGCTCCGCGGCGTGGCCTTCGTACTCGACGGTGACGCGGCGGATCTCGCCTTCCCGGGCATGCGTCAACTGCCCCGCAAAACCGCCCAGCAGGCGGCACAGCTCCATATACGGTTTGAGCCGGGGGGCGTCCTCGGCCGAGACGGACGGCATGTTGATTGCGTTCATCACCGCACCGCTGAGCAGAAAATCGCTCATCTGCTCGGCCACTTGCAGGGCGACGTTTTCCTGCGCCTCGGTGGTGGCGGCACCCAGGTGCGGCGTGCAGACGACGTTGTCGAGCGCGAATAGGGGATTTTCGGGGCCGGCCGGCTCGCTCTCGAAAACGTCGAGCGCCGCGCCGGCAATATGGCCGCTGCGCAGCGCCTCCGCCAGCGCCGTCTCGTCCACCAGGCCGCCGCGCGCGCAATTGATGATGCGCACGCCGGGCTTGGTGGACGCCAGTGCCTCGCGGGAAAGGATGTTGCGGGTGTCGTCGGTGAGCGGCGCGTGCAAGGATATTGCATCGGACCGTTCCAGCAGCGCAGGCAAATCCACTTTTTCCACGCCGAGTTCGATCGCGCGCTGTTCCGAGAGAAAGGGGTCGTAGGCGATCACGCGCATGCGCAAGCCGCGGGCGCGGTCGGCCACGATCGAGCCGATGTTCCCGCAGCCGATCAGGCCTAGAGTCTTGCCGGTCAACTCGACTCCCATGAACCGGTTCTTTTCCCATTTCCCCGCCCGCGTGCTGGCGGTCGCTTCGGGAATCTGCCGCGCCAGGGCGAACAGCATCGCGATGGCGTGCTCGGCGGTGGTGATGGCGTTGCCGTGCGGCGTGTTCATCACTACCACGCCGCGCGCGGTCGCCGCTTTAATGTCCACGTTGTCCACGCCGATCCCGGCGCGGCCGACCACCCGGAGGCGCGGCGCCGCGTCCAGCAATTCGCGCGTCACTTTCGTGGCCGAACGAATTGCCAGACCGTCGTAGTCGCCAATCACCGCGCGCAACTCGGCGGGCGCAAGCCCCGTTTTGACGTCGGTCTCGATCCCGCGTGTGCGAAAAATCTCAACCGCGGCGGTGGAAAGTTTGTCGCTGATGAGAACTCTCGGCACCGTTCTCATTCCGCGGCCTCCCGCACAAAGGTTTGCGCGGTTTGCTCGGCGGCCCAATCGAGCCACGGCAGCAGCGCCTCGATATCGGCCGTCTCGACGGTTGCACCACCCCAAATGCGCAAGCCGGGCGGAGCGTCGCGATAGGCGGCGATGTCGTAAGCCACGCCTTCGCGCTCCAACAGCCCGGCAACATTTTTGGCTGCCTCCCCCTGCCGGGTGCCGTCCAGGGCGGCGAACCACGGTGCCACGATTTTCAGGCAGATCGAGGTGGATGAGCGGGTGGCGGGTTTTTCCGCCAAGAACGCCGCCCATCCGCTATTCGCAACCCAGTGCGCGATCGCAGCAAGATTCTGCTCGCTGCGCGCCACCAGGGCCGCAAGCCCGCCGATGCGTTCCGCCCAACGCAGCCCGTCCAGCGCGTCCTCCACGCAGAGCATGCTGGGCGTGTTGATCGTTTCGCCTGTAAAAATTCCCTCAATCAGTTTGCTGCCGGAGACGAGCCGGAAGATTTTCGGCAAGGGCCAGGCCGGCTTGTAGGTCAGCAGCCGCTCAATGGCGCGCGGCGACAGCGCCAACATGCCGTGCGCGGCTTCGCCGCCCAGAACCTTTTGCCAGGACCAGGTGACGACATCAAGTTTTTCCCATGGGAGGTGCATGGCGAATGCGGCGGAGGTGGCGTCGCACAGCACCAGGCCGGCGCGGTCCTCGGCGATGAAATGGCCGTCGGGCACGCGCACGCCGGAAGTAGTGCCGTTCCAGGCAAATACGAGGTCGCGCGCGGGATCGACTTGCCGCAGGTCGGGCAGCTTTCCGTAGGCGGCCCCCAGCACCCGCGCGTCAAGCCTGAGCTGTTTTGTAATGTCGGTGGCCCAGGCTTCGGAAAAGCTTTCGAATGCCAGCACCTCAACCGGACGTGCACCCAGCATGGTCCACATCGCCATTTCGATGGCGCCGGTATCCGAAGCCGGCACGATCCCAAGCCGCCAGTCCTCGGGCATGCCGAGCAGGGCACGACTGCGCTTGATGACTTCCGCAAGTTTTGCTTTCGGTGCCTTCGCCCGATGGCTGCGGCCGAGCAGCGCACCTTCCAGCGCGCCCACCGAAAAACCGGGGCGTTTTGCGCAAGGACCGGAAGAAAAACAGGGGTTTCGCGGACGCAGGTCCGGTTTTGCTGGCTGCATGGCTCTCCCTTTCAGAAGAGAAGCGTCCCGGTGGGGGGACGTGGCCCGCCGCCCCCTTACCCCGCCCGGCGCAAAACCTCAAGCACAGTCCAGGATTTTGTAATCGGCTTCCTCCCGGAGGGTGCCAGGGCGGAGCTAGAGGACGTGCACGCCCAGGCGCAGCCCTTGCACGACCGCCTCGGCCCTGCTTCTGACCTCCAGTTTTTGGAAGATCGATTCCAGATAATACTTGACGGTATGAGCCGATATGCCGAGGCGGCGGGCAATTGCTTTGTTGCTTAGGCCTTGCCCTACTGCCGCCAGCACCTCCGCCTCGCGCGGGGTAAGCAGCCGTCGACCCGGCGGTTCCGGCAGCTCAAAGCCTGCCGGGTCGCTGCCGGCACCGGGCGCCCGTACCTACCAAACCCTCCGCCACGGCAGCGACGGCGGCCATGATCTGCGCCGAGGTCGCGCTGCGCGGCAAGACGCCGGCAAAGCTATCGCCTGCCGCCAGCGCATCATCGTCGGAGAGGACCAGCAGCCCACCTTCAAACGCCGAGACATCCGCCGGCACTGTCTGGCCTGGCTCAAGCTCCAGCACCAGCACGTCTGCAGAGTGTTCTGGCATCGTGACAAGAGCGCGCTCCAGTGCCCGTCGGCGCAGGGGGTCGGCCACTCGCAAGGCCACCCGCGGATTGACCGCCGCCTCAACTCCGCCGACGGCGGCGAGGTGCGCGCTCATTCGGGCCGTGCCGCGACCAGCACGATGGCCGTCGTGACCTCGCCGCCTCGGACCAGGTCGATTGTGACGGTCTGCCCCACCTTGTCCGGCCCCAGTACCGACGCTACCGCGCGCGGGCTGGTCACCCGCGTGCCGGCAATCGCAGTCAGGATGTCGCCCTGCATCAGCTTGCCTGCGGCTGGTGCGGCGTCCGCAAAGTTCATCACCATCAGCCCACTGTCCACACCTGCTCGCGCCGCGATGTCGCGTGGCAGGGCCACCTCGTGCAGCCCGACACCCAGCCAGCCACGGGCAATCCTGCCGCCCTGCAGCAGCTGCTCGGTCGCGCGCGAAATGGTGGCGGACGGGATCACCATGACGCTGCGTCGCGGCCCGAACGTCGACATGCCGAGCACGGCGCCCTCCGCGTCGATAACGGGTCCGCCTTCGGCAGCCGGGGGCAGGCGGACGCCGATGCGCACCAGCCGGTCAATGTTTCCGCCGCGCATGCTTTCCCAGGCCGGTCCCAAAACCTCTATGCCGCCCATGCGGGCTGTCGCCCCGCCTTCACCGTCGCTGCCGACTGCCAGCACCAGACTTCCCACGCCGCCCGGCTCCGCGAGGGCGGGACGCGCACCGGCCGCTTCCGATGCCACCCGCAGCACTGCTACGTTGGTGGCCGGGTCACGCCCCGCAAGCGTCGCCGCCAACCGGGCGCCGCCGGGCAGCACTGCCTCGTAACCGTCGCTGTTGGCCAGGCTCTGCTCGGACGTGACCAGTATGCCCGGCTGCCACAAGACGCCACTGAGCTGTCCCTGCGGCCAGGTGACCGCTGCGACCAGCGGTGCGGCCTTCTGTACGCGCGCCGCGAGGGCGCGGGACAAGTCGGACATCATGTCGGCCATTGGGACCAGCTCCGCTGCGTTCATGGCGGCAATGTCGGCGCTTGTGTGCCGCCGCGGTATCGGCTGGATGGCCGGGGCAAACCTTCTGGGTGCGTTTCCTGCGCGCTTTCTGGGGCCGTCCGGTCCCGCGAGGCAGCCGGAATGCCTTGTTAACGAGGGCGTCATGATGTATAGATGATCCATGAAGAAAATGTCTTGGGCGCTGGCCGGTGCCGCCTCCGCGCTCGCTGCCGCCGTAATGCCGGCTGCCGCGACCACAACAGCCCAGCAGATCCAATGCGACGGCAGCGATGTCACGGCCGCCCTCAACACGGCCCTCGCGGCCGGCGGCACGGTGGAGCTGTCCGCTGGCACCTGCGTGATCTCGTCCACGCTGAACGTGGTTTCCAACACCGTCCTGGCGGGTGCCGGCATCGGTGCGACCATTTTGATGCCGGCCAGTCTTCCCGGATACGCCATGATTACCATCGGCGGCTCCACGCTGCTGACCGGCGCCCAGAATGTCGACATCTCGAATCTCAGCATTGACGGCGGCAATCAGGTCGGGATCGCGCCCGCGACCGTGGACGGGATCTGGTCCCAGTGGAGCAGCACCGCAGTCAATATCCACGACCTTGAGGTGTACGCGGCGGGCCAGAACGGCATCGCAGTCAACGGCTCCTACGTCACCGTCCAGAACAACTTGGTGCACGACAACCAGGCCAACGGCATCTACGTCCTCGGCAAGGGGCATCCGGGCCTGAATGACGCGGTGCCCGCGTCCAACGTGCAGATCCTCTCGAACACGGTGACGAACAATTCGCTGGGCTATACGCCGGATATGGCGCATGGCTGGGACGGCATCGACATCGACCCGATAACTCAGGACTGCCTGGTTGAAAACAATAACGTCTCGGTGAACGATATCATTCTGTACGAGAATGCGGAGGTCGTGCCGAACTCCAGCGGCCACCAAGTCATCGGCAACACGATCACCAACGTCACGCAAGGCGGTGCCGGAATCGATGTCGCGGGCCCTCAGGACAATTTCGTGGTTTCCGGAAATACCATCAACACCGTCGTCGGCCAGGGCATCGGGGTGAACGGGCCCGTGCAGACAGGTCTCGTGCAGGGCAACAACGTTTCCGGCGCCACCGGAATCGGGATCTCTGGTTCACAACAGCGGCCCGACTGCCCACACAGGCATACCAAACGCCGTCTCGATCCTCAGCAATACGATAGCGGCGGTTCCCGGCGAATACGCGGTCGAAATTTTGAACCATGCCAGGCGCGTCCACATCATCGGCAACCTTATCGGCGGCAACCCTGCGCAACTGATCAACACGGCCGCAGCCGGACACGGCTTGGTCGTGCGCAACAACCACTGACGATGAGGCCGCGCCATCGGAGGCCGTTAGGAAAATGTTAATTCTTTGTTGTGACCTGCATGGCAGTTTCGGCCGATGGATTTGTCGGGCTCAGTCTCTGTTTCCCCTTCTGGGCGTTTGCGTCGGGCTACTGACCGCGACGGCGGGGCGGGCGCTGGCGGAGGCTGGGGCCCCTGAATCGGTCCCGGTCAGGCTCAGCATATGCTTTACCCCTCCCGCGCGCTGCGGGCTGCGGATCGCCGACGCGATCGGCGGGGCCAGAAGCAGCGTGCGCGTGCAGGCCTATGGGTTCGACTACCAGCCGATCGTAGCGGCCCTGCTCGCGGCCTCCCGGCGCGGGGTTGATGTGCAGACTCATTCTGGATCGCTCGAACGAGCACCGGCACGAGAGCGCGCTTGCGGACCTCCAGCGGGCTTCGATCCCGGTCTATATCGACGATCGTCCGGCGATCGCCCATAACAAGATCATCATCATCGACGGCTGTCTGGTGATCGGCGGGTCGTTCAACTTCACCTATTCCGCCGAGTACCCGGAACGCCGAGAACGTCACGTTCATCTCCGGCTGCGCGGCCGCCGCACAATTCGCCGCGAATTGGGAGGAGCGGCGGACGCTGTCGCGCCTCCCCCGTTGGCCTGCCGGAAGTCTCTCGCTAGGCCGGCGCGGCCTCGAACGCACCCTGGCCATCGGCCTCGCTCGATCGTTTGCCGTCGAACGATTTCCCATTCCTTTGCCGGCCCGGTCGGGCTAAGCAGCGCCGCAATCCAAATCGAGGAGCGTGACTATGGCGGTGAACCTGCTGATCGCTTTCTATTCCCGTGACGGGTCGACCGAAAAGCTGGCCAATGCCGTCGCCGAAGGTGCGCGTGGCCAAGGGGCCGAGGTGCGGCTGCGCCGCGCCCGCGAGCTGGTTGGTGCCGACACCATGGCCAAGGCGCCGGGCTGGTCAGAGAAAGCCGCGGCGATGAACAGCAGGTACGAGGCGCCGACCGAAGCCGACGCGGAATGGGCCGACGCCATCGCCTTCGGCTCGCCCACGCGGTTCGGCAATGTTTCTTCCGAATTGAAGGCGTTCGTCGACGGCCTTGGCGGACTGTGGTTCCAGGGCAAGCTGGTGGGCAAGGCGGGAGGCGCCTTTTGCGCGACCGCCACGACCCATGGGGGTGCCGAGTTCACCCTGCTGAGCACCTACAATTTCATGGCGCATCTCGGACTGATCATCGTGCCGAACGGCTACGGCGACCCGATCATGTTCCGGGCCGGCACGCCTTATGGCGCGCATGCAGCGGTGGACGGACAGCACGTGAAGGACGTCTCCGAGGACGATCTGGCCGTGGCGCGCCACCAGGGTAGCCGCTTGACAAAGGTGGCGGCGGCGCTGAAGGCCGCCCACCAGACCGAGACAAAGTGAGGGCTTTGCCATGGAACGCCTGGACAACACCCTGACGCCGCTGCTGGGCCGGCTGATGCTGGCCGCCATCTTCATCTGGGCTGGTGCGGGCAAGCTGATGCAGTCCGCGGGGACTATCGGCTACATCGGCAAGGTCGGGCTGCCGGCCCCGCAGGCGGCATACTGGGTGGCGGTGGTGGTCGAACTTGGCGGCGGCATTCTGCTGGCGCTCGGCTTGTTCACCCGGCCGGTGGCGGCGGTGCTCGCGGTCTGGTGCCTGGTCACTGCGGCGATCTTTCATTTTCAGCCAAGCGATTACGAGCAGATGATCAACACCTACAAGAACTTGGCTATGGCCGGAGGATGCCTCTACGCGGCGGCCTACGGTGCGGGCTTGTGGAGCGTGGACGCGACCAGGCGGAGGGTGCGGACGCCGGCTGTGATCTAGCCGCAAGCGACCTTTGCAAGCGCCCAGGAATGCGGTTCATTGAGCCGCAAACCTTGGGGGAGCTGCGAAGTCATGCTGAAGTGGGCCACCACCGCTGTGATCGCAGCGGCTCTTGCCGTTGGCGGAGCGGCCGCCGAGGCCAAAACCCTGGTGTTCTGCTCCGAGGGCTCGCCCGAAAACTTCAACCCGATGATCAACACCACCGGGACCACGTTCGACGCCAACCGCCCAGTCTACAACCGGCTGGTGCAGTTCAAGCCGGGCACCAGCGAGACCACGCCCGGGCTGGCGGAAAGCTGGGACGTCTCGTCGGACGGCAAGACCTACACGTTCCATTTGCGCCATAACGTAAAATGGCACAGCAACGCCATGTTCAAGCCGACGCGGCCGTTCAACGCCGACGACGTGGTGTTCAGCTTCGAGCGGCAGTGGAAGGACTCCAATCCGTACCACAAGGTCTCCGGCGGCAGCTACGACTACTTCGGCGACATGGGCATGGCCGACCTGCTCGACACGATCGAGAAAGTCGACGAGTACACGGTGAAATTCACGCTCAAGATGCCGAACTCGCCGTTCGTCGCGAACATGGCGATGGATTTCGCCTCGATCCAGTCAAAAGAATATGCCGATGCGCTGACGAAAGCCGGCAAACCCGAGCTGATCGACCAGCAGCCGATCGGCACCGGGCCATTCGAGTTCGTGCAGTACCAGCAGGACGCCACCATCCGCTACCGCGCCTTCAAGGATTATTGGGGGCCGAAGCCCAAGGTTGATACGCTGGTGTTCTCGATCAACAAGGACGCTGCCGTGCGGCTTGCGAAGCTGCGCGCCGGCGAGTGCCAGATCACCGATTACCCGGCGCCGGCCGATCTCGACTCGATCAAGTCCGATGCAAAACTGCAGCTGCTGAACCAGCCCGGGCTGAATATCGGCTACGTGGCGCTCAATACCACCAAGAAGCCGTTTGATGACGTGCGCGTGCGCACCGCCGTCAACATGGCAATCGACAAGAAGGCGATCTTGGACGCGATCTATCTCGGCGCCGGCCAGCCCGCCAAGAACCTGATTCCGCCGACGATGTGGAGCTACGACAACGCCATCACCGATTTCAAGTACGACCCCGAGGCGGCCAAGAAAATGCTGGCCGAGGCCGGCTACAAGGACGGTTTCGAGACCGATCTGTGGGCAATGCCGGTGCAGCGGCCGTACAACCCGAACGGACGCCGCATGGCCGAACTGATCCAGGCCGATTTGGCAAAAATCGGGGTGAAAGCGAACATCGTCAGCTACGAGTGGGGCGAGTACCGCAAGCGCGCCCAGCAGGGCGAGCACCAGATGGCCGAGCTGGGCTGGACCGGCGACAACGGCGACCCGGACAATTTTTTTGTCCCGCTCGCCGGCTGCGACGCGGCGCGAGCGGGCGGCAGCAACATCGCCAAATGGTGCAACAAGGATTTCAATGACCTAGTAAAAAAGGCCGAGACCATTTCCGATCAGGCCGAGCGCACCAAGATGTACACCCAGGCGCAAGTGATCATGCACAAGGAGGCGCCGTTCGTGCTGGTCGCGCACTCGGTGGTGTACATGCCCATGGAGAAGAGTGTGACGGGCTACAAGATGGACCCGCTGGGCAGCCACGAGTTTGGCAGCGTGGACATAAAGTAGGCGCGGTGGGGACCCTTACCCCGGCCCTCTCCCAAGGGGAGAGGGTGCAGAACTTCTTCCTCTCCCTCTGGGAAAGGGCCGGGGTGAGGGTCCTCTAGCCGGCCCGGATGCTGCGTTTCCTCCTCCGCCGCGCCACGCTGATCGTACCGACTTTTTTCGGCGTAACCCTGCTCGCGTTCCTGCTGATCCGCGCGGTTCCCGGTGACCCGATCGAGGTGCGGTTCGGCGAACGCGGCATCGCACCTGCCCGGCTCGCGATGCTGCGCCATGAGGCCGGCCTCGACCAGCCACTGTGGCGCCAGTTCTTGCGCTACGAAAACCGGGTGCTGCACGGCGACCTCGGCGCCTCCATCCTGACTCACAAAAGCGTCTGGGCAGAATTCGCCACCCTGTTTCCCGCCACCTTGGAATTGGCGCTGTGCGCCATCCTGTTCGCGGTCGTCATCGGCCTGCCGCTCGGGGTACTGGCGGCGGTCCGGCGAGGCACCCCGCTCGACTGGGGCCTCATGAGCGTATCCGTCGCCGGTGCCTCCATGCCGATTTTCTGGTGGGGGCTGATGATGATCCTGGTCTTTTCCGTGAGCCTGGGCTGGACCCCGGTCTCCGGGCGGATCAGCGATGAGGTTTTCGTCCAACCCTGGACCGGCTTCATGCTGATCGACGCCTGGTTCTCGGACGACCAGGGTGCGGTCCGCTCGGCGCTGTCGCACCTGATCCTGCCCACCATCGTGCTCGGTACTATCCCTTTGGCCACCGTGGCGCGGATGACGCGGTCATCGATGCTGGAAGTGCTGGGCGAAGACTACATTCGTACCGCGCGCGCAAAAGGGCTGACTGGATTTCGCGTGGTGCTGATCCACGCGTTGCGCAACGCGCTGATCCCGGTGGTCACGGTGATCGGCCTGCAAGTCGGCACGCTGCTGGGCGGCGCCATTTTGACCGAAACGATCTTCGCGTGGCCTGGAATCGGGCACTGGCTGGTCGAAAGCATCCGCCGACGCGACTACCCGGTGCTCCAGGGCGGCGCGCTGCTGGTGGCCTCGCTGGTCATGCTGGTCAATCTGGGAGTCGATCTGACCTACGGCGTTTTGAACCCGAAGAATCCGGCACTGATGTCGGGTTTTGTGACCACGCCGCCTACGATCGCCCCGACGCCGGGCAGCCTGCGCACGTTTTGGCGCGGATTTTCGGAGAACCGCGGGGCCGTCGGCGGCCTCGTGATCATGCTGCTGCTGCTGATCGTGGCGCTGTTGGCGGAGGTAGTGGCGCCTCACTCGCCGATCGAACAATTCCGTGACCATTTGCTGACCCCGCCCGCATGGCAGGCCGGCGGCACCACCACATTCTTGCTCGGTACCGATGACGTGGGTCGCGACATTCTGAGCCGGCTAATTTTCGGCGCCCGCCTGTCGCTCATGATCGGATTCTCCGTGGTGGTGCTGTCGCTGAGCGTGGGCACCGTGCTGGGCCTGGTCGCCGCGTTCGCCGGTGGCACGGTCGACGTGGCGATCATGCGCCTGATGGATATTCTGCTTGTGTTCCCGAGCCTGCTGTTGGCCATCGTCATCGTGGCGGTCGTCGGTCCCAGCCTGTTCAACGCCATGATCGCCGTGGCCATCACCTACCTGCCCAGCTACACGCGCCTCGTGCGTGCGACGGCGCTATCGGAACGTGCGCGAGATTACGTCACCGCCACGCGCTGCGCCGGTGCCGGGCCCTTGCGGCTGATGTTCGTCACCGTGCTGCCGAACTGCACGGCGCCGATCATCGTGCAAGCATCGCTCGGCTTCTCCTCAGCAATCCTGGACGCGGCAGCTTTGGGTTTCTTGGGGCTGGGCGCCCAGCCGCCGACGCCGGAATGGGGCACCATGCTGTCGGACGCGCTCGACTATTACCAGCGCGCGTGGTGGCTGCTGGCCTTTCCCGGGCTTGCCATCTTGGTCACAGTGCTGTCGTTCAACCTGTTCGGCGACGGGCTGCGCGACGCGCTGGATCCCAAACTGCGGCGCTAAGAAGCGTGAAGCTGCTGGAGATCCGGAACCTCAGCGTCGATTTCGCCACCGGGCGCGGTTCCCTGCGAGCTGTTTCGGAAGTGAACCTCGACGTCGAATCCGGCGAAGTCATCTCGATCGTGGGCGAGAGCGGCTCGGGCAAAAGCGTATCGATGCTGGCCGTGATGGGTTTGATCGCCTGGCCTGGCCGGGTCTCTGCCGAGGCTTTGCGTTTCGACGGAGTCGAATTGCCGACACTCTCGCATCGGCAGCGCCGGCGACTGGTGGGACGCGACATGGCAATGGTGTTCCAGGAGCCGATGACGTCCCTGAACCCTTGCTTCCCGGTGGGCTGGCAAGTGGCCGAGGGTTTGCGAGCACATCAGGCGGTGCCGCGCCGCCAACTCCGCGAGCGGGTGCTCGAGCTGTTCGCGCAAGTCGGCATTCCGGACGCAGCGCGCAGGCTTCGTGCCTTTCCGCACCAGCTTTCCGGCGGCATGAACCAGCGAGTGATGATCGCCATCGCGATTGCCTGCAAGCCACGCCTGCTGATCGCCGACGAGCCCACCACTGCGCTCGACGTGACGATACAGAAGCAGATTCTCGATCTGCTGCTGGCCCTGCAGCACGAGACGGGCATGGCGCTGGTGCTGATCACCCACGACATGGGCGTGGTCGCCGAAACGGCGCGGCGCGTCCTGGTGATGTACGCGGGCGAAGTGGTCGAAGAGGCGCCCACTGACGCACTGTTCCGCCACCCCCGTCACCCGTACACTGCGGCCTTGCTGGCGGCTCTACCGGAGCGGGCGCAGGAAAAACGGCGATTGCCCACCATTCCCGGCGTGGTGCCCGGCATCGGCGACCGACCGCAAGGTTGCCTGTTCCACCCGCGCTGCCGCTTTGCCACGCAGCGCTGCGTGGCCGAAAAGCCCCGCTTGGCGGGAGCGGCCGGAGGGCGCGCGCGGTGCCACTACCCGTTGGACGCAGCGGGGCTACCGACCGGCGATCATCCGCTGCGCGTGCCGGCATGACCGACGCGGTGATGGAAGCGCGCGATCTGCGCCGCTTCTATCGGGTGGGTGGGGGTTTTGCGGGCCAGCGCGGCGTGCTGCGGGCAGTGGACGGGATCTCGTTCGTGCTGCGCGCGGGCGAGACGCTGGCGGTGGTGGGCGAAAGCGGCAGCGGCAAGTCGACGCTGGCGCGCATGGCGGCCCTGATCGAGCGGCCGGATGCGGGCGAGGTGATTTTGGCAGGCGAGCCCACGGCAGCGGCGCCGGAATCCGTGCGGCGCACGCTGCGGCTGGGCGCGCAAATGGTGTTCCAGAACCCGTACGGTTCGCTCAATCCACGCCGGACGGTCGGCTCCATCCTGACGGAGCCGCTGGCCATCAACCGGCGCGGCACTGCGCGCGAGCGCGAAGCGACGGCACGGGAGATGATGGACAAGGTGGGGCTGCGGCAGGACCAGTTTTCTCGCTATCCGCATATGTTCTCCGGCGGTCAGCGGCAGCGTATCGCCATTGCCCGCGCGTTGATGCTGCGACCCGCGGTGGTGATAGCCGACGAGCCCGTCTCAGCGCTCGACGTCTCGATTCAGGCACAGGTGCTAAACCTGATGATGGATCTGCAGGACGAGTTTTTCCTCGCATACCTATTTATCAGCCACGATCTTTCGGTGGTACGCCACATCGCGCGAGACGTACTGGTGATGTATTGCGGCCGGCCTGCCGAACTCGCGCGCAAAGTGGCGCTGTTCGAGCACCCGCGTCACCCGTACACCCGTGCGCTGCTGGCCGCCACTCCGAGTGTCGATCCCGGCCATCGGCAGGTGGATGAGCCAGTCCGCGGCGAACTGCCATCGCCGCTCGACCCTCCGCCTGGCTGCGCTTTTGCAAGCCGCTGCCCGCATGCTTCGGACCGGTGCCGGGCCGAGGCGCCAGAGTTTCGGCCCGTGGGTCAAAGCATGGTCGCCTGCCATTACGCCGAGCAGATCGGATAAGACCGAGGCAGTCCGAGGTCGGCTTTCGGATAGCCCAGTGAGGCCGGTTGATGTGGTGAAAGAAATACCGGCCTGACAGAGGGCGATTCTCTGTCGGCAGCCTTCATCCAAACTTAAGCGTCGTGCTTCATCTTTCCGGACGTCGTCGCAACGTTCTAGACGGTACCTCTGGGATCTCAGGTGGTTTCCGCACGTGCCCGATGTTCCGTGGCGAGGGAGTAAGCGCATGGCGGCGCTGGGAACCAATGCAGCAGTTGCGCAGGCTTTTACCCGCTTTGGTCTAGGCGGGCGGCCGGACGATCTGCTGCCGAGCGATCCGGTCGCTTGGCTGGAGGAACAGATTACCGCGCCGGATCCCACACCTGTCGCGGGGATGCCCACGCTTTCGCAGTGCCTGGCCCTCGTCAGTGCATGGCAGAACGCGCCAGCCGGCTCAGCTGCGAATATCGCAGCCCGAGGACAGATAATTCAGCTGTTCGCCCAGGAAGCCCAGGATCTGCTCGCCAATTCGGTGCTCACCCAGGCGCCGTTCCGGGAACGGCTGGTTTGGTTCTGGGCTAATCACTTTGCCATTATGGCCGGTACCATACCGGTGCTGGCCACTGCCGGCAGTTTCGTGCGCGACGCCATACGCCCGCACGTCACCGGTTTTCTTTCCGACATGCTGCTGGCTGTCATGCAGCATCCGGCCATGCTGTATTCGCTCGACAATACCACGTCGGCGGGACCACAAAGCCAGATGGCCCAGACCCGCAACCAACGCGGGCTGCCGCCTGCCAACATCAACGAAAATCTGGGGCGCGAAACGCTCGAGCTATATACGGTCGGGGTCAACGCCAACTACTCGCAGCCCGACGTCGATGCCCTGGCGTATCTGCTGACCGGCTGGACGGTCAACACGCAGAGCTCGCCGCTCGGCTTCTACTATGAGCCGTACATGGCACAGCCCGGCAGCCAGACGCTGATGGGCGCCACCTATCCCAATACGCAAGCCGGGTGCACAAGTGCGTTCAAAGCCTTGGCAACTAACCCATACACCTACCAGCACTTGGCCACCAAGCTGGTGACGCATTTCGTTTCCGATACGCCGACTGAAGCCGACGTCTTCCTCGTTTACAACGTGCTGGCGAGCACCGGTGGCAATCTTGCTACCGCCGCCCAGGCGCTGGTCTCGCTGCCGAACGCCTGGACGCCACTGACCAAGCTGCGCACGCCGCAGGAGCTTGTGGTAGCGGCACTGCGGGCAGCCGGAACCACGGCCGCCAACGTGCCCGCCCTGCTGTCGCTCATGACCAATATCGGCCAGCCGACCTGGCAGCCGCCTTTCCCGAACGGATGGTCTGATTTGGCCGCGGACTGGACCGGGCCGGAGGCAATGCTGCTGCGGGCGGACTGCATCGGTTGGCTGTGCAACGCCATGCCGGCGCTCACGCCATCGGTCGTGGCGAGCAACGCCCTCGGGCCGCTGCTGTCGGCCAACACTGCCGCCGTGGTCGCCGGGGCCGGCTCGATACACGACCAGCTGACCGTTCTGTTGTGCTCACCCGAGTTCCAGAGGCGCTGACCATGGCCGCAGATCTCGATCATCTCGCCGGCCCGCTGGCGCTCACCCGCCGCAGCGCATTGGCCGGGCTCGGCACCATTTTCACCCTGGGCAGGGCGGGCCTCGCTCTTGCCGACGCGCCGACCAATGCCCGTCTTGTCGTGATCAACATTCGCGGCGGGCTGGACGGGTTGGCGGCGGTTGCGCCGTATGGCGATCCGAACCTGTCAAAGCTTCGCGCGCTGCTGATGGCGCCCACCGTCGGCACGCCAGGCGGCATGCTCTATCTTGGCGGCTTCTTCGGCATGCATCCCTCACTGGTGAACCTGCAAGCGATGTTTGCCGCGGACCAGGCAGTGGTGGTGCATGCGGTCGGCAACTGCGCCCTCACCAGGAGCCATTTCGAGGGCCAGGACTATCTGCAGAGCGGCGCTCCGGAGTTGCTGACCAGCGGCTGGCTGAATCGCGTCGTGAGCATGGTCCCGGCACCCGCCGGCATGCAGGCCGGCATCGCCATCAACAGTGCCACTCCGCTGCTGCTGCGCGGGCCAACGGCGGTGGCGGGATGGGGTCCTGACCCGTTCCCCGCGGTGAGTTCAACGCTGGCCGGCAATCTGATGGCCGTAACAAATCCCGACCCGCTGATCGGTCCGGCCATGCAGGTGGGCTACCAGGACCGGGGAACCTTCAACGCGATTTTCAATAGCGGCCCGACATCGGCCACTCCGCTGTCGTCGCTGGGCAGGCTGGCCTGGCGAGCCGGCGAGCTTCTGGCAGCCGCGAACGGGCCGCGCATCGCGGCTGTGGAGACGGAAAGCTTCGATACTCACTTCAATCAGACGGCTCGTTTGATGGCGTCCCTGGCCGATTTGGACAGCGCGTTCGGTGCCCTGAAGGTCTCGTTGGGGAGTGCCTGGAACAATACGGTCATCATGACCATGACCGAGTTCGGCCGCACGGCGGCGATCAACGGCACGCAAGGAACTGATCACGGCACCGGTTTTGCCATGTTCCTCGCCGGCGGAGCCGTGGCCGGCGGCAAGGTGGTCACCGGATGGCCCGGCCTTTCGTCAGGCCAGTTGTTCCAAGGCCGCGACTTGGCGCCGACGGTCGACTTCCGTTCGGTGGCCGCAACCGTGCTGCAGCAGCATATGGGCATCCCGGCTACCGCCATCCCCACCATCTTCCCTGGTGCCACCGGTCTCTGCACAGTGGCTGGGCTCGTGAACAGCTGACCGACTTCGCCCGTCACGGCCGCCAGTGCGGCACGTGACGGGTATACCCGCCGACTACTGCGCAGGCACGGAGCGCGGCGGCAGTGTGATCTTGCGGGTGAACAGCGCCGTATGCCCGACGCCCGTCACCAGCGTGAAGGCGGGCCATACCGTCTGGCCTTCCGTCGCAAGCCCGAAGTAGTCGCCTAAGAAAGTAGCCGCTGTCGGTCAGCGGCGCATCGACGATGTTGAACGACTTGTCCGTCAGCCGGCGCTCGTGTCCCCAGTTGGCGGGATTTGTGCAGGCGGTCGCGTCGCCGGAGTTGTTGCAGAACAAGGCCCAGGTGTCGGTCAGTTCCTGTGCAGCGCCCGCAACGTCGTTGCGGAAATCGTAATAAGTAACGACCAGATTTCCGTCCTGCGCCGCGACGATGGTGGGGTTGAAGGCCTGGCCGCGCAGCGGATGGGCGGGGTCGGCGGGCGTCGCGTTGACCTTCACCGGTTTTGACCAAGTTTTGCCGTTGTCGGTGGATTGCGTGAACAGCACGCCCACGATATGCGAGCCCGCAGGCACGTCTTCCCAAGCGATGTAGATGTTGCCGGTCGCCTGGTCGACGGACGGACTGAACAAGATCGAGGCGTCGCGTAGCGGCTTCTTCCCGTCCGGCGTCACCGCGAACTCGCCGCTGATCGGCGCCACAGTGGCGGCCCGGCGCGTCCACGAGAAACCGTGGTCGTGCGATCGGACGTAGCCGATCGATAGATTGCCTTTGTTGTCGATGTGGTCGAAGAAATCGAGCAGGGCGCCGTTAGGCAGACCTTGCACGATGTTGCCGATTGTCTGCGCGTTGCGGCCCGGGTCGTAGATCGGCACCGCCCGCTCCCACGTGCGTCCGCTATCGGTCGAACGCGCATAATAAGTCGGCCCGAAAAACTCGTTGGCGACCGCCGCACCGGTGGCGGCTTGCTGGCGCAATGCCTGGACGCGTTGGCGCGCCAGGTCCATGCCTTTGGCGGCCTCCGCCTGTCCGCTGCCGCCGTGTTCGTCGCTGCCGTAGGGCGCCTTGAAGGCAATCGGCGGACCGTACAGCCGGTCCCATACCGCATAGACGTTCCCGGGAATGTTCGGGTCCGTGGTCAGGGAGTTCTTGTCGTTGAACGCCAGCGGATCGGTATCGTCGATCAGCGCCTTCGGATCCGACCAGGTGAACCCGCCATCGGTCGAGCGGCTGACCAGCATGGCGCTTTCGCCGTTTACCAGCGTCGACGGGTTGTTATTGAACGCGAGCGAGAAGAAATACGCGACCCCGTCGAGCCCGAACGCCGTCCACGGATCGGTGGAGCGCTGGAATTTTCCGCCGGTGCACAGCGACACGTCTTGCGGAACCGAGCTTCGCCAGTGGGTTCCGTTGACGGTGACGGCGGCGCGCAGGCCGCGCGATCCGCCGTTGCTCCAGCGGTCCTGCTGCACACCGATCAGCAGATGGCCGGCGGTGGTCGGGTCCGCCGCGATCCATGGCTCGATCGCGGACGGATCGTAGTTGGTGCCGGGCTGCTCATTCACGTGGTCGGCAGGTACAATCGTTGAAAACGGCGCCGCCGGGAATGATGGTGAGCGGCCCTAGTCGCTGGGCCGACGCCGGTACAGTCAAGAATGGTGCGACGGCGAAAATGACGCCGCAGGCCGCTATTTTCTTTAGACACACGTTTTTGCGTTCTCCGGTCACGGGCGCACGCGAGATACCATGGCGTGGCCCGCCTGTCGCTACCTCTCAGAGAAAGCGATTGATCAAGTTCTCCAGATACTCCTGCCGCCCCGAACGGAGGGTAGGCGCCGCTTCCCCGGTAGCGCGAGCCGCCGCATCGGCCAGCGATACCCGGCCGGCCAGAATGTCGGCGCCAAACCCTTGGTGCCAACCGGCGTAGCGGTCTTCGACGAACCGCCCCCAGGACCCATCAGCTTCCAGCCGTTCGAGGATCAGCAGCGCTCGCGCGCACAGGTCCATGGCGCCGAGATGCGCGTGCAGCAGGTCCACCGGGTCGATCGACTGGCGCCTCACTTTGGCGTCGAAATTGAACCCGCCAGTGCCCAGCCCGCCCGCCTTGCGTATGAACCAGAGCGCCAACACCCAGTCGTAGAGGTTGTTGGGGAATTGATCGGTATCCCAGCCGTTCTGCGGATCACCACGGTTAACGTCGATGCTGCCGAGCAGTCCTTGCGATCCCGCAAACGCCAGTTCGTGCTCGAAGGTGTGACCCGCCAAGGTCGCGTGGTTCACTTCGAGGTTGAGCTTGACCTCGCGTTCGAGGCCGTACTTGCGCAGAAACCCGATTACGGCGGCGGCATCGAAATCGTACTGATGCTTGGTCGGCTCGCACGGTTTCGGTTCGATGAGAATCGTGCCCGAGAATCCGATCTTGTGCTTGTGCTCGACGACCATGTTGAGGAACCGGCCGAGCTGATCCAGTTCCTGGCCGATATCGGTATTCAGGATGGTATCGTAGCCCTCTCGCCCGCCCCATAGAACGTAGTTGTCGCCGCCCAGACGGTGCGTGGTCTCCAGCGCGATCTTGACCTGCCCCGCGGCGTAGGCGAACACCGCCGGGTCGGGGTTGGTCGCGGCTCCGGCCATATAGCGCGGATGGCTGAACAGGTTGGCCGTGCCCCACAGCAGACGCACGCCGGACTGCTCCATCTTGCGCTCGAACACGTTTGCGATGTGCTCCATGTTGCGCTGAGCATCGGCCAGATTGTCGCCCAGCGGCACCGCATCCGCGTCGTGAAAGCAGAAGAACTGCGCACCGAGTTTTTGGAAAAACTCGAACGCCACGTCGGCCTTGCGTTCGGCGTTCTCAATCGTATCGGCGACCTGCCAGGGCCGGCGGAACGTGCCGGGGCCGAACATGTCCGATCCCGGCCACACGAAAGAATGCCAGTACGCGACCGCGAACCGAAAGTGCTCGGCCATGGTCTTGCCGTCCACGACGCGCGACGGGTCATAGTAGCGGAAAGCGAGGGGGTTTTTGCTGTCCGGACCTTCGAACCGTATCCGGTCGATGCCGGTGAAAAAATCGGACATCGGCTAGACTTTCCGCCATGCGGCATCGGCGCCGCTCGATTCCACCGCGGCGGTAATGAAACGCATCCCCCGCACCCCGGCCTCGATGCCGGGAACCAGCATGCACGCGGGATCGGGTTCGCGCCCGGCGCGGTGCGCTTCGATCTGATCGGCGATGTCGCGATACAGAATGCCGAACGCTTCCAAATAGCCTTCCGGGTGGCCGGCCGGAATGCGCGAAGCGTTGGCGGCGATCGGCAGCGCCCCGGCACCGGCGCGCCGAATCAAGCGCGGCGGCTCGCCGTACGGGGTTATAAGCAAAGCATTGGGCTGCTCCTGCGCCCACTCGAGTCCGGCTTTTTCGCCATACACCCGCAGCCGGAGCGCGTTCTCGCACCCTGCCGCCACCTGGCTGCACCAAAGCGAGCCGCGCGCGCCACCGCCGAACCGCAGCATCATCTGCGCATTGTCGTCGAGCACCCTGCCTTCGACGAAATGCGACAAGTCTGCCGCGAGCTGCTCCACCTGCAATCCGCTCACGAATTCAGCCAGATTGAAGGCGTGCGTGCCGATGTCACCGACGCTGCCAGCCGCCCCGCTGCGGGCGGGATCGGTGCGCCACGCGGCCTGCTTGTGCCCGGACTCCTCCAGTCGGGTGGTCAGCCAGTCCTGTGCGTATTCGACCTGCACGGTGCGCACCGCGCCAATCTCGCCGGACGCAACCATGGCGCGGGCCTGGCGCACCAGCGGGTAACCCGTGTAATTGTGCGTCAGCGCGAATACGGCTTTGGCGCTGTGCACTGCCTGCTCCAGGTCGAGTGCATCCTCCAGCGTGCTGGTCAGCGGCTTGTCGCAGATCACGCTGATGCCTGACTGCAAGAACAGTTTTGAAGGGGCATAGTGCATGTGGTTGGGCGTCACGATCGCCACCACGTCGATGCCATCCGGCCGGGCGGCCTCGCGCTCGGCCATGTGCTCGAAACTATCATAGCTGCGCTCGGGGGGGATGTGCAGTACTACCGCAGAATCGTGGGCGCGCGTCGCATCGGATGAAAGCGCGCCGGCGACCAACTCATAGCGGTCGTCCATTCGCGCAGCGATCCGGTGCACAGCCCCGATGAAGGCGCCTGCGCCACCGCCCACCATGCCCAGCCGCAAACGGCGCGCGACGTGGGTCGCCTCGGTCCCTTCGATTGGCATGGCTCAGGCGATCCCCAGAAGTTTCTTGTTGGCGGCTTCGTCCATGCCGGTGGCGGTAAAATCGTCAAACGCGCGAGCCGGTAACCTTAATGATATGGCCCTCGATGAACGGTGCGCCTTCGGCCGCGCCCTTGTTCGCTGTCCTTGATGCAGCATTCCCACTCCAGCACCGCCCAGCCGTCGAAGCCGTACTGGCTGAGTTTTGAGAAAATTGACGCCGAAATCGATTTCGCCGTCGCCCAGACTGCGGAACCGGCCGGCACGATTGACCCAGGACTGGAAGCCTCCGTACACGCCCTTCTTGCCGGTAGCGTTGAACTCGGCGTCTTTGACGTGAAAGGCGCGGATGCGTTCGTGATAGTCGTCGATATAGGCGAGATAATCGAGCTGCTGAAGCACCAGATGGCTCGGATCGTAGAGCAGGTTGGCGCGCTTGTGACCACCCACCCGGTCCAGAAACATTTCGTAGGTGTCGCCGTCATGCAAATCCTCGCCGGGATGGATTTCATAGCAAACATCCACGCCGGCCTCGTCGAAGGCGTCGAGGATCGGCCGCCAGCGTCGCGCCAACTCGTCGAACGCCGTTTCCACCAATCCCGCCGGGCGTTGCGGCCAGGGATAGATGTAGGGCCACGCCAAAGCGCCGGAGAACGTTGCGTGCGCAGTCAGCCCAGATTCTTCGATGCTTTGGCCGCGAGTTTCAGTTGTTCGATCGCCCACTCCGTGCGGGCGCGCGGATTGCCGCGCACGTGGGGAGCGGCAAAGGCGTCGAACGGCACGTCGTAGGCCGGATGCACCGCCACCAGTTGCCCCTGGAGGTGGGTGGAAAGCTCGGTAAGCTGCACCTCGGCGTCGGCCAAAATGCCGCGGACCTCATCGGCATACGTCTTGCTCTCGGCGGCCCGCGCCAGATCGAACAGGCGGCTGTCCCATGACGGGATTTGCACGCCGGTATAGCCATGGTCGGCGGCCCAGCGCGCGATCGAGGACAGACTGTTGTAGGGCGCCGCATCGGCCGCGAACTGGGCGAGAAAGATCGCCGGCCCCTTGATGGTCCGCATGGTCCGCTCGCTCCCGGTGTCGCCTGTTACCGCTGATCTTTTGGCCCGGACTGCGGGCTGTCAAGCGCGGGGGGCGCGACGGAAGCTTCGCAAAACCGTCATCGTGCTGTAACGTGGTATTGCTACACGGCCCGCAACCAAAAACCCCGGGGGTGCCCTGTCATGCCGCTTGATCGTCGTATCCTACTGAAGGCCGGAATTGGCGTGGCTGGCGCCGCGCTGCTCCGGTGCCGCGCCGTCGCCGCGGACTTGCCGGCGGACCTGGTCGATGCGGCCAAAAAGGAGGGTCGGCTCAACACCATCACCCTGCCACGCGACTGGGCGAACTACGGCTGGCTGATGGACACTTTTGCCCAGCGCTACGGCACCAAGATCGATGATGCAAATCCGGACGGTTCGTCTGCCGAGGAACTGCAGGCGATCCGCAGCCTGAAAAACCAGAGCCGCGGCCCGGATGTGGTCGATGTGGGGCCAGCCTTCGCCAATGTCGGCACCCAGCAAAAACTGTTTCAGCCATACAAGGTCGCGACCTGGGCGGACATCCCGGACGACGTCAAAGACCCGAACGGGATGTGGTATGGGGATTATTTCGGGGTGATCTCGTTTGCGGTGAACACCGGCGTAGTGAAGAACGTGCCCCGCACCTGGGCGGACCTGAAGAAGCCAGAATACAAGGGCATGATCGCGCTGAACGGAAACCCGCTGGGCGCCGGGGCGGCATTCGGCGCGGTGTTCGCCGCCGCCCTGGGCAATGGCGGCAGCTACGACGATATGCAACCCGGCATCGACTTTTTTGGCGAGCTGGCGAAGAGCGGGAACTACAGCCCGGTGGCCGCGACCGGCCCGGCCACCCTGGTCGGCGGCCAGACTCCGATCGTCATCAACTGGGATTATCTGAGCCTAGGTTACAAGAAGACCGCCGAGGCAGACGGGAAGGCGCAGATCACCGTGTTGCTGCCGGAAGGCGCGCCACCCTATGGCAACTTTTATTGTCAGGCCATCAGCGCCTATGCGCCGAACCCAAACACCGCCAAGCTCTGGGAGGAGTTTTTGTATTCCGACGAGGGCCAGCTCGGGTTCCTCGCCGGCTTCGCGCACCCGATCCGCTTCAACGCACTGGTCGCGGCCGGGAAAGTGCCGGATGATCTGCTCAAGGCGCTGCCTCCCGCCGAGGCCTACAAGGCAGTCAAGTTTGCCACACCCGAGCAGACGGACAAGGCCAAGAAGCAGCTCTCCGACAACTGGCCGAAGGTGGTCAAGTTCTGATCGGAGTACGCTGAGCGCGGGCGGGAAAATGTCTAAAAACCCGCTCGCCTGGCTGTTCATCGGTGCCTTTCTGGCGGTCTGCGGCGTGTTCCTGGTGGCGCCGACCGCGACCTTGGCCTGGCAGTCGGTGGTCGGTGACGATGGCCGCTTTACGCTCGAATTCTTGGCGGGACTCAACGTCTATCGCTACCAAGTGGCACTGCAGAACTCGCTGATTCTCTCGGTGAGTTCTGCGTTGGTTGGCGTCGTGGCCGGTGGGCTGATTGCGCATGTGGTGCTGAGCCCGCACGCCCCGCGCGGTTTGCGCTCCGCCGTCACCAGTTTTTCCGCCGTTGCCGCCAATTTCGCCGGCGTGCCGCTGGCGTTTGCTTTTGTCTCCACATTGGGCACGCTCGGGCTGCTGACCACCGCGCTAAAAAGCATCGGCGTGGATATCTATGCTGCCGGGTTCAGTCTGTTCTCGCTGACCGGGCTGACGCTGACCTACTCCTATTTCCAGATTCCGCTTATGGTGATCATCATCACGCCGGCGCTGCTGGCGCTGCGCGGGGAATGGCGCGAAGCCAGCGAAAATCTCGGCGCTACCACCACGCAGTACTGGCGCCTGGTCGGCCTTCCGGTGCTGATGCCGTCGCTGCTGGCGTCGTTCATCCTGCTGTTCGGCAGCGCGTTCTCCGCCTATGCTACGGCGTACGCGCTGACTTCCGGCAACATCGGCCTGCTGACCACCGAGATCGGCAACGTGCTGTCCGGCAACGTCATGATGTCCCAGCAGACGGGGGCGGCGCTATCGATGCTGATGATCGTGGTCATGGTTGCGGTGCTCGGGCTGAACAGCCTGCTGAGCCGTCGCGCCGCGCGCTGGACGGCACGGCGCTGAGGCGGCCCGCATGAGAAGATTGGGGCTCGGCGGCTGGGCGATCCTGCTCCTGGCGGGGCTGTATTTCGCCGTGCCGCTGGCGATGACCGTGGCGTTCAGCCTGTGGGAAGGCCGCGGCCGCTACGGCCTCGATTCATACCGCGCGTTGCTGACGCTGCCTGAGCTGTCCTCCAGCCTGCTGCTGTCGGTGGAGCTGTCGGTGGCCACGGTCGCTGCGCTGATCGTGCTGCTGGTTCCGGCAATGATCTTCATGAACCTGTACGCGCCGCGTCTGCGGCCGCTATTCGAGTTTTTGGCGGCACTGCCGTTCGTGGTTCCGGCGATCGCGTTGGTGGCGGGCCTGTCGGCGCTGTTCACCGGCCCCGGCTGGCTGATCGGCAGCCCGTTCTATCTGGTGATTCCGTATTTCTTCCTGTCGCTGCCCTACGCCTATCGCGCCATTGATGTCGGCCTCCGCTCGATCGACCTCGCCACCTTGACCGAAGCCGGGCAGAGTCTCGGTGCGAGCATGGGGCAGATCATTCGCCTCGTCGTGCTGCCGAATTTGCGCGCGGCACTGATCGGCAGCACCCTGCTGACCGTCGCCGTGGTGATGGGCGAATTCACGTTCGCCAACGTCTTGCTGTTCCACACCTTCGCCGTGCTGATCAACGAAATCGGCCAGCACGCGGCCACCGAGGCGGCGGCACTCTCCATGCTGAGCTTTCTCATCACCTGGGGCGCCATGCTGGGTGTATTGGTTGCCGGACGCGGCCAGGCGCAGCTCGCGGGAGGACATTAATGGCGACGGTCGAGATGCGGGACGTCAGCAAGGTCTATGCCGGCCGCATGGTGCTTGCGCGGCTGAATCTTGCCACGGCGGACGGCGAGCTGATCTGCCTGCTGGGCCCGAGCGGCTGCGGCAAGACCACGCTGCTGCGCATCATCGCCGGCTTCATTGCGCCGGACTTCGGCACGGTCGTGGTCGGCGGGCGCGACGTCACCTCGCTACCCCCCAGTGCGCGGCGCATGGGCATGGTGTTCCAGGCCTATAGCTTGTTCCCGAACATGACGGCACTGGACAATATCCGCTTTGGCCCCCGTGTCGCGGGCGCGCCGAAGCCCGAGCAGATGAAGCGGGCGGAACAGCTGCTCGATCTGGTCGGGCTGGCGCAGCACCGCACCAAGTACCCTCACCAACTCTCCGGGGGGCAGCAGCAGCGCGTGGCCCTGGCTCGCGCGCTGGCGGTGCGGCCGCAGGTGCTGCTGCTCGATGAGCCGCTCTCGGCGCTTGACGCAAAGGTGCGTGTGCAACTGCGGGAAGAAATCCGCCGGATCCAGCGCGAGACCGCGGTGACGACCGTGCTGGTGACGCATGACCAGGAGGAGGCGCTGTCCATTTCCGACCGCGTCGCGGTGATGAACGACGGGCGTCTGCTGCAGGTGGCCACGCCGGCCGCGATCTATCGCGAGCCGGCCGACGCTTTCGTGGCCCGCTTCATTGGCGCCGCCGCCGTGCTGCCAGGCGTAGTCGAGGAGGGCGGAGTGAGGGTCGAGGGCCTAAAACTCGCCGCTCGCGCCGCCGACAAGCACACGCGGGGCGATCAGGTGGACCTGTTCATCCGCCCCGAGCACGTGCGCCTGGAGAAAATGAACGGTCACGTGCCGCCCGATGCGGTCGAGGCGCAGGTGCGCGAGACGACATTTTTCGGCTCGCTCACCCGGGTGCGCCTGAGCCTGCCCGGTCTGGCGAACGAAGCCGGCCTGACCGCCGACCTGCCGAGCGAACTGGCCGACGACTACAAGCCCGGCACCCGTGTGCTGGCCCGATGGGACGAGGCGGCGCCGAGGGTGATGCCGAGGGGCTGAGCGCCCTCCTTGCTCGTCCCTGCATGCCTTCGACTTGGCCTGACTGGCAGCGACCCGACATTCCGAGGGTGCTTGTATTACCAACGCCGGCATGGTTAGCCTCGCGCAACTAGAGCGGCGGCCCGTCCGTGGTGGGCTGGATTGCCGTGGACACGGGTCAAAAAGGGGAAACGCATGATCCATAGCTTGAAAACGGCTACCATGGCCGGGGTGGCTATGCTGGCATTCGGTCTGATGGGCAGCGCGCAGGCGCAGCCGGCCGGTCCCACGCTGTACGGCGACATGAAGAACGTTACGCAAGACCTGCTGAACCGCGCCGGCACCGACGGCAACAATTTCCTGCAGACCAACGGCAACTATGCGCAGAGCCGGTTCTATCCGAACCAGCAGATCAACACCAGCAATGTCTCCCACCTGCACCCGGCCTGGATCTTTCAGACCGATGTCAAGGAATCGCTGGAGACCAGCCCAATCATCGTCAACGGCGTGATGTACGTCACCACGTCCTTCGACCACGTCTACGCGCTGAACGCGCTCACCGGCGAGCAAATCTGGCACTACAAGCACAACATGGGGCCGATCACGACCTATTGCTGCGGGCCTAACAATCGCGGCGTCGCGGTGTACGGCAACATGGTCTATCTGGCGACCCTAGACAGCAAGCTGGTGGCGCTGGATTCCAAGAACGGCAAGCAGATCTGGTCCACCGACATCGCCGATCCCGAGCTTGGATACAGCGAAACGATGGCGCCCACTGCCGTCAACGGCAAGATTCTGCTGGGCACCAACGGCGGCGAATACGGCATCCGCGGCTTCGTCAAGGCGTTCGACGCCAAGACCGGCAAATTGCTCTGGACGTTCAACACGATTCCAGAGAACTCGCAGGGCGTCTGGGCCACAGCCGATGCCACCGGCCGCGACATGCATCGCGACATCGCCGCCGAAAAGGCCGCCTACGCGAAGAACGGCGACCCGTACAAAACACTGGGCGGCGGCGTGTGGCAGAATCCGTCGGTGGATCTGGACACCAACCGCATCTATTTCGTGGTCGGCAATCCGTCGCCCGACCTCGACGGCTCGGTCCGGCCCGGCGACAATCTGTACACGGACAGCATGGTGTCGCTCGACTTGGACACCGGCAAGTATGTCTGCCATTTCCAGTATATCGCACACGATCTTTGGGACCTCGATTCGACGAGCCCGACGGTGCTGGCCGAGGTGGCGGACAAGGACGGCCATCCAGTCGAGGGCGTGCTGCACGCCGGCAAGACCGGACACTTATACGTCAACAAGGCCGACGACTGCAGTCTCATCCGTTTCAGCGAAGCGATGGTACCGCAGGAGAACATGTGGGCCCTGCCCACAGCGCAAGGTACTCGCATGCTGCCGGGTGCTAACGGCGGGGTAGAGTGGTCGCCGATCGCAACGGTGCCGTCCGAGCACATGGCCTACGCCATCAACCTGCACCAGCCGATGAACTATTTTGTGCAGAACGCTCCCTATCCGCAGGGCAAGTTGTGGCTCGGCGGCGCCTTCAAGGTGATCCCCTCGGAAGAGCAGTGGGGCAACATCACCGCGGTGGACTACGACACCGGCAAGATCCAGTGGCAGGTGAAGACGCAGGAGCCGATGATCGGCGGCATCCTGGCGACGGCGGGCGGACTGGTGTTCGCGGGCGAGGGGGACGGCAAGTTCAAGGCCTACGATGCGGCGACCGGGGCCGAGCTGTGGTCGTTCCAGGCCGGCGCCGGCGTCAACGCGCCGCCGTCGTCGTACACGGTGAACGGCAAGCAGTACATCGTCGTGGGCGCCGGCGGCAACGCGCAGCTCGAATACAAGCGCGGCAGCGACATCATTGCCTTCACGCTGGACTGACCGTTCTTGCGGCTCCAACGTGCGTCGGCGGGGCCGCCTCGTGCGGCCCCGTTCTTTTTCAAGCTGCGGAGGGTCGATGAAACGCATCGCAATCGTCGTCGTATCGATCCTGCTCGCAGGTAGCGCTCAGGCACAAGGTCTGGAGGACAAGGTGGCCGTCTGCACCGCGTGCCACGGCGAAAAGGGCGTGCCGGGCGACCCCTCGTTTCCGGTGATTTCTGGCCAGCAGGAAGGCTACCTGTATCTGGAATTGCGGGATTACAAGCTGGGCAACCGCAAAAACGAGGTGATGCAGCAGATCGCCGGAGGCCTGGAGCGTGACGACATGAAAGCTCTGGCCGCCTATTTCGCGGGCCAGCCCTGGCCGCGCCTGGGACAACCGCAAGCCTCAGACGACATTGCGCATCGGGCCGAAGTGATCGACGGCTCGGCCGCATGCCAGGGCTGCCACGGTCAGGGCTACCTGGGCGATAGCTCAATCCCGCGCCTCGCAGGGCAGGGGACCGATTACCTGCGGACCACCATGCTGGCGTTCAAAACCGGCGAGCGGGCGAACAATCCGTGGATGAGCGCGCTGTTGAAAACCTACAGCGACGCCGACATCGACGCGTTGGCAAAATATTTGGGGGGGCTGTAGGGCAAGGGCCTCCGCACCGGAATCGTGCTGGTGGCCGACCAACACTCGTCATTTTGGGCCGATCGCGGTGCCTGCGATCAGCGGCCGTATGTTGCGGTCAGCGTCGCCTTGCCCAAAACGTTGCCGTTGAGCATGAAACCGACCATGGCACCTGGCGCCGCCGCATCGACGGGCAGCTTGTCGGTCTTTAGTGCCCACACGGTCAGCACATAACGATGCGGCTTGTCGCCCGCCGGGGGGCAGGCGCCCCCGAACGCTGACACGCCAAAATCGGTGCGCCCCTGAACGGCGCCCGCCGGCAGGCCGGAACCGGTTGCATCGCCTGCACCCGCCGGCAGCGAGTGTACCGAGGCTGGCAGGTTGACCACCGTCCAGTGCCACCAGCCGCTCCCGCTCGGTGCATCCGGATCGTATAGGGTAATAGCAAAACTCTTTGTGCCGGCCGGCTCGCCGCTCCAGCTCAGCGCCGGCGACCGGTTACCTCCTTCGCAGCCAAAACCCTTGAAAACTTGGGCGGCTTGAAGGGTCCCGCCCTGTTCCATATCGGGGCTGGTCACCTGAAAAGCCTGCGCCATGCTGGCCGCGCCCAGCACTGCGGGCGCTAGAACGAACGCTAAAGTTTTGGCGGATACCGGCATTGGAGTTCCTCCCTGAACGGCGGAGCATAGCCGATCTCCTGTCCGTCGCCGAACTTCATGTGCGGCAGCCTCGAATTGGCTCAGACCGCCTCGCGCTTGACCAGCGGCACCGAAAACTGCGGTTCCGTGTCCCAGGGGAACAGGATCCAGGTGTCCTGGCTCACCTCGGTTATGAAACTGTCGATCGCGTCGCGTCCGGCCGGTTTCGCATAAATGCAGCAATAGTGGGCGCGCGGCAGCAGAGTGCGGACCAGCCGCACGGTGGTTCCGGTATCCACCAGATCGTCCACGACCAGAAAACCCTGTCCATCACCCGCCGCGACCGGCGGTTTTGTCACCTGCGGCTCACCAATTTCCTCGCCCTCATAGGTCACCACCGACACGCTCTCGATCAGTCGCACGTCCAGCTCGCGAGCCACGATTGCCGCCGGGATCAGGCCGCCGCGGCTGATGGCCACGATGCCGCGAAGTGGCCGCAAGCCCATCAGGCGCCACGCCAGCGCGCGTGCATCACGGTGCAGCTGATCCCATGTCACCGTGTAATAATGCGTCGCCATCAAAACATCCTGCCGCCGTTCGGCACCGCTGTGTCGGGACACAGAAGCACAACCGCGCCGCGATCGTCTGGTATGCCCAGTACCAGCACCTCGCTGGAGAACGGCCCTATGCGCCGGGGTGGAAAGTTGACTACCGCCAGCACCTGCCGGCCAAGCAACTGATCCGGGGTGTAGTGCACCGTCAGCTGTGCCGACGAGCGCTTTACGCCTAGCTCTGGGCCGAAATCTACGGCCAGCATGATGGCCGGCTTGCGGGCTTTGGGGAAAGGGTCGGCGGAGACGACGGTGCCCACCCGAATGTCGAGTTTCTCAAAATCTTCGATCGTTGCCACGAGGGACCCGCGGGGTTGCGGCGGTCGCGTGTATCCGTTGCGGCGGACGAATGCAAGGAAGCCCGCGGTTGACAGCACCGGTTCGGCAATCGCCATGATGCATGAGTGCTGGCGGAAACCCGACGACACCCGCGCGGTGACACCGCGCTCACCTGTTCAGGGTTGGCCCATTCCTAGCGCCGGAGGCGGAAATGCGCGACTTCCATCTGGCCGGTCGAAGTCCCGTCTACGCGGCAAACGGGATGGCGGCGACCTCCATGCCGCTCGCGACTCTGACGGCGCTGGACGTGCTGCGCGAAGGCGGCAACGCGGTCGATGCCGCGATCGCCGCAGTCGCCGTGCTGTCCGTAATCGAGCCGCACTCGACCGGCATCGGCGGCGACTGTTTTTGCCTCTACGCGCCCGCCGGTCAGCGGCGGGTGGTGGCGCTTAACGGCTCGGGTCGCGCGCCCGCGGCGGCTGGCATCGATTTCTTCGAGGCGCGCGGGATCTCTGAACTCGAGGCAACTTCTCCGCATGCAGTCACCATTCCGGGCGCGGTGGGAGCATGGGAGGCATTGCTGGCGGCGCATGGCACCCGCGGCCTCGACGCGATGCTACAGCCGGCCATCCGATGCGCCGAGGACGGCCATCCCGTGCATCCCCGGGTCGCGCATGACTGGGCGGGAGTGGCCGACAAGTTGCGTCAGACGGGCGCCACACCTTTCCTGCCCGGCGGCCATGCGCCGCGCGCGGGGGACCGTTTTGCGCAACCGCGATTGGCGGAAACCTTGCGCGCCATCGCGCGGCATGGGGCCGTGGCTTTCTACGAGGGTGAAATCGCGCGAGATATGCTTGCCGCGCTGCGCTCCCGGGGCGGCCTGCACACCGAGGCCGATTTCGCCGCCGGGCGCACGGCAGCCCAGTTCGTCGAACCCATTCGCATCGGCTGGCGCGACCTGGAAGTGTGGCAGTGCCCGCCCAACGGGTCCGGCATGCTGGTACTGATGCTGCTCGGCATTCTGGGCGGGTTTTCTCCCGACCCGGCCGGCCCGAGCGGTGTCACGCGCCTGCATCGTCATCTGGAGGCCGCACGCCTGGTTTATCGCGACCGCAACGCGTTTTTGGCCGACCCCGAGCAGGCGGAGGTGCCGGTTTCGCGGCTCACCGATGATGCGTATCTGAACGCACTGCGCGCGCTGATTCGCGACGACCGGGTGCTGCCGGAATTGCCCCCGGCCGGAGGTGCCGTGTGGCCGGATCATCGCGACACGGTAACGCTGTGCGTGGTCGATCGGGACGGCAATGCCTGTAGCCTCATCAACTCGCTGTTCCAATCGTTCGGCTCGGGCATTCTGGCGCCGCAATCGGGTGTGATGCTGCAGAACCGCGGCCTCGGTTTCCGACTGCAGCGCGGTCATCCGAACTGTATTGCGGGCGGCAAGCGACCGTTGCACACCATCATTCCCGGCATGGTCACCAGGAATGGCGAGGCGATCATGCCGTACGGCGTCATGGGCGGACATTTCCAGCCCATGGGACAGACGCTGTTTCTGGCAAACCATTTCGAGTACGGTCTGGACGTACAGGCCGCCCTGGATTTGCCGCGGGTTTTTGCGTATGGCGGCCAGGTGGAGGTTGAGCGCGGCGTGGCCCCGGATGTTGTCGATCGCCTGACGCGTCTCGGCCATCTCTGCGTGCGTGCGGAAAGCCCGCTCGGGGGCGGGCAGGCGATATCTGATCGACCGTTCGCGCGGCGTGCTGATCGGCGGCTCGGACCCGCGCAAGGACGGCATGGCGCTGGGCTACTGAGCGCTGCGACCGCTGACAAAAGCGTTGAACGTGATCAGCGTATACGTATCTTTCACCCCCGGCAGGGTCTGCAGTTTTTCGGTCACGAACAGCCCGGTATCCTGCTCCGGGTCGAGGTAGAATTTTCCCAGCAAGTCGTACTGCCCAGACGTGGAATGCAGTTCCGACAGTTCCTCGATGGTGTCTGCCGCCTCACGGGCTACCCGATAGGCTTGCCCCATCTCGCACTTGATCATGACAAAGATGGCGCGCATGTCTGCTCCCGGGCCGTCGGAGCGCAACTCATGCCAGTGATCGCAGTCGAAGTCGACGAGCAAACCCAGGCTCGGCTATCGAAGCTTGCCCAGCAACAGGCGTGTTCGTCGCTGGAGGTCGTGCAGGCTGCCATACTCAATCATCTGGCGGCCGAGGAGGATACCCAGGCTTCCCTTCAGGAGGACGGAGCGTTGGCAACAGTATCTTCGGACGGGACAAAACCGTCAGCCATGATCGCGTGCTCGCCTGGCTTGCTTCGGAAGGGAGTTCGTCCGAGACGGGCTGCGGAACTTTCTGCACGAAGTGAACCCAGCGGCCGCGGAACGAATGACGAGCACGATACGGGAAAAGACCGCCATGCTGGCGCAGTTTCCGGAAATCCGCAGATGCGTTGAAGCCGGCAGGGCTGACCGCTATCTGCATGTCCCCTTCGGTGCAAGCATCTACGACTGCGATACCGTATCTCTTTCGACGGGTCCGTGATCATCGTCCGGGTCTGGCACGCTCGAGAGCGACGCTGCCAAGACGTCCGTGATCGAGCGCCCCGCGCGCATAGGCGGCCATATTCTCGCCGACGCTCTGGTCGGGCACGGCATCACCCACGCTTTTTGCGTGCCCGGCGAGAGTTTCCTGCCCGTGCTCGATGGCCTGTATGCCGTGCAGGACCGCATCACCCTGGTCACATGCCGTTTCGAGGCTGGTGCGGTGAACATGGCCGAGGCGGTCGGCAAGCTTACCGGGCGCCCGGCCGCAGCCTTCGTCACGCGCGGACCCGGCGCCTGCCATGGCGCCGTCGGCGTGCACATCGCCCACCAGGATTCCACGCCGCTGCTGCTGTTCGTGGGCCAGATCCCGCACGCCGAAACCGACCGCGAAAGTTTCCAGGAAATCGACTACCGCCGCATGTTCGGCAGCCTCGCCAAATGGGTGACGCAGATCGACGAGGCGGACCGCATCCCCGAACTGTTCGCGCACGCCGTGGACGTCGCGACATCGGGGCGGCCCGGTCCGGTGGTGATCGCACTGTCCGAAGAAATGCAGATCGCACACCAGCACCGTCGGCCGACATCTTGCCCGCCCCGGTATTCTTCCCGCAACCCGACCCGGCCGGCGTCGAGCAGCTGCGCACAATGCTGGCCACGGCGCAGCGCCCACTCGTCATCCTGGGCGGCAGCGGCTGGAGCGAGCAGGGCAGGGCGCAGATCGGCGCTTTCTTCGACGCGCATCTGCCGGTCGCCGTCGCGTTCCGCCGCCAGGCGCTGTACGACGGAACACGCAAACATTTGTGGGGGATCTCGGCGTCGGTTCGGACCCGGACTGGTCGCGGCCGTGCGCGATGCCGACCTCGTGCTGGCGATCGGCGCACGGCTTTCGGAGGCTACGACCCAGGGCTACACGCTGTTCGATCCGCCCTGCGCCGCGCGTCTTGTGCATGTCTATCCCGACGCCGCCGAAATCGGCCGCGTGTTCCGCCCCGCGCTGGGGATCGCCTGCGCCCCGAACGCATTTGCGCACGCGCTTGCCGCGCTGAACATGCCGGCCGATCCGCCCTGGCGCGACTGGACCCGCCGGCTCCGGGCACGGCGCTTGCTCAGGCCGAAGTACCCGATTATCCCGGCTCGCTAAACCTCGCCCGCGCTCTGCACGAATTGCAAGGATGCTGGAACCGGATGCGGTGCTGACCTGCGATGCCGGCAATTTTGCCACATGGCCCCCGCGCTTCATGCATTTTTCCGATCGCCAGCGTTTTGTCGGCCCGACCTGCGGCGCCATGGGCTATGCCGTGCCGGCCGCGGTGGGCGCCGCCATCCGTTTTCCCGGGCGCCAGGCTGTGGCTTTCGTGGGCGACGGCGGGTTTTTGATGACCGGCCAGGAAATCGCCACCGCCCTGCACCACGGCGCCGCGCCGATTATTTTGGTGTTCGACAACGGCATGTACGGCACGATCCGCATGTATCCAGGAACGGGCGTATCCCGGCCGGGTCAGCGGCACCGCGCTCGCCAACCCGATTTTGCACGCTTGGCCGAAGCGTACGGCGCGCACGGCGAGGAAGTGTCGCGCGCACGGAACAATTCGCACCCGCCTTTCGGCGGGCCTCGGCGAGCGGCAAGCCCGCCGTCATCTGGTTGCGTACCGACCCGGAACAAATCACCAGCCGGGCCACGCTCGCTTCGCTGCGGCAGGCAGCCAAACGCTAAATCCCGGCGTTCAACCGGGCTCCAAATGCGGCGCAAAGCGTCGCTGCCGGCGAGGTCGGCGGCGGATTTCCCTTGCTTGTCCAGCAATCTCGGGCTGGCTGCGTGCGAAAGCAGTATTCGCGCAATGTCGGCATGCCCCCGCTCGGCGGCGATCATCAGCGCGGTGCGCCCGCGGTCGTCCGCGTCGTCCACCTTTGCGCCGCGCTCCAGCAGCAATGTCACGACTCGCTGCGCGCCCGCATCGGACCCGTCATCGGCATAGCCCGCCGCCCACATCAGCGCCGTCAGGTCGTGCTCGTAACGGGCGCCCGGGTCGACGCCGGCGTCCAGCAGCCGCTGCACGATCTCGGCCGCGCCGCGGGCGGCGGCGTAAACGATCGCAGGCTTGCCGGTGCTGTCACGCACCTGCGGGTCGGCGTGGTGGTCCAGCAGCATCCCGGCCACCTCCGCGTTGCCGGCAAAGCTGCGGCGATCAGCGGCGATATGCCGGATCGGCCCAAAACGTTCGGGATCCGCGCCCTTCGCCAGCAGCAGCGACACAGTGCCGCCCTTGCTCGCTTCGGCGGCGAGCCACAGCGCGGTGGCGCCGCTGACGTTGCGCGCATCCGGCTTAGCGCCGCGATCGAGCAGCAGCTGCAGCACGTCGGCTTGCCCGGCGCGCGCGGCGTGCGCCAGCGGCATGTTGCCGAACCTGTCGCGTGCGTCCGTGGAGGCGCCGGCATCCAGCACTGTGGTGGCCAAGCCGACGCACCCGGCATCGGCGGCTGCGAACAGCACCGCGCTCACCTGCGGCGCAGCAAGCTCGGCATGAGTCTTTGCCAGTCCGACTGCATGCCAGCACAGGCGGGCGGATCGGCCCATGCCGGCGGTGCCACGAGCCAGGCGGCAGCAACAGCCATCGCAATCAGCGGTCGACGCATCATCACTCTCCAGCTCCAACCGGCGAGGCTAAGGATTTTCCTGTTATGCTGCCAACCGGCGCAGGAGGGCAGGCACATGGCAGCAGGGGCTGCGGTCAACCATTACGCAGCGGGCCAGAGCGACCGGCGCCCATGGGGTGACTGGACGGTTCTGGACGCCGGCCCTGGCTACGCGGTGAAGCGCATCCGCGTGCTTCCCGGCGGCATTCTGTCCCTGCAGCGCCATCGTCATCGCATCGAGCAATGGACGGTGGTGGGGGGCGTGGCCCGGGTCACCCGCAATACCGAGACGTTCGACGTGGCGCCCGGCCAAAGCGTGGCCATCGGCCCCGGCGACGTGCATCGAGTGGCAAACCCCGGCGAAGCAGACGGTACTTTTCATTGAAGTTCAGTCTGGTACGGAGCTGCGTGAAGACGATATCGAGCGTCTGGAAGACAGCTATGGGCGTGCATGAATACCTTCACATAGTTTCCGTGATTTTCAGCAAACCGGGAGGGTGGTCGGGGTCGCGGCCCCGAGCACGCGCAATCGCTTCCGCCGCCATGTAGAAACTGGCGAGTTGCGCGATCAGGTCGGCATCCGTGTGCTCGGCGAGCAGGACGGCAGGGCGGTCAGGCCCGGAGCATCGGCCCCGGCCGCCAGCACCGGTCCTCCGGCCTGCCGCCAGTTCGCTCGAGCACAGCCCACCGTCCCCGGCCGCCCCACATCGTCCTGCACAAAACCCAATACCGGCATCGCCGGGCCGGCCAGCACGCGGGGGCCATGGAAAAGTTCCGCCGAGCTGTAGGCCAGCCCGGCAATACCGGCGACCTCCGAAAGCTTCAGCGCTGCCTCGGAGGCGATGGCCAACCCGGGTCCGCGACCGACCGTCAGCACCCGATCCCGATCGGTGAGCGCGTTCACCAGCGCCGACCAGTCCAGCGCCACCGCGCGCGCCAGCCGCTCCGGCAGGTTTTGCGCCGCCCGCGCCATGGCACCGTCCCCGGACCACGCCGCAGTCAGGGCCAGGGAAGCGGCCAGCATCGCGACCACCGTCTTGGTCGCCGCGACGCTGCGTTCCGGGCCGGCGGCAATGTCGATCACCAACTCGCAAGCCGCTGCGAGCGGCGACTCGGGCGCATTAACGATCGCGAGGCACAGCGCCCCGGCGGCGCGTGCCGCATCGGCGGTGCGCACCAAATCCGGACTGCGGCCCGACTGCGACACCGCCACGAAATAGCGCGCCGGCCAGGCGCTGGCGCCGGCCATACAGGCTGGCGATGGACGGCATGGCCGCAGCGGCGACCAGCCCCAGGTCGCGCGCCAGCAGGTAGCGCAAAAACGTGCCGGCATGGCCTGAACTGCCCCGCGCACAGACTACGACGAGGCTCGGGTCGACGCCACGGATGTGCCTCGCCACCCGCTCGAACACCGACCGTTGCGCTACGCAGCGCGCGGCGGCCTGTGCGCACTCGCGGGTCTCGTCCTGCATCAGCGTCATGGCTATCGTCCCCGCCCAAACACGCGCGAGCATAGGGGACACGGCCATGGCGGCAGAAGGCGAGATCGAGCAACCCGCATCCTACCCCAGCCTGCGTGATCGCGCGGTGCTGGTCACCGGCGGGGCCGCCGGCATCGGCGCCGCGATCGTCGAACATTTCTGCCGCCAGCACGCCCGCGTGGCTTTTTTGGACATCGACGACGCCCGGGCCGAGCGGCTGGCGGATGCGCTGGCTGAAGCCGGACATACCCGCCCAGCGTATATCCACGCCGACCTTACCGACATTTCTGCCCTGCGTGCGGCCTGTGCCCGAGTGACGGAGCTGATCGGGCCGATAAATGTGCTGGTCAACAACGCCGCCCATGACGAGCGGCACGGCTGGCAGGACGTGACGCCGGACTACTGGGACCAGCGCCTCGCGGTAAACCTGCGCCACCAGTTCTTCGCCGTCCAGGCCGTGGCGCCTGCGATGATCGAGGCCGGCGGCGGCTCCATCATAAATTTCGGCTCGACCAGCTGGCGCATCGGCATCGGCGGGATGCCGGCCTACGTAGCGAGCAAGGCAGGCATCGAGGCGCTGACCCGCAGCTTTGCCCGCGACCTCGGCCCGGCGCGCATTCGCGTCAATTGTGTGCTGCCCGGCTGGGTCATGACCGAGCGGCAGTTGGCGCTATGGGTCAACGACGAGACCGAGGCGCTACTGAAACGGGTGCAATGCCTACCCGGCCGGCTCTACCCACCGGACTTGGCGCGCATGGTTCTGTTCCTCGCCGCCGACGACAGCCGCATGGTGACCAACCAAACTTTCGTGGTCGATGCGGGGTGGATCTGAGCGGCACCGTCTGGTGCGTAGTGTAACATCTACCACTTCCATCCTAACGCGGATCAGGCGGCCAGAACTTCCTCCTATGCCTGCGTCGAAACAAACGGGAAATGCCCGGCCTCCGCCGGGCATGATAGTGAGGGATGAGAGTGACGAACTTCTGCCCTTCGTATTACAATGGAAAGTGCTCGACATGGGTCTCGGCGGCGCGGCCGAAATAGACGGCGCGGCGCCCGGGGAACGACACGGTGTAGCCGACGCACCCGGCTGCCCTGACCTTCGCGCAGAAACCCAGATACGTGTAGCCTGCCACCAGTTGCTGCGCTTCCATGATCGCGCCTTTGACAGCGACGACATCTAACGTGCCCGCAATCGGCGTGTCGCCACGATGCGTTGGCAGCACGATACTGTCGCCCTCCGGCAAGTAGTAGGTCGCGCTCGCGCGGCGGAAGTCGATAGCGTAGCTCTCGAAACCTTCCTGCATCAGCGTCCCCACGATCTGCGGAAAAGCCATGGTGTCGTTCTCGGCGCCTGCCAGACAGGTCTGGGCAATTCTGGTCTTGCGGGTGTCCATTGCAGTTCTCCTCAATGTTTGGTGTTGGTCGGTGATCCCTCAATCGAGGGGCATGGAAGTGAGGCCGAGGCGGGTGACCGTCTTTTTCAGAATCCGCTCCAGGGCGCGGCGTTCATTGTCAGACAGGTGCGCAAAGCACTCGGCCTCGTTTTGCTCGGCGAGTGACGCTAACTCGGGCACGAAGTCCGCGCCCTTGGCCGTCAGCGCGAGGGTCTGTGCCCGCCCATCGTCGGCGCAGGCTTCTCTGACCACCAGGGCTTTAGCTATGAGGCGATCGGCGAGCTTGGTGACAGCCCCTCGCGTCAAGCCCATTTGGTCTGCCAGTCGGCTCGGCGGCATCGGCTGCCTGCCGTAGACTGTGCGCATCAGCGCCCATTCGGCGACGGTTACGTCCTTTGCCGCGAGCTTGCGGGCAAAGGCGTGTGACACGTGGTTGGATACATGACGGAGCCAGTAGCCAAGGTGTGCGGTCAGTTCGGGAACGAAGAGTGACATGGGTCAGCCATTCGGTTGACAGGCAACTACCTTGCTTAGGTTTCCTTGTCAACCATTTTGTGATACTCCTCCTGTTTCAACCCGATTGCGCCGCATCGCGGCGCGGCAGCCAAACAGCCAAACGCGGCGTAATTTCTTGTTAGGTCAGGAGCGCAGCCCCATCGCCGCCTCTTGCCGGCACGCCGGGACGATCGGGCGCGAACGCGCGGTTCCGGTCGGCGCCGCACAGCTCCAGTGCTTCCGCCACGCGGGTGATCACCCCGCCCCAATGGCGCTCGCCGCCCTGCCGGAACAGTCGGGCGGTCGGGTACCATGGGCTGTCCTTGCACCCACGCAGCCAGCGGAAATCCGCGGCCTGATGCAGCAAAATCCAGACCGGCATCCCCAGAGCGCCTGCAAGATGCGCGGTCGACGTATCGGCACTGATGACCAGATCCATCGCCGCAAACAGCGCCGCGGTGGCGGCAAAAGTCCGCCAACGCCTCGCCATGCAGCCGCACATGCGGCAGGCCGTACAGCACCTCGGCGTCCGCCGCCCGCAGATCCTTTTGCACGATGTGGAACGTGATGTTCTGCATCCTCAGCAACGGAAGCAGGAACAATGCGGGTATGGAGCGCAGCGCATCTTCCGGGTGATCGGCGCTGCCCGAGAGCGTAACCGCTATGTTCAGTCCCGGCCCGCGCACGTCGCGCCGTGCGGTGGGCGGGGTTAGGTACGGCACGGCAGCGGGGATCGTCTGCAGCTCTGTGGCAAATGCCAGCGGCAGGCTCAGTAGCGGCGTACGCCAGTCGTGCGAAGGCAGAACATCTCCCTCGGCTACCACGGCATCGGCCAGCGGACGCAGAAGGTCGGCCAGAGGGGCCTGCACTTCCATGACCACTCTGACGCCCCGGGCGCGCAGCAACGGCGCGTAGCGCGCGAACTGGATGGTGTCGCCCAGGCCCTGTTCCGCATGGAGCAGGACAGTGCGGCCCTCCAGCGCGCCATCGCCGAGCCAAAGCGGCGCCTCATAATTTCGCGTTCCTTCGCGAAATTTCGGGTCCAGCCAGCGCGCTTCGTAGGCGGCAAAGCCATCCCGCAGGCGACCCAGCGTCAGCAGCGCCATGGCTGCGCCGAACTGCGCCTGCGCATGATTTGGCTCGAAACTCAACGCGCGCATGAACGCCGCGTGCGCCTCGTCGATCCGGTCGAGCGCCAGCAATGCCCCGCCACGATTATTCCACGCCTCGGCGTAATCCGCGCGCAATCGAAGACTGGTATCCAGGCACGTCAGCGCCTCCTCGGGCCGGTGCAGCGCGAGCAGGGCCGACGCCAAATTGTTAAGGGTCCCGAAAGAGTCCGGTCGCAGCGCCAGGGCAGCCCGATAGGCTTCGGCCGCCTCGGCGTGCCGCCCGAGCCGGCGCAGCGCATTGCCCAAATTGTTGTGGCTGCCTGCATGATCCGGCGCCAGCGCAAGTGCGGCGCAATACTGCGCTTGCGCACCCAAAACATCGTCGCTGGCCAGCAGTGCATTGCCAAAATTGTAAAGTGTCGGCGCGTGCTTCGGTCTCAGCGCCAGGGCCGAGCGGTACGCCGCTAGCGCGTCGGCAATGCGACCGGCTTCCATCAACGCGTTGCCGTGGAACATCCGGGCATCGGCGTCGCCCGGGCGAGCGTCTGCTTCGCGGGCAAACCGCGCCAGACGCGCCGCCGCGTCCAGGGCGGGGCCGGTCAGGCGAGCGTGCCGATCACCCTGGTGCGCTCCAGTGTCAGCGGTGCGAGCTTTCTCGTTCACGACTGCCATGCGCGGTACGGCTGCGATGCGCCTCGTAGGCGTCGCGATCGTCATAGACCTCGATCAGCACGGCTTTGTCCGGCTCGCCCTCGGGATACAGGATATCGAACTGCCGGCATCCCGGCTCTTCGTCGCGCGATTTTCGCGCGTGGTCGAGAATGATCGCATCGAACGCCTCGCGCGATCCGGGTTTCAGCGTGAACGTGACGAGCAGGGCGCAGGCAGGCATCTTAATTCTCCGGAACGTCCCGGCGCCGATCCTGCCATTAACCGGCGACCGGGCAAACCAGTCAGCAGACCCGATCCAGCAGCGCCTCGCCCTGAGCCAATCGCCGGACGTTTTCGGCGGCCCGCCGCAGGCTGCGGTCCCAGGTGCCTGTGGTGAGCCAGGCGATGTGCGGTGTCGCCACCACCCGGTCCATGGCCAGCAGCCTGCTCTCAGCCTCGCCCACCGGCTCGTGCGCAAACACGTCCAGGCCCGCCGCGCCCAGATGCCCGCTCTCCAGCGCCGCAATCAACGCACTCTGGTCCACCAGGCCGCCGCGCGCGGTATTGACCAGCACCGCTCCGGGCTTCATGCGCGCCAACGCTGCCGCGTCGATTATCCCTGCCGTCTCGGCAGTCAGCGGCACATGCAGCGACACCACGTCGGATTCCTCCAGCAAGTCGGGCAGGGGGCACCAGCCCGCCGCATCCGGCCGCTGCGTGCGCGAAAAATGCAGCACGCGGCAGCCGAGTGCGATCAGCACGGGTGCCAGGGTGCGGGGAATGGAGCCGAAACCCACCAATCCCACGGTACGCCCGCCCAGCTCGCCCCAAAAATCCTGCTCGGCCGGCTCCACCGTCCATCCCGATCCTGCACGCGTTGCGCGATCCAATTGGGGAAGGCGGCGCAGCGCCGCCAGCATCAGCAGCAACGTCATTTCCGCCACTGCCGCCGCGTTGCTGCCCGGCAAATTGCACACCGCGATGCCGCGCGCCTGCGCCGCCTCCAGGTCGATCGTATTGACGCCGACACCGATTTTTTGCACCAGCCGCAGCCGCGGCGCACCCTCCATCGTTGCGGCCGTCACCGGGTCGAGCGAATGCCACAGCACGTCGGCGTCGCGCATCAGCTCGGCAAATCGCGCCCGGTCTACGGGATCGCACGCGACCGCCTCCATTCCCTCCAGCGCCGCCAGCCGCGCCACCAGCGCCGGGCCCGAAGCGTGTTGCAGAACGACTTTCATAGTCCCAGGGCGGCGCGGCCGGCGAAACGGGCGCGCGGGCCCAGCGCTTCCTCGATGCGCAGCGCCTCGTTCCACTTGGCGCTGCGCTCGCCCCGCGCGATGCTGCCGACCTTCAGCTGTGCAATGCCCCAGCCCACCGCGAGATGCACGATCGTGGTGTCGCCCGTTTCGCCCGACCGCGCGGAGACGATGCCGCGGAGTTCCGGCTTTCTGCGTCGCCGTCCAGGCTTCAAGAGTCTCCGTCAGCGTGCCGCGCTGGTTGGGTTTCAGCAGCACCGCGTTGATCGCGCCGCTTGCCGCGGCTTGCGCGATGCGCGCCGGGTCGGTCACCAGCAGATCGTCGCCGACCACCTGGATGCGTTTCCCCAGCCGCGCCGTGAACGCGATGAACCCGTCAGGATCGTCCTCCGCCAGCGGGTCCTCGATCGACACGATCGGAAATTTTTCGATCCATCCGGCAAGCTGTTCACTCAGCGCGTCCGCGTCCATCTCCTTGCCGGCGAACCGGTAGCGGCCTGCGCGGCCGAACTGCGAGGCGGCGATGTCGAGCGCGATCGCCACCTCGTCGCCGGCATCGTAGCCGGCGCGGTCGATCGCCTGCACCAGCATCTCCAAAGCCTGTTCCGGGCTGTCAAAGGTGGGCCACCAGCCGCCCTCCTCGGCGACGCCTGCCAGCAGCCCGCGCTCGGCCAGCAGATCGCCCGCGGCGCGGTACACTTCCGCCGCCATGTCCAGCGCCTCGGCAAAATTTTGCGCGCCCGGGCAGACCACGAGAAAATCCTGCACGTCGATGCGCCCGGCCGCGTGCGCGCCGCCGCCGAAAATCTGGATCTGGGGCAGGGGCAGTTGGCCCGCGCTCGGGCCGCCCAAATGTCGGAACAACGGCACGCCCGCTTCGCCCGCGGCGGCATGGGCGCATGCCATGGATGCGGCAAGCGTCGCATTGGCTCCCAGTCGCCGCTTCTCCGGCGTGCCATCCAGCTCGATCAGCGCCCGATCGACCGCTTGCTGGTCCGTCCCGTCCAGACCGATCAGGCGCACGGCGATGTCGCCGTTCACGCTCGCCACCGCCCGGCTCACGTCGCGACCGCCAAAACTCTCGCCGCCGTCGCGCAAGTCGAGCGCTTCGCCGCTGCCGGTCGAGGCGCCGGCCGGGGACGAGGCGCGCCCCACCGCGCCGCCGGCCAGCACCACGTCCGCCTCCACCGTCGGCCTTCCGCGGCTATCCCAGATGCGCCGGCCGTGGACGTAGACGATTTCGTTCGCGTTCATTTCCGTCTCCGCGGCTCGGGCCTCCCGCGACTTGCCATCCGGGCAGGCGGGCAGCAACCCTCCTTGGCCATGACCGCACTCGTCGCCGCATTGCTCGCCCGCATGAGGGAGGCGCCTGACCACGAAGCCGCCGTGAACGCTTTCGAGAGTACGCTGTTCGCGCTGCCACCGTTCTGCAACGGCGACGTCATGATCGAGGCGGCTTCCCATTACGCTGCCCTCGGGCGACACCAGGCATCGCGTCTTTTGCATGGCCTTGCGCAGATGATCGGCGGCGGCACGCCGGGGCCGACATCGGAAGAGGCCGCCGCGGTCCTGCTGGCACCGCATCCCGGACCCGCCCTGCAACACCGGCTGGAACTTTTGGACCGACCGCCGCTGCCGGAGCGCGCCGCATCACTGCTGCGCGAAGTTTTCGCCCATGCCGGCCCGATCACCGATTACTGGGTCTATTACCGGGCCAGCAGGGTTTTTGCGGAACTGGGCAGCGCCGACGAGGCGTTTCTCTTTTCCAGCCTGACCCTCCAGATCGAGCCGGCGGCCGAGGTCTCGTTCGTGCCGGCGCGCGACGTGTCTCTGCGCCTGTGCGAACTCGGCGCGTGGCGGGATGCCGCCCGGCTGCTGCGGCGATGGCACGCGGCCCAGCCGGGCCGGCATCTTCTGGAGCCGGAACGGGAAGCCGACGTGCTGACCCGGGCCGGCCCCGACATCGACCTGAAACTGGAGGGGCGACGCGACCGCACGCTGGTCGATGGCAGCGCGCGCCCCGCGCTTCCGCTGGGCGTGTACGGACGCAGCGTTCCCTATGCTCTGAAAGAGCTGCTGGTGGCGGGGTGGCGACCATCCATCACCATGGCGCAGCTCGAGGATGCTCAGTTGCTGATCGCGCAGCACCAGGTCGCGGTTTTCGGCCGGGACGGCACGCCGCACGGCGATCTGTGCGTGGGCGAGCAACCGTTCACGCTGATCGAAGCGACTCTGGCGTCCCGACGTGTGCAGGGCGAGGTCCTCGATGCCTTGACCCTCGATGATGGGGTACTGATCAGCGACACGTTTCCGGCGCCGAATCTCTGCCACTTCATGCTCGACCAGAGCACCCGCCTGGCCCTCTACGCGCGGGCCGGCATTGATCTTGCCACGGCAACCGTGATCGGCCCCGACCTTGCACAAACCTACCAGTACGACATTGCGCGGCGAATGGGTGCGCGGCGCTACGTGGGTACGAGCGGCTTTGGAACCGTGCAGGTACGCCGGCTCGCCGTGCTGTCCAACTGCCGCTACCTGCATCACCCGGCGCATCTCGGTTCAGACTGGGCGCTCGCGGCGGTGCGCGCGGCGTTTGGCGTAGACGGGCAGGGGCCGCGGACCAAAAAACTGTTTTTGTCGCGCGAGGACGCGGCCAGCCGGCAGCTCGTGAACGAGGCCGAGGTGGCGGCGATGCTGCATCCGCACGGTTTTGAGCGCATCGTGCCCGGGCAGATGAGCGTCTGCGAACAGGCCGCCGCGTTCGCCCAGGCGACCCATGTGGTGGGCCTGCATGGCGCGGCATTGGCGAACCTGGCTTTCTGCGCGCCGGGAACGCAGGTGCTGGAGATATTCCATCCGTTATATGGCACTTACGCCTATGCGGCGCTGGCACCCGCGCTCGGGCTGCACTATGCGGCGATGGTCGGCCGCGACGGCCACAGCGACGCGGAGCGCGACAACGATCCGGCCTTGGCCCACGAGCGCAAGAACGAGTGCATGGGCAGCGACGTGCGCGCGGACTTGCCTGAACTGAAGCGCTGGCTGGCGGAGGCGACCTAGCATCCGACAGTCGCCCGCGCGCCGCCGGTCAGCGCCGATTGCCGCAGAAGATATATTATGTTAAATACGTGGCCAGGCTGTTTGGGGAGATTGCGGCCCGCTGGACCACCTTGCGCAATCGGCCGCACACTTGCGACGCTGCGCCGTCTGCCACCGCAAACCGCGTGTTGATACGGTAAAATCATGAGCGCCACCCAGCCGCGGACCGAGCATCGCCAAGCCGAGGCGGTCGGCGAACCCGTCCGGCCACTAGCGCTGGATGTGGAGCGCGCCTGCCGCCCGGGGCGAAAACCCTATGCGGTGGTCGATATCGGCTCCAACTCGGTGCGCCTCGTGGTCTACGACCAGCTCGGCCGCGCGCCGCTGCCGCGGTTCAACGAAAAATCGCTGTGCCGCCTCGGCGAAGGCCTGGACCGGACCGGGGAGCTGTCGGCCGACAGCATGGCCCGCACCGTGGAAGCCGCCCGCCGGTTTCGCGCCATCGCCGACGCGCTGGGCGTGGAGCGTGTCGACGTGATCGCCACCGAAGCGGTCCGCCGCGCGCGCAACGGCGACGAGCTGGTGGCGGCGATCGCCCGCGAATCGGGTTTTTCGGTGCGCGTTTTGAGCGGCCGCGAAGAAGCATACTACGCCGCCCTCGGCGTGATCGCCGGCTTCTACCGGCCGCGTGGCCTGATCGGCGACATGGGCGGCGGCAGCCTGGAAGTGGCGGAAATTCTCGACGACCGGGTCGGGGAACGTTCCGTCAGCATGCCGCTCGGGGCGCTGCCGGTGCAGTCGCTGCTGGCCAGCCCCGACCTCGATGCAAAGCAGCGCGTCGACGCCCTGCTGAAGCAGAGCCTGCCGCCGGCACTCACCGAGCCGGTGTTTTTTGCCGTGGGCGGCGGCTGGCGGGCTTTTGCGCGCGTGCATATGGCGGCGAACGGGGCAGTCGTGCCGGTCGCGCACGGATACGCCATCGAAGCCGGCCAGGCGCGTGCTTTCGCAAAATCGATCTGGCGCCTGCCGGCCGCGAAGGTGGCCGCGCTTCCCGGCGTCCCCGCAAGACGCGCCCAGTCGCTCCCGGCCGCGGCGCTGATGCTGGACCGGGTGCTGAAACGCCTGGCGCCCGAGCGCGTGGTGTTCTCCGCGCTCGGCCTGCGCGAGGGCTGGCTCTATGCACAGCTCCCGGAGCCGGAGCGCTATCTCGACCCGCTGGTCGAGGGCGCGCAGGCATTCTTGCCCGGCGCCCGGGTGCCGCACTTCGCGCCCGCGCTGGTGCGCTGGACCGACGACCTGTTTGCCGGAGAAACCGCGCCGGACCGCCGCTTGCGGGTAGCCGCCTGCGCGGTATCCGACATCGCCTGGCGCGACGATGCCGGCGTGCGCGCCGCGGAAAGTTTTTTGCGCCTGCTGCGGTTCCCGTTCATCGGCCTCGAGCACGCCGAGCGGGCGTTTCTCGCCTCGGTGGTGCACGCCCGCTATGCGGGGCCGGCGGACGATCCGGCCTTGGAGCCGGCCGCGAGCTTGCTCTCCCCTGCCCTGCGCCGCCGCGCCTTGATTCTGGGCCGGGTGTTGCTGCTGGGCTACCGGCTGGCCGGGAGCGTCCCCGAAATTCTCGCCCGGGCCCGGCTACGCATCGAGGCGGGTGCCGTCCGCCTGGAAGTCTCGCGCGCGGCACGGGTGCCGGACAGCGAGGTGGTGGGCGATCGCCTGCGCCTGGTTGCCAGCGCGTTGGGTGTGCGACGGACGCAGGTCGTGGAGGTCGACTGAGGCCGCGACCGTCCTTCTCCCTCTGCCCCTGGGCTCTGACGGCGAAGTGGATTTTGCGTTTTCCGCGACGTTACGTCTCGTCGCCTGCGGCGCTGCGTGCGGTGACCTCGATCTCGATTTTTATGCGCGGGTCCGCAAGTCCCACGACCATCATCGTGGCGGCCGGCCGTACCTCGCCGAACCACTTGCGCAGCAACGGCCAACACGGCTCGAACTCCGCGGCGTCGCGCAGCAGGTAATTCACGCGCACGATGTCGGCCACCATCGCCCCTGCCTCGGCCAGGGCCGCTTCGATGTTCTTCAAACACCGTTCCGCCTGCTCCACCACATCGTCGCTGATCGCCATGGTGGCGTAGTCAAAACCGGTGGTTCCGGAGACGAACACGAAATCGGCGACGGCGACGGCGCGGGAATAGCCGATCTGGGACTCGAACGTTGAGCCCGATGAGATCAGGCGGCGCATGAGTGCACGACCGCAATCATGGACTTAGGCCGGTGCGGGCGTGGGAAAGCGGGCGACCTTGATGCTGTCGGCGCGCTGCTTGGCTTGGCACAAATCGTAAGCCGACTGCGTGCCGAGCCATGCCTCGCCGGTGCTCCAGCCGGCCTTTTCAAGCCGGATCGTCATGTCAGCGAGACCGCTGCCCGACCGTTCGGCAGTTCGGAAAGCGACTGACGGGACACGCCAACCCACTTGGCCGCCACCGTCACAGACAGCCCCTGACAGCGAGCTGCGGGTCAACACCGCTCGTATCGCCTTCCAGACACAGCCGCTCCAGGCCCTGTGTCGAAATCGCATGTCGAAATCGCTGGATCGTCCCGACTGTAAATCGTCGGGGGACGGTTGTCAAAGAATGTTGCTGGGTTACGAACGCGGGCCGGACTGAAGCAGCAAGGCTGATATGGTGACGGCAGCTCTCGCGCCACCTCCGATCCGGGAGGGGTGTTCACCCGGTATTTTTTTGAAAGAGGGCATCCGCGAGCTGGCCGGTGGGGAGCCGGGCGGTCACGCGAACTCCTTGCTCAGAAAAACGCGGGCATGGTCGGCGACGGCAAAGGCGACACGGCCAAATTCCCGGTAGCCGTGGCGCAGGTAGAATCCCGGTGCCTGAAAACTGCTGGTCTCCACGACAGCGCGGCGGCAACCGCGACGGCGCGCTTCGCTCTCGACTTTCTCAAGCAGGCGCCTGCCGATGCCGCTGCCGCGCACGCTCTCCGGCAGGAAAAACATATCGAGGAATAGCAGCCCGATCTCGGTGCGGCCCCACAGGCCGCCGACGATCTCGCCCGTGTCCGGGTCGGTGGCGACGCAACCGATCGGCCGGCGATCCTCAACGCCGGTCGCGGCGACGTTGTAGGCGTAGAGCGCTTTGCCGGCGGCTGCCTTAGCGGCGGGGTCGGGCGGCTCGGTGAGCTGGACGGTCGGGGTCATGCCCGAATCGTATCAGACTTTCTGCACGTTATAAACCGGACTATCACGTGCTAATCGGGACTTCCCGCGCGGGGGGTGTCTTGGCAGGACGGCTCAGGATTTGGGGTGGGATAACCGGTGCACCATGCACTGCCGCGACCCGTTCGACGCCGCCTCGCGCCGCGTCATGCACCGCACCCAGATCAAATAATTCTTTATAACAAACGTAACACACCGAACAGCGCACCGCATTACCGGTGTGTCCCGCTTGCTCCGGCCCGCACTACCCGGGCGCGGGAGTGGGAAAGCGGGCGACCTTGATGCTGTCGGCGCGCTGCTTGGCTTGCCACAGATCATAGGCCGATTGCGCGCCGAGCCATGTCTCAGCGGTGCTCCAGCCGGCCTTTTCGAGCCGGATCGCCATGTCAGCCGAGATCCCTCCCCGACCGTTCAGCAACTCGGATAACGACTGACGAGACACGCCGAGCCACTTGGCCGCCGCCGTCACCGACAGACCTACAGCCTTGAGGCAATCCTCCCTTATGATCTCGCCGGGATGCGGCGGATTGTGCATATGCATGAGCTATCCCCTTGCTAGTGGTAATCCACCAGATCGACGTTGTCGGCGTCCTCGCCGTGGAACTCGAACACGAGCCGCCAATTGCCCGAGACCGTTGCCGACCACTGACCCTTGCGCTCCCCCTTGAGCGGGTGGAGCCGATAGCCTGGTAGGTCCAGGGCAGACGGTTCCTTGCCATTGTCCAGCAAGACAAGCATGCGGCGGAGTTTGGCGGCCAGTTGCGGATCAACACCGCCCGTGGCGCCTTCCAGAAACAGCCGCTCCAAACCCTTGTGTCGAAATCGCCGGATCATCCCGATCTGTAAGCCGTCAGGCGACGGTTGTCAACCAGGCTGCTGGATCATTTAGACGAGAGGGAGCTCTGCAATTCCGAAAATGCGAACATCCAAACAATCGGGGCGATCCGGGACCACGGTGCACCTGCGCGATGCACGATCAGGTCTTTGCGCGGGCGTGGTTCAGCGCCAGCAGTCGCGCCAGCACGTCGTCATCGGAAAGATCGGCCGGCCAGCCATAGGCGGCGGCAACCGCCTCGTCTAAGGCGCGATGCAGCGCGTCCAGCCAAGCGCCTTCCGGCGTGCCGCGCTGGTTGTAGAGGCGGTGAGCGTGCGCTTGCGCAGCACCGCTTCGGCTGTCGCTTCTTCGGCACGCAGACGATCCGGAAAACCCGGGACCACTTCGGGCACGTGCTCAACCAACTCGGGCGGGTTCAGCCAATGGTCGCGCGCTGCCATCAGTCGCCTGCGCCGCCTGCGCAATCGCCTGGGCGCGCGGATCGGCGGCGTAGGCTGCAGCGGGGCGATCGGGCGTGAGGCCATCCGGGAAAGGGAAGGTCTCGAAGCAGGTTGCTGCATTGTACGCGGATCATTACCGACGCCATGCCAGGACGCCTGACGCCAGCGCCCAAATTTCGTGAAATCGGCTGTGCAGAATGCCAAAGATGACGTCATCGTCTCGCGCAATCGCATAAAGCTGGTGTCCGGCAACGTTGGCGGACATCCATGCGAAAACCCGGTGCTTTGACACCCGTGGCGTCACAATAAACCGTGAAAGGCCCGCAGGCGCCTTATGCATCCCTGGTCGTGGCTCGACGTGCCGCCACCAGTCCGCGCGTACGCTTCGCGCTTGTTCTTGGCTCGCACCGGGCCGCACATGCTCGGCCACATGCGCGAAAGGCGCCGCGTAGTAAGCGGCCTCTGCCTCGCTCATCGTCCAGCCGAAATCGATGATCCAGGTGTCGGATGGCCGGCGGGTCACGTCCATGCCGTTCGCCCACGGGCGCAGCACGTCCGCGTTCGGCCGTCCATTGGCGTTGCTCGGCAGCGCCAGCCATGCGCGCGCCAGCTCGCCCGGCACATCGAAGGCGCCGCCCTTGGTGTCGCCCATGAAACGCCACACCGGCGTTCTCCGCCAGCCGCCGCGCCGTCGTCACGTTCGCGTCGCCCGCGGTCAGGTCGGCGTGGATCGCGGGCACCGGCAATGCCGTCAAGCACCGGCGCCGTTGCCCGGCTCGCGCCCCCAGCACACCAGTGACACGCGCACCGCCGCGCCGTCCAGCATCCAGGGCTCGTCCGCCCAAGCGGTCGAGATGGCGCCCGCCTCGCGCGATCGGCTCCAGCACGCGCCGGTTCGCGCCTCCGCGGATGCTGTTCGTCGCCACCAGGCCGGCGCGCGGCACTTGCCTCGTCAGCCATCGCTTCCTGCGCCCGGACGAACCAGTAGCAGACCAGATCCGCCTCGGCCGGCACCTGTCCGGCATAGGCGGCGAACAGCCGGTCGCAGTAGGCGTCGCCAAGCACGCTGCGCATCCGCTTGCCGCCCAGGAACGGCGGGTTGCCCACGATCACGTCGGCCGCCGGCCAGGGTGCCGGCGTGCCGTCCTCCGCCAGCACCGCGTCCCGGCACGCGATCGTGTCCAGGCGCGCAGCACCGGATCGGAGGGCGCGCGGAAAGCCGTGCCGGCGCGCCCACTGGATGTGGCCGATCCAGACCGACACGCGGGCCAGCTCCGCCGCATACGGGTTCACCTCCAGCCCCAGCACCGCCTCCGGTCCCACCTGCGGGAACTCCCGCTGCAAGCCGAGGGCCTCGGCCTCCACCATCGCCTGGTGCTCCAGGTCCTTCAGCGCGAGCAGGGCGAGATACAGGAAGTTGCCGGAGCCGCAGGCCGGGTCCAGCACCCGGAAAGCGCGCAGCCGGTCCAGGAAGCCGCGGAACAGCGTCTCGGCTCGGCGCGGGCGCGTCGCGCTTCGCGCCGGCTTCCCGGCTTGCCGCGGCGCCGGCTCCAGCGCCGCCGCGATCTGCGCCCGCACCTCGCCCCACTCGGCCAACAGCGGGCGGCGGACCACCGGGCTCGATCAGCCGCTCGATCATCTCGCGCGTCGTGTAGTGCGCGCCGAGCTGGCTGCGCTTGTCCGGATCGAGGCCGCGCTCGAACAGCGTGCCGAGGATGGAGGGGTCCACCTCCGCCCAGTCCAGCGCCGCCGCGCGCTGCAACAGGGCGATATCGTCCGCCTCCAGCGGCAGGGCGGCGGCGTCATCGAACAGGCCGCCGTTGAACCAGGCGACGGGCGTGAAATCCACCTCGCCGCCGCGCTCGGCCATCGCCGCGAACAGGCCGCTGCGCGTAGCCCTCGAACCGCGCCGGCGCCTTGCGCGCCGCCGTCCAGCATCCGCTCGAACAGGCCGGCCGGCAGCAGCCCCACGTCGTCGGCGAACAGGCAGAACACCAGCCGGTTGACGAAATGCGCGACCGTCTGCGGGTCGTTGCCGCGGCCGCGCAGCCGCTCCGCCAGTTCGGCGAACTCCGCCGCCGCCTCGGCGCGTCAGCGCCGCCCGCGTCTTGCCGCGGCCGCAGGCGCTCGGGATCGGCGAACACCGCCTTGAGCACGCCGAGCCGGGCGGGATCGGCCAGATCCTCCAGCCGCACCTCGTGCCGCTCGGAGACGGCGTTGGTCCAGTTGGTGCGGATGATGATGCGCTCGATGTCGGACGTGACCAGGAGCGGCGGGTTCTCCAGCGCGCCCGCATATTGCAGGAGTTGCCGGTGCGCGGCGTCCAGGTCCTTGTGCTTGCCCTTGTATTCCCAGGCGAAGCGGCCGCGCCGCCACACATCGGCCCAGCCCTCGCCGCCGCTGGCCTTGGTGGCGCCCTTCTCGAACGCGTAGGCGGCGCCGGTCGGGTCGGAGTTGGGCGTCGGCTCGCCCAGCAGCGCGCACAGGTCCAGGAAATGCTCCTGCGCCGCGGCGCGCTCGTTGCGCGCGTTGGCGCGCCATTTGGCGATGAAGGCCGAGGGAGTCCACATCAGGCTCGAAACTCCGCCGGATTCCGACGATGTCGTCCCGTCAATCCCCGACGCCGCCGTGGCCGGGTGGGATCGTCGGGCGACACCCCGACCCTCGGATGTACTGTCTTCGCCGACATGAAGATGACGTGCCGATCGCATCGGGACAAGCGTCGCCCGGTACGCCGGCAGATGGGCCGAGACCACGCCAGCCGGGATCGGCCTGCCAAGGCTGAAAGAGAAAATCCTTGACCTGGCCCGCGGCTTGTGTTAGTGCTCCTGACATGTGGTTTCTCCCCCGCCCGCCGCTCCCACCGGATGCCAGCCTCGCCGAGCGGTTTGCCCGGTTCGCCGACGAGGTGGTCCTGGGGCTGGGGGCACGCTGGCATGCGGACCGGATGTCCGGGGTGGCGTTCATCAGCGTGCAGTTGCTGGAGCTGGTCGGGATCAGGCTGCAGAAGCTCCGCAAAAGGTTTCTTGCCCTGATCGCCCGGGCCCAGGCGGGTCCGCTGCCGCCGCCGCGGCCGCCCCGGGTCCGGAAAGGCGAAAGCCGCCAGCGACAACGCCCGTTTCCCGAGCCGTTCGGCTGGCTGCTGAAACTGGGGACGTGGCGGGTGGCGCCCTGTCAGCGGGATTTGGAGCGGCTGCTGGCGCATCCCGAGATGCAGGAGTTGCTCCGCAAGGCGCCGCAGGCGGGGCGACTGCTCCGGCCGATGTTCTGGATGCTGGCGCTAAAGCCCGACCCGGCGCTCCTGCCGCCTCCGCCGAAGCGGGTTCGCCGAACCGCACCGGTCCCCACCGAACCGGACCCCGCCGCACCGCTGCACCGGCCCCGCGAACCGGCCCCGAAAAGCCGATGCGCAAGCGTCCGGTGCGCACCGAGCCGTATAAGCGCAAGCCGAAGTGGACCGAGCCCGGCACGGAGTGGCGCAAGTGGCGCGGCATCTGGATGCTGGAGCCGATCCGAAAACCGGCCTGACTGGGCCGCCTGCCCACGCACGCCCATATTGTTACGATATCAATACGTATCGCTAGACCGCAGTCCGCGACAGCCCAGGGTCGGAAGGCGCAACGGCCGGCGACCCCCGTGGGCGCCCCACGCAATCTCCCCTACCCCATCCGAGCCAGGCGGCCAGCACGCCCGGGGAGAAGCGGTGAGCGTCCCCTTGGCATCGAGCACCAGGCGGCCGGATCGAGGTGAAACGGTTTCGCCTGACTACGCCAGCCCGCGCACCACCGAAATCTCCAAATCGCGGATTTTCTTGCGCAGCGTATTGCGGTTCAGCCCCAGCATGGAGGCCGCCTTGATCTGGTTGCCGCGAGTGGCCGACAACACGAGCTGGATCAGCGGCCGCTCCATCTCGGCCAACACTTCCCCATAGATGTCGGCCGACGCGCCCTCGCGCCACGTCCCCAGCGCCTGGCGCACATGGCGCTCCACGGCCTGCGCCAGCGACATATCCCCGCTCGCCGGTCCCGCCTGCGTCGGCGTCTCCGCGGCGACCGGCTCCGGCTCGCCCAGGCCGGCGCGAACGCCTTCGCCGGAGATCACCTCGTGCGGATCGAGCGCCGCCAGCCGGCGCATCAGATTCTCCAGCTCGCGCACATTGCCGGGCCAGCGGTGCTCGCGCAGTGCCGCTAGCGCGGACGCATCGAGCTGTTTTGCGGGCAATCCGTCCGCCACGGCACGGTCGAGAAAATGCCGGGCCAGATCCTCGATGTCCTCGGCCCGCTCGCGCAGCGGCGGCAGACGGATCGGCACCACCGCGAGGCGGTAGAACAGGTCCTCGCGAAACTGCCCATGGCGGATGGCTTGGCGCAGGTCGCGATGGGTGGCGGCGACGATGCGCACATTGGCGCGGATCGGCTGGCGACCGCCGACGGTAGTGAATTCGCCCTCCTGCAGCACGCGCAGCAGCCGCGTCTGCGCCTCCGGCGGCATGTCGCCGATCTCGTCCAAAAACAGCGTGCCGCCGGATGCCTGCTCGAAACGACCCTGGTTGCGGTTCAGCGCGCCCGTAAACGCGCCGCGCTCGTGCCCGAAAAGTTCGCTTTCAATCAGCTCGCGCGGGATCGCCGCCATGTTGATGGCCACGAACGGTCCCGCCCGGCGCCGGCCGTAGTCGTGCAGCGCGCGGGCCACCAGTTCCTTGCCGGTGCCGCTCTCGCCGTTGATCATCACGGTCAGGTCGGTGGTCGTCAGCCGGGCGATGGTGCGATAAATCTCCTGCATCGCCGCGCCGCGCCCGATCAGCGGCAATTTTTCGTCCTTGTCGGGCGCCGGACGCGACTCGGCGGGCAGCACGGGTACCGCCGGAGCGGCCAGGGCGCGGCCCACGACGGCCAGCAGGTCTTTCAGGTCAAACGGTTTCGGAAGATAATCGAACGCGCCGCGCTGGGTCGCCTTGACCGCGGTGATCAGCGTGGATTGCGCGCTCATCACCACCACGCGCAACTCCGGACGCACCCGGCGGATGCGCGGCACCAGGTCGAGCCCGTTATCGTCCGGCATCACCACGTCGGTGATGACCAGATCGCCCTCCCCGTCTTCCACCCATCGCCACAGGGTCGCGGCACTGGCCGTGCTGCGCACCTGATAGCCGGAACGGCCGAGCGCCTGCGCCAGAACCGTGCGGATGGAACGGTCGTCGTCGGCGATCAGGACGGTGGGCATCGTGGTCATGCGCTCTGCGGCCAAATGCCTCTCAGTCCTGGTCTTCGGTCAGCATGGGCAGGCGCAGGCGGAATTCGGTGCGCCCGGGAGCGCTGTCCACCTCGATCAACCCGCCATGCTCGCTGACGATCTTGGCGACCAAAGCAAGACCGAGGCCACTGCCCGATGGTTTCGAGGTCACGAACGGATCGAACATGTTGGGCCTGATATCGTCGGCGATGCCGGGACCGTTGTCGGACACGCTGACCATGAGCGGCAGGTGCGTGCGTTCCTGCGCGCCGGGAGCGGTCAGGCGAATTCCGTGCTGGAAAGCGGTCCGCAGGCCGATGGCCGGCGACGGGTGCGCCGACTCGGTCAGCGCCTCGGCGGCGTTCTTGACGATATTCAGCAGCACCTGCACCAGCAAGTCGCGATTACCCAGAACCGGAGGCAGCGACGGGTCGTACTCCTCGGTGAACTGGATGTGCGCGGCAAAGCCGGTCTGGGCCAGGCGCCGGACGTGCTCGATCGCGCGATGGATGTTGACCGCGCCGCGCTCGATCTGTTTCTCGCCAAAGACCTCCATGCGATCGACAAGGGCGCGGATGCGGTCCGCCTCGTCGCGGATGAGGACGGCCAGCTCGCGGTCGGCGTCGCCGACGCTGCCCTCCAGCAACTGTGCCGCACCGCGAATGCCGGACAATGGATTCTTCACCTCATGGGCGAGGATGGCGGCCATGCCGGTGACGCTGCGGGCCGCACTGCGAAACGTCATCTGCCGATGCAGCAACCGCGCGGCGGACGCGTCCTGCAGCACCAGCAACACGCCGCCGGGTTCCTCGGGAAGTGTCGTGGCCTGCACCGCAACCGCGGTGCGCCGCAGCCGGGGCCCTTCCAGCATCAGGTCGTGGTCGCTGGCCGTAACGTCCTCGTCAAGAACCTGAGCCAGTAGCAGGAACAACGGGTTGTCGGCCGCGATGATGTCCGACAGCCGCATATTGGCGAGCTGGGTGACGGAGGCGCCCAAGAACTGCTCGGCCGCCGGATTGGCGAAGCGGATTTCCGCCTCGGGCCCGAGCAGCAGGACCGGGACCGGCAGCGCCGAAAGCAGGGACGCAGCATCGGGCGGCCGATGCGTCCGGGTTCTCGCGTCCGACCGAGCCGACAACCAGCGCTCCATGAGCATCGGCATTTTTCGGTCAGCCCCGCCGATCACGCCGCCTCCGCCAAGGCTTGCTCGCGGGTCCAGGCGCGTCCGGCGCCGCGCGCAATCAGCGGGTCATAGAACGAGTCGATCTGACGCTCGACCAGAGCGGCGTCCGCCAACCGGTTGACGAGATTGCGGAACTCCGCCGAGCCGGGCAGGCCGCGAGAATACCAGCCCACATGCTTGCGTGCGAGCCGGACGCCGGCCTCGGTCCCGGCGTGGTCCAAGATCGCCCGGTAATGCTGCAACAGAATGGCTTTTTGCGCGGCGAGCGGCGGCTCGGGCAGCCGCGTGCCGGTGCGCAGAAAGTGCCACACCTGGCGGGGGAACCAGGGGCGGCCGTAGCAGCCGCGGCCGACCATCACGCCGTCCGCGCCGGATCGCACGATAGCTTGGAGCGCGTCGTCCTCGGTCACGATGTCGCCGTTGACGATGACCGGGATGCGCACGGCCCGCTTCACCTCGGCCACGAAATCCCAGTCCGCAGAACCGGTGTAGAATTGCTGGCGGGTGCGCCCATGCACCGTGACCATGCGAATGCCGCAGGCTTCCGCCAGGCGCGCCAGCCGAGGCGCGTTGAGGTTTTCTCGATCCCAGCCCATGCGCATTTTCAGCGTCACCGGCACCGGCACGGCGCGCACCACCGCCTCCAGGATGGACGCGGCGGCGATCTCGTCGCGCATCAGAGCGCTGCCGGCCATCTGGCCCACGGCGACTTTCTTCACCGGGCAGCCGAAATTGATGTCGACGATGTGGGCACCGCGATCCACGGCAAGACGCGCGGCCTCGGCCATGGCGGCGGGCTCGCAGCCGGCCAGCTGCAGCGAGGCGGGCGACCCCTCCATGGTGGCCATGCGCTGGGTGTTGCGGTTCTCGCGGACCATGGCCCAGGAGGCGATCATCTCGGAGACCACCAGCCCCGCGCCCAAGCTGCGCGCGAGCCGCCGGAACGGCAGATCCGTTACCCCGGACATGGGCGCCAAAATCACCGGAACGACGATCATTACGCCACGGCCGAGGTCGATCGGGCCTAGGCGCGGGTGCCCGGCAGGGAACTGACTGCTCATAGTTTGTGCAATCTAAACCCTGCCCGCTTGACGTGCAAATCAGGCGCGGCGACGCTGTTTTCGTGTCCGCGTCACCCCCCCTCCCTGCCCTGCTCCCCCGGATCGGCACCGGCTTTGACGTGCATGCCTTGGCGCCCGGGCGGCGCCTCATCCTCTGCGGCGTTGAAATCGCATATGAACAGGGGCTTGCAGGCCATTCCGACGCGGATGTGGGAATTCACGCGCTGTGCGACGCCATCTATGGCGCGCTGGCCGACGGCGATATCGGGCGGCATTTCCCGCCGAGCGAGGCGGCTTGGAAGGATGCGGACTCGGCACGCTTTTTGGCCCACGCCGCCGGCCGCATCGCGGCCAAGGGCGGGGTGCTGGTCAACGTCGACGTGACCCTGATTTGCGAACGGCCAAAAATTGCGCCGCATGCCCCGCGCATGATCGCCCGTCTTGCGGCACTGCTGGACGTCGATGAGGGGCGGGTTTCGGTCAAGGCAACCACCACCGAGCGTCTCGGTTTTACCGGGCGCATGGAAGGGATTGCGGCCCAGGCGGCCGCTCTCGTGCTGGTGCCGAGTTGAGCCGTCCGGCCCTGGCCGCGCGGGGTTTGCGCGCCTACATGGCGGTCGGCGAATGACGGAGGCTGATACGATGCGTGCCCTGCTACTGGCCGGCCCACTGGCGGGCTCACTGGCTCTGGCCGGCTGCGCGGTAACCCCGGTGGGCGTTGCGTACAACCCGAACCCGCCGCCCCCGCCGCTGCGCGTGGAGATCGTCCCCAAACCCCCGGTTTCGGAGGAGCCGCTGATACTGCAGCCCGGACACTGGGACTGGGATGGGCAAGGCTGGGTGTGGCGCGAGAGCGCCTGGGTGCCCCGGGCCGGGCATGGAACGACCTGGCAAGACGGCTACTGGTCGAATGCGAGCGGTGCGTGGCTGTGGGTGCCGGGGCACTGGACGTGACGAAAAAGCTGCTCGCTCCACGCCAGTCTGTGCTATAGCGGGAGCAGGAGAGGCGGGGGTCCTTGCCCCGACTCTCCCAACTCCTAGCCTCGGCTGAGGCTGACGACCACGCTCAACACGCGGCGCCAGAACCTCAGACGGAAGACTAGGAGCAGAGGCATCTTCTTCATGCCACTGGCTCCTTTCGTGTGGCGGGTCGGACCATTCCGGCCCGCCACATCATTTTGTCATGCAGTCTCCCACGCCCGCGAGGCGCACGGGGCGGATTGACGCCGAATTGGCGTTCAGGTCGCGAACCAGTCCGCAATCGGCCGGACCGTCTCCAACGCCTTGTTGCCCCAGGCGATCTCCGCGCGGGCCTTGCGCAGGGCACGGAGCAAGGAGGCACCCTGCAGCTTGTCGGATCGCAACATCGACTGCGCATCCGAAACGATGCGGTCGATGCGCTGAAACACCACACCGCCGATATTGGCCACCGCCAGCCGCTCCAGCCGCAACACCCGCACCCGTGGCGACTCGTGCTTGGCCAGGCGATTGCGATAGGCGTTCCAGTCGTCGAGTTCCTCGCCGAAACGGCCGAGATATTCCTGCTCCACCACAAACACGTGCGTGTGCGGTCCCCAGCCGAGCACATGGTCGATGGCGGCCATCGCACTTTCGATCGAGTCCGAAGCGGTGGTCGCCGGCACTACCACGCCGACCCGCTCGCCGCCGTCGGGAAAGATCGGCCGCGGCTCGTCATCCAGGATGCGGCAGATTTCGGTAAACATGTTGCTGCCGAGATCAACAATCAAATTGCCCATACCGATATCGTACAGCAGGTCGTCCCACTGGGTGGCGTTGGGATCATAGGCCAGCTCGCGTGAGACTTCGAATGCGGCGGCGTTGCGGGCGTCGCGATGCACCACATTGCCGAGCCCGTCCTCCTTGCGAAAAATCGTCGACAGGCGCGGGGCCCGCTCGTATTCGCGCACCTCGATGCCGCGCATCAGGATCGGATAGCGCTGCAACAGGCTGACCACCACCGCATTGGCTGTCGTGGTCTTGCCGCTCGACTTGTCGTTCGCAAAGATCAGCGTCTTGCGCGCCCGGGTGGCACTGGGCGCGCGGATGGCACTGTATTGCTGGTCGATGCTGCTGCTCATCCCCGCACTTTCCCACGCGGCCATCAGGACTCGGCCATCTCGTTACTGGGCGGTCTTAGCATAGGCAGCCCGGCTTGACACACCCCGGCCCTGAGGGGGTCTCAGCCGCCCACCATCAGGCGCACGATCTCGTCCGGGTTGGCCCCGGCGGCCGGGCGTTCGCCCGCCACCAAGCCGCGGCGAAGCACGACGATCCGGTCGGCGACCTCCAGGATGTCCCCCAAATTGTGCGAAATGAAGATTACGCCCACGCCGCTGGCCCGCAGCGCCCGGATCAGAGCCATGACCCGCCGCTGCTCCGGCACACCCAGAGCGGCGGTCGGCTCGTCCATGATCAGCACCCGCGCCTTCCAGTGGATGGCCCGGCCGATCGCCACGCACTGGCGCTGGCCGCCCGACAGGGCGCGCACCGGACGGTCCAGCCGATCCAGACCGATCTCCAGCGTCTCCAGCGCCCGCGCCGCCTCGGTGCGCATCCGCTTGCGGTCGATCACGGGAAAGCCCAGCACGCGGCGCATCGGCTCGCGACCGAGGAACACGTTGGCACCGACGTCGAGATTGTCGGCCAGCGCCAAATCCTGGTAGATCGTTTCGATGCCCCGTTCGCGCGCCTCGTGCGGGTTGGCAAACGTCACCGGCGCGCCCGTAAAACGGATTTCGCCGGCACTGGGCGGGAATACCCCGCTGACGATCTTTATCAGCGTCGACTTGCCGGCCCCGTTGTCGCCGGCCAGCGCCACCACCTCGCCGCTGTCGACACGAAAATCGACGTGCTCCAGCGCGTGCACCCCGCCGAAACGTTTGGAGACGCCGCGCGTCTCGAGCAGCGTCTCACTCATCGACCCGGCCGCCGCCGATGCGGCGCTGGCTCTGGTCGACTAGCACCGAAATTATGATGACCACGCCGACCGCGACGAATTGCCAGAACGGCTCCACATTGATGAACACCAGACCGTACTGGATCACCGCCACGATCAGCGCGCCGATCAGCGTGCCGACCAGCGTGCCCGAGCCGCCGAACAGGCTGGCGCCGCCGATCACCACGGCGGCGATGCTGTCCAGCAGCAGCGGCTCGCCCGCCTGCGCCGCTCCGGCGGAGAATCGCCCGGCGTAAAGGATGCCGCCCAGGCCGGCGCACAGGGCGGACAGGATGTATAGCCAGATCGTTACTCCCCGTACATCGATGCCGGCGCGGATGGCGGCTTGGCGATTGCCCCCTATGGCATAGGTGTACTGGCCGAATTTTGTCTGTGACAGGAGGTAGTGCAGGCCCAGCATGGCGGCCGCGGTGATGAGCACGACGACCGGCAGCGGCCCCAGGGTGCCGTTGCCCAGCACGCCCAAAATCGGATTGCCGACCGGCACCGTCGTACCGCCGGCGATCAGATAGGCGACGCCACGCGCCACCCCGTACATGCCCAGGGTGCCGATGAACGGCGGCACCCGCAGCCGAGCCACCAGCAGCCCGTTGACCACGCCCGGAACCCACGAGACCACGACCGCGGCCAGAATGCCGGCCAGCAAGCCGAGCGGCGCGCCGAGGGGCGCCGTGGCGGCGTCTATGACCTGGCTGGCCACCACCGAAGCGAGCCCCATCGTAAAGCCTACGGACAGATCGATGCCGCCGGAGATGATGACAAAGGTCTGGCCGACGGCGAGCAGCAGCGGTGCGGTCGCGGCGACCGCGATGGAGCGCAGGTTGTAAGAATTGCCGATAAAGGTGACGCCGATCGCCGCCTGGGCCCACAGTTCGAAGCCGGCGACCAGCACCGCGAGGAACAGCCAGGCACGGGACGCGGCAAGCCAGGCAAGCCAGGTTGTCATGCCGCGCCGGGGTTGCTCGACCGGCTCACCAGCCCCCTGCGAAAGGCCCAGAACCGATGCCACTGATCGCCGCCGGAACTAGCCGAGAGTCCGGGCGCCGACGGCTGCCGCCATCACGCCGACTTGGCCATGATCTCGTCCGCGATGTTGCGCGGCACCGGATCGTAGTGATGGAACTGCATGGTGAACGAAGCGCGGCCCTTGGTCATGCTGCGCAGGTCGCTGATGTAGCCGAACATCTCTTTCAGCGGCACGTGCGCGCGCACCATGACCGTGCTGCCGGAGCTCTCCTGGTTCTGGATCATGCCGCGGCGCCGGTTCAGGTCGCCCACCACGTCGCCCACATGGTCCTGCGGCGTGGTCACTTCCACGTCCATGATCGGTTCCAAAATGATCGGGCCCGCCTTCTTCATCCCCTCGCGGAAGCACGCTTTCGCGGCGATCTCGAACGCCAGCGCCGAAGAATCGACGTCATGGTATTTTCCGTCGATCAGCGTGTACTTGAAATCCACGGTCGGGAACCCGGCCAGCACGCCGGTGTCCGCCTGCACGCGAATGCCCTTCTCCACTGCCGGGATGAACTCTTTCGGCACCGAGCCGCCCACCACCTTGTTCTCGAAGGTCACGCCGGCGTTGCGCTCCTGGGGCTGGAACACGACCTTGACTTCGGCGTACTGGCCGGAACCGCCGGACTGCTTCTTGTGGGTGTAGGTCTCGGTGTGGGTGCGGGAAATGGTTTCGCGATACGCCACCTGCGGCGCGCCGATATTCGCTTCGACGCCCCACTCACGCCGCAGCCGATCGATGATGATCTCGAGATGCAGCTCGCCCATGCCGGACAAAATGGTCTGACCGCTCTCCTGGTCGGTTTTCAGCCGCAGCGACGGATCCTCGGCGGCCAGCTTTTGCAGGCCGATGGTCATTTTTTCCACCAATCCTTGGTTTTCGGCTCGACCGAAATGTCGATCACCGGCACCGGGAATGCCATGCGCTCCAGCACCACGGGATCGGTGGGCGAGGCCAGCGTGTCGCCGGTCGTAGTGTCTTTCAGGCCGACGAACGCGGCGATGTCGCCGGCCGCCACTTCCTTGATCTCGGCGCGCTTGTCGGCATGCATCTGGAACATGCGGCCGACCCGCTCCTTGTGCTCCTTGGTCGTGTTCATCATCGTATCGCCAGTCTTCAGCGTGCCGGCATAGACGCGCACGAAAGTCAGCGTGCCGTATTTGTCGTTGACGATCTTGAACGCGAGCCCGGCGAACGGCGCATTGGGGTCAGCCTTGATCCGCCGCCGGTTGTGCTCCGCCGCCTCGTCCTCGCCCTCTTCCGCGGCAATCGCGATGCCCGGCACGTCGACCGGGCTCGGCAGGTAATCCAGCACTGCGTCCAGCAACGGCTGCACGCCCTTGTTCTTGAACGCCGTGCCGCACAGCACCGGCCGGAAATCGCCCGCGATGGTGCCCTGCTTGATGCAGCGTTTCAGCGTTTCGGCGGAAACATCGCCTTTCTCAAAATATTCCTCCATGGCCCCGGTATCGACCGACAGCGCGGTGTCCAGCAAAATCTGGCGATGCTCCTTCGCCGCTTCCATCAGGTCGGCCGGAATCGGCTCGTCGTGAAATTTAGCGCCGAGATCGCCGCCTTCCCAGACGATCGCCTTCATCTCCACCAGATCGACCACGCCCCGGAACGTGTCCTCGATGCCGATCGGCAGCTGCAGCGGCAGCGCCACAATATCCAGCTTCTCCTTCAAGGTATTGAAGGCACGAAAGAAATCGGCGCCGGTGCGGTCGAGCTTGTTGATGAAGATGATGCGGGGCACGTTGTAGCGGTCGGCCAGCCGCCAGTTGGTCTCTGATTGGGGCTGCACGCCGGCCACGCCCTCGATGATGAACACCGCGCCGTCCAGCACGCGCAAGCTGCGGTTCACTTCGATATTGAAATCGATATGGCCGGGTGTGTCGATGATGTTGATGCGATGGTCTTTCCATTCGCACGTTACCGCCGCGGAGGTGATGGTAATGCCCCGCTCGCGCTCCTGCTCCATGAAGTCGGTAGTGGTGTTGCCGTCGTGAACCTCGCCGATCCGGTGCGACACCCCCGTGTAGTACAAGATCCGCTCGGTGGTCGTGGTCTTGCCCGCATCGATGTGCGCGGTGATCCCGATATTGCGGATCTTGTCGAGCGGGGTCGAAGACATAGTGGCCTCCAAAGGGGTCGAGCCGGCGCGGGCTAACGGGGTGGCGATCGAGCGGGCCTAGGCCGAACGGCGCGGCGGACAAGCGTCCCCGCGCTTCCATCCGACCCTTCGGCGAGCAGGCCGCTCACATGCGTCGGCACGCCCGGATTTGCAAGCCCAAGACCCTGTCTGGCGCCTGCCGCCCCGCCCCATCCGGCGTCGAAGCTCACTCCTCGATGCCCATTCCGCACGAGGTTCACTCTTTGTAACCTCCCATTCCAGGCACACGGGTATAGTTCAGCCATGGACACCAGCGCCCAGCACGCCCTGATACGCTTCGGGCTCGGCCGCAAACAGGCTGAACCGCTTCCATCCGACCCTCGCGCCTGGCTACATGCCCAGCTCGAACGGCCGGACCCGGACCTGGCCCGGCCGGCTCCCAGCATTGCCGAGATGCTGACCGCGCTGGAATTGGACCGGCAGGACAAGCAGGATCCCACGGCAACTAAGCGGCCTCGGCGTGTGGCAGAGCTGTGGAGGCCGGAACTCGGCGCCATCATGGCCAATCTGGTCGACACCGAGGTGCCGTTTCGCGAGCGCCTGTCATGGTTCTGGGCAAACCATTTTACCGTCAGCCTTAGGCGCGGCGACGTCCGGGTGGCGCTCGGGCCGTATCTGCGCGAGGCAATTCGGCCGCATGTGACGGGCCGGTTCGTCGACATGCTGATGGCGGTAATGACCCACCCCGCCATGCTGCGCTACCTCGACAATGCCGGCTCGGTCGGCCCCGACAGCCCGGCTGGGCAGCGCCGGCACGTCGGGCTGAACGAGAATCTCGCCCGCGAGTGCCTGGAACTGCACACCGTAACGCCCGCCGCCGGCTATACTCAGGCGGATGTCACCGCCTTCGCCGCCGTGCTAACCGGCTGGTCGATTGACGCGAAATCGGCGAACCCTGGCTTCGCCTTCCGGCCACAGGCGCACGAGCCGGGCACGCAGACGGTCATGGGCCGCACGTTCCCCCCAGGCAGGCAGGGCGGCGTGGAAGCGCTAACCTGGCTCGGGCAGCATCCCGCCACCTACCATCACCTCGCCACCAAGCTCGCCATCCATTTTGTCAGCGACAACCCGCCGGCAAGCGCGGTGCGGCGGATCGAGACGGCCTTGCACGACACGCGCGGCGACCTGAAAGCAGCGGCCATTGCTGTGACCGACTTGCCCGAAGCGTGGCAACCGCCGTTGCGCAAGCTGCGCACGCCGTTTGATTTTGTTCCGGCCGTACTGCGCGCCACGGGCTTCGCTCCGGACGATCCGGTGCTGATAGACCAGTGGCTGACCATTTTGGGGCAGCAGCCCTTGGCCGCACCGCTGCCCAATGGCTGGCCCGATAAAGCCGCCGACTGGACCGCAGGCAAATCGCTGCTGCGCCGGGTGGACTGGTCCTTCGTCATTTCCGGCAAGGTGCCGAATCTTGATCCGATGCAGACCGCCGAAGACGCGCTGGGGCCGCTCGCCTCGGCGGAAACGCTCAACCAAATCCGCCACGCCGGCTCGCGGCGCGAGGCGCTGACGATGCTGTTCGCCTCGCCCGAGTTCCAGAGGAGATAGTCCATGCTGCTCACGCGACGCTCGGCCCTGCTGGGCCTCGGAGCGGCCGTCACGCTTGGCAGCGCGGCGGGACGTGCCTCGTTGGCGCTGGCCGCCGCCGATACGCAGCAGCGTTTCGTGGTGGTGATTTTGCGCGGCGCCCTGGACGGGCTGTCGGCCGTGGCGCCCTATGGCGATCCTGCGCTGGCTCAGCAGCGCGCCGAGTTGCTGCCGCCCCCGCCCGGCACCGAAGGCGGCCTGCTCGATCTGGGCGGCTTTTACGGTCTGCACCCGGCGTTGTCTGGCCTGCACGAGATGTATCGCGCCGACCAGCTGCTGATCTGCCACGCGGTGGCCGGCGACTGGCGCAGCCGCAGCCACTTCGAGGCGCAGGATTTTCTGGAGTCGGGCACCGACCATCGGCTCACCAGCGGCTGGCTGAACCGCGTGGTGGCCACGTTGCCCAAAGGAGTGAGCCGGGGCGAGGCGGGCGTCGCGGTCGGCCAGTCCATGCCACTGCTGCTGCGCGGACCGGCGCCGGTGAGTACCTGGCTGCCCAACATCCTGCCGGAGCTGAACGTGGACCTGTACGCCCGGATCGCAGCGCTCAATGCGCACGACCCGGTGACCGGCCCCGCCATTGCCGCCGGGCTGCGCGAACGCGGCTTTTCCGATTCGGTTCTGGCCGGCACGGAGACGCCAAACGGCAAGGGAGCGTTCCAGACCCTTGCCGGCGAGGCCGGGCGGCTGTTAGCCGCGCCGGACGGGCCGCGCATCGCGGCGTTGGAGATCGGCGGGTGGGACACCCACGCGGGCCAGGCGGGCCGCCTGGCCGGGCCGCTCTCGCAGTTGGATACCGGGCTCGTGGCCCTCAAGCAGTCCATGGGCGAGGCTTGGCGGCACACCGTCGTGTTGGTGATGACCGAGTTCGGCCGTACCGTGCACGTGAACGGCACCAAAGGGACGGATCATGGCACCGCCACCGTTGCCTTCGCGGTCGGCGGTGCGGTGGCCGGCGGAAAGGTGCGGGCGGATTGGCCGGGGCTGGCGCAGGGACGACTGTTCGAGAACCGCGATCTGATGCCCACCACCGACCTTCGGGCCTTTGCCAAAGGTCTGATCGGCCCCCATCTCGGCCTGAACGAGGCGACGTTGGCGCGGGTGTTCCCGGACAGTGACTCGGTGGGTCCGCTGCGGGGGTTGCTGCAGGCCTGACGATTAGAGCAGTGGTCGCTGCTGAGGTGATTCAACTCCGGCCCGGGCCAGCCGGCGCAGGCCGCTGATATCGGACAGCCGCAGCATCCCGCCCGCCAACTCGAACAGACCTTTTGCCCGCAACGTCTGCAGTACGCGGTTGGTGTGCACGTTCGACAGTCCAAGCGCGTCGGAAATATGTATTTGGGTCAATGGCAAGGGTAGCGAGCCGTCGGCGCCGAGGCCGACTTGGCTGGCCCGGCTATGCAGTTGCAGCAGCAGGGCCGAGACCCGCTCCGTGGCGCTGCGACGGCCGACAGAGAACAGGTTTTCGTCGACCAGGGACTCTTCCCGGGCGCCGAGCCAAGTGACATCGAACGCGATCTGCGGGTGGGAGCGAAAGATGTCCCAGACGCGATCACGTGCAAAAGCGCACAGCACCACGTCGGTCAGCGCCTCCGCCCCGTGCGCGGCCTCGGCGAACAGTTTTGATTGCAGTCCGACCAGATCGCCGGGAAGCAAAAAGTTCAAAATCTGGCGGCGTCCGTCCGGCAAGGTTTTGTAGCGGAAGGCCCAGCCGGACCACAGGGTATAAAGCCGCTCCGCCGTTTCTCCTTCCTGGAAAATGGCACTGCGTGCCTGGAGTTTCAGTTCGCCCACCTTTAGCTGCTGGATGAACGCGACCTCCGCCTCCGTATTCGGCCGGAACGCAGGCTGCCGCCGCAAGGGGCAGTCGATGCAGGCGACGCTGCAGGTCTCGGCAACCTTTTTCATCCTAGCCTTAACCTATGTTGTTGATGCGCCCAGCCCGGCCCCCGATGATCCTGCTCGATCGTAGCGAAGCATAATTTGTCATAGCATGAAACGCGTTGTCGCCTTGCCCGAAGCGTCAGATCGTGGCCGGACGCTCGTATGCGCGCCGCCTCGGCTCGGCCGGCTGGAGCGGTGGGCCCTAGCGCTGGCACTGCTGCTGGCGGCTGTCGCCCTGCGCCTTGAGCTGGAAATTCTCCCACGTATCGACTTGTTCGCTGTGTTCTATCCAGCCGTGCTGTTCAGCGCGTGGTGGGCAGGGCCTGCCCCAGCCGCTTTCGTATCGGCCGGGTCGGCTCTCAGCGTGTGGTGGTTTTTGATGCGCACGCCGGGCGTGCTGTCAGTTCCATCTGGCGCTGCCACGCTCTCAATTCTCCTGTTCCTCGTGGGCAGCGGCTTCGGCATTGCGTTAATAACCTGTTCCGCCCGCGCTGTCGCGGGGAGTGCTCGCCGCCCCGACTACCAGAACCGGGTCACGTAGCGGTGGCTCGCTGCGTCGCCCCTACTTCACCGCACCCAGCGTTAGCCCGCCGACCAGGAAACGCTGGAGCGCCATGAACACCACGGCGACTGGCAACGTGGCGGCCAGAGTCGCAGCCATCACCTGGTTCCACTCGATGCTGTAGCGGCCGGCGACCAGATTGACGATGCGCAAGGTCAGCGTCAGGCGCGACGGATCGCGCAGCAGCGTCAGCGCCACGGTGAACTCGTTCCAGCACGCAACGAAAGCGACGATGCCGGCCACTGCCACCGCCGGCATGGACAGCGGCAGAAAGATGCGCAGGACTGCGTGCAGCCGTGTCGCCCCGTCGATCCAGGCCGCCTCCTCCAGGTCGCGCGGGATGGTGCGGAAATAGGCCGACAGCATCCACACCGCAAACGCAACATTGAACGCCGCATAGATCAGCACCACGCCGAGCCGCGTATCGACCAACGTGCCACCGTTCCATGGGATCGCGGCGGCCATGCGGAACAGGCCCAGCACCAGCAGGATCGGCGAGAGCATCTGTGTCGCCAGCAGGAACTGGCGGTAGGCGCCACGGGCGGGCATCTGCGTGCGAGCCATGGCGTAGGCCGCGGGAAACGCCACCAGCAGCGCCAGCGCGGTCGCGGCGATGCTGATGCCCAAACTGTTGAGCAGCGCCGTGCCGAAGTCCGCCGCCCGCCACATGTCGACGAAATTGCCCCAGGCAAGCCGGCTCGGCAGCCAGCGCGGCGGATAGGCCAGCACCTCGTCGGCCGGTTTCAGCGCGGTGGACAGCATGACCGCAAAGGGGAACAGGGTCAGCAGCACCAACGGCGACAAGATCAGCCAGCAAAGAGCCGAACGCCGGATCACGCCTCCGCGTCCCGCTGCATGCGCATGTAGACCACGGTCAACGCCAGCACGATGGCCAACATGGCCAGCGACACCACCGCAGCCGGACCGGGCCGCCCAGTCGAAACGCGATCTCGTACAGATAGGTGACCAGGATGTGCGTGCCGTTGTCCGGGCCGCCCTGCGTCATTACCCAGATGATGGGAAAACTGTTGAACACGTAGATCATGTTCAGCACCACGGCGATGGTCACGAACGGCCGTAGCAGCGGCAGCGTCATCCAGCGGAACGTTTGCCGGCGCGTGGCGCCGTCGATCGCCGCGGCCTCGTATACGTCGCCGGGAATTGACGACAGGCCGCCTAGCAGGATGGTGACGGTAAACGGGATCGAAACCAGAATCCCGACCATCACCTCCACCGGAAACGCGGTGTCCGCGCGCGCCATCCACTGCACCGGCTTGCCCATCAGGCCGAGCGATTGCAAGGTCGTATTGACCATGCCGTGGTCGCCATCAAAACACCACAGCCAGACAATGGCGGCAAGCGACAGGCTGACCGACCAGGGCAGCATGATGATGGTCCGGGCCACGCCTCGGCCGTAAAAATCCTGGCGCAATACCAGCGCCGCCGGGAACGACGCGGCGACCGTTCCGCCTACGACGAGCGCCGTCCACACCAGTGTTCGCACCACCGCTGCCGAAAAGACCGGGTCCTCCAGCACACGATAGAAATTCGCCAGGCCGACAAATCCGTGCACCAGGCCGAAGCGCGACACGTCCGATACGGACAGACGCGCGATCTCCCACAGCGGGTATCCGAGCACAGCGGCCGCGAGAAAAAGGCTGGGAGCGACCAGCGCCAGCGGCGCCGCCCGGCGCAGGGCGGCGCCGCCGGGATTCATTTGCCGAGCGCCTGATCGGCCTGCGCGGCGGCGGTCTTCAGTGCCGCGGCCGGCTCCGCGTGGCCGAGATAGACCGACTGCACTGCGTCGGTGACGGCTTTGGCAGTATCCTCCCAGCCGGTCACCGTCGGCGCGAAATGCGCGTCCGGCAGCAGTTTGACAAATGTCTGCAGCCGCTCATTGCCGGTGAAATATGGATCAGCAGCCTCCTCCTTTGTGGTCGGCAAAAATCCCTCGTTTTTTGTGAACTCTACCCGCGGCGCCTTGGTGAACAAAAAGTCCAGAAACTTGAAGGCGGCCGGCTTGACTTTGCTGTTCTTGAACAAGACGACCGAGTCCGTCACGGCATAAGTGGCGTTGCGGACTTCTTTGGGCACCGGAGCCACCCCGTAGTTCAGCGACGGCGCTTCGGTCGCGATCTGGTTGATCAGGAAAGGTGCTGTGATCATCATCGCGATGCGGCCCTGCTTGAACAGGTTCTGCAGGTCCTCACGACCGTAATTGGTGACGCCGTCTTCGGTGTAACCGCGGTCGATCAGCGATTTGTAGAATGCCAAGGATTTCACGCCGGCATCGGAGTCGAACACCGCCTTGCCGTCCGGACCGACGACATCGCCGCCAAATGTCCATAGCGCATAATACCAGTAGACGTCGGTTTCGATCAGCTTGCCTTGCAGACCGAACGCGGAAATGCCGGCGGCCTTCAGCTTGGCAGCGTCCGCAGCCAGTTCGTCCCACGTCGCAGGCGGCGCCGTGATGCCGGCTTTTGCGAACAGGTCCTTGTTGTAATACATCGCGCGCGCGGAGGCCGCGATCGGCAGCCCATAGATCTTGCCGCCGATTTCGCCGGGTTTCAGAAACGGGCCGATGAACCGGTCCCGAAATTCCGGACTCATCATGCCGTCGAGCGGCTCGGCCTGTTCGTCTTTGACGAAATCCAGCAGCCAGCGCGTGCCGATGATGGAGATGTCGCTGTTGCTGCCGCCGGAAATGTCGGTCTGCAATTTCTGCAGCAGGTTGTCCCAGTTGACCACCTCGACTTTCACGTCGATGCCGGGGTTGGCCTTGTGGAACTCGTCGGCCATTTTCTCGAAATACGGGCCGGTGGCGGCACTGTAGTAGGCGGCGGTGAAGCGCACCGTCTCGGCACGCGCCGCCGCGACCAGTGCTGCACTGCACAACCCCAGCGTGAGCGCAGTGCCGGCGAAGAAGCTGCGTCGGATCATGGTCATGGGCCGTTCCCTCTCTGCGTGCGGCAGCAAACCACGCGACGCGGCCCACCGCAAAGAGCCGCGGATTCGCGTCGCGTATATGGGCCGCCTATATGGATTGAATGCCGCCGGCCATAGGAGCATAGTCCGCCCAAGGCTCGGCAAGAACAGGAGGGCCAGCCATGGCGTCCCGTTCCGTTCGAGACGTGATCCAAGGTCAGAAGGTGTTATCCCTGCCGCCGAGCGCCACGGTGCGCACGGCCGCCAAGGCGATGACCGAACGCAGAGTCGGCTCGGTCATGGTGGCGCGCGGCCGCCGCTTGCTCGGCATTTTTACCGAGCGGGACGCGCTGTCGCGCGTGCTCGCGGCAGGGCTTGATCCGGATACGACCGCGCTTGGGCGGGTCATGACGGAACACGTCACCGAGATCAGCCCGGATCGGGAGTTGGTGCACGCGCTGCACCTGATGCAGGATTACGGGTTTCGTCACGTGCCGGTCGTCGAGGGCGGCAAGCTGATCGGTGTGGTGTCGATCCGCGACGCCATGGGCAGCGAGATCGTGCGCCTGGAGCAGGAGGAGGAGGTCAAGCAAGAGCTCGCGGAAACCATGCGCTGACGCATGGAGACACGCACCGGTGACCGGCGCCCGATCCGGGCGCGAAGTTTTGCCATCAGCCAGCGCGTCGCAGGATGGCTGATTCGGCAGCGCGCATCGCCCAACGCCATTTCGCTTGTCGGAATGGGGTGCGGCGTGGTGGCGGGAATTTGCCTTGCCACGACGTGGTGGCACCCGGAGTTCGACCGGCCGCTCTGGCTAGCCGGAGCGGTTCTGGTAGTCCTGAGACTGATTGCTAACATGCTCGACGGGATGGTGGCGGTCGGGCGCGGCATCGCGACACCACTCGGCGAGTTGTTCAACGAGGTGCCGGACCGGGTCTCCGACACCGCCGTTCTGGTGGGTGCCGGCATCGCCGCGGGCGGCGACTGGGGGCTGGGCCTGGCGGCAGCGTTGGCCGCGATGAGCACGGCCTATGTTCGCGCCGTCGGCAAGGCGGCAGGCGCGCCGAGCGATTTTCGCGGTCCAATGGCCAAGCAGCAGCGGATGGCGGTGGTCGTCCTGCTTGCAGCAATCAACGAGTTGCCACTGCCACCGGAAAGCATCGTTTTGATTGATCAGTGGACGCTTGCCCTGGTCGGCGCACTCTCGCTGCTCACGGCATGTCGGCGGTTGCTGTCTGTCGTGCATGCGCTCCGGCCGGCGAAAACGGGGTGAACCCGTTCGCCGTCGCCGGCTGGAGCGAGATATTTGGAAATCCCGTCACCGTCGCCCTCACGGCGGCGACGCTGGGAATCGTGCTCGGTGCCGCAATCATCATCTTCGCTCTCTCGGTCACGGGCCGGATCGCACCTGCTCTGCAGCGCGAGCTCCGGTTGCGGCTATTTTCCTGGATCGCCCTGCTGCCGCTGATGCTGGGGCCGGTGCTGGCCGGAAAAGGTTTTACCATCGCAGCAGTCACGCTGCTGGGCGTGCTGTGCCTGCGCGAGTACGACCGCGCCACGGGCCTGTTTCGCGAATACACCATTGTCGCCGTCGTGCTGCTCGGTGTGCTGGCGGTCAATTTCGCTGCTTTGGACCATTGGTATGGGCTATTCGTGGCCCTCGCCCCGCTGACCGTGGGCGTGATCGCCGTGGCCTCGATCCCCGGTGACCGGCCGGACGGCTATATCCAGCGCACCGCCCTCGGCATTTTTGCCTTCATGCTGTTCGGTGCCGGACTGGCGCATCTCGGCTACATGGCCAATGACCGCAATTACCGCCCAATCGTGCTGCTGCTGCTGACCGCGGTGGCGTTGAACGACGTGCGGCGTTCACGGTCGGAAAACTGCTGGGCGGGCCGAAATTGCTGCCGCACACCAGCCCGAACAAGACCATCTCCGGGTCGCTCGGCGCGCTGGTGGTCGTAACGGCCGTTATCGCCGTGGTGGCGCAGCCGATTTTCGCGGGCACCGCGCTGGACCATCCGCTGCTTCTGGTCGGGCTCGGGCTAATCGTCAGCATCGCAGGGCAGTGCGGCGACCTGATGCTGTCGTCGATTAAGCGCGATCTGGGCATCAAGGATATGGGCGTGGCCTTGCCCGGCCATGGCGGGCTGCTGGACCGGTTCAATAGCCTGCTGCTGGTGGCGCCTGCCAGTTTTCACTACATCGGCTACTACTCGGGCTTTGGGCTTGACCAGCCAACCCGGATTTTTACCGGCCCGTGATGGAGTGGCGGGTCAAGCCGGCGCGCGACCTCGGCCTTACGCGGGAAGAGCGGCTGCGCAGCCAGCATCGTGAGCCCGGTCTGGGCAGCGTGCTGCTGCAATGGTGCTGGCGCCTCGTGGTGCGGACGTATTTGCGCGTGTTTCATCGGCTAAGCGTGACCGGGCGCGAGCAGCTTCCGAAAACTCCGCCGTTCGTCATGGTGGCCAATCACACCAGTCACCTCGATGCGTTGACGCTGGCCTCCGTGCTGCCGGGGAACACGGCGGGACGAGCGTTTGCCTTGGCGGCTGGAGAAATGTTTTTTGGCTCGCGGGCTGCCTCGGCTTTTGCCGCCTTCGCTATCAATGCATTGCCGGTCTGGCGCAAACACCCGAGCCGCAACGAGGTCTCCGCCCTGCGGCAGCGGCTGATGGAAGACGGACTGGTCTACATCCTGTTCCCTGAAGGCACGCGCAGCCGCGACGGCACCTTGGCGTCGTTCCGTCCCGGCATCGGCGCACTGGTGGCGGGCACCAAAATTCCGGTGGTGCCGTGTTTTCTCGGTGGCGCCTGGGCGGCCTGGCCTGCGCAACGTCGCCTGCCGCGCCCGGGTCCGCTGCACCTCGTCATCGGCAGCCCGCTCGGCTTCGCCGAGGTAGTGAACGGTCGAAGCGGATGGGCTTGCGTGGCGCGGGCGTGCGAAGACGCGGTACGCGGGCTCGGTGCCGGTGAACCGTCACGCGAGGCGTGATCTGCTGGCCTCACGTATTGTCAGCATTTGGCCCGAAAGTCATAGTGGCGGCTGGGGCTGGGAGGGTCCGGTGGGAAAAGAACCGATCTCGGGCGTGGCTCGGACCGATTGCCTGGGGTCCGAGCCGCAGGAGGGCGCCCGTGTGTACGCAGAGCTGCCCGTTTCTATCTGCATCGCGCGGTGAGAGTGCTCGCGGGCCCGGCGCAACGGGCGGGGCGCGTTCTAGCCAACCGGGACGTTACGATTGCCCTTGTAGCGCTCGCCATCTTCCTGGCTTTCTCGTTGCTTGCACCCAGCTTTCTCTCCGAGAGCGTGATGATCGACCTCGCACGCCGCAGTGCCATCTTGGGCATTCTCGCGGTAGGCATGACGTTTCTCTTCGTCGCCGGCGAATTCGACCTGTCGATCGGCTCGCATTACGGCTTTCTTCTGATCCTGCTCGCAAAGCTGACCGAGAATGCGGGGTTCGACCCTTGGGTCGCCTCCTTGATCCTCCTCGCTGTCGGCACCGTCATCGGCGTCGTCAACGGGGTGCTCGTGGTCCGCATCGGACTGCCATCGTTCATCGCCACGCTCGGTATGCTGATCCTTCTCCGCGGTGCGACCCAAACCTTGTCCAGCGGCTATCCGATTCCGGCCAAGAACACCGGCGTTCTCTTCTTCCACGTCATCCGCGCCGACTTTTTTGGGACGGCCCTGCCGAACGTGTTCGTACTCATGCTGCTCATTGTCGTGATCGGCGGCGCGATCCTGGCCAAAACCAAGTTCGGCAGCGACGTATACGCCACCGGCGGCAACCCGGAGGCAGCGCGCAACAACGGCATCGCTACGCGGCGGACAAAGTTCGTCTGCTTCGTGGGAATGGGCACGCTGGTCGCCCTGACCGCAGTGCTTCTGTATGGCCGCATGGGGCTCGCGCCGCTCGGCGCCGGCAATGGTCTTGAACTGCAGGTGATCGCGGCCGTGATCATCGGCGGCACCAGCCTGTTCGGTGGGCGCGGAACGATATTCGGGAGCCTTGTCGGCGTGATGATTTTTGGCATGCTGACCTCGGGGATCATTCTTGCCGGCGTCAGTCAGTTCTGGGATGGAGTGGCGACGGCCGCGGTGATCCTGGTCGCCGCCCAGTTGAACATCGTGGTGCAAAAAACCTCGCGAACATTGGTCCGCGCGGAAGCCTGAAATAGCCGTCGCCGAGTACGGCAAACCGGAGGAGAACGTCCATGAACAATGAAAATTCCGCAACCCGGCGGAGCCTGATCGGCACGGCGACGGCCGCCGCGGCCGCCGCGATCGGTATGCCCGCAGCGGCCTTCGCCGCCGATGCGGGCGCCTGGGGCAAGCCGCGCAAGCTCGTCTGGGTGCCGCAGGCGCTCGGTGACTGGGACAGCGCCATGCAGGTCGGGATGCGCGACTTCTGCGGCATGGTGGGCTGGTCCTACCAGCGCCTCGGCAACCCCGACTACTCGCCCGAGAACCACGTCGAGCAGGTCAACAACGCCATCGCCGAGGGTGCTGACGTGATCATCACCGAACTCGAAAGCCCGGCGCTGTCGGCCGCGTTCCAGCGCGGCATCGATGCCGGGATCGTCATGGTAATTGCCGATCAGGGCATCGAGGACGAAGCCAAGAACTTTGGGCTCGGCATCATCGGCGAGGACGAATTCAAGGCCGGCATCATCAACGGCACGCAAGCCGCCACGTTCGCCCAGAAACTCACCGGCAAGAAGGACGGCGTCATCGTGCTGGGAAACGGCAATCCCGGCTCCGACCTCATCGAGAAGCGCCAAGCCGGGAGCAAGGTCGGGATCGAAGCCTATAACAAGGCAAACGGGACGAACTACACGTTCGATCCCTTCCCTGACAGCGAATTCGGCGACATTCCCGAGTCGGTTCAGAAATGGGGCGCCAAGATCGACTTGTACAAGGACAAGCTCGTCGCCGCCATCGGCACCGGCAATGCGATCCCGATCGTGCAGACTTTTCAGGAGCACGGCTACAAGCCCGGCCAGATCGCCATCGGCTCCCCGGACATTCCCCCGGCGCACCAAAAGGCCATCGCCGAGGGCTGGATGCAGTGGGGCGAGGACCAGCACTTTTACATGATGGGCTTTTACGCGGCGTCCAGCGCATGGGCAAAAGCCGAGCGCGATTATCCCTATCCGATCATCCACACCGGTGGTGAACTCGTGACCAAGGCGGACCTGAAAATCGTTGGCCCGCGTACTGACATCTGGATCGCCAAGGCCAAGCAATACGGCATCATGTAACGGCCGCGTCGGGATTCTGCCTGGTCGCGGAGGCAAACTCCGCGGCCGGGCACGACCCGTTCGCGAGGAGCAGGACTTGGCGGAATCAGCCTTCGTAGAATGCCGTGGCATCAGCAAAGCGTTCGGCAATGTCCAGGCCCTGCACGAGGTCGATGTGGACCTTCGCCGGGGCGAGGTGTTGGCGATCGTCGGCGACAACGGTGCCGGCAAATCCACCCTGATGAAGAAATTCTCAGCGGCGTGCATCAGCCCGATCGCGGCGCCATCACCATCGCCGGCCAGCCGACCCGTATCGCCGACCCGCACCAGGCAAGGGAACTCGGCATCGCGACGGTGTTCCAAAACCTCGCTTTGGTCGATCAGCGCGACGTGGCCGCCAATCTGTTTCTCGGCCGTGAGCCAGTCCGGGGCGGGATTTTCGTCGACCGCAAGGCGATGGTCGAGGGCGCCCGCAAAGTCTTTGCCGACTTGAAGGTGCACATTCCCTCGCTCGGCGCCGAAGTCGGCCAGCTCTCGGGCGGGCAGCGCCAATCGATCGCCATCGGCCGGGCCGCGGCCCAGCAGGGTCGGGTCATCATCATGGACGAGCCGACCGCCGCGCTCGGGGTCCAGGAATCCCAAAAAGTGCCTGGACCTTGTTACCCGCCTGAAAGCGGCCGGCACCTGCGTCGTCATCGTCAGCCACAATCTGCGCCACGTCTTTTCCGTGGCCGACCGGATCATGGTGCTGCGGCGCGGCCGCCGCGTCGGTGAGCGCGCCCAGTCCGCGACGAACCCGGACGAGATCGTCAAGCTCATCGTCGGTGCCGAGGCGTAGCAGACGCAACCGATGCAGCAGGGCCTGTCTGAACGCGGCGCCGACATGGACGAGGCGGTCGCAGCGACGCTCGCCACGGCGCCGAAATCCCGCCGTCGAGCGGGTCCGATGGATTGCTGCTGCGGCTTGCGCGCAACCGCGACATCGTGCTGGTCGCCATCGCGGTCGCCATCTTCCTGTTCTTCTCGCTGACCACGCACACGTTCTTGCGCGAGTTCAACCTGTTCAACATTTTGCGCAACACCTCGCTGATCAGCATCGTCGCCGTCGGCATGACCTACGTGCTCGTGGCCGGCGAGATCGACCTTTCCGTCGGCTCCGTCTACGGCGTCCTGACGGTGCTGATGGGCCTCCTCGTGGTCTCGGCCGGCCTCATCCATGGGCGGCGATGCCGCTGGTGATCCTGATCGGTCTCGCCATCGGCGCGTCCAACGCCGTGTTCATCGTCGGTTTTGGCATACCCTCGTTCATTGTCACGCTGGCGATGCTCGCGGGCTACCGCAGCCTTGCCCTCATCGTGACGGGTGAGCGTCCGCTGATCCCGCGCAGCCGGGAGCTGTTCTACCAGGTCACGGGCGGCGAACTTTTCGGGCAAGTGCCCTGGCTCATCCTGTGGATGATTCCCGTCGTGATCTTGGGTGGGATCGGGCTCGCCTATACGCGGTTCGGCTATCACGTCTACGCCACGGGAGGAAACCGCGAGGCCGCGCGCGACAGCGGCATCGCCATCGACCGCATCCGATTTTGCGTGTTCATGCTGACCAGCGCGCTATGCGGCCTCGCGGCGGCGCTCGTGTTCGGCTATCTGCGCGCCGCGGGACCGACCACCGGCGTCGGCTTCGAGTTTCGGGTCATCGGCGCCGTCGTGATCGGCGGCGTGGCACTGACCGGCGGACGCGGCTCGGTGCTCGGCACGTTTTTGGGGGCGATCATCATCGGCATGATTACCGGCGGCATGGTGCTGTTCGGCTATTCGCAAAACGTCGGCGACATGGCGACGGGCCTGCTCATCATCGTGGTGGGCTCGCTCGATCTCGGCCTCAGGCGGCATCTGAAGAGCCGGGCCGGGTAACCGAGCATCGACAAGGACCAACAGCTCATGCCGGCAAACAAAATCCTCTGCAACATCCAGCAGATTTATGGCCGCCCTTCCTCTTACCTGGCGCCCCTGCGCGATGCGGGCTTCGACATCGTCATGAACGAAAAGGACCGCCTGCTGACCGAAACCGAACTCATCGAGCGCCTGCCCGGCGTCTACGCGACCATCGCCGGCGGCGAGCCCTATACGGAAAAGGTGTTTGCAAGCGCCCCCGACCTCAGAGTCGTGGCACGGTTCGGCGTCGGCTGGGACAAGGTCGATGTCGAGGCCGCCACCCGTCACCGCGTCGCCGTGGCCATGGCGTTCGGTGCGAACCACGAGAGTGTCGCCGATGGCGCGTTCGCGCTGGCACTCGGCCTCAGCGTCAATCTCATCGCCCATCATGCGCTGGTCGTCCGGGGAGGCTGGGGCTGCGGCTTCCATCCCGGCCTGTGGGGGCGGGTGATGGGGATCGTCGGCCTGGGCCGCATCGGCCGCGCGCTGGCAAGACGCTGCACGGGGTTTTCGATGCGGGTGATCGCCTACGACCCGGCGCCGGACACCGCCTACGCGCGCGAGCACGGCATCGAACTCGTGCCCCTGCAAACCCTGCTGCGCGAAGCCGACATCGTCTCGATCCACACGCCGCTGACGCCGGAAACGCGCAACATGATCGGTGCGAGCGAGCTGCGCCTGATGAAGCCCACGAGTTTCATCGTCAACACCGCGCGCGGCGGCCTCGTCGACGAGGACGCTCTCCATGCCGCTCTCGTCGAGCGGCGGATTGCCGGCGCCGGGCTTGACGTGTTTGCGCACGAACCGCCGACAGGATCGCCGCTCCTCGGCCTTGACAACGTGCTGCTCACACCGCACGCCCTCGGCATGGACGAGGCCGCGGAGCGACTTATGGCCGAGCGTTGCGTGTCCAGTATCTTGGCGATCCATGCGGGACGCGATCCCGGCCAAGATTTCGTCCTCAACCCCCAAATCCTTGCCGCTTAGGAGTTCTGCATGTCGCAACGGAGTATCGCGTTGAAACGCCGGCTTGCCGCCGGCGAAACCGTGTTCGGCGCGTGGCTCAGCATCGCGGACCCCACGGTGGCCGAGATCATGGCCTCGAGCGGCTTCGACTACGTGCTGATCGACACCGAGCACGCGCCGTGGACCCTGCCATCGCTGCAGACGGCCATGATGGCCTTCAAAAGCGAACCGACTGTGCCGATCGTGCGGGTGCCCTGGAACGACCCTGTCCACATCAAGCAGACCCTCGACCTCGGCGCCGACGGCATTCTGGCGCCGATGGTCCGCACCGGTGGAGGAGGCGCAGGCGCTGCTCCGGGCCTGCCGATACCCGCCGGCCGGCATTCGCGGTTTCGGGCCGCGCCGCGCGTCCAACTTCCACCGCAACACCGACGCCTATGTCGGCGCCTCCAACGACGAGATCATCGTCATCCCGCAGATCGAGGATGTGCGCACGCTGGACGTGCTGGACGAGTTTCTGGCGTTGGGCATCGACGCGCTCTGCATCGGGCCGAACGATCTTTCCGGGAGCGCCGGCCTGCTGCGCCAGCACGACCATCCGACCGTCAGGGGCGCGATCGAAAAAATCCTGTCGGCCGCCAAGGCTCGCGGGATCGCGGTATGCACCGGCATCACTCTGCCCCCGGAACAGCAAAAGGGTTGGATCGACAGGGGCGCGCGCATGGCCCTCGTCACCTCCGACGTGGAGCTGCTTGCCACCGGGGCAGCCAACGCCCTCGCCGCGGCCCGCGCCAGCACGCTCGCTCCCGCGCGCTGACGGCGGTTTCGGCCTGGGCTACTGATCGCCCACCGAGCCGCCATGGAATAACGTTTACCGTGCATCCGTCCCTGAAGGCACAGGGGAATGCGGATGAAAGACGATTTGCGGGCGGCCATCGCCGACCGGCTGCCGCGCTTGCGGCGTTTTGCGGCGGCGCTGGCCGGCACGGTCGCGGCGGGCGACGATCTGGTGCAGGATGCCTGCGAGCGGGCGCTCCAGCGCGCGGGCGAGCTGCGCGACGCCACCCGGCTGGACGGCTGGCTCTACAGCATCATCCGCAACCTGTGGATCGACGAGACCCGGTCGCGACGGGTGCGCCGGCACGAGGATTTGGACGCGGCCGCGTCCATCATCGGCGAGGACGGAGAAGCCGTGAGCGAGAGCCGGATCACTCTGGAGGCGGTCCGCCGATGTCTGGGCGAGATGTCCGCCGATCATCGCACGGTTCTGGTGCTGGTCTGCGTGGACGGGTTTTCCTACAAGCAGACCTCCGAAGTGCTGGGCGTGCCCGCAGGCACGGTGATGAGCCGACTGTCGCGGGCGCGCCAGGAATTGCGCGACCGGCTCGACCAGCCCGCCCGACGGGATGTCGCGGCGATCGCGCCCCCCACCAACATCACCAAGTTGCGGCCGTTCTGAGGACGACACCAATGTCCGACCCCGACGACATGCTCTCCGCCTACGCCGACGGCGAACTCGACGCCGAGCAGGTGCGCGCGGTGGAGGCGAGACTGGCCGCCGATCCGGTTGCCGCACGAGAGGTCGAGAGCCACCGCCACATCACGGCGCTGCTGCGCGCCGCGTGCAACGAAAGCGCCTACGCGGCCGGCGCCGGCGCGCTGCTGCCGCGCGTTTCCGCCCGGCGCACCGCCAGGCGGCGGATCGCCTGGGCCTTGGCTGCCTCCATCGCGCTGACCCTTGCCGGCTTCGGTGCCGGCGCACTTTGGGGTGGGGCAACCCCCTCGGACTACGCGGAGCTGCTCGATGAGATCGCCGAATATCACGGGGTGTACTCCCGCGAAACCACCCATCTCGCCGAAGTGCAGCCGGAGCACGCGAGCGAGCTCGCCGCTTGGCTGGGGCAGCGGCTGGAGCGTCGCTTGAACGTGCCCGACCTGCGCGCCGCGGGTTTGCAGTTCGCCGGCGGGCGCATGCTGGTGATCGACGGCAAGCCGGTCGCCGAGTTCATGTACACCCGCAGCCAGGGATTGCCGGTCGGCGTGTGCATCGCCAAGCTGGACGAGCACACCCGCCCGCTGCGGATCGGCCAGGAGAATGGCTTGCGCGAGGCGTCGTGGCAGGACGGGACCTATGCCTATGTCATCGTGGGCGAGTTCGACCGCAAGACCGCGCGCGACCTGGCCGACCGTGTCGCCGAGCAGTTGCGTATCTGAGCCGGAGCGTATGATTAGGCTGTCCGGAGATGGACGAATGGCTCGTTCATTTGAGGGATACCGGCCGAAACATCATTTGCGTGAATGGGAAAAGTGGTCATGGCCGATTCGTATCAAGGCGAGTGTTTCTGCGGCACGGTGAAACTGGAGGCCACCGGAGCGCCCGAGGGCATGGGATACTGCCATTGCCGCTCCTGCCGCTCCTGGTCCGGCGGGCCGGTGAATGCGTTCACGCTCTGGAAGCCGGACGCGGTCCGAGTCACTGCCGGTGCCGAGCATGTCGCGACCTATCAAAAGACCCCGATCAGCCAGCGTCAGTATTGCACCAAGTGCGGCGGGCACCTGATGACGAACCATCCGACGCTCGGCCTCATCGACGTGTTCTCCGCCACGATACCCGGTCTCGCGTTCCAGCCCGGCGTACACGTGAATTACGCGGAAACGGTATTGCCGATGCATGACGGCTTGCCGAAATTCAAGGACTTTCCAACAGAGTTCGGTGGCTCCGGAGATATGGCTTCGGAATGATGTTTCTGCCCGGCGGCTCCTGCTGCGCAACGGAGGGTCACTGAGGATGGTCCGCTGAGTTCCCTTCGGTCGCCGGTGCCCGCTTATTGAAACCGCCGTTGTCGGAGAATGCTTTCTGCCTGAGTGGCTAACTCGTCCACGATTTCTCGGGCCGATTGAACGCGCTTGAACGGCGCCGACTCCCGAGAAAATCAAGACTTCCGGGACATTGCCGGAAAGAGTGGATGAACTTCAGAGCGGCTTAGCGGGTTCCGCAAAGATCGGAGCCCAGGAGCTCCCTGCTTCTGCCGCTCGCGTGTTGTGCTGCTGTCGTCCTGTACCGGGGCCGCTTTCGCGCTGGTAGCTAAGCGCGGAAGGCTGCCGCGTCGGCCTCAGTCAGGAGTGGAAGGCAGCATGTGCGCGAATTCGCGGTAGGCAGGGACGAACAGACTGGACGGACGGCGGCAGGAAGACGATTGACCGCTCGCCGCCCATTGGGTGTGTTTCTGTCCGGGTCGAATCCTCTGTTCTGGCCGGACAGCATCTGCGCAGGGCGTTGGAAGCCAAGGAACTGCAACTGCGGTTCGAGATGCCGGTATATTACCTCTACTGCCATGCGGCTGGAGCTGAAGTCGTCGTAGCCTTTCCGCATAACTGCACCAAGGGAATTGCGACTAGGCGTCTTCGCTCGCGTGAGTTCGGCCACCAGCTATCAGGTGCTCTCGGCGACGCCTGCGTTGCAGAAGGTTGTGCAGCAATCCGGTGCCGGACGTCTTCATTGCACGGGCCATCGAGTTACTCGATCCATTCGCGAACCGCGATACTTATGATGTTCGCTACCTTGAAGCAGGAAATCTCTAAGCAGTTGCCGCGTGCCTGGCGATGTAGGAAAGCGCCGTGGCCGTACCTGATGTGCGGCCGTGAAGCCGCATTGTCTTCGCAACACTGAGCGGCCCCCGTCCGCCGACCAAGGCCACCCACCGTCCTGCACTCTTCCTGAGAACAGCGCTTGCGGCGAACAAATTAGGGCCGTATGAATTCTCAATCAACGGCTCAGTTGAGCGCGCCGACCATCCGGACTCTCAAGTGTCGCCACCGAAGCGCGGCCGGCCCGACCTCCAGCGCGGCGAGCGTATTGCAGCTGACGCCAACGCGCGCGCTGAATCGTTGCGGCGGCTTTCCCCACGCCGGAGGCGTGCAGCCGCCAGAGCAGCCCTACAAGCCCAGGGCGACCAGAGGTTCTGCCGCGCAGCTTCCAGCCCGAGCGCGGCCAGTATCGAACGGCAGGCTTTCCACCCGGCCGCGTCCGCCTTCCACGGCGCGTACCCGCAGCGATACTGAGGCCGCGCCAGGCCCGCAAGCGTTGCCTGCGTCAGCTGTTGCTTTCTTTGATGGCCCAACTGTTGCAGAAACTTTGCCGCGTTGTGCTTCACGGTCTGGCCCAATTATCCGCATATTTTTAGGAGCGAGACCTGGGCGGCTCTACTGTCGCACGAGTCACAAGGGGTCTGTATTCTTCGCCCGTGACAGCCGAGGCGGTGGGAGGCCACACAGGGCTGCGTTAAAGTCTGTAAATCTCCCACATGCTGGTCTTCATGCGCCTGGCGTTCGGCTCATCAAGAGACCCGCGCGGGATACGAAAGTGAACCCCCGTGAGGGTGTTCATCTCCTGTCGAGAACCAGCCAGGCCGTGCGGGACGAGCTTCCGCTTGGCGATAGGGGCCTCGCAGTACTCCCTAACCTGGTGTGGGAGCTCTTCGTTCGCGGGGCTCGACCGTCGATCACCCAGGGGATGCCGCTGGCATCTGGCACTGTCACTCGACTCGTCGCGGCCTCATTCGACCGACGAAGCGCGTGCATCGTAAATCATGGCTCTTCAGGCGATCATCCGGAGCCATTTCCACGAGTTAAGCTCGCCGACATCGCTGGACGAGCTGGCGCGTTCGACCATGATAGCCATCTCTGTCCTGTCGGCTGCCGGATCAGTGATACACGGAGGCTGAGTCATTGAGTCCACGTCGACGCCGCAACCCGCGAGCCGTCCGACGGAGGCTGTCATGAACGACCTACAGCCATGCCGAAAAATCGCCTGGACTCGGCCGGCGGTCAGTGTTAGTATAACTGTCGTGTTCGCCCCCCCACCCCTCCCACCCAACGCCAGCCTCTCCGACCGCTTTACCCGGTTCACCCACGAAGTGGGGCGGGCGCTCGGGATGCGCTACGACGTGGACCGGATGTCCGGGGATAAACTTCATCACCGTCGCAGCTGCTGTTCCTGGTTGGGACCCGGCTGCAGAACCTCCGGCTCAGGTTCATCGCCCTGCTCGCCCGCGCCCAGGCGGGTCCGCTGCCGCCGCCGCGGCCGCCTCGGGTCCGGGAAAGGAAAGCCCGAAAGCGACAGCACCCGTTTCCCGAGCCGTTCGGCTGGCTGCTGAAGCTGGGGGCGTGGCGGGTGGCGCCGTATCAGCGGGACCTGGAGCAGCTGCTGGCCGATCCCGAGATGCAGGAGTTGCTCCGCAAGGCGCCGCAGGCGGGGCGGATACTCCGGCCGTTCTTCCGGATGCTGGCGCTAACCCCCGACCCGGCGCTCCTGCCGCCGCCGCCGAAGCGGACCCGCCGAACCGCCCCGGCGCAAACCGAACCGGCCCCAACCGAACCGGCCGAAAAGCCGATGCGCAAGCGTCCGGTCCGTACCGAGCCGTATAAGCGCAAGCCGAAGTGGACCGAGCCCGGCACGGAGTGGCGCAAGTGGCGCGGCATCTGGATGCTGGAGCCGATCCGAAAACCCACCCCTTCCTGAGCCTGCCTCCGCACGTCCATATCGTTTCGATATCGACACGAACTGGCGCTCTCGCCGAACTTACCAGGGCAGCGGCGACGGATGGGTGGCGAGCACAGCATCGCAGTTGCGCCGTCCGGCCAGCAGGCAGTCCTCCACCGCGCACTCGGCCGCCAGGGTGCGCACCAGGAACAGGCCCAGAACCACCAGAAACAGCACCAGCGCCAGGGCGGCCAGGCTCGCCGTCTGCCGGTTGGCCCCGGCCCGATCCTCGTCGTCATCGTGGAGGATGAAGCGGTAGACGCGAGTCACGGCGCGCCTCACATGCAAGCAAAATCAATATAGTCAGTCGCACACCCTGACGGCATACACAAATACGGGACCGATCCTTGGCGGCGTCCTGCCGCCCGTGTCAGCCTGCGCCGCACGTTCGGCACCATCAGTCCTGGCGGGCAAACGCATTGACAGTCGTCACGAAACCCTCCGGATCGTCGACGTGCAGCCAATGCCCGGCGTTGCGCAGCGAGGCGAACCGCGCCCGAGGAAACAGCGCGTAGAACGTCAGGCGATGCTCCGGGCGCACATAGTCGGACCGCGCGCCGGACAGCACCAGGGTCGGACCGGCATAAGGCGGTACCGCCGGCCGGAAAATCCTCGATCACAGGCAGCGCATCGGCGATTTCGCGCAGGCCGCAGCTCCAGCCCGGATCGGGACCAGGCCGGAAATTCTGCAGCAGGAACGCGCGCACCGCCCGATCCGTCACCGCCGGTGCCAGTGCCGCATCGGCCGCGGCACGGGTCATGCCGGGCACCAGCGGCAAGGCCAGCATTGCCGCCGCGTAGCCACGATAATGCGGCTTGTAGCGTATCGGTGCGATATCGGCCACCAGCAGCCGGCTCACGGCGCTCGGCTCGGTCAACGCAAGCCGCATCGCCACCTTGCCGCCCAGCGAATGGCCCACCAACGCACACGGAGCGGCATCCATCGCGCGCAGCGTCGCCGCCACATCGTCAGCCATGGAGTCATAGTCCATCCGCGCGTCGTGCGGGCTGGCGCCGTGGTTGCGCAGGTCGAGCGCGATCACGCGCCCCCGTTCCGCCAGACGCTGCTGCACGCCGGAGAAATTGGCGGCGCGGCCGAACAGGCCGTGCAGCAGCACCAGCGGCGTCCCGCCGACGCCCCGCTCGAGGGCGCGAAGAATCAATCCGCGACTTTCAGCACGATCTTGCCGATATGGGCACTGCTTTCCATCAGCGCGTGCGCGCGCGCCGCCTCGGCCAATGGGAATACCGCATGGATCACCGGCCCGCACCGCCCCGCATCCAGCAGCGGCCAAACTTTTGTGCGAAGCTCTGCCGCAATCTCGGCTTTTTCCTCCGCCGTTCGCGGCCGCATGGTCGATCCGGTGACGACAAGCCGGCGCAGCATGATCGGCATCAGGTTGAATTGCTCCACCTTGGAGCCCTGCAAGAACGCGATCTGCACCAGTCGTCCGCCGCGCGCGAGGCAGGCGATGTTGCGAACTGTGTACGGCGCCCCTACCATGTCGAGCACGAGGTCCACGCCCTGCCCGTGCGTCAGCCGCTTCACCTCCTCGGCAAAATCCTGGCGCCGGTAGTCGATCCCGGCCTCGGCCCCATACTTCTCGCAGGCGGCCACTTTTTCCGGCGAGCCCGCCGTGGCGTATGGAATCGCACCGAACCCGCGGGCCAGCTGGATCGCCGTAAGGCCGATGCCGGAGGTGCCGCCGTGCACCAGCATTCGCTCGCCGGCACGCAGCCGTCCCATCATGAACACGTTGGCCCAGACGGTGAAATAAGTTTCCGGCAAAGCGCCCGCCCGCACCGCATCGTAGCCCGACGGCCACGGCAGGCACTGGCCGCACGGAGCCACGGCATATTCGGCGTAGCCGCCGCCATTGACCAGCGCGCACACACGCTCGCCCGCGGCAGGCCAGGACACGCCCTCACCCTGCGCCACCACCTCCCCCGCCACTTCCAATCCAAGGATCGGGCTGGCACCGGGCGGTGGCGGATAGGTTCCCTCTCGTTGCGCTATGTCCGGACGGTTCACCCCCGCTGCCTGCACCCGGACCAACACCTCGCCTGCGCCGGGTTGCGGTACCTCGGCCTGCTCCACGCCCAGCACCTCGGGACTGCCCGCGCCTCGTACCGCAATGCGGGTCATGCGCAGTGGAACTGTCATATTTGCTCCCGCAAATGTGAGGGCGGCAACCTCGCCAGTGCCGTCCCATACGTCAACTCAAGGAGCCGCTCGCCTCAATGCCGACAAAAACTCGGCGCATCCAATAGCGGTCGGCCCCCGTATCGCAAGACGTTCGAGGAGAGGCGCTTTGTTCCAGGATTTGTCGCTGAACGACTGGGATTTGGCGGACATGGAGGCGACGATCGCGACGCAGGCCTGGCTGGACGAAGCATTCCGTCAGCGGTTGCTGGCCGACCCCAAGGGAACCATCGAGCAGGAGACCGGGTGCAGGCTGTCGCCGGCGCTGCGGATCTCCATCCACGAAGAGACGCCTCAGCACCGGCATCTGGTTATTCCCGCGCGGCCAGCGCGGGACCCGTAGCGGCCCGAGCGCGGCTCTCGAACAGTTATTGCCGGGGCGCGGCAAGTTCGATCAGTCGCCCCCAACGTCCGGCCGAATACAGATGCGCGTAGACTGCCGAAACCCAACCCATGCGGCGCCAATCCAGAAACTTCGCGTCGTCCAGTTCGGCGAACCTCTCCGGCTTGACCAGCTTGAAGCCGCGTATGCGCGCTGATCCGCCTCCGGTGAAGTTTACCGTGGCCTCCTCGTCTTCCAGCAGTCCTGCGGCATCGAGGGCGCGGGCAAACGTTGCCGCGGCCACGATGGCTTCGCGATACGCCGTGCAGAATGCAATGGCGTCGTTCAGCGCCTGCGTGGGCCTGCCATCCTCGAACAGCCGCACGCCCTCGCTACCGGTCAGCGCCGCCGCGTCGGGCTCCATGCCCACATACAGCGTCTTGGAAATCGGGTCCTCGACGAAGATGAACGGGAACGCACGCACATAGGCCGGCACATAACTATCCGTCAGCCAGCTGCCGCCGGGAGCCACAAAAAGATTGCTGCCCTCGCGAAGCCCGAGCAGCGCGACCGGCACCGGCTCCGGCCCACTGGTGAACAGTATCGGATAGTGCTGGGCGGCGGTCTCCAGTTCGCTCAAGCCCAGCGGCACCGATTGCGCACCGGCGGCGAAGGCGAAGCCGGCATTGCGATTAAGTTTCAGTTCCGGATGAGTGGTGGGGTTAACGCCGACCACGCGCCGGAAGAACAGCGGCATGGTGGGCGCGGGGGCGGGCGCGTCGGACATGGCGGGCCTTGTGCTGTGAATGTGGCCGACCCCTGGATCGAAGAGCCCGGGGGTTGGGCCGCACCTTGCTACGGCCGGCCTTGTCACGCCAGCATGGGATGCTGATTCAATTCGGCCCCGGGCAGGAGTCACAATGGCGTCGCCACGAATTACGCCGGCCATGAAGCGCGACGCGCTGGCCAGCAGTCCATTTTTTCAGCCGATGCGGGCTGAAGAGCTGGACGCTGTGGTGGCGCACTCGACCGACCGCCGGGTGCCGCGCAATACCGTCATCTTCAACCGGGGCGACGAAGGCCACAGCATGATGGCGGTGCTGGCGGGCCGCGTGCGGGTGGGCAGCACCTCGTCCGAGGGGAAGGAGTTAACCCATCGCGTGATCGGCCCGGGTGAAATTTTCGGCGAAGTCGCGTTGCTGGACGGCAAACCCCGCACCGCCCATGCGGTCGCGATCGAGGACACCACGCTGATGGTGGTCGAGCGGCGCACCTTCCTGCCGCTGCTGCTGCATCATGAGGGCATGGTGGAGCGGCTGCTGGGCGTGCTGTGCGACCGCATCCGCCGCACCACCACGGCGATCGAGGACATTGCGCTGTTCGAGTTGCCGGTGCGCCTGGCGCGCCTGATCTGCAAACTGGCCGACGAGTCCGGGAAGCCGGTTCCGGGCGGCGTGCGGATTGAAGTCAAACTGTCGGACACTGAACTTGCGAGGCTGGTGGCCAGCACGCGCGAGAGCGTCAACAAGCAGATCAGCGCCTGGCGCAAGATCGGCGCGGTGGAACGCGAGGGCCGGCATTTGGTGGTGCGGGACCGGCCCGCGCTGTCGCGCCTGGTCGAGTAATTCAGTCGGCTGCCGCGGGCAACGGCGTTCCGACCGGACAATTACGCCGGAGCAGGGCCTCGAAGTAGGCGATCGTGTGTGTCAGGCCCTCGTCCAAGGGGACGCGGGGTTGCCAGGACAGCAGGGCCCGCGCCTTCGCGATATCGGGACAGCGTTGCATCGGGTCATCCTCCGGCAGCTTGCAATGCACCAGTCTCGACCGCGAGCCGGTAAGCGAGAGGATGCGCTCGGCCAGTGCGCGCACCGGGATTTCGTGCGGGTTGCCCAGGTTGATGGGGCCGGTCACGTCCGGCGGGCTTGCCATCAGCCGCATGAGGCCGTCGATCAGGTCATTGACGTAGCAGAAGGCGCGGGTCTGCAGTCCGTTGCCATAGAGCGTAATGTCTTCTCCACGCAGTGCCTGGACAATGAAGTTGGACACCACGCGACCGTCGTTCGGGTGCATGCGGGGGCCGTAGGTATTGAAGATGCGCGCCACCTTGATGCGTACCCGGTGCTGGCGGTGATAGTCGAAGAAAAGCGTCTCCGCGCAGCGCTTGCCCTCGTCGTAACAGGCGCGCGGTCCGATGGGGCTGGTGTTGCCGCGGTACTCTTCTGCCTGTGGATGCACCGTGGGATCACCGTAGACTTCTGACGTGGACGCTTGAAGCACCGGAATCTTCAGGCGCTTCGCAAGTCCCAGCACATGGATGGCACCGAGTATGCTGGTCTTGGTGGTCTGTACAGGATCGAACTGATAATGCACAGGCGAGGCCGGACAGGCGAGGTTGAAAATCTGATCGACTTCCACAAACAGGGGGAAGTTGATGTCGTGGCGCATTGCCTCGAATTTCGGGTTCCCGAGCAGGTGGGCGATGTTCTCCTTGCGTCCCGTAAAATAGTTGTCCACCGACAGCACGTCGCAGTCCGCCGCGATGAGGCGGTCGCAGAGATGCGAGCCCAAAAATCCGGCGCCGCCGGTGACCAGTATGCGCTTGCGGGTCGACTCGTGGGGCATGGGCCCCAATGCTAGCGGCAGGTGGCGCGGCGCCGCAAACTGGGCCGCGCCCTTACCCTTTCAACGATTATTCCGAGTCCCCGCCGGGAAGCGTCAGACGTGAAAACTCTCGCCGCAGCCGCAGCGGCCCTTCTCGTTGGGATTGGAGAAGCTGAACCCGGCGGAGAGCGCTTTCACCTCATAGTCCATCACCGTGCCGAACAGGAACAAGCTCGCTTTGCGGTCGACCAGAACGGTCACACCCTTGTCGCTGACCACCTCGTCGCCGGGCCCCGGCTCGGAGACCCAGCTCATGGCGTAAGACAGGCCGGAGCAGCCTTTGGTGCCGACACCGATGCGCAGCAACTGGCCCTGCTGTCCCCCCGCGTAGAGCAAGCGCAGTCGTTCGGCCGCGGCCTCGGTGAGCGACATCAGCGGCGGCAGCGGGCGCCGGGGGCGGGCGGCAGTGGTGCTTGCGGACATTTTCGCGATCTCGGGACGGGTCAGAACATGTTCAAGGCGAGGCGCGCATCCTCGCTCATTCGGCTGGGATCCCAGGGCGGGTCCCACACGACCTCCACGTCGCAGGCGGTCACGCCGTCGACTGCCATGACGGCATTGCGCACCTGCTCGGGCAATTCCTGCGCGCTCGGGCAGCCGGGGGCGGTGAGCGACATTTCCACTTTCACCCGGTTCTCGTCGTCCACCTCAATGGCGTAGATCAGGCCCAACTCGTAGATGTTGACCGGGATTTCCGGGTCGTAGACGGTGGCACACGCGGTGATCACGGCATCTTCCAGCCGATCCGGTACCAGGTCAGTGCGAACCTCGCCGTCAGGCGTCCAGCTCGCATGCGCCGGTGTTGCCGGCACGGCGATCTCATTCACTGCTCGCCTCCCTCTCGCCGTCCAGCGCGGCCAACAGCGCGTGCCAAGGCAATGTCGCGCACTTTACCCGCGAAGGATACTCGTGAACGCCCGCGAGCGGACGCAAGGTGTCCAGGGCCGAATCGTCCGTGTGGCCGGTGCGCGCCAGCTCGCGAAATTTTTCCGCTAGTCGGCGCACGGCATCCGGTTCAAGCCCGGTCACCGCTTCGGCCATCAGGTCGGCGGAAGCCACGCTGATGGCGCAGCCGCGGGCCTCGAAACCCAGTTCCGCGACTTTGCCCTCGTCGTCCCGGCGCACAAAAACCTCGCAGCGGTCGCCGCACATCGGGTTGTCGCCCTTGGCGGAGGCGTCGAACGCGGCCAGCCGATGCCCGTGGCGCGGGCGACGCCCGCGATCCAGAATGGTTTCCTGATACAGGTCGCGCAGATCGTCGAACATCACGCAAAAAACGTCCGGATGCGGTCGAGCGTGTCGGCCAGCGCATCGACTTCCGCCACTGTCGTGTAGACGCCGAAACTGGCCCGCGCGGTGCTGTCCAGCCCCAGCCTGTGCATCAGCGGCTCCGCGCAGTGGTGGCCGGCCCGCACCGCAATGCCCTGCCGGTCCAGCAGCGTGGCCACGTCGTGGGCATGCGCGCCGTCCATGGTAAAGCTGAGCACGCCGCCGCGGTCCTGCGCCTGTCCGATCACGTTCAGTCCAGGAATGGCCGCGAGGCGGGCCAGCGCGTGGTCGGTGAGTTCGGCTTCGTGCGCAGCGATCGCGTCGTAGCCGATGCGCTCGACAAAACCGATGGCGGCCCCGAGGCCGATCGCCTCCAGAATGGCGGGCGTGCCGGCCTCGAATTTGTGCGGCACTTCCGCCCAGGTGCAGCGTTCGAAGCTCGCGGTGCCGATCATGTCGCCGCCGCCCATGAACGGCGGCATGTCTTCCAGCAACTCGCGCCGGGCCCACAGCACGCCGATGCCGGTCGGGCCGTACAGCTTATGGCCGGTGAAAACGTAGAAATCCGCGTCGATCGCCTGCACGTCAACGCGCCGGTGGACCACTGCCTGGCTGCCGTCGAACAACACGCGGGCGCCATATTCATGCGCCAGCGCGGCGATGCGCGCGGCCGGCGTGTAGGTGCCGAGCACGTTGCTCATATGCGTGACCGCGACCAGCCGGGCGCGTCTGTCGGCCAGCAGCGCCTCCAGTCCGGCCATATCCAGCTCGCCGGCGTCAGTGATCGGAGCGATACGGAGTTCCACGCCGTGCGCGTCGCGCAGCATCTGCCATGGCACCAGGTTCGAGTGATGCTCCATGGCGCTAATCACCACCGCATCGCCGGGTTGCATCATGCCGCGCCCAAAACTGTGGGCGACCAGATTGATCGCTTCCGTGCTGTTGCGGGTGTAGACGATTTCCCGCGGGTCCGGCGCGTTGATCAGCCGAGCCACCAACTCGCGCACGCCCTCATAGGCTTCCGTGGTGCGCTCGCTCATCCAGTACAGGCCGCGATGCACGTTCGCATACTGCGTCTGCATCGCATCGACCATCGCCGCCATCACCGGCCGCGGCTTCTGGGCCGACGCAGCGCTGTCCAAAAAGACCAGCCGCTTGCCCCGCACGGTCTGCGTCAGGATCGGGAACTCGTCGCGGACCGCGTTCACGTCGAACGGGGTCGCGATGCGCGACATGGTGTTCATGCCTGCCGCTCCCACCATTTTTCCACCGCCTGCTCCAGCAGCGCGCGGCCGGTTTCGTGACCGATCGGGTCCAGCGCTTCGGCAAGGAATGCCCGCACCAAAATCGGCCGGGCCTCCGCCTCGGGGATGCCGCGGCTGCGCAGATAGAAAAGCTGGTCCGCGTCGAGTGCGCCGACCGTGGCGCCGTGGCTGCATTTCACATCGTCGGCATAGATTTCCAGCTGCGGCTTGCTGTTCATCTCTGCATCGGGACTGAGCAGCAGCGCCTGGTTCATCTGGTAGCCGTCGGTTTTCTGGGCGACTCGGCGACCTCGATCTTGCCCTGGAACACGCCATGCGCCCGGCCCGACAGCACGCTCTTGACGGTCTGCCGCGACGCGCAGGATGGCGCGTCGTGCGACACGACGGTGGTGAAATCGGCATGCTGGTTGCCGCGCAGCAGCTGCGCCGCGTTCAGGTGCGCAGATGCACCGGCGCCGCGCAGCCGCACATGCACTTCCATCCGTGCCAGCCGCCCACCCAGTATCAGCGCAAAGGAGTCGTAGGTGCCGCCGGCCGCGACGTCGGCGTAGAGAGTGGAAAGGTGAAACGCACCGGACGCTTCATCCTGAAGCCGCAGATGCGTGAGCGTCGCCCCGGCACCGACCGTTGCCTCCAGCACCGGGTTGTTCAGATAGGTGCCCTCGCCCGAGGCCACTTCAATCAGCGTCAGCCGTGCGCCCGGTTCCAACCGGATAGCGTGACGCGGGTGAAACGACACCGCACGCCCATGCGCATCGCTGCCCAGGCTCGCCAACACGATGGTGCCGCCATCGGTATCGGCCGATACCTCGATCGACGCACCGTCCTCGGCGAGCATGGCGTTGAGCGCCACAAGCCGTTCGCTGGCAGGTCTTGCGAGCCGGCCAAAAGCCGGGGAGCCGATGCGGACCGAGGCCGATTTCGGCAGCACGGACAACGTCGCGTCAAACCGTCCATCGACGAATACCAGGCGAGGCGCCTGCAGCGCCGGCAGTTCTCAGTCAGATTGGCCGGCGTGCCCACCGGCATCAGCGGTTCGGCGAAGGCGATGCCGGCGAGGGGACGCAATTGGGTATAGTGCCATGCCTCTTCGCGCGGGGAGGGTAGGCCAAACTTGCGGAACGCCGCCGCGGCGTCCTCGCGGGCTATGGGCAGCGTCATCCGCCGGGAGAGACCCTCGAAACGGATCAGGAAATGCTGAGTTGCGGCCTGCAAGGGCGCTGGGGTGGCGGCGTTCACGCGGCCTCGCTTGCCAGCGCCGCGTAACCGCTCGCTTCCAATTCGTGCGCCACTTCGGGGCCGCCGGACGCGCACGATGCGCCCTGACGACAGGACGTGCACCCATCCGGCACGATGTAGTCCAACAGCCGCTGATAATGAGTGATCACCAGCGCGGAAAATCTATCGCTCCGTTGCGCATTCACCCCTTCGGCCACGATGCGCAGGGCATCGATGTCCAGGCCGCTATCGGTCTCGTCGAGAATTCGCAAGTCGGGGCCGCAGCACCGCCATCTGCAGGATCTCGTTGCGCTTCTTCTCGCCGCCGGAAAATCCCACGTTGACGTTGCGTTTCAACATGTCGATCCGGCATCGCCAACCGTTTGGTTTCCGCGCGCGCCAGTTTCAGGAACTGCATGGAATCCAGCTCCGGTTCGCCGCGCGCGCGGCGCAGTCGCATTCAGGGCGGTGCGCAGAAAATTGGCGTTGCCGACGCCGGGAAGTTCGACCGGATACTGGAACGCTAGAAACAGCCCCGCGGCGGCCCGCTGCTCCGGCGCCATGGCGAGCAGGTTTTCTCCATCGAGGGTGACCGAGCCTCCGGTAACCTCATAGCCCTCGCGGCCGGCCAGCACGTTGGCCAGCGTGCTTTTGCCTGAGCCGTTCGGGCCCATAACCGCATGCACTTCACCATCGGGCGAGCACCAAGTCCACGCCCGTCAGGATCGGCTTGCCATCGACGCTGGCGCGTACAGTGCGCGAATCTCCAGCATGGCTTCAGCCCATCCGACCGCCTTCCAGACTCACCGCCAGCAGCTTCTGCGCCTCGACCGCAAACTCCATCGGCAGCTCCTTCAACACTTCCTTGCAGAAGCCGTTGACGATCATGCTCACCGCGTCTTCTGCTGAGATGCCCGCGCTGCTTGCAATAGAACAGCTGGTCTTCGCCGATCTTGCTGGTGGTGGCTTCGTGCTCCACTTGCGCCGGCGGTTCTTCGACTTCGATGTACGGCACCGTATGCGCGCCGCACTTGTCGCCGATGAGCAAGCGAATCGCATTGCGTGATAATTGCGCGCGTTCGTGGCGCTCTTGGCATGATCTTCACCAGGCCGCGATAGGTGTTCTGCCCGTGACCCGCGGAAATGCCCTTGCAGACAATAGTGCTGCGGGTGTTTTTCCCGATATGGATCATCTTCGTGCCGGTGTCGGCCTGCTGATAATTGTTGGTCAGCGCCACCGAGTAGAACTCGCCGACGCAGTCGTCGCCCTGCAGAATGCAGCTTGGATATTTCCAGGTGATCGCCGAGCCGGTCTCCACCTGCGTCCAGGAAATCTTGCGAGTTCGCGCCTCGGCAGGCGCCGCGCTTGGTGACGAAATTGTAGATGCCGCCCTTGCCCTTCTTTGTCGCCCGGATACCAGTTCTGCACCGTGCGAGTATTTGATGCTGCGCATTGTCCAGTGCCGACCAGTTCCACGACGGCCGCGTGCAGCTGGTTTTCATCGCGCATCGGCGCCGTGCAGCCTTCCAGATAGCTGACGTAGCGCCCTTCCTCGGCGATGATCAGCGTGCGCTCGAACTGGCCGGTGTTCGCGGCATTGATGCGGAAATAGGTGGACAGCTCCATCGGGCAGCGCACGCCCGTCGGGACGAACACGAAACTGCCGTCGGTGAATACCGCGGAGTTGAGCGTCGCGAAGAAATTGTCGGTGGGCGGCACGACGATGCCGAGATAGCGCTGCACCAGCTCCGGATGCTCGCGCACCGCTTCGCTGATAGGGGCAGAAGATCATGCCGGCTTTGGCCAAGGTGGCGTGAACGTGGTGGCGACCGAGACGCTGTCCAAGACGGCATCCATGGCGACGGGCGGCGCATCGTCGGCACCCTCGACGCCCGCAAGCACGGCCCGCTCACGCCAACGGAATGCCGAGCTTTTCGTACATCGCCAGCACTGCCGGATCGACCTCGTCCATGCTTTTTGGTCCGGCCTTGCCTTGGGGGCCGCGTAATAGTGCAGTGCCTGGTAGTCGATCGGGTCATGCGTCGGCTTGGCCCAATGCGGCTCCTCCATTGTCCGCCAGGCGGCAAAGGCTTTCAGCCGCCACTCAAGCAGCCAGTCCGGCTCCTGTTTGCGGGATGAAATCAGGCGGATTATATCCTCGTTCAAGTCCTTGCGGGGCCACATCCATATCGATGTCGGAGGAAAACCCCCACTTGTAGCCGGCCTGAGTGACCGACTGGACGGTGTCGAGGGTTTCGGCAACGGCAGGCATGTTGTTTCGGCTCCTAATCGACAGCGTGCGCAGCGGGGTGGGCAGCCGTGATCGCAAATGAGGAAATGACCGGCTTCGGGGAGGCCGCCAACTCCGACAGCATGATCGAACCCAACGCGGCTCGAATCGCCTCGTTCACAACGGCCCAGCGGCCGTGCACCGCACAGATGCTGCTGACCTCGCAGCCTGTGAACGCACCGTCCACGCACGCCGTGAGCGCAATCGGCCCGTCGATAGCCGTGATGACATCGGCCACGGAAATTTCCGCAACGGGGCGCGCCAGCCAGTAGCCGCCGCGCGCACCGCGGGACGAGGATGCCAGGCCCGCGGAGGCGAGCATTTTGAGCACTTTGGCGACCGTCGGCTCGGGGATGCCGGTCCTCGCCGCCAGGCCGGACGCCGTCTGCAGCGTCTCCCCGGCCGCTATGCGCAGCAGCACCACCACAGCGTAGTCGGTCAATTTCGACAGCCTCACCATGGCCCGTTCACCGCCAATTCCGGACTACATAGGTCCTGAATGCTCAGATGGCCCTTGCGGAAGGCCTCGTCAACCCGCTGTAACCGGGCTTTTCGCCCGCTTTATTTCCGCTGGATTAGCGTGTTTTAAGTTTTTTTACACTTTTGTGGCGCCGAAATCCCGATCCCTCCCTTTCTCGTTGGCAGAGTGGGACCGTTGCGCAGGAGCACGTCTTGATTAGAACGATGCAACCGAAAAGGTCATCTGCAGAGGTTACCATGCCGGGCGGCGGGATCGCCCGGACATTCGATGGGGTCGAGCGGACGCTCCTCGGGACGCCCGGGTCTGGGCAGGCCGCACCCGGCGCCGTTCGCGTGGCAGCGTCCTTGGAGCTGACCCTTTCGGACAATACCCGGATCACGTTTGGGCGTCTGGCCGCCGCGGCCTGACAACTCTGGAGTGACGGCAGGGCGGGCGCGCCGCAACCTCGGCCCGCACCCATCGTTCGCGATGTGTGGCGCTCCCGCTCCAGTCAGATTTTCCGCCCATGGAGGCCCGTAGCGCGGACGCGATCCCCCGCGGCGAGCTCTGGCAGGTACGAGCCGAAATGGGACGGATTCCGCTGCCTCGCGTTCCGCGACGACGACTCGGTCGAGTTGCGCTCGAAATCCGGCCAACCGCTGGGCCGCTATTTTCCCGACGTGGCGGAGGCCCTTGCGGCGGCCAAGTCGCGCCGCTTCGTGCTGGATGGCGAGCTGACGGTCATGGTGGACGGCACGCCGTCGTTCGAGGCGACGCAGATGCGCCTCCACCCCGCCCCGAGCCGCGTGCTTCGTTTGGTCCGCGAGCATCCGGCCGAATTCAAGGTGTTCGACCTGCTGGTGGACGCTGACGGCGCTGATCTCACGGCGCAACCTCTGGCGGCGCGCCGGACGGTACTGGTGGAGTTCTTGCGGCATTCCCGATCGGCCGCGTCTCGCTCTCCCCGGCGACCCGGGAATTTGCGGAGGCGGAGCGCTGGCTCGACGGTGCGGAGCCGGGCTGCGACGGGGTTTTGGCCAAGCGACTTGACCAGCCGTATCGCTCTGGTCGGCGCGACGGGATGGTGAAAATCAAGCGTATCCGCAGCGCGGATTGCGTGGTGGGCGGGTTCCGCTACTTGCAGAACGGCCCGAGCGTCGGGTCGCTATTGCTGGGCCTGTACGACGCCGAGGATCGGCTCGACCACGTGGGCTTTACCTCCAACATACCGGCTGCTGATCGCCCCGCCCTGACGCGGCGGCTGGAGGCCCTGGTGGCACCGCCCGGATTCAGCGGCCGGGCGCCGGGCGGCCCGAGCCGATGGAGCACGGAGCGGACCGGGGACTGGCAGCCGGTGCGCCCCGAAATCGTGGTGGAGGTGGCATACGACCACGTCACCGGCGACCGCTTCCGCCACGGCACCAGCCTGCTGCGCTTTCGCCCCGACAAAGCGCCGCGGCAGTGCCGAATGGAGCAGATTATTCCAGGATCGGCGCGGGTCGAGCAGGTCTAGGAAGCGGGCTCGCCGGCCTGCTCGTGCGCACTGATCTCGTCGAGCACGGCTTCGGGTGCCACGTCCTTTTTGACTTCCTCCATCTCGGCCCCGGCGCTGGGCTGCACGCCGAGGTGAGCCGCAATGTCCGCCACTACCTCGGCCAGCTTGGTCAGCTCGTGTTCGGCCAGCAGATTGATGTGCAGGTCCAGATCGGCGCGCTTGTCCGCGGCGGCGGCGGTGCGGTTCTGGCTGATCAGCACGAAGGTGGACAGGAAGATCGCCTCGACCGACGCCTCGGTGGCCAGAATGATGAAGGACGGGTCGAATTTCGCCACGCCGGGCACCGCGCCGACGTTCATCAGGATCCACGCGCCGTAGACGGCCAGGTGCAGGTAGACGAACAGCATGCTGCCGGTGAAGGCGGTGATGGCGTCGGCGAGTTTTTCCTGGCGCGTGGCGGCGGCTGCCTCCTGGCGGCGGCGCTCCGCCAGCGCTTCAATGTTTCGCTTGAGCGAGCTGCTCAGGTTCTGCGGCTGCGGCGGGGAAATCGTGGGTGTCGTGGGTGGCATGCTTGGCCGAAACTCCGGTCCAGGGATCAAGGCGGGGTCTAGCCCTAGCAACGCTGCTTGCGGCCAATCGATCGAACCGCGACAGCAGACCGAGCTTGCCCAGAACCGGGCCGGTGAGGCACTTGGTCCTATGGACGTGCCCCTGTTCACCGCGCTGAAGACCGAGCGGCTCGTGCTGCGCGCCTACCGGCCGGAGGACGCGCCGGCGCTGCATCGGCTGATCAACGACTGGGAGGTGTGCCGCAACCTGGCCGCGGTGCCGTTCCCCTATGCCCGCAAGCAGGCCGACGCGTTCATCGGCCGGGCCGCGACCGGGCTGCAGGAGGGCAGCGTCTACCACCTCGCCATCACCGGCCGCGAGGGCGAGACGGAGACGCTGATCGGCGGCGCCTCGCTGCATGTCGACGCGGCCCAGCGGGCGGGGCGGCTCGGCTACTGGGTCGGCCGGCGTTTTTGGGGACACGGGGTCGCCACCGAGGCGGCCGGGCGGCTGGTGCGCTGGGCATTGGCCAATCTGGACCTGGACCTGCTGCGGGCCTGCGTGGCGACCGACAACCCGGCCTCGATGGCGGTGCTTCGCAGCATCGGTTTTGCCCAGCTCCCGGGGACCGCCGCGGACTGTTTTGTCGCGCGCGGCGGCGAGGTGCCGGTGTTTCGGTTCGAGGCGACCCGGGACTCTCTGGCCGGCGAGGCGGCGCCTGCCGTGGCGGCGGGCGGACCGCCGCTGCTGCTGGTCGCCGCCTGCGCGCTGATCGACGTTGACGGGCGCGTGCTGCTGCAGCGGCGGCCGGAAGGCAAGCGGATGGCGGGCCTATGGGAATTTCCGGGGGGAAAACTCGACGCGGGCGAGACGCCGGAGTTGGCGGTGATCCGCGAGTTGCGCGAGGAACTCGGTATCGACATCGCCCAGAACTGTTTGGCCGCGTTCGCTTTCGCCAGCCATGGCTACGAGCGTTTTCACCTGCTGATGCCGCTGTTCTTATGCCGGCGCTGGAAAGGCGTGGTGCAGGCGTGCGAAGGACAGGCATTGGCCTGGGTGCGGCCGGAAAAACTGGCCGACTACCCGATGCCGCCGGCGGACCGGCCGCTGGTGCCGCTGCTCCGCGATTTTCTGTAACGAACGAGGATTTTGCGGTGTCCGAGGAGAATCCCGTGGCGTGCCTGGTGGTGATCGGCAACGAGGTGCTGTCGGGCCGCACCCGGGACGCGAACATCCATTTTCTGGCGCAGCGCCTGGGCGAGATCGGCCTGCCGCTACGCGAGGTGCGGGTGATCCCGGACGTGCCGGAGGTGATCGTGCGGACCGTCAACGAAGTGCGGGCGCGGTTCGAGCAGGTTTTTACCACCGGCGGCATCGGGCCGACGCACGACGACATCACCTCGGAATGTATCGCGGAGGCGTTCGGCGTGCCGTGGGAAAAGCACCCGGAGGCGTGGACGCTGATGGCGGCGCGCTACAAGCCCGGCGAGTTCAACGAGGCACGCCAGCGCATGGCCACCATGCCGCGCGGCGCCACCCTGATCGAGAACACGGTCTCGGCCGCGCCGGGGTTTTCCATCGGCAACGTTCACGTCATGGCCGGCGTGCCACGCATCATGCAGGCGATGTTCGAAAGCCTGGCCCCACGCCTGCCGCGCGGCCGGCCGGTGGTTTCCTCGGCGGTACACGTAACGGGGCTGTTCGAGGGGCAGATCGCGGCCGGGCTGGCCCAGGTGCAGCGGGGGTTTCCGACCGTGGACATAGGCAGCTACCCGTACGAACGCCCCAACGGCAACGGTGTGGCGCTTGTGGCAAAAGGCACGGATGCGGAACTCGTCGATCGTGCGGCGGAGGCAGTGGCGGAGCTGATCACGCGTCTGGGCCACACGCCGGTCATGGGCGAACCAGGATAGTTACGATATCGGAACGGAATGGGCGTGCGTGGGCAGGCGGCCCAGTCAGGCCGGTTTTCGGATCGGCTCGGGAAACCAGAAACCGCCCCACTTCCTCCACTCCGTGCCGGGGTAGGTCCACTTCGGTTTTCGCGTGCGCGCCTCGGTGCGGAGCGGACGCTTTCGGATCGGCTTTTCGGCCGGTTCGGTTGGGACCGGTGCGGCGGGGTCCGGCCCGATCTTCCCCAAGTCGGGAGGAGCCGGCCTGACCCGGGGCGGACGGGGCGGCGGCGGGGGCAGGATCTTGGGGTCGGGTTGCACTCCCAGCATCCGGCACAGGGGCCGCAGCAGCCGCCCCGCCTGCGGGGCGTTGCGGAGCAACTCCTGCATCTCCGGATCGGCCAGAAGTTTCTGCAGCAGGTTGCTGAGGTTCACCTCCCAGCCCAGCATCGCCACCAGCCAGCCCAGCTTGTGCGGCAATCGCTGCTGCGGCTTGCGGTGTTCTGGTCCGGGCCGGGCCCAGGTCCGGGCCCAGGTCCGGGCCCAGGTCCGGGGTCGGGGCCTGGTTCCGGGCTGGCGCGTGCGGGGCGGCGGCAGCGGACCCGCCCGGGCCCGGGCCGCCAGGGCCAGGAACCGGGCCTTGAGGCGTTGCAGCCGCCACCAGAGCAGGATCAGCACCGGCGCCCGAGACTGGTCCCGAGGCATCTTCGCCCCCACCGCGATGCTCATCCCCACGATCATCTGGGCAAAGCGGTCCGAGATGGTGGGGTTTGGCGGCAACGGGGGCGGGTAAATCAACATCGTTAGATTTGCTAACATAGCCCGTTTGGCAGGTCAAGGAATTTCTCCTGCCCGGTACCGCAGGTCGAAGCGCTGGAGGCGTGCGGGGGATCGAGGGCGAGGGAGCAGAACTTCTCCCTCCCCCGCCTGGGGGAGAGGGCCGGGGTGAGGGTCCGTCCGGCGCCGGAAGCCAGATGCCGGCGGCCAGAGGGAGAACGGGAACGGCACGGTGATCTCCACGGCGACACCAACATCCTCTCACCCATGATGGCGCCGCGCCGACGCCGGCTCCGCGCCTACCGCACTTGCTCGACGGCGAGGCTGCCGGAAGGGAGCGGGCGAAGCAGTTCCGATTCTGGTCGGCTGAGGGCGAGCCAAGGCAGCCAGTCGGCCCGCTCCAGAACGATCACCTGCCGGTTGTGGATCGGGGCGACATCCGGTCCCGGTTCGGTCGTCAGCAGCGTGAAGGCATCGCCGGCGCCGTCGGGCATGGGGCGCCACAGACCGGCAAGGCAGAACCACGCCTCGCCGGCTTTCCTGAACTTCCATTTCGATTTCGGCGTCTTTGCCCCGGTAAATTCGAAGAAGTGTGAGGCCGGCACCAAGCAGCGCCCCTTCGGGAAGCGCCGCCGTTCGGAGCGGAAGTTGATGATCGGCGCCCCCTTCGGCTTCGCCGGGGGAAAACCCCAACGCAGCTGGGTGAACTCGATGCCGTCGTCGACCTGCCGAATGATCGGCGCGGTCTCGGTCGGCCAGATGTCGTCCCGCGGCTCCAGGTTCGGTGCTGCGATCGGGAACCGCACCGGGATGCGGGTTTCGCTGAAAGCCTCCAGGTAGGCGCTGTACGGGATATTGTTGCCGTAGTCGTTACACATCAGGTTCCTCCGGCCACTGCCGCGTGCCGTGACCGGCGGTGATGCCGGCGGCAAGATACCTTGAGATCAATCGCATAGTTGCGGCCGGGATCGGCCATCGCCGCGCCGACGGACCGATCCATAGCGTGTTCGAAGTGTCGTGAGTGGCACTGGCGCCCGCAGGAGCCCTAAGCGCGCGCCGCAAAGCCGTCGAGGAATCGCCGCAAGAGTCGGCCGAGGCTCGCCAGGTCGTAGCCGCCTTCCTGCACCAGCACGGTGGGAATGCGAAGCCCGCCCACCATGGCGCCCGCGCGTGCGAAACCGTCGTCGCTGACGGACAGGAACCGCAACGGTTCACTGGCCGATGCGTCGAAGCCGAGGCTGACCACCAGCGCATCCGCCGCGCAGCGCCCCACAAACTCGATGCCGTGTCGCAGGGCGTCCAGCCACGCGGCGTCGCCGGCACCGCGCGGCAAGGGCAGGTTTTGCGTGCAATCCAGACCGGCCCCACCGCCGCGTTCGTCGCCATAGCCGACATAGAAAGGGTAGTATTCCGTTGGATCGCCGTGGATCGAGACGAACACCACGTCCGCGCGGTCCCAGAAAATGTTTTGGGTGCCGTTGCCGTGATGCGCGTCGATATCCAGCACCGCGACCCGCGCCGCGCCCCGTGCGCGCAGCCGTTCGGCGGCCAGCGCGGCGTTGTTCAGGTAGCAATGCCCGCCGGCCCGCGCGGCATAAGCATGGTGGCCGGGCGGGCGGCACAGCGCATAGGCGGAGCGGCCGCCTGCCGCCTCGTCCGCGGCGGCCAGAGCGCACCAGGCGGCGGTCTCGGCCGCCGGCCAGGTGCCGGCGGTCATCGGACAGGACGTATCGGCGGTGTACCAGCCGAGCTGACCCACGACGGACGACGGCAGCCGGGCTCCATTGGCCGTCATTTCGGGCATGAGATGGACGTTGGCGACCAGCTCGTCGCCGTGGTCCGGCAACGCACTCCACAGCGCCGGAGCGTTTTCCAAGAAGTTCAGATACGGCGCGGCATGTACTGATAGCAGGAACTCGCGATCGGCCGCCGGCGGCTCGGCCAGTTCCAGAGCCTGGTCACGGCAGGCGGCGAGCAGCGCCTCGGCCCGCGCCGGGGTCTCCAGGTACGGTTTTACCAGCCCGCGTTGCAGAAAAATCTTGGCGCGTGCTTGCGATGTGCGGCGCTCCAAAACGCCTTCACGTCCGAACGGCGGCGCTGCGTCCATACGCCAGCAGCATGGCGATGATCACCACGCCGTAGATGATCTGCCGCCCCGCCTCGGGCATCTGCATCACCGACAGCACGCTCTGCAACAGCACGATCAGGATGGTGCCGATGATGGTGCCGGACAGGCGTCCCTGGCCGCCGAGAATGTTGGTGCCGCCGACCACGACGGCGGCGATCGAGGGCAGCAGATAGGCGTCGCCCATCGACTGGTACGCCTTGCTCGTGTAGCCGGCGACCAGCAGCCCGGCGAGTGCCGCGCACATGCTGCAGATGACGAAACTGGCGACCAGCACGGCGCGGGTGTTGACGCCGGAGAGATAGGTGGCGGCCTCGCGGTTGCCGGTGGCGTAGATGTAGCGGCCCAGCGGCGTGCGGGTGAGCATGAACGTCAGCCCGCCGGCCAGCAGCGCCCAGACGATCACCGAGTTGTCGACCCCGAGCGGGGTGCCGTTGGCAAGCCAGATGCATCTGCGGCGTTGCCAGGGATTGCGGCGCGAAACCTCCGGTCAGCATCACCATCAATCCGCGCAGCACCGCGTTGACGCCCAAGGTGAAGATCATCGACGGCACACGCAGAAACGCCACGCCCAAGCCATTGATCAGCCCGACCGACAGGCCGACGCCGAGCCCGACCGGGATCGCCCATCGCCCGCCGATGGCGGTGGCCAGCATGGCGCTGGCCGCGAGCGTCCAGGGCACCGACAGGTCGATATGGCCGAGCAGGATGACCATCATCATGCCGATCGCGACGATCCCCAAAAACCCGGCGATGCGCAGCTGTTGCAGCAGGTAGGTCGGTGCGATGAACGACGCGGTGCCCTGGGTGGCGATCGTGTAGGCGGTGCCGGCGATGAGGATGACGGCGATGAACAGGCTCGCGATCACCGTGGGCCGGTCGGAGCGAGCCCATCACGTGAACAGGCTCAACCGGTTCTTCACCCGGAACACCCGCGCGGCCCCGAGCGAAACCGCCAGCAACAAAATAACGCCCTCAAAAATAGGTTGCAGCAGAGGGTTGGCCAGAAAGCCGACCGGGCCGCTAGGATCGAATACGCGGAAACTGAACGAGATCGCGCGCAGCACCAGCGCGCCGAAGATGGAGCCGATCGCGCCGCCCGAGCCGCCGAACAGCGAGGTGCCGCCGATCACCACCGCGGCGATGGAGTTCAGCGTATAGGCGCCCGCCTGGGCGATGCTGGCGTTGCCGGTGCCGGTCTGCAGCGCCAGATAGAGGCCGCCGCAGCCGGCAAAAAAACCGCCCAGGGTGTAGGCCGCGAGCTTGCTGCGCCACACTTTCAGGCCTGACATGTAGGCGGCACCCTCGGCCGAGCCCACCGCGTAGCAACCGCGTCCGGTGACGGTGTTGCGGAACGGCAGCCAGACCAGCAACACGACGGCTATCAGAATGAGGATCGGCACCGGCAACAGGCCCGGTCCGTGCGTAAACCAGCCCGGCGCGCCGTTCGGAAACCAGTGATACGTGCTGTCCATCTCCGACAGCGCGTTGGTGGACACCCACGAGATGTTGTCGTCGACATGGCCGCCCGGCGTGGGACGCAGGATCAGGCTGATGCCGATATAGATGGCAGCCGTTGCCAAGGTGGCGATGATCGGCTGGATGCGGCCCAGCACGACGATGCACCCGTTCAGCAGCCCGCATAGCGTGCCGGCGGCGAGGCAGGCCAGCATGCCCAGCACGATCGCGCCGGGACTGCCCGAGATGAGCCAGGAGCCGAGGCAGTCGGTCAGCGTCATGGTGGCGCCGACCGCGAGATCGAGGCCGCCGGTCAGCACCGGCAGGGTCTGCGCCATGGCCACGAAAATCAGTGCCATGCTCTCGTTGCTGTTCTCTACGAACAGGTCGACGCTGAACCCTTTCGGGTGCTGCAGGTTGTAAAAGCCGTAGAGGATCACGAACAATCCGATGGCCAGCCACAGCCCGGCGCTCTGCCCCAGGCGCAGCCGCAGGTCCTTCACGCCACGCTCTCCCGCGCCAGATTGAGCGAGCTGGCGATGATGTTCGCCTCGGTGATCTCGCCGCCTTCCAGCGTGCGCACGATGCGGCCGTCGTAGAGGATCAGCACGCGGTCGCAGCAGCCGATCAGTTCGTCATAGTCGGTGGAGTAGAACACGATGGTGGTGTCCGCCGCCGCGAGGTCGCGCAGCAGCTGGTAGATTTCCTGCTTGGTGCCGACATCGATGCCGCGGGTGGGGTCGTTCAGCAGCACCACTGCGTGCCCCGGTCAGCAGCCATTTTGCGATCACCACTTTCTGCTGGTTGCCGCCCGAGAGCGTGGCGACCGGATTGCCCAGGTCGCCCGCCTTGATCTTCAGCTTGTCGACCATTTCGCCGATCCGGCGCGCCTCCAGGCCGCGATCGATCACCAGCCCGTGCGTCATGCTGTCGAGGGCGGCGATCGAAATATTGTCGCTGACCGGCATCGGCAGCATCAGGCCCTCGGTCTTGCGGTCCTCGGGGATCAGCGCCATGCCGATGGCGGGCGATTTCGCCTGCGCCGGGCTGTGGATATGGCGCGGCTTGCCGCCCACCGTCACCGAGCCGGAGACGCCGCGCAGCACGCCGAACAGCGCCAGCAGCAGGTCGCGCTGGCCCTGCCCGTCGAGCCCGCCGAGCCCCACGATCTCGCCGCGGCCGGCGGTGAACGAAATGCCGTGCAGCCGCGGTCTCCCACGACAGGTTCTGCACTTCCAGCACCGGCTCGGGACGCGCGTTGCGGGCGGGTTTCGGCGGGTAGACGGTGTGGATGTCGCGCCCGATCATCATCTGCACGATGTCGTCGTGGCTGCGCGCACCCTTGGCGAAGGTCTGGATGTGGCGGCCGTTGCGGAACACCGAGCAGGTGTCCGCCAGCGCCTCGATCTCGTGCATGCGATGCGAGATGTACAGCAGCGCCAAACCCTGATCGCGCAGCCCGTGCAGGACGGCGTAGACTTTTTCCACGTCGGCCGCGGTCAAGCGCCGAGGTCGCTTCGTCGAGGATCAGCAGTCTGGGTTTGCGGCCCAAAGCCTTGGCGATTTCCACCATCTGCCGGCGCGACAGCGGCAGGTTGCGCACCAGCATCAGCGGGTTGATGTCCTCGCAGCCGACGCGGGCCAGCAGCGCCTCGGCCTGCCGCCGCTGGGCGCGGCGGTCGATCAGCCCGAAGCCGCCGGGGTGGCCGGGTGATGCCGATATTGTCCGCGACCGACAGATCCGGCATCAGCGACAGTTCCTGAAAGATGCAGACGATGCCGAGCGCGTTGGCGGCCTGCGGATCGGGCAGGACGATCGGGTGTCCGTCCAGCGCGATGTGGCCCTCGTCGGGCTGCACCACGCCGGCGATGATCTTGATCAGCGTCGACTTGCCGGCGCCGTTCTCGCCCAGCACGGCGTGGATCGAGTTCTGCCGGCAGGAGAAGTCCACTCCCTCCAGCGCGCGCACCCCGCCGTAGCGCTTGCTGACGCCGGACAGCGCCAGGAGGGGGACGTCACCGGACACAAATCAGGTTCCGCCCCCCGCAAGCGTCACTGGTTCTGCTGGCTCTGCGCCATGATCTGCGGCGCGGTAAACGTTATGCCGCAGGGCGGAAAGGCGTTATCGGAGAAGAACTGCTCTTTCAGCTCCGGAAAGTAGTTGTCGCCGGCCTTAAGGTCGGTGAAGTCGGCCACCGGGATCGGCACCGAGATCAGTTGCGGCATTACGTTGCCCTTCAGCGCCGAGATCGCGGCTTTGATGGAGATCGCCACCAGCGCCGGCGACTGGCCATAACTCATGCCTTTCAGGCCGTCCTTGGCGTATTCGGCGATCTGGGTGCGGAACGCGTTCTCGCCCTCGCCGGCCACCGGGACGAACGGATGCTTGGCGTCGATGAACGCCTGCACGGTGCCGTCCGAGCCGCCCTGGGTGAACACGCCGTCGAAATGGCCGTGCACCGCCAGCGCGTCGGCGGTGACTTTCTGGCTGTCGCCGCTGGCCCAGTTGCCGACCACCTCGGTGTATTCAAACTTGCCGCCGGCATCCATGGTCTTGCGGAAGCCCTCGTGGCGGTCGCGATCCACGGAGTTGCCCGGCACGCCGCGCACTTCCAAAATGCTGCCGTGGTCGCCGACGTATTTCAGCAGCCACTTTGCCGCCATCACGCCCATGGCGTAGTTGTCCTCGTTGACCTGCATCACCTGGTCGGAGTCGAGCTGGTTGTCGAACGGCACCAGAATCACGCCCTTGGCGTTGGCCTGACGGATCACGCGGTCGAAACCGGTGGTGCTGACGGCGTTGATGATGATGGCGTCGTAGCCCTGGTTGATGAAATCCTCGATCGAGCCGAGCTGGGCGGCGGCGTCCACGCCCACCGAAACGACCTTGAACTCCTTGATGTCCTTTTTCACGTCGGGCAGGTCGGCATAGGCCTTGGCGGTCTTGATCATCTGGATGCGCCAGGTGTTGCCGACATAGCCGTTGGCCAGCGCGATCTTGTACGGACCCGGCTTGGCCGGCCACTGGAAGTATTTCGTGCTCGCGCTCCACGGCTTGAAGCACTGCGGGTCGGCACCCGGGCCGGATACCACTTTCGGGCCGGCGGCCAGGGCGGTGCCGGCCATCAGCATCGCGGCCAGCGCCGCAGCGACCAGCGGTCTAGTCAATCGCATCATGGTTGTTTTGCTCCCTATGGCTGCCGTGCGCGGCAGTCGTTCGCCACCATACTCAGGGCTGGCGGTGCGTCCGACAAGTCCCTTTTTGCACCTATGGCGCGTCGCCGCCGGTCTCGGCGGACATGTCGACACCCGCATAGCACTCCGCCAGCGGCAGCTCGACGCCGATTTCGGGCATGCGCAGCAACTCGCCCCGTTTCACCGTGAATCCCCGCCAAAAGCCTCCCTCGCGCTCGAACACCGTGGCGCCGATACTGTCCTGTTCGAGAATGACGTAGCGTTGGATCGACTCGGTCGCCTGGTATTCGCGAACCTTATCGATGCGATCGGTGCGGGACGTGCCGGAGCTTAGCACCTCGAACACGGCCACCGGCGCCTCGACGATCGTGGCGCTTGCCTGTTGGGTACACAGCTCACGACTACGTCCGGATAGCGCACCTTCTCAAATACCAGGATTTTTACGTTGGGGCCGTATGGTTCACATGGCCTGCCCTCAAGTCTGGTCTCGAGGGCGCGCTGTATCCCACGACCGATCCGGTCGTGAGCAATCGAGCCGCCGTTCATTGCGACCGGCTCGAAACCGTCAAATTCCCAGGGGCGCTCCTGCTGTTCCTCCCAGTCGAGGAACTCCGACAAGCTCATGGGCCGGCGAAGGGCGACGCTCATCGCGGTAAGCCTAGCATAAGTCTCGACGGCGCGCGTGGCTAGGCCGGCAGCACGGCGCGGGCGGCGGCCAAGATCGCGGCGCGGTCGCCGGCGCCGATCCAGGCCTCGTTGACCAGATTTCCGCCCATGCCGACGAAGGCGGCGCCGGCATCCAAGAACGCCTGCACGTTGCCGGGGTCCACGCCGCCGGTGGGGCAGAACGCCACGCCCGGGAGCACGCTCAGCAACGCCTTGATGTGCGCCGGGCCGCCGGCCGACGACGCGGGGAAGATTTTCACCACGTCCGCGCCCGCCGCCAGAGCCGCGCGGACTTCGGTCGGCGTGACCGCGCCCAGCATCAGCGTGGCGCCGTGCTCGCGGCAGGGCGCCGCGAGCGCCGGATCCACCCAGGGTGCGACGATGAACTTTGCTCCGGCCTCCAGGCAGGCCCGGCAGGTCGCTGCGTCGGGCACGGTTCCGGCGCCCACCAGCAGGTCCGGCGCGCGAGAAAGCTCGCGGATCAGGTCGGGCGCCCCCGGAATGGTCATGGTGACTTCGAAGACCCGCATGCCGGCCTCCCGGAGCCAAGCGATGCCGGTCGCCGCGTGGGCGGCGCTGCGCGTGCGCACCACCGGGACGACGCGCGCCGCGCGAAGACGGTCGATCAACTCGGTTGCGGCCATGTTTTGGCGCCTCCCCGTCGCGGTCTGATTGCCACGGTGAGGGGCCGCGGGCCAGTGCGCTCACTCCAGCGAAGCGGAGGTCACCTCGCCGCGCCAGCAGGCGAACGGATTGCCGTCCAGAATCCAGCTGACTTCGCCTCGCGTCGGGATGCGCAGGTCCCCTAGGGCGCGATAATCGAAGAACCGGCCGGCCCAAGGACGTGCGGCCGTCCGGCGCCCCTCCATGCGTGGCCGGTCATCCGCCTCGATGCGCCGAATCTCTCCGGCCTCGAACAAGAGCCGCACGCGGGCGGGCGGGGTCGTGGCGGCGGCCGACACTTCCACACTCTCCCGCCCAAGCGTGCGCCAGTCCAGGTGCGGGTTGAGCAGCATGGCGTGCGGTGCCCAGACCAGTTCCGCCAAATAGCGCATCAGCTCGCCGCGATCGATCGCCGGGCCCGCTGCCCGGGCGAGCGGCAGCGACCCGAACAGCCGCGCCTCCAGCCTGCCGTGGCCGCCGACATAGGAATTAAGGATGCGCAGCGGCAGCAGCGATCCAACTGTCGTACCGGCCAGCCAGATGAAGCCGGGCGCATATACGCTGATCGTCTGTTCCGCGCTGAATTCGCGCCAAGGCGAACCGGGTGCCATCCGCATGGTTCCGCGCTGTCGCAGGCGCACCAGATGTGGTGCTGGACCCGGCGCCGCGCGGGCTGCAAACCTGCGAATGAGCGCCGGCACGTCTTGTCGCGCCGCTGGGAACTCCGGGCTTCTCCGAAGCATCGCCTCCAGCGCGCGCACGCGGGCGGCGAGACGTGCGGCGCTCGCGAGATGCGCGCCGGCGGTCACGGCCAGCAATGGCATCGCGGCATCCAGAATGTGCCGGCTCGCGGCCGGTTTCCGAGCTTGAGGCACGATAATACTCCGTCGCTGGGATTGAGGGCGGTTTCAGAACATGATCCGCGCCCCCACCAGCCGCAGCGTTAGGACGGTCGCCAGGATCAGGACGACGATGATGCTCAGGCCCCAGCGCAGCCACATATAGCCGAGCGGTATCAGTCCGCGCGGGCGCAGCTCCGCTTCGGCGGCGACCAGCGCCACGAAACCCGCGGTTAGGATGGCCAAAGCTGCCTCGGCCGCACCGAGCAGCAGCACCAGGAGCGCCACCCATCCGATCAGGGAGGGCACCACGCCCAGCACCAGACGGTAGGATTGGCGCGAGGTTTTGGCGGCTGCCGGGTCCGTAGCCGGTGCGGCGAGCACGAGGCCCCAATGCACGCCGCCGCAAAACGCCAAGATTACCGCGCCATACCCCACCAGCGCCGCCAGGATGCGCTGGGCGCGCAGCGGGTCGGCGGCGGAGAGGGTGCCGATCATCCCGGCCAGGAACGGCAGTACGCCGGCCACGCCCAGAAGCAGAGCAACGGCGGGCAGGCGGCGGTTCATCGTCTCGATCTCCTGGCGGGCGCGAGATTGTAGGCGCCTTCGGCGTCGCGCCGCGATCACGTATGCTTCCGGATCGCACGCACGGAAGCAAATGGAATGGAGTTCGCGGCGGAACTCGTCGTCGGGTTGCTGCTGATCGGGGTGAACGGCCTGCTGGCGTTGGCGGAACTCGCGGTGGTGTCGTCGAATCGGGCGCGCCTGACCGTGCTGGAGCAGAAAGGCGTGGCCGGCGCCATGCAGGCCCGGCTGCTCGCCGACGACCCGGAGCGGTTCTTGCCAACGGTGCAGGTGGGGCTGACGTTGGTGAGCATCCTGTCGGGGGTTTTTGGCGGCGCCGCCCTCGCCTCCCACCTCTCTCCCCTGCTGGTGCGGGCCGGCGTGCCGCAGCCAGGCGCGCAGAGCTTGGCCGTGGCGATCGTGGTCGTGCTAATCACCTATTTGATGCTGCTGCTCGGCGAACTGGTGCCCAAGCAACTGGCGCTGCGCGAGCCGGAGCGTGTTGCCGCCGCGGCAGCGCGCCCCTTGCTGCTGCTGGCGCGCGCAACCGCTCCGGTGGTTTGGCTGCTCGGCCGGTCCTCGGCAGCCATGATGCGGCTGCTGGGCGCGGATCGGCCGGTGTCGCAGACCGTGACCGAGGAGGAACTGCACGCCCTGCTGGTCGAAGGCGAGCAGACCGGCGTGATCGAGACCGAGGAGCGCGGCATGATCGAGCGCGTGCTGCGACTGGCCGACAAGCCGGTACGCGCGATCATGACGCCGCGCACCGACCTGGCCTGGGTCGACCGCACCGATCCGCAGACCGAGATCATCGATACGCTGAAAAGCGAGCCGCACTCGCGCCTGGTGGTGTGCGACGGCGGCGTGGACAACCCGGTTGGCGTGGTGCAGGCGAAGGATTTGCTGGACCGGCTGCTGGACGGAAAGGAGTTTTCCGTGGCCGAGGCGCTGCGCACGCCGATGGTCATGCCGGACACGGTGACGGCACTGGACGCGCTGGAGCGGCTGCGCGGCGATCCGATCGGCATGGCGCTGGTGATGGACGAGTACGGCAGTTTCGAGGGCGTGGTCACCGCCGCGGATGTTTTGCAAGCGATCACCGGCGATCCCGAGGTTCCGGTGACGGCGAGCGGTGATACGGAAGCGGCGACGGGGGTGCTGGTGCTGGATGGGATGATGCCGGTGGACGAGCTAAAGGCTCGGCTGAACCTGCCCGATCTGCCGGCGGAGGGCAGCTATCACACACTGGCGGGGCTGCTGCTGGCCCTGCTGCGGCGGGTGCCGCAGGAAGGCGACCGCATCGTGTTCGGCGGCTGGCTTTTTGAGGTGACCGGCATGGACGGGCGGCGGGTGGACCGGGTGCGTGCGAGCCGCGAGGCGCTGGCGCAGGGGTAAGGCGGAGGCCGCGTAAGGCAGGCTTCACGCACCGAGGAGCGGAGTCGGGCCTCCACCGCTGTCGGCTTACGGAACAGCGCGGCGTCCGAGTAGGATTAAATCCCATCAGGTGCCATGCTGAAAGATAAAGGAATCAGCGGCCATGAGAACCACGCAGCAATTCAGCATCACCCTGCCGCTCGACATGGCGCAGGCCGTAGAGGGCAAAGTCAAATCGGGCGGCTATGCTTCTCGGTGAGCGAAGTCGTGCGCGATGGCGTGCGCGCCTTGCTGGAACGTGACGCGGCGATGGAGCGGTGGCTACGGGAAGAAGTGGTGGCGGGGCATCAGGAATATCTGGCCGATCCGTCCAAAGCGGTCCTGCGGATGCGTTGCTGGCACGTATAAGGGCGCGCCGTGCCTCACCACGCCGTGAAAGACACTCCGGAAACGCAGATCGACGCCGCATGAGCAGCATTTGTGTCCCCACCATGTTCGTGAGGACTGATCGCGTCGCTTGGGTATGGCTACATCTGCGCGCGGTAAGTTGGCCTAATCGTGATCCAACAGGCCACAGGGTGCGAGCCATTTAGTTCCAAAATGGAATCCAGCTGCCGATCTATATATCACGCGAAAGCAATGGAAGACGTATTGGTTGGTGTTTACCCCGGCCAGAGCAAGTCCGTCAGCTCATCAAATCGGCGCAGTGGCGGACATAGGCGGGGCGCTGCTGCAAGCGTTCGTACCAGGCACGCAGGTGCGGCGCGTCGGGACGCACGATGTCCATGCTGAACCAGCGATGCACATGCGGACCGAACGGGATGTCGGCGAGACTGAACGACTCGCCCACCACAAACGCGTGCCCGCCGAGCCGCGCGTCGAGCACCGCCCAGATGCGCCCCGCCTGTTGCTCCGCCTGCGCCAAAGCGGCGGCGTCGCGCTGCTCCGGCGGGGTGCGCACCGCCATTCTGTAGACGGCGGATTGCGGCGGGGTGAGCGCGGTCTGCTGAAACTCCATCCAGGCATCCACCGTGCCGCGCGCCCGGGGCTCGCTCGGGTAGAGCGCCGTTTCGGGAGCGTGCGCGGCGCACAGATAGCGCAAAATGGCGTTGCTCTCGAACAGGGAAAAGTCGTCGTCCTGCAGCGCCGGAACCAGGCCGAGCGGGCTCATGGCGCGGTATTCGGGCGTGTCGGTGCGCCCGAACTCCATTCCGGCGTCGATGCGCCGATAATTCAGGCCCAGCTCGTCCAGCAGCCACAGCACCTTCATCACGTTGCTGGAACTGGTCCGTCCCCACACGGTGATCACGGCGTTCTTCTCCCCGGCGTTTCGGCCCCACACTTCGGCAAGGGTGTCCGCATTCCGCCCGATCGCACAAGCTTGCCGCTGCGCATTGGCGCCGCCATAGACCGGTCATGATGGTCCCCCGCCTGCGCGTGGCGCTGGCCGTCTCGGCGCTGGCGGCCGGGGCGGCGCTGCTGGTGGCGCTCGGGGCCGAGCGCTGGGGCGGCCTGGTGCCGTGCGCGCTGTGCCTGGTGGAACGCTGGCCGTATCGCTTGGCCTTGGGTTTTGCCCTGCTGGGGCTGGTGCTGCCGCGCGCCTGGGCGCGGGGCGCGGCGGCACTGGTGCTGCTCTCCGTCCTGGCCGGTGCCGCCACCGCGGCCGTGCATGTGGGCGTGGAGCAGGGCGCCTGGAGCAGCCCGCTGCCGCAATGCCAGGCGCCGCGCCTGGGCAGCGGAACCATCGCGCAGCGGCTGGCGCGCATGCCGCTGCGTCCGTCGGTGGCCTGCGAGGACCCGACCTATCTCGTGCCGGGAGTGCCGGTCTCGATGGCGCTCGCCAACCTGCTGTATGCCCTGGCGTTTGCGGCCGGCCTCGCCACGTTTCTGCTGCGCAGCCGAGGGCCCGACGCATGAGCCAAGAGAACGCCTCACCCGACTGGCTGCCCGGCGACCCGACGCCGCGCGACCGCATCGAGCGCTTGGTGCGCGTCGACCACGCCGGCGAATACGGCGCCAAGCGCATCTACCAGGGCCAGCTGGCCGTGCTCGGGCGGGGACCGAAGGGTGACGTGCTGCGGCACATGCAGGCGCAGGAGCAAATCCACCTCGACACGTTTGCCGCTTTGATCGCGGAACGCCGGGTGCGGCCCACCGCCCTCCTGCCACTGTGGCACGTGGCGGGCTTTGCGCTTGGGGCTGCCACGGCGGCACTCGGGGAGCGCGCCGCCATGGCATGCACTGTGGCGGTCGAGGAGGCGATCGACGAGCATTATGCCGCCCAGGCCGCCAGCCTGGGCGATGACGAGGCCGGGCTGCGGGGCACCATCGAGCGGTTCCGCGCCGAGGAACTGGAGCACCGCGACATCGGCTTGGCGCACGAGGCCGAAGGCGCGCCCGGCTATAGGCTCCTGCACCGGGCGATCAAAGCCGGGTGCAGAGCGGCGATCGCCCTAAGCAAGCGATTGTGATTGAGGGTGGGTACTTAAATAGAGAACTCAGTCTCACCCCGTGCGTAAGTCGTAAAGGATCAGAGCCAGAGACTGCCTCCAGCTATAACTCGGAGGCTTCTCAGATGATCCAAGTATCGCGACGTGAGAGCATAGTCGGGTTGTTCGCAGCTGGCGCCACGGCATTGGTGGCGCGGCCTGCGCAGGCATCCGGGCTGGGTCGTGCCGACCTGTGGAGAACCATGCCGCTGGTCCGCCACGACGGAACCAGGTTCACCATGGCGGACCTGCCGAGCCGGGTGGTGGTCGCGGCGGTCTGGGTGTCCTACTGCCAGCCCTGCCTGGCCGAGCTGCCGCAACTGAGGCGGCTGCCAAATCTGCTCGGCCCGAGCAACGTGAACGTGGTGCTGATCAGCCACCCCGACGAGTGGGCGACCGACTACCCCCTGGCGGCCAGCTACGGTCTGGGCGCCCAGGCCGCGACGATCGACCGCTCGGTGCCGACCTCCCGGGTGGCGGCGGCGTTCGGGATACAGGACGGTGCGCTCGACCTGCCGCAGTCCTTCACGTTCACCCGCCCGCCCCTACGCCTGGTGCACAGCAAGCTCGGCCCGACCAACTGGGCCGCGGCGGACGTGGTCCACCGGCTGCGCCAGGCCGCGCTGGCCTAAGCAACCGCCGGGGCGGCGGTCGCCGGCGCGCGCGGGCGCGTGCTGATGGCGAGCGCCGCCAGCGCGGCCACCAGGCAGGCCGCGCCCGAGGTGAAGAACGCGGGCAGGTAGCTGGCCAGCGCGTCGCGCGACCAGCCGCCGGCGTAGGTGGCGAACGCGGCGCCGAGCTGGTGGCCACAAAACACCCAGCCGAACACGACCGCCGCCCGCTCGCGCCCGTACGCCGCTCCGCACAGACGCACCGTGGGCGGCACGGTGGCGATCCAGTCGAGGCCGTAGAACACGGCAAAGATCGACAGGCCGAGGATGGAGAAATTGGTGAACGGCAGCGCCATGAGCGAAAGGCCGCGCAGGCCGTAATACATGAACAGCAGCTTGCGGCTGTCGACGCGGTCGGTCAGCCAGCCCGAGCCGATGGTGCCGACGAAATCGAACGCGCCCATCATGGCGAGCACGCCCGCGGCGGTGGTGGCGGCAAGCCCGAAGTCGTGACAGAGCGGGATGAAGTGCGTGCCGATCAGGCCGTTGGTGGACAGGCCGCAGACGAAGAAGGTGCCGAACAACAGCCAGAACGTGCGCTCGCGCGAGGCATCGGTCAGCGCCGAGAGTGCGCTGCGGACCACGTTGCCGGCGGGCAGCGGCCGCATGACGGTGCGCTCGCCATACGATGCCAATCCCAGCTCCGAGGGATGGTCGCAGCCGATCAGCAGCATCAGCACACCGGCTATGGTGCAAGCCGCGGCGGCCGGGAGCAGGGCCACCCGCCAGCCCACGTGATCGGCCAGCCAGGCGGCGAGGGGCAAGAATACCAGCGAGCCGGTGGCCGAACTGGCAGTCAGCATTCCGATCACCAAGCCGCGCCGCGCAGTAAACCAGCGGTTGGCGACCGAGGCGCCGAGCACGATGGCGGTCATGCCGGTGCCGACGCCGAGCATCAGGCCCCAGGTGGCCCAGAGCTGCCACAGCTGGGTCAGCCGCGTGGCGAGAAAAATGCCGGCGACGATCAGGGTCATGGCGGCGGCCACGCTGGCGCGCAGGCCGTAGCGGGCGATGATCGCCGCGGCGAACGGGCCGAGTAGGCCGTACAGCGCGATGCGCAGCGCCAGCGGCCCGGAAATGCTGCCCAGGCTCCAGCCGAACTCGGCGTGCAGCGGGTTCAGGAGCACGCCGGGCATGCCCATGGCGGCGGCGGTGCTCAGCATGGTGAGGAAGGTCACCGCGACCATGGCCCAGCCATAATGGACATTCCGCCGCGCCAGCCACGGGGCCAGCAGATGCGAGAGCATCAGTGCGTCCTTTCCGCGGCGGCGCCCGCCGGCTCGCAATCTCGTGTCATGCCCAGGCTTGGCAGCCGGCGCAAGCACCTGAACCCGGTGCGAGGTCGGCCGTTTCGTGTATGGGGCCGGCACCGAAATCGTCCGGCCACCTTCAATGAGGACAGCCACACATGATGAAGACCTATGACGATCTGTTCCTGGCCTTTCTGCAGGACGTCTACTATGCGGAGAGGCAGATCCTGAAGGCGCTGCCCAAGCTGGCGAAGGCGTCGCAGAGCGACAAGCTCAAGCAGGCTTTTACGCATCATCGCGAAGAGACCGAGCAGCATGTACAGCGGCTGCAGCAGGTGTTCGAGGCGATCGGCAAGACCGCGCGCGGCAAAACCTGCGAGGCAATCCAGGGCCTGATCGAAGAAGGCGAAGAGGTCGTCGGCGATTTCGAGCAAGGTCCGGTTCGCGATGCCGGCCTGGCCGCCTGTGCCCAGGCGGTGGAACACTACGAAATGGCCCGCTACGGCGCGCTGATCGCGTGGGCGAAGGCCGGCGGGCACCAGAACGTGGTGAGCCTGCTGGAGCAGACGCTGACCGAGGAGAAGAAAGCGGACACCCTGCTCAACGAGATCGCGAATAGCGAACTCAACCCGAAGGCGGCGCAGACCACCAAGCTTGCTGCCTGACAGCGCTTCCGGCCGGCGGGGGTTTTTCCCCTGCCTGCCGGACCGCGCAAGCGGGACCATCGCTCGCAAGGAGGGCTTGACCGAGGTGCAATCCAGCACGGAGCATGATGACTGACGGGAGCTGCCGGCTTTAGGCGGCTCCGTTTTTCTGGGGAGGAAAACAGGAAATGGACCGAGTGGCGCTGGTAACCGGTGGTATGGGCGGGTTGGGTGAATCGATTTCGGCAAAACTCGCCTCGAGCGGCTACCGCGTTGCGGTGACGCACTCGCCCAGCAATACCAAGTCGCAGTCCTGGGTAGCGGACATGAAGTCGCGCGGGATGGAGTTTCATCCGGTGGGCATCGACGTCGCCGATTTCGAGTTCCTGCACCGCCGGCGTGAAGCAGGTGCAGGAGCAGGTCGGACCGATCGACATTCTGGTCAACAATGCCGGCATCACCCGGGACATGACCTTCAAGAAGATGGGCAAGACGGACTGGGACGCCGTCATGCACACGAATTTGGACAGCGTGTTCAACATGACCAAGCCTGTCCTCGACGGCATGGTGGAGCGAGGCTGGGGCCGGGTGATCAACATCTCGTCGGTGAACGGCCAAAAGGGTCAGTTCGGGCAAACCAACTACTCGGCGGCCAAGGCCGGCATGCACGGCTTTACCAAGGCGCTGGCCTACGAGGTGGCGCGGCGCGGTGTCACGGTGAACACAATCTCGCCCGGCTATATCGGCACAAAAATGGTCATGGCGATTCCGAAAGAGGTGCTGGAGAGCAAGATCCTGCCGCAGATTCCGATGGGCCGGCTCGGAAAGCCGGAGGAGATCGCGGCGCTGATCGTTTATCTCGTCTCCGACGATGCCAGTTTTGTCACCGGCGCCAATATCGCCATCAATGGCGGCCAGCATATGCACTAGCCGACCCGTCCGCAAACGTGAAACGCAAGGAGGCTACGATGGCCGCGGAATCGAATCAGATGCAGGAACAGTTCTCCCGGATACTGGAGCAGTTCCGTTTTCCCGGCATGGACATGCATGCCTTGATGGAGAGTCAGCAGAAGAACCTGGAGGCGTTGCGCGAGTTGACCCGCATCGCCGGCGAGGGCGCGGCGGCGGTGTCGCGGCGCCAGCAGGAGATCGTGCAGCAGGCGCTAGAGCAGACCGCGGCGATGATGCGCGACTTCAAGCTGCCCGGCAGTCCGGGCGAGGCAGCCGCGGCGCAGCAGGAGCTGGTCCGCAAGGCGGTGGAGACGGCGCTGTCGAACGCGCGCGAACTCGGGGAGATGGTGAACAAGTCCAGCCGCGAGGCTTTTGACGTGATCCAGCGGCGGACCACGGAGAGTTTGCAGGAGCTGCGTCATGCAGCCGTCCACGGCCGAGATCCTTCGCCCGGAAGCTGACACGGGTTTGGATGCGACTTTCTGGGACATCCGAATGGGCCCGTCAGCAAGGTCGTCAGCCTGCGAGGGGCAGCGAGCGAGTGAGGCTCAGCGAACTCCGCCAGGCCATAGTACGACGCGTATGGTCTGGAGAATGATGAGCAGGTCGAACAGCACGCTGAAATTCTTAACGTAATAGAGATCGTAACTCAGCTTTGATCTGGCGTCGTCAATCGACGCACCGTACGGGTAGTTGACCTGGGCCCAGCCGGTCAGCCCGGCTTTGACCCGGTGGCGCTCGCCGTAGAGCGGAATCTGCTCGGATAGCAGGCGCACGAAGCTGGGGCGCTCCGGGCGCGGGCCGACCAGCGACATTTCACCCGCCAGCACGTTGAGCAATTGCGGAATCTCGTCGATGCGCGTGCGGCGCAAAAACTTCCCGGCCGGGGTGGTCCGCCGGTCGCCCTGCGCCGCCCAGACCGCGCCCTGAGCTTCAGCATCGACACGCATGGTACGCAGTTTCAGGATCGAGAATCTTGCTCCGCCACGGGTGATGCGGTCCTGGCGGTAAAACACCGGCCCGGGATCGCCAAGCCGCACCATGAGCATCCCGGCCAGCAGCGCCGGCGACAGCAGCGCCAACAACACCGCGCTGACCAGCACATCGAGCACGCGTTTAAGAAAGCGGTCGAGCGCGCCGAAATAGAACCCGTCGGAATAGAGCAGCCAGCCGACTTCCATGCGCTTTACATCGATGCGGCGGATTTCCCGTTCCACGAACGTCAGGTATTGCATGACCGGAAACCCGGCGGTCTTGCAGGCGAGCAGGTGTTCCAGCGCCATGCCGCGACGCTCGTCGGGAGCTACCGCGATCTGGTCGGCCCGCAGCCGGCGTGCGACCGGCAAAATGTCGCGGTCGGACACATGCAGGACCCGGCAACCCGGCACGTCGCGCGGCAGCCGCAGATCAATGTCGCCGGCCGATTCCAGGTGGAGAAAGGTCATTTCGTAGCGCAGGTTCCGCCCCTCGCGCCGCAGCATCAGCGCCAGATCCCAGGCGCGCCTACCCGCGCCCACCACCAGCAGCCGCCGGCGCAGCACGCCTTTGCGCTTCAGGCCGTGAAACGCGAGACGGGCCGCGATGCCGCATAGACCCAGGCACGCTGCGGCGGCGAGCAGCGGCAGCGGTGCCGGCCCCGCGCCGAGCACGCCCGCGAACAAGCTGAGCAGGATCCATGCGCCGGAAACGCCCAATCCCGTCGCGAGCGGCAGACGTGCCAGCGACCGCCGTGTCCAGATGATGGTGTCACGGCGATAGAGGCCAAGCGCATACAACGCGGCTAGTTGGCAGGCCGGGTAGATCAGCACCGCTGCGATCCTTGCGGCTGCTCCGGCCCCGGGAAATCCAGTGGCAGCGAGCGCCAGCGGCCAGCCCAGGCAGAGTGCGGCAAGATCCAGCCAAAACAGGGTGGTACCGCTGCTGAACGACGCCAACCGCGCAAACGGGCTTTTGTCCGGCGAGCCCGCCAAAAGCCCGGCGGCAGCCGACCAGTTCGGGTCGCCGGCCTCGGTCATGCGCTTCAGGTCAACAACCTTGCCCATGCCTCCAGCATCGGGCCGACCGGTTGCGGCGAGGTGAATGAGAGCCAGATGCGTCGCTTCGCCGTGCGGCCCGCTTACGATCCGGAGAGCCGGCCGCACCGAGAATGCGGATGTGTCCCGCGTCGCTCCCTCGGCTGCAAAAAGGGCGGTAAGCATGCCGCCAGGGAGAAGCGAAAGGGCGGCGGTGTCCGGCTGGTCGGAGTTGGTGCGTGGCGGCAATGCGGCGCGCAGTGCCGTGGTGGGCGGCGGGATGGTGATCCACGCCATCAACGTGTTCATCGTCGCCACCATCCTGCCCAGCGTAGTGGCCGATATCGGCGGCCTGGTGCTGTTCGCCTGGAGCACCACGCTGTACGTCGTGGCCTCGCTGCTGGGCGCCGTCGCGTGCGCGCGTCTGCTGCGCCGGCTGGGCGCGCGCTGGACCTATCGCTTGGCGCTTGGCCTTTTTGCCCTGGGCTGCCTCGGCTGCGCCACCGCGCCGACCATGCCGGTGCTGCTGGTGGGACGCTTCGTCCAGGGTCTCGGAGCCGGCACCCTTTCGGCGCTGTCGTTCACGCAGGTGCGCAGCCTGTTCCCGGAGCGACTGTGGCCGCGCGCGCTGGCGGTGATTTCCGCCGCCTGGGGCATCGCGACACTCCTGGGTCCCGCCGTCGGGGGCGTGTTCGCCCAGTACCATGCATGGCGCGCGGCGTTCTGGACGTTGCTGGCAGTAAGCCCGGTGCTGGCACTGCTGGTCGAGGTGGCGCTGCCGCGCACCGCCGGCCCGGCGCCGGATGTCCGGGCAAAAATGTCCTGGCTCAACCTGGCTTTGCTCGCCGGCAGCGTGCTGGCGGTCTCCGCCGGCAGCACCACCACCGACCCGGTCTGGACTTTTGCGGCCCTCGCCGCGGCGGGGGCCGGCCTGCTGGTGTTCGTCCGACGCGAGGTGGCCGGGCCGGTGCGCCTGCTGCCGCGCGGCGCCTGCCTGCCTGCGTCCGCGCTCGGCGCGACCTACGGCACCATGGCGCTGCTGCTGGTCGGGCTTACGACCGAGATTTTCGTGCCGTATTTCTTGCAGACGCTGCACGGGATTCGCCCGTTGCACGCCGGGTATTTGTCGGCGCTGCTGTCCGCCGGCTGGACCGCCGGTTCGATGACCAGTGCCGGATCAGGCGCCCGAAGATCCGGGCCGTCGCTGTCGGCCGGCCCATTCGTGGTCGCGGCCGGGCTGCTGGGCTTGGCCTTGCTGATGCCCCGCGCGGGGTCGCCGGGGGTGGACGTGGTGGCTATTGCGCTTTGCCTGCTGGCGATGGGATTGGGCATGGGCATCTGTTGGCCGCTGCTCGGGGCCGGCGTGTTCGGTGCGGCGCCGCCCGGCGAGCAGGCGCTAGCCGCAGCCTCGATCACCACGGTGGTGATGCTGGCCAGTGCATTCGGGTCGGCGCTGGGCGGCATGGTGACCAACCTCGCGGGCATGGCGGAGGGAGGTGCGGCGGGGGCGGCACCCTCGGCTGCGTGGCTGTTCACGCTTGCGATGGCGGCGCCGCTCGGTGCCGCACTGCTGGCCCGCCGGGTGCAGCTTGGCGCCCTGATTGTGAGGCCGGCCGGAGACTAGCCGGGTTGGCGGCAGCACAGGGCAGCCTGTCGTTAACCCTGTCGCGTGTTGAATACGGCTCGCCTTGCCGGAGCTAAATGCGTAAGAACCGGCTCGCCCCGGCATGTGCGGCCGGCGGCGGCGAACCGAACGATTGGAGTGGACATAGATGGACACAGTCCAGGTGGGTGTCGATGGGCTGGCGAGCAGGTGGGAACCGGCCGGCTTGCCGAAAGCCGGCCCGTGGCTGAAGCGACTGGAAGCGGAGAGCATTCACATCATCCGCGAGGTGGCGGCCGAGTGCCGCAAGCCGGTGTTTCTGTACTCCATCGGCAAGGACAGCTCGGTGCTGCTGCGGCTGATGCAAAAAGCGTTCTACCCTGGCACGCTGCCGTTCCCGCTGCTGCACGTAAACACCGGCTGGAAGTTTCGCGAGATGATCGAGCACCGCGATCGCGTCGTGCGAGAACTCGGCCTGACGCTGATCGAGCACGTCAACGAGGAAGGCCGCGCGCAAAACATCAATCCGTTCGACCACGGCTCCTCGTTCTATACCCACGCCATGAAGACCGAGGCGCTGAAGGAGGCGTTGAGCAAATACGGATTTGACGCCGCATTTGGCGGCGCCCGGCGTGACGAGGAGAAAAGCCGCGCCAAGGAGCGGATCTTTTCCGTCCGCTCGCCCACCCATGCCTGGGACCCAAAAAACCAGAGACCCGAGTTCTGGCACCTATACAATGCGCGGGTGACCGGCGGCGACAGCCTGCGCGTCTTTCCGATCTCGAACTGGACCGAGGCGGATGTCTGGGCTTACATCATGGCCGAAGACATTCCGATCGTGCCGCTGTATTACGCCCAGATGCGCCCGATCGTGGTGCGCGACGGCAGCCTGATCGAGGTGCACGATGAGCGCATGCGCGAGCGTTTGGCGCCCGGCGAGGAGCCGGAGATGCGCCTGGTGCGGTTCCGCTCGCTTGGCTGCTATCCGCTTACCGGCGCCATCGAAAGCCGTGCCGCCACGCTGGCGGAAATCGTCGCCGAGACTCTGGGCGCCACCGACAGCGAGCGCGGCGGCAGGCTGATCGATCGCGACGAGGAAGCCAGCATGGAGCGCAAGAAGCGCGAGGGATATTTTTGATGCGGCGTTCGACTTCGATGCGGACACCCCGTACAAGCCATTAGAGAGGAGAACGTTCGCGTGCGTACGAAGGACGTAGTCGAGGAAGGCCGGCCTGTAAACGTAAGCGGCGTCTCGCGCGCCTCATCCGAGGATGAGGTTGAGCTATTTGAAATGGCAAATCTTTCCACGGACCAGACTGGAGTTGAAGGTGTAATCCACATCTCCACCCGCGTGGCGAGCCATGCTCCGCGAATCAAATGGTATCCAGGTCGTCCGAAGGAAAAATCCCCGTGTCTGAGCGTCACCATCGGACCTATGCCGCAAGTATACAATCATGGGCTTGAACCCCGGTCACTCAATGCCGCCTCGGTGCCGGTCAAGGAGTGGGTTACGTTGAATTACGTGGAACTGCTGGAATTCTGGAACAAAGGCAATACCTGGATGGATCACGAGGTAGCTGCCTTCAAAAGGGCGCTGAAGAAGATGTCACAATCATGAGCCAAATCTTACACTTCCAAGCTGAACGGCCTCAAGCTGAAAGGCCTCGTTTTTGATGGACACGCAGGTGCAATCCTCGACGGGCGCCGAGAGCGGGCTGCTGCGGGTGATGACGTGCGGCAGCGTCGATGACGGCAAATCCACCCTGATCGGCCGGCTGCTGGCCGACACACACGGCGTGCTTCGCGATCAGCTGGCCCAGCTGACGGCTGACAGCAAGCGCCACGGTACCACGGGCGAGGACATCGACTATGCCTTGCTCCTGGACGGGCTGGAGGCGGAGCGCCAGCAGGGCATCACCATCGACGTTGCCTATCGCTTCGTGACGACGGGACGCCGCCGGCTGATCATCGCCGACAGTCCCGGCCACGAGCAGTACACCCGCAACATGGCGACGGCCGCATCCACAGCCGATCTGGCGATTGTTTTGGTGGATGCACGCAAAGGCGTGCTGGTGCAGACGCGGCGGCACAGCACGATCGCCGAGCTGATGGGCCTGCACCACATCGTGCTCGCGGTGAACAAGATGGATCTGGTCGACTGGTCGGCCGAGACCTTCGGAAGCATCGCGGCGAGCTATCGCGAGGCGGTTGCTCATGCCGGATTCAAGAGCGTCGTCGCCATCCCGTTGTGCGCGCGCACGGGCGAGAATTTGACGCGCGAAGGCGACCATAGTGCCTGGTATCATGGCCCGACCCTGCTGGAGTACCTGGACGGGTTCGATCCAGACACCGAGGTCGATACCGGAGCATTCCGATTTCCGGTGCAATGGGTTTCGCGTCCGAACGCGGATTTCCGCGGCTTTGCTGGTACCGTAGCCAACGGTCGCATGCTGGTAGGCGGCACTGTCGTCGCCAGCGGCTCCGGCCAGAAGGCGCGGGTGTCGCGCGTGGTAACCATGGATGGCGATCTGCCGCAGGCGACCGCCGGGGAAACGGTCACGCTGGTGCTGGACCACGAGATCGACATTTCGCGCGGCGACGTCCTCGCCGCCGAGGCGGCTCCGTTGGAACCGGCCGACCAGTTTTCCGCGCACCTGATCTGGCTGTCGGAAACCCCGCTGGTGCCGGGCCGCGCCCATCTGGTCAAGATCGGTACTCGCACCGTCAGCGGCACCATCACCCGCATCCGCCATCGCCTGGATGTCAACACCCGCCAGGAGTTGCACGCCGACCGACTGGTGCTGAACGACGTGGCGAAGGTGCAGTTGTCGCTGAGTTCGGCCGTCGCCTGGATGCCGTATGCGGAAAGCCGCGACCTTGGCGGCTTCATCCTTATCGACCGGCAGACCGACGCTACCGTCGCCGTCGGCATGCTGGATTTCGCGTTGACCCGGTCGGCCAATCTGCACTGGCAGGAACTGACCACCGACCGCCACGCCCGCGCCGCGCAAAAAGGGCAGAAGCCTGCGGTGCTTTGGTTCACCGGCCTGTCCGGCGCGGGCAAGAGTACGATTGCCAATTTGGTCGAGAAGCGGCTGTTCGCCATGGGCCGGCACACTTACATGCTGGACGGCGACAACGTGCGCCATGGCCTGAACCGCGATCTCGGTTTCACGGAAGCGGATCGCGTGGAAAACATCCGCCGCGTGAGCGAAGTGGCGGCACTGTTCGCCGAAGCTGGGCTGATCGTGCTGGTATCGTTCATTTCGCCATACCGAGCCGAGCGCGAGTCGGCGCGGTCCCGGGTGGCAGAAGACGAGTTTCTGGAGGTTTTCGTGGATACCCCGCTGGAGGAGTGCGCGGCGCGCGATCCGAAAGGGCTGTATCAGAAGGCGATGGCCGGCCAGATTCCGAACTTTACCGGCGTCTCGGCCCCCTACGAACCGCCGCTCGCGCCGGAAATTCATCTTTGCACTACCGAAGCTCCCGCCAATGTGCTGGCCGAGCGCGTGGTGGCCGCCTTGGCCGAGCGGGGCGTGATTGAAGTGCATTAACCGGCTTGGCAAAATACCGTTGCGGGCTGTGGACCCGGTCAGCCCCGCGTGCTGCTGCGGGCCAGAAATGCGAGCACAGCGGTCATGACGATCACGCCACCCACCAGGGTTTGCGCCGATGGCGCCTCGCCAAAAGCCAACCACACCCAAAGCGGGGCCAGCGGCGCGTCGAGTGAGCCGTAAATCGCGTTCTCGCTGGCAGTTACGAACCTGGCGCCCCACGCCATCAGGATCAGCCCGACACCGTTCTGGAGAATACCGAACAGCGCGGTCCAGCCGATCTCGCCCGTAGCCGCCGCGAGCGGATGCGCCCACGGCAGCATCACCAGCGAGGTCAGGAATGCGGCCAACGCCAAAGCCGGGGCGGTGGGCGTTCCGCTGCGCCAGCGCAGCACGACGATGAACAGCGCCGACGCCAGCGTCATCGCCGCAGCCAGCAGGTCGCCCCACACATGCGCCTGGGCCTGCGCGCCGCTGACCATGACGGCCATGCCCGCCAGGCAGGCCAGACTGGCCGCCAGCATCACCCATCCGGCCCGCTCGCCGAGCAGCAGCCAGCTGAGTGCCGCGGTTGCCAGCGGTGCGGTGGCGTAGATCACGGACACCTCCGCCACGGAACTCACCCGCAGCGACCAGATGAACGTGACCATGGCCACGCTGCCGATCCCCGTCAGTAGCAGCCCGGCCCAGCCCATTTTGCGCGCCATGGCCCGCAACCGGCCGCGATAGGTAAAGGCGACGAACAGCGCAATCGTCAGCCCGGAGAAAAGACCCCGCCAGAACAACAGGTTCGGCGCCTCCAGCGAGATCAGGCGCGTGAAGAAACCTGCGGGTACTGAAGGCGAGCGCGGAGGCTAGCATCAGCAACACGCCAAGCCGGTGGCCGCGCACGCCGTGCGCCGCCGCAACCCCCGACACGGCGCTCACGATCGCTGCAGGCCCAGCCGCGAAAACTCGATTTTCGGGCAGCGGTCCACGACCACGTCCAGACCGCGCGCACGCGCCGCCGCGGCGGCCGCCTCGTTGATCACGCCGAGTTGCATCCAGACCACGCCGGCGCCGACCGCGATCGCCTCTTCCACCACCGGACCCACCTGGTCCGAGGCCCGGAAAATGTCGACCATGTCGATCTTTTCGGGAATGTCTGACAGGCGCGAGAAAACCGTCTCGCCCAGCAGTTGCTGACCGGCGAGGCCGGGGTTTACCGGGATCACGCGATAACCCTGGTGTTGCAAGAACTGCATCACCTCGTGGCTCGGCCGTTCCGGGCGGGCGGAGGCGCCCACCAGCGCGATGGTCCGCACCCGGTGCAGGATCTCCTTAATCTGCTGGTCTTCGGTCACGTCGGTCCTGCCCTCTCCCACGCCGCCCGGTTGTGGCATCTTGGACGGCAAAGGTCGAGCGGGGCAGTTCTTCTTGGACGACGCAGTATTCGACTATGTGATCGTCGGCGCTGGCTCCGCCGGCTGCGTGCTGGCCGCGCGGCTGACCGAAGACCCCGCGTGCCGCGTGCTGGTGCTGGAGTATGGCGGCAGCGACCGCTCCGTGCTGATCCAGATGCCGGCGGCGCTGTCGATCCCGCTGAACAAGAGCCGCTACAATTGGGGTTTTGCGTCCGAGCCGGAGCCGCATCTGGGCGGACGGGTCATGAACACCCCCCGCGGCAAGGTTTTGGGGGGGTCGTCGTCGATCAACGGCATGGTCTACGTGCGCGGCAACCCGCAGGATTTCGACCGCTGGGAGAGCGAGGGCGCGCGCGGCTGGGCGTTTTGCGACGTACTCCCCTATTTCCGCAAGGCCGAGGCGAGGCAAGAGAGCGGGGACGAATATCGCGGCCATGCCGGGCCTCTGCACACCCGGTACGGGCACCTGGAGAACGCGCTCTATCGCGCCTGGATCGAGGCGGGGCATCAGGCCGGTTATCCGTTGACGGACGACATCAACGGCTTTCAGCAGGAAGGTTTTGGGCGGATGGACATGACGGTTTTTCGCGGCCGTCGCTGGAGCACCGCCAACGCCTATCTGCGCCCGGCCATGAAGCGTCCGAACCTTTGCGTGGTGACCCACGCGATGGCGGAACGCGTGCTGTTCGAGGGTCGGCGCGCGGTGGGTGTGCAATATTTTCGGGCGGGCGCGCGGCACGTGTGCCGGGCGACGCGGGAAATAATCGTGGCCAGCGGTCCGATAAAATCACCGCAGCTGCTGATGCTGTCGGGCGTCGGCCCCGCTGCCGAGTTGACCCGACAGGGGATCGAAGTGCTGCACAACCTGCCGGGCGTGGGCGGCAATCTGCAGGACCATCTGGAGTTCTATTTCCAGGTGGCGGTGAAGCAGCCGATCACGCTGTTCTCGTCCATGAACTCCTGGGGCAAGGCGAAGATTGGCGCGCGCTGGCTATTGCGGCGTGACGGGCTGGGGGCCACAAACCATTTCGAGAGCTGCGGTTTCATTCGAAGCCGCCCGGGCGTGCCGTATCCCGACATCCAGTACCATTTCTTGCCGCTGGCCGTTCGCTACGATGGAAAAGCGGTGGCGCAGGGGCATTCGATGCAGGCGCATGCTGGCCCGATGCGCAGCAAGAGCCGCGGCACCGTGCGGCTGCGCTCAGCCGACCCTGCGGATAAGCCGGTAATCCGGTTCAACTACATGAGCCACCCGGACGACTGGACGGAAATGCGCGCCTGCGTGCGCCTGACCCGCGAGATTTTTGCCCAGGCCGCGTTCGATCCCTATCGGGGCCAGGAAATTTCGCCGGGAGAGGCGGTGCAAACCGACGAGCAGATCGACGCCTTTGTTCGCGAGCACGTTGAGAGCGCCTACCATCCCTGTGGCACGTGTCGCATGGGTGCAGCGGATGATCCGACGGCGGTCGTCGATCCCGAGACGAAGGTGATCGGCCTTGCTGGATTGCGCGTCGTGGACAGCTCCATCATGCCGTCGGTCACGACCGGTAATTTGAACGCGCCCACAATCATGATTGGCGAGAAGGCGGCCGACGCGATTCTCGGACGGACGCCGCTGGCGGCCTCGAACACCGGGGTCTACACGGCAGCCAATTGGGAGACGGAGCAGCGGTGATGAATTGCTCGGGCGCCAGATCGCTCGGGCAGCCTGCATCGCTCGGGCGCCGGATGTCGCGGGCGCCGGGGCGTATACCAACGCTCACTCTTGGGTTCCCACCCCGGGGCGAGGAGGCGCTACGGGCCGCGAGGACCGTACTTGCCCGCGAATTAAGGCTTCGCGAAGACCTCCTTTGTAGCGCTGGGAAGCGGTGGCCTCCGCTTCACACTTTCCTTACCGGCGGGCGGGATTCTAGCAGCCCACCATAAGGGACACGGTATGATGACATCGGCACTCCACCGACGCTCGCTCGGTCCGCTCGCGCTCGGTATCGTTGCCAGCCGCTTCACCCCCGCCAGGGCTGACGGACTGCAGGCGCCGACTGGCAAGCCCATCCTGACGATCACGGGCCGCATCGCGACGACCAACGCGGACGGAGCGGCGGTATTCGACCGGGCTATGCTCGAGTTCTCTCGGCAGCGACGGCTTCGTGACCATGACGCCTTGGTACAGCACGCCGGTGCGGTTCGACGGCGTGCGCATGGATCGCCTGATGCAGGTTGTGGGCGCTTCGGGCGACAGCGTGCGGGCGTTTGCGCTCAACGACTACACCACCGACATTCCGATGCCCGACTTCGCCAAGTACGGCACTCTGCTGGCGATCCGGCGGGACGGCAACTACATGCCGGTGCGCGACAAGGGACCGTTGTTCATCGTCTACCCATTCGACAGCGATCCGGAGCTGAAGCAGCAGCGCTTCTACAGCCGCTCGGCCTGGCAGGTCGCGAAGCTCGTCGTAAAATGACCCCGCCGCCGAAAGGCGGCTCGCGACTGATCCAGCTTGGCCTGCTGTCCGCCGTCATCCTCTTGGCGGCAGCCGCCGTTTACACGTCGTTTCTTATTATCCAGCGGCAAAAGGTTCTGGCAGAGGCTTCACGCTACAACGTGAGCTGGCTGATCAGCCAAGCCGGCTTGGAGGTGGGGCGGCTGGAAATCGCTGCCAGCGCCGCCGCCTTGCCGGACAGCGATACCGACGAAGATGAGGTGGGACTTCGCCTCGACATCGTCGCCAATCGCGTCGGCCTGCTTCGATCCGGAGAGGTGGCCGAATTCGTGGCCTCCAGTCCCGAATGGGGCGCCACAGTGACCGCACTGGGCAACGCTGTAAAGAAAGCCAGCGGGCTGCTTGCGGGACCGGGTGGTCGGGAACGCTTTCGCGCCGTGCTGACGACCTTCGAGCCGCTCAACCCGCTACTCGCGCAGCTGGCCGCAGCCGCTAACGTTCGGGGTGGCGATCTCGTGGCCCGGGACCAGCGCGAACTCAGCAACCTACACTGGCTGCTCTCGAGCATGCTCGGCGCCGTCATGCTGGGTGGTTTCGGGTTGATCGGCGGACTGGCATGGCAGAACCGCCTGTTGACCCGCGCTCATGTGGAGGTCGGGGCGCTCGTCGACAATCTCCGGCGCAGCGGGGATCACCTTGCGGACGCGAACGCAAGGGTTCAGCAGACCATGGACGAGGTACAGCTGCAGAACCGCATCTTGCAGCAGCGCGACCATGACCTGCAGGTTCAGAACGGACGCTTCGATGCGGCACTGAATAACATGTCGCAAGCGCTGTGCATGGTCAACGCCGACCAGCGCCTGATCGTCTGTAACGTGCGCTTTTTGGAGCTGTTCGGACTATCGCAAGGCATGGTGCGCCCGGGAGTCCTGATCAGCGACATCCGGCGCGCCGCCAACGCGATCGGATATTACGGCATGCCCATGCTCGAAGATGTTTGGGCCGAGCAAGACCGGCTGATCGCACAGCGACGCGCCGAGACGTTTTTCGAAGAGGACGCCGCCGGGCGGGCGCTCGCGGCATCGCACCAGCCGATGGCCGATGGCGGCTGGGTCGCCACCTTCGAGGACGTCACCGAGCGGCGCCGCGTGGAGGCGCGCATCAGCTTCATGGCCCACCATGACGCGCTGACCAGCTTGCCCAACCGGCTACTGTTCCGCGACAGTCTGGAGCGGGCGCTCGCAAACTGTTGCGACGGCGGCAGTGGCTTATCCTTGTTGTGTCTCGATCTCGACCACTTCAAAAACGTCAACGACACGCTGGGACATCAGGCAGGCGACGCTTTGCTTGAAGCGGTGGCACGGCGGTTGCAAAATTGCGTGCGCGAAGGCGACGTGGTGGCCCGACTCGGCGGCGACGAGTTCGCCATCCTGCAACACGGCGCGGACCCGAGCTGTGCCGAATCCCTGGCACAACGCGCCGTCGCTTCGCTGGCCCAGCCATACGATATCGACGGACAACGCGCCGTGGTCGGCGTGAGCGTCGGCATCGCGACTGCCACCAGCCCCCACGACTCCGCCGAAATCCTGCTGAAGAGCGCGGACATGGCGCTGTATCGTGCCAAGGCGGACGGGCGGGGCACCTATAGGTTCTTCGAGAACGAGATGGATGCGCAGATGCAGGCCCGCCGCGCCATCGAACTCGACCTGCGCGAGGCGCTCGGCGCCGGCCAACTGGAACTTCACTACCAGCCCCTGCTCAATATGAGCGCCGGCCGGATCAGCGGCTTCGAGGCACTGTTGCGTTGGCATCATCCCCAGCGCGGCATGATCTCACCGGCCCAGTTCATCCCTATTGCCGAGGAACTCGGACTTATCGTGCCTATCGGGGCGTGGGTCGTCGGTCGCGCCTGCACCGAGGCCGCCAGTTGGCCGGAGCACCTCAAAGTGGCGGTCAACCTCTCGCCGGTGCAGTTCCGCGGTACCGGCCTGGTGGATAGCGTTCGGCGCGCGCTGCGCGAATCGGGCCTGTCGCCAGGGCGGCTGGAGCTTGAAATAACCGAGTCCGCCCTACTGCAGAACAACGACGGCGTGCTGTCGACGCTGCACGAGTTGCGGGGGTTGGGTCTGCGGACCGCGCTGGATGATTTTGGCACCGGCTACTCCTCGCTGAGCTACTTGAGGAGTTTCCCGTTCGACAGGATCAAGATCGACCAGTCGTTCGTACGGGAAATGGAGCGCCGGCCCGACTGCCTGGCTATCGTCACTTCGGTCGCCGGACTGGCGACGAAACTCGGAATGACCACGACCGCGGAAGGCGTCGAGACGCAGGAGCAATTCGACCAGCTGCGCGACGCCGGCTGCACCGAGGCCCAGGGCTATCTCATCGACCGTCCCCGCTCGGCCTCCGAAATCCGCCGCTGGTTCAGCGCGGAGCACCTGCTGGCGGCGTAAGCGGCCCGAGGCATGGCGCCCGGAGCCGCCGCCGCACGCCGCTACGAACCCGAAAATGCAATCTGGATCTTTACATCCGTCGGATGCGCCTCCGCGGCGCGCTCGAACGCCGCGACGCTTTGTTCGAAATCGTAGGTACGCGAAACCAGCGGTTTCAGGTCCACTTTTCCGGACGCAATCAGGTTGATCGCACGATCATAGATGTTGGCATAACGAAAGACCGTCTCGATCCGCACCTCTTTCGCCGTCGCCGCCACCACGTCGAACGCCACCTTGTCCACCGGCAGCCCCACCAGCACCAGCGCGCCTCCGGGGCACACAATGTCGAACAGCGTGTCATAGACCCGCGCCGCTCCGCTGGCCTCGAACACGATGTCCGCGCCCCAGCCGGCCGTCGCCTCATGAACCGTGCGGGCCACGTCGGCGTTGCGGATGTTGATCGGCGTGATGCCGGCATAGCCGCCGGCGATGTCCAACTTCTCCTGCGCCATGTCGGAAACGAACACGCGGGAACAGCCGCCGGCCAGGGCCGCCAGCGCCACCATGATGCCGATCGGCCCGCAGCCGGTGACCACCGCCACGTCTCCCGGTTTGATGCGCGCCCGCAGTGCGGCCTGCATACCGATCGCGAACGGCTCCACCATCGCCGCCTCGGCAAAGCTCACGTTGTCCGGCAGCTTGTAGGTGAACGCGGCCGGATGGATCACCTCCGGGGTCAGGCAGCCATGGATCGGCGGCGTCGCCCAAAAGCGCACGGACGGGTCGACGTTATAGATCCCAAGTTTCGCCGCCTTGCTGGTCATGTCCGGAATGCCCGGCTCCATGCACACCCGGTCGCCCGCCTTCAGGTTGTGGACCTCGGCGCCGACCTCGACCACCGTGCCGGCCGCCTCGTGCCCCAGCACCATCGGCGCCTTGACCACGAACGGCCCGATGCGGCCGTGTGTATAGTAATGCACGTCGCTGCCGCACACCCCCACCGTGTGCAGCCGCACTCGCACGTCCCGGGGTCCGACCTCCTGCGGCAGGTCGATCTCCCGCAGGCTCAGTTCGTGCTGCTTTTCCAGCACCAGCGCGCGCACCATGGCCATGCAATGTCTCCTCCGCCCTGCCGACCGATTGTGACGCGGCGTCGCGGCAAAAACCAGGGCCGCCCTGGACAGGGGGGGCCGGACCCGCCCTATGCTGCCTGCAAGGGCCAAGAAACGGAGGAACGCCATGTCCGCCAGCACGATGGGTCAAACCCCGGCCGACACGGGCACGGCAATGCGCTGGCGGCGGCTGATCCCGGCCGCCATGGTCGTCTACATCATCTCGTTCATGGACCGCACCAATATCGGCTACGCTTTTGCCGGCATCGGCGCCGACTTCCACGTCGGCAAGGCCGAGCAGGGATTGGCGGGCGGCATCTTCTTCATCGGCTACGTGTTGCTGCAAATTCCGGGCGGGCATTTGGCCGAGCATTGGAGCGCCAAGAAGTTCGTCGGCATCATGATCCTGCTCTGGGGTGCCGCGGCGATCTGGTGCGGCTTGGCGTCCAGTTTCAACGAACTCGTAGTCGCGCGCTTCCTGCTGGGCGTGGCCGAGGGCGGGATCTGGCCTGCCATCCTGGTGCTGATCAGCCACTGGTTCCCGGTATCCGAACGCGCCCGCGCCTACAGTTTCTGGATGGCCAATCTGGCGATCGCGTCCATCATCACGCAGCCGATCTCGGGCTACATCGTCCAGTCTACATCGTGGCGCACGATGTTTGTCATTGAAGGCGTGCTGCCGTTCATCATTGCGACACCGGTCTGGTGGTGGCTGGTCGCCGACCGGCCGCGCCAGGCAGCATGGTGCACGCCGGCGGAGCGCGATTTCATCGAGACATCGCTGGCCCAGGACCGGGCCGGCGAACCGCCGCGCGCCCCGTTCGGCACGATCTTCACCAACCCCACAGTCTGGCGCCTGGTTGTCGTCTACTTCCTGGTGCAGGTCGGTTTTTACGGCCTGAACCTGTGGCTGCCGACGCTGCTCAAAGGTCTTACCGCGGCCGGGTTCGGGGCGGTGGGTTTGATTGCCATGCTCCCCTACATCGCCGCGATCGCCGGCATGATCTGGAACGGCACTCTGGCCGACCGCGACCGCCGCTATCAGTTGCACGTGCTGATCCCGATGGCGGTGGCGGCGATCAGCCTCGTGGCCTCGGTGCTGGTAGGCCAGAACTCGGTCGTGGTGTCCGTCGTGTTCATCTGCCTCGCCATGGGCGGCGCGCTCTCGTACGATGGTCCGTTCTGGGCCGCTGCGTCGCGCGCCATGCCGGTCGCCGTGGCCGGCGGCGCCATGGGGCTGATCAACGCGCTGGGCAATCTCGGCGGTTATCTGGGCCCGTTCATCGCCGGCAAGCTGCAGGACGCCAGCGGCGGCAGTTTTTTGACCACCTCCATCGCGCTTGGAGCCTCATTATTGGCCGCTGGGTTGTTCATGATGACGATCAAGCTGCGGCCGGATCGCGTCGGCGAAATCGACCAACCACGGGTCCGGGCGCACTGAAATGCGTCCACCGAGTTCCATGCGCCCTGTCTCGCCAGCAGCTTCGTTCGACGTGAAGGAACCGGCGCGCCTCGCGCGACATCGCGGCCAGGCCTCGGCTTTCAGCATGTGGGCGAGCGCCTGGGCCAGCAGGCTTTCCACCGCGTGCAACTGGTCCCGGCCCACGCTCGCGATCTACTTGACTATCCCGTCAACGCTGTGATGCTCTTCGTGGAGCGCAGTGATGTTAGCCGAATCCGAAGCTCACTTTTCTCGGCAACTGCTGTGGTGGCCGGTGCAGGTCCTCCAGTTTCTCTCGATTTGAATCCGCAGGCACGCCGCACTTGAAAACTGTCGCGCCCCTGAGAGCCAGTTGTGCCATCGCCTGTAACAAGAAGGAGTCCAATGTTCTGCCTCCCTGCGCCGCGTTATCGTAATGGCCCTGCCTCCCGAAGGCGCCTTGCAGCTCTGGCTGCAGTATCGGGGGTGGTTTTCTGCGCTTGGCCCACGGGCAGCGTGCTAGCCTCCGGTACGACGACGTGCACCGGAAGTGCCGGTTCTTATCAGTGTACCTATACTTGCGACAATGCCGCAGACGACGTTCCTAACATAAACGCGGCGATCCAGACTGTTTCGCAAAACGGTGGCGGCACGGTAAATCTCTCGGGCGGCTCGAGCGGCATTTGCCAAGTCAATCAACCGATACTTTTTCAGTCGGCGAGCGGTTCAGCCACCTATCATAACGTCTGGCTCAAAGGCGCCGGCTCAGGAACCGGCGGAACGATCTTGCAGCGAACGCAGACCGCTTTATACTTGAATACCAACATCATCCAGGCTAATCGCGGCGTCGGCGCAGGATTTCCCTGGCCTACCAACACAAATGTTCAAATAAGCGATTTGAGAATTGATCCAGGTATTTTGGTCATGACTTTGAGTAGTTACCAGTCGTTTCCTGCGGGAGTTACGGTTCTCAGCTTTCCCAATTCTGCGTTCTCCGCACGGCTGGTGTTGCCGAGCCATTACACCGGCGTGGGAATCTTTGATGTTACCCAGCCAGGATGCGAACCTACTGCGACAAACACTCAGAATTACTCATGTTCCCCGGCGCAGCCAGGCGCCATAACGCTCCCGGCCAACGGAAATATACAGAAAATCACGTCCGACGGAACGAATACGTCAATCTATCTCACGCATCCGACCCACAAGGTCATCAGCAAGGGTGATGTACTCGCCCTTTATGCGGGAGGTGGAAATATCGACATCGAATATGTGGACGGAGTCAACATAAATAACGTGCAGATTGTCGGCGGCGGCGGAATGGATATCGAGTCGGATAGGAATTTTGTGATATCAAACAGTTCGTTCCATACCGATAACGACTTGGAGACATATTACTGCGTTGGCGGTCTTTTTGCCGGGGCCAATAGCGGAAGCAACTTCCCTCCAAGCGACTATGGCTTTATCGTCAACAACCATTTCTATCTAAGCGGAATGGAGATGGATGCCTCCAATACCATCGTGTCCGGCAACACGGTCATACCGACCGATTGCGGCGGGATCAACGGCAGCTTGGGACAGTACGACACCTTCGAAGGTAATACTGTGTACGATTCCCTGCTGGCCACGCGGCATGGCAATTCTGCAATTCCCTTCAATCGTGACGGGCTGGTCAACGAAGGCATGCAGATTTGGAATAAAAACTCCATAATTTCGGACAATCTTGTTCACACCAACGGCTGTGCAGGCATCCTTTCCGGCAACACCAACAACGTGGTCGCAGGCAACATCGCCTACGACAACGCCTTGTCGCCATTCTGCAATCAAGGTCTCGGCGGTAGTGGAATATTTGTCCAGGGGGTTGATCCCACCATCACCAACAATGTCGTGACGAACAATCTGTCATGCAACACCAATGGGTACAATCCGAACTCCAAGGGCCCGAATTGCATGTCGGGCCTGGGGTCGCAGCGCTACGGGTTCGACATAAGAGCGAACGTAGCCGATACAAGCATCTCGCCGGACAACCACTTCTACCTCGGAAGCGCGACCGGAAATGTCGGTCAGTTCGGGTATGTTGCTGCTGGTTCAGTCAACAACAACAACAACAGCTCCGTGAACTACGCCGGCAATCTTCCCGAAGCCACCATTTCTGCAACTCCGTGCACGCTTCCAAGCCAGATGGGATTTTGCACGAGTACCGTCAGCTGGAACAGCTCAAACGTAAGTGGCGTGTCGATTTGGGTAAGCAATTCCAGCAACCCTTCCTTGGTTCAGAAATTCGCGGACAGCGGCAGCGGCCGGCATTCTGCAACCGCATCTTGGATCGCAAATGCCATATATGTCTTCAGAGTCGAGACACTCCAGGGCTTGTGGTTGGCGAGCTATACTTTGCAACCAACCAACTTCAGCCGTTGAGCCGCGGACGGGCGCGGCGCGCAAGGCGGGCCGGCCGAGCCTACTGAACCGACTGTAAAACCATTTCCCGTATTCGAGACGGGTCCGATTGTTCCATCACCCGGCGCGCGAACCGCACGCAATCCTCGATCACCGCCCCGCGGATCGCCTGCTTTACCCGCGGCACGGCGGACGCGTTCATGCTGAAACTGCGCAGCCCCATGCCCAGCAGCAGTGGTACCAGTTTCGGATTCCCGGCAAGCTCGCCGCAAACCGAGACCGGCATGCGCAGCCGCAGCGCCGCCTCGATCGCAAGGCTCACCAGACGCAGCACCCCCGGGTGCAGCGGATCGTACAGCGCGGCCGCCTCGCTCTCGCCGCGATCCACAGCCAGAGCGTACATGGTCAGGTCGTTGGTGCCGATGGCAAAAAAATCCGCCTCCAGTGCCAGCGCATCGGCTGCCAGCGCCGCGGCCGGCGTCTCGATCATGATGCCCAATGGCGGCAGCGGATCCGGCAGGCGCTCGCCGCGCTTGCGCAGGCGGCGTGCCACGCGGACGAAGACGGCGCGCGCGGCTCGCACCTCGGCCACGGTGGTCACCATTGGCAGCAGCACGCGGGCCTTGCCGGACGCAGCAGCCCGCAAAACCGCGGCCAGTTGCACTTCCAGCAGTTCTGGCCGGCGCAGAAGCAAGCGGATGCCGCGCAGCCCCAGCGCCGGATTGGCCTCGGAGTCCGGGACCAACCCGGCGGCTTGTAGCGCCTCGCTCTCTTTCTCCCCGCCCCAGTCCAGCACGCGGATCGTCACCGGGTCCGGATCGAGGGCGCCGATGATGGCGCGATAGGTCTCGTACTGCACCGCTTCGTCGGGCAGGGTGTCGCGGTTGATGAACAAAAACTCGCTGCGCAGCAGACCAATGCCGGCGGCTCCCGACTGGATCACGAGCGGCAGCTCCGCCGGAATTTCCAGATTGGCTTGCAGTTCGACCTGGCGTCCATCCTGCGTCACCGCCGGCAACCGGCGCAACCGGCCGAGGCGCTGGCGCTCGCGGGAAAACACGGCGAGCGAAGCGTGCGCGCGGGCCAGCGTCTCGCTGCCAGGATTGACAGTGACACGGCCGCTGCCGCCATCGATCACCAGTACGTCCCCGGCTCGGACGGCGGCGTTCAGCCCGGACACGCCCAGTACCGCCGGAAGGCCCAGGGCGCGGAGCATGATGGCGGTGTGGCCGTCTGCCCCTCCCTCCTCGGTGGCCACGCCGGCCAGCCGCGAAGGGTCCAGCAGCGCGGCATCGGCCGGGCGCAAACCTTCGCAGGCCAGCACGGCACCGGGCGGCAGGTCGGCAAAGCTGCGATAAGGCGCCTGCAGCAGGTTGCGGATCAGCCGCCGGCCGGTCTCGCGCACCTCTTCGGCGCGTCGTCGGCGTGAAGCCGGCTCCTCGCTCGGCGGCAGCGCCATGATCGCAGCTACGGCCGCCTCGGTCTCGTCGGAAACGGCGGTTTCCGCGTCCACCAGTTTTTGGGCGATTCGCTCCCGGATGCCGCGGGTCAGGCGGGACGGGCCGATCATTCTCTGGTACGCGTCGAGCAGCGGCGCGATCTCGGCCTGGCTATCCTCGGGCAGCACATTCAGCTTGCTGCGCAATTTCGCCAGCTGCTTCAGCGAGCGTTCCACCGAACCCTCGAACCGTGCCGTCTCGTTTGCCACCTGGACGGGGGAGATCTGGCGGCGCTGTACCCGGGCAACCGGCTCGGCCGGCCGAAATACCGGCCCGATGGCGACGCCGGGAGACACTGCAATGCCGGTCAGCCGTCGCTCCGGGCGGGGTGCAGCGTTCGCAGGGACCGCCTTGGGCATGGGCTATCCTGGTAAGTTGGTCCGGGCTTTTCAGTCCTGCTCATTGAACCCGGATTCGACCAAAGCCACGAGCCCGTTCATCGCCTCCAGTGCGTCCCAACCTTCAGCGCGCAGCTCTATCGTGCTGCCGGGACCGGCGCCCAACATCATCAGGCCCATGATCGAGCGTGCCGACACCGACTGCCCGTCCTTCAGCACCTCCACGGAAGCACTGAACCGCTCGGCCAGTGTGACGAACTTGGCCGCAGCCCGAGCATGCAGCCCGCGGCGGTTGCGAATGGCCACGGTGCGGACCAGAACCGGAGCGGCGGCGCCTGCGCCGGCCGCGCCGCTCTCGCTCACCCGGCGTTCCCGCCGCCCGGCCTCACGCCGGCGTCCCGCCGGGGCGCTCGGGCAGGCGTTTCAAGGCCACGGCCGGTAGTGCCCCGTGACAGCGGCAGTTCGGTACAACCTCGGAGGCGGAGGCGATGTATTTTCGCCCAGCTATCTGTGCTGCGGCTACGGCATCTTCCAGCAGCAGAGTTGACCGGACCTTGGCCAGTTTCACGAGCAACGGAAGGTTCACACCGCCAATCACTTCCACGCCGGGGCGCGCCATCTGCGACATGCACAGGTTGGACGGAGTGCCGCCAAACATGTCGGTCAGCAGGACCACACCGTCGCCGGTATCCACTTCCTCAACCCGGCGGCGCACTTCCGCGCGGCAGGTTTCGGTTTCGTCCTCGGCACCTATGCACACGGTAGCGAGCCCGCGCTGCCGGCCCACGACGTGCTCGAGGGCCAAGCGCAACTCCTCGGCCAGCCGGCCGTGGGTGACGATCACAAGTCCGATCATGGTGTTGCTTTCAGGCCTCCCGAGCCCGCAAGGCGGCAACCGGGGCGCCGCCACGATAGTCGCCGATAAAGGGGGCCTCCGGCCCCGGCAACTCCCGATGCACTACGGAAACCCGCCAGTCGGCGCGGTTCAGGTGCTCCGCGAGCAGACGCACGATATGCACGGAGCGGTGACGACCGCCCGTGCATCCAACAGCAATCGTACAGTATTTCTTGCCCTCGCGTACGAACCGAGGCAGCACGAAGTCCAGCAAGGCCCGCACTCTATCCAAGAAGACCGGGAAATCGGGATCGGTTTCGACAAACCGCCCCACCGCATCATCCAATCCCGTGAGCGGTCTCAGGGAGGTAACGTAGTGCGGATTACGTAAGAATCGGGTATCGAATACCATGTCCGCCTCGCGGGGCAGACCAGCGGGAAACGCGAAGGACAGCAGGGTTAAGGTGAAATTGGCCCGGGGTGCAGCGCCGAAGCCGGTACTGGCGCTCGATCAGGTGGCGCAGCTCCGCCAAGGGCAGGTCTGATGTGTCGATGACGTGGTCCGCCGCCTCGCGCAGCGGGGCGGTGAGCATGCGCTCCGCCTCGATGCCGTCCTGGACCCGGCCGCTCTCAGCCATTGGGTGGCGGCGGCGCGTTTCCGTGTAGCGGCGCAGCAGGACACTCTCGTCGGCCCAGACGAACAGAAGTTCCGGCCGTAGCGTCGCGTCGCTGCGCAATCGGGCCAAAGCGCCGAGCACGGCGCCGCAATCAAACCCTTGGGTCCGGATGTCGACTCCGATGGCCAGCCGCCGGCCGCCGGTCGCCGCGGCGCGACATACCAGCTCCTCCATCATCGACAGCGGGGGGTTGTCGACGGCCTCGTACCCCAGGTCCTCCAGGGCCCGGAGCACCGATGCCTTGCCGGCACCCGAGAGTCCGCTGACCAGCACCACGCGCTGCCCCGGAGCGCCCGTGACGGCGGAAGTCATTCAGCGAACGTCCCTGCAACCTGTGTCACGTGCCCGAGTGCGCAGTCCAAGGCCAATACGATTCGTTCAGGCGCGGATGCCGCCGCCCCATCGATCGACATTTCGGGAACCTGCATGGGACCCTGTCGCGCCTCGGGCAGGCGGGTGGGCGGCGGTTCCGCAGGGCCGAGCAGGTGCACGGCGAGCGCCAATTTCACGGGAGCCACATGCGGCAACCGAACGACGCCTAACCCGCGCACTTCCAAAAGCCCCGCGAGCGAGGCAGGAGGCCGGGCCTCGCCATCGTCCAATTCGACCTGGTCGTCGGCGACTAGTTGGAAGCCATGCGATAGCAATCGGAGCAGCAGGTCCGACTTCCCAGCGCCCGGAGGGCCCATCAAGAGCACACCAAACCCCTTGCGGGCGGCGCAACTCGCATGAACGTTCATCGCGGTCGCAGCTTATGCTCAAATCTTTACCGGATGGGAAGCGACGTGTTTGTGCGGTGCAGCCAAGGGGTTCAGGCCTCCATGCCGCCGGCTTTTGGGGCGCCCAGGACATGGCCGAGCGGCACCAGAGTGGGGATGCGGTCACACACGATTTTGGCGATCGCCAGCAGCGGCACTGCCAAAAATGCGCCGATGACCCCCCACATCCAATCCCAGAAGAATAGCGAGACGATTACCAGCACCGGGTTCAGGGTCAGCCGGCGAGCCAGCAGCATCGGCGTCACGGTCTCTCCTTCGATCACATGGACCATGAGGTAGATGGCCGGAGGCAGCAGCGCCCCCCACACGCTGGAGGCGACGAACAGCCCCACAAGGAAGAAAATCACCACGCCGGTAAATGGGCCGAGAATGGGGATGTAGTTGAGCAAGAAGGCCAGCGTGCCCCAGAGCAGCGGATCCGGCATGCCCTGGGCCCACATGGAAACTCCGTTGGCGATCCCGACCAGCAGGTTCATCACCGTGATGGTCAGCAGATAGACCGAAATATTGTGCTCGATCTCCAGCGCGATCCGCACCAATTGGCGCTTCTCGCCAAATCCCGGCAGCACCTCGACAACCCGGCGCAGCAGACTGTCGCCGTACGACAGCAGGAAGAACAGCACCACGAGCAGGGTCAGCAATTGCCCCAGGGCGACCCGCGTCCCCCGCAGCAGAGCCATGCCGACCCCGCCCATGTTGGCCGCCGGCTGTGCTGTCGCCTGCGGCGGGGGACCGCCGACGCTGCCGCCCGATGGCTGCATAGCCTCGCGGACACGGTCCGTAGCGTGACGAGCGAATTCAACAACCGAGCCGATGAAAGCAAGTTTTTTCTGCAGCGCCTCAAAAGCTTCCGGCGCCTTGGATACCCAGGAGGTTGCGGGCAAAACGAGCAGAGCCGCCACCCCGATCACGACGGCAAACAAGGCCACGATCAGCAGCAGAGCCGCGAGCGCGGTGGGCAGGTGCAGCCGCTCGGTCAGCCAGCGCTTGGCCGGCAGCAACAGCAGGTTCAGCAACAGCGCCATAATCAGCGGCAGGATGATGGCGGCCGCGAAATGCAGGGTATAGAAAACCGCGAGGACCGCGAGCACCGCGAGTGCCAGGGTGCGTCGGTCGGGCGGACCGGGAGCCAGCATGTGCGCGGGCTGCTCCGTTTGCACGCGCAGATCGGGCGAACCGGCCGGGGCGGGATCGTCCATGGAAAGACGCCTTCAGGCGACCGCGGGCAGGCACAGGACGAAGCGCGCGCCCAACACGCGGCCCTGGGCGTCGCGGCGGTTCTCGGCGACCAAACTGCCCTTGAGGGCTTTGGCGATCTGCCGGCTGATGGACAAGCCGAGCCCGGAATGCTGGCCGAACCGCTCGCCGTGCGGCCGCTCCGAGTAGAAACGGTCGAATATGTGCTCCAGCTTACCAGCGGGGATGCCCGGGCCTTCGTCCTCGACGCTGATCTCTACCATCGCTCCGGTGGCGCGGGCCGTCAGCGCTATACGGCCGGCCCGCGGAGAGAAACTGCGCGCGTTGGCGATCAGGTTGCGCAGCACCTGCACCAGACGCCCCTCCACCGCCAGCACGACAAGCGGGCCGTCCGGCAGTGACAGATGAACCGCCGGGTCACCTTCCTCGCGAGTGGCATCATGCAGGTCGGCCAGCGCAGTCAAGATCGGTGCTACGTCAACCGGCTCGGTGGCCACGCGCGACAACTCGGCGTCGATACGCGAGGCGTCGCTGATATCGCTGATCAGCCGGTCGAGCCGGCCGACATCCTCGGTGACGATGGCCAGCAGCCGCCGCTGCTTGTCCGGCTCGTCCACGCGGCGCAGCGTCTCGATGGCGCTGTGGATCGAGCTCAGCGGATTCTTGATCTCGTGGGCGACATCGGCGGCGAAGCGCTCGATGGCGTCCATCCGGTCCCACAGCGCGTGCGCCGACTGGGCCAGCGCGTGGGCCAGCTCGCCCACCTCGTCAGTGCGTTCGAGCAGCGAAGCAGGCACCGTGCCGGCGCGGCCTCGCCCTTCCTGCATCTGCTCGGCCGCCCGTGCCAGCCCGAGAATCGGGCGGGCGATGGTGAGCGACAAGTACCACGACATGAGCACGGTGAGCGCCAACGCGAACCCGAATAAACCCAGAATGGACAAGCGAACGTCGAGCAGACTCTGGTCCACCTCGCGCGCCTCGCGTGTCAGCAGGACAATGCCGACCGTGTGGCGCTCGTTCTGCACCGGCTCGGCCACGGTCACCAGCAGCCGGCCATCGGCGGTGCGGCGGATATAGGGCGGCATCTCCCGGCTCTGGTCCGAGCCGGTGAGACGCAGTTCCTGGCGCACATCGGGCTGCCACTCCGGCCCGACGGCCTCCGGGCCGGTCTCGAGCACGGCGGACTGGTTTCCGTGCGGCAGCCACCCCAACACCCGGTCGTAGGCGCGGCCGATGGCCCCCACCACCTGGCTGCGCTCGGGCGCCGGCGGCAGAGGTTCTTCGCGCATGGCGCCGCCGCTGTCAGGGCGCACGCGGCTGTCGGCGACCACCTGCCCGTCGGGGGCGTACAGCTTGGCCTGTGCATTGGGGCTGGGTTCGGTCAGGCGCTGCAACAGGGCGCGGGCCAGTTGCGGCACCAGCCGCGGCGTATCCCCGGAATCCATACGCACCGCCGCCTCGCCCAGAGCGCCGGCATATATGCGCGCCTGCTCGCGCAAAGTGCTGACCTCCGCCTCCAGCAGACCGTTTTGATACTGGTCGAGATACAGCAAGGCCGCCAACAGCAGGGCCAGGGGTACCAAGTTGACCAGCAGGATGCGGCGTAGCAGCGGCGAAGCCCAGCCCAGCTGCCAGATTTTCCCGCGCGGCGCGGCGGGCTCGGAAAATTGCAGCAGTGAGCCGGCGGCATGGGTGTCCGGCACCGGTCAGGTCCCCCGATAGCGGTAGCCGATCCCGTACAGCGTCTCGATGTGGTTGAAACTGTCATCGCTGGCACGAAACTTCTTCCGTACCCGCTTGATGTGGCTGTCGATGGTACGGTCATCGACATACGTGTTGTCGCCGTAGGCGGTGTCGATCAGCTGATCGCGCGAGCGCACCATGCCGGGTCGTGCGGCCAGCGTTTTCAGCAGCAGAAACTCGGTTACGGTCAGCTGGATGTCCTGACCCTTCCAGGTGCATTGGTGCTTGGTCTCATCGAGGACCAGGTCGCCGCGGACCATGATGCCGGCCGGCGAGGCGCCGGACCCTTCGGCCCGGCTGGTCTCGTTGCGGCGCAGCAGGGCGCGGATGCGTTCCAGCAGCAGGCGCTGGCTGAACGGTTTGGTGATGTAGTCGTCGGCGCCCAGCCGCAGACCCATCAGCTCGTCCACCTCCTCGTCCTTGCTGGTAAGAAAGATCACCGGCAACTGGCTGCGGGTACGCAGGCGCTGCAGCAGCTCCATGCCGTCCATGCGCGGCATTTTGATGTCGAGCACGGCTAGGTCGACCGGGCGGGCGGTGATCGCCTGGAGGGCGCTTTCCCCGTCCGTGTAGGTGCGCACCTGAAAACCTTCCTGCTCCAGGGTCATGGAAACGCTGGTGAGGATGTTGCGGTCGTCGTCGACCAGGGCGATCGTCTGCTTCATGGTGCCGATACTATGGCGCAAATCTTTTGGGGATGCACGGCGAATGGCGGACAGGCCGGGGGCGGAGAGGCCGGGACTAACGGCGGCCGTGGCGGCCTGGCAGACGCGCAAGCTGCTGCGCGCGGCTCGGGCGGCCACGCTTGCAACCCAGGATGCGGGCCAGCCTTTTGCCGGACTGGTCACGCCGGCCACGGACGTCGGCGCCTCGCTGCTGCTGCTGCTCTCGGATATGTCCGAGCACACGAAACATTTGCGTCGCGACGGACGCTGCGCCGTGTTGATGGCGGGTGAAGCGGCGGAGGCGAACCCGCAGACCGCGCCGCGAGTGACCGTGACCGGCACCGCCGAGATCGCCGACGATGCACGGCTGCGGGCGCGCTTTCTGGCGGTTCACCCGTATGCCGCCCTGTATGCCGGGTTCGGCGATTTCCATCTTTGGCGCGTGCGCCCGGAGGCGGCGTTCTATGTCGGGGGCTTTGCCCAGGCGCGGCGACTGCGCTGGGCGGAGTGCGCATCCGATCCGGCTGGTGTTGCGGCGATCGAGGCGGCCGCCGCAAACATCATGGCACACTGCAATCAGGATCACCCCGACGCGCTGACAGCCATTGCCGGGTCGCCGGGCGACTGGCGCATGGTGGGCGTGGACACAGATGGCTGCGATCTGGCCGCCGGCGAAACCGTGATCCGGATTGCGTGGAGCAGCCCGGCCGTCGACGGGGCGGACGTGCGGCGCGAACTGGTGACGCTGGCCCAAACGGCGAGAGAGGCGGCTGCGCCCGCTGGGCCTTGACGTTGAGCGGGCGCTGACGATCCGTGAGTTTACTTGCCGTTTCCTTGGTGGCCCGCCCTGGCTGTTTGCCGGCACTGTCCAACGTCGCGCCGGGCCGCTGCAGCAAGTTTGGCTTTTCGCCACCTCCCTTCCAGAGCCTCCGCAACTATTTGTTTTCCTTTCATCCTAACCTCGATCGATTGCTCGATCAGCTTGCCTTATCGTGCAGGCCGGACTGGGCGCTGCTACCCAGGGCATGTCGGACAGTGCTTAATGTTGATGCAGCTTGCACCGAGCTCACCTTCGCGCGCCATTAGCGTTGCGCCGCTTCCGCTTAGTAACGAGAACGTTTCCTGTACACCTCGAAGTTCATTGCGCTGCCACCCGGGCGCGAAGTAGCTGGAGTTACCCCCAGGCTCTCGGGATACACACTTTCAGGAGGACGACATGACTCTCACCCGGTATCGGGCGACCCTCTACGCCACAGTCGGCGCTGCCGTATCGTTCGGTAGCGCAATGGCACAGGGCGGCGCCGGCTCGCCGACCCTCGTTCCGTTCGCAGACTTCGTGGCTGGCCTACACTCCACGACGGCCCAGCAGATGACGGCGCAGCTATCCTCTGCCGTGAAAGTACCCGAACGCCGCTGAAGAGATGCGCCAGCATTTGCTCCGCCTTTACGATGGTGTCTCCGTCAGGCACAGCTTCCTGCAGGACTCGCAGACATTCGACTGCATTCCGGTCGATCAGCAGCCCGCCGTCCGTCTGCAGGGACTGAAATCGATTGCCGCAGCGCCTTCGGCAGCGCCCGCCACCACCGACGCTCCCACCGCCAAAGGCGGCCCTCGCGCCCTGCCGGCCTCCCAGCAAAGCAAGGCCGAGTTCGACGCTTTCGGCAATGCGCAGCGCTGCGACACCGGCACGATCCCGATGCGACGGATCACGCTGCAGGAGATGTCCCGTTTCGAGACCTTGCAGAAGTTCTTCGAGAAGGGTCCGAACGGCGCCGGGCAGGTGCACCTGAAGGACCAGAATGGCTCCGTCGCTCCGTCGATTAACGGCCATACCTATGCCCACGAATATCAACACGTAAACAATTACGGCGGATATTCGGTACTGTCCCTCTATCGCCCGTACGTCAACACGTCATATGGCGAAATCTTCTCTCTCTCCCAGCAATGGTACGTGGGGTTTGGTGCGTCGGGTGTGCAAACCGCAGAGGTTGGATTGCAGAACTACCCGGCCAAGTACGGATCGGAGAACTCTGCACTGTTCATCTACTGGACGGCGGACGGATACACCCACACGGGCTGCTACAATCTTGACTGCGGCACGTTCGTGCAGACGAACGGCAACTGGCATCTCGGTGCGGGGTTCAATAACTATAGCACGGTAGGCGGTGCACAGTACGAGGTCGCCCTGGGCTATTACCTATCCGGCGGCAACTGGTGGCTGGCCGCCGGGAGTGACTGGGTCGGCTACTATCCCGGGTCGATCTATGGTGGCGGACCGATGAGCCACTATGCTCAAGAGTTCGATCTCGGGGGCGAAAGCGACGCGTCCTATTACTGGCCGCCCATGGGTAGCGGGCGATCACGCGTCGGCCGGTTGGCCGCGCGCCGACTATCATCGTCCAGATCCTGTATCGCAATTCCGGCAACGGCGGCCACAACCCGTCCTTGACGGTCTCGCAGCAGTGGCCCGGGTGCCAGACGGCATCGACGCCGACCTGGGGCGGCTCGACATGGGAAACTTATTTCTTTTTCGGCGGACCCGGCGGCTATAATTGCTGAGGTAGTGCGACTTCGCAACGGACCTGCCCGCGCTTGTCCGGCGCGGGCCGGCACCGAACCGGGCAGCCACCGAGATGCAGGGCGATCCTACCCCGGACAGCAAGCTTGGGAATTCGCCCAGCAGGCGTTCAGGAACAGAAGATGCCGATGCGGATAGCTACTGCGCCCCACCCGACCCCGCATGAAAATACGTGTACACCTTCCGCGCCAGATCCCGGCTGATCCCGGGCGCCGCCTCCAGGTCCGCCAGCCCGGCCTGCTTCACCCCGCGCGCAGAACCGAAATGATGCAGCAGCGCGCGCTTGCGGCTCGGGCCTATCCCGGGAACCTCGTCCAGCTCGCTGGTAACCAGTGACCGCGACCGCCCCGCCCGGTGCGTGGTGATAGCAAAACGATGCGCCTCGTCGCGCAACCGTTGCAGAAAATACAGCACCGGATCGCGCGGCGGCAGCTGGAACGGCGGCCGGCCCTCGACATGGAACCACTCCCGCCCGGCATCGCGGTCCGGGCCTTTGGCTATGGCCACCAGCGGCACCTCGTTCACGCCCAAATCGGCCAGCACCGCGCGGGCGGCAGACAACTGGCCGGCGCCGCCGTCGATCAGCACCAGGTCGGGCCAGGCCGGCGGCGGCACCGACGGATCCGGATTTTCGCGTAACGCCCGGCCGAACCGGCGCTCGAAAACCTCGCGCAGCATGGCGAAATCGTCGCCCGGCGCCAGCACCGAGCGGATGCCGAATTTCCGGTACGCCTGCTTTCGCAAACCCCTCCGGCCCCGCCACGATCATGACGCCATACGGGTTGGCGCCCATGATGTGGCTGTTGTCGAAAACCTCGATACGTTCGGGCGGCCGCTCCAGGCAAAACAGTTCTGCCGTCGCCTCCAGCAGTTTTGCCTGGCCGGCGCTCTCCGCCAGCCGCCGCTCCAGCGCCTCGCGCGCATTGGTGCGGGCATGCTCCACCACCGCGTGCTTCTCGCCACGCTGCGGAACCAAAATCTCCACGCGTCGCCTGCCGTCGAGCGCCGCCGCCTTGAGGCTCAGCGCCTCCTCGACCAGTTCCTGCTCCGGCAGATCGTGGCTCAGCAGCACGCAGGGGGGTGGCGGCTTGTCGTCGTAGAACTGGCCGACGAAGGCGGCCAGTACCTCACCCGCTTCCTCAGCCCTCGCATGAAGCGGGAAAAAGGCGCGGTTGCCGTTGTTGTTGCCTCCCCGAATGAAAAAAACCTGGATGCAGGTCTGCCCGGCACCCTGCCAGGCGGCGATCACGTCGGCATCGACGATGCCCTCGGGGTTGACGATGCCGCTACCCTGCACATGCGTCAGCCCGCGGATACGGTCGCGCAGCCACGCCGCGCGCTCAAATTCCGTGGCCTGCGAGGCCTGCTCCATCTCCACCGCCAGCTCGCGCTGCACCGCAGCCCCCTTGCCGGCCAGGAACGCCTTTGCCTGATCCACCAGCGCGGCATAATCCGCCTCGCTGATGCGCCCCACGCAGGGCGCGGAGCAGCGCTTGATCTGGTGCAGCAGACACGGGCGAGTGCGGTTGGCGAACACCGTGTCCGCGCAGGAGCGCAGCAGAAATACCCGTTGCATGGCCGTAACCGTCTGGTTCACCGCCCAAGCCGAGGCGAACGGGCCGTAATAGCTGCCTTTTCGGGCATGCGCGCCGCGGTGCTTGGCGATCTGGGGATACGGATGATCCCCGGTCAGCATCAGCCACGGATAGCTCTTGTCGTCCCGGAGCACGATGTTGAACCGAGGTTTCAAGCGCTTGATGAGGTTGGCCTCGAGCAGCAGGGCCTCGGCCTCAGTATGGGTGGTGACCACCTCCAGAGAAGCCGTGTCCGCCACCATTCGCCGCAGCCGCTCCGGCAGCCGCCCCGCCTGGGCATAGGACGCCACGCGCTTCCTCAGGCTGCGCGCCTTGCCGACATACAAAGCCTCGCCACGCGCATCGAGCATGCGGTAGACTCCGGGCGTCAGCGGCATCGTCGCCAAGGCCCGCTCGATCACCGTCACGCCCTTCGCGGGCGCGAATTCAGCCTGCTCGGTCACGCTCTTCTGCAACGGGCAGCAATGCCCAAAAACCGCTCATCACAGTCCGGTCCGCCCTGTGGATAAGTCTGTGGGAAGACGGCTCTCGGCCCTCGCAAATGCTTGTGAGACTTATATTTCAGTCGTGTGCTCACGAAATTGGCATCTCAGCTAAGTGCCTGATCTGTCGCGAAATTTCATAACGGACACAGAATTCACTGAAGCGCGACCGCCATCCTGCTGTAACTTAAGGCGAAGATCGCGGCAGGTGGACAACTGCCCTTGAGGGGGCCGCGACAGCTACAGACTACTCTATCGGCGAATTCCCGCGCGACGGCGCCCACTGCAGGTGCTGTCCCCCGTCCAGCGCCAGCATTTGCCCCGTCAGGGCCGGCAGGGCAAGGATGGCCAGCACCGCGCGGCCGATCTCGGCTGGCATCGGGCCGTGCCGCAGCGGCACTGACGCAGCCTGCCGCGCGAACTGCTCGGGTGTCTGGCGGGCACTGGGCAAGGTCGGACCCGGCCCTATGGCGCACACGCGAATGCGCGGCGCCAGCGCCAAGGCCATGCTCTGGGTCAGTGCCCACAATCCTGCCTTGCTGACCGTGTAGGAGACGAAATGGGGTGTCGGCGACCAGACCCGCTGGTCGAGCATGTTGACCACCACCCCTTCCGCGACCTCCGGCAGGTCGGCGGCAAAACGCTGTATCAGCACAAACGGTGCGCGCAAGTTCGGCTCGATATGCGCGTCCCAGGATGCCCGCGTGGCATCACCCACCTCGTCGCGCTCAAAGGTACCGGCGTTGTTGACCAGCACCCCGACCGGCCCGAGCGCCTCAGTTACCGTCGGGAGCAGCGTCTGCGTGGCGGGTTCGTCAGCCAGGTCGCACTGAATCACCACGCTCTGCACTCCGCGCGCGCGGATCGCGGCCGCGGTCGCCTCGGCGTCGTCACGGTTGGCGCGGCAATGCACCGCGACCGAGAAACCCGCATCGGCCAGCGCCGTCACGATCGCCTGCCCGATCCGCCGCCCGCCGCCGGTCACCAGCGCCACGCGCGGGATCGTCGCTGGGATCGCCGCGATCAAGGACCGCGGCGCGTCAGTCGCCTGCCCCGCCGCGTTCGGGCGGGGTCATAGCCGCCCCCGCCCGGCCCCAGCGGTTCGGGCGTCCGGTCCCGCCGGCTGGGCGGGCGCAGCGTGGCCGAAGCGGCGGGCGGCGGCTCCAGGCCCAGATCCAGCGCCTCCAGCCGGCGCAGCTCGTCACGCAAGCGTGCCGCTTCCTCGAACTCGAGGTCGGCCGCCGCCGCGCGCATGCGCTTTTCCAGCTCCGCAATCGAGGATTTCAGATCCTTGCCGACAAACTCGGCAACCTTGCTGTCGGCGACCGGAGCGACCGTGACGTAGTCCTGCTCAAAAACGCTTTCGAGCACGCGGCCGATCTGCTTCTTGATCGAAGTCGGCGTGATGCCGTTGGCCTCGTTCCAGGCCCGCTGCTTGTCGCGCCGGCGCGCGGTCTCCTCGATGGCGAACCGCAGGCTCTTGGTCATGGTGTCGGCATACAGGATCACCCGACCGTCGACGTTGCGAGCGGCGCGGCCGATGGTCTGCACCAGACTGGTCTGACTGCGCAAAAACCCTTCCTTGTCGGCGTCCAGGATGGCCACCAGCATGCACTCCGGAATGTCGAGCCCCTCGCGGAGCAGGTTGATCCCGACCAGCACATCGAAAACGCCCAAGCGAAGGTCGCGAATGATCTCGATCCGCTCCAGGGTGTCCACGTCGGAATGCAGGTAACGCACTTTTACGCCGTGCTCCGTAAGGTATCCGTCAAGTCCTCGGCCATGCGCTTGGTCAGCACGGTTACCAGCACACGCCCGCCCTTCTGGGCGGTAAGGCGGATCTCTCCGAGCAGATCGTCCACCTGCCGCTCCACCGGGCGAACGTCGGTTACCGGGTCGATCAGGCCGGTCGGGCGGATCACCTGCTCGGCGAACACGCCCTGCGTGCGTTCCATCTCCCATGGGCCGGGCGTAGCCGAGACGAACAGCGTCTGCGGCCGAAAACGCTCCCACTCCTCGAATTTCAGCGGCCTGTTGTCCATGCAGGAGGGCAGCCGGAAACCAAACTCGGAAAGGATCGATTTGCGCGCATGGTCGCCGCGTTCCATGCCGCCCACCTGCGGCACCGTCACGTGGCTTTCGTCGACGATCAGCATAGCGTTTTCGGGAAGGTACTCGAACAGGGTGGGCGGCGGCTCGCCCGGCTTGCGGCCGGAAAGGTAGCGCGAATAGTTTTCGATCGACTTGCAGCTTCCGGTCGTCTCAATCATTTCTAAGTCGAAAGTCGTGCGCTGCTGCAACCGCTCCGCCTCCAGCAGCTTACCTTCAGCCATGAACTGCGCCAGCCGTTCCTTTAGCTCAATCTTGATATCGGCAACGGCCTGGGCCAGCGTCGGTCGCGGCGTGACGTAGTGGCTGTTGGCATAGACCGTCACCTCGCCAAGCGTGGCGGTGACTTCGCCGGTCAGCGGGTCGAACTCGCTGATCGCGTCAATCTCGTCACCGAACAGGCTGATGCGCCAGGCGCGGTCCTCGTAGTGGCTCGGGAAGACATCGACTACCTCGCCACGCAACCGGAACGTGCCGCGCTGGAACGAAGCGTCGTTGCGGCGGTACTGCAGTTCTACGAGCGCCCGGGCCAGCGCATCGCGATCGATGCGGCCGCCCAGCTGCAGTTTCACCACCATTTTGGCATAGGTCTCGACCGAGCCGATGCCGTAGATGCAGGATACCGAGGCCACGATCACGGTGTCGCCACGCTCCAGCACCGACTGCGTCGCAGCATGGCGCATGCGGTCGATCTGTTCGTTGATCTGCGAGTCCTTTTCGATATACGTGTCCGTGCGCGGCACGTACGCTTCGGGCTGGTAATAATCGTAGTAGCTGACAAAATATTCCACCGCGTTGTCGGGGAAGAAGCCCTTCATCTCGCCATATAGCTGTGCGGCCAGCGTCTTGTTGGGCGCCAGAATCAGGGTCGGGCGCTGCACCGCCTCGATCACTTTCGCCATGGTGAAAGTCTTGCCCGAGCCGGTGACGCCCAGCAGTACCTGGTCCCGTTCCCCGCCCCGCACGCCCGCCACCAACTCTTCTATAGCGGTCGGCTGGTCGCCGGCCGGCTGGTAGTCGGAGGCCACGCGCAGGGGTCGCGACAGCGATTTTGCGGGCTGCCTTTCGGGGATGAACAAGACCGGTGCAGAGGGGCGCGTGAGGACCTGGGACATGGACGGAAGATGGGCTTGCGCGAGCCGGACGACTAGCCTGGCTTTGGCGTGGCTTTTTGCCGCAAGCTAGCTTGCTAGCCAGATAGGGAAATCACGTATGCTGGAATTGGGACTCTGGAGCCAAAATCGCCTGAGCGCGTTGCCGGGACGGGGAGCGACGTGGCATCGCGATCCTCTGAGCCTGCCCGGGCAGGTGCCTGTTCGAACATCAGGCTAGTCCCAGCAACCTGCGTGTGGTCTCGCGGTCCGCGCCGGTGCCGGCGAAATCGTCAAACACCTTGTCGGTGACGGGGATGATGTGTCGGGCGATGAACGGCGCGCCGCGGCGAGCTGCCTCTTCCGGCTCCATCAGGCAGTCCTCCCACTCGTACACCGCCCAGCCATCAAAATCGTATTCGGCAAATTTAGAAAAGATCGCCCCAAAATTCACCTGCCCATCCCCCAGCGAGCGGTCCCGAGCCGCCCGCTTCAGCCAGGACTGGTAGCCGGAGAACATGCCCTGCCGTCCGGTGGGATTGAATTCCGCGTCCTTAACGTGAAACATTTTTATACGGTCGCGGAAGATGTCGATGAAGGCCAGGTAGTCCAAACCCTGTTTGATGAAGTGGCTGGCATCATAGTTGATGCAGCATCGCTGGTGACCGCCCACCCGATCCAAAAACATCTCGAACGTGGCGCCGTCGAACAGATCTTCGGACGGATGCAGCTCGAAGCACAGATCGATGCCGTGCTCGTCGAAATGGTCCAAAATCGGCAGCCACAGCCGGGCCAGTTCCCCAAAAGCCTCGTCGATCAGCGTCGGCGGACGCTGCGGCCAGGGGTAGACGAACGGCCAAGCCAGTGAACCGGAGAACGTCACGTGCGCCGAATGGCCGAACCGGCGCGAGGCGACCGCACCCTTTTTCACCTGGTCGATCGCCCATGCCTGCTGCTCCTTCGGCTTCCCGCGCAGACGTTCGGGCGCGAACCCATCGAGCTGCGCAGCGTAGGCGGGGTGCACTGCGACGAGCTGGCCCTGGATGTGCGTGGACAATTCGGTGACCACCAGTCCGCGGTCGGCCAGCATGGACTGCATGTCGTCGCAATACGCTTGGCTCTCCGCCGCCGTGTCGAGGTCGAAGAACTGACGGGTCAGGGTGGGAATTTGCACACCCTTGTAGCCAAACCCTGCGGCCCAGCCGGCGATATCCGGCAGGTTGTCGAACGGTTTCTTGTCACCCACGAACTGGGCCAGAAACAAGGCGGGGCCTTTCATCGTCTTCATGCACGTCCCCCTATGATGGCGCGCCCACCACCCGTTGTTCGTAGTCCACCAGCGCGCCGGTCATCACTCCGGCGTTGTCCGACAGCAGGAACGCGGCAAGGTCGGCCACTTCGTCCACCCGGATCAGCCGGCCGAACGGGCGCGTGCGGTTGGCCTCCTCCAGCCAGCGCTTGCCGTACGGCGAGGTCTTTTCCTGCACCACATGCTCGGCCGGCGTATCAGCCCAGCCGAGATTGATGCCGTTGACACGGATACGATCGGATTTGAGCGTGTTGGCCGCGTTGCGCGTCAGCGTGGCCATCGCGCCCTTGGTCGCCGAATAGACGGCCAGTTCGGGCGTGCCGCAATGCGCGTTCATGGACAGGATGTTGACCATCGAGCCGCCCTTGCCCGCTTCACGCATCATGCGGGCGGCCGCCTGCATCAGCAGAAACGGTGCGCGCACGTTGGCGGCGAACAGCGTGTCGATAAATTCCGGCTTGGCGTCGAGCAAGCCGCCGCGCTCGGTGTTCGCACCGCAATTGGCCAGGCAATCCACCCGGCCGAACTTTTGGCGGCACGCATCCGCAATGCGCTCCGCCGCACCCGCGTCGCCCAGATCGGCAGCGACGAACACTGCCCCGGCTCCCTGCCCCTCCAGTGCGTGCGCCACCGCTTCGCCGCGCTCGCGGTTGCGCCCGGTCACCACCACGCCCGCCCCACCCCAAGAGACGATGCGATGCGCAATGGCCTCGCCGATGCCCTGAGTTGAGCCGGTGACGATTGCAATTTTGCCTGACAGGTCGCCTTGCAGCGGCCGTGTCATGCCAGGCTCTCCAGATTGCCGGTCGGCGCAGGGAAATCATCGGCGGGCTGCGGTCCCGCTGCGCGCACGCGCGCCTCGGCGTCGGCGATCGCCGCGGCGCCGTCAAGGATCGATAGCCGCACGGTGTAATCGCGATACTCGCCGTGCTCCAATTCGATCAGCTCGCCGCGCCGCCGCGCAAACGCATTGCCGCCAATATGATTGGTCCCGGGCTCGATCCCCATGGCGTACAGCCCGGCCTGAAAACATTGCCACTGCAGATGGCACGGCAACTCAGCCTTTCGCGTCTCCAGCAGCACCCCGAAACCGAGCCGATCATTGACCACCGCTACCGGCACGATCCCGTCGGGCCCCGGCGCCATGCGATGCTCCCACGCCTGCTCCACGAACGGGCTTTTGGGCGCGGGGCAAATGCGATAGCCGACGCCCTGATGGCGCAAATTCTCGCCGTGCGATGCCCAACTGGCCTCCGCTACCGGGGCGAGATAGCGGCTACCCTCGGCTATGACGGGATATCCGACATTGACGTGATACAGCAGCATGTGCGGCGTGCGAAAAAATCCGGCATTGGTGACGCGGTCGCGGATCGTGATGGTGCTGCCGCCGACCATCGCCTCGATGCGCCGATGCAGCACAAGGTTTTCGCCGAACATGGCCGCCTGGCGTATCTCGGCCTCGCAGAACAGCGTGCATTCGTCGCCGTCCCACGCCTCGCCATATCCCAGCAGCTTTCCCGGCGCGTTGGCGATACGTCCGTGCAGCCCGTACTCCATGGTCTTGCGCGCTGGATAATTGTACTGCGCGGCGGTGTCGCTCTCCATGAAGCCAAAATGATCCAGCCCGCAGGTCGCCAGCAGGCCGGAGAACGAGCGCAGCCATCCGAGCCCGCCCTCGCCGTCATGCTCGGTCAGCCCCGGATGGCGCACCCCGGTGGGCGACTGCCAGCCGACGGCCCTTGCATTATGCTCGCAGTCATGAATGTCGAACGCGCGATCCGGCAGCACGGTGAATCGCAGGCCGCTGCCGGTGCGGAACTCCAGCACGCGGACACCCCGCGCGGCGCCATCCTCGTAGGCGAGCAGCTGGACTCCGGCAAACTGCTCCGATCGGCCCGCGCATGCGGCCATTTCCCGACGGCTCATGGCCCGCCCGTACAGCTGGACCACGGTCAGACTCCGTTGGCGCGCAACTTGCCGTCGATGAATTTTTTGGCTCGCGGCACGTCGCTTTCGTCCAGATGTTCGATGATAAGCGGAATGTTCGGGTGTTTGCGCGAGAGCCGCACGAGATAGTCGTCGTAGTCGAGCGAACCCAGCCCCGGCGCCGGCAGCTCGATTGCCCCAACTCCGCGGAAGCTGTGCGCCTCGGACGCGTCGATGTCGGCGTGCTTCTCCGTCGTATCGCCTCCCGAGCGCTTGACGTCCTTGGCATGAGCAATCCGGATCTTGTCAGCCAGAGTGTCAAAGATCCTTTTCAGATACCGTTCATGTCGTCGATGTTGTGGTCCTCAAAGTAATTGGTGGGATCCATCAGGAGCCCGAGGCCCGGATGGTCCACCTCGGCGAACATCCGCACCGTCTCCTCCACCGACCCCACCACATTATTGACATAGGTCTCCAGCAAAAACACCGCCCCGTGATCGTAGGCGATCTGCGCCAGTTCGCAGATGATGCCGCGACACTCGTCAAACCCTTCCTCGGTCTTGTTGCGCGGGTGCGCTACCCAGTCGCTCTCGGCGTCAAAGGTCCCGGTCTCGCTGATCACGTAGGCGGTACCGAAGTCGCGTGCGTTGCGGATGATGGCGCGCAGCATGTCCAGCCTGCGCTTCCGCTCGGCCGGGTCGGGATGCACGATATTGGTGTAGCCGGACAGCGTGCACACCGGCAGGTCGTGATCGCGGAACGTTTCGCGCACGCGCTTGGCTTTGTCGGGGGTGATCGACTCCGGGGTGGAAAAATCCATGTCCTTGAACGCTAGGTCGAGTTGCACCGTATTGAAGCCCAGCGCGCGGATCTTTTGCGCCTGCTCCTCCAGCGTGTATGGAAAATAGCCGTTGAAGATGCCTACCTGGATCATCGCGCTTCCTCGTCAGGTTTCGATTTCCGACAACGCCACCTCCCGCCGCTCTCGCATGGAGCGGTAGGCCGCATCGACCAGCGCCATGGTGCGGACATTATCCGCGCCGTCCAACGTTGGCGCGGTGCCCGTCGCGACGGCGTATTGCAGCTGCTCCATCACACCGGCAAAAGCCTGCGGGAACCAGCGTGTATCCCAGGTCGGCTGCACCCATTTGCCCGCAGTCGCCTTGCGCGAGACATAGCGCAGGGTCGACGGGCTGCCATGCGGATAGTCGGGCCAGCCGATCGTGCCCTGAGCCACGCCGTCCATCCCTTCGACCCGCCACTTGATGTAGATATCGGAGTTAAACCCTTCTTCGCGCGGCCCGCTCCAGACATCCTCCATCGACACGGCCAGGGCGCCGGACGGAAAGCGCAGCGTGGACACGGCAATACCGTCGCAATGGGCAAAATCGGTGCGCGGATCGGGCCGGGCCGTGGTGCTGATGGCCACCGGATCGCCCAGCAGAAAGCGCAGCACGTCCAGATGATGGATGCCCATGTTCAAAATCGTCAGCCGGTCATAGTCGCGTAAAAACGGCTGCCAATGTGGAATGGCCCGCATCTCTATGGTAGCCAGCACCGGCACGCCCAGCGCGCCGCGATCGAGAATCTGTTTCAACACTCGCATGGACTGGTCGAACCGCATGTTCTGGTTCACCGACAGGATTTTTCCCGCCGCGCGTGCGTCGGCGACCAGTTGCGCCGCTTCGCGGGCATTCATCGCCAGCGGCTTTTGCGCGAGAATGGCCGCGAATATGCGGTTGCGCGAGTGCGACCGGATCAGCGCCGGTTGCTGATCCGGCGGAAAGGCGATGTCCAAAATCTCGACCCCAGCATCCTCGATCAGCGCCTGCGGCGTGTCGTGCACGCGGGCAATGTTCCAGCGCTTTGCCACCTCCGCCGCATGGGACGGCGTGCGCGAGGCGATGGCGACCACGGGAAATCCCGCCTCGGCATAGGCGGCAAGCTGGACGTCTGCCATGATGAACCCGGCGCCGATGCAGCCGATGCGACGATCGCGTACACGGATCGGCGGATCCGGCTCAAACCCCAGCGCGTCCGCCATGTTTCCCCCACCCCTGCGCCGCTCTACGGCGGCGCCCGCGGTCAATCTAGAACGAATGCGTGGGGCGGGAAAGCGGCAGGGCGATCAATAACCGTAGTAGCCGTGTGGAGCGTAGCCGTAAGGATATGGATAAGGGGGTGGTGCGCCCCAGGCGTAGCCGTAGGGCACAAAGGCGAAGCCGATCGGCGGGACAGGAGGTGGATATGGCGGACGGTAATATCGGGGTTCCGGGGTCACGTATTGCTGTTGGTAGCCAAGGCTGCGGGCAAAATAGCCTTCCCGCGATCTGTCCCCGGCGTTGGCTGGCCAGACTGCGGAAAGGCACGAACCGAGCACAGCAACCGAGAACAGAAAACCCGTTCGCACAACACCCTCCGATGCGCCGCTTATCAGACTCGCAATGCCTATGCTGATGTGGGGGTTCAGCCGAGCAAACGCAATCGGGCGACCGTGTACGCAGGAAGCTCAAGCGTCAAGCCGTCCGCGGCAACCGCGCTGCGATCAAACCCACTTGCATCTGCTAAAATGGGTCCGCAGGTCGTCGCATCCAGAAGGCGCAACTCGGCATCTCGATATTCGGACGGGAATTCGACGGTCTGAAGGTCGGGAGTCAGGTTCGCCAGCCACAATTCTCGCCGGCTCCCCTGCTCGGCGCACAGGGCCAGTACGCGGTGCTCGTGCGAGGTCTGCGCCGCGCGCAGCAGAAACCCTCGCATTGCGGCGCAGCCGCGCACGACGGGAAAGACGGGAAGCGGACGGCCGTCCTCAATGATCCCAAAGTCACCCACCGGACCGGAAACCGCCACGCGTTCGGCGCCACCGGCCGCGAACCGGGCGATATAGCCCAACGTCCAGGCGGCGTTGAACACCCCGCGCTGTCGCGGATCGCGCCCGCTCATCGCCTGGCGCACGTCTGCGGGGTTGGGCAGCCCGGCTGTCCCGTACGGGTTGTCGCGCATGCCGATCGCGCTCGGGCCGACGACGAACGGTTTGCCGGCCGCAATCGCGCGAACCGAGGCGATAACGTAGGGTAAAGCCTCCAGTGATTCCATAACGGAACGGTCGTCGCCGGCATGCACCAGGGGCGAGGTGGAAAACGTGACGAAGTCGACCAGTTCGGCCGGCGGCCGCTTGCGGTTCAATTCCGTAAAATAGCTGAACATACCGCCGCCCAGCCGCACGTCCGGGAACGCTTCGCGGGCCGCGCAGATATAGGTCGGGCAATGGCGGCGCCGGCGGCCACACCTGGCCCGGAGTTGTGCTCTTGAGGTCGGGCGCCGCACTGACCGCAACCGCTACCGGAACGAGCCCGGCCGCGCGCACTACCGCCGCGTCCCGTCGCAGCTCTTCGGCAAAGTCGTGCAGCTCGTGCACGACTATCTGCAACTCCAGCTTGGAGCCCATCGCCGCGGCCAATTCGCCGAACTGTCGCAGCTCCGCCTCACCGTGCCCTAGGCCCGGATCGTAGCGACATACCAGACGCGCGATTCCGGCCTGCGCCAGCAGCGACGGGTGCGGCAGCGCCGCCTGCGCCTCCTCGGGCGTGCAGCCGAGGCCGATCGCCGGCATCGTTCCGACTACTTCGCCGATCTGAACAGTCACCGTGTCCGATGCGGGTCCGGCGACCGCGGGCATTCCGTCGAGGATACGCAACGAAACGGATTGCGTCGTGCGTGCCCCGGCCGCCAGCACATACGGCCAGGGGCGTTCCAGCGGACGCACATAGGTCTTGAACGACGCGTCGGTCCAGTTGCGCTGGTCCTCCATTTCAAAGACGTCGCCGTCCATTCGACAGGTGACGCTCAGCCCCGGCACCGCCTCATGAGTCAGCGCACGCAGGTTGAAGAGCGGTTGAAGAGGATCGATCAAATCCGGGAATTCTTTCGCTGCCGAACTGCCGTCGGCGTGCTCCACTTGCACCGCCTTGCCGGCCACCGCGGCCGGATGCAACACCACGAAACCGGTGCGAGATGTGTGAAAATCGGTCAACGGCTCGAGGTCGCAGGTGAAGGCGAGCTTGCCCTCGACAGAACCTTCGATGCGCGCTCGGTAGTCCAGCCGCGCATCCCCGTCGCGCACCGAGGCGGAATAAGTGACCAGGAACTGGCTCGCACCTTCGTGCGACCGCGAGATCGGTGATCTCCGGCGTAAACGTCGTCCAGGTCGGACCGCGCACCAGAAACGAGATGGCCCGGATCACTTCTGTGCCGGCATAACGGATGTAGCGCAGATTGCCGTCCTGCAGCTCCGCCGATAGATTCCGGCACGCAGCACGCGGGGCGGCGGTTCGCTGTGCTCGGTGCCATACAGCAGACGATTGCGCGTCCTGCTCCGACATCATGCGCGCTCCACCCTGATCTGTCGGCGCTCCAAGCGCTCCAGAATTGCCGTGCGGACGCCGTCCACGAACACGGCCACGAAAATGATGGCGCTGATAACCAGCGGATAGACGTACGGATTGGCGTTCGTCATCACCAGCCCGTTCTCCACCGTCTGGATCAGCACCGCGCCGAACACGGTCCCGAGCACGCCGCCGCGTCCGCCGAACAGGCTGGTGCCGCCCAGCACCGCGGCCGCGATCACCGGGAATTCCTTTTGGTAGCCAAAGGTGGACGACGCCACCGCCACCTGGCTCGCCGATACCAGCCCGCCGATCGCGGCACACACCCCGCAGATGCAGTACACGCTGAACAGGATCTTCGGACATCGATGCCCGCCTTGGCGGCGGCCTCGCGGTCCGCCCCCACGGCATAGACCTGGCGTCCGAACTGCGTCTCGCGCAAGGTCACGAACGCCGCCGCGAAGCACGACTGCAAATGCCCAGATCGCCGAGGGTACTCCAAAATACGAGCTGCGCCCGAGCACCAGCACCGCGTTGCCGAGCGGGATCAGCTTGCTGCCGGTCAGATAGAGCGCAATGCCGCGGCCTACGAACAGGGTGGCGAGGGTCACGATGAAGGCAGGCACCCGCAGCCGAGTCACAAAAAACGCGTTTACCGCACCGAATGCCAGGCCGACCACCGCCACCACCGGAAACGACACGACCAGCGGCAGCCCGGTCAGATACAGGCCCATGATTGCGGCGCCAACGTACATGTTGGCGCCCACCGACAGGTCGATGCCGCCGACCAGAAGCACGAACGTCATGCCGATGCCGATTATGCCGATATGCGCCGCCTGGATCAGGATGTTGACGAAATTGACGCCGCTCAAGAAACGGCCGGACAGGGTGCCGAACACGGCCAGCAACACCACGAACAGCAGCAGCGGCGCCGCCTGCAGCAGCAGCAGTACCGTCCGCCGCGCGGCGCCCGTCACGCTTCCACCTCTTTGATGCCGTGCCACATGGCCAGCCGCAGGATCGACTCGCGATCAAACTCTTCTCGTGAAAACGTGCCGCGGATTTCGCCATGCGCCATCACCATGATGCGATCGCACAGGCCGATCAGTTCTTCGATCTCCGATGAGATGAACAGCACCCCTGCCCCATCCATCGCGAGCTGGGCGATGATCTTGTACACCTCGTATTTGGCGCCCACGTCGATGCCGCGCGTCGGCTCGTCAAGAACGAAGATCGTCGGCTTGCGCAGCAGCCATTTGCCGAGCACGACTTTCTGCTGGTTTCCGCCGGAAGATTCTTGACCAGCGTGCGCAAGGAATCGCCGCCCGCCACATGCACCGCCTCCCCGGTCGCCGCCACGTCGGCCGCGAGGCGCCCGCGCTCGACGAAATGCGGCCAGCCGAGGCGCATAGTTTTCCAGCGAGGCCAGCGCCATGTTGTCCAGGATCGGCGCCTCCATCATCAGACCCTCGACCCGCCGATCCTCGGTCAAGAACGCCATGCCGCGCTGCATGCAAGCGGCCGGCGAGGGTGCATCCAGCGCCGCGCCTTCCACGCGGATCGTGCCGGATTTCAAACGGGTCGAGTCCGAACAGGATGCGCGCCAGCTCCGACCGCCCCGCCCCCATCAGGCCGGAGACGCCCAGCACTTCGCCCCGGTGCAGCTCGAAGGAAATGTCGCGCACCGTACCGCGCTGGCTGACCCCACGCACCTCCAGCACTTGCTCGGTGGACGGCGCGACCGTGCGGGGAGGATAGAGCTGGTCGATGGTGCGACCCACCATGCGCGCGATCATGTCCTCGATCGCGCATCTTTTGCCGCGGGGCAGTGGCGACCATATGGCCGTCGCGCAGCACGACGATGTCGTCGCACAGGCGCAGCACGTCGGCCAGAATGTGGCTAATGTAGATCACGCCGATGTTTTGCGCCCGCAGCCGAGCGATGATGTCGAACAGGCGCTCGGTCTCGCGCGTGGTCAGCGATGTGGTAGGCTCGTCAAAAATCACCACTTTGGCTTCACTGCCGATCGCCTTGGCAATCTCCACGAGTTGTCGCTCGCCCTGCGACAGGCGACTGACCGGTGTCGCGGGCGGCACGTCCAGATCCACCGCTGCGAGCAGCGTTTTGGTGCTACGCTGCACCGCGCCGCGGTCGATCAGCGGCGACCGGCCACCACGACGCGGAAAGCCGCCGATAAAAAGGTTTTCCGCGACGCTGAGATTGCGGAACAGGTTCAGTTCCTGGTGGATGAAGGCGATGCCGCGCGCCTCCGCGTCGCGCGGATTGCGCGGACGATAGTCGGCGCCGTCCAGCGTCATGCGGCCGGCATCCATCTGGTGGACCCCGCCCAGAATGTTCATCGTGGTGGATTTGCCCGAGCCGTTCTCGCCCACTAGCCCCAGCACCTGCCCCGGACGCAACGAAAACCCCACCTCGTGCAGCACCCTCACGCCAAAAAAGCTTTTGCACAGGCCGGTCGCTTCCAAAATCGGTGGAGGCGCGGCGGCGGAAGCATCCATCGCCGTCAGCTGCGCAACAGCAGCCGGTTACGCATGGCGTCGAGCACCGCAGCCAGCAGGATCACGCCGCCCTTGATCGCGAACACGGAGGCCAGATCGAGCCCGAGCAGCTGCAGGCCCTTGTCGATGACGCTCAGGAACAGCACGCCGAAAAGCGTCTGCGTCACCCGCCCTTTGCCGCCAAACAGGCTGACGCCGCCGATCACCGCCGCGCCGATCACGTCGAGCAGGATGCGCTGACCCAGCACCGGCGATCCGGTTTCCAACCGGCCGGTATAGATCACCGAGGCGATCGCGGCGCACACGCCCGAAATGACGAACGCGCCCAGTACCACACGGCGGACCGGGACACCGGAAACCGCGGCGGCCCGGGGATTGAGGCCCACCGCATACAGCCAAGCCCCGAACACGGTGCGGGTCAGCACGAGATGCGCCAGCACCATGACCGCCGCGGCGACCGCGAGGGAGACGGGCAATCCGTGCCACCGCGCCTGCCCGATCGCAATGAAACTTTGCGGCAGGTCGCCGATGCTGCTGCCGTCGTCGGTATTGGCAAAGCGTGTACCACAGCGCGGCGCCGCCGCAGAACATCATCGTCGTCAGCGTCACGATGAACGGCGGCATATTGAAACGGCTGGTGCATACTCCGTTGAACAGCCCGATCACCCCGCCCACTGCCAGGAACGCCGCCAGCGCTCCGGGAACGGCGAACGGCGTGCCGTCCAAAAAGCCGCCGTCAGCGGTCATGACCGACGCTCCGACCACGCTGGCGAGCGCGATCACCGACGGTGCGGACAGGTCGATGCCGGCCACGATCAGCACGAACGTCTGGCCGATGGAGACCACCAGCAGCGGCATCATTGCGGCCAGGATGTCGAGCAGCGTGTCGGCGGTGACCAGTTCCGGCACGAACGGCAGCAGTGCCAGGACGTAGACCAGCGTCACCGCCGGAACCAGGTAATCGGACAGCAGCAGGCGATGGACGAGCTTCTTGTCCGGCGCGCTCGGCCGGCTTGGGCGAACGGCAAGCGGAGCGTCGAGGGTGTCCACGGCGATCGGGGCTTCCGCCGTTGCTAGATCGTCATGCCCGGGCTTGACCCGGGCATCCACGTCCTCCCGCCGCGCCGCGAGACGTGGATGGCCGGAACAAGTCCGGCCATGACGAGATCAACACGACGCTCCGGCCGCAATCAGCTCTTCTGCTGCTGCTTCCACACCGTATAGCCCCACATCTGATCGCGCTTTTGTTGCAGGTCGGCCTGGGTGATGACGAAACCCGGGTCCAGCAGCAGCTTGTCCGGCTTCTTGCCAGCCCACATGTCCTCGAACGCCTGGAACGCCATGTCGACCTCCAGGAACAGGTTCTGCACGCCGTCCGCGTCCAGGTAGCCGTCCTGCAGACGCTGATACGCGCCCGCATCGCCGTCGAACGCGCCGAACAGGACGTGCCCCTCTTCGCCGCGTCTTGTGCCACTTGTTGGCAGATTTCAGCACCTGCTCGATCTGCGGGTGCAAGAAATCCGAGGAAGTGACCAGCATGTTGAGGTCCGGGTTGGCCTGCAGCGCGTTGGTCAGGCCAGCAAAAGCCTTGTCGGCGTTCCACTCGGTGGCCACGCGCGCCACTACCTCGATGATGTCCTTGTGCGGGTTAACCGCGTCCATGAAGCCGTCGCGGCGCTGGATGGCGTTCACGTCGCCCAGGTCGCCGATAAGGATGCAGGCTTTGTATTTGCCGCCCGCTTTCTGCGCCACGGAGACCAGGTAATCGACGGTATTGCGCATGATGGTGCGGTTGTCGGCCTGGATCGCCACCGAATAGGCGTCGCTCTTCGCCGGCGGGCGGTTGAAATGCACCATCGGAATGTTGGCCGCATTGGCCGCGCGGATGGCCGGGATCACCGCCTTGCTGTCGGTCTGGATGATCAGGATCCCGTCGACCTTGCGGGCGATCATCGCCTTGACCTGCTCGAACTGCTTGTTGTCGTCGAAATTCGAGATGTTCTCCAGCACGGTCCAGCCTTTCTCCTTGGCTTTTGCGCGCATGATGTCGAGCCCGGAGACCCAGAACGGCGACACCAGGCTGTCGAACAGCAGCGCCACCGTCTTGTTTTCCTCCGCGCGCAGCACAATCGGCATGCCAGCGGTACCCGCCGCCAGCAGGCTGCCGACCGTAAACGCCCGCCTGGTGATTCTTGCCACGTCCATCCTCCCCTAATCATTTGCAACCGGCCTTTCTCGGGGCCGTGTATCGATTATGCGGCCACCGGCTCGGCCGCGGCAAGGGTGGCTCGTGGTTCAGCCCGAAGGCCGGTCTTGCCCCCATAGCCGGCACAGGCCGTCGTCGCGGCCCGACACGGGATCGCGCTCCGGCAGGGACACCGCCGCGATTGCCCGCACCGCCGCCTCGTGCTCGGCGGGGTCGCCGCGGCGGATGTCATACTCGGCTCCACCCGGATAGGCACCGACCACAAGCAGGTCCGAGCTCTGCCCCATGTTGCGATGCGCCACCCCGGCCGGGATCACCACCACGTCCCCTGCCCGCACCGCCACGGTCTGGCCGGAGGGGCCGCCGAATGCCACCTGCACCTCACCGGCGGCGATGCCCAGATACCTCATGGGCGATGCTGTGAAAGTGGTGGTAGCGAAAAATCCCGTCACGCCAGGAGTTCGACCAGCCATTGGCGGCGAATGCACGCTCCATCGCGGCCGGGTCGGCCGGCAATGCGGCGCGATACACCAGCAGCGGCAAGGCCGAGTTCGGGAATTTTCCGTCGTCGGCGAAATGATAGCTCTCGTGCTTATCCATGGGACGGCAACGCCGGACATTCGCGGCAGATGCAGGTGGGGAACCCGCGTGAAGTCGCGTGCTTACCCTGGTCTCGCCAGGAGCACGCCGATGACGGACGCCGCGGGCCAGGATTTGCCGCACCTCGACGAGCGCGAGCGCGACCAGGCGAGTGCCACCGCGCCGGTGGGACCGCTGGTAATCCACGAGGTGGTCCGCGACCAGGGCGAGAGGGAGCTGGAACGCTCGTTCAGTGGCCTCGCCTGGTCCGGTTTCGCCGCAGGCTCGTCTATCGGGTTTTCGTTCGTGATGCAGGCCTATTTGCAGGCCGCGCTGCCCGACGCGCCGTGGCATCGGCTGATCGACGGCTTCGGCTACTGCCTGGGATTCCTGATCGTGGTTCTGGGCCAGCAGCAGTTGTTCACCGAGACCACGCTGACCGCGCTGATTCCGACGCTGACGGCGCGCACGGCATCGAGCTTGTTCGGCACCGTCCGCGTCTGGGCCGTGGTGCTGATCGCCAATCTGGTCGGAACCTGGATTTTTGGCGCTGCCTCGGCGCAGCACGGCATCTTTGCGCCGGACGCCTATGCGGCGATGGAACGGCTGTCAGCCCTCACCATGGCGCACTCGTTCTGGCACACCGCGATCACCGGGTGCTCGGCCGGATGGCTGATCGGATTGATGGTGTGGCTGTTGCCGGGTGCCGGGCCGGCGCGGCCGCTGATCATCATTTTGCTCAGCTATGCCGTGGCGGTCTGCCAGTTCCCGCATGTGATCGCCGGCTCGACCGAAGCCGTGTTCGGGGTGGCCGCCGGCCAAGCCAGCGTGGGCGACTACCTGCTACGCTTTCTGGCGCCCACCTTGCTCGGCAACACGATTGGCGGCACGGCGCTGGTCGCTTTGCTGAACCACGCGCCGATCGCGGGGGAGTTGAACAGGTCCGAGGAGAGCGGCGGGCGCCGGTGAGAGAGCCCCCTTCCGTATCTATTTAATGGGTTTTGCCCCGTCCGGTCTTGGCTTGCAGGGCGTCGATCCGTTTGGACGCCTCGGCCTTGGTCAGCGACGGGTCGAACTCCTCACCTGCCTCCTCGCACAGGGTTTTTAAGTAGGAAGCCTGGGCGCCGGTCATCGTTTCATCCCCGGTGGTCCAGTCGTCCGGGTCTTTGACGGTGTTGGAGGGCTGGGTGTCGGCCGGAGTTTTTGGGTTCGTGCTCATGCCGCAGGAACGCGCCTGTGCATGATACGTTCCCCAGCCCTACGCGTCGCACCCGCCGTCGGGCAATGGTCGCGGCTGCAGCCAGCCTCAAGCGGTAGGCCGAACCGCAACTCGCTCCGCCGCGGACCGATACGCCGCCATCACCAGTGCATAGGTCCGCAGATTGTCCCGCCCGCTGGTCTCCGGCTCCCGGCCATCGCGCAAACACTCCACCCAATGGCGCTGCGTGTTCAGCACGCTCTCCTGCGCGGTGTGCCAAGGTTGCGATGTCCATGCCAGCAGCGGCGAGGACACGTCGCGCTCCTCACGCCGCCCGTCGCTCGCAACCACCATCCGGTAGCCGTCCAGCAACTGCAGACTGCCGCGGGTGCCCTCCAGGTGCAGAAAGGTTTGCGGGAACGGGTCGGGGTCGAGCTGGCTGGAATAGCTGCAGTCCACCACGCTGGTCGCCCCGTTGGCGTGGCGCAGCATCATCGTGGCCATGTCCTCAGCCCGGATATTCTTGCGGATCTGCTGGGTCTGGCAATAGATCGTCTCCGCCTCGCCGAAAAACACCCGCGCCAGGTCCAGCACATGGATCCCGAGGTCCAGAATGATGAACTGCTCCTCGCGCGCCAGGTACGGCTGGTTCGCGATCACGTCGTAATTCGTCCTGAACGAAATTCGGCCGAAATACACCTCGCCGATCGCGCCCGACTCCAGCACCCGCCGAGCCGCCATCATCGGCGCCTGGAACCGGAAATTCTCGTGCACCATCAACGGCACTCCGGCCGCCTCGCACGCCTCCACCATGGCCACGCAATCTTCCCACGTCGGCGCAAACGGCTTTTGTACGATGGTGGGCACGCGGTGCCGCGCAGCCAGCTCCACCAAAGGCCGGTGCGAGGGCATCGTCGTCACGATGTCCACAAAATCCAGCTTCTCCCGCGCGAACATCTCTGCCGCATCGCCGTAAACCCCGGCGACACCGAACTCCGCACCCGCCGCCTCCGCCTTCGGAACATCGCGGTCGCAGACCGCCACCAGCTCGACCTCGGAAATGTCCTTCCACGCATGCAGATGGTTGCGGGCAAAAAACCCGCAGCCGATCAGCCCCGCCCGAAACCGCGCCATCGCGTCACGCCACCTTTGCCCGCCAGCGGGGATGCTGCAGCACCTCGCGGTTGAGCAGACCCTCCGGCACCCGCCCGTGCATCAGGTCCAGCACCGAGCGCACCGCCGACGCGCCGATGCCGCCAAAACACTGATCCGTCCAGCACAGCGAATGCGGCGCCAAAATCACGTTGTCCAAGCTCAGCAGCGGGTCGTTGGGATCGGGCGGTTCCTGCTCCTGCACATCGAGCCCCGCGCCTGCGATACGGCGAGCCTGCAACGCCGCCACCAGTGCGGCCTGGTCCACAATCGGCCCGCGCGCGGTGTTGATCAGGAACGCCGTGGGCTTCATCAGCGCCAGCCGTTCCGCGTTGACCAAGTGCCGCGTCTCCGGCGTCAGCGGACAATTCACGGTGACGAAATCGCCCTCGCGGAACACGGTCGGCAAATCCACCAATTGCACGCCCAGCTCCGCCGCCACGGCCGGATCGGCATACGGATCGTACGCCATGAACCGCAAGTCCAGTGGCCGAGCCAGCCGGAACATTTCCGCGCCGATATTGCCGATCCCGACCGAAGCCAGCGTCCGGCCGATCAGCCCCACACCCATATGCTCGCTGCGCTGCGCGTACCCGGCCGGGCCCATCCGCGTCAGCCGATCCTTCTGCATCAGCCGGCCGGCCAGGGCGAGCACGAATGTGAGGATCGCCACCGCCACCGGACGGCGCACGCCGGATGGCGTAATGGTCACCGCAATCCCCGCCTCGGTGCAGGCGGGCACGTCCACCGTGTCGTAGCCCACGCCGAACCGCGCCACCAAGCCCAGCCGCGAGGGCCGCGCGCTGGCGCGGCCGAAACGCCGCGCCAGCAAAATCAGCGCGTCGTATTCTTCCGCCACTTGCGCCGGTGTTTCCGCGCCCAGATCGACATGCACGACCTCGACGCCGGTGCGCGAGGTCAGCGGGGTGGTGTCGAAATCCGGATACGCCGGTGAGCCGTCCGGTTTCTTGAAATCGCCGTCAATGGCAACGCGAAACGTGCTCACGCCGCGGCCTTTCCCTTGCCGGCAGCCCGTTTCGGCTGCGGTTGCGCGGCCGGTGTCTTCGCCGCGCCCTCGCGTATGCCGCGCACCCCGGCTTCCAGGCCCGCCTGGTACACCCAGACGTCGCCCGAATAGCAGATGAAATCGAACCCGTCCCGATACAGCGCGACGCCGGTGGCGACATCGGGTACCAGCCGACCCAGTGCCTTGCCGTGCTTCTTGCAGGCCGCCGTGACCGTCGCCACCGCCTGCGAGAATTTCGGATCCTCGAACCGGCCGGGAATGCCGAGCGAGCAGCTCAGGTCGAAATGGCCGATCCACAGGCAATCCACGCCGTCCAGGGCGGCGATCGCGTCGGCGTTCTCGACCCCCTCCCCGGTCTCGATCTGGATGAACACCGTGGTGCGCTTGTTGGCGTCGGCCAGTTTTTCCATCGTGGGGCCGCCGCGATAGCGGTCGTGCGCTATGCCCAGCGCCACGCCGCGCCGCCCCTCGGCAACGTATTTCACCGAATCCAGAATGTGCCGCGCTTCTGCCGCCGACCCTACCATGGGCAGCATGACGCCTTCGGCGCCCGCGTCGCACGCGCGCGCGATGTGATGGTAGTCGCGCGACGGGGCTCGCACGATGGTCGGCAGCTGTGCCGCTTCATTGTAGCGCAGCACCTGCTTTACAGTCTCGTAGCCGAATGCGCTGTGCTCCATGTCGAGCAGCATGAACTCGCAGCCGGCGTTCTTCAGCATGTGGCCGATGCCAGGGGTGGCGAACTCGACCAGGAAATGGCCGATCTTCAGGTGGTCGGTCCGGCCGGCCATCGCTCTTAGCGTGTCATATTCCACAGTCACCTCCCTGCGCCGTTTCGTGCGGCTTCGGTGCATCGTGTCACGACCCGGGCGGGTCGGTCGAGATGGCCCATAACCTATGTAATGGCGGCCGGGGCCGGCGGCCTGCTACGGTGATGCCATGAAACGCACGCGGACGACCTCCTGGCCTTGGCTGCACCTGACCTTGCAGAGCAGCAAGCTCGCCATCGAGGCGCAGCAGGTGATTGCGTTGCGGCTATCGAAAATCGCCGCCGGCGGCCCGCACGCGGCGCGCGAGGCGTCGACCATGGTCAGCGAAAAAATGGCGGCCTTGGCCCGCGCCCAGGTTCTGATGATCCAGGCCGCCGGGAGCGGTCGCACTGCGCATGGGGCCAAAAGCGTGCTGGCCCTGTACCGAAGAAAGGTGCGGGCCAACCGCCACCGGCTGCGCAAGGGCTGATCCAAGTCAGGCCGGTGCCGTAAACGTCCCGGGGCTGTTCGGGGTGCCCTGCCACTCCGGCGTGCGCTCCCGTCTCGCCGCGGACAGGCCCCGCCGCACGCCCTCGGCGTCGTGATCCTTCGTGTAGACCGGGGAGCCGGGCTGCTGCCGCCAGGACTGGTCCAGCCCGCCGGCGTCGACCGGATCGAAACCCAGCTCGTCCACCAGTTTCATCACCACCGACTTCGCCGCTTCATCATCGCCCGCCACGGGCAAGGCGATGCGCCCCGGCGTGCCGGCCGGCTTGCCAAGTTCGAGCAGATGTTGCGCATAGATGTTGTTGAACGCCTTGACCACTTTGCGGCCGAGCTGCTGCTCGACCCAGCGGCTCTCGGTCATGCCGCCCTCGATCGGCTCGATTCGGCCGTCGCGCTGGCGCGGATAGTAGTTGTTGGTGTCGATCACCACCACCTGTTCCGGCACCTCCGCAAACAGTTTTGGCGGCAGGTTCGGCACGTTTTTGAGCGGAATTGTCACGACCACCAGGTCCACATCGCGCACGGCGCCGGGTGCCGCCACGGCCGTTGCCCCTGTCTCGGCCGCCAAGCCGGACAGCGTCTCCGGGCCGCGGGAATTGGCCACTTTGACATGATGGCCGAGCGCCGTGAGGCGGCGAGTCAGCGCGCCGCCGATGTTGCCGGCGCCGATAATACCAATTCTCATGTGTTCACTTCCGGCATGTTGATGTTCCTGGCCGACCGCAGGTCAGGACGCGAACCGGTAGATGGTCCGGCTGCGGCGCATTTCACCCGGCCGCAACACGATGGACGGGAAAGTCGGGGTGGTTCGGCGCATCCGGAAAGTGCTGGGTTTCCAGGCACAGCGCTTTCCGCAGCGGCCAGCCCGCTTTCGGCAAAAAATTGCCGGAGTAGAACTGCACGCCCGGCTCCGTGGTCAGCACCTCCATCGTGATTCCACCCGCCTGCACGCTCGCCGCGTGAGCGGGTTTTTCTCGCGGCGCCGCGGCCAGCACGAAGTTGTGGTCATAGCCGTGGCCGATGCGCAGTTGCTCGTCGTCGGCGTCGATCCTTGCGCCGACCGGATGCGGCGTGCGGAAATCGAACGGCGTGCCCGCGACCGGGCGGCGTTCGCCGGTCGGAATCTGGCCCGCGTCGGTCGGCAGGAACGCCTCCGCCGCGAGGCTGACGCTGTGGCCCAGAATGTCGGCGCTGCCGTCCAGGTTGAAATAGGCGTGGTTGGTCAGGTTCACCACCGTCGGCGCGTCGGTGGTTGCCGTGTAGTCGATCACCAGCGCATCGCCTTCGACCGCGTATCGCACCGTCGCGGTCAGGGTGCCGGGAAAACCCTGGTCGCCATCGGGGCTGACGTGAGTGAGCACAACCGCCTCGCCGTCCGCCTCTGCCTGCCACACCGCCTGGTCGAACCCGACTTTGCCGCCGTGCAGCATGTTGGGGCCGTTGTTCACGGACACCTGCACGATGCGTCCGTCGAGCGGAAAGCGTCCGCCCGCGATGCGGTTGCCGACCCTCCCCACGACGCCGCCCAAATGCGCGGTGTCGGACTCGTAGCCGGCCAGGGTGTCGTGCCCCAATGTCACCCGGCGCGGACCGGCCGGACGCGGGGACGTCGATGGCCGCGATCCGCGCGCCGAAAGTCAGGATGCGCGCCCGCACCCCGTCGGCGCGGCCGAGCGTCCACGCATCGACTTTGCGGCCATCGCGCAAGCTGCCGAATGGTTCTGAGCCCACCGCCGTTCCCCCGGAAGACGCAAGAAGCTACTGGATCAAGGCGGCGGATGATGCCCTAATTGCGCGTCGGGAGAACATGGCAATGCGACGTATCTGCGCGACCCTGCTGCTGCTGACCGCTCTCCGCCGCGGCGCAGACCTCGGCACCGGGTCCGGCGCCGGGCGAGATCGACTGGCAGGGCATGATCCATTGCGCTGTTATCCCCGGCCTCACCACGCTGACCCTCAACCAGCCGCTCACCGTCACGGTGACGGGCAACCAGGCGCAGTATCACCGCTATGTTCGGAAGGCGGATACCTCGGTAGAGACCGGCTATGTGGAGCAGGGCGGCGGCACGGTGGCTCCGGACGGCACCGTCACGCTGAGCGGCAGCGCCGTGGGCCGGGGCTTTTCCTATACGGCAAGCTACGCCGGCCGGCTGCCGCCCGGCGGCGGGTTCACCCGGCTGAGCGGGGCGCAGCAATGGACCGGGCCAAAAATCAACCCGTATCGGCGGGGCTGTTTCATCGACCTGAAACGCTGATCTTTTCCTAGGAGACAAGCAATGGACCAGGCGACGACGGCGCAGCATGTGTTTGATCGCACGGCCGAGGACGTGGGCAACATCGTCGAGTTCGGGCACGTGAATGTGCGCGTGCCCGACCAGCGGCTGGCAACCCTGTTCTATGTCTCGGGCCTCGGGCTGACGCGCGATCCGTTCCTGATGACCGGCGTGGACAACATGTGGATCAACGTCGGCACCAGCCAGTTTCACCTGCCCAGCGGCAAGGCGCAGGTGGTGCGCGGACGGGTCGGAGTTGTGGTGCCGGATTTGCAGGCGCTGCAGGCACGGCTGGGGCGAGTGCGCAGCCATTTGCGAGAGACGCAGTTTGCAGCGGCGGCCGGCGACGGATGGGTGGATGCGACCTGCCCCTGGGGCAACCGCATCCGTTGCCACGCGCCGGAGCCCGGCCCGCACTCCATGGTGCTGGGGATTGCCTATGTCGAACTGGCGGCGCCGCCCGGCACCGCCGCGCGGATCGCGCGCTTTTATCGCGAGGCGCTCGGTGCGCCGGGTGCGAGGGCTGAGGGCGGTGCGGCGCGGATTCCGATCGGCCAGGATTTTCTGCTGATCTACCGGGAGACGGACCAGCCCCAGCCGGAGTTCGACGGCAACCACATCCAGATCAGTCTCGCCGATTTTTCGGGTCCCCACGCCTGGCTGCTGGCGCGCGGACTGGTCACGGAAGAAAGCGACCAGCACCAGTACCGGTTCCAGGATGTGGTGGACGTGGACAGCGGCGAGGTGCTGGTCACGATGGAACACGAGGTGCGCAGCATGCGCCATCCGCTGTATGCGCGCCCGTTGCTGAACCGCAACCCGGCACAGAGCAACACACGTTATGCCCCGGGCCACGAGGTGCTCGCGTGGGCGAGCGCTTCGGCATGATCGAGGGAGTTATTTCGTATACGTAACAATATGGACGTGCGTGGGCAGGCAGCCCAGTCAGGCCGGTTTTCGGATCGGCTCCAGCATCCAGATGCCGCGCCACTTGCGCCACTCCGTGCCGGGCTCGGTCCACTTCGGCTTGCGCTTATACGGCTCGGTACGCACCGGACGCTTGCGCATCGGCTTTGCGGCCGGTTCGGTCGGGGCCGGTGCGGCGGGGTCCGGCTCGGGGGGGTCGGGGGCGGACGGTGCGGTTCGGCGAACCCGCTTCGGCAGAGGCGGCAGGAGCGCCGGGTCAGGCTTTAGCGCCAGCATCCAGAACATCGGCCGGAGCAGTCGCCCCGCCTGCGGCGCCTTGCGGAGCAACTCCTGCATCTCGGGATGCGCCAGCAGCCGCTCCAAATCCCGCTGACAGGGCGCCACCCGCCACGCCCCCAGTTTCAGCAGCCAGCCGAACGGCTCGGGAAACGGGCGTTGTCGCTTTCGGGCTTGTCCTTTCCGGTCCCGGGGCGGCCGCGGCGGCGGCAGCGGACCCGCCAGGGCCCGGGCGATCAGGGCAAGAAACCTTTTGCGGAGCTTCTGCAGCCTGATCCCGACCAGCTCCAGCAACTGCACGCTGATGAACGCCACCCCGGACATCCGGTCCGCATGCCAGCGTGCCCCCAGCCCCAGGACCACCTCGTCGGCGAACCGGGCAAACCGCTCGGTGAGGCTGGCATCCGGTGGGAGCGGCGGGCGGGGGAGAAACCACATGTCAGAAGCACTAACACAAGCCGCGAGAAAGGTCAAGGAATTTCGTGTCCGGTCGTGGCGGCCGGCCAGGGCGGGCCGGCTGGGCCGCCAAACATCCGGCGGTCTGGGTGTTGGCCGTCCGGCGCTTGTTTGTTGTCCGGGTCATCGCTTGCGCCTCTCCTCCGTCCAAGCGCTGTCCACCGCCGTCGCGAGCGGAATTTCCGCCCCCAGTCCCTCGAGGGCCCCTAACAATTCCCCCCGGGCGAGCGCCGTCCGGCAATGGCCGCGCTGAGCCGTTTATGTTCTGGTGTCACTGGCTGCGAGCCGGCGCCGCCCCATCAGTCGTGCGCCGCAATGAAGGCCTTGATCTGCGGGGCGATGCGGTCGCGAAAACGGCGGCCGTTGAACAGGCCGTAGTGACCGACGCCCTGCTGCTCGCGATGCTCGCGCATGGATTCCGGCAGGCGCGTGACCAGCCCATGCGCGGCGCGGGTCTGCCCAAGGCCGGAAATGTCGTCGCGCTCGCCTTCCAGCGTCAGCAGCGCGGTGCGCTCAATGGCGCCCGGATCGACCCGCTCGCCGTGATGCGTCAGCAGTCCACGCGGCAAAAGGTGTTCGTGGAATACGGCATGAATCGTATCGAGAAAAAATTCCGCCGGCATGTCCATCACGGCGCGGTACTCTTCGTAGAACGCACGCTTGGCCGCCAGCGACTCCCCGTCGCCGTCGACCAGATGCAAAAACATCTGCCAGTGCGCTTCCCAGTGACGCTCCAGATTTATGGCCAGGAAGCCGGCGAGCTGCAAAAATCCCGGATAGACGCGGCGCATGAAGCCGGGCCGCCCGAACGGCACGGGATGGATCACCGAGCGGCGGAACCAGTCCAGGCTGTGTTTTTTGGCAAACGTGTTGACCGCCGTGGGTGCCTCGCGCGTGTCGATGGGACCGCCGATCAGCGTCATGCTGCGCGGCGCCGCTTCCGCCTCTTCCGCCGCCAGCAGCGATATCGCCGCGAGCACCGGCACCGCCGGCTGGCAGACCGCGATCACATGCGTCTCGGGGCCGAGGAAGCGCAAAAAGCTCATGACGTAGTCGATGTATTCGTCCAGGCCGAAACTTGGCCCGATCAGCGGCACGTCGCGCGCGTCCATCCAATCCGTGATGAAGATGTCGTGGTCGGGCAGGAATGCCTCCACCGTGCCGCGCAGCAGGGTGGCGTGATGGCCCGACATGGGCGCCACCAGCAGCAGTTTTGGGTCGTGCGGACGCGAGACCGCCCGCCGGAAATGCAACAGCGTGCACCAGGGGTGGGAGAGCACCGCCTCCTCAGTCACCGCCACGGCCTCGCCGTCGATGAAGGTTTCGGCATGGCCGAACGCGGGTTTGCCGAACTGGCGGGTGCCGTGCTCGAACGACTCCAGTGCAGCGGCGGTCCAGCGGCCGAGCGGTGTCGGCCGCCACGGGTTCAGCGGAGCTTCCAGCAGCGAGAGCGCCCCCGCCGCCGCGGCGCGCATCGGCCCTAGCGAGTTGAGCTGCCATTTGTGGAATTGATAAAACATGAGCAACCTTTTCACCGGCACGGCACCGAAGCAAGACATTTAATGCGGGATTAAGTTTGCCCACCCGTTCACACGCTGCGGTGAAATGGATGTGTTTCCATCGCGGCCGTGTTGCCGGCGCCACGACGATGCGCGGCGGAGCGGCCGAGATCCCGAAATGCAGCGCGCGAGAGAATACCGCCGTGTGGTGCGGCGACTACAGCCCGGTAAACAGCGCGGTCGACAAATACCGTTCTGCGAAACTCGGGATGATGCAGACAATCCGGCGGCCGGCATTGGCATTTTCCCGCGCGAGTCCCAGAGCGGCCTGCAAGGCGGCGCCGGATGAAATTCCCGCCGGAATGCCATCGGTCGCGGCAACGCGGCGCGCCACGGCCAGCGCCTCGCGCTCGCTCACGCGGATCACCCCGTCGATCAGCGACATGTCCAGAATTGAGGGCACGAACCCCGGCCCGATGCCTTGGATGCCGTGCGGCCCCGGCTCATCCCCGGAGAGCACGGCGCTCTCGGCGGGCTCGACCGCCAGCACCCGCAAACCGGGCCGCCGCGGTTTGAGCGCACGGGCCACGCCCGTGAGCGTGCCGCCGGTGCCGATGCCGCCCACCACGATATCGACCTCGCCGCCGGTGTCGTTCCAGATCTCTTCCGCGGTCGTGGCTTCGTGAATGGCGGGATTGGCCGGATTGTCGAACTGGCGCGGCATCCAGGCATCCGGCGTCTCAGCCACCAGCGCCTCGGCCCGGGCGATGGCGCCGGCCATGCCCTGTTTCGCCGGAGTCAGCTCGAGTTCGGCCCCGAGCAGCCGCAGCATCTTGCGCCGCTCCAAGGACGCGCCTTCCGGCATGGTCACGATCAGCCGGTACCCGCGTGCGGCGGCCACGAATGCCAGCGCGATGCCGGTATTGCCGCTGGTGGGCTCCACGATCACCGATTTGCCGGGGGTCAGGTTGCCGCGCGCCTCGGCATCGCGCACCATGGCGAGACCGATCCGATCCTTTACCGACCCGAGCGGATTGAAGAACTCCAGCTTCAGGACCAGGTCGGCCACGAGCCCCTCCGCGGCGGCCAGGCGCGGCACGCGCACCAAGGGCGTGGCGCCCACAACCTCCAAAATGCTATCGTAGATTCGGCCGTGCGCCCGCGCGGCGCCGGACGAATTGGAGGGATAGGCAACTGTTTGGTCCATCGGGCGATCTTTCATCATTGCGCCGGCGCTCACCCTATCACACGGTTGACGCATGTTGATCCGCCGCGACCGTGCGATGACCGCGATCACCATAATGTTGGATGTGGCTTTCCACGGCGGGCGCGCCGCAACGGTGAGCGCGGCCGACATCGCCGAGCGGCTGGGCATGGCCCGCCGCGGGATGGAACCGCTGCTCCAGGCGCTCTCGCGCGGCGGGCTGCTGGAAAGCGTGCGCGGGCCCCGCGGCGGCTATCGGCTCGCCCGGCCTCGCCGCGACATGCGGCTGTCGGAGATCGTCGCAGTGGCACTGGCCGACGATGCCGAGGCAGCGCCGGACGGGCCGCGCGGCCGGCTGCAGTCCGCGGTGACCGACAAGCTGTGGGCCGAACTGGACGCTGAGCTGACCGACAAACTGGCGGCGCTGACCCTGGACGACCTGATGCGCCGCGCCGCGGCGGCCGGGATAAGACGGCCGGCGGCGGAACCCATCACCTTCGCCATCTGAATCACTAGCGTCTTTCGTGGTTTGCTTTGACAGCAGCCGCGGCGTCGTGCTTTGATGCGACGTGACCGGTCCTGGCCCGATGCCCGGACGTGAAAGACCTGGAGATACAGATGGCCATACAGCTGGGGCAGATTGCCCCTGACTTCGAGCAGGACAGCACCCAGGGACCTATCCAATTCCACAAATGGCTTGGTAGTTCATGGGGCGTGCTGTTCAGCCACCCTCGGGACTACACGCCGGTCTGCACCACGGAGCTGGCCGAGGTCGCCCGGCTGGAACCCGAGTGGCGGAAGCGGAAGGTCAAGCCGATCGGCCTTTCGGTGGATCCGGCCGACAGCCATGCGGCCTGGGAGAAGGATATAGAGGAGACGCAAGGCCAAAAACTGAATTTTCCGGTGCTGGCCGATGCCGACCGGAAGGTCTCCAACCTGTACGGGATGGTGCATCCCGAGGCCGACCCGACCATCACGGTGCGCAGCGTGTTCGTCATCGACCCGAACAAGAAAGTGCGCCTGACCCTGACCTATCCGCCCAGCACCGGGCGCAATTTCCACGAAATCCTGCGGGTGATCGACGCGTTGCAGCTGACCGACGCGCATAAAGTGTCGACTCCGGTCAACTGGACCGACGGCGAGCGCGTCATCATCTCCCCCAGCATGTCCAACGAGGAGGCGCAAAAGCGCTTTCCGGGCGGGTGGAACGAGCTGCGCCCCTATCTGCGCATGGTGGATCAGCCGCCGCTCCCGCGCTGAGCGGAAGCAATGTCGCCGCCCGACGGTTCAGGACTTGCGCCCGCGCCGGCCGCCAAGCGCTCCGGCGTGGAGCGGCTGAAGGAAACCAGCCACGCATTTGCGCGGCACATTGGCCGAGGAACTGGCGGCCGGCGGCACGCAGGTTTCGGAGGACGCCTACAACCTGCTGAAATTCCACGGCAGCTACGAGCAGCACGACCGCGACACCGCGACCCGGCTCAAGCAGCAGGGGCTGGAAAAGGATTTTGCGTTCATGGTGCGCGTGCGCATGCCCGGCGGGGCGGGCAGCGCGGCGCAATACCTGGCGCATGGACGCGCTGTGCGACCGCTGCGGCAACGGCACGCTGCGCGTCACCACGCGCCAGGGCCTCCAGTTCCACGCGGTCGCGAAGCAGAACCTGAAACCCGCGATAGCGGCGATCAATGCGGCGCTGCTGACCACCCAGTCGGCGTGCGGCGACGTGGTTCGCAACATCACCACCACGCCGGCCCCGCGGCGGGACGCGGTACATGAGCGGCTGCGCGCCGATGCGCGCATGCTCAGCACCGAGTTGCTGCCGAAAAGCCGCGCCTACCAGCAAATATTTTTGGACGAGGTCGGCACCGGCAACCCGGAGGACGAAGCAGAGCCGTTGTACGGCGAGACCTATCTGCCGCGCAAATTCAAGATCGGTATTGCCATTCCCGAGGACAACACGATTGATGTTCTGTCCAACGACCTCGGTTTTCTCGCGATTTTCGACGGGGACACGCTGCTCGGCTACAATGTCGCGGTCGGTGGCGGCTTGGGCATGACGCATAACAAGCCGCAAACCTATCCGAGGCTGGGCAGTTTTGTGGGCTCGGTGGGGCCGGAAAGTCTTTTGGCGATCTGCAAGGCGGTGATCGCGCTGCAACGCGATTTCGGCGACCGCGCCGACCGCCGCCGGGCGCGGCTGAAATACGTGGTCGATGACCGGGGATGCCGTGGGTACGCAAGACGCTGGGTGGCTATTTCGGCCAGGAACTTGGACCCGCGCTGGCGATGCCGAAACTGGCGGTGCCGGAACTGCTGGGCTGGCACGAGCAGGGGGACGGCCGTTGGTGGCTGGGCGTGCCCGTCCCGTCCGGCCGCATCGAGGACACGCCCGCCGCACAAATCCGCTCGGCGCTGCGCGAGGTGGTGGAGAAATTCGGGGTCGACCCGGTGCTGACGCCGCAGCAGGACGTGCTGCTGAGCAACATCGAAGCAGCCGACAAGCCGGCCATCGACGCGGTGTTGCGCGCGCATGGCGTGGTGCCGGCCGAGGCGCTGACGCCGCTATCGCGCTGGGCGCTCGCTTGCCCGGCGCTGCCGACCTGCGGCCTGGCGCTGACCGAGGCGGAGCGCGTGCGTGCGGATCTGGTGGCGCAGGTCGAAGCGGCGCTGCGGCGGCAAGGCCTGGAACAGGAGCGGATCAGCCTGCGCATCACCGGCTGCCCCAACGGCTGCGCCAGAACCTACGCCGGGGATATCGGACTGGTCGGCCGGGTGCCGGGCAGTTATGCGGTATACGTGGGCGGCGATTTCGAGGGCACGCGGCTCAGTTTCCGGCTGCACGAGCGGGTGCCGGAGGCGGGACTCGGGGCGGCGCTGGAACCGCTGTTCGGTGCCTTTGCCCAAGATCGTCGTGGCGGCGAGGGGTTCGGGGATTTTTGCGACCGGCTCGGTCGCGATGCACTGCTAGGACTGCAAGCCGCAGCCTGAGTCCCCGCGATCACATCGGCGGGACCGCCACCCAAGCTTCACGGAACTGTAATACCGGGGTCGCCGAAGGCGGGTAGAACCGCGCCGAACAGGGGAACGGCCGGAGTCCGGTACCGCCGCCCGTCAAGGAGGGACAATGACACCGACCACGGACGCGCGGATCTGGGCGCTTGCCTTCATCACGCTGGCCGCGAGCGGCCACGGTGCCGCAGCCCAGCAAGTGACCGGGGCGGGCAGCACCCTGGCAGCACCCATCTATGCCAAATGGGGCGAGGCGGCGCGGCCGGCGACGGGCGTGGAACTGAACTATCAGCCGATCGGGTCGGGCGCCGGCCTGAACCAGGTGGTCAACCGGACGGTGGATTTCGGCGCCTCCGACGCGCCGGTTGATCCGACCAAATTGGCCAGCGCGCATCTGCTGCAGTTCCCGACCGTCATGGGTGCGGTGGTGATGATCGTGAACATCCCCGGCATCAAGCCGGGCGAGCTGAAACTGACCGGCGATGTTGTGAGCCAGATCTACCTCGGCCACGTCACCAAATGGAACGACCCGAAGATCGCCGAGCTGAACCAGGGGGTGAAACTGCCGTCCGTGGCGATCGCGCCGATCTACCGCGCTGACGCGTCCGGCACCAGTTTCGTGTTCACCTCCTATCTTGGCGCCCTGGCGCCGGACTGGAAGAGCCAGGTCGGCGTAGGCACAAGCGTCAAATGGCCGGTCGGCAACGGCGCAAAAGGCAGTGACGGCGTCGCCGCTTACTGTCAAGCAGGTCCGCGGCGGCATCGGTTACATCGAATACGCCTATGCGGCGGTCAACCACCTCACACAAACGCAACTGCGCAATCACGATGGCAAGTTCGTCGAGCCGACCATGGCGGCGTTCTCGGCCGCAGCCGCCAGCGGCGACTGGACCCACGCGCAGGATTTTGCAGTGAGCCTGGTGGATAGCTCGGGCGCGGATAGCTGGCCCATCGTGACGCCAACCTTCGTGCTGCTGCCGACCGACCCAAAAGACGCCGCCAAAACCGGCGCGGTGATGAAGCTGTTCGACTGGGCCTATAAGAACGGCGCCAAGATGGCCGAGGACCTGAACTTCATTCCGCTGCCCGCCGCGGTCGAGGACAAGGTGCGGCAAGCCTGGAGCAGCCAGATCAAGGGCCCGGGTGGAGCTGCGGTCTACCAGTAGCGGCACCGTGGCGTCCGGCAACGTCGTGAGCGCAACCGGGACCGTCGCAATGCCGGCGCGGAGACCGAAAACCTCCGCCATGTCGGGGGACGGCATGTTTCGCGGGCTATGCACGGGGGCCGGCCTGTTCGTGCTGCTGCTGCTCGGCTCGATCCTGGTGTCGCTATTCATCGGCGCGCTGCCCGCATTTCGGGCGTTCGGTGCGGCGTTCCTGGTCGATGTCGACTGGGACCCGGTCAAGGATATCTATGGCGCCGCCGTACCGGTCTACGGCACCATCGTCACCTCCATCCTGGCGATAATTTTGGCCGCGCCGCTCGCGTTCGGCATCGCGTTCTTCCTGACCGAACTGGCACCTGCCTGGATGCGCCGGCCGGTCGGCACCGCGGTCGAATTGCTGGCCGCGGTACCGTCGATCATCTACGGCATGTGGGGGTTTTTCGTCATCGTGCCGTTTATGGCGACCTGGATCGAACCGCCGATAATCGACGCACTGGACGGCGTGCCGGTGCTGCAGGACCTGTTCCGCGGGCCGCCGTTCGGCACCGGGCTTGCTACGGCCGCGCTGATCCTGGCGGTCATGATCATCCCGTTCATCGCCGCCACCATGCGCGACGTGTTCCTGACCGTGCCGCCGATGTTCAAGGAAAGCGCCTACGGCCTGGGCTGCACGACCTGGGAAGTGATGCGCCGCGTGGTGGTGCCGTACACGCGCGCCTCCATGGTCGGCGGCATCATGCTGGGCCTCGGCCGTGCGCTGGGCGAAACCATGGCGGTGACGTTCGTGATCGGCAACACCAACCGCATCACCTCCGACCTGTTCGGCGCCGGCAACACCATCGCCTCGCTGGTCGCCCTGGAGTTTGGCGAGAGCCAGACCGGCAGCCTGAAACTGTCCTCGCTGCTGGCGCTGGGGTTCATCCTGTTCTGCATCAGTTTCGTGGTGCTGGCCATCTCGCGCCTGCTGCTGCGCCCCGGAGCCCACGCGTGAGCGCCACCATCGCGACTCACGCACCGACGCGCGACCTGCGCACGGCGGAGCGCTTGGCGCGGCGCCGGCGCGGCATCGACCGCACGCTGCAAGCGATGTGCGTGCTGGCGACCTTGGTCGGCCTCGGGTTTTTGGCCTCGATCCTGTGGACCTTGCTGAGCCTGGGCATCGGCGGCCTGCGCCTGACCGTGTTCACGCACGTTACCATGGCGCCCGGATCGGGCGGCGGCTTGCTGAATGCCATCGTCGGCAGCCTGATCCAGACCGCGATCGGCGCCGTCATCGGCACGCCGATCGGCATTCTTGTCGGCACCTATCTGAGCGAATATGCGCGCGACTCCTGGATCGGACAGGCGGTACGGTTCGTATCCGACGTGCTTCTGTCGGCACCGTCGATCCTGATCGGCCTGTTCATCTACCAGTTGTTCGTCAACGGCCGCGGCTATTCCGGCGTCGCAGGCGGGTTGGCACTGGCCGTGATCGTGATCCCGATCGTGGTGCGCACCACCGAGGACATGCTGCGGCTGATCCCGATAAGCCTGCGCGAGGCCGCCGTGGCGCTCGGCGCGCCGAAATGGCGGAGCATCGTGCAAGTGTGCTGGCGGGCTGCGCTCGATGGGATCGCCACCGGCGTGCTGCTGGCGATCGCACGCGTGGCCGGTGAGACGGCGCCGCTGCTGTTCACCAGCTTGGGCAACGACAACTGGTCGATCAGTCTGGGCCGGCCAATGGCGAGTTTGCCGGTCACAATTTACAAGTTTGCGGGATCGGCCGCCGACGACTGGGTGCAGTTGGCCTGGGTCGGCGCTCTGCTGATCACGTTCGGGGTGCTGACACTCAACATCGTGGCGCGTCTGGCCCTGCGGCGGCGCATATGAGGCAGACACCATGAGCAGCGGCATGAACGGCGCGACGCGGGCACAGGAAAGGGAGGCGTATCCGGCGCAGCTCGACGAGGCCAGTCCGGTGCCCGCCGCACCGGCGCAGCCGAACGTGCCGGAAGCGGCACCGCCCACCCGCATGGACTCGGCGCCGCCACGACGTGCCCCGGCCGCAGCGCCCATCGCGCGGGGCAGGACGGAACCGGCTGCGGCACGCCTGTCGATCCGCAATCTCGATTTTTATTACGGTAGCAACCGCGCGCTCAAAAGCGTGTCGATGGACATTCCCAACCGCCAGGTGACCGGCATGATCGGGCCGTCCGGCTGCGGAAAATCGACCCTGCTGCGGGTACTGAACCGAATGTACGACCTCTATCCCGGCCAGCGCGCGACCGGCGAGGTGATGCTGGACGGACGCAACATTCTCGGGCCGGGGATCGACCTGAACCAGTTACGCAGCCAGATCGGCATGGTGTTCCAAAAACCGACGCCGTTCCCGATGTCGATCTACGACAACATCGCGTTCGGGGTGAGATTGCACGAACGGCTCACGCGCGCGCAGATGGACGAGCGGGTGGAATGGTCGCTGACCCGCGCGGCACTGTGGGACGAAGCAAAAGACCGGCTCACTAGCCCCGCCACCGGCCTGTCCGGCGGCCAGCAGCAGCGACTTTGCATAGCCCGCACCATCGCGGTGCGTCCCGAAGTCATCTTGCTCGACGAACCGACCAGCGCGCTCGATCCGATCAGCACGCTGAGAGTGGAAGAGCTGATCGATGAGTTGAAGCACGAGTTCACCCTGGTGCTCGTCACCCACAACATGCAGCAGGCCGCTCGCTGCGCCGACCAGGTTGCGTTCCTCTATCTCGGCGAACTCGTGGAGGTGGGCAGCGCGGCGCAGATTTTCACCGCGCCGACACAAAAGCGCACGCAGGAATACATCACCGGCCGGTTCGGCTGACCAACTTTTTGCAGGAGCCACCATGTCGGAAGCGGGGCACATCGTGAAAAGCTACTCGCAGGATCTGGGGCGGCTGCGCGCCATGCTCAGCGAGATGGGGGGCCTGGTCGAGGAGCAGGTGGCGATGGCCTGCCGCGCGATTCTGGAGGACGATACGGATGCCGCGACGCGGGCGGTCGAGGCAGACCCGAAAACCGACGCGCTGGAGCGCGACGTGGAGCAATTCGTCATCCGCCTGCTGGCGCTGCGCCAGCCGGTGGCACAGGATCTGCGGCAAATCATTGCCGCCTTGAAAACCACGGCGGCGCTGGAGCGCATCGGCGACTACGCGGCCAACGTCGCCAAGCGCAGCCTGGTATTGCAGCAGCAGGGAATGCCGTTCAGCCTTTCGGGGCTTGCACATATGTGCAGGCTGGTTCAGGAGAACCTCAAAACCGTCATCGATGCCACGGATGCGGGCGATGCCGATCGCGCGCTGGAGGTGTGGCGATCGGACGAGGCGATCGACGACATCTATACCTCGCTGTTCCGCGAACTCCTTACCTACATGATCGAGGACCCGCGCAACATCACCGCCTGCGCGCACCTCCTGTTTATCGCCAAGAATTTGGAGCGGATCGGTGACCACGCCACCAACATCGCAGAAACGGTCTACTATGCCGCGCGCGGCGAATCGCTGATGGAAGCGCGTCCCAAGGGCAGTTCGGCGGCAAGCGCAGCGCTGCCGGGACGCAATCCGGAGTAGGGAAACGGTACGCGCCGTCCAGGCGGCCGGCTACGGGCTGGACACCGACTCGATCGGAGCCTGCTCCTCACGGACTCGTGACGTTACCAATGCCCGGTCGCCCCTATTTCGGGTAGAGAGGCGGGGGGTACACATGAGCTCAGGCGGAATCACGCGCCGCGTCCTGCTGGGAACCTCGGCAGTGATGAGCGGCGTCGGTATCGCCGCACCGGTCGAGGCCGATGAGTCGGGCTCCGTCCCGGTTCCGGTGGGCGGCCAGCCTCCCGGGGATGTCGACGTCAAGTTTCAGGTCAACGGCCACCCGGTCGCCCTGACCATCGATCCGCGTGTCTCGCTCCTGGACGCATTGCGCGAGCATCTCGGTCTGACCGGCACGAAGAAAGGCTGCGACCGCGGCCAGTGCGGCGCCTGCACCGTGCATATCGACGGGCGGCGCGTGGTTTCGTGTCTGACACTCGCGGCCCGCTGCGACGGGCACATGGTCACCACGATCGAGGGACTGGCGGACGGCTACGACCTGCATCCCGTCCAGGCCGCATTCCTGGCGCATGACGCGTTCCAGTGCGGCTACTGCACGCCGGGCCAGATCATGTCCGCAGCGGCACTGATCCAGGAAGGCCATACGCAGGACGACGCCACCATCCGCGAATGGATGAGCGGCAACATCTGCCGTTGCGGGGCCTATCCGCACATCGTCGACGCCATCAAGGATGCGGCGCATCCGGGAGAAGCGTGATGCAAGCTTTTGAACTTCTCCGCCCCCGCGACGCGGCCGCGGCGATGCAGGCGGCGGCACAGCCCGGCGCCAAATACATCGGCGGCGGCACCGACCTGATGCAGTTGCTGAAAGACAACGTCGAGGCGCCCACGCGGTTGGTCGACGTTGATTTCGTGCTGGGCGATGCGATCGAGCCCGGCACGAACTCGCTGCGCATCGGCGGGCGCGCCCGCATGAGCGACACGGCGGCGCACCCGGTGGTCGCGCGCGATTACCCGGCGTTGTCGCAGGCGCTGCTGGCCTCGGCGTCGCCGCAGGTCCGCAACATGGCCACCATGGGCGGCAATCTTTTGCAGCGGACCCGCTGCGGCTATTTCCGCGATGTAGGTTTCGCCGCCTGCAACAAGCGGGCGCCCGGATCGGGCTGCCAGGCGCAGGATGGCCATAACCGCCTGCTGGCCATTCTCGGCGGCAGCGAGCACTGCATCGCTACCAATGCGTCGGATTTGGCGGTGGCGCTGGTGGCGCTGGACGCGGTGCTGCAACTGCACGGGCCGGATGGCGCCCGGGACGTGGCGCTGACGGACTTCCATGTGCTGCCGGGCGAGCATCCGGAACACGAGACGGTGCTGCGGCCGGGCGAGCTTATCGAGGCAATTACGGTTCCAGCCTCGCCGCTGGCGCGCCGCTCGGGTTATCTGAAGGTGCGCGACCGGGCGAGTTTCGAGTGGGCAGTGGTGTCCGCCGCAGTGGCGCTGGACGTTGGCGCCGACGGCAACATTCGCGACGCGCGGATTGCGTTGGGCGGGGTCGGCACAAAGCCCTGGCGGGCGCTGGATGCCGAAGCGGCACTGCGCGGCAAGCGGCCCGGCGAGGATGTGTTTGCGCAAGCGGCGGCGCTGGCTGTGCAGGGCGCGCAGCCTCGGCGCGAAAACGCATTCAAGGTCAAGCTGGCGCAGCGCACCGCGGTGCGAGCCTTGCTGTCGGTCGCGTAAGCGCGCGTAGGGAGGAGCGGATCATGGGCGTGATCGGCAGGCCGATCGACCGGCGCGACGGCCGGGCGAAAATCACCGGAACCGCGCGATATGCCGCGGAATTCTCGGTCAAGGACATGACGTACGCGATACTGGTGCAAAGCACCATCGCCGCCGGCACGATTTCGGCGATAGATACGACCGAGGCATCCGCGATGCCGGGCGTGCTGACCGTCATCACTCCCGACAACGCGCTCCGGCTCACCCTGGACAAATCCTCGCCGCAGACCGTGACCGGACCGCTGCTGCAAGATCACGTGGTCGCCTATAATGGCCAGCATGTGGCCGTCGTCGTGGCGGACACGCTCGAACATGCGCAAGCGGCTGCGCCGAAGGTGCGCGTCACCTACCAGCCCGCACCCTGGCTGGCGGTGATGGACGACGCGTTGGACCAGGCCTACCGGCCAAAACATTTCCGTAACGGCACCCGCGACCCGGACAGCAGCCGGGGCGACGCCGACGCGGCGTTTGCGGCAGCGCCGGTCCGGCACGAAGCCACCTACACGACGCCTGTGGAAAACCACAACCCGATGGAGCCGCACGCCACCATCGCGCGATGGGAGGGAGACCGGCTGACCGTTTGGCACACCACGCAGGGCATCGGCGGGACGCAGAAGACGCTGGCCGGCATGTTCGCGATCAAACCCGAGCAGGTGCATGTGATCGACCCGTATGTGGGCGGCGGTTTCGGCTGCAAGGGCAATTGCTGGCCGCCCGCGGTCCTGGCGGCGATGGCTGCGCGCATGGTCAGCCGGCCGGTAAAACTGGAACTGACGCGCGCGCAGATGTTCACCTCCAACGGGTATCGGCCGTACACGGTGCAGACGGTGCGACTGGGCGCGGACAGCGACGGACGCATCACGGCGCTTCGCCACGACACCATCAGCCAGATGTCCCGCGGCGACTACGGCGAGTTTACCGAACCATGCGGCCTGGGATCGGAGATGTTGTACGCGGTACCGAACGCTGCGATTACGCACCGGCTGGCCGCGGTGAACCAGGGTTTTCCCACCTACATGCGCGCTCCTGGCGAGGCTTCCGGCGTGTTTGCGCTGGAGAGCGCCATGGATGAGCTGGCGGTGGCGCTGAACATGGACCCGCTCGAACTGCGGCTGCTGAATTACGCCGAGAAAGATTGGCACGAGAACAAGCCGTTCTCGGCCAAGAAGCTACGGGAGTGCTATCAGGTAGGCGCGGAAATGTTCGGCTGGCATCTGCGCAGCCCAAAACCGGCCTCGATGCGCGACGGGCGCATGCTGGTGGGCTACGGCATGGCGACCAGCACCTATCCGATGAACCGGTCCCCGGCCCATGCCCGCGTGCGGCTCGACGCGGAGGGCATCGCCACCGTGCAGGCCGCGTCGCAGGACATCGGCACGGGCACGTATACGGTCATGACGCAGGTGAGCGCCGATGTGCTGGGCCTGCCGGTCACGCGCGTCCGCGTGGAACTGGGGAACAGCGCGTTTCCTCCCGCACCGGTGAGCGGCGGGTCGATGACGGTGGCGAGCCTGGGACCTGCCGTGCAGGCGGCCGCGCAAGCCGTGCGCGAAAAACTTTTTGGGATGGCCGGACAGTTGTGGCAGAGCGCGTCGGCGGACCCGATGCGCCTCGAGGATGGCGTGGTTGTGGGCTCGGGCGGTCGCGTCACGGTGGCGGAGCTTTTGGGCCGCAACGGTTTGAACTTCGTCGACGCCACGGTCGAGGCGAAACCCGGGGACGAAAAGCAGCATTTTTCGCTGCACAGTTTCGGCGCGCAGTTCTGCGAGGTGCGCGTGGACCCCGATCTGGGCGAAATCCGCGTCGCGCGCTGGGTTGGCGTGTTCGATTGCGGCCGGGTGATGAACGCCAAGACCGCACGTAGCCAGCTGATCGGCGGCATCACCTTCGGTATCGGCATGGCGCTGCTGGAAGAAACGCTGGTCGACCCGCATGTGGCGCGGATCGTCAATCCGAACGTTGCCGAGTATCTGATGCCGGTGAACGCCGACATTCCGGACATCCAGACCTATCTGGTGCCGAATGACGACCCGGTGTCGAACCCGCTCGGCGCGCGCGGGCTTGGCGAGTTGCCGATGGTCGGCGTGGCGCCGGCGATTGCCAACGCGGTGTACAACGCGACCGGGCGGCGGGTGCGGCGGGTGCCGATCCGGATCGAGGACGTTTTGGTTTAGACGGGAGCGGCTTCGGCGCCAGGCTTGTCTTTCGTGGCGCTCGGCAGGTCGACATCTTCGTAGAACTCGGTGACCGGTATTTCGATGCCGATCTCAGGCATGTGCAAGACGTCGTCTTCCGTGAGCGCTGTCGCCGTCCAGTCGCTGTCTCCGCTTGCGCGCGAAAAAACTCCCAGACCGACGCTGGCGTACTCGACGATCACGTACCGTAAAATGGAGGGGACTGCTCGGTATTCACGGAGCTTTTCGATCCTGTCGATCCGGCCGGAGGTGGGGCTGAGCACCTCGAACACAACCACGACCCCCGGTACGACGCGTGCCTCGCCGGCAGTTTTGGTGCAGGTCACCAGCGCGTCCGGATAGCGAACCGCGTCGCCGATGGTCGCGATGCCGGCATCCGGACCGAGAGGCGTGCAGCGGGTGCCTTTCAGGCGAGCATACAGAGCACGGTGGATATTCAGGGTCATCCGGCTGTGATTGACGGTCCCACCGGTCATGGCGACGGGCTGAAAACCGTCGAATTCGTAGCGCGCATCCTGGGCCTCGGCCCAGTCCAAAAATTCCTCGCGCGTCATGCGCGGCTTGCGCAAAGCGACGTTCATGGCGCGGAGATCATATTCGAACCCTAGCGCGCCGAGCAATGGCTACGAGGCTTCCGCCTCCAGTCTCTTGCGCGCCTCCGCCAACGCCGCCTTCTGCTCTTCCGACACCACCACCGGTTTCAGCCCGAGCGCCTCCAGGCGCTCGACGATTGCCTCCACCACCAGCAGCCGCGCAAACGGCTTGTGGTCGGCGGGGATCACATACCAGGGGGCTTCCTCGGTCGCGGTCGCGGCGATCGCCTCCTCGTAGGCGGCCATGTAGTCGTCCCAGAATCCGCGCTCGGCAATGTCGCTGGCGGAAAACTTCCAGTTCTTCTCCGGATTGTCCAGGCGGGCCAAGAATCGCTTCTTCTGCTCCTCACGGCTGAGGTTGAGAAAGAATTTTTGCACCACAAATCCCTGTCGCCCCAGATAGAGCTCGAACGCCGCAATGTCCTCCAGCCGATGCTGCCAGATTTTCTTGCCGTTCGCCGCGGCGGGCAAATGCTGGCGCTCCAGAAATCCGGGATGCACGCGCACCGCCAGCACTTCCTCGTAGTGGCTGCGATTAAAGATCCCGATTTTTCCGCGCTCCGGCATTTCCCGATGCACGCGCCACAGAAAGTCGTGGGCCAGGTCTTCCGGACCCGGCACCTTGAACGAAACCACCCTTACGCCCTGCGGATTTATCCCGGTCATGACGTGCTTGATCGTGCCGTCCTTGCCGCCCGCGTCCATCGCCTGAAACACGTACAGCATCGCCCAGGTCGCGTTCGCATACAGCAACTCCTGTAGCGCCGCGAGACTTTCGACCCCGTGTTTCAGAAGCGCAGCCGCATCCGACTTTTCTATCATCTGCCGCGCCGGATCAGCCGGATCGTGATCCTTCAGCCGGAACCCTTTGCCGGAAACGATTCGGCAACGGTCCAGCGTCCTGCCGATCTCGCTATTGCTCATGCACGCTTGACGGCGGGGCCCGCGGGTGCCTGACAGGTCGGCATCAGTTCGATGCGGTTCACGTTCATGTGCGCCGGCAGCCCGATCACCCACGCAACCGTCTCGGCAATGTCTTCCGGCATCAGCGGTTCCACGCCCTGATACGGCTTTTCGGCCCGCGCGTCGTCGCCGCCGAAGCGCACCAGGGAAAATTCGGAGCCGCCGACCAGACCGGGTTCGATGCTCGTCACCCGCACTCCGGTGCCGATCAGGTCGGCTTTCAGGTTCAGCGTGAACTGGTGCACGAACGCCTTGGTAGCCCCGTAAACGTTGCCGCCGGGATACGGATAGGTGCCCGCCACGCTGCCGAGATTGATCACATGCCCACGATTGCGAGAGAGCATGCCGGGCAGCAATGCGCGGGTGGCGTGGATCAGCCCCGAAATATTCGTGGCGACCATGGTATCCCAGTTGCCGACCACCGCTTCCTGTGCCGGCTCCAGGCCGAGCGCCAGACCGGCGTTGTTCACCAGCACGTCCACCTCGCGCCACCCGCCCGGCAGCGAGCCCGGCAGTGCTGCGACCGCTTTTGCGTCGGTCACGTCGAGCGGAAACGCCAGCAGTGTCGCGCCGAGTTCGCCGGCCAGTTCCTGCAGGCGGTCGGCGCGACGGGCGGTCGCGATGACGCGATGCCCGTCGCGCACGAACCGCCGCGCGATCGCCGCGCCGAAACCGGACGACGCGCCGGTGACGAGTGCGACCAGCCCGGTCAAACCACCTCCACCTTTACGTCGATGTTGCCGCGCGTGGCCTTGCTGTACGGACAGACTTCCGAATGCGCCTTGTCGGCGAGACGCTGTGCGGTGGCGCGGTCGACACCCTCTATATGCGGTTTCAGCACCACGGCCAGAAAGAAACCCTTGTCGGGCTGGTTGTCGATGGTGACGTCGGCGGTCACCGTCACCGGTCCGTGCTTCACCTTTTCCTGGCCAGCCACGAACTCGATGGCGCCGCCGAAGCAGGCGGAGTAGCCGGCGGCGAACAGGGCCTCGGGGTTCGATGCACCGGATTTGCCGGGGCCGCCCAGTTCCTTCGGTACCGACAGATCAAGTTTCACCAAGCCGTCGGACGTTTCGGTGTGGCCATTGCGGCCGGCGGTCGTGGTGGCGTGCGCCGTATAGGCCATGCGGTATCTCTCCTGTGCTGGTTTCTTAGTCTGGCAGGACCAGGCGGACGGTCACCGGGCAGTGTTCCGAAAGCCGGCTCTGCCAGCCGGTCTCTGTCTCGCGATACGCCATGACGCGCAAGGTGTCCGGGCGCAGCCACTGCCGCGCGGCGCCGCCCGCCAAAATGTGATCCACGAACTTTTCTCCGCCCCAGCACGGCGAGGCACGATGTTCGGTCGCCCGCAGCAGCGGTGCCGCTTGCTGCAAGGTGGCCAGGAAAAGGTCGTCGCCTTCCATGACCCGGCCAAAGTCGCCCAAGACGACGAACGGCTCGCCGGCGTCGCGCCGGGCGGCGATCCAATCCCGTAGCGCGTCGGCTTGGCGGGCCAGCGTGGTGCAGGCGGGCTTGTCTGCATCCGTCAGCGCAAACACGCGGCAGCCGCTTTTCAGATGCACCGACAGCAGCCGCAGCACCCCGCCCTCGGGCAAGCGCAGACCAATATCAGCGCCGCTGCGCAGGTGAAATTTTGCGTGCTCGTACGGGTCCAGTTCGGTCACGTCCGGCTCGCGGATGATCGGCAGATCACGGCGCACTGCAAAACCGGTGCGCTGCAACACCGCATCCCCAGTGATGTGGACCACGTAGGCCGGGGGCGGAAACAGCAAGGCTGCGGCCTCCGGCCCGTCCACCCCCTGGAAGGCGACGATGTCCGCCTGCAGCGCCGCAGCGTAGCGGGCGAGCCGGGCCACGTCCTCGGCCCGTTTCGGCAAAACCCCGTCCGGCAGGGACGGATCGCCGTCAGCACGCAGGGTGAGCCAGCCCAGATCCCAGGTCGCTATTTTGATCTCCCGGGCCCACGCGGCCGGCGCGAGCAGAAGCGTCAGAAGCCAGAGAAAAGCACCGATCGCGGGCATGGCGCAGCGTGCGTCCTCCGCCACGATGTGGCAAACGGCGCCGGCAATGCACCGCCCATGGCCCGCCCGCATCGCCATGACGGCGGTTTTCTTCGCCAACGGCGTCGCGTTCGGGGCGCTGGCCGGCAATATCCCGCGGCTGCGCGAAGCAATGAGTTTGTCGCCGGCGCAGCTCGGCTTGGCTCTGCTGGCGTCCAGTCTCGGCGCGGTGCTCACCATGCCCGTGACCGGGCGCGTTGCAGGCCGGCTAGGCGCCGGGAAGCTGGCCTTGGGCGGCGGGCTCGCGACCGGTCTGACGCTGGTCCTGCCCGGCGTGGCCGCCCAGACCGGGGCCGGGTTTGCCGTCCTGCTGGGGGCGATGGCGCTGCTCGGGATGGCGGTCGGCACCATGGACGTGGCCATGAACGCCCGCGGTTCGGAACTTGAGCGCGTGTGGGGCGGGGCGATCATGTCGTCGCTGCACGGCGGGTGGAGCGTCGGGGGTTTGACCGGCTCGGCTTTGGCAGCGGCGTTTGCCGCAGCCGACGCGCCGCTCGCGCTGGCTCTGGGAAGCTGCGGCGGGCTCACATGTGTGCTCTCGCTGGCGGCCCTGCGCTTGCGCAAGCGATCCGCAGAGCCCGGTCAGCAAGCGGGCCGGCTGGCGTGGCCGTCGCGCCGTATGGCCGCCCTGTGCGCTCTGACCGGCCTTTGCTTCGGCATGGAAGGCGCGATGGCAGACTGGATCGGCGTCTATCTGCGCGGCGTGCTGAATGCGTCGGCGGCGCTGGCGAGCGGGGCGTATTCCGGTTTTGCGTTCGCCATGGCGTGTGGCCGGCTCGGCGGTGACGCGGTGGTGCGGCGGTTCGGCCCTGCCTGGGCGCTGCGCTCGGGAGCGCTGTTGGCGGTGGGTGGGATTGCGGCCGGCTTGAAATTCTCCGACCCGTGGGCGGCTTCCGGGTGTTTTGCCTTGGTGGGACTGGGAGTGGCGAACGTGGTGCCGGTCACATTCAGCGCCGCCGGCCGGCGGGAGGGGGCCTCGGGCATCGCCATGACCGCCACCACCGGCTATCTAGGCCTCATGGCGGGCCCGCCGTTGCTCGGCAGCCTGGCGCAGGTCGCCGGTCTGGGCGCCGCCCTGTGCTGCGTGTTGGCGGGCGCGGCCGTGCTTGCGGTTCTGGCACCCGCCGTCGCCCCAGACCGCCCCTGACCGGCTATTCCTCGCGGCGGACGAATTTGAAGAACCGGCTGGTGTGCCCGTCCTTGGTCTTGTCCTGGTACAACAAAGCGAGCTTCCGGTCCTCGAAGGTGCGGAAAAACGTGTCCCAGTCGGTTTCCTCCAGCGCCTCGTCCTTCTCCCGGAAATCGAAGCGCAGGATGCCCTCCCCCTCCTCGTCCTCGGTAGCGGCCACCACGCTGGGCCGGCCCCCACGCGACTCCGCCCATTTGCGGATCGCCGCGTGATCGGTGGTGGTCTGCGCCGTGCTCACCGCTTTGTCCCCTTGCCTCCGATCTTGCTTTGGTCCAGCACCTCGGCGGCAGCCTCGGGGTCGAGCGACTTGGCCTCTCCGGCCAAGAACTTGGCTTCCTCCATATCGCCCTGGTCGGCGGCCTCCACCGCGTCCTCGGCGACGTGCCGCGCCTCCTCGGCCTTCTCCTCGTCCTTCTGCGGTTGCGGTTGCTGCTTGGCGGCCATGGCTTTCCTCCTTCAAGGACCTGCCGCTGTAACCGTCGGGCAGCGCCCGGGTTGCGCTGCAACCATCAAGGTTCGCTTGCGTTCGAAACCCGCAACGATATAGGCGGTGGGGCGTGGCGCGCGAGATTCGGGTAGCCATCGTGGGCGTGGGCAACTGCGCCTCGTCCCTGGTCCAGGGCGTGACGTTCTACCGCGATATTTCGGCCAACGCGCAGGTGCCCGGGCTGATGCACGTAGAACTCGGCGGCTACCGCGTGGGCGATGTCCGTTTCGTCGCCGCATTCGACGTGGCGCAGGGGAAGGTGGGCCAAAGCCTCGCCGCCGCCATCGCCGCCGAGCCCAACAACACGCACGTCTTTGCAGAAGTGCCGCCGAACGGGGTGTGCGTGCAGCGCGGGCCGACCATGGACGGGCTGGGGCGCTACGTGCGCGACGTGGTCCGCGAAAGCGAAACGCCGCCGGTGGACGTGGCACGCACGCTGCGCGACGCCGGCGCCGAAGTGCTTATCTCATACCTGCCGGTGGGCTCCGAGCAGGCGACCCGGTTTTATGCCGAGCAGGCCCTGGAAGCCGGATGTGCGTTCATCAACTGCATTCCGGTGTTCATCGCCTCCGATTCCGGGTGGCAAGATCGATTCGCGGAGAGAAAACTGCCGTTGCTCGGCGACGACATCAAAAGTCAGGTGGGTGCGACCATCGTACATCGCGTGCTGGCCAATCTGTTTCGAGAACGCGGCGTGCGGCTGGATCGCACCTACCAGCTCAATTTTGGCGGCAACACGGACTTCCAAAACATGCTGGAGCGCGAGCGGCTGGAGAGCAAAAAGATTTCCAAAACTCGTGCGGTCACCAGCCAGATCGACGGCGAACTGGATGCGGGCGACGTGCACATCGGACCCAGCGACCACGTGCCGTGGCTGCACGATCGCAAATGGGCGTATATCCGCCTGGAGGGCACCACGTTCGGCAACGTGCCGCTGAATGTCGAGGTGAAACTGGAAGTGTGGGACAGTCCGAATTCGGCGGGCGTCGTGATCGACGCCGTGCGCTGCGCGAAACTGGCGCTGGACCGCGGCATCGGCGGCGCCCTCGTGGGACCGTCGGCGTATTTCATGAAGAGCCCGCCAAAGCAGTTCTCCGATCACGAGGCGCGGGAGCGAACGGAAGCATTCATCGCGGGCGCGTAGGTGGCGACTACCATCCATCTGATCCGCCACGGCAGCTATGACGCGATGGGCCGCGTGCTCGCGGGCCGCTCCGAAGGCTGGCCGATCAATGCGGGTGGCCGGGCCGAGGCCGACAGCGTCGCCAGGCGGCTGGCCGGCACACCGCTGCGCATGGTGGTGAGCAGCACGATCGAACGGGCGCGGCAAACTGCTGCCCCGATCGCGGCGGCTCAGGGTCTTGCGGTCGCGGTCCACCCGGGGCTGGACGAGATCGATTTCGGCAGCTGGACGGGCATGTCGTTCGACGAACTGCATGCCGACCCGCGCTGGCAGATTTGGAACCGTCATCGCGGCCTGGCGCCGATTCCCGGCGGGGAGACCATGGTGGCGGTGTTGGCGCGGGCGCTTGCGGTGCTGGGGGATTTGCGCCGGGCGTGGCCGGATGGCGACGTCGCCCTGGTGAGTCATGCGGACGTGATCCGGGTCCTGCTCGGCCACTTGCTGGGCAGTCCGCTCGATTTGTTTCATCGGCTGACCGTCGATCCGGCGTCGCGCAGCGAGATCCGCCTATGGGACGACGGCGTGCAGGTGGTGGCTGTCAACCTGCCGCCAGGCGTTTGATGGCGGCGAGCGGGGCCGACCAATCCCCGGGCACACGCTGACTCACCATGCGCACGGTCGGATACCAGCGCGAGAAACCCTCGCCCGACTCCCAGCGCCAGTCCGGCTCATGCTGTAGCAGAAGCAGCGTCGGGGCGCCGACGGTGCCGGCGAGATGGGCCACCATCGTGTCCACCGTTACCACCAGCCGGCATTGTCCGATCAGCGCCGCGGTGCGCAGCACGTCGGTATTGTCGTCGCCGGGGTTGCAGAACCCTGCCGCCTCGGTCGCGTCCGGCGCGGCCGGGCCGCGCTGCAGGCTGACAAAGGTTCTTGCCGGGAGAGCTTCGAGCAAGGGCCGAAGCGGGACAGAGCGGTCCGGCGCCCAATCCCCTGCCCGCCAGCAGAGGCCGATTGTTTCGCCGGACAGGACCCTCACCCCACCCTCTTCCAGAACGAGAGGGCTTTCTGCTCCCTTTCCCTCCGGGCTTGAGCCGCGAAGCAGATCAAGGCCGGGGTGAAGGGACTGCCCCACACGCTCCGGCAACAGCCGCAGCGCGTGGCCCAATTCCATGATCTCGAAATCCACCTCTGCGGGGGGCAGCGGATGAGCGGGATCGAACGAAATGACGCAGTCCGGCCCGGGTAGGCCCTTCACCCAGCCCACCAAGCCCGGGGGTGCCTCGACGACTAGCGAAGCGACTCGGGCGCGTAAGGGAGCGAGGTACCGGGAAAACTGAATGGTGTCGCCGAGCCCGTGATAGCAGCGCACCAAAACCTGTTTGCCGTCGAACGCCCGCCCGTCCCATACCCAGCGCAAATGGTAAGGCAGGCGCGGATCGTCCCGCTGGCCGGGATCGCGCTCCGCCTGCACCGCGTCGCTGACCTGCCAGGCCCCGGCCAGATCGCCCCGGCGCATGGCCGCCATCCAGGCCTCCTCTGGTATCACGGAGTTCCCGGAAACCTGCATTGCCCTGCCGCAACGCTTTGGCGCATGTGCTGTTGCGCCTTTACCCGGAGCCAAAATCCTTGCCGCAAGCCCGCCTTCCCCGGCTCGCCGGGTTGCTGGAATTCATTCGCGGCGAGACGGCAGGCGGCCTGGTGCTGGTGCTGTCCGCCATCGTCGCGATCGCCTGGGTCAACTCGCCGTTCGGCGGGTCGTACGACACGCTGCTGAAACTCCCGCTCTCCATCGCCGCCGGCGCGCACGCGGAGTCGGCCGACCTTCATTTCGTCGTCAACGATGGTCTGATGGCGATCTTCTTCCTGCTGGTCGGGCTGGAGATCCGGCGCGAAATGACCGAGGGCCAGCTCGCCTCGCCCGCGCTGGCCTCGGCTCCGCTGCTGGCGGCGGCTGGCGGAATGCTGGTCCCGGCGCTGATCTACGCCGCGTTTTGCTGGCACGATTCTGCCGCGCTGCGCGGCTGGGCGATTCCGGTGGCCACCGACATCGCATTCTCGCTGGCGGTGCTGCGGCTGTTCGGCGCGCGCCTTCCGGCCGGCCTGAAAGTGTTTTTGACGGCGCTGGCCATTGTCGACGACATCGGCGCCATCCTGATCATCGCGCTGTTCTATGCCGGCGCACTGCACTGGGTGGCATTGGGCTCGCGGCGGCTGGTGTGGCTTGCGTCATTCGGACTGGGCCGCGCGGGACTGCGGCTGACCTGGCCGTACCTGCTGGGGTTCGGGCTGCTCTGGGCGTGCCTCGAGCGCTCGGGGGTGCATCCCACGCTGGCGGGTGTAGCCATGGCGTTCGCGATGCCGATGAGCGGATCGCGCAGCCCGGGCCGAGTGCTGGAGCAGGCGCTGAATCTTTGGGTCGCTCTCGCCATCCTGCCGCTGTTCGGGCTGCTGAACGCCGGCCTGCATTTCGGCGAGCTGTCATGGCGAAGCCTGGGCGATCCGGTGGTGCCGGGGATCGTGCTGGGGCTGGTCGTGGGCAAGCAGGCCGGAGTGTTCGGCACCGTCTGGCTCGGCTGCAAGACCCGTCTCATCCGGCTGCCCGAGGGTTTGTCGTGGGGTCTGGTCTACGGCGCCTCGCTGCTCTGCGGGATCGGCTTCACCATGAGCCTGTTCATCGGTGCTCTGGCCTTCCCCGACGGCGCGCGCGCGATAGAGCTGAAGCTCGCCGTGCTGGGCGGCTCGCTCGTCTCGGCTGCGGCAGGAGCTGCCGTCCTGGCGGTCGCGGCCCGAAGACGGCACCCGGTTCTGCGGCCGAACATCACCGTTTCGCCCACCGGCATCTGATCTCCAGAGTAGTTGACCGTTCCCCGCGTCATCGCATTCGGGCGGCTCGAAGGGGCCTGGACCAGCGCCCTGGATCGTGGCGGCCCCCTGCCTGGCAAACCGTCACGGCGACGTATCGGATAGCCCATGTCCGGCAGCGATGCCCATCGCGCCCCGAACCAGCACGCGAAAAGCCTCGTCGAACGATACGCCCCGCACGCCCCAGCGCCGCTCGGCCCCGCCCGCCGCGCTGCGCCACTCGGCTACCCAGCCATGCTCGCCATCGCTCCAAACGAGCCTGCCCGTCACGCGCACGGCGTTCGCGGAAGCCGCCATACCGGGCCATTCCAAGGTCATGGCGTAGCGGTCGGCCGCGTCGTCCAGCGCCGCGCGCATGTTCGCCGCGCGCGCAGTGTCGGCGGTGAGCGCAAACTCCTCGTTCGCGGCATCCACGGTCACCTCGGGCACGATGGCCGGACGCGGAGCGGTCCAGGGCGCCTCGCCCAAACCCGCCAGCGCCGAAGCTACGCGGGCCGGATCGAACCGGACCGTCAAGTAGTACGGGCGATCCGAACTGCCCTGCTCGTCGTGATGCGGAATGCCGCCCATGCGATCCACATAATCGAAATCGCGCACCAGCGGTGCCGCATCCATCGCCCGCACCCGCGCATCGCCGATCAGCGCCGGGTCCCCCGACACCTTCGTCAGCACATCGACCAGACAGGCATGCAGGCCCGCGGGGCGGCTGCGCATATCCGTGCCGGTGACGAGCGTGCGCGCCTGGTACAGCGACAGTTTTGGTTGCGGCAGGCTGCCGACCGGTGTCGCGGCCGCGCACGAAACCGCCACCACCAAACTTGCGATCACCCGGCCGCACACCATCGCACAGCGTAGCGCGGAACCCGGCGGCAGGTCACGCCGGCCACCCGCCGGCCGTCCTGGACGCGCCGCAGCAGCCCCGCCATGGTGTCGCATGCTGTTCGATTTTGCTGCCCTGCCCTCCCAAAACCGTTACAAACTGCTGACCGCCACCGTGGTGCCCCGCCCGATCGCCTGGGTGGTGTCGCAGGATCCGCAGGGCCGGATCAACGCCGCTCCGTTCTCGTTTTTTAACGTTTTTGGCGAGGACCCGCCGGTGCTGTGCATCGGCATCGGCACGCATACTCCGGACCGCCGGAAAAACTCTGCTGCCAATATCCGCGCCACCGGCCAGTTCGTGGTCAACCTGGTCTCCGAGTTGCTCATGCAGGCCATGCACGTCACCGCCATCGAATTCGAGCCCGAGAGGGACGAACTGGCCGAGGCCGGGCTCACCACCCTGCCCAGCACCCGCATCGCACCGCCGCGCATTGCCGAAAGCCCGGTGGCGTTCGAGTGCGAGCGCCACAGTTTCGTGGAGTTCGGCAACGCGCGCACATTGGTGGTCGGCATCGTGCTTGCCATGCATGTGCGCGACGACGCCGTGCTCGATCCGGAACGCTGCCACATCGACACTCCGAAACTGGACCTGGTGGGCCGCGTGCAGGGGGCCGGCGGCTATGTCCGCGCCAGCGGCCCCGGCGCTTTTACCCGGGCTCGACTTGCCCTGCGGGATTGGGTGCGCCGCAGCTGAGCGGGCTGGTGCTGCCGACCGTCCTGCGGCCGCTACGCCAAAAAGCCCTGGCGCTGCTGTGGCTCGGTCTGGCCACCTCGGCGATCGGCGACCAGCTTTTTCTCGTCGCCTTGAGCTGGATCGCGGTACAGGTCTTGGGCACCGACGCCGGCTATCTGACGGCGCTGCAACCGGCGACGATCCTGGCCGTCGCCCTGCTCGCCGGGCACCTTGCCGACCGCGTCGCGCACCGCGCGCTCATGATCGCCGCCGACCTTTTTCGCGCGCTGATCCTGTCCGGTTTGGTCGTTGCGTGGCTGGCCTCCGGTCGTCCGCCCGGCTGGAGCCTGGTCGTCGCGGTGCTGGCACTTGCCTGCGGCCAGGCGCTGTTCCGCCCGGCGCTGCAGGCCACCCTCCCCGGCCTGGTCGGCAATTTTGCCCAACTGCCGGCCGCCAACGGGCTGTTCGAGACCACCGAGCGCATCGCCAGGCTGGTCGGTCCCGGGCTGGTGGCCGCCCTCGCCGCCTTCGTGCCGCTGGTCCACTACGTGACCATCGACGTCGCCACTTTTCTGGCCTCGGCCCTGGCGATCGCGCTCACCATCCGCCTGCGCCCGCTGCCGCCCCATCGCGCACCGGACAAGGCTCCTTTGCTGGCCGGCATGATGCGCGGGTTTCGCGCCATGCGCGCACGCCCCGTGCTGCGCTTCGCGCTGTTCACGGTGGGGCCGGGGGCGGGCGTCTGGTATGCGATCCTGTTTTTGGCGGTGCCACTGCTGCTGTCCCGCCGCCCCGGTCGCGGTTTGGCGGATTACGGTCTGGTGCTGGCCAGCTACGGGTTTACCAACCTGCTGACCGCATTGGTGATCGGCAGCATCCGCCTGCCGCGGCGCGTCGGCCTCATGGTGTTCGGCGCCGACGTCATTCTAGGGACGGGCTTGGCCTGCATGGGCTTGGTGCCGCTGTTACTCGCCGAACGCTGGCTGGTGCCGGGCCTGTGCGCTGCCGCGGCCTTCGGCTCGATCGGCGGGCCGATGCACGACATTCCGGTGGCCGTGCTGCGGCAAACAAAACTGCGGCCGGAGGACCAAGCCGCTGCAATGCGGGCGCTTCTGGTGGTGATGAGCTTGTTCACGCTGGCCGGGATGGTCGGAGCGCCGGCATTGTTCGATGCGGCCGGAGTGGCCTCGGTCGTGGTCGTGGGCGGGATGGTAGTCGTGGCGCTAGGGGCGGCCGGAATGGCCATGCACGTGCGAACGACTGTTTGAGGCTTTTCTGACCGGGGTTGGTGTGGTCTCGCCGTCCCCGCGCCTCACGCGGACCACACGTCTCCCGCTCAGGCGGCGACGCGGATCGCCCGACGCCGTTCGGCCACCTGCGCGTGCATCGACTTCTGCAGCTTTTCGAATGCCCGCACCTCGATCTGGCGCACCCGCTCACGGGAAATCCCGTATTGCTGCGACAGTTCTTCCAGAGTCGTCGGCTCGTCCTTGAGGCGCCGCTCGATCAGGATGTGGCGCTCGCGCTCGTTCAAGGTGCTCAATGCGCCGTTGAGCAACGCCCGGCGCCCGGTCATTTCCTCGTTTTCCGCGAGCGTCTGCTCCTGGCTTTCCGAACTCGTCGACCAGCCAATCCTGCCACTCGCCCTCGCTGTCGGCGCGGACCGGGGCGTTCAGGCTGTGGTCGGGCGCGGTGAGGCGCCGGTTCATGCTGATGACGTCCTGCTCGGGCACTGCCAAGGCGTGGGCGATCTTTGCCACCTGCTCGGGCTGCAGGTCGCCGTCATCGATTGCCTGCATCTGCCCCTTCAGCCGGCGCAGGTTGAAGAACAGCTTCTTCTGCGCCGCGGTGGTGCCCATTTTGACGAGCGACCAGCTGTGCAGGATGTATTCCTGGATCGCCGCCCTGATCCACCACATGGCATAGGTGGCCAGGCGGAAGCCGCGGTCCGGGTCGAACCGCTTGACCGCCTGCATCATGCCGACATTGCCTTCGCTGATCAGCTCGCCCACCGGCAGGCCATAGCCGCGGTAGCCCATGGCGATTTTGGCGACCAGGCGCAGGTGGGACGTGACCAGCTTGTGCGCGGCTTCCATATCTTGCCCGTCGCGCCAGCGCTTCGACAGGTCCAGCTCCTCCTCGGGGGTGAGCATGGGGAATTTGCGGATCTCTTGCAGATACCGCGTGAGATTGCCCTCGGGGGCGACATTGATGACGGCAGCGGCCACGCTAGGCTCCTTTAAACCACGGTCCGGGATCACTACCCTTACGGCGCAGGGGGCGGACGGTTTCGAGAACTCTCGCGGTCCACCGGGACCGCGGAAGACGATCCGGCGCGTTTGCACTGGGGCCGCCCCACTACGGCGACGGCAGACCAGCCAAGCCGGATAGCTTTTCGAAGCGCGACATAGCCGGTCCTGGCGCAGCTGTCAAGGAAAAAGGACTGCTGAGGTCCGGATTGCATCGGCCGGAACATCCAGCAGGCTCAAGAGCCCCTGCATGTCGGCCGGCGGGCTGGTGGCAAAGCTCAGTTTTTCCCCGGTGCGCGGATGCACGAATCCGAGACGGGCGGCGTGCAGGGCTTGGCGCGGAAAATCCAGCGCAGCGTGACGCGCGGCCTCCGGGAGGAGGGTGCGGGAGGCGGCGGGGATACGTCTGAGATAGACCGGATCGCCGATCACCGGATGCCCGCTATGGGCCAAGTGCACGCGAATTTGGTGCGTGCGCCCGGTGGAGAGCTGGCATTCCAGCAGCGCGCAGCTCGTTTCGCGATGATGGAGCACCCGGTAGGACGTGCGCGCCGGCTTGCCGCCGCTGGCCAGCACCGTCATGCGCTTGCGGTCGCGCGGGTCGCGGCCGATGGCGCCCTGGATCGTGCCATGGAGCGGGTTGGGCAAGCCCCAGACCAGGGCCAGGTAGGCGCGGTCCAGATCGCGGGCGGCGAACGCGGCGGACAGGCGGGCCAGCGCCAGTTCGCTTTTGGCCACCACCATGACCCCCGACGTGTCGCGGTCCAGGCGATGCACGATGCCCGGCCGCCGCTCGCCGCCGATGCCCGGCAGCGTGTCGCCGCAATGGGCCAGCAGCGCGTTCACCAGCGTGCCGTCCTGGTTGCCCGGGGCGGGGTGAACCACCAGGCCCGCGGGCTTGTCCAGCACGATCAGGTCGGCGTCTTCGTGCAGGATGGCCAGCGGGATTTTCTGCGCGACCGGAGTGGCCGGCACCGCTGCGGGCAGGGTCAGTGCATACCGGGCGCCCGGGCGGACCGGCTCGGCGGGTTCAGACACCGTGGCGCCGTCGCGCAAAAGCTGGCCGGCCTCGACCAGAGATTTGACCCGCGAGCGGGAGAGCTCGGGCAGGTTTGCCGCCAGGAAACGGTCCACCCGCTGGCCGGCGTCCTGCGGGGCGGCGGTGATGGTACGCGTGCTTGCCCCGGGCGGAAGAGTGGCGGACATCGGCGCTGTGGTCTAGCGCGGGGGCTCGGGTGCTGGGGAGAGGAACGGTGCGGGCGCTGCTGGTCGCCTGCGTGGTGATGGGGGTGCTGATCGTGGCGGGGGTCGCGGTGCTGGTGGCAGCGATCGTCGGACGCAGCCCGCCTCAGGCGGGCGTGGAGACGGCGCAGGTGGTGTTGGACGAGCCGGCCGGCACCCGCATTGCGGGCGCGTCCGGCACGGCGGACGCGCTGCTGCTGGTGCTTACCGGCGGCGGCCCGGACCGGGTGCTGGCGGTGGATCGACGCAGCGGCCGGGTGGAGGCGCGGGTGCGGCTGGCGCGCTAAGGAGTTGCCGGTTGGGAGCCGAGGCCGTAGAAGCGCGGCGGCAGCGGTCCCGTTCGTCTAGAGGCCCAGGACACCGCCCTCTCACGGCGGTAACAGGGGTTCGAATCCCCTACGGGACGCCATTACAGAACAGAACCGCGCACGCCGGCCGAGGCGGACTTTGCGCCCGAGACGACCGTAAGCTTGTTGAACTCGTGCTGCCCGATATAGGTCGTTCTGGTTAATACATGATGCAATTGACCGATGCCCCCAGCGTGCGCCCTCGCGGGTGTAGATGCGGTGCTGGTTTGGCCGTTCCGGCTTCAATCATGCGCTGAAATTGGATACCGAGTCCGACCAAAAGACGCGAGGCGCTGATCGGTAGCGAGGGCAGTGCGCGAGGGCGCGGCGCCGCTGGCGAGCCAGAGCGACCTGAGCCAGTTATTTCGAAGGTTGCCAGCTGCGCAATTTAGCTGTCAGTGCTGTGGTGTTTGGCACCAGAAGCGGAACTGTTCCTCCGCTTCCGGCCGGGAATCTCAACGTCAGGCCAGTGCGGTAAACCTCCTTTCACTCCTGACCAGCGCCCGCTGCCTGCCATGCGTCGAAGGCCTTTGAGAACGCCCAAGGCTTCTGGCTGACGCCGCTGCAGGTGGACGCCGTAGAGCCCGTGCCGCAGGCACTGTCGCGGTTGAGGGACCAGAAGCCGAGCCGCGCGACCCAGGCGGTGTTCCCAGCCTCGGCACTGACGAACGCCTTGGCGTCCTTGAGGGTGAAGGTCTCGCCGGCGTCGTCGTTGACACCGATCATGACCGTGATGCCCACTTTCGAGGAAAGTCCCGCCTGACCGATCTGCGTGCCGGTCTTGCTGCCGGCATTTTCCGCGTCGCTCAGCATCTGAGCAGCTGTCTGAGGCGCTCCGTAATCCATGGCCATGACGTTGATGACATCGGGACTCAGGTGGTCCGCACTGGCGGTCGTCAACACGGCGACGCCATCGCTGTCCAGCCCCGCCCGGCTCGCGGGCAGGGTGTAGGAGATCGTCAGACCCGGGTTGGCAGCCTTCAGCGCCAGAACAGCCCGGTCGCGAACACTAAATCCGGTGTGCGAGGTGATGTTGGCTCCCTCGATATCGAAATCGAGCGAGGTCGCGCCGTAGCGGTTGATGACGGCCTGATACGCAGCGGTCAGGTTCTGTACCTGCACCGATGTCTGCGTGCTGGTGGCCATGCAGGCGGTGGTCAGATCCTCGCCGTACGGCGCCACCGCATCGGCACCCCCGAACGAGATGATCACGTTGCCGCCGGCGGCGCGGACGGCGTTGATCTGCTGCTGGATCGTCGTGGTCGGGTTCCAGGAAGGGATGCCGTCGCTGGTGATGGCGCCGACGCCACCCCAGGCGGGGCTGCAGGAATAGGTCGTCACCCCGTTCGAGGTGGTCGACTGCGCGATCACGAAGGCAAGGCTGAACGTGGAGACCCCGGATTTCTTCATCACCGTCCGAAGCTGCGTGTTGGGCGCCACGCTCATATCTATGTATGGGGCGAATACATTCGCCGAGGCGGCATCGGCGTCGTGGCCGCAAAGGCCGCAAGCAGCTACCGACAACGCCAGCGCGAGGTTTTGTGCGGTGCGGCCCGAAGTTGCTGCGAACATCTTTGTTTCCTCCGTTTGGGGCGGATCGTCCCGCCCGGCACGCAGGGCTTTAGGTCGGATTGACGGGCGCCGATGTGCCGACGGTCACTATTAGCAAAAAGGCCCGGGGCCGCGAGGGAGCCAGGCATGACGCCAGGACATAGGCGGCATTCCGCCCGGCTTCGGATGGCGACATGGTGGGTGCGATCAGATGGTCCGAAAGGCTGCGACGTGCGATGGTATGCTTCCGGCAATTGGAAGCATAAGGCGCGGTATTGGCTGACGCAAATCGGCGACAGCATTGTCGATCGACGTGGCGATCGGAACGGTAACAGAATGTGCGTGGGGACCGAAGGCATTCTTGTCGACCGGTCACTCCGGAATGGTAGGGACTACGGCCAGTCCGCCCGCTCACGCGATCGCGCCGCCGCCGTCGACGCGGATGGTCGAACCGGTCGCGAACGGAGTTGTCATCAGAAACAGCACGGCATTGGCGATGTCCTGCGGCTGGCCGACGCGGCGGACTGGCAGATGCGCAACGGCGCCGGCGAACATCGCCTCGCGCTTTTCCTCGTCCATGCCGGACCACAGCGGTGTTGCGATCAGCCCCGGGCAGACTGTGTTGACGCGCACCGGCGCCAGCTCCAGCGCCAAACCGCGGGCGAGCGCCTCCAGCGCGGCGTTGATCGCGCCCTGGAGCACCGAGCTGGCGGACGGCCGAACACTCAGCGTTCCCGAAACCAGCGTCAGCGACCCGCTTTCGCTGATCCTGGCCGCGCGTGCGACGCGATAGGCGCCCCAGAACTTGCTTTCCATCGAAGCCTTGGCTTCCTCCAGACCGAGCGCGCGCACCGGTCCGGTCGCCGTCTGGGAGGCCGAGACGACGATGTGATCCCAACTCGCCTCGTCGGCAAAAAAGCGCTCGATCGCGGCATTGTCACGGGTGTCGAGCACCACGGCGCGAGCATTGCCGCCAATGCTCGCGGTCGCGGCATCAAGCTTGGTTTTGGAGCGGGATGCGATCGTGACCGACGCCCCAGCCTTCGCCGCGGTCGACGCCGCCGCGAGCCCGATCCCGGAACTGCCGCCGAACACCAGGACGCGCGCATCCTTCAAAGCGTCTGACACGGCGTTTCCTTACGCTGCTTGCACGTTGGTCGGCACCGGAGCATCCGCACGCAGCAAGCCTTCGTGCTTCAGCTCCTCCCATAGCGCTGCCGGAATGTCGGTACGAAAATTGGCCACGTTGCGCACCACCTGGTCGGCATTGAGCGCACCGGGAATGACCGACGCGACCGACGGATGGCCGAGCGGAAATTGCAGCGCTGCGGCGGCCAGTGGAACGCCATGACGGGCGCACACAGCCTGCATCCGGCGCACCCGATCCAAAACTTCCGGCAACGCGTCAGAATAGCGGTATTTTGCTTCGGGCACGGCGCCGGTGGCCAGAATGCCGGAGGCGAACACGGCGCCGATGACGAAACCGATTTTCCGCGACACGCAGCGCGGGAATTCGTCGTCCAGCACCGCCTGATCGAGCAGCGTATACGGCAGCGCCACCAGGAAAAAATCCAAATCCACCAGATCGAGAAAACGCGGCATCATGCCCATTTCGTTGATGCCGGCGCCGATGCCGCGGATGATCCCCGCGTCGCGCAATTCCGCCAGCGCGCGAAAGCCGCTGGTAAAGAGCTGCGCCAGATACGCCTGCACTTTCGTCTCGGTGGCGTGATGCCAGAAATCCAGATCGTGGATCAGCAGCAGGTCGATGCGCGAAATGCCCAGCCGCTGCTGGCTGTCCTCGAACGCGCGCATGATGCCGTCGTACGAATAATCGAACCGGTGCGGGAATTTCAGGCCACCGCCCCACATGCCGTGCTCGAAATTTTCGGCGTCGCGGCTGGCGCTCAGCACGCGGCCGACTTTGGTCGACAGCACGTATTCGCCGCGCGGCTTGCGGTAGAGCGCGCGCCCGACCCGGTGCTCGCTCTGTCCGCGGCCGTACCAGGGCGCGGTGTCGATATAGCGGATGCCGGCCTGCCACGCCGCCTCGATCGCCCCGCTTGCGTCCTGCTCCGAAAGCACGCTGAACAGGTCGCCCAGGGGTGCCGTGCCGAAACCGAGTTGCGTGAGAACTCACACCGGTGCGCCCCAGCGTGCGCGTGGCAAATGGGTCCAAGGCACTTCCCCCTCTTTGTCAAAGTCCGAGCGCGGTCTGCTCGACGAAATTTCACCAGACCTAAAGCCTAGGACATCTGAAGTATAGGCGCGCTCTCGAGAAGTCGCAGGGGCTCCATGTCCAGGCGCGTTTTTTACTGGTACAGAGGGTGGCTCAGCGGGCGAGGGTGCAAAAATGGCCACACAGGACCAGGCACGGCTAGACGATCCGGCGGCGAAGCGGCTTTATGAGGCGCTGCTGCCCACGACGGCACCCCTCGCCGCCTACGACTTCATCGTTATCGGCAGCGGTCCCGCCGGGCGGCGGGCGGCGATCCAGGCCGCAAAACTCGGCAAGCGGGTACTGGTGGTGGAGAAAGGCCGGCGGGTGGGCGGCGTTTCGGTGCATACCGGCACGATCCCGTCCAAAACCTTGCGCGAGACCGTGCTCAATCTCACCGGCTGGCGGGAACGTGGGTTTTATGGGCGCGCCTACCGGGTGAAAAAGGACCTGTCGGCCAAGGATCTGATGGCCCGGCTGCACATGACGCTCGAGCACGAGGTCGACGTGCTGGAGCACCAGTTCGCCCGCAACACCGTGACCCAGATGCGCGGGACAGCGATGTTCCTGGGCCCGCACCGAATTTCGGTGTCGAGCGATGCCGGCGAGGTGCGGATATTCGAGGGCGAGAAATTCCTGGTCGCGGTCGGCACCCGCCCGCACCGGCCGAAAGACGTGCCGTTCGACGGCAACCGGGTGCTCGACAGCGACGAGGTCGTCGAGCTCAAAAACCTGCCGCGCAGCCTCACCGTCGTCGGCGCGGGCGTGATCGGCGTCGAATATGCCACCATCTTCAGCGCGCTCGACGTCAACGTGGCACTCGTCGAGGCGCGTTCGACGTTCCTTGATTTCATCGACCACGAGCTGATCGAGGATTTTCTGCATCAGCTGCGCGACCGCGGCATGACCATCCGTTTCGGCTCCAAGGTCGAGCGGATCGAAATCGAAAAAGGCTACGTCATCACGCTGCTCGAGAGCGGGCGGCGGGTGCGGTCGGAGATGCTGCTCTACTGCGCCGGGCGGGAGGGAGTGACCGACGTGCTGAACCTGGAGGCCTGCGGCCTCACGTTCGATGAGCGCGGCCGGGTCAAGGTGGACGGCAAGACGTTTCAGACCGAGGTGCCGCATATCTACGCCGCCGGTGACGTGGTGGGGTTTCCGAGTCTGGCTTCGACCTCCATGGAACAGGGAAGGATCGCCGCGTGCCACGCATTCGGCATTCCGCTACCGCCGGCGCCGGAGTTTTTCCCTTACGGCATCTATGCGGTGCCGGAAATGTCCACGGTGGGGATGAGCGAGGAAGAGGTGCGGCGGCAGCGTATCCCGTACGATGCCGGAGTGGCACGATTTCGGGAGACCTCGCGCGGACACATCATGGGGTTGAACGCCGGCATTCTGAAAATGATTTTTGCGCTGGAGACGCGGCGGCTGCTCGGGGTACATATCGTGGGCGAAGGGGCAACCGAGCTGATCCATATCGGTCAGGCGGTGCTCAACCTGCAGGGCACCCTGGAATATTTCATCGAGAATACGTTCAATTACCCGACCTTGGCCGAGGCATACAAAATCGCGGCACTCGATGCCTGGAATCGCATGTACCGAGCCTGAGCCAAGCCGCCGAACTACACCAGACAGGCAGCGCGATTCCGATTCTGGACAGCTCGGATTGAGATGCTGGGCGGACCGTCACGATCGCTTGCTCCCACTGTGGGCGCTGATGAGAATCCCCGTAGCACGCAATTGCCTGTCGCGGCACGTTCGATCGGTGCTGTGCCCAGTCGGGCGGCGTTCGCCGACCGGCGCAGAGCGTCATCAACTTCGCGTCAGATCGTGTGCCAACAAGGCAAGTTCGTTGTAGCGATCAGCGCCGCACCGCCGCCATCTGGCGCATTCATTCCTTCTAATCATCATTGGATTAGTACTCCATAAAGGTTCAAGTGCAAAATTTGGACGAAATGGTTGTGAGGTTTGACAGATGCCGCACTACCCCGATCATCACGCCACGCCAGGAACCTGGGTTTCCTTAGTCCCACGCTTGCCGTCCCGGTATGAAGACCGTGGCAGGCCGAAAAGAAAGATTGCTTGTGCGCTCGTGCTGCTGGCGACGCTAGCTGCGCCTGGTGCATCGCGTGCAAGCGCTGCCGGCCAGGGCCACATCTCCTGCATCGGAACGGATGTCACTGCCGCGATCAATACGGCGTTGGCGACCGGCGGGGCCGTCCTGAGCGCGGGCACGTGTTTGGTGTCGAACTCCCTCCTGCCCCCCTCAGGCGTGGCGTTGGTGGGCGCCGGTGCGGGCGTCACGACTATCAGGGAAACCGCCGCTGGTGTGCCGGTCATTCAGATCGGGATCCAGGCCAATAAGCCCGTTACCGGCGTCAGCATCTCCGGCCTGACGATCAACGGTGAAGGTGTGTCCGGTGACGGCGTTCTGGTCCGTTCTGGATCAAGAGCTTCAATCTCCGCCATCGAAGTCACGGGTGCGGGCGAAAGCGGGGTTAGATTCGGCGGCAGCGGAACGGTTTCCGACTCCTACATTCACGACAACGCTCATAACGGCATCTTCGTCCAGGGCGTGGCCCAACCCGGCCATCCCGTGTTTCCGGCCGGCCCGGTGCAAATCATCGGCAATTTGGTACGGCACAATTCACTTGCGCGTGCACCTGGGAGCAAGGCGACCACAGGCCTGCCCGCGTGGGACGGAATCGATTGCGACGACTGGCATACAGGCTGCACCATTGAAAGTAACACCGTAATGTACAACGATATCCTCCTGCATGATACCAGTGTGAACGGTTGGCATTCTGGCCAGGACCATGTGAGCGGGAACACGGTATCGGATAGCGCACAGAGCGGCATCGATGTGGCGGGTAACATCGATAACTTCACAGTTTCCGGCAACACGCTCATCAACGACATGGCCAACTCGATCGTAATTGGTGGCCCTGTGTCTGGGGGTGTGGTCGGCAACAACGCAATTCAGGGTGGTGGACCCGCAATCGTCCGTACGAACGCAAGTAATGGAACGGTGCAGAACTAGCCGAGCGCGCGGTGTTCAGGATCGGATCAGCGCGACGCCGCAAACGACCAGGGCCGCGCCGGCAACCCGGAACAGGTCCACCGGCTGGCGCGGCACGCCGAGCACTCCAAACTGGTCGAATGCGACGGAAACCAACATCTGCCCGGCGATGAACAGGGACAGCGTCGCGGCCGCGCCGAGCCGGGGCAGCAGCAGGATCAGCACCACGACATACCCGCTGCCCCACAAGCCGCCGGTCCACGACAGCCAAGCGCTCCCCCAGACTGCATCCGCCTTCGGCCATGGAGCGCGCGCGAGGAGCAGCACCACCGCCATGACGAGCGTGCCACCGGCATAGCTGACGAAGGCAGCCCAGAATGCCGACCCGAGACTCGAGCGCAGGTTCGCGTTCACTGCGGCCTGCACCACGAAACTGGCGCCGGCCAGGGCTGCCAGCGCGGCGAGCGTCAGGAAAGCGGATGGTCTCACCTCCGCCCCGATCGCATCCGCGCGCCAGACCTCCGCCGCTCTATCCTTGATGGAGGGCTAGCGGGCACCCGGTCCTCCAACCAGGGAGCGGCACCACGCTTGGATCTGATCGAGCATGCCGTCGAGAACTTCCTGGTCCGTTTGGCCGCAGCGGGAGCGAACGTGGAAGGAGTGATCGGCATCGTCCACGACGGCAAGTGTTGCCCGAAGCCCCAGTTTCTCGAGAATGGGCCGAAACAGCGACAGATCTGCCAGATCGTCGCGGCTTCCCTGCAGGAACAGCATCGGCACGGTCACGTCGGCCAGATGTTCGGCTCGAGTCTCCGAAGGCCTTTTCGCCGGGTGCAGTGGAAAGCCCAGGAACACCAGACCCCGCACGCCAGGCAAAGCAGCTTGTGCCTGGGCCTGCGATGTCATCCTGCCACCGAAGGACTTGCCGCCAGCGAAGAGTGGCAGCGCCGGCGCAAGCCGAACCGCTGCTTCGACCGCGGCGCGTACGCTGGCATAGGCCACGGCCGGGCGGTCCGGCCGTTTCGACCCTTGTTCCATGTAGGGAAATTGGTAGCGGAGACTGGCAATTCCGCGGCTGGCCAAACCTTCAGCCACCGCGGCAATGAAGGGATGCGTCATGCCGGCGCCGGCACCATGGGCCAACACGTAGCAGCTATTCGCTGTTACGGGAACCGTGAGGATTCCTGATACCGTCCGCGCGTGATCAATCGGGATACTGACCAATTCACGCCGCACCAACGGGCGAGATCCCTCGATCTACGACCGCGTAACGGCGTTCGCGGACCCGGCACGGCGCCGTGCGTCAGTGGGCCGGCGTGGCCTGTCCGCCGTTATCCGGGTGGCTGGTTTTCCTGGCCGCCCACAGCGGTTCCTGTGCCCGTGCTTGACTGGGCGTTCGGCGCGGCGCTCTGGGCGCCACTCGTTGGGGATTGGCAGGCCGCAAGGCCAAGCAAGGCGATCAGCGCGCTGGCGGCGAGGATTTTCGACATCGGATGGACTCCTGGTTGTTACGCGGTGCCAAAGCGCTATGGGCGCGGAGGAGTTGTCAAGTGGGGCACTGGCCCCGAACGCTCCGACGCATGTATTGAAAATTTGGCGCACCCGGAGAGACTCGAACTCCCAACCCCCAGATCCGTAGTCTGAAATTCCACCGCGGCAGGGGATTTCGGAACCCGTGAGAACAGCAGCAAATGCGGTTATTGTCTGTTTCTCACTCTTGACGGCGGCCCCTGACGTGGTATCCCGTTGGTATCCCAAGCGGCCACGGGATACCGACCCGGAGCAGCCCAATGGCGACGAAGCGGATCACGGCGGACGTGGTGGACGGGCTGCCGCCCGGTGGCGTGGTGTGGGATAGCGAGGTGCGCGGTTTCGGCGTGCGGCGCCGCACCCGTGACGCGAGCTATGTTGTCAAAACCCGCATTCACGGCGTGCAGCGGGTGCTGACGATCGGGCGCCACGGCAAGGGTGCCTATGGTCCGGAGCGGGCCAGGAAAGAGGCGCAACGGCTGCTGGGCTTTATCCGGGACGGCAAAGACCCTGCCGCGGCCCGCGACGAAGAGAAGGCGGCGCCGACCCTGACCGCGCTGGCCGAACGCTACGTGGCGAACACGCCACCCCGAAGAAGAAGCCCCGCACCGTAGCCGAGGATGCCCGGCTGCTGCGTCTGCATATCCTGCCGGCGCTGGGGGGCATGAATTCGGCTGCTGAACCAGTCGCCCTACCCGGTAGTCACCATCGCGTGACCCGCCCGCTGCAGCCGTCGCTGTCGCCGGCTTCACCAGGTGATGGTGGCGACTTGGGCCGCTCGAGGCCGACGGCGTGCGCCGCGTACAGCGCGGTCACTGCTTCGTCGGCCCCCGGCCGCGGCCCGGGCCGCAGCGACGTGTCGGTGTCAGAGGAGTTCACGAGTCAGAGATGCCGCCAAGCGCTAGCGGTCGCCGTCAGAAGGAAGGTTTCTCACTTAAGGCAAATTTAAGCGGGCTCGCACAAGTTATTAAGAAACTTTCCTATTTAATTCGGCCAGTCGGGGAAGGACAGAACTGGGGAGCTGACCGGACGCTTCAGGAGGAACGATGGGGCCAACCTTCACGGAACCGCCATGCGAGCCAAGAGGCAGAAGAGCGCGGAGGCCACGCGCGCTCATCGCGACGGCAGGCACGGCGCTGCTGGCGCTCGCCTGCATCACCACCGCGGCGGCGGTGCGGGGGAACTTCGCGGGCGCGGACCAGGTAAGCACGACGGCGAACGTGCGCGCGGACGCGGCGTCGGCGCTGACCGACAACTGGTACGAGTCCGCCCCGTACTACAGCGCGCTCGACTCGGCGGCCCCCGACCTTGGGGCGGTCATGTCGGCCACCGGCCAGAAGGCGTTCGACATCGCCTTCATCCTGGCGCGGCGGCAGTTGCGCCCCCGCCTGGAACGGGACCGATCCGGTGTCGGGTGACACGCAGGTGGCCGCGGTAATCAACGAGGTGCGCTCGGACGGCGGTGACGTGACCGTGTCGGCGGGCGGCTACAACGGGACGAAGCTCGGCCAGGTCTGCGGGACCGCCGCCGCCACCGCGGCCGCGTACCAGCAGGTCATCAGCGCCTACGGGCTGCACGCGTTCGACTTCGACCTCGAGGAACCGGAGATCGAGAACTCCGCCGCGATCGCCAACGAGCTCGGCGCGGCGCAGATCCTGCAGCAGGACAACCCTGGCCTGTTCGTCTCCGTCACCATCCCGTCCGTCGCGACCGGCGCCAACTACTTCGGCCAGCAACTGCTCGACGAGGCCAAGTCGCTCGGCTTCACTCCCAACGACTACACGATCATGCCGTTCGACGGCGGCTTCAACGGCGGCTCGTCGCAGGTGACCGCACTGCAGGACTTCAATGCGCAGCTGGTGAGCACGTTCGGCTGGAGCAGCTCCGCGGCCTACGCGCACGAGGGCTTCTCCGGCATGAACGGCCGGACGGACTCCGCCGAGTACTTCTACCAGAGCGACTTCCAGACGGTGCTGAGCTTCGCGCAGAGCGTCGGCCTTGGCCGGTACACGTTCTGGTCGGTCAACCGCGACCGCGAATGCAACCCGCCTGACAACAACGGCGCGCTGTCCAGCGAGTGCAGCAGCGTGACGCAGAACCCGTGGGACTTCACCGCCTACACGGTCGCCTTCGCCAAGAGCGCGCCGGTGACCGAGCCGACGCCGACCCCAACCCCCACGCCGACGTCGACGACCAGTCCGACGCCGACGCCCACCACGTCCGGCTCTTGCACGGCCCCCGCCTGGTCCTCAAGCGCGACCTACACCTCCGGCGACATCGCGTCGTACGGCGGCGACCAGTGGACCGCCAACCAGTGGAACTACGACGAGGCGCCTGGCGGCCCGTCGGGCGCGTGGAACAACGACGGCCCCTGCTGAACGCGCGCCGCGGCGCCCTGGGCGTTCCCGGCCCGGGGCACCGCGGCGCCGCCCGCTTGGGAGGTACTCACCAAGGCTCAGTGACCGGGACAGCGGCCGCGGCCGCGCGTTCCTGGCCCGGGTAAACGATCGTTTCCGCCGGTGATGGTTGCTGATGCCTTCCTTCTGGTAGCGGGAGTGCAGGCGCTTGATGAACTCGTGGATGATCAGGGCTTGCGAGCTGATGTCGGCGGCGCGCAGCCCGACGTTGAAGCTGATGCCTGAGCCGCCGAAGGCGTTGAACCGGACGGTGGGCTCGTGTTCTGGTACGGCCCCCTTGACCTCCTGCATCACCTCACGGCCGACCTCGATGGTGACCTGCTCGACGTGGTCAAGGTCGCCGTCATAACTCACGCTGCAGGGCACGGCCACGGATATCTCGTGCTCGGGCAGGTGGTAGTTGGTGACGATGGAGGATGCCACCGTGGCGTTCGGGACGACGAGGATGTTGTTCGGGAGCTGGCGGATGATCGTGTTGCGCCAGTTCGTGTCCTCGACGTACCCCTGCATCCCGTTGTCCAGCTGGACGAAGTCGCCCGGCTGGACCTTGCGCGAGGCGAGGATGTGAACGCCGGCGAACAGGTTGCTCAGCGTGTCCTGCAAGGCGAGGGCAACCGCCAGGCCGCCGACGCCCAGTGCGGTAAGCAGCGGCGTGATGGCCACGCCAAGGCTGTCGAGCAGGACCAGCCCGCCGATCGTCCACACGATCACCCGGGTGATGCTCACGAAGATGGTCGCCGATCCAGAGGTGCCCGCATGGGACGTCGCCCTGGCCCGCACGGCCGCCCCGGCCACCTTCGCGCTGCCAAGGGAGACGACCACGACGATGACCGCGAGCAGCGCATGGTCGAGGTCGTAGCGGTAGGCAGGGACCAGCCGTAGGGCCAGGACCGCGGCCCAGGCACAGCCGACCCCGAGGCACCAGGGGGCGACCAGGCGCAGGAACGCGACCACGATGCCGCCGCCGCGCCAGCGGGTCTGCTCTGCCCGGCGCTGCAGGCGGGTGAGGAGGCCCCGGAGCCCGAGGGCCACGATGACTCCAGCCGCGAGGTACACCGCCGCCACGATCAGGGTGTGCGAGCTGACAGATCCTGTCATCTTCTGTCCTTACGCGTTCGGTGCCGCAGGCGGATTCGGTGACAGAGGGACCCGCGGACCTCGGGACGGAAGGCCATAACGAGAAGATCACGGCCGCCAGTGCCATGGGCTCGGCGGTCAGGCGGTCCAGTCGAGCACTGGCGCGAGTGACCGGGTGAAAGACGAACTGGGCAGGAGGCGGAGCGTCGTGTTGCGCAGGGCAACGGCTACCGGGGATTCCCATTGGGCGACCACGCCGATCCGGTGCGAGCGACGCGTGATCATCTGGGTGCGCTTGCGCCGCCGCCGGTCGTAGGCATCAAGGCCGCCCTGACCATCCAGGCATTTCGCGAGCACAACCGCGTCTTCGAGCGCCTGGCAGGCACCCTGGCCCAGGTTGGGTGTCATCGCGTGCGCGGCGTCACCGACCAATGCCACCCGGCCGGCCGCATAGGCCCTGAGCCGTGGCAGTTCGTACAGGTCGTCATGCAGCACCGCATCCTGCCCGGCGGCGTCAAGCAGCGCCGGGATGGGGCTGTGCCAGCCACTGAAACGACGCCGCAACCCGGCGAGTCCCTCGTCCTTGGCGCCTTCTGGCGCGTTGGCCACGGCGAAGGAGTAGACGCGGCCGTCAGGAAGCGGGCCGTAGCCGAATCGTTCCCCCCGTCCCCACGACTCGGAAGTGCCGTCGACCGGCATTGCCGGGGTCACCATCCGCCAGGCGGTGTAACCGGCATACCGCGGCGAGGCCGCGGCTGGCCAGATCGATGCCCGCACCGCGCTGCGTATGCCGTCCGCGCCGACGATCAGGTCCGCGCGGGACTCGCCTGCTGAATGCACCACGGTTCCGTCGGCTCGCACCTGGCTGACGGTGACGGCGTTGCGCAGGGAACCCTCTGGCACCGCGGCGTGCAGGACGGCGAGCAGGTCGGCGCGGTGGATCATGGCCACCAGGCCGCTGCCGCCCTCCCGCGCTTCCGGCTCGGCACGGGACAACCAGCGCCCGGAAGCATCCTGGATGCCGGCCTGGCCCTCGGGCAGGGACCGCTCACGGACAGACTGGCCCACGCCGAGTGCGTCCAGCGCCCGCAGGCCGTTGAGCCAGAGCGACAAGCCCGCGCCCACTTCAGTGAACGCCGCCGCACGCTCGAGAACCTCGACCTCCCAGCCACGCTCGGTCAGTGCCAGCGCGGTAGCCAGGCCCCCGATTCCTCCGCCGACGATGATCGCTTTCATGTTTCCCCCTCCGCACGGCTCTCTGGGGCCGTCGCGGCCGGGTGCGCGTCGCCATTGGCTGGCCAGGCGGCGACCATCGCCTGGTGGACCGCGCCGAGCACGGCCGCGGGCCGCAGGAAGACGTCCACCCGGTGGATGGCGCCGTCGCTGGTCGATACCAGTTCGGCGGCTTCGACCTGAGCGTCACCGACGGTTGCGTGCCAGAGGACGACGGCCCGATCGTGGTCGCGGATCACCGACCTGACCTGCAAGTCGCTGAAAGCGCTTGAGCGCGCGCGGAACACGCTGGGCACGTGGCGACTGCGCCAGGTGTTGAAAGGGCTATGGAATGTGGCGTCCGCACTCAGCGTCGTCAGCGCCGCGCCGGCATCGCCGGTGACCAGTGCGCTGACGTAGGTGTCGATCAGGTTCTCAGTACTCAT
>CAWGIX010000009.1:0-42992 GCA_963822705.1 uncultured Pseudomonadota bacterium
TGTCGGTATATCGTTTCACCCATTCAGCCAGCCGCGGATCCTGGTCCACGTGCGGCGCGGCCACCGTCGCATACCAGCCTTCCGCGGCGGGGAACCCGGCTCCGGTAAAAATGTCCGGCCCGAAGATGCCGTCGCCGCCGGCCTTGATGGCGTTCGGGATGAGGTCGTAACTCTGCTTCACGAGCTTGATGGCCGCCTGCCCCACGCCGCCGTAATACAGTGCGTCAGGGTTTAGCGCCTTGATTCTGGTCAGGACCGCGGTGTAGTCGGCCGCCTTGGGATCGAGCTTGTCGCGGCCCAGCACCTTCAAGCCTTTCGCCTCGGCCTGCTTCTGAAAGGCATCGGCCAGGCCCTCGCCGTACGCGCCGGTGTCGTCCAGCACGAACACGCTTTTCGCTTTCAGGATGTCAGCGTAATAATTGGCCATGTTCGGCCCCTGATACGCGTCGGTTGCGACGACGCGGAAGAACACCGGCTTGCCGCCCGGCTGGTACTGCGCCTTGAATTTCGGGTCGGTCAGGTCGGGGTTGGTGGCCGAGGGCGTGATCATAGCCAAATCCGCCGTGCTCATGATCGGCAACATGGCTTTGGCAGCGCCGGACATTTGCGGGCCGATGACGCCGACCACGTCCTTGTCGGCGGCGAATTTGCGGGCGTTGGTCGCAGCCTGAGCCGGGTCGTACTGGCCCGCGGTCGCGGTGCCGTCGTCCAGCGAATAAGCCTCGAAACGAACGCCCGGGACCATATTCTTCTCGTTGGCGTCGGCCACCGCCATGAGAGTCCCGTCCTGCTGCAGGATGGACGCTTCGGCGTCGCCCCCGGTCAGCGAGCCGTCCCAGCCGATCTTGACCACAGTGTCGGCGGCCAAGACGGCGGGCGCCGATCCGATTCCGGCCAGCGCCGCCGCGGCGACGGCAGCAAGCAAAGTCGCGCGACGAGTGGTCATGTCTGGCAACTCCCATCGAGGTTGAAACCATAACGAAATGCCGTGACCCCACCATGAGGATCGGCAGCACGCAAGCGTGCCCGCCCGGTGCTACAGCAAGGCCATGGCCCCGCCCCTGCTGCTGCTGCAAGCCACCACGCTGACCCTCGGCAAGGCGCCGCTGCTGGCCGGGGCCGAGTTATCGGTGGCGCCGGGCGAGCGGCTGTGCCTGGTCGGGCGCAACGGTTCTGGAAAATCGACCCTGCTCAAGATCGCGGCGGGTTTTTTGGCGGCCGATGCCGGCACCCGGTTTTTGCAGCCCGGCACCACTCTGCGTTATCTGCCGCAGGAACCCGATCTCACCGGCTTCTCCACCACATTGGACTACGCTGCGTCCGGGCTCGGCCCCGGCGATTCGTCGCACCGGGCCGCGCTGCTGTTGCGGCAGCTCGGTCTGACGGGCCGGGAAAACCCGCAAGACCTGTCCGGCGGCGAGGCGCGGCGGGCAGCGCTGGCCGGCGTGCTGGCGCCGGCACCCGGCATCCTGCTTCTCGACGAGCCCACCAACCACCTCGATCTGCCCGCGATCGCGTGGCTGGAGGCGGAGCTGGCCGCAATGAATTCCGCGATGGTGCTGGTCAGCCACGACCGGCGCCTGTTGCAGGCGCTCGGCCGCGCGGTGGTGTGGCTGGACCGGGGCACCACGCGCCGCATGGACCGGGATTTTTCTCATTTTGAGGCCTGGCGCGACGAGGTGCTGGAGCAGGAAGCGCGCGACCGGCAGAAACTCGTGCGCAAAGTGGCGGCGGAGGAGGATTGGCTCCGCTACGGCGTCACCGCTCGCCGTCGGCGGAACCAGAAACGGCTGGCCGACCTGCACGCGCTCCGCGCCCGAAAACGGCAGGCAAGCGGGCGCGAAAACCGGATGCGCATGACCCAGACCGAAACCGCCGTCTCGGGCCGGCTCGTCGTGGACGCAAACGGCATATCGAAGACCTATCCTGGCGCCGCTGAACCGTTGGTGCGTGGCCTGACCTTACGCGTGATGCGGGGCGACCGGCTGGGCGTGATCGGGCCGAACGGAGCGGGCAAAACCACGCTGCTCGGCCTGCTGACCGGCCGGATCGAGCCCGATGCGGGACAGGTGCGACTGGGCGCCTCGCTGCACATGGAGGCGCTGGATCAGCGGCGCGAAACGCTCGATCCGGCGCGCAGCCTGGCCGACACGCTGACTGGAGGCCACGGCGAGATGGTCAGCGTGGCCGGGCAGAACCGGCATGTGATCGGCTACATGAAGGACTTTTTGTTTGCTCCCGAACAGGCGCGCACCCCGGTCGGCGCACTTTCGGGCGGGGAACGCGGACGGGTGGCGCTGGCGGTGGCGCTGGCGCGGCCGAGCAATCTGCTCGTGCTGGACGAGCCGACCAACGATCTGGATCTGGAGACATTGGAACTGCTCCAGGAGCTTCTGGCCGACTATGCGGGGACGGTGCTGCTGGTGAGCCACGACCGCGACTTTCTGGATCGCGTCGCCACCAGCGTGGTGGTGGCCGAGGGCGGCGGGCGATGGCTGGAGTATGCCGGCGGCTACAGCGACATGCTGGCCCAGCGCGGCGGCCCGGTGCTGCCCAAACAAGCCGCGCCGCAGGGGCCAAAGGTTCCGCCGAAACCGGTTCCTCTCAAGCCGGTCCGGCGCAAGCTGAGTTTTCGGGACAAGCATTTGCTCGAATCCCTGCCGGGGCGCATCGAGGCCGCCGAAAAGCAGGTCGCGGCCCAGCAAAGCATCTTGGCCGACCCCGACCTGTTCGGCCGCGACCCGGACGGTTTTCACCGGGCGCACCGAGGCTTTGGCACAAGCCGAGGCGGCTCTGGCGGAGGCGGAGGAGCGGTGGCTGGAGCTGGAATTGTTGCGCGAGACGGTGGAGGACGGATGACACGCCTTTTGCTTTTGGCGGCGCTTCTGGCGCTCGGCGGTTGCGGCCTTTTCGCGGCGCCCTGCCGGGTAACCTCGGCGGCGATCGATATCGTGCCGGTGGTCGGACATACCGCCGCCACGCCCACCGACGCCTGCGCCAACGCCATTGACCCGTAAGCCGCTCGGCGCCTCGGAATAAGCTGCCAACCCCGTGCGTCCGGGTTCGTAAGGCCGGGCGGTAGCGGGCACGACCGATGCGCCGCTGCCGGGGATTGCAGGCGACCCAATTGCGATACGGGGAGGGCATACCGTGCGGGCCAAGATTTACCTGATGCTGCTGCTGTTCGCCGCGCTGCCGGCCGCGGCACAGACGGCGCCGCCGGCCTGGCGCGGCTATGCCGGGAATTCGCAGCACACGGCGCGGGCGCCGGCTCCGGGGCAGCCGCTCGATCGCCTGCACTGGCGCACCCGGGTCGACCTGCACCCGCAGAACAGCGGCGGCGAGCTGCTGATCCACTACGGATCGCCGATGATCACCGCGGCAAACACCGTGATCCTGCCGGTCAAAACCGGCAGTTCCGGCGGCTTCCGAATCGAGGCGCATGACGGGGCGGACGGCGCAAAGCTGTGGCAGGTATCAACCGACTACGTTCTGCCGCCGCATGGCTGGACCCCAAGCTTCCCGGCCCAGCTCACGGCGCAGAACCGGCTCTACTTCGCCGGCACCGGCGGCACGGTGTACGCCCGCAACAATCCCGACACCGCAGTCAACACAATCAGGCAGCTCGCCTTCTACGGCATCGAGAAATACGCCGCCGATCCGACACCGTATCAGCAGTCGGTGATGATCGACACGCCCATCACCTCGGACGAGGGTGGCAACATCTTCTTCGGTTTTGTGGCGACCGGCGCCACTCCCGCGAACCTCCAAAGCGGGATCGCCCGCATCGGCGCCGATGGCCACGGCACCTGGATCAGTGCCGCCGCAGCCGCGAACGACCCGGCCATCTCGCAAGTGGCGATGAACTGTGCGCCGGCGGTCTCCGCGGACCAGGCGACGGTCTATATCGCCGTCAGCAACGGTTTTTCCGGCGATCTCGTGGGCCTGGATTCCATGACCCTGCAGCCGAAATTCCGCACGCCGCTGATCGATCCAAGTTCGGGCGACCCGGCCTGGATCAGCAACGATTTATCGGCCTCACCCACCATCGGCCCGGATGGCGACGTATACTACGGGGTGCTGGAGAGCCCGTTTCCTAACCACGACGACCGCGGCTGGCTGCTGCATTTCAATGCCACGCTGGCGAGAACGAAGACGCCGGGCTCGTTTGGCTGGGACGACACGGTGTCCGTCGTGCCGCCGAGCGCGGTGCCGTCCTATGCCGGCCGCTCCCCGTATCTGCTGATGACCAAATACAACAACTATCTCGGCCTCGGACCGCACGGCAACGGCCACAACCGCATTGCCGTCATCGATCCGGAAAGGACGGAAGCAGATCCGTTCAGCGGCGCCAGCGTGATGCGTACGGTGCTGTCGATTCTGGGTCCGACGCCATTCCCCGGCTCGTCCGGAGCCGTCTATGAATGGTGCATCAACTCGGCCGTGGTGGATGTCGCTACCGGAACCGTCGTGGCCAACAGCGAGGACGGCCACGTCTATCGCTGGGATCTCGCGACCAACACGCTGATCCAGGCATTTGCGCTGAACCCGCCCCAGCCCGAAGCCTACACCCCGACGCTGATCGGCCCGGACGGCACGGTATTCGCCATCAACAACGGCACGCTGTACGCGCTCGGGGAGTAGTCGGCAGAACGCCGATTCCGAACCCGGATTGCCGGACCAGCCTACTTGTTGCCGGCGATCTCCCGGGCCGTGTCCTTCAGTCCGCCGACCGTGTTCTGGGCCTTGCCCTCGACTTCCTCGGCCTTGCCCTCGGCCTCGAGCTTCTGGTCACCGACCAGCTTGCCGGCAGTCTGCTTGATCGTGCCCACTGCCTGCTTGGCAGAACCCTCGATACGATCTTTGTCCATGATCTACTTCTCCCCAAAGCTCACGCCGCGACATCCGCGACAGAACGAATTGACCCATCGTTGTCGATTACGGCGTGACTTTCTTGGCCGTGTCCGTCACGGCGTCCCCTGTCGCCGAGATGTCCTGACCGGCACCGGCGGTAGTATGGCACGCGCCCAGCAGCGGCGTGACGCCGATCAGTGCGAGCATAGCCAAGGCAACGCGAAGGTTCTTGCGCATGGTGATTGTTCCATTCCTGGCCGGTGATTGATTTCCCCCAGGATACAACCTGGGCATCCACTCGAGGCACAGTCGGCTGCCAGCGACGCTGACCCACGTAACGCATCCGACGCTAGGACCGGCAGACAGGGATGGCAACCCTCGGCGCTGGTGCTGGCGGCCGGCCCTACCCTGACACGATCAGGCCGCCCCAGAACCCGCCGCCTCCGCCGGTCACCGTCACTTCGCTGCGCAGATCGAGCACGCCGCCGGCATAGAGCGAGCTGTTCAGGTTGCCCAGGTTGACCGGGTTGTCGGTGAAATACTTTGTTGCCAGAGCGGCCGTGGCAAACTCCTTGTGCAGCAGGTCGGTCCCGTTCGCCTGCACGTCGAGCGACACGCCGGTGATGGCGTTGCCTTTGCTCGCGCTGCCGAAGAACAGCCCCAACTCCAGCACGCCTTTCGCATCCTGCGGGTTCAGCGCCACCTGAAAGTCGCCGATGCTGTCCGACGACTGCGAGTCCGTGCCCGTTGCCGAGTGGCCGCCGCCAAGCTCCTCCACTGCGTAGAAGGTCGGGCTGGACGGAGTACCGAGCTGCTTGGCGATGTTCGGGTTCTCGCTGAGAATAAGGCTGGTGATGTTTGAGCTTGGGTCGCCGGCCACCAGCGCCACGCCCTGCTGCTGCGAGGCGAACAGGCTGCTCTCGGTGCCGATCACGGCCAGCGACTTTGCCTGGCTCTTGCCCTCCACCGCGGCCGAGGTGGAGGCGGCGGCATAGAAGATGTGGCTGCCCGGTTCCAGCGAGGTGGCCGAGGCGGCATAGATCGAGCCGCTGCTGCCGGTGGCGGTCGCCGTCGCGTTGGCGTTGCCCCCGCCTTCAACGCCGATGCCGCCAGCCGCGAGCGCGGTGGCGCTGGCGGTCTGGCCGGTGACGGTCATGCTGGCGGTGGCCGCGCCGCCGAGGGCGCCGGCATTGTAGTCGCCGCCGGCGCCTCCGGCCGCGTAGGCGAAGCCGGTGACGCTCTGGGTGCCGGTGACGGTGCCGGTGACCGATCCCGCACCGCCCGCCGCGTCGGCGCCGGAGGACGAACCGGCTCCTCCGGCCCCGCCTTCGGCGGTCAGATTAACGCTGAGTGAGGCCGCCGCCGTGGTGCCGGAGTTGTTCTCGGTCAGGTTGGCCGTGGCCGCCCCGCCGATGCCGGCCGCGCCGCTGGCGCTGTAGCCGCCGGCGCCGCCGACGGCGGTTTCAGCCAGGGTGAGCGCGCCGCCGCTATCGGTCCCGGACACCGCGCCCGAGAGGGTGCTGAGCGCCCCGGCGCCGCCAGCGGCGAAGTTGCTGCCATTGCCACCGGCGCCGCCGGTCTGCGTGGCGCTGACGCTGAGGGTGCCCCCCTTGCTGCTGCCTGAAGCGCTGGCGGTGGCCGTGCCGCCCTTGCCGCCGGCGTAGTTGGAGCCGTTGCCGTCCCCACCCTGGCCACCGGCGGCCGTGGCGCTGGCGCTGACCGCATCGCTTGCCTGGGTCTTGGTACTGGTGGCGCTGGCCGTGGCGGTGGCGGCGCTACCGTCGGCACCGGAGGCGTTGAGCGTCGCTGATCCCCCCACCTGCGGCGCGTAATAGTAGGCGCTGCTGCCGGCGGTTGCATTGGCGGTGACGCTGCGCTGTCCGGTCATTGTGGCCGCGGCGGTGGATGTGCCGGCGGCGGCCCCGGCCGAGCCGGAACTGCCGCCGCCACCCGAGCCGCCGCTGGCGTTGGCGTTGCCGGTCAGCGACGTGCTGTGCGCGGTTCCGGTCGTGTCGTTGTCCGTGACCGTGGCAGCGGCGTTGCCGCCGGCTCCCGCGGTTCCGCCGTCGCTCGACCCGCCGTAGCCGCCGATCGCCGTCTCCGAAATGGTGAGCGCGCCGCCCTTCGAGGTGCCGGTGGCCTGCCCGGCCACCAGCGTGCTGCCGGCTCCGCTGGCGCCGTTAGCATAGTCCAGGCCGCTGCCGCCCCCGCCGCCGGTCTGCACGATGGTGGCGTTTGCACCGCCGGCGCCGCCTGTCGCCTGCGCCACGCTGCCGCTGACGCCGCCGGCGGTCCCACCGGCGTTGCCGCTGGCGAAGCCGTAACCGCCGTAGCCGCCGGTAACCGTGGTCGTGGCAGTGGCGCTGTAGCCGGTGGCGACCGCGGTGGTGCCGCTGATCGAGGCGCCCGCGCCGCCGCTGCCGGCCCCCGTGGTCTGCAAGGCGTTGGTGTTGTTGCCGCCGTTGCCGCCGTTCGCGGTGGCGCTGGCGGTGGCGATGCCGGTGCTGGCGGTGGCGGTGGCGCGGGCCACCGCGCTGGCACCGCCGCCGTCGCCGGCGTTGCTGCGCCCATACGAGTCACCGCCGCTGCCGCCGGTGGCAAGCGCGGTCGCGGTGGCGCTCTGCGCCGCGGTCAGGGTGGTGGAGGCCGTGGCGGTACCGCCGGTGCCGCCGGTGACCGAACTGTCGGCGCCGGTCACCGAGCCGCCGTTGCCGCCGCGCGCGCCGACATCGGTGAGCACCGAGGCGCTGGGGGTAGAGGATAGGGTGTCGTTCAGGTTCAAAATCGTGCTGGCGGTGCCGGCGCCCCCGACCGGGCCGGTGTCGCTGGAACCGGCGCTGCCGCCGGTCGCGTCCTGCTCCAGGAACAGGCTGCCGCCGTTGGTGACGCCTTTGGCTGCATTGGCGAGCGTGCTGGTCGCGCCGTTGCCGCCTGCCGCTCCGTCATGGCCGTTGCCGCCGGTGCCGCCGTATTGCAGCACCGAGACCTCCAGCGCGCCGAACTGGACCTGGCCGGTGGCGGAAGCGGTGGCGAGGCCGCCCTTGCCGGCCGTGAACCCGGCGCCGTCGCCATCGCCGCCGTTGCTGCCGGTGGCCTCGGCGACCACGGAGCTGCCGTTGCCGACCTGCGAATTGGTGGCATCCACGCTCGCGGTAGCGGTCGCGGCGCCGCCTGCGCCGCCGCTGGCGTTCAGGGTGCCGGAGCCGCCGTCGCCGAGGCTGTAGTAAAAGGTCCGGCCGGCGCGGGCGGCGACATCGGCCGAGGTCGCCGCAGTGATTGCCGCAAGGGCCGTGCTGCTCCCCCCCGCGGAGCCGGCGCTGCCGTCATAGCCGTTGCCGCCATCGCCGCCGACCGCGTCCGACTCCGCGCTAACGAAGGCGCTCGTGGTGTGGTTCGCGGTATCGTCAAACGTCAGGCTCGACGTGGCTGTGCCCGCCACACCCGCCTTGCCCACGTCGCCATCACCGCCGGCGCCGCCCTGCGCATACTGCGTGAGCGACAGGCTGCCGCCGTTGCTGCTGCCGGCGACCGCGTTGGCGCCGCCGCCGGTGGTGGTGGTCAGCGTGCTGTTGGCCCCGGCGCCGCCCCCGGCACCGGACACCCCGGCGCCGCCGGAACCGCCGTACTGGTAGACGGTGGCGCTGGCGCTGCCGCCGGCCGCGGTTGCGCTCGCAGCGGTGGCCGAGGCGAGGCCGCCTTTGCCGCCGACTTGGCCGGCGCCAAAGCCGTCGCCGCCGATGCCGGCATAGCTGGTGGCGCTGGCGGTGGCGCTGCCGCCGCTGGCGCCGGCCACGGTGAGATCCGCGGCACCCCCGACGGCACCATTCGCGCCGACCTGGCCGGCGCTGCCGCCGGTGCCGCCATGGCTGGTGGCGTTGGCGGTGGCGCCGCCGGTGGTGCCCGTGCTGGTCGCCGACGACAGCGAGGCAGCCGCGCCGCCCGCGCCGGCCGCCGCACCGTCGTAGGAAGCGCCGCCGGTGCCGCCGATGGCCGTGGTGTTGGCCTGGACCGTCTGCGTGCCGGTGATGCCGGCGCTGGCCCCGCCTGTGGCGCCGGCGGTGGCGGCTTGGCTGCCGGCCCGCGTGGCGCCACCCGCGCCGCCGGTGGCGGACAGCACGGCGGTGACGCTGTTGCTGGCCGTGGCACTGCTGGTGTCGTCGAAACTGAGCGAGACCGAGGCGGTCCCGGCAACGCCGGCGGCACCGCCGCCGCTGTCGCCGCCGGCCCCGCCCACCGCAGTCTCCTCCAGCGTCATCGAGCTGTCGTTGGTGACGCCGGTGACCGAGCTGCTGTCCAGTGTGGTGGAAGCGCCGTTGCCGCCGTTGGCGCCATCGAAACCGTTGCCGCCGCCGCCGCCGGTGGCCGTCGCCGCGACCTCCAGGCCGCCGGCGCCGCTGCTGCCCGACGCCGTGGCCATGGCGGTGCCGCCGTCGCCGCCGGCGTGGCCGCTGCCGTCACCGTCGCCGCCGTTGCTGCCGACAGCGTTCGCGAACGCATAGACGGCGTCGTAGACGGTTCCCGCAGTGGAGACGGCGCGGGCGGTGGCGGTGGCGCTGCCGCCGGTGCCGCCGCTGGCGTTGGTCAAGCCGCTGCCACCCACGGACGCGCCGAAGTTGCCGGCATTGGCGGTGGCGGTGATGCTGTGCTTGGCGGTGACCGAGACGCTGGCGGTGGACCCGCCGCCGTTGCTGCCGGCGGAACCCGAACTGCCGTTGCCGCCGCTGCCGCCGTTCGCCTGGGCGGTGGCGTTGACGGTCAGGCTGGTGGTGTCGGTCAGCGAAATCGTGGACGAGGCGCTGCCCGCGGTGCCGGCGGTGCCGCCATCGCTGGAGCCGCCGTTGCCGCCGGTGGTGGTCTCGATCAGCGACAGCGTGCCGCCATGCGTGCTGCCAGCGACCGCGCCGGCCGCGAGCGTGCTGGACGCTCCGTTGCCGCCACTGGCCCCCTGATACCCGTTGCCGCCGCTGCCGCCGGCCTGGTCCACCCGCGCGTAGGCATCGCCCGCGCCCGCATAAGCCTGGGCGTTGCCGCCGGTCCCACTACCGCCGTCGCCGGCTCTGTAGCCAGAGCCATAGTTGTCGCCGCCGTTGCCGCCATCGGCCACCGCGCCGGCCGAGGCGGAGCCCTGGCTGTTGCTGTCATAGGCGGTCGCCGTGCCGCCGCCGCCGCCGCCGCCACGAGCGCCGCTGCCCGTGGTGGTGCCCGGACCGGGCACGCCGGACGCACCCCCGGTGCCGCCCAGAGCAAAACTGTTGGCCGACGTGGCCGAGGTGCTGGCGACGGTGGTTTTCGCCTTGGCCGTCGCGCCGCCGCCGGCGCCGCCGTAACCGGCATTACCGCCAGGACCGGTGTAGCGAGTGCCGCTGGCGTTCGTGGTGCCGGCAGCCCCGTTGCCGCCATAGCCGCCGTTGCCGCCGAAGGCGGAGGCGCCGGGGTTCGGGTCGGTGGTCGACACATCGCTCGCCGAAGCCGCTCCGCCCGCGCCTCCGGGCGTGCCGGATTTGCCGGGCTTGGCCCCAGACACGCCATTGACACCGGCAGAACCGTAATTCGTGATCGACATCGTCGGCGCATCCCCCGTTTCGCACGCTCGCGAAGCACCGTCAGACGGCCCACGCGACCCGATTCATTTCAAGCCCGTTAACTACAGTTTAGCAGAAGTTAACACTTACGCCAGGGGGAAATTTGGCTTGTGCACGCTTTCCTGCGCCGATGTCTCGGGGTGCGTCGCGTCGCCTTATTGATCCGGGCGGTCGACGCGGGGCTCGGCGATCAGGTCGGGCCAGTGGCGGCCCGGGTTCTTGGCGAATGCGATGCGCAGCCGCACCAGGGCCGGCATGTCGTCGTCGCCCCAGGAACCCTTCCAGCCGGGCTGCTTCCCGCCGGGACGGAAATAGGCCAGATCGATGTGATCCACACCCTCGGCCAGCACCGTCTCCAGCGCCGGGGCCGGCGGACCCACACGTTCCGCGTGGGGATGCGCTTCGGCGCGCAGCACCAGGCGCTGGCGGCCGTCGACGCCCAGCGCCATGTCGGCGTTCGGCCCGCCCGCAAGCTGGGCCGCCAGCGGCAGGCGGCTCCGCCACGCCAAGGTGTGCGGGCCGCCCTTGAAGGTGGGCTCCTCGTTGCCGTCGCCCGGGTCCGCCTGCTCGATCAGGCGTCGCACCGTGCGCAGCGCGGCATCCATGTCGGCCTGCTGCGCCACCCGCCGCGTCTGCATGCCCCAGGCCTGGATGCCGAACCGCACGCCCTGGCTCAGGCCGGCGAGCAGAAAACCCAGCACGACCAGCGCCACCAGCACTTCCAGCAAGGTAAACCCGTTGCGGCGCGCGGCTGACATGCCGGTCAGGCTCCGGCGGGGGCGCGCGAGGCCAGCTTGGCGCCGTCGAGGTGCACCTGGCGACGGCCGCCGTCGCCGGTCCAGGACACGGTAATGCCGATCGCGAACAGCGTGGCCTTGGTCGCCGGCGCCCCTGGCTGCGCGTCGTCGCCGCGCGGCAGGGTGACGCTGGCGGTCGGGCGGATTTGCACCATCCAGTGAAAACCGTGGCCGTCGTCGCCCTGCTGCTCGGACTGCGCCACCACCGAGCCGGACGCTACCGCCACCCGCGCCTCGGCCATGTGCGAGCGGGCCAGCACCAGCGCTTCCTGGACGTGATCGGCGACCGCAGCGGTGCGCAGGCCGCCCAGCACGGCGGAAAACATCACGCCCAGCGCCAACGCCGCGATGGTGAACGCCACCAGCACCTCCAGCAGGGTAAAGCCGCGTTCATTATGCGGCCGGGACATCGACCACCGTCACCCGGCCGGTCAGCCAGTCCACCCCCACCTGCACGCGCAGGCCGCCGGGATCGCGCAGCTCGATGCGTCCCCCGGTGGCGCTCCCGTCCGGGTCGAAACGGATGCCGGCCAGGGTGCGGCCCAGCGTCTCGGCATTGGTGGCGACCACCGAGACGCCGAGCTGCGGCGGCAGCGGGCGCAGCGGGCCGGCGTCGATGCGCAGCGCGTGATGCGGCAGGTCGACCACCACCTGCACCGCCCGGTTGCCGCCAACGGCCATTCCGCGCGCATCCCGCAGTACGCGGGCCACGTCGGCGGCGGCGGCGCGGGTGTCGAGCGTGCGGCTGCGCATCGGGCCGTGCGCCAGCACCAGGCCCATGACCAGGCCGAGCACCACCAGCACGATGATCATCTCCAGCAGCGTAAAGCCGCGCTGGGAGGCGCCCCTCACCCCCGCCCTCTCCCCCGGGCGGGGGCGAGGGTGCAGACTTCCCTCTCTCCCTTTGGGGAGAGGGCCGGGGTGAGGGGGTTCAGCCCGCCAGATCATTGAGGCTCAGCATGGCCAGCAGCAGCGAGGCGACGATGCCGGCCACCGCGGCGCCCATGACGACAATGATCACCGGCACCAGCAGCGCCACCAGCCGCTGCACGCCGAGCCGGGTGTTCTCCTCGTGGATCTCCGCCGCCCGCAGCGCCATCGGTCCCAGCTGCGCCGTCTCCTCGCCCAGGCGCAGCAGATAGGTGGTGCGCAGCGGAAAAATGCCGTTCTGGCCCAGCGGCCGGGCCAGGCCGGCGCCGCCCTTGGCGCTTTCCGTGGCCGCCTGCACCGCGCCGACCGCGGCCAGATTGCCGATCACGTCGCGCACGATGTCCAGCGCCCCGATCAGCGGCATGCCGTTGATGACCAGCGTGCCCAGCGTGCGCGTGAACCGCGCCGCCACCACCTCGCGGGTCAGCCTGCCGATCACCGGCAGGCGCAGCAGAAACCGGTCAGCGCGCAGTTTTACCGTGGGCTGCCGCAATGCCTGGCGCGCCAGCAGCACCAGCGCGATGAACGCCATCAGCGCGTACAGCCCGTACGCCGACACCGCGTTGCCGAACCCGATCAGCAGGCGCGTGGGCGTGGGCAGCACGGCGCCGTTCTGCTCGAACAGCGGCACGAACTGCGGCAGCACCTGGGTCAGCAGCAGCACGATGGCGCCAATGGAAGCCACCAGCAGCAGCGCCGGATAGACCAGTGCGGACGTGACGGTGGCCTGCAGGCTGCGCTCGCGCTCCAGCAAGGTGGCCAGCCGGTCCAGGGTCGCCGCCAGCGCGCCGCCCGCCTCGCCGGCCCGCACCAGACCGACATAGAGGCGGGAAAAACTGGCCGGGAACCGGCCCAGCACGGTGGCCAGCGAGGCGCCGTCGCGCACCCCGGCGCGGATCTGGTCCAGCAGCGCCGGCCACCCGCGGGTTGGGCGCGGTCTCCACCAGAAAGCGCAGCGCCCGGTCCAGGTCCTGGCCGGCGCCCAGCATGATGGCGAGTTCGCGGGTGACGTTGGCCACTTCCTGCCGCCGCAGCTTTGCGCCGCCGCCGAGCGAGGCGTTGAGCAGGCCGAAAAACGAGCCGCCGGCCGCGGCGGGGTCGGCGCGCACCGGGATGTTGCCCTGTTTGCGGATGGCCTCGACCACCGCCTGCACGCTGGCCGCGTCCATGGCGCCGCGCGTCATCTCGCCGGTGGGGGTGATGGCGACGTAGCGGAAACTTCCCATGGCTTTCTGCGCGCGCGCCTTTGTCCGGACCGGGGCGCGATCTTATGCCGGGATGGCGGCAGAGGGCGGTTAACAAAACGTCATCCCGCCTCCGCGCCGGGTGGGCTTGGCCGATCAGGATGACGCCTCTCCGGCCCGCAGCCTTGCCACAGCCGTCCCGACCGCGTGCTTGAGAGCGGCGAGATCGCCGCTGGCGATGATCCGCCACACGGTATCAGGGTCGACCCCGTCGTATCGGTGCCGCAGCACGTTGCCAATGCCGCGAATGTCCGGCCACGGCTGGCCCGGCACCAGGATTTCGGCCTCGGCCCCAAGCTTGCTCGCGGCTTCGCTGACGATCAGCAACGCATGCAGCGAGGCGTAGACAGCCTGCGTGCTTGCGGCGAAGTTTTGAAAATCCATTCCCGCCGTGAAGCGCTCGATATGGGCAATGTTGTCCAGAATGTCTCCCAGACGCCGCAGCGGCTTGTCAGAAGGCAACGGCGCTCTCGGCCTGGATGGCGTGGCGAAGCCGTTCCTTGCGCACCGGCTCGGCGACGATGTCGACGGGGCGGCCCAGGATGTCCTCCAGATCGCGGGCCAGAGCGGCTAGCCGGCCGAAATAGGCGAAGCCGCCGCGGGAGGCTTCCTCGCTCAGCCGCACGACCACGTCCACGTCGGAATCCTCCCGGCTGTCCCCGCGCGCCACCGATCCGAAGATGGACAGGCTCATGATCCCGGCGGCCTTCAGCTCCGGTTCGTGGGCGCGCAGGATGGCGATAACGGCGTCCCGGTCCATGCCCGATTATGGCATGACCGGGCCAGGGTACCCAGTCTCGCCAAGAGGTTGGGCGCATAATCCGCCAGGCACGGGCGCGACCAGGCTCCGGGCTTTCGGACCTGGCGATTGCCGCAACGGCGGGGAGCCGAGGCTACGTCGTCCTGACCAGAAATGTGCGGCATTTCGCCGCGGTCGATGTTTTGGCCCACGAGCCGTTCGCTGGATTGTCGTGAGGGTTTCCGTCTTGCGCCGATCGGGGGACGCGGTGCGTGGTTCCGCTACGACCCCAGACCTGACACGCGCGAGTTCTGACCTTTGCAGGCCAGGCTCCCGGAAGAGCCCCGGAACGGAGGGATCAGAAAGCCCTCTCCCCCATTTGGGGGAGAGGGTTGGGTGAGGGGGGTCAACGTTCTTGACGCGAACACGGTCTACTCCCTGGCCTCCTGACCCAAAACCGTCATGCCCGTGCTTGTCGCGGGCATCCACGACTTCCGGCCGCACCGAAGGCGTAAATAGAGACGGAATAGGAGCGGACCCACGGCTGGTTTGGACGGAAGCGGACGCCTCGCCGCACTTTACCGGCGTCGATGTTTCGCGTCCACGATCACGCCCAAAGCAGAGCCAAGGGGACCATGTTCGAGCAGACGTTCAAAAACATCGACGACGTGCTGTGGAAAGAGGCCGGCTGCACGACCGAGCTCGACTATACCGAGCAGACGTCGTGGATGCTGTTCCTGAAATACCTCGACGATTTCGAGCGGGAGCGGGCGGAAAAGGCCGGTCTGGTCGGCAAACCCGCCGCGCCGATCATCGATGACTGCGCACACATGGTCGAAATGGGCGGCGCCAAAAAAAACGTGACGGGGCGTTCGACCACGACCGGGCGCTGACCGGCGACGACCTGATCGCGCTATCGTGGACGATAACCTGTTCCCTTACCTGAAAGGGTTCTCGCCAGCGCGCCACCGGCCCGGACACTATCGAATACAAGATCGGCGAGATTTTTGGCGAGATCGAGAACAAGTTCCGCAGCGGCTATTCACTGCGCGACGCGCTGGAACTGGTGGACGAGCTGCGCTTCCGCTCGCAAAAAGAGAAGCACGAGTGTCCCACCTCTACCAAGCGAAAATCAGGAACATGGGCAAGCGGGCGCAACGGCGGCGAATACTACACGCCGCGCCCGCTGATCCGCGCCATGATCCAGGTGACGAAGCCAAAGATCGGCGAGCGTATCTATGACGGGGCGCTCGGCTCGGCGGGTTTCTTGTGCGAGGCGTACGAGTATCTGCGCCGGGAGAACCTCGACCACCAGCGAGCTCAAAATTATGCGACGCGCACGTTCTACGCAAGGAAAATAAGAGCGCTCGCCTACGTGATGAGACGATGAACATGATTTTGCACGGCATCGAGCGCCGAACATCATGCATACCAACACGCTCGCCGGAAAACCTCAGCGACATGCAGGAAAACGACCGCTTTGATGTGGTCCTGGCCAATCCGCCGTTCGGCGGCAAGGAGCGGCGGGAAATCCAGCAGAATTTCCCGATCCAGACGGGCGAGACGGCGTTCCTGTTCTTGCAGCATTTCATCAAGCGCCTGAAGGCGGGCGGCCGGGCCGCCATCGTTATAAAGAACACATTTTTGTCCAACAGCGACAGCGCGGCGCGGTCGCTGCGAAAGGAGCTGCTGGAGAGCTGTAATCTGCACACCATGCTGGACTGCCCCGCCGGCACGTTTCTAGGGCGCCGGGGTAAAAACCGTTGTGCTATTTTTCGCAGAAGGGCGCGCCGACCCGGCGGGTGTGGTATTACCAGCTCGATCCGGGGCGGAGCCTGGGGAAAACGAATGCGCTCAATGATGATGACCTGCGGGAGTTCGTGGCGCTGCAGGCGGACTTCGCAGGGCTCGGAAAGGTCGTGGTCGGTGGATGTGAGGACGATCGATCCGACCAGCCTCGATCCTGTCGGTCAAGAACCCCAACAAGGTCGGACGGACGCGGGCATGTCGCGATCCGAAGGAGATCATCGCCGAGATGCTAGCGCTCGATGCAGAGAGCGCCGAGATTCTTGAATGGCATTCGGGGAATGCTGTGAGGGAGCCGTGGAAGCTCGCAGAGCTTGGCGAGTTAACAAGAATCACGAAGTCGATTTGCTTTTGATTCCAAGAACTTTTCTAACAATGGCGTTCCACTGATCCGAATTAGAGACCTAAAGGATGGAAGGCAAACGAAGGTTTTCTATGAGGGCGAATATGACAAGAAGTATCTTGTGACGCGCCGGAGACTTTCTGATCGGAATGGACGGTGAGTTCGCTTGTTATGAATGGAAAGGCACTCCGGCCCATCGAATTTAGGCGAGTTTGCCGGCTCCAAGAATTTTCAACGGCTCTTGAGCCAAGATTGGCGATTATGTAGTTGACTCAGCAAAGGCGAAGGTTCATGCTTTGTTCGCGTGACAGGCTGGCGGTTGAGCTAGGGGAGGCTGGGAGGAAGGCTGAGTAGCAATCCGCATCCGAAAGAAGTCCAGCTCGCCCGCAAGGCGCCTAGCATCTTCCGTGAGTTCTTTGAGGTCGTCGGCGGTTACCAAGAGGTCCTTGATAACCTCCCGCCGATTCATCTTGATTGTGCGAACCGTCCATACCCCGTGCTCAACAGGCCGGTCCCACAAACCGTGCACATAGGCGTTTCGCAGGACGCGGATACGGTCCAGTTTGTCGAGCGTGGCAAATAGCCGTTCCTTGTCAGGCTCGCAATTCGAGCCTGAGGTCACCAAGAGTGCGGACCCAATCGGACAGGGATGCTGGCGATACCTCTTGGGTAACTACGGCGAGGGATGCTGGGTCGGCACCTGTCAAGTGTGCTACGAGATGTGCCAGCAATCCATCTGCGTAGGACCAGTGCACGATTAAGTGCCCAAATGCCGCAGCCAAATCGTCATCCAGCGGGACTTCCTCTAGAGGCTCGGCGCGCCTCGGTTCTTCCATTGTGTGACTCTCATAAAACTGATGACGGGACTGATCCTGCTGCCGCTTGGGAACGGTTCGAAAAGCTAATTGACGTGCTGGCGAAGACGCCGCCGCAGCCTATGACGGAGAAGCGGAAGGGGGTGAAATGACTAAATTTTCAGGAGTTGCCTTCCAGTTAACCAAGATTACGTTCTTGCATTCCGGACATTCATAGTGTGCCATATGGCTAGGCGCCGCGCGGTAACTCCTTTGCAAGATCGCTGGTATGCTGCGGTTGTAGCATGCTGGGCAAAGCCAATGGGGTGGTTTGCCGGTTTCGGAATCCTTCTTCAAAACGTAGGCGAACGCTCCGGGATTTATGCTCTTGAGCTCGTAATGGACCTTCTCAGCATTCCATTCTTGAAGATAAGCAATGCGCTTTTCCAACGCGTCTACCTGCTTAATCAGCGCCGACTGTTCTTGATGGGCGCTTATCAGCGCCATCTGCGCAGCCATAATTTGCTGATTGAGATCGACCGTGTTTTTGTTGATCTTGGAGCCCGCCCGAAGACCGCTTATCGCCTTGACGATCTCAGGCGCCGTCTTAAGAGCATTCAGTCCCTGTCCGATATAGACCAATGTCATACATCACGTTTCCTTTTGCAGCGCAGAAAGTGAGATGCCTTCTGCTAAGGTGTGCGCGGCTAGACAAGTCCGCTGATAGGTCGAGGCGCTTGCCGACGTTACCGGCCATCGCTTCTGTCGGTGCGCTCCATGTCGGAACACGGCGCGCGTGTTGTAACGGAAATCGAACTCGCTCAGGTAGCGTTTGAGATGCGCTTCGGAAACATGGTGGTAGATACCGACGATGCCACGCTTGAAGATGGAGAAGTAGTTTTCGATAGTGTTTGTGTGCCAGAAATCTGCCAGCGCACGTATTCTTGGATTGAGTGGTTAACAGTGCCGTGTGCCAGAAACTCGGCTGCCGATCGACGGATAAACGGTGCTTTCGTCGGTCATGAGGTAGGACACGCGGCTGATTTGGGTAACGAAGTATCGGGCGCAGTGTTTCGGCAGTCACGTTGGCAACGTGGAAGCTGCGAACGTCGCCACCGCGCTCTACGCAGCGAGACGACCGCCTCTTTGCGAGGGATATGGTTCTTGCGGTTGACGAGCCTTGCCGCCGACATAGGTTTCGTCAACCTCGACGACCTTATTCGGCGCCGCCCAGACCGCCAGGGAGAGTGCCTTGACGCATCGCCTCACGGATACGGTGGAGCATGAACCAGGCGGTTTTTTGCGTGACGCCGAACATGCGAGCGAGCTGGACAGACGAGATGCTTTTCTTGCAAGCGCAGAGAAAACGCGCCGAGAAGCCATTGCTAAGTGGAACATGCGAAGCGCAAACAGAATCCGGACCGTGATGGTGATAACCGCTTGCGGACGCCTTCCACTTGGGACGGGGCCAGGAGGGCTCGTCAGTACCGTCGCGCTGTCGATCACCCGCAGTGCGGGCAGACCGGACCATTCGGCCACAGCCGTGCTTCAAGCCATTCGCGGGCCTTGGCGTCATCGTGGAAAATGGGCGATGTCGATCGGGGTGGTATGGCCGAGCTGCCTTGGTTGATGACGGCAACCCTACGCCTGGCCCGCTGCTGAGCTCGACGATATAATTGCTCAAGATTTCTTTTCTATGGGATAAATGGACACCTTAAAGAGAGTTCCGAAGTCTGTAACGGGATTTACTACTGTAAAGCATATTTCCTATAGGCGAATTTTTGGAATCAATATTTCTTGTTGCCCCTCATATTGCCTAAGGAGAAGCGCATCGTCGCCATTCTTGAATCGAAGCGTTTTGATGGCATCAGCGCGGTGACTGCCATTGCCGAGAAGAACGACTCGCTGATGCGTGGAAGTTGTTTGAGGGTTACTTGCAGGCTTAGTTCTATCGAATACCACGTGCATCTGTGAGCTGAAAGGCGTTTATATCCTGACGTTTGCGATCGCAAGCACCGGCGGCATGTAGGTCGGATGGCAAAAGAGCATCGACCTAGTGGCATTCCGGTTCTTCGTTCCTCAAGACATCCTGCTGTTCGAAGTTCACCTGAAAACGCTGTATTCATAGATGACAGGCTGAACCGATTATTGTCGAAATTCCGAGTTGAGGCCTGGGGATGTGGCCAATTGGTTCGGACCGGCTTATCAAGGCACCGCTGCGGTGATACCCGACAGCCTGCCGATCGAGAAACTGCGCAGATCTTGTAATCGGGCAAGGCGAGGTCCTTCAGCCGATCCCCATTACCTGGCCCTCTTCTTTGATCTCATGGCTGAGGCAAAGGAAGCTCGTTGCATGACGTACTTAACGGGGTGGTGCAAAAGCATCTTCAACATACGATAGCGGCAAAGCAAGTTGAAGATCCGCTGCCCGCCGATCGGCCGAGAGCGGCGGTGGGTTGAAAAGACCAGGGCCCTTGCTGATGAGACTTCACGTTGGCGACAGCACACCGAGCAGAAACGGGCTAAGCTTGCAGAAGTTGAAACAGGCCGTTTTGCGAAAAGCCTTCTCTGGCGAAGCTGACGGCGACGCCGGTGGTGGGGGCACTGGGAACGGGCCGCGGAGCGAACGAAGCAGAAACCGGCGCCGAAGCTGGATCGATTGCGCGCGCAAGTGGCCGGGCTGGTGACGTGGTGCAAGCGGTCGGGTCCGGCGCGGAGATGGACCCTGGGGCGGCTGCGGGGCTGCTGGCAAACGCGCCCCGCAAGAAGTTGTGACTACGTGCTGATCTTTGGCAACCACAAGCTGGCTGTGATTGAGGCTGAATGGTGGACGACGCTGCCGATACCGAAGGTCTGCAGACAAGCCGAGCAATACGACGCCAAGCTTGCAAACGCGATTTGCCTACTGCGACCAAGGGCGCTGGCATCTACCAGGTGGATATGCAGACCGGCGCGGAGCAGATACGTGCAGCACTACCCCACGGCGAAGAACTCTGGAAAATAACGTTGGCCGAGGAAAATGCTTTGGCGCGACCGTTTCGATAAGATCTCGTTATCGGACCAGGGCGGCCAGAAGCCTGGACACTACTACCAAGAGATTGCCGTAAACCGGGCGTTTGAAGCGCAGCTTTACACGCCTGGGCGTAACCGTCGTCCATGCGGGCGCCGGCCACCGGGATCGGCAGGACGTTCATCACCTTTCAGCTCTGCCTGGAAGCTGTTTCAGACCTGCTGGAGTTTGGGCTACTGAAAGAACTACGCACTGAGCCGACGCGCCGCTGTGTATCCTGATTCCTGGCTGATCGCAAAGAACCTGGCTGACCAGGCGATGAGTAAATTCCTGGAATTCCTGGAAGCCTTTCCCGCATGACGTGCTGTGTGCGGATCGATCCTGGAGGCGATCTGCGAGAAGGGGCGTGTGCCGAATGAACGGTATGCGTGTTCTTCACAATCTTCTAGACTTTTATGACCGGTTACGACGAAGTGGGGTAGCTGGTGTGGAAGTTTTCGTGACGATCCGCCCGATTTCTTCGATTTGGTTGTCAATCGACGAATGCGACCGTGGCGGCGCGAACGATGAAGGCACCTGGTGCGGCATTCTGGAGTACTTTGCACCCGCCGTAGAACTCGGCTTGACGGTGACCCCAAAACGCCAAGCCAACGCCGACACCTACGCCTATTCGGCGAGCTGGTTTTGTCTACTCGCTGAAAGACGGCATCAACGACGGATTCCTGATGCCCTTCAAGGTGCGGCAGCTTGCGACCACGCTCGATGATTACGTCTATACGAGCGACGACCATCTGATCGAAAGCGAGGTGGAGGATAGGCAAGACGCTATACCGAAAGTGGATTTCAACTGCATCACCGAATTCAATCGAGCGCGAGAAGCATCGCGTCGGCCTCTTTATGCGAGAGATCCCCAGCACGAAAAAACATTGGTGTTCTGTGCGACATAGGATCATGCGCTTGTGGTGTGTGACCTGGTTAACTAAATCAAAACGAGCAAGAAGCTGAACTCTGTGTTCGTGTGACCGCGAACGACGGCGCGCTTGGGCGGGGAGTTCCTGCGCACGTTCCAGGATAACGAGAAAACCATCGTGACGATTTTGACGACATCGCAGAAACTTTCAACTGGTGTGGATGCTTGCAACGTCCGCAACATTGTGCTGATGCGGCCAATCAAGTCGATGATCGAGTTGAAGCAGATCATCGGCCGCTGCACGCGCCTGTTTGATGGAAAGACTACTTTACGATTTACGATTGCGTGAAGGTGTATGAAGATTTGAACGATCCCGAACGGGATGGGGAGCCGGCAGAACCGGTGGCCGCTGCTCCGGAGCGGAGGCGATGAGACGTGATCCCGTCGCGGCGACGATGAAGGACGATCAGCGAGCGGTGGGCGTGCGCCGCAGCCGGTCCGAAAAAATCATCACCAGGCTGGTGGATGGCAAGGAGCGTACCATCCAGGACATGACCGCGACGTTGTTCTGGGGCGTGGACGGCAGGCCGATATCGGCAGCCGAGTTGGTGGGCCGCCTGTTCGGAGATTGGCCTGCACTGTTCAGGGACGAGGACGAGTTGGCGCCCTCTGGGGCCGGCCCGATACCCGCAAGGCGCTGTTGGAGAGTTTGGACTGAGAAAGGTTTTGGCGGCGAACAGCTTCGCGAAATCGAGCGCATGATCGGCGCCGAGAAGAGCGACCTCTGATGACGTGCTGGCCTACATCGCCTTCGCGCTATCGCCGATTACGCGGCAGGAGCGGCTCGACGCGCACCGAGCCGGCATATTCTCGCACGACGACCGAAAAATTCAGGCTTTTCTGGATATTGTGCTTTCGCGAGTACCTCAGGTAAGGCGTGGGCGAACTCGATGAGGGAAAGCTGTCGCATCTGGTGGAATTGAAATACCGCGTCGTCAGCGATGCGGCGTCGGAGCCTGGAGTGCGTCGTGGTCCGCAAGCGGGCTGGTCGTGCCGTTCGGGCAGCACCCGGACCAGCGTGCGCGCTCACTCTGCCGCCCGGCTCTGATAACAGCAGCAAAAGTCCGAGTTGCTAACCCCGCAGGATCGGCGTGCCAGCACTGAACAGAGAAATTCCTTGACCCGGCCGCCGCCGTGCGTTAGATCTTCTGACCATGTGGTTTTGGCAGCAGCAGCCCCTCCCACCCAACGCCGGCCTGGCCGAGCGCTTCACCTGGTTCATCCACGGAGTGGGCCGGGGGCTGGGGGCACGCTACGACACCGACCGGATGTCCGGGGTATATGTCATCACCGCGCAGCTGCTGTTTCAGGTGGGGATGCGGCTGCAGAACCTCAGGAAGAGGTTCATCGCTCTGCTCGCCCGGGCCCAGGCGGGTCCGCTGCCGCCGCCCCGCCCGCCCCGGGAGCGGAAACGGGAAGCCCGAAAACGACAACGCCCGTTTCCCGAACCGTTTGCCTGGCTGCTGAAGCTGGGGCAGTGGCGGGTGGCGCCCTGGAGGGGGGATCTGGAGCGGCTGCTGGCGGATCCGGAGATGGCGGTGTTGCTCCGCAACGCGCCGCAGGCGGGGCGGCTGCTCCGGCCGCTGTGCCGGATGCTGGGGGTAGTCCCCGACCCGGCGCTCCTGCCGCCGCCGCCGAAACGCCCCGCCCGGGCCAGGCCGGCTGGCCCTGAACCGGCCCTCACCGGACCAGCGGAAAAGCCGCTCCGAAAACGCCCGGTGCGCACGGAGCCGTATAAGCGCAAGCCGAAGTGGACCGAGCCCGGCACGGAGTGGCGCAAGTGGCGCGGCATCTGGATGCTGGAGCCGATCCGAAAACCCACCCCTTCCTGAGCCTGCCCACGCACGCCTATATTGTTTCGTATACGATATATACTGAGCTGGTCAGTTCAGGTCGACAGCATATCGCTTCAGTTCGTCCAGCGTACAGTAGTCCAGCGCGGAGGCTTCGGTGGCGCGCAGCACGACACGGGGAGCGGAACCGGCACGCAACGCCTCTTGCCAGCGTGGGGCGCACAGGCACCAGCGATCGCCGGGCTGCAGCCCCGAAAAACCGTATTCCGGCCGGGGCGTGCTCAGATCGTTGCCGCGCGACCGGCTGAACGCCAGGAACGCCGCGGTCATCACCGCGCACACGGTATGGCTGGCGACGTCCTCGGGGCCGGTGGCGCAGCAGCCATTGCGGTAGAACCCCGTCAGCGGCGTGACCGAGCACGGCTCGAGGACCCCGCCCAGCACGTTGACGGAACGCTGTCCCCCGCCCCCGCTGATGTCTAACGGCATCCGCCCCCTCCAGCTTTCGGCAAAATATAACCGGCCGGTCCCTCCCCGCCACGCCCATGCGCGCGTGACGCCCCGGGGAAAAAACTAGGCCGCCGTCTCCAACAATGGCAGGATCCGCATGCCCGGCACCGTGACCAGACCCTTGTCGGTCAGCCGGATTTCCGGAATTACCGAGAGCGGAATGAGGTTGAAGCCCATATAGGGCAGCGTGCAACCCAGCGCGCGCCAGGCCGCCTTCATCGCCGCGGCCTGGCTCGCCACCTCCGGCGCTCGCTTGTCCGACAGCAAGCCCGCCACCGGCAGCGCCACGCGCGCCACCACTGCAGCGTCCCGCACCACCGCCACGCCGCCACCGCTCGCCGCCACCGCCGCCAGCGCAACCTGCATGTCCGCCTCGCTTCGGCCGGCCACGATGACGTTATGCGCATCGTGTCCGACGCTGCTGGCCACCGCTCCCGCGCGCAGCCCAAAATCCTGCAGCAGCCCGTGTGACACGCCGCCGCCGCGCCCGTGCCGCTCCACCACGGCAAGAAAACAGAGGGAATGCAGATCGAGCAAGGAATCCCAATCGGCGGCCGGCTCAAGGACCAGGATCTCGTGGAACAGCACGATGCCGGGCAGTGCGGCGCGGATCACGTTGGCCCGGAACCCGCCCGGCGGCAGCTCCGGGGTCAACCGCACTTGCCCGGGCAGGCGCATGGTCCGGTACGCGGCGTCGGGATACACGTAGCGCTGGCCTGCCAGTTGCGCCTCCAGCACCGGCGTTACACGTCGGTCTCGCACCACCAGTTCGCCGCCGTACCAGGTGGCATGCGGCACCAGGGCATCATCCAGCAGCACGAGGTCGGCGCGCCGGCCATGGCCCAGACCGCCCAGCTCGCCGTCCTTGCCGAACCGCGTGGCACCGTGCAGCGATCCGAGGCTCCACGCGGCTTCGCGGGAAAAGCCGGCGCGCATCGCCTCGCGCACCACCCAATCCAGCCCGAATGCAAACAGGTCGTCGGCATCGCGGTCGTCGGTGCAGACGCAAACGCGTTTCGGATTGCATCCGAGTTCGGTCACCGCGCGGATCGCCTCGGGCAGGCTGTGCCATGGCGTGGTCGGCGGGCCGCCGCGCAAGAACACCCACAACCCGGCTTCCAGAAAATCGGCGGCGATGTCGCGGTCGATCGCCTCGTGCGTGTCGGTCACTCCACTGGCCGCGTAGGCGGCGACGAATTCGCGCCCGTACAAATGTCCGCTTACCGGCCGGCCGCGGGAGAGGGCAGCTGCCAGGATGGCGTGGCTGCGCTCGTCGCCCTGCGTCACCTGCACGAAATCCATCTTTTCGCCGAGTGCCACCGCCTCCGGCCAGCGGTCGAACAGCTTTCCGATTTTTTCTGCTGTCAGATCTCCGCCGGCGGTCTCGAACCGCGGCGCGGTGGCGGGGACGGTGCTGGGCACGGTCAGAAAAATGTTGAGCGGCGCCTGACGCGCATCCTCCAGCATCCACTCGATGCCCTCGGCGTCGCACACATTGCCGATCTCGTGACTGTCGCAAAAGATTGTGGTGGTGCCGTTCAGCAGCGCCGCCTCGGCATAGGCGCACGCGGTCATCATGCTGCTTTCGATATGCAAATGCGGGTCCACCAGCCCGGGCGCGAGGATCGCTCCTTCTCCGTCGTAAAAACTCGCGTCGCTGCCGCGTGGACAGGTGCCGGCGGGTTTCACCGCGGCGATCCTGCCCCCCGTGATCCAGATTTCGCGATCAGGCAGAAGCCGCTCCGTGTACGTGGAGAGTGCGCGAACTCCGGCAATCACCTGGTCGGGAGCCCGCCGGCCCGAAGCCACGTCGGCCAGCTGGCGCGTCATGGTGTGCAGGGGAGCGACGGAGAAGCGGTTCATCCTTGGCCTCAACGTTGGCGATGGGGTCAGCATCGGCGAGCCCGTCCGGCAAATCCACCTTTAATCCTGACACCTGATTGCTGGAACGCTTTACAGCGACGATACGCACGGCCAGGGTCACGCCCCTTTTATGGAGGCATTCCATGGAATATCGCCAGCTTGGCCGATCGGGCTTGTTCGTTTCTGTCCTGACGATGGGCACCATGACTTTTGGCGGCAAGGGTCCGTTCGCCAAAGCCGGCAACACGGACGTAGCCGGTGCCACGCGGCAGATCGACATGTGCCTCGATGCCGGGGTGAACATGATCGACACCGCCGACGTGTATTCGACCGGCCTGTCGGAGGAAATCGTGGGCCAGGCGATCCGCGGCAGGCGCAACCGCCTGCTGGTGGCCACCAAGGCGCGCTTTCGCATGGGCGCGGGCCCGAACGACGCCGGCTCGTCGCGCCAGCACCTGGTCGAGGCATGCGAGGCCAGCCTGCGGCGGCTGGATACCGAGCACATCGACCTGTACCAGCTGCACGAATGGGACGGCCTCACTCCGCTCGAGGAGACGCTGGAGGCGCTCGACCTGCTGATGCGCCAAGGCAAAATCCGCTATGTCGGATGCTCGAATTTTTCCGGCTGGCACATCATGAAGGCGCTCGGCGTCGCGGAGCGCGACCGGCTGCCGCGTTTCGTCTCGCAGCAAATTCATTACACGCTGCAGGCGCGCGAGGCCGAGTACGAACTCGTGCCGGTCTCGCTCGATCAGGGCTTGGGCATCCTGGTGTGGAGCCCGCTTGCCGGCGGCCTGCTGTCGGGCAAATACCAGCGTGGCAAACCGCAGCCGGAGGGACGTCACCTGGCCGGCTGGAGCGAGCCGCCGGTGCGCGACGAGGGCGCGCTCTACGATGTGGTCGATGCGCTGCTGCCGGTTGCCGAGGCGCACAAAGTCTCGGCGGCGCAGGTGGCGCTGGCCTGGCTACTGGGGCGGCCGGCGGTGACCTCGCTCATAATGGGGGCGCGCACCGAGCAGCAACTCGAAGACAATTTGCGCGCAGCAGAACTGAAACTCAGCGCCGACGAGCGTGCCCGACTCGATCGCGCGAGCGCGCCGCCGCTGCTCTATCCGGTACTGGCACCAGGCGCGCACGGCCTCCGATCGACTGACGCCGGCGGATTTGTCGCTGCTGTCTCCGCACCTGAAGCAGTAAGGCGCGCAACATTGGTCTATTGCCACGTCGGTCAGCGCCGACGCGGCAGCGTCACCGCCAAGTCCTTGACGCCAGCCACGACGCGATAAAAGTCGTAGCTCTCCGCCACCGCACCGCCCCGCTCGCGTATCGCCGTGCCGGCGGGCTCAGCGGAATGCCAGTGCTCCGCTATCAGGGCGTCCTTGCGACGCACACTGCGGACCAGCAAGCCAGGCGCCGAGGGCACGGGAGCCGTCGGCAGATTGAAAAAGGCCCAGCGCGGGTCGACTCCGATGACCGGCTGGTCGCGTATCAGCCAAGCCAGTATGGCGGCGAGCCCGTAGCTCTCGGCTGCCACATACGCGGCACCCTCACGGCTTGCGGCCTGCTGCACCTGCAGGCCGAGCCCCGACCAGCCGCCAAGGCGGATCAAGGTCGGGTCCAGGCGGCGCGGCAATCCTAGCGGGTCGGCCAGGGCCTGCACCCAGACCAGCGCGGTCAGCGCGACCCCGATCGCGACGGCGGGGCCACGCCAGCGCAGCCATCTGCCGGTGAGAGCGGCGGCGGCGATCGCAGCGGAGGGATAGCAGATGCAGGGCCAGTTGGCCTGCACCCGGTCGCCCAACGCGTGCTGCACGAACACAGCGGCCGGCAGCAGAGTCAGGCCGGCCAGCAACATGGCTGCAGAATTGCCGCGCAAAGCCCGCCGCGATGCCAGAACAATTCCCGCCGCTAGCAGAACCGCGAGCAGCGGCGTGGCAAGTCCCGCCTGACCGCCCAGAAGCTCGCCCAAGAACTGAACTGCTCGCGCCGGCCGCCAGTCCGCCGCGCGTCCGCCCTGGCGCGCGAAACTCACCCAGCCATGCGCCGCGTTCCAAACCAGCACCGGCGCGAACAGCAGTCCGGCCAGTGCCGCTGCCGCCCACGGTTGCCAGCGCCAAAGCCAGGGCCGCATGGCCGGCACTGCCAGCAGCCAGGCCAGAATTGCGGGGACCAAAAGAGCGGCCGTGTACTTGCTGTCGAGGGCCAACCCGGCGCCAGCTCCGGCAGCGAGCCACCACCGCCCCTCCCCGGAGGCGTGCAGCCGACCCAGCGCCCACAGCGTCGCGGTCCAGAATAGCAGCAGCGGAGTGTCCGGCGTCATGGTGACGCTGCCCACACCCACCAGCAATGTCGCATTGAGCATCGCCGCTGCGGCGATGCCGGCGCGCCGCCCCGGCAAAAGATCGTCGGCGGCGCGCGCCAGCAGCACCGAGCCAAGCGCAGCCGCAACCGGCGCCAGCAGCCGCACTCCCAGCGCGCTGTCGCCCAACAGGTCGGTGCCGGCAAAAATCCACAGCGCCACCATGGGCGGATGGTCCGGGTAACCCGCGGCCAGCGCCCGCGACCACACCCAGTAATAGGCTTCGTCCGGCGAAAGCGGCAGCAACGCGGCCACCGCCAGCCGGATCGCGGTCAACAAGCCAAGCAGGATCAGTGCCCGCGAAGCCCGGCCGGTCAGAGCGGCACGCCGGCGAGGTCGCGGCTGGTGCGGATGGTGTTCAGCGTCTGCACCCGGCTCACGCGCGCCGCCCCGGTCAGCCGCTGCGTCAGTTCATTCTCGTGCAGTGCGTCTCGCGCCAGCAGCCGCAGCAGAAAATCGCCGCCGCCGCGGATCATGTGGCACTCCCGCACCTCCGGCCAGCCGGCCACCAGGCGCTCGAAACCGGTCAGCACAGTCTCCTTCTGGCTATCCAGGCCGACGATGGCAAAAAAGGTGATCTGCCAGCCTAATCGTTCGGGCTCGGTGTCGGCGTAATAGCCGCGGATGATGCCGGCCTCCTCCAACCGGCGCACGCGGCGCAGGCAAGGCGGTGCGGAAATGCCGGCGCGGCGTGCCAGCTCCACGTTGGTAATGCGTCCGTCGGCCTGCAACTCGGCCAGGATGCGCCGGTCCACCGCATCCAGCGCCGGCGGTCCCGCATCCGGCGGGTCGGCAACGTGCGCTCGCATCACAAAAACCTCCGGGCGGCACTATCGCGGCCAGACGCTCGGCGCCGCAAGCGGCCTCAGGCGCCGCGCACCACGCGCTTGATCGTCCGCATGGGGGGCGCCGCGCTGACCAGAAACAGCAGGTTGTCGAGCGGCCGGTGGCCACGCGCCATTGCACCGATCACCAGCCGCAGCCCGATGAGGTAGGCGCCCTCGCTGTAAGCCCGACGACCGATCCGTGCCCATCGCTCGCGCCGGATCGCGCGGCGCTGGGCGGCATCCAGTTCTCCCGCCTTGGCCGCCAGATGCCGCTCGATCATCGGCATGGTGATGCCGGCCAACTCCCTGAAGCCGCCGCCGCTCGACAGGCTCCCGGGCGTATCGTGGACGCGCACCAAGGGCGCGTCGACATAGCCGAGCGGTCCGCGCATCGCGAGCCGAATGAACAGATCCTGATCTTCGCTGACCCGCAACTCCGGGTCGAAGCCACCCGACGCCAGCAATTCCGCGCGGCGCACCAACACGCTGCTGGTCTGGACCGTATTGCGCCCGAGCAGGCCGATCCAGGCGCGCGGCCCTGTCTGAGGGATCCGGCCATCAAATAGCGGCTTCCCGACGACGCCGGACCGCGACACCATCACCGCGCCGCAGGCCACGAAAACAAGTCGCGGATCGGCGACCAGCAGCGGCACCTGCCGCGCGAGCCGTTCCGGCAGCCACTCGTCATCCGCGTCGAGGAATGCCACCAGTTCGCCGCGAGCGGCGTCTGCGCCGACATTGCGCGCAACCGAAACGCCGCGATTGCGCGACTGGCGGATCACTCGGATTTCCGAGCGAGCGAGAGCTTTCGGCAACCGCGGCAGTATCGTCGCTGCTGCCGTCATCGACCACGACAACCTCAAGCGGGCGGTAGGTTTGCGCCAGCGCCGATTGCAGTGCGCGAGCTATCGTTGCCGTCGCGTTATACGCGGGTATCACCACCGTGACACGCGGATGGTCCATCATACGGACCGATGTATCGCATGTCCGTCTGGCATCGGGAAGTCGCGGGTTGCTGTTGCTCGCCTGCCCGGAACGTGGCACCTGCAGTGTCGGTCAGGCTCAATCCGTGCGAAGGACCACCGTCATGCCGAGGGCCGCCGCCGAAGTTTTCCGGACACCTCGGCGGATGGGCTTTCTCGCATGGCGAGCGGGCCGAAGGTGGGGCCGTCAGGTGGCGTGCCGTCGTTGCGGATCGCCCACCACATCACCACCGCGATCCCCACCACCGATAGGAGATAGAATAGCCCGTCCAATGTCATGCCCTCTGCCGCATGCCCAGCAGGCGCTCAGTGCGTATGATGGTCAAGCCCCGTCATGCGCGATCTGATTCTGACTGCGGCTACGCTGGGCATGCTGCCGGTGATCCTGCGTTACCCGCAGGCGGGCGTACTGGCCTGGGGTTGGTTCTCCATCATGTCCCCGCATCGCGAGACCTACGGCTTCGCGTTCGGCCAACCGTTCAATCTGGTGATCGCAATCGTCACCCTGATCGGCTTGGGGACCTCGCATGAGCGCAAGCGGTGGACCCCCGACGCGATGCCCTGGGTGATGCTGGCTTTCGTGATCTGGATGACCTTCAACTCGCTGCAGGCACCCTTCCCGGATTGGTCGTGGCCGTTGTGGAACCAGACGGTGCGAATTTTTGCCTTCGTCTTCCTGGTGTTCGTGCTGATCACCGAGAAGGTCCGCATCCACGCGATGATATGGGTGCTGGTGATCTCGGTGGGCTTTTACGGCGTGAAGGGGGGGATGTTCACCATCGCGTCAGGCGGCACCGCCATCGTGTACGGTCCGCCGGACACGATCATCAGCGACAACAATGATTTGGCCCTGGCTGCGGTGATGACGGTGCCGCTGATCCTCTACTTGCGAGATTACACTGCGGACCGCCGGTTGCGACTGGGCCTGCTGCTCGCGGCCGGGCTGGAAATCGTCATGGTGTTCGGCTCGTACTCACGCGGCGGCGTGATCGCCCTGACCCCCATGCTGATCATGGTCCTGGTGCGCAGCGAACGGCGGATTGCATACGGCGTCGCGGTAGTCGCGGTCGTGTGCGCCGGGCTGAGCCTGATGCCCGAACTTGTTCTGGGCGCGCATGCAGACCATCAGCGATCCCAGCCAGGACAGCTCGTTCCACGGACGGCTGGTGGCCTGGCAGGTGGCCATGAGGTATGCCGCGGACCACTTCCCGTTCGGCGCCGGCTTTTCTGCCCCGCAGCTGGAGCCGATCTTTAATCATTATTTCCCGGACGAGATGCCCCACGCCGCGCACAGCATTTTTTTCCAGGTATTGGGCGAGCACGGCTATCCCGGACTCGCGCTATTCCTGCTGATGCTGCTTCTGGCCGCGCGTAACAGCGTGATCGTCATTCGCCAAACGCGCAATCGACCTGGTTTGCGCTGGGCGAACGATCTGACCAAATACATCCAGGTCAGCCTTGCCTCTTTCTGCATTGGCGGCTCGGCCCTGAGCGTCGCCTATTTCGATGGTTTTCTGCTGCTGCTCGCCCTGCTTTCGACGTTACGCGAAGTGACCGCCCGGGCTGCGATGCCTTCGCTCTCTCCGCCCGGGGTGCCGCCCATGGTGGCCGGGCGCTTGATCAGGCCGGAAGCTGTGGTGCAACACGCGCTCAGGCAAACGGCGGCGCCGCGAGCTGGGCCGCGGTAATCACCGCCGCCCTCGACCTTGTCTGCACAATTGCCGCCGAATGGGCAGCGTGTTCGAACCGGACCCGGCGGATGCCCGAGTGAGCGGGGGTTATGTCCACGGGCCTCGCGACCAAGGGACGTTAGGGTGAATACAACTGCCGTCGGCGTGACAATTAGACTGCTTAAGCTGCTGCTGGGCTGGAACCGCTGGAGCGAGCCGCAGAAGCAGAACCTGCATCACCGGGCGGCGGTTTCGGCCTATCGCTTGCGCGCCGTCATTGCCACGCTGGTTTGCTGGCTGCCGATCCCGCTACCCACGCTGCTGCGCCTCTCCGGTTCGGACAAGCACCAGCCCCACGGGCACCGCTACGGCCGTGCCTATGCCCGCAACTTCGCCCGCTTCCGCTATCGCCGGATCAAGCTGCTCGAAATCGGCATCGGCGGATACGGCTACGCTCTCGGCAGCAAGTCGCTGAACGCGTGGCAGGCGTATTTCCCGCGCGGCCGCATTGTAGCCTGCGACATCGAAGAAAAGCCGAACCTGGAGACGCTGGGCACCCGCATCTATCGGGTGGACCAATCGAGCGCGGCCGACCTCGCCGCATTACAGCAGCACGAGGGGCCTTTCGATATCATCATCGATGACGGCTCACATCTCAGCCGGCATCAGATCTTCACTTTCCGTCACCTCTTCGATGCTTTGAGCGACGGCGGCCTCTATGTGATCGAGGACGTGATGACCTCGCTCTGGAGCTTTGGGAACTGGGATGGCGCCCACATCGACAGTCCGGCTTTTGGCGCCACCTGCCTCGGCTACTTCCTCGCTCTGACTCCCTATCTGAACGCGGACGAGTTCGAGTCCGACCGCGCCGTCGATACGGAGTTGGCGGGGCTGGCCGGCAAGATTCGCTCGATACAATTTGAAAAGAATCTCATCATCGTTGAGCGCCGCAGCGGCTCGGCGGGAGCGACCGCGATCAACCGCAGCCGCGCCGCGCTCGCCCCGCAACCGGCTGACCACCGAGGCGCACCCAAGGTCGTCCCAGTGACGCCAAAGCAAAAGAACCGTGATTTCTCCGTGAAGACACCCCCGCGACCGCTGGGAACGGCATCGAAAACGTGGTAAGAAGTTGATGGATGGCACTGGATGGCAGCGGCTTTCACGGTAGACAAGTAAGCAATTTTGGACGAGTCCCATAATGAGGAGGTGACGCTCGGAACCGTTGACGGTATCGCAGAGTTGGGGTACACTGTAGCGTGTAGACGGAGGTTGGTTGGGCGTCGCCCGCGGCAGCGTGACAGGAGCTGCCAAGGACAGTCTTGCAGGCCGAGAGCGTGGTGAGGGTGGATTGGCTTTGGTGCATCGAACGGAGACGGCGGCAATGTCTGAGAATGAGAGCGTCGGTGACTCCGGCAAAGACACCTCGCCAGCGCCGCAGGCCGCCAGCGGGAAGCGCCGCCGCCTGCTGCTTGATGCCGCCAAAGTCGGCGCGGCTCTGCCCGTCGTGATGACGATCAGCCACCCGGCTTCTGCTTGGGGGGGCGGCGGCGGGAAGACGAGTAGCCTTCAATCCGCAGCTCAGAGCCGGAAGCAGTGAGTGTGAGGGTCGCCACAATACAATGGCGTCGGCACGTCGGTGGGGGCCATCGATCCCGTCGCCTTCGTTAGTACTTTATTCGCGGCGCCGACCTGATACCTAGCAGGCGTGTGCAATCAGGTCGTCGACTCCAGAACATGGAGGCTGCTCGAGCCAGCGCATCTGGCATGGCGATGCTGGGACGATGAATACGTCGTCTTCCACCCATTCTCCGGGATGACCCATTATCTGGATGCGACGGCGGGTGCGGTGTTCGCCCTGTTGCTCGAAGGCCCGTCCACAGTTGACGGCCTGACAACGGAACTGGCCAGCATGGCCGATTCGCCGGCAAACGACATTCTCGGCACCGCGGTCCGCCAGGTGCTGTCCCGATTGGACGAGATCGGCTTGGCGGAGCCGTTAGCGTGATGCGCTTGGGCGCTGCCGCAGCGCCGGAACTGCGGCGGCAATTCAGCCGCTCCGGGGTCCGGCTGCGAGTGGCCGGATTGTGCGTCAACATTTGGACCGACGTGCCCATCGCGGCCGAACAATTTCTGCTCATGTATGCCGGCCACGCCTTCGAGGCAGGCACGGGCGTCGACGATTGCCGGGTTCGCCTGTCCTACACCAGTGCGGTTCGACGCTTCATCAAGCCCAAGACGGAGGTCTCCATCAACGGAGAGGTGGAGTTTGCTCCCTCGCCTGTTCGTCTGGCGTATCTGTCGATCGAGTTGGCCCTGAACTGGTGCGTGCATAGCTGCACGCCATCTTTCGTCGTGCTGCACGCCGCCGCGGTGGAGCGCGACGGCATGGCGTTCATTCTCCCGGCACCGCCTTCGTCCGGAAAGAGCACCCTTTGCGCCGCGTTGGTGACGCGAGGCTGGCGGCTTCTGTCCGATGAGCTCGGCGTGCTCCGTCCGGCTGACCTGCGTTTGCAGCCGGTGGCACGGCCGATCTCGTTGAAGAACGAGTTCGATTGCGTTGATCCGGCGGTGGGCGCCGGACAGTGTTTTCAGCCCGCTGATGGCAGGCACGATCCGCGGCGACATCGCTTTTCTCCGCCCCCCCGCCGAGTCCGTCGCCCGCGCCGCCGAACCCGCGGTCCCGGCCATGATCGTCTCCCCCGCTTACCAGAACGGTGCACCGCTCAGGCTGCGGGCGCTCGGAAAATGCGAGACGTTCAGGATGCTGGTGGACAATGGCCTTAACTACCACACCACTCAGCGTGTCGGATTCGATACCGTCGCGCGCCTGGTAGACACCTGTGGGTCTTACCGCCTGTCGTATGGCACGCTCGAGCAGGCGGTGGCCGCGATGGATGAGCTCTGCGCACGCGTTGGCGCGCGTGATGGGTCGAGCGGCCTCGTCCTGGCGGCAGCATAGGCGGCGGCCCCGGGGCGCGTGGACATTTTGGATCAGCCGCTGGCGCCGGATCGGGCCGTGTCGATTGCGGGGGCGTCGCCGGTCTCGCGCCGGGGCTCAAGGTCATCCCCAGCAAATGCTCCGCTGCTGCTTGCCATGCGCGATCCCGCTTCGGTGCTTCGGCTCGGTGCCGAACCGCTCGACGACGTTCTGCACGTCGCTCGGCAGCATGGGTTGCTTGGCAGGCTGGAGGTCGACCTCGCCGCTCTCGGCTTGCTGGAAAACTTGCCGGAAGCGGCACGCCGGCAGCTGGCTCATGCGCGCATCGAGGCCCACGCGAACGCTGTCGTGCTTCGATATGAAGTCGACCGGGTGCGTCGGGTTTTGGCCGTTCTGGACACAAAGATCGTGCTGCTCAAGGGTGCCGCCTACAGGCAGGCCGCACTTCCGCCGGCGCGTGGCCGCGTTTCCGTGGATCTCGACATTCTCGTGCCCGCGGTGGAAATGGAGCGTGTCGAGCGGAGGCTGATGGAAAAGGGCTGGCGGTCCGACACCGCGAATGCCTACGATCAGCACTATTACCGTGATTTGATGCACGAGATCCCGCCGCTCATGCACGGCGAGCGGGAGACGGAACTCGACGTGCACCACACGATTTATCCGCCGGTGAGCGGGATCAGGATCGATGCCGCATCACTGTTCGCGGAAGCCGATGCCGGTCGAGGGCGGACTTTTCGTGCTGAGCCCCGCCGACATGGTGCTGCATGCCGCGACGCATCTGTTCCTGGAAAATCCGGCCGGCCAGCTGCGCGACCTGCTGGATCTGCACGATCTGCTGACGCTGTTCGCCCAGCGCCCCGGATTCTGGGACGGACTGCTCGAACGGGCTCACCACCACGAGCTCGGCCGGCCGCTGTACTACGGGCTGCGCTATGCTGCGGCATTGCTCGGCACGGACGTGCCGGCTTGCCGTCCTGAACCGGGCCGAAACGGCATTTGCGCCGAACGCCGCGGTGCGCGGGCTAATGGACTGGCTGGTGCGCAGCCTCGATCGTGGATCAATTCCCGCACCGAACCGTGGGCGGTGCTGCCGTCGCGCGCGCGGCGCTGTTCGTGCGCAGTCACTGGGTCAAGATGCCGCCGGCTGTCCTGTGTGGTCATCTCCTGGCAAAAGCCGTGCGCTGGGCGCGTAAGCCGAGGGCCGAGTAAACACGGACTGCCTTGTTGATTGCTCGCCTGGCTTCGTGCGGGAGCACTCGAGGTGTCGCCAGATGGCGCGGGCCAGGAATGAGGTTCGCGCCTCAGGTTCCCCCTCATGAAGCGCCGGAAGCGGTCGCACCCCGATCGGGCGGCTGAGCCGGTTCGAGCCGCCAGGGGGTCCCCGGCTCGCACCAGAGCGGTATTCCGTTCGGAGTGCGAATGTTGGGCACCAAGCCCATGGCGGAGCGCAACGCGCGGAACATCGCCCCATGCGCCACCACCAGCACCGGAGCCGGCCGCGACAGCGCCCGGTTGACCGCCCCCACCACCCGCGCCCGCAGGTCCGCAAACGGCTCCGCCCCCTCGGGCGTCATGGTCCCGGCAATCCAGTCGTCGTACCAGTCCCCCACCGGCTGGCCTTCCTGCTCGCCGAACGCCACCTCCCGCAAATCGTCCTCGATCTCGACGGGGACGTGCAAAACATCGGAAACGATGCGCGGCCGTCTCTCGCGCCCGCCCGATCGGCGAGCAGACGATGCTGGCGATGCCGCGCCCGCGCAGCAGCGAAGCGGCTTCGTGCGCCTGCGCCAGCCCGGCGGCGTTGAGCGGTATCTCGACCTGGCCCTGCGACAGGTTGCGCGCATTCCAGTCGGTCTCGCCGTGGCGCAGAAACCAGAACGGGACGGGGGACAACGTTTCGCTCATCAGTCGAACAACGAACTGACGGAACTCTCGTCGCTGATCCGCCGCATCGCTTCGGCGAACAGTTTCGCGATGCTGGCCTGGCGGATGTTGCGTGCCCCGCGCACCGCTTCGGTCGCCAAGATGCTGTCGGTGATGGTCATGCTCTCGATCGGCGAGGCGGCGATGCGCGCAACGGCGCCGCCGGACAGCACGCCGTGGGTGCAATAGACGCTGGCCGAGGCGGCGCCGTTGTTGATCAACGCGACCGCGGCGTTGCACAGCGTGCCGCCGGAATCGACGATGTCGTCGATCAGGATGCAATCCCGGCGCCGCACGTCGCCGATCACGTTCATCACCTCGGACACCCCTTCTCGCTCGCGGCGCTTGTCGATGATGGCCAGGTCGCAGTTGAGCCGTGTGGCCACCGCGCGGGCGCGCACCACGCCGCCCACATCAGGGCTCACGATCATGATGTCGCGCCCGGCAAAGCGGTCCTGGATGTCGCGCGAGAACAGGGGTGCGGCATATAGGTTGTCCACTGGAATGTCGAAAAAGCCCTGGATCTGGCCGGCGTGCAGATCAATCGTCAGCACTCGGTTCGCCCCCGCCTCGGTGATCAGGTTGGCCACCAGTTTTGCACTGATCGGCGTGCGCGGCCCGGATTTGCGATCCTGCCGTGCGTAGCCGAAATACGGCACCACCGCGGTCACGCGCCGTGCCGAGGCGCGGCGCAGCGCGTCCAGCGCGATCAGCAGTTCCATCAGATTGTCGTTGGCGGGATAGCTGGTGCTTTGCACCACGAAAACGTCCTCGCCGCGGATGTTCTCGTGGATTTCCACGAAAATCTCCATGTCGGCGAAGCGGCGCACGGAGGCGCGGGTCAGCGGCAGGTTCAGCCCGGCGGCCACCGCCTCGGCCAGCGGCCGGTTGCTGTTGCAGGACACGATCTTCATCGATGCGGGGCGGGCAGCGTTCCGGGCGGGCGGCGCATCTCTAGCAAGCTGTCACGGAATGGCAATCCTACCCGGCCGATGGCGCCGCCGCCTCGCGCTTCAGGCCCACATTGCGGGCGATCACGTCCTGCACGCCGGCCGCCGCTTCCTGTGCCACCGCCACCGCGACGTCGCCCCAAAGGCCGGAGACCGCATCGGCGGGCACTTCGTTGATCTGCACCACGCGCCCCAGTTCCTGACCCGCGGCATTGGTCACCACCCATTGGATTTCGACGCGGGTGATGTCCTTGGGTTCGGCAACGGCCTTCACCCGGCCTTCCACCAAGAAGTCCGCGCCCGTGGGCGACGGCTCCAGCGGTTCGCCGTGCTTCGGCATTTCCAGCGCCAGTTCGTGCGCCAGTGAGCGGTCGCCGTCTCCCGGCGCGCCGTTCACGCCTTTGAGCGCCACGCGCACCGGACGGTTCAGCAGGCTGTTGGGATCGCTCTCCTCGCGCATCGCCTCGATACGTTCGAGCAATTTCGAGATATCCGGGGCGGCGGCGTCGGCGGTCTGTTGCAATGTCTCCGCCGCCGCGGTCTGCCAGGCGCTTCCGTCCACCGGCACGCCCTTGGTGGTGCCTTTTTCCACGCCGCGCGGATCGCGCACCGAAAAACTCGGCACGACTTGTCCGTTGTGCAGGTCGGCGCTGATGATCAGCCGCCAATCGCCCGCACCCCCGCCGCCGGTGCCGGCCGCCGCGGGCACGTCGCGGGCTTCCAGCGCATGGGCTAGGTCGACCGCAAGCCGGATGGCATCGTCGCGCGGGAGCAGTGCCGCGGTCGGCTCGCCGATCAGCAGCCGCGCCGGGGGCGGCTGCGACAGGCGCACGCGCGGTCGCACCCGGGTTGCCTGCAAACGGCTGCGCCAGCGCGCCGCAGCCAGCCAGCAGCAACATCGGGGCTGTCGACCGGAGGACCCTCACGTCAGCACGCACGCGAACAGTCCTGTCAGGAGCAGCAGGAGCACGAAGAGCAGGAAGTATGGATGCGTCACGGAGCCGGCCCGCGCCGTAGTGTCACGACGGAGATCTGGTGTCCGATCGGGCCGCCGCCGTTGAGCGTTCGCCGGCGATGGCTGAAAAAGCGTTCCGGCTCCGCCGCCGTATCGGCGGCAGCGTGCGCCACCGCCGCCACGCCGGCGCGGGCGAGGCGGACAGCGCAGTACTGGCGCAGGTCGAACTGAAAATGTCCGGGCCGCTGCCCGAAGGCAAAGAATTCTGCATCCGACGCACCGGCCGCCACTACGGCATCGCGCAAGTCCGTCCCGACTTCATACGAGTCCCGGCCGATGCAAGGGCCGATCGCGGCGACGATGCGTGCCTGCTCCCAGCGCCCGCATGGCGTCGAGGGTCGCCTCCAGCACGCCGGCCACCGCGCCGCGCCAGCCGGCATGCACGGCACCGATCACCCCCGCCTCGGCATCGGCCAGCAGGACCGGCGCGCAGTCGGCGGTCACGATGCCCAGCGCCACGTCACGGCGCGTGGTCACCATCGCATCGGCGCGTGGACCAGCTCCGGCCGGCCACGGTCTTGTCACCGTAACCACCTCGGCGCCGTGAACCTGATGCAACCCCATCAGGTTTTCGGGCGCGGCGCCGATCGCCGCCGCAGCGCGTCCCCGGTTCTCGGCCACGCTTGCCAGGACGTCGCCGCCGGAAAAACTGCAATTGAGGCTCGCAGTAAGGTCCTTCCGACACGCCGCCCAGGCGGGTGAAAAAACCGTGCTGCACTTCCAGCGACGCGGTCTGCAGGACCGGCACGCTCATGCAGAAAATCCGGGCGGTTCGGGCAGGCCGGGGCTGGCAAGCGAAAATGCCTTGAACAGTCGCCCCATCGCATCCGGCTCGGCCAGGCGTCGCGCGGCCTCGATCAGGGCCAGCGCCTGTACCGGCCGGCTTGCCGCGGGCCAGCCGGTCGGTGCGCTGAAACAGGCCCAGTCGGGTCAGAAAAACCCCTTGCGGCACCGGCCCAAAAACCACGGCGCCGTTTTTCCGTGCAGCATCTGCCAGGGTGGCGAACGAGACATGCGCGGTCACGTCCGCGGATCCGGGCTCGGTCAGCGGATCGGCGGGCCGGCCGTCGCGCAACGCTTGCAGGCTGTCGCCCCAAAACTCCGCTTCGGGTCCGTAGTCCAAGAACAGCGCCGCGCCCGGCCCCCGGCAGAACCGTCGCGCCAAACTTTCCATCAGAGTGCAAGCCGGCTCGCCTATTTCCAGAACGTCTCCGGTCCCCGGCCGCGATGCCGGAAAGGGCAGGTTCGCGCAGGGCACGTCCGAGCAGGGCACGGCCACGAATTGTCCGTTTTGTACATGCCGCTCGACCCATCCGGTTCCACGCCGCAGAAATTGCCGGATCGGCAGCGCATCCAAGAACTCGTTGCCGAGCAGTACCGTTGGCGCGTCCGGCAGGTTCTCGACCGAATCGTGCCACGCTTCCGCCGGCAATGTGCGTGCCTGGATTTCGCGCAGGCGCGGCGAAAACTCCACCAAATGCAGGTGCAGGGCACGGCGAAAATCCGGCGCCGCCCGCTCGATTGCGCGCAGCGCGTCCGCCATCAGAGTGCCGCGTCCCGGCCCGGCCTCCGCCAGCACGACCGGGTCCGGCCGCCCCATCGACTCCCACACCACTGCCGCCCAAAGCCCCAGAATCTCGCCAAAAACCTGCGTGATCTCCGGGGCGGTGGTGAAATCGGCGTACGGCTCGCGTGACGCGTAATAGGCGGCGTTGGCGCGGGCCATGAAAGCGTCTAGCCGCTCCATCGTCAGTGCTGGTGGACCGGCCGGAGCACGGCACCTTCCCGGCGCGACTGCGCGATGAGCAGCACGCCAGCCAGCAGCACCGGCAGCGACAGCAGCTGACCCATGGTGGCGCCGCCATACAGAAACCCCAGAAAGTCGTCCGGCTCGCGGAAGAATTCGGTGGCGATGCGGGCGACCGCGTAGCCGGCCAGGAAAATGCCTGTGAGCAGTCCAGCCCGGCTGCGCACCGCCTCGCTGCGGCCCAGCCACCACATCAGCGCGAACAGCAGCACCCCCTCCATCAGCGCTTCGTACAGCTGGCTGGGATGGCGCAGCACCGGCCCACCGCGCGGAAACACCATCGCCCAAGGCAGCCAGTCCGGGGCCGGACGGCCCCACAGCTCGCCGTTGACGAAATTGGCCACGCGACCGAGCGCCAGCCCGATCGGGGCCACGATGGCGATCCGGTCGGCAAAGCCCAGTATCGGGATATGGTTGCGATAACAGAACAGGATGATGGCAAGAGTTACGCCGATCATGCCGCCATGCGACGCCATGCCTCCATCCCACACGGCAAAGATCGACAGCGGGTGGGCGAAGAACGCCGATGGCTGATAGAACAATACGTAACCGAGCCGTCCGCCTAGAACGACGCCCAGTGTCGCCCAGGTCAGAAAATCGTCCACCTGCAACGCCGTCGCCACCGCCGGTGCGCGCGTGACCAGCCGGCGCACCAGTCGCCAGCCCACCACGAGGCCGGTGATGTAGGCCAGCGCATACCAGCGGATGGCGAACGGCCCGACCGAATAGCCGCCGAGCTGGAACGGCCCGAACCTGACCAGGGCCGGGTCGAACTGAGGATAAGGGAGGGCCATCAGGTGTACGGATCCGGTTGCGACAGATAGTTTTCGACGTAGCGCGCGACGCCGGCCTCCAGCGGCGTGAACTTGCCTGGGTAGCCGGCCGCGCGCAGCCGTTGCATGGGCGCCTGGGTGAACGACTGATACTGGCCACGGAGTTTTGCCGGCATGTCGACGAACTCGACCGTGTCCTCGGCCCCGGCCGCCCGGCACACCGCACGTACCAGATCGCGGTAGCTGCGGGGGGTGCCGGTGCCGGCGTTGAACAGCCCGGAGACGGCGGGGGTGTCCAGCAGCCACAGCATGATGTCCACCACGTCTCCCACCCAGATGAAATCGCGCCGCTGCTCGCCATCCGGCACCTCTGGGCGATCCGAGCGGAACAGGGTGGGCGCGCGGCTCGCCGCCACTTCGTCGTGCTTCACCTTGACGACCGAGATCATGGAGCCTTTGTGGTATTCGTTCGGGCCGTAGACATTGAAGAACTTCAGGCCCGCCCACTGCGGCGGGCGCGGGCGGCCGCGCTCCACCAGGCTTTTCACCTGCAGGTCGAATGCGTGCTTGCTCCAGCCGTACAGGTTGAGCGGTTGCAGCGACGGCAGGCCCGGCCAAGTCGTCCTCAAAACCACCCGAGCCGTCGCCGTAGGTGGCAGCGGAGGAGGCATAGAAAAACCGGACGCCGCGCCCGGCACACCAGTCCCACAGCCGCCGCGACAACGCCACGTTGCTCTGCCAAACCAAGTCGCCGTCGGTCGCGGTGGTGCTGCTGACCGCGCCGAGATGGAACACTGCCTCCAGCGGAGGATGGCTGGCGAGAAACTCATGCAGCATGTCGGGGGCATCAGCCAGGCCGGCGGGTGGCGACGCAGATTGTGCCACTTGCCCGGAACAGCGTTACCCAGCCGGTCGATCACCACGGTTTCCAACTCCCGGGCGGCCAGCGCCGCGTGCAGGTTGGAGCCTATGAAACCGGCCCCGCCGGTGACCAAGATCATGCGGCGCACCATATACGCCGGCACGAATGCCTCAAGGAGCCCTTCCCATGCCCGACCGTCCGCGCTTCTTCGACGATCTCGCCGGCGTGGCCGGCGGTGCGATGTCGGCACTGGTCGGGCTGCGCGACGAAGCCGAGGCGATCGTCCGCGCCCGCGTGGACGAGGCGGTTCGGGCACTGAACCTGGTGCGCCGCGACGAGCTGGAGGCGGTGGAGCAGATGGCGGCCTTTGCCCGTGCCGGCCAGGAAGCCGCCGAAGACCGGCTGGCCGGTTTGGAGCAGCGGATGGCGGCACTGGAGGCCCGGCTGACGGCGGACGAAACGCCTCCGGAGCTGCCGGGCGGAGGCGGACCGGGGATGATCGCCTGAAAGCCGCGCCGGCAGAGCCATGAGCGACCTCTACGACACTGACGTGGTGAGCTGGAGCGAGCGCCAAGCCGCGTTGTTGCGCCGCTTTGCCGCCGGTGAGCGTGTGGCCGCAAACGATCTGGACTGGCCGAACATCATCGAGGAAATCGAGGACGTGGCACGCGCCGAAGTCTGCTCGGTCGAGTTGCTGCTCTTCCAGGTGTTCTTGCACGATTTGAAGGCCGAAGCCTGGCCGCTGGCGCGCGATGCGCCCTCCTGGCGGGGCGACGCGCGGGGTTTCCGGGCCCAGGCAAGGCGCCGCTACAGAGCATCGATGCGGCAAAAGATCGATATTGCCTGGCTCTATGTCGACGCGCTGGACGCCTTGCCGGAGAGCATGGACGGGCAGGTGCCGTTGCCGGTGCCGACCGTCTCCCCGGTCACGCTCGATGAGCTGTTTGCGGACAGGTAAAGCGTCTCCGGCCCGCCGCCAGTTTGCACCCACAAGCCGCCCTTTCAAATCCGATCTGGCACCCGGTCGCCTCTCCAACGTGGCCAAAATAACATTTGGAGCAGCGGGCTCACACGCCGTATGAACTTAGCGCAAACCTCTTGCGGCGCGGGAAGTCCGCTGCTACGGTGCTTTTCGCTGGCGGAGGAAGGCCGCAGCGCGCCGAACCCCGAATCCGAGCCGGGCGCGCGCCGTCCCGGCCCCAAGCCTTCTCTGTGACCGGAGAGCTTCCCCATGTCGGCCCATATACAGCCAGATCGACCGCGCCGCCAACCCGCTCGATGTGCTCGAACAGATCGCGTCGGCCAACGACTGGCATTTCGACCGCCGCAGCGAAGCGGAAATGGCCGCCGAGGCGCCCGGAAAAGTGGTGCGACTACGGCCTGTACTTTTCCTGGTCGAACGAAATCAGCGCCATGCATTTCACCTGCGCCTTTGACCTGAAAGTCCCGGAGCGGCGCCGCTGCGCCCTGGACGAATTGCTGGCGTTGGCCAACGAAAAGCTCTGGATCGGCCATTTCGGCATGGACGGGGAGGAGGGCACGCCGCTGTTCCGCCACTCGGTTCTGCTGCGCGGCGCGCCCGGCGCCTCCTCCGAAAGTCTGGAGGACATGGTCGATATCGCGATCACCGAGCGCGAGCGGTTTTTTCCC
>CAWGIX010000010.1:0-546828 GCA_963822705.1 uncultured Pseudomonadota bacterium
GCGCCGTAATTAGCTCGACGCCGCGCTCGAACTCTCCCATGAACGCGAGGTAGTGGCCGATGTCGGCGAGTGTCTCCGCGTCGTTCGGGTTCAGCTCGAGCGCGCGTGCGGCTTCGATCTCGAAGCGGGCGTTCTCGCCGCGGAAGAAATGGGCGATGCCGAGCCAGCATCGCGCGTACGCGTTCTGCGGATCGAGCTGCGTGGCCGCGAGCGCGTGCACCATCGCCCGGCCGATCGGGTTGGGCCGGGGGTTCATGTCGAAGCGGTGCTCGCCGAGATAGGCGTTGGCCAGCAGCGCGTGCGCCTCCGAGGACAGCGGGTCCAGTTCGACGGCGCGCTCAAGCAGGTCCCGGGCCTCGGCGTGGATGTCCGCCCGCAGCATCCAGGTGTAGCGGCGCGCGCGCAGGAGGCAGTCATAGGCGTCCAGCTCGGCCGTGGTCTTGGTCAGGGCGCGTCTCAGGGCGGCATCCTGGATCTGGACGCCGAGCTTGGCCGCGATCGTCCGCGTCATCTCGTCCTGGAGCGCGAAGATGTCGCCCATGTCGCCGTCATAGCGGTCGCCCCAGGCCTGAAGCCTGGTCTGTGCGTCGATCAGCTGGACGGAGACGCGGATGCGGCCCGCCGCGCGCCGCACGCTGCCCTGCACGAGGTGGTCCGCGCCCAGCCGGGCGCTCAGGTCCGCGACATCGACGGCGCGGCCCTTGAAGTGGAACGTCGATGCGCCGGCGACGACCCGCAGGTCGCGGAACCGGGACAGGTTGGTGATGGTGTCTTCGGTCAACCCGTCCGCAAAATACTCGTCGGCGGGGCCGCTCAGATTGGCGAACGGCAGCACGGCGATGACCGGCCTGGACGAGGCTTCGGCCGCGCTCCGCGCCGCGCCGGGCCGGGCCTCTGGCGCCGGCGGCGATGCGGCAGAAGCGACCGGGTCGTCGTCCGAGGCGGCGACCGAAGCGGTGAACTCGAAGCCGCGTCCGCGGACGGTCCTGATGTAGCTCTGCGAGCCGCCATCGTCGCCGAGGGCCCGCCTTGCGCCCTTGATGCAGCTCGAGATGGTTGCGTCGGAGACGGCGCGCCCGCCCCAGACCTCGTCGACGATCTCGTCCCTGCTCGCAACCCGGCCGGGGTTGCGGACGAAGAACGCCAGCAGATCGAACACGAGGGGTTCGACGTGGCGGGCGGTCTCGCCGTCGCGCAGCTCGTATTTCTTCGTGTCCAGAGCAGAACGTCGTGAAACGGTATCGCACCGCAACCTCCCGGTGGGGCGACACGCGTGTCGTGGCAGGCGAGAGCTTCGGCAATCTGCCAGAAATCCCCGGCTGCGGCCCGAGATTCCTTGGCTGGCCCTCAAGCGCAGCGGCTCGGACCGGTCCATCAATGGGCCGTCCCGTGCTCGACCGCACGCGGGACCGGGCATTCCGATGTCACGCGGTCGAGGAGACCGACGCCATGGACACCGTCATCGCGCCCCGTCCGGACTACGCCGCCATAAAGGCCAAGCAGAACGCGGCCTGGGCGTCCGGCGACTATTCGCGCATCGGCGTGACGCTACAGATCACGGGCGAGCAACTCGCCGAGACGATGGACCTGCCGCCGGGCGCCGCAGTCCTCGACGTCGCGGCGGGCAACGGCAACGCCACGCTCGCCTTCGCCCGCCGCGGGTGCGACGTCACCTCGACAGACTACGTGGACGCGCTGCTGTCGCGCGGGCGCGCCCGCGCGGACGCGGAGGGGTTGGACGTCACATATCAGATCGCCGATGCCGAGCAGCTGCCGTTCGAGGACGGCCGCTTCGACGCGGTCGTTTCGACCTTCGGCGTGATGTTCGCGCCACATCAGACGGCGGCGGCGCGCGAGATGGTCCGGGTGTGCCGTCCCGGCGGCAAGATCGGCATGGCGAACTGGACGCCGGACGGTTTCATCGGGCAGTTGTTCAAGACGCTCGGGCGCCGCGTGCCGCCGCCTCCGGGCGTGTCCTCGCCGGCGCTGTGGGGAAGCCGGGCGTGGCTCGAGGAGACCTTCGGCGCGAACGCGCGCTCGGTCGCGATCGGCGAGCGCGCGTTCACCTTCCGATACGCGTCGGCGGACCATTTCATCGACGTGTTCCGCACGTATTACGGCCCGGTGCACAAGGCGTTCCTGTCGCTCGATCCGGCCGGCCAGGACGCGCTGGCGTCCGACCTCCGCGACCTCGTCGCGCGGTTCAACCGAGGGGGACGGCACCATGCGCGTTCCGTCCGAGTATGCCGAGGTCATCGTGACGCGGAGCTGATTACAAGCTGAGGGGTCGTGGGGCGACGGAGATCGTGTTAGCGTCGCCCTTCGGCAGCGTGCCAAGGAGTGGTTCCGCCTGCGGCACCGCCTCGCCGCACACAACAAAGCGGCGATGAGGGTCGCCGGCGTCAGCCAGCCCCTGCGTCGGGCGGGTCTGCTTGCCGCCTTGGATCGCTCCAAAGCCGGCAGTCCGCTCCCGGCCAACTTCGGCCGAAATCCTTCCGGCAGCTTTGCGCAGGCGGGGACGGGGGCCGATTTGGCAAAGAATGTTTCAGAATTCGGCGAACATTCGAACATTCTGGGATATACTATGTGCAATAACGAGCGCGCGATCGCCTCGGCCTAGTTTTGGGGGCCTGGTGGCCAACCGAGCTCACATCGCGGTCGCGCAACGATCCTGATAGAGTGAATTGCTGGAAGGTCCGGAGATCCCGGCACCCGATACGCTGCAAGTTCATACGGCGGCGTTGCGCAACGGCACCACCTTCGCCGCGCCGGCCTCGATCCCGTCCAGCGCGTCCGCAAGCCGCTGCAGCGCCGCCGCTACCTGCGGGCGGTAGCGGCTACGGTTGTAGGTCGCCGCGATCGGCGAGCGGATGCTGACGTGGTTCAACGCCGCCTCGATGATGTCCGGCAGCTCGCCCATTTCGCCGAGCATGGTGCGCACCTGTCCGGCGCAGGTCATGCCGCGTCCACCCTGCCGTGCCGCTCGCGTGCCATAATCCGTTTCGCCTCGCGGTCCCAATTGGCCAATGGCTTGCCCGCAGTGTTGCCCATCACCAGTGCGGCCGGATCAACGTTGGCCGGCTTCATGCCGGTTAAGAACCGAGTTCGCCTGGCGAGGCAGAGGCACGACATGCGGCGAACCGGTCTTGGTCGTGGGGATCGTCCACGTCGCCGCGTCCAGGTTCACATCGCGCCAGCGCGCCCGACCGACTTCCTCCCGCCGGGCCAGCGTCCATAGCATAAACCGCAGCGCACGGGCGTAGGGACTGTCCGACTGTGCCAGCACCGGGAGCAGGGCCGACAACTCGTCGCGTGACAGCACCCGGTCACGCCGGCCTACCGTCGCGGGTGGATGCAGTACCGCTGCGTCAGCAGCAACGTAGCGTCGCTGTGCTGCCCATTTCAGCACCGGCCGAATGTAGCGACCGCCGCGGCTGCGGACTGCGCGGACGGATGCGCGTCGGCCGCGAGTTGCAGTTCCTCGGCCTTCAACGCGGCCAGCGGCTTTGTCAGAACTCCACCGAACACGTGTTGCATCCGCCGCCGGCATTCGGCCCAGGATTTAAGCTTGGCGCGTGGCAGGCTGCTGGATGCAATTCCCCGCCTTCGGTGCGAGCGGCGCAAGCCGGCGCCGGTCTCGATTTTGCTGACCAGCTGTACCGCCTGGACCGGCCGCCGGAACTTGAAGGCGGGTAGCTCATTCAGACAGTGACATGCAGAAGGAAGCACCCGATGACCACCATCAAGGCAGCTCTTATGGCGTTCGCCCTCTTGGCCGTCGCCGCGTGCTCAATGCGTGAGACCATGCCGACCTCACAAAATCCTGCCCCCAGCTCGTCCAGCACTCCAAGCTCTGGCGCCCAGCCTACGCAGTAGTCGCCGTCCCGGGCGCATCGGCGCCCATGAGCGGGTGGGCCACTGCCGCCGATCGTTGACCGCGCGCGCGGCGGGCTGCGTTCGCCGAGGCGTCGGCTGGGCTGGGGCTGGGGCCGGCTCCGGCATCGTGTACCCTTCATGACGCGGTCGATTTCCGGGAACAGCGTCTGACACAGCTTGGTGCGCCATTCGCGCTCGGCAGCGTCCGCCGCATTGTCCGGATGGACCGCGCCCATGACGATCCGCCGGACCCTGTGTGCCAGCTCTTCTTCCGGCGGCTCCGGAGGTGCAGGGTGCTGCGCTGCGGCCATCTCGACCGCCGCCGCCCGTGCCTCGGCCACCGCCAAGGCCGTTGCCAAACGCTTCAGCTCCGTACCCCGCGTCGGCTGGTGCCGGTTGATCATGAGGCCGGTAAGCGCCGCGCCGAGGCTGCTACAGGCTTCCGACAGGTGTTGGTCAGCATGCTTGCAGTTGGCGTCCCAGTCCCACCTGTATTCCCTTGCCTTGGGCGCGGTCTCCAGCATGTCGCGGATGGCCATCGCCTCGTTCATCGCGTTGCTGATCCGATCGATGCAGTCGACCGGCCTGCGGCGATTGGTGAACAGTGCCACGATGGGGAACTCCACAGCGATCCGAAATGGGGTGGCGAGCCAGGCACGACCGCCGCTTCAGGGGAACATCGAACCGCGTGCCTCGTATCAGGCGGTCAGTCCGGTCTATCAGTGCGTCGAACCCGCATGGCTACCGTAGTACCTCGCTATGCATCGAGGGGCTATGCCCGGATTCGCCCCACCTGGGGGCGCGCTCCGAATTGCCGCCTCCGGAGGAGAATCGCTCGTGGACGGGTGTGACGAATTGATCGGACTTTCGGCGGTTCAGGTCGTCGATCGGCTGCATCGCGGCGAGCTGACGCCCCATGATCTTCTCGATGCCCTGGAGGCACGCATCGCCGCCGTCGACGGACTGGTCAACGCCCTGCCAACTCTGTGCTTCGATCGTGCCCGGGCCCATGCGGACGCACTGATGAAACTCCCAACCCATGCGCGCGGGCGTCTTGCCGGGATGCCCGTGCCGATCAAGGACCTGACCAATGTGGCGGGAGTGCGCACCACGCAAGGCTCGCCGATCTTTGCGGATTTCGTGCCGAAGACCTCCGACGTGTTGGTCGAGCGGCTCGAGGCGGAGGGCGGCATCGTCTATGCCAAGTCGAACACGCCCGAGTTCGGCGCCGGAGCCAATACGTTCAACGACGTGTTCGGCGCCACCCTCAACCCGTACGATACAACCCGATCGGCCGCGGGCTCCTCGGGCGGGGCGGCGGTCGCGCTGGCAACAGGGATGGCATGGCTGGCGCACGGCAGCGACCTGGGCGGCAGCCTGCGCAACCCCGCGAGTTTCTGCGGCATCGTCGGCATGCGCCCGACGCCCGGGCGTGTGGCGCAGTCGCGGACTCTCCACGTCGATGGCACGCTGGGGGTGCAGGGGCCGATGGCGCGCACGGTGGAGGATTTGGCGCTGCTGCTGGACGCCATGTCGGGCGACGATCCGCGCGACCCGCTTTCCAAACCGCGCCCGGAGCCAGATTTCCTGACCGCCGCGCGCTCCGGCTGGACACCGGCGCGGGTCGCCTTCTCGGCCGATCTCGGCATCACGCCGGTGGATGCGCAGGTGGCCGAGATTACGCGCCGTGCCGCACTGCGGTTTGCGGAAGCGGGCGTGATCGTGGAGGAAGCGCATCCGGATTTTTCGCAGGCGCACGAAGCCTTCCAGGTGTTGCGGGCACACAGCTTTGCCATTTCGCTGGGAACGTTGCTGAAGCAGCACCGCGACAGGATGAAGCCCGAGGTGATCTGGAACATCGAAAAGGGTTTTGGGCTGACCGCGGCGGACATCGTCCGCGCCGAGCACCAGCGCGCCGTGATGGCAGCGGAGTTCGCGAAATTCTTCGAGACCTATGACCTGCTACTGTGTCCGGCGACGATCGTGCCTCCGTTCCCGGTGGGCGAGCGTTACGTCGAGACCTGTAACGGCGTGACGTTCGAGACCTATATCGGCTGGCTGGCCATTGCCTATGCGATCACGTTGGTGTGCGCCCCGGCGCTGTCGTTGCCATGCGGGTTTACGGATCTGGGGCTGCCGGTGGGACTGCAGATCGTCGCACCGCCCAACGCGGATGCGCGCGTGCTCGCGGGCGCGCGGCTGCTGGAACAAATCCTCGCACTTCAGACGGTGCGACCAGTCGCGCCCAGAGTTGCAGCAGCACTGCCACAGTTGCAGTAGCACTGAAGGCAGGATGATGAGGCTATCCGATTAACAACAGCCCATGGGTCCGGCATGACGAGCGCACACGTATCGCATACACGTAACGATAACGGCGCGCATCAGACCATGGATCGCAATGTCCCGCGTCGCCGGGCATGTCGTCTGCCGGACATGCCCGGGCCAGTCCCGCCGTGGTGGCGGATGTTACGTAACAATACCGCCACTACCACGCTGGCCGGGATCGGCCTGCCACGGCTGAAAGAGAAAATCCTTGACCCGGCCGCCGCCATCCGTTAGTATGTCTCACATGTGGTTTTACGGCCTGCCCCCACCCCTCCCACCGGACGCCAGCCTCTCCGACCGTTTTACCCGATTCACCCACGGACTGGCCCGGGGGCTGGTGGAGCGCTACGAAGCCGACCGGAGGTCCGGGGTGTATATCCTGGCCGTGCAGCTGGTGAACCTGATCGGCGTTCGGCTGCAAAACCTCCGGCTCAGGTTCATCGCACTGGCCGCCCGCGCCCAGGCGGGTCCGCTGCCACCGCCCCGGCCGCCCGGGAACCGGAAACGGGAAGCTCGAAAGCGACAGCACCCGTTTCCCGAGCCGTTCGCCTGGCTGCTAAAACTGGGGCAGTGGCGGGTGGCGCCCTACAAGGGGGACCTGGAGCAGCTGCTGGCCGATCCCGGAGATGCAGGAGCTGATCCGCACCGCCCCTCAGGTGGGGCGCATCCTCCGCCCCTTCTGCCGGATGCTGGGCGTAGTCCCCGACCCGGCGCTCCTGCCCCCGCCGCCGAAGCGGCCTCGCCCGGCCCCGTCCACCCCCGAACCGGCCAACCGGGCCGGACCCCTGAACCGGACCCCGCTGCACCGGTCCCCGAAAAGCCGATGCGAAAGCGTCCGGTCCGCACCGAGCCGTATAAGCGCAAGCCGAAGTGGACCGAGCCCGGCACGGAGTGGCGCAAGTGGCGCGGCATCTGGATGCTGGAGCCGATCCGAAAACCGGCCTGACTGGGCCGCCGGCCCACGCATGCCCATATCATTCCTTATACAAAACATATGGGCGCAACTGATTGATCAGCGTGCCCAAAACTGTTGAATTGGGCGGACGCGGCTTACGGGTCAATTCGGGCCTTTCGGGCCGCCAAAGGGGCAAAGGTCATGGGGAGCATATACGTCGAAGTCGGCAAGATGGACGTCAGCAAAGCACCCAAGGAATATGCCGGCACGGCAGAAACGGCGATGAAGGCGGCCGTCAGCGCGGCGATCAAAGGCAACTCGGCGCTGACCGACAAGAAAGGCGAAGGCTACACCGTCCGCATGACCATCGCGGAGCTGACGATCGACGGCAGCAGCGCCAGCTGCAAATTGTCCGGTGAACTGGTGCGAGCCCCGAAAGCCGAGATGGTCAGCACCTCCATCAAGAATGGCGCCAGCGCCGATGGGGGCAAGCCGGATGCGCTGGTGAAGAACTGCGTCGGTGCCGCGGCGGAGGCAATGATCAAGAAGATCATCCCCGTCATGAAGGCCAAGGCGCGATAAAGCCGGATGCCGAGGCTGAACTCGTTGGCCGCCGCAGCGACCGCCGTCTACGTTGACGGCGACGCCTGTCCGGTGCGCGAAGAGGTGTACCGGGTAGCCGAGCGCCTCGGCCTGCAGGTTTTTGTCGTCTCCAACGGCTCGCGTCCGATCCGTCCGCCAGGCCGGCCCTACGTGAGGCTCGTCACCGTCGCCGAGGGCGCGGATGTGGCCGACGACTGGATCGCCGAGCGCATCACCGAGGCCGATGTCTGCATCACCGCCGACATCCCGCTGGCGGCGCGCTGCCTCGCAAAAGGTGCGCGGGCCCTATCGCCGGTGGGAAAGCACTGGACGGGAGACAACATCGGCACCGCGCTCGCCGGCCGCGAGGTCGCCCGCTATCGCCGGGAAATCGGCATCAACACCGGCGGACCGCCGCCGCTCACCCGTGCCGACCGGTCGCGCTTCCTCGGTGCGTTGGACACGGCCGTCCGGGCCGCGCGCCTTGGCAACGCCAAGACAACTCCCTGAAGCGTCCCCGCCGGTCGGCGCCCTTCCGGGGAACCGCATTCCGCCGGGAGGCAAGCTTGGTCATACTTCCTCCATGCGACGATTCGCCGTGCCGCAGGTTGGCCCCTGACGATCGCTCGGCCGTGAGCCGCAGGGGAATGTCGGCCACGCTCAGCCGCGAGGCCGATTCCGCGCCGCGCGACGGCGCGAGCCCGCTGCGTATCGGCACGTTGCGGCTGCCGCAGCTGCAGTATCTTCGCGGGCTTGCCGCGGCATCGGTGGTGGCGTTCCACCTCTCCGGACTGATTGCCGGACCGCTTGGTACGGGAACCGCGGCGCAGCTTGGCCGGCTGGTGCCGGTGCTGGGCGTGCCGCTGTTCTTCGCGATTTCCGGTTTCCTGATGGCCGTGCTGGCGGAGCGCACATCGCCGGCACTGTTCCTGGTTCACCGGGTGATCCGCATCTACCCCGCGTACTGGCTCGCGGTGGCGGCGGCCGTCGCGCTGAATGGCGTCCGGTTCGGCCTGAACACTGTTCCCGACTTCTGGACGCTGGCCCTGGTACCGGGTCCGGGGCGCCATTACGTGCTGGGCGTGGAATGGAGTCTGCCGTTCGAGCTGACCTTCTACGTGGTGGTTTGGCTCGCCATGGTGATGGGCCTCGGGCGGCGGATGCATCTTGTCGGAGCCGCATGGCTGCTGCTGATCGCGGCGGTTTCGCTGCTGGCGCCGGCGTGGCAGCGCGACGGCACCGGCGGGGGCGCCGCGGCGGCGCTGCCGTTCATTTTGGTTTCCGAGTACACCGTACCCTTCGCGGCCGGGCTGCTAATTCCGTTCGCGGACCGTCGCGGCCTGATCACGCCCGCCTGCGGGTTGCTCGCGGCCGGCCTGATCGCCGTGGGTGCCGCGCTCGCTGTCTGGCAGCCCTGGCTCACCGGCGCCGGGGCCGCGTTGCTGGTCGGCTACGCCGTCCATCCGGGGCGCGATTCAAAGGCGCCGTCCGGGGCACTCGTCCGGCTCGGCGACTGGAGCTACGCGCTCTATCTCTGTCACCGGCCGGCTGTCGACGCAGTGCTGGCCATTCTCCAAGCTGAACCGGCGAAGCTCGCAACGGCAGCGGCGGGCTGTGCCTTGCTGGCGGCCGGCGCGCTGGGAACGGTCGAGCTGCGTTGTTACGCGGCGCTCAAGCGCATCGCCGATCGCCTGCCGGCCTGGAGTCTGCAGGCGTTCGGTGGGGCCGTAGTCGCCGTGTTGCTGGGCGGCGGACTGTTCACCGCGGTGCGCGAAAATCCCTATCGCGCGGCACGGGCAGAAGCCGCGCCGGCAATTGCCCGAATCCAGGCCGAAACTCCCCGAGACCTTGCTGCCCTGGCGCGGGCTGCGCGCAGTGCCGAGCTGGCCAAGTCAACGACTCTGCAGGGCGAGGCGGAGACGGTTCAAGCGGTACCGGGAGGGCTGCTGGTCGTATCAGGCTGGGCGGTGGACCGGGCGCGTCCGGGTTCGGTGACCGTCGTCTCGGTGTTTTACGGCGGTGCCCTGGTCGGCCAGACCACGACCGAGCACACGCGCAAGGACGTCGCATCTCGTCTGTCCCTGCCGCGCGCCGGCGCGCATTACGGCTTTGCGACCGTGCTGCCCTCGTTCCAATGCCGCCCCGGCACACCGCTTCTGCTGCTGTTCGTGGATCATGGCCGGTTTGCCGCTGATACGGTTGCCGCGGACCGCGTACCGTGCCCGGGGCCCTGATCGGCGGGACCGTTCATCCGGCCCCGCGCCTAAAACACCCCGCTTCGTGGTCGTCGACGATCCCCGTCGCCTGCATCCAGGCATAGACGATCACCGGCCCCACGAACTTGAACCCGCGTTGTTTCAGCGCCACCGACATCCGTTCCGAAAGGGCGCTCTTCACCAGCCGCTCGCCGGTGCCGCGGATCGGGGCGCCCCCGGCCAGGCCCCAGCAGAAGGCGGCAAAATCCTCGCCCGCCGTCTGCATGGCCAGATAGGCACGCGCCCCCCCGATCGTCGCCTCGATCTTTTGCCGCGAGCGCACGATACCCGGATCGGCCAGCAGCCGCTCCACATCCGCTGCCCCGAACCGCGCCACGGCGGCCGGGTCGAAGCCTGCGAAGGCGGCGCGAAACGCCTCGCGCTTGCGCAGAATCGTCAGCCACGACAGCCCGGCCTGGAAGCCGTCCAGCATCAGCTTTTCCCACAGCGCCCGGCTGTCGTGCTCCGGCACGCCCCACTCCTCGTCGTGGTAGGCGCGCAGCAACGGATCGCTCTCCGCCCAGGCGCAGCGATGCGACACCGCAAAACTCCCGATGACGCGACATCATGCGCCGGTAGCGCGCGGCGCCAAACGGTTTTACAACCGGACTGCCCGCGCCATGGACGCTCCCGCCCCCGACATCGCGTCCGCGCCGACGCACGACCTGCCCCGCTTCACGCACCGCCAGATTCTGCGCGTGCTGTCCGGCGTGCTGCTCTGCATTTTTCTGGCCGCCATCGACCAGACCGTGGTGATCCCCGCGGTGCCCGCGATCGCGGCCGATCTGAACGGCTTCGACCATCTGGCCTGGATCGTCTCGGCTTACTTGCTGACCTCCACGGCGGCGACCCCCGTCTATGGCAAGCTGTCGGACATCTACGGACGGCGCGCGCTGTTGTTGCCGGCCATTGTCCTGTTCGTGGCGGCCTCGATGCTGTGCGGCGCGGCGCAGACGCTGTGGCAGCTGATTCTTGCCCGCGCGCTGCAGGGACTGGGCGGGGCCGGGCTGATGGCCATGGCGCAGGCGGCGATCGCCGACGTGGTATCGCCGCGCGAGCGCGGCCGCTACCAGGGCTATATGGCCGGTGCCTGGGCAGTGGCCAGCATCGCCGGGCCGGTGGTGGGCGGCTGGGTCACCGACGCGCTCTCCTGGCGCTGGATCTTTTGGATCAACCTGCCGATCGGCGCCGTCGCCTTTGCGCTGTCCAGCCGGGCGCTGCGGCTGCTCGTGGTGCGCCGCGACCAACAATCCCGCATCGACTATGCCGGCGCCGCGCTGCTCGCCGCCATCACCACGGCGATCCTGCTGATACTGACCTGGGGGGGCCACGCGTTTCCATGGCTGTCCGTCCCGGTCCTGGGCCTCTCAGCACTCACCGTCGCCCTGCTCGCCGTCCTGATCCGGCAGGAGCGTCGCGCCGCCGATCCGCTGCTGCCGCCCCGGCTATTTGCCCACGGCGTGTTCGTACGCGGGGTGACGATCGGGGCGCTCGCCGCGGCCGGCATGTTCGGGGGAATTTTCCTGCTGCCGCTGTTCTTCCAACTCCTGCGCGGCGCCAGCGCGGAGCAGGCGGGCCGGCTGATCGTGCCGTTCCTGGCCTTCAACGTGGTGGGTGCCTACGGCGCCGGACAGCTGGCACGGCGCATGGGCCGGGGCCGGGTGATTCTGATGACCGGGCTGGCGGCAGGAACCGCCGGTTTCGCCCTGCTGGCGACGCTCGGCGCATCCAGCGGGTACGCAGCCGTCCTGGCCGCGATGGCGGTGGTGGGGTTCGGTATCGGCGCCTGCATGCCGACGAGCCTGGTCATCGTGCAGAACGCAGCCGACCGCCGCGACGTGGGTGCGGCCACCGGCGGCATCCTGTTCCTGCGCTCGATGGGCGGTGCGGTCGGCAGCACGCTCGCCGGCTCGCTGCTGGCCGGGCGCGTCGAGACGGCCGGCGGCCACGTCGATCTGGCGGCGCTGCGCGGCCACCCAGGAGCTGGAGCCGGCGCGGGCGGCATCAATCCGGGGCTGGGCGAGGCGGTCCGCGCCGGCCTCGCGCGCGGCTTTCATGCCGGGTTCCTGGCCGAGGCGGTGCTGCTGGGGCTTGCCTTCGCGGTCTGTCTGGGCCTGCACGATCTGACGTTCAAGTCGAGCGACCCGGAGCGCCGGCGGTAAGTCAGGCTGTTCACACCCCGAGATACCGGTGCAGCACCTCCGGATCGGCGCGCAGCGCCGCGGTGGTGCGCTCCTCGACTATATGGCCGTTGTTCAGGATGTACGCCCGGTGCGCCAGCGCCAGCGCCGCGGTGATGTTTTGCTCGACCACGATGATCGTCTGTCCCGCGGCGGCAAGCTGTTGGCACACATCCATCAGGTCGCGCACGATCACCGGCGCCAAACCCTCGAACGGTTCGTCCAGCAACACCAGCCGAGGGGCACGCACCAAAGCGCGGGCGATGGCCAGCATCTGCTGCTCGCCGCCCGAAAGATCGGTGCCGCGGCTGCGCCGGCGCTCCTGCAGGCGAGGGAACATCGTCCAGATACGCTGCAACGGCCAGCGCTTTCCCGCCGAAAGGCCCGCGAGTACCAGGTTTTGCTCGACGTCCAGGCTGCCGAAAACCCGGCGCTCTTCCGGCACCAGCTGCATGCCGCGGCCGGCGATGGCGTGCGGCGCCAGCCCCGCGATCGGCTGTCCGTCAAACCGGATACTGCCCGATTGCGGCCGCACCACCCCCATCAACGATTTCAGCGTGGTGCTCTTGCCGGCACCGTTGCGGCCGAGCAGCGCCACCACCTCGTTCGGCTCGACCCGCAAGGACACGTCGAACAGGATGTGGCTGTCGCCGTAAAAACTGTTCAGCCGCTCCACCTCCAGCAGGCTCATGCGGCGGCGACCCCGCCCAGATAGGCTTCCTGCACCAGGCGGTTGCGCTGGATTTCCGCCGGCGTGCCTTCCGCCAGCAGCGTTCCTTCGGCGAGCACGGTGATGCGCTCGGCCAGCTCGAACATGGCGTCCATGTCGTGCTCGACGATCACCAGGGTGCGGCCGCGGCGGATGTTGCGCAGCAGCTGCACCGTCTCGGCGCGCTCGCGCGGGCTCATGCCGGCCAGCGGCTCGTCCAGCAGCAGCAGCGTGGGCGAGGAGGCCAGGGCCAGGCCGATCTCCAGCCGCCGCTTTTCGCCATAGGCCAGCGCTGCCACCGGCGTATCGGCGCGGGCAGAAAGGTTCACCAGGGCCAGGGTCTGCTCCACCTGCAACCCCAAGCCGGGCACGCGGTGCAGCCGGCGCAGCAGGTCGGCGCGGAATATTCCCCGGCGCTCGGCCAGGGCGGCAATGGTAATGTTCTGCCGCACCGTCAGGCGGCCAAAAAGCTGGTTGACCTGATAGCTTTTGGTCAGGCCGAGCTGGCACACTTCGGCCACCCCGCGCCCGGTGATGTCGTGGCCGTGGAACATGATTTTGCCCGAGGTCGGCGGCACCTCGCAGGTCAGCATCTTGAAGAACGTGCTTTTTCCCGCGCCGTTCGGCCCGATCACGCCGCGCAGCTCGCCCTCGTTCACCGAGAACGTAATGTCGCGGTTCGCCAGCAGACCGCCATAGCGCCTGGTAAGGTTTTCCGTCTCCAGAATCGGGCCGGCGTAACCGTGGTCCGGCACGCGGCGGCGCGCGGCGGGTCCCACGCTGGCGAGCGGCGCCATGCTCGGTTCCTGCGGCGATTCTTCGGGCGCGGGTTTTTGCGGCCTGGCAAACAGGTCGCGAATGCCCCCCAAAATGCCGTGGCGCAAGAAACAGACCAGCAGCACGAAAATCACGCCCAGGCCCAGCCGCCACGCATTGCCGAGACCCACCGGCCCCTGCAGGAAATCGCGCAAATAGAGCCAGACCGCGGCTCCGATCAGCGGACCGAACAGCGTCCCGGCGCCGCCGATCACCGTCTGGATCACCAGTTGGCCCGACGTGTCGAACGTGAAAGCGTCGGGCGGCATGTAGCCCTGCAACACGCCCAGCAAGCCGCCGGCGAAACCGGCATAGGCGGCGGCAATCACGAACACCGTCAGCTTATAGGCCCAAACGGAATGGCCCAACGCCTGCACGCGCTGCGGGTTGTCGCGGATAGCAACCAGGATCGCCCCCACCGGCGAGGCGACAATTCTTCGCGCGACTACGAGGCCCACAAAGAAACAGGCAGCCAAAAACCAGTACATCGACCAGCCCGGCATCACCGGGTAGTGGAACGGTCCGAAACGAAAGCTTGGCGCCGGCACGCCGGGAATGCCGTTCTCGCCGCCGGTGAAATCCGATAGCGGCGAGTTTTCGAGGAAGAAGAACACTTCGGCGATCGCCACGGTGATCATGGCGAAATAGATGCCGGTGCGCCGCAGCGCGATCATCCCCACCAGCACGCCGGCCAGCATGGCGGCAAGCGTGCCGATCACCAGGGCCAGCAGCACGCTGGCGAGAAAATTATTGGTGAGGAGGTAGGCGGCGACAAAACCGCCGGTGCCGAAGAACGCCGATTGGCCGAACGACAGCAGCCCGGTGTAGCCGAACAGCAAGTCGAACCCGAGCCCGAACAGGCCCCAAACGACGATGCGGTTCACCGTATCCGCCGGAAAACCCAACGGCGGCAGCACGTAGGGCGCGATCAGCAGGCCCACCGCCGCTGCCGCTTCCGGCCACCAGCGGTGCCAAAGCGGCTGGCGATTCACGCTCGCCCCTGCTGACCCAAAAGTCCTTGCGGGCGCAGCACCAGCACCAGCGTCATGACCACGAACAGCATGACCTGCGCGTAGCTGGGATCGATCATCGAGGTGAGGCTGAGGATCTCCCCGGCGATCAGGCCGCCCAGCACCGCGCCGGGAAACGAGCCGACGCCGCCGATCACCACCACCACGAACGTTTCGACCAGAATGGCGTCTCCGGAATCCGGGGTCAGCGCCACCACCGGCGCGTTGACGATGCCGGCAAAGCCCGCCGGCCATGGCGCCGATGCCGAACACCACCATGAACACGCGAAAGACGTTGATGCCCAGCATGTCGACCATGCCGGAATCCTCGATGCCGGCGCGCACCACCATGCCGATACGGGTGCGGTACAGCACCACGTACAGCGCCGCCAGCGCCACCGCGGCGATGCCGAGCACGACGATGCGGTAGGTGGGATAGACCAGAAACCCGAGTGATGTGACGCCCATCGCCCAGGGCGGCGGCGGGATCGACACGGTATCGCTGCCGAACACCAGCCGCACCAGTTCCACCATCACGATGCCGAGACCGAACGTGACCAGGATCTGGTCCTCGTGCGGGCGGCGGTAGAAATGGCGGATGATTACCCGCTCCAGCACCAGGCCCAGCACCGCCATGAACAGCGCACCGGTCAGCACGGCAAGGGCGAACGATCCGGTCTGCTGGTAGGCCACGTAGCCGGCATAGCCGCCCAGCATGAACATGGCACCGTGCGCCAGGTTCAGCACGCCCAACGTGCCGTAGATGATCGTCAGCCCCGAGCTGATCAGCGACAGCAGCGCACCCAACGCCAGCCCGTTGAAAAACTGCGAGATGAAGTTGGGCCAGCTCAGCACGTCACAGCTACCCCGTCATGGCCGGGCTTGGCCCGGCCATCGAGCCCCACATGCAACGTCTCCGTGGTCGGGCTGGGTGGCCGGGTCAAGCCCGGCCATGACGATCCTCTCGAGGCGCGAGGACGGCTCGCCCTTTCGCCTTTGCCATCATCATGTGGCCGGCCCGAGCTTGCAGCCGAACGCGTCGGGATTTTGCATCAGCCCCGCGCCGGGCACGATTTCGACGATATCGTAATAGTCGTCGGCCGACTTCATGTCCGCTTTCTTCTTGCCGCGGACGATTATGACCGGCCGGACAAGCTGGTGGTCTGCGGCGCGGAATTCGACCTTGCCTACGGTGCTGTCGTTCACGTTGCCGGCCTCGTAAGCGGCGACGATGGCGGGCGGGTAGAAGGTCTGCGCCCGTTCCACCGCGTCGGCCCACAGCGCCAGATCCAGGTACCCGGCATTGGCGCCCCATTCCGGCTTGTAGCCGTATTTTTTGTCGAACTTCTCGACGAATTCGCGCGCCAGCGGGAACTGGTCCTGCAGCGTCCACCAGAAATCCGTCGCGGCATAGACGCCGGCCATCAGGTCCGGTCCGACATCGCGCGCCAGGAACGGCGTATTGTACGGCACGGCGAGAGTTTGCTTGCTCAGAATTCCGAACTGCTGCGCCTGCTTGATCGACTGCACGGCGTCGTTGCCAAAATTGATGTTGACGAACACATCGGCACCGCTATTGGCGATGTTCAGCAAATACGAGCTGTAATCCGGTGCTCCCAGCGGCGCCACCTGTGCTGTTGCCGTGGTCCACTCGCCGGTTTTGAGGAACGCCTCCATCGACTGATGGACGGTGTGGCCGTAAGTGTAGTCAGGAATGAGGTACGCGGCCTTCTTGCCGCTGCCGAGATTCTTGATCAGCACCGGCGCGATCGCCGCCGCGGCGGTCTGCCCGTAGAAACATTCCCGGAACGAATAGCGCACGCAGTCCTTGCCGGTGGTGTCGTTCGAACCGCTGATGCCGGGCAGGTAGATGACTTTTTCCTGCTGAGCCAACTTGTTGAGCGCCACGGCTTCGGCGCTGGACACGCTGCCGGTGATAAGCGAGGCCTTGTTCTGGCTGATGAAGCGCGAGCCGTTTTGGACCGCGTTGTTCGGCTTGGCGCTGGAGTTCGCCACTTCGAAGACCACCCGCTTGCCGAGCACGCCTTTGGTGGTGTGCGGCGAGATGGCGCGGATCAGCGCATCCCCGGCATTCAGATGCTCGATCGCAAGCTGGTAGCCTTTCAGCACATCCTCGCCCGACACGGCGTAGGTTCCGGTACGCGGAATGGTAATGCCGATGAATACGGTGTCCCCGGACGTACCGGCCGGGTAGGTGCCGATCGCCGGTTGGTCGGCGGCTCGCGTCGCCGCCGGCAGCAGGGCCGATCCGGCGAAGCCCGCGGCCCCCGCGATCACCGCTCGTCGGGAGGGCGATCGGCCAAATCCACCAGCGATACCCATCTGTTTTCTCCCGTATCGTCCCGACGCCGCGTTCAGCACTCCCGCTACCCTAGGGGGGTGCTGCACGGTTCGCAATCATGGCCGTGCCACAGCATTTTTGCGCGGATGTCGCCGGATGGGACGCGCCCTGCGGGTTTTGGGGAGCCGCATCGCCGTGCGCGTGGCTTGACCTGCAGCAGCCGAGACCCTTTTTGTGCCCCGGGCCGGCTCGGTCCGCGCACAGGACCGGTTTATGGACGCTTTCACCCTGGGCTTCGGCTCGACCTTTTCCGACCTTTCGACCCGAGACGGACTGATCCGGCTCGACAAGCTGTTTTTGGCCCGGCTGGGCGAGGACGAGCCCGACCTCCACGCCCGCCTTCTGGCCGCGCGCGCCGCGCCCGAGACGCTGGACTCCAAGGCCGAGGGACAGCTGGTGGTGGCGCTCGGCCCGGCGCTCGAAACGTTCGTAGCGCACCTGTTCGGGATCGAGGCGGAGCTGGCCGAGATTTTTCGACGCACCGCTTCACTCGACCCGATCCACGCGTGCAAACGCCTGTTCGTGCAGCGCCAGGCCGTGAAGAAGTATCCGGACCCGTCCGGCTTCGACGCCGACGCGCTGCGGACAGGGCTCGAACAGGCCATGGGCGGCCCGCTCACTGAACTGGCGTTCGCCATGCATGTTGATGCCTGGCAAGCCAGCCAGCCCGAGTTGCTCGATATGGCGATGCGCTATGCCGCCTGGGCTACGCTGACGCCGGCGGGTCGCGCGCTACATGGCCACGGCACGCTATTCCACGTGCCCCACAAGCTCGACCCGCAGCATCTGGTGCCGGTGGAGACGATCGAACGGGACGGCGTGACGATGCTGCGTCTCCCAGAAGACCATTGGCGGCATCGCGACGGTTTTGCGCTGACCGATCCGGGCATGGACGAGCAGCACGCCTTGGACCAGATGAACTACTGCATCTGGTGCCATACGCAGTCGAAAGATTCGTGCAGCAAGGGTCTGCATGATCGCAAGACCGGCGGGTTCGCCAAAAGCCCCTTTGGCGTGATGCTCGCCGGCTGTCCGCTGGACGAGAAAATTTCCGAGATGCACGAGCTGCGCGCGCAGGGCCACCTGCTGGCGGCTTTTGCCACGATCGCGGTCGACAACCCGATGATGGCGGCGACCGGGCACCGCATCTGCAACGACTGCATGAAGGCCTGCATCTACCAGAAACAGGAACCGGTCGACATTCCGCAGGCCGAGACCTCCATTTTGCGTCAGGTGCTGGAGCTGCCGTGGGGCTTCGAGATCTATGCGCTGCTGACGCGCTGGAACCCGCTCGACATCCGCCGGCCACTGCCCCGAGGCGACAGCGGCCGCAAAGTGCTGGTGGTCGGCCTGGGCCCGGCCGGCTTCACGCTGGCGCATCACCTCATGAACGATGGCCATACCGTGGTGGCGGTCGACGGGCTGAAAATCGAACCGCTCGGTTTCGACCCGGCAATGCCAATCCGCGACGCGGAAAAACTGTTCGAGAACCTGGACGATCGCGTCATGGCGGGGTTCGGCGGCGTGGCCGAATACGGCATCACCGTCCGCTGGAACAAGAATTACCTGAAACTGGTGCGTCTGTTGCTGGAGCGACGCAGAGAATTCCGGATGTTCGGCGGCGTGCGGTTCGGCGGCGGCGCCACGCTGTCCATCGATGACGCATTCGACATGGGTTTCGACCACATCGCCCTCTGTCTGGGCGCCGGCCGCCCGACCGTGATCGACATGCCGAACGGGCTCGCGCGCGGCGTGCGCCAGGCCAGCGATTTTCTCATGGCGCTGCAACTGACGGGTGCTGCCAAGGAAAGCTCGGTCGCCAATCTGCAGCTTCGCATGCCCGTGGTGGTGATCGGCGGCGGTCTGACCGCCATCGATACCGCCACCGAAAGCCTTGCCTACTACGTGCGGCAGGTGGAGAAATTTGCCCACCGCTACCGCACGCTGATGGCCGAGCGTGGCGAGTTTTTGGTCCGCGCCGCATGGTCGGACGAGGAGCGGGAAATCGCCGATACTTTTCTCGCGCACGCGGCCGAACTGCGGGCCGAGCGCGACGCTGCCGCGCGCCAGAGGCGCGATCCCGACCTTGCGAAACTGCTGCAAGGCTGGGGCGGAGCGACGATCGCCTATCGGAGAAAACTGACCGATGCGCCCAGCTACACGCTGAACCACGAAGAGGTGGCGAAGGCGATGGAGGAGGGTGTGCGGTTCGCCGAAGCGCTGGCGCCAGTCGCGGTGGAGGTAGATCGTTTCGGGCACGCCAGCGGACTGCGCTGCAGTCGCGCCGATGGCGAGGAGATCGTGCTTCCGGCCGGGGCGGTGCTGGTCGCCGCCGGCACCCAGCCCAATACAGTGCTGGCGCGTGAGGATGGGCGCATCCGGCTGGACGGACGGTATTTTCAGGCAATCGATGCCCAGAACCGTCCGGTGACGCCGGTGCGGGGTCTGGCAAAACCGGACACCGCCCAGGTGCTGATGCATCACGACGAACGCACGCAGAAGTTCATCAGCTTTTTCGGCGATCTTCACCCAAGCTTTTTCGGCAACGTGGTCAAAGCCATGGGCAGCGCCAAGCGCGGCTATCCCGTGGTGTCGGCCGCCCTGGCCGCGCAACCGGCGAGCGAAACGGCAGCCCCGGACCTGCTGGACGCGTGCCGCCAGAGTTTGAGCGCGCGGGTTCACGCGGTGAACCGCCTTACTCCCACCATCGTCGAAGTGGTGGTGCGCGCGCCCGCCGCTGCCCGGGCGTTTCGTCCCGGACAATTCTACCGCTTGCAGAATTTCGAGATGCACGCGCGCACGGGTCAGCGAGCCCGGCCACGGCAGCACCTTGCTGGCCATGGAAGGCTTGGCCATGACCGGCGCCTGGACCGATCCGGACGCGGGCCTCGTCTCGGTCATCGTGCTGGAGATGGGCGGCAGCTCGGATTTGTGCGCCACCTTGCAACCGGGCGAGCCGGTGGTGCTGATGGGTCCCACCGGCACGCCCACGCATATCCATGCCAACAGCACGGTGGCGCTGGTGGGCGGCGGCCTCGGCAACGCCGTGCTGTTCAGCATCGGCGCCGCGCTGCGCGCAGCCGGCTCGCGCGTGCTGTATTTCGCCGGCTACAAGGCCATGCGGGACCGCTACAAGGTGGAGGAGATCGAGCGCGCGGCGGACGCCATCGTCTGGTGCTGCGATCGGGCGCCCGGATTTTCGCGCCACCCGCGCGCAGGACCGATCGTTTGTGGGCAACATCGTGCAGGGCATGGCCGCATACGGCGCTGGACAGCTCGGTGAGCAGACCGTGCCGCTAGCCGAGGTGGAGCATATCATCGCCATCGGCTCGGACAGCATGATGCGGGCGGTGGGTGCCGCGCGACACGGCGTGCTGGCCCCGTATCTGCAACCGGATCATACGGCGATCGGTTCCATCAACAGCCCGATGCAGTGCATGATGAAGGAAGTCTGCGCGCAATGCCTGCAGCCGCAAATCGATCCGGTCAGCGGCGAGCGCAGCGTCGTGTTCTCCTGCTTCAACCAGGACCAGGCGCTGGACCGCGTCGATTTTCCGGCACTGCGTGAGCGCCTGGGCCAGAACGGAATGCAGGAGAAGCTGACCGCGCAATGGATCGACCACTGCCTGCGCCTGCTGCATGCCCGCCCGGCGATGGCCGCGGAATGAATTTCTGGCCCTCCGGCCGTCCGATCGGCCCCGAGGTGGACGCGACCCCGCGCCCCCTGCCCGCGCGCACGCGCATCCGCGGCGCCTATGCGGAACTGGAGCCGCTGCATGTGCGCCACGCGGCCGACCTGTTTCTCGCATCGCGCAGCGGCACGATGGAGGGCGATGCGAGCTGGGATTATCTCGGTTATGGCCCGTTTCCGAACGAGGCCGCCATGGCCGCCTATGTCGCCGGCATTCGCCAGCCAGCACGACCCGATGGCCTGGGCGGTGCGGCCGATCACGACGGGGCGGGTTTCAGGCTGGCTCACACTGATGGACATCCAGCCCGCCAATGCCGCCATCGAGGTTGGCCACATCTGGTTCGCGCCGGAGATGCAGCGCACCCGCGCCGCGCGGGAATCAATCTTTCTGCTGCTGCGCATGGCCGCCGACGAGCTGGGCTACCGGCGGCTGGTGTGGAAGTGCAACGCGCTGAACGCCCCCAGCCGGCGCGCGGCCGACAGTCTCGGGTTTTCGTTCGAGGGCATCTTGCGCGCTCATTACGTGGTGAAGGGGCGGCTGCGGGATACCGCGATGTATTCCATCGTCGGCGACGAGTGGGGGCCGTGCCGCGATGCGCTGCTGGCCTGGCTCGATCCGCAAAATTTCGACGCGGACGGAAGCGCCCTTCACGGCTTGGCCTCGCTGCGGCGGTCAGTTTTATGAATTAGAGAGGCAGGGTTGCTTGCCCCGGATGCACTGGATCAGCTGCTCCTTAACACCCTCAGACACCGATCGGTCGCGGACAGTCGCGTGGCGATCGCCGATCTTTGGCGACGAGAAAAGGAACCCATACTGGGCCGTTGCCACTGCACGCGGGAAGTTTCAGGCCTCGGCGTCAAATGGTGACGAGAGTGGGCGGCGAATGATTTTCACTGTTTCGGCTTGCGCCTCATCCGATAACTTGAATTTCAACTTCGCTACGAGTGACGATATGGCGAAGTCAGCAACAGCTTCGGTCGGCGCAGATTGCTTCGTCGGTGTCCCGTGCCGCAAGGCTTGACGCCTTTAGCGACCGGTTATTATTGGACATGCTATACTCGCGATAAGGGGGCGTTTGAACACCAGTAGGCATTCATTCTAGTCGTGCTCCCAGGGCAGCTCGCGTCAATCTCGCCAAGGTCTTCGGAAGCACGACTGTGGCCGCGGCCGGTGTCACGGCCAGGTCTAGCTCACGGCTTGCCGGCGGCTGGCCTTGTGCCCGGCGGCCGGCCCCATATAACCCCGCTCATGCTCACCCCTTTTGTCAAAATGCACGGCTGCGGCAATGATTTCGTGGTGCTGGATGCCCGGCATGGCCTTGGGCATCACGCCGACGCGGGCGCGGGCGATCGCCGACCGACGCACCGGGGTCGGCTGCGACCAGCTGATCGTGCTGGAAAAAGCCAGCAACGGCGCCTCCGTGTTCATGCGCATCCACAACCAGGACGGCAGCGAGTCCGGCGCCTGCGGCAACGCCACCCGCTGCGTGGCGACCCTGCTCGCGGCCGAGGGAGGCGATGAAGCCCCGGTGATCCAAACCATCGCTGGCGAACTGCCGGCACGCGTCGTGGTCGATGGGCGCGTCAGCGTCGACATGGGGCCCGCAAAGCTTGATTGGCGGGATGTGCCATTGGCGGAGGCCGCCGACACGCTGCATCTGCCGCTCACGGTAGGGCCGGTTTCCGATCCGGCGGCGCTGTCCATGGGCAATCCGCACGCCACATTTTTCGTGCCCGATGCGGAAACAGCACCCGTGCAGGATTGCGGCCCCATACTCGAGCACGCACCGATCTTTCCCCAAAAAGCCAATATCGGCTTTGCGCAAGTACTGGCGCCCGATCGCATCCGCCTGCGCGTGTGGGAGCGTGGCGCGGGGTTGACGCTCGCGTGCGGTTCGGGCGCCTGCGCCGCGCTGGTGAACGCGGCGCGACGCGGCCTGACCGGCCGGCAAGCCACCGTGCTGCTGGACGGAGGCGCGCTCGACATTGTCTGGCGCGACGATGGGCACGTGGTCATGACCGGCCCGGTAGCGACCAGTTTTACCGGCGCTCTGGATCTCGCGGCATTGCCCGCATGAGTGCGGACATCGTCACATTCGGATGCCGCCTGAACGCCTACGAGAGCGAAATTCTGCGCACGCATACTGCAGACGTTGCATGACACGATCGTGGTCAATACCTGCGCAGTCACGGCCGAAGCGGAACGGCAGGCACGACAGGCCATCCGTCGCGCCCACCGGGCCAGGCCGGATGCCAGAATCGTCGTAACCGGGTGCGCTGCGCAGATCGCGCCAAAAGCCTGGTCCGCGTTGCCGGGCGTGACACGGGTGCTCGGCAACGCCGAAAAACTTCGCGCGGAAAGCTGGCGCGAGGACGCGGCCTCCGCAGTCTCCGACATCGCCGCCGCGCGGGATACGGCGGCGCATCTGGTCACCGATTTCGGCGGAAAAAACCGCGCATTCGTACAGGTGCAGCAGGGCTGCGACCATCGCTGCACGTTCTGCATCATCCCGTTCGGCCGCGGCCCGTCCCGCAGCGTGCCGATCGGCGCTGTCGTGGCCCAGGTACGCGCGTTGGTGGACGCCGGGTTTGCAGAGATCGTGCTGACCGGCGTGGACATCACCAGTTTCGGTCCCGACCTGCCCGGACAACCGACTCTCGGGCAGCTGTGCCGCCGGCTGCTGGCTCTGGTCCCGGAATTGTCGCGGCTGCGGCTGTCGTCACTGGACACGGCGGAAATCGACACCGATCTGTGGCGCCTCATCGAGAACGAACCACGCCTGCTATCGCATCTGCATCTTTCGTTGCAAGCGGGCTCCGACCTGATCCTGAAACGCATGAAGCGCCGCCACTCGCGCGCCGACGCGCTAACCGTCATCAGCCGCGCCCGCGCCGCGCGGCCGGACATGGCGATCGGCGCCGACCTGATCGCAGGCTTTCCCACCGAAACCGAAACCCTGTTCGGGGAGACGCTGGCGTTGGTGGAGGAGGCGGCAATCCCCTACCTGCACGTCTTCCCCTACAGCGAACGCCCCGGCACGCCGGCGGCGCGCATGCCCTCAGTGCCGATACAAGTGCGGCGCGATCGGGCGGCGCGGCTGCGCGCGGCTGGGCGGGCGCAGGCAGAAAAATTCTTTGCCGGAATGGTCGGGCGCACGGCGCGCGTGCTGATGGAAGCGAACGGCATCGGCCGCACGGAAAATTTCGCGCCGGTCCGCATGGACGCGGAGCCCGGTCGGCTTGTGCGCACACGCATCACCGGCGCCACCCCGGACGGGCTGCTCGCGGAGCCGGCCTGATGGCGCTGGGCTTTCTGTCGCGCCTAAAACAGGGGCTGGCGCGCAGCACGGCGAAACTGACCGAAAGCCTCACCGCCGTGGTGTCGCGGCGGCGGCTGGACGATGCGGCACTGGAAGAACTGGAGGACGCGCTGATCGCCGCCGACCTCGGCACCGACGTGGCCCGGCGCATCATCGCCGATTTCCGCCGCACCCGTTTTGGCCGCGAAGTGACCGACGAGGAAGTGCGCACCGCCTTGGCGGAAGAAATTGCCGCGGTGCTGGCGCCAGTGGCAAAACCGCTGCTGCTGGACCCGGTGAAAAAACCGCACGTCATTTTGGTGGCGGGCGTCAACGGAACCGGCAAAACCACCACCATCGGCAAGATGGCCCTGCAATACCGGGAACAGGGGCTGCGCCCGGTACTGGTCGCCGGCGACACTTTTCGGGCCGCCGCGGTGGAGCAATTGCAGATCTGGGGCCAGCGGGTTGGCGCTACAGTCGTCTCCGGCCCGCCCGAAGCCGATCCGGCGGGCCTCTCCTTCGAGGCATTTTCGCGCGCGCAGGAGGAGCGCGCCGACGTGCTGCTGATCGACACGGCGGGGCGGCTGCACAACAAGGCCGCACTGATGGAGGAGCTGCGAAAAGTGGTGCGGGTGCTGAGGAAGCACGATCCGTCCGCGCCGCACTCGGTGCTGCTGGTGCTGGATGCCACCACCGGCCAGAACGCGCTGGCCCAGGTGGAGGTGTTTCGCGACATGGTCGACGTGACCGGGCTGGTCGTCACCAAACTGGACGGCAGCGCGCGCGGCGGCATCGTCGTGGCTCTGGCCGAGACGTTCGGGCTGCCGGTCCATGCCGTGGGCGTCGGCGAGCAGGCGGCCGATCTGCGCCCGTTCGACGCGCAGGAATTTGCCCGCGGTCTGGTGGGGGCAGCATGAGCAAAAGTCAGCGGCCTGCGAAATGCCCGACCACCTCGTGCCCGCCCTCCCAGATCATTTTGATCGCGACGTAGAGCACGATCAGCAGTCCCACCCAGGCAATCCAGCGGTGCCGCTCCAGCAGTTTTGCCACGAGCTGTGCGGCCACCCCCATCAGCACGACGGATAGCCCAAGGCCAGCTACCAGTACCCAGGTGTGCCCTTCCGCGGCACCGGCGACGGCCAGCACGTTGTCCAGGCTCATGGACAGGTCGGCCAGCACAATCTGCAGCATGGCCGCGCGCAGCGACTTGGGTTTTCCCGCCGCGCCGGTCGCGTGCGCCGTGTGACGCAGCTCGCGGTACATCCGCCAGCACACCCAGAGCAGCAGAATGCCGCCGGCCAGGACCAGCCCGATGATGGCCAGCAGCTGCAGAGTCACCGCACCCAGCGCGATGCGCAGCAGGGTGGCCGCGGCCACGCCGCCGATGATGGCCGGGCGCTGCTGGCGCGGCGGCAGGCCGGCGACCGCCAACCCCACTACCACCGCATTGTCGCCGGCCAGGGTCAGGTCGATCAGCACCACCTGCGCCAGCGCCGCCAGCTCCTGTAGCAGCGTTGGCTCCGGCATGATCGTCCTTCGGTTGCGGCTGCGCGGCCGGAGGTCTTACAGCACCGGCATGGTCCCCCGGTACACCCGCCCAGCCATGGCTGCCATCTGGGCGCCGGAAAACCGGTTCAAGATCTGGTTCGAGATCGAGGCCCTTGCCGCCGAGGCGATGGCCGAACTCGGGAGCATTCCCACTGCGGCCGCGCAGACGATCCGCGTACGTGGAAACGCGGCCATGGCGGCGTTCGGTCGGGCGGAGATGGACCGCATCGATGCGATCGAGGCGGAAACGCGCCACGACGTCATCGCCTTCCTGACCTGGCTCGCCGAGGCGATCGGCCCGGAGAGTCGGTTCTTGCACCTGGGGCTGACCAGCAGCGACGTGCTGGACACCTGCCTGTCCCTGCAGCTCGCGCAAGCGACGGACCTGCTGCTGCAGGAGGTCGACGCGGTCCTGGCCGCGCTGCGAACACGGGCCATGGAACACCGGTACACGCTGACCGTCGGCCGTAGTCACGGCATCCACGCCGAGCCCACCAGTTTCGGCCTGAAACTGGCCGGCCACTATGCCGAGTTTTCGCGCGACCGCGCCAGGCTCGTCGCGGCGCGGGCCGAAATCGCGGTGGCCGCGCTGTCGGGACCGGTCGGCACCTATGCCCATCTCGACCCGGCGGTAGAAAGGTATGTGGCAGACCGGTTGGGTCTGGCGGTCGAAAGCGTCTCCACCCAGGTGATCCCGCGCGACCGCCACGCGGCTTATTTTTGCACCCTGGCGGTGGTGGCGTCGGCGGTCGAGCGGCTGGCCACGGAAGTGCGGCACCTGCAGCGCTCGGAGGTGCGCGAAGCAGAAGAATTCTTTCACGCCGGCCAGAAGGGCAGCTCGGCGATGCCGCACAAGCGCAATCCCGTGCTGAGCGAGAATTTGACCGGCCTCGCCCGGCTGGTACGCGTCCGCGGTGGTGCCGGCGTTGGAAGACGTGGCGCTGTGGCACGAGCGCGACATCTCGCACTCGTCCGTGGAGCGGGTGATCGCGCCGGATGTCACGACAGCGCTGGATTTCGCCCTGGCCCGGCTGGCCGGGATGATGGAGCGGCTGGTGGTCTATCCGGAGCGGATGCTGGCCAATCTGGAGGCGCTGGGCGGGGTGGTGCATTCCGGCGAGGTGCTGCTGGCCCTGACCCGTGCCGGCCTGCCGCGCGAGGAGGCGTATGCCATCGTCCAGCGCAATGCCATGGCGACCTGGACCGGGCTGGGCCGGCCGGACGGGCGCAGCTTCCGGGAAAACCTGGACGCCGATCCGGCCGTGGCCGGACGGGTGCCGTCTCATGCGCTGAATGCAGCCATGAACCACGAGGCGCATCTGCGCGAGGTCGATCGCATTTTTGCCCGGGTCTTCGGGGATGACACTTAACGCCTGAGCGGGCGTGGCAGGACGAGGCGACGGCTGCTATACCGCCCGGGCGCCGGCCCGGTCCCGTGGCGGCGCGGCATGACGGGGCCTGGCCCGCGTGAGGGGAACCACATGGCCCGCCGCCGCCAGTTGTACGAAGGCAAGGCCAAGATCCTGTTCGAGGGACCGGAGCCCGGAACGCTCGTGCAGTATTTCAAGGACGACGCGACCGCGTTCAACGCGCAGAAAAAGGGCATCATCACCGGCAAGGGCGTGCTGAACAATCGTATCAGCGAATACCTGATGTCGCGGCTGGGTGAGATCGGGGTGCCTACGCATTTCGTCCGCCGGCTGAACATGCGCGAGCAGCTGATCCGCGAGGTGGAAATCATTCCGGTGGAAGTCGTGGTGCGCAACGTCGCCGCCGGCAGCCTGTCAACCCGCCTGGGCATTCCGGAAGGCACGCGGCTGCCCCGCAGCATCATCGAATACTATTACAAGAACGACCAGCTGGGCGACCCGATGGTGGCCGAGGAACACATCACCGCGTTCGGCTGGGCGCACCCGCAGGACATGGACGACATCGTCTCATTGACGTTGCGCATCAACGATTTTTTGACCGGCCTGTTTCTGGGCGTCGGCATCACGCTGGTGGATTTCAAGCTGGAGTTCGGCCGGCTCTGGGAAAACGAGGACATGCGTATCGTTCTGGCCGACGAGATTTCCCCGGACAACTGCCGGCTGTGGGATTCCAAAACCAACGAAAAGATGGACAAGGACCGTTTCCGTCGCGATCTGGGCCGGGTGGAGGAGGCCTACCAGGAAGTGGCGCGCCGGCTCGGCATTTTGCCGGAGGCGGGGGTTCGGGACATGAAGGGGCCGGAGATGATGCAATAGGCATGTACTGGTCAGGCGACGTTGGTTAGTATGAACGCATGAGCGAGACCATCAACATCTATGAGGCCAAAGCGCAGCTCTCCCGCCTGATGGAGCGGGCGGCGGCGGGCGAGGACATCGTCATCGCCCGCGCGGGAAAGCCGCTGGTGCGGCTGGTGCCGATCGAGCCTCCGGCACCAAAGCGGCGTCAGTCGGGACAGCTCCGGGGACTGCCGATGCCGGACTCCTTCTTTGACCCGCTGCCGGAAGAGGAACTGGAGCCTTCTGAGTGAGGCTCCTGCTTGACACCCATGCTGCCGCTGGTGGTGGCGGGAAGATCCGCGGCTTCCGGAGCACGCCAGGAGATGCTATCGGTGACCCTGCCAATGACGTGCATGTCAGCGCGGTCTGTATCTGGGAGATTGCAACCAAGCACCGGATCGGCAAATGGCCGCAAGCCGGACCGCTCGTCTCGGGATTTGACCTCTACGTGGAAAGCGCCGGCTTCAGCTGTTACATCAGCTCGCAGACACGACGCGGCGGTGCTTGCCTGCCTTGGTAGCCAATGCCGCTGTCGAGCTGGAGGACGCCGGGCAGGAATTGCCGGTCATCATCGTCATGCCAACATTGAAGAAGGTGTTGGTTCCGCCGCCGGCGTCTGCGTCGCTGCCCACCAGGATACCGGCGCAGGCGGCGATGGACGCGAATTGCCCGTTGTGGTGTTTCCGGTGGACGCCGTGCCGCAGGTGCTGGCACCTGCGACATGGACACCGGATTGTTCGGCTCCCTGGATGAGTGTTACCCAGAGCGGGGCTGGAGTGACTGCCGCCGACGGTATTATTGCTGCCGCCGCAGAGGTCGATCGCATCGAAAATGAACTGGTGGCGGAAAGGCGGTTGTTTTTTATGGTTGCCGAATCAGCACTGGCTGAGCCGTCACCGTACATTGCAACGGCGAGCTGGGTGTTGCTCACCGTGTTAGTCTTGACGGCTACGCTGGACGAGTTCTAGATCAGGATGCCGGACCAGCCATAGGTAGGGCCGGTGTAGACGTCGTCACTCACGACATTGCTGGTGACGGTGCTGCAATTCGCCCCAAATCCATCTCGATGCCGTTTTGCGCGATCTCCGGGGTCGGGCCGATCCCGGCAACGCTATTGTCACTGACTGTGACCTTCGTATTGGCTCCGGTGGCGTTATGCCGTCTTTGTCGTAGTTCGCGACCCGGTTGCCGCTTATGGTCACGGTCGCGCTGCCGCTGTTATTGCTCTGGACCAAAATTCCGAGACCGTCCTGGCAACCGACAGCTGGCTGGCAAAATCTGATTGACGACCGAGTTTTAGCTGATTGTGCCCTGGACGTTCTGATAGAGGATGCCGACCAGGTCCTGATCCGAGACCTTTGTCTGCATAAGCGTTGTTGCCGCTGCCGTCCGCGGTGATGTTGGCTATAGTAACAGGGCCGCCAGTGACGGTAACACCCGAGCGGCGATCGGGTCGCCACCTTGCGAAGACTGGGTATGGCGAGCCAGCCGCTCGGAACGGTGATGAAGCCGCATCCATGCCCGTTGCCGTCGGTGCACCCTTTCAGGGTAAGCTTCAGGCGGATGCTGACCTGCTCAGGATACACGCCCGGGCAGACCACGATCGTCTTTGCGGCTGAACCAGATTACTGTCTCATGGGGGTTTGCCCCGGCAGGAGCCGGGCACGGGAAGAGCAAGAAAATTTTTGGGAGATTATCCGCCAGAAATTATTACCGGTGACCGCGATTGTATTTTGCCCTCGTCACACCTCGATCCGGGACCATAGCGATATACTTGACAGCTCTGCACACAGTCTCTCACACGGCGGCAGGCTCCGGCCGCCGACAACAAGACGGTTAGCCGATGGATGCTCGGCACTGAGTGGCTTTCGGCCCAGGTCCCGCGTGGGGCTCGGGGAAAGCGGGGCAGCATTGCTCGCCCAGTTTCGGTAGAATGGGACAGGTGGAATGGCTTTTTTCGCGGACTCAGCATGATGCGCACCGGTGTTGTTCTTTTCCCCGGCATCAACCGCGAGCGCGACATGGTGTTGGCCCTGCGCGCCAGCACGGGCCACGTGCCGCGTATGATCTGGCACACCGACAGCGATTTGTCCGGCCTTGACCTGATCGTGCTGCCCGGGGGCTTCAGCTACGGCGACTACCTCCGTTGCGGCGCCATGGCTGCGCATTCGCCGGCGATGCAGGCAGTGCGCGCCCATGCCGCGCGCGGCGGCTACGTGCTGGGCGTGTGCAACGGGTTCCAGATTCTCACAGAGGCGGGCCTGCTGCCGGGCGCGCTGCTGCGCAACGCCTCGCTGCGCTTTCTGTCGTGCGACTGTTTTTTGCGGGTTGAGCGGTGCGACACGGTTTTTACCCGACGCTTCGGCAATCACCGAACTTTCCGTGCATCCATGGCACACGGCGACGGCAATTTTTTCGCGGACGACATCACGCTGGACCGGCTGGAGGGCGAAAATTTGGTCGCCTTCCGCTACGCCACCGAGGATGGAGACATTACTGCCGCCGCGAACCGCAATGGCAGCGCGCGCAACATTGCCGGCATCTACTCAGAGAACCTGCGCGTGCTGGGCCTGATGCCGCACCCCGAGAATTTCGTGGACGAACTGGTCGGCGGGGCCGATGGAAAGCCGCTGTTCGACAGCCTCGCCGCCTGATGGCCGACATCGAGGCGCTGGCGCGCAGTTTTGGACTGTCGGCCGACGAATACCAAAACGTGCTGGCCATCATGGGCCGCACGCCGACGCTGACCGAGCTCGGCATTTTTTCGGTGATGTGGTCGGAACACTGTTCCTACAAATCCTCAAAGGTCTGGCTGCGGGAACTGCCGACCACGGCACCCTGGGTGATCCACGGTCCCGGCGAGAACGCCGGCGTGGTGGATATCGGCGACGGGCTGGCGGCCGTGTTCAAGATGGAGAGCCACAACCACCCGAGTTTCATCGAGCCGTACCAGGGTGCCGCCACCGGCGTCGGCGGCATTCTTCGCGACGTGTTCACCATGGGCGCCCGCCCTGTCGCCAACCTCAACGCCCTGCGCTTCGGCGATCCGGCCCACCCGCGCACAAAACGCATTGTCGATGGGGTGGTGCGCGGCATCGGCGGCTACGGCAATTGCGTGGGCGTGGCCACCGTGGGTGGCGAAACGAATTTCCATCGCGCGTACAACGGCAACCCGCTGGTCAACGCCATGACCGTCGGCATCGCCCCGAAAGACCGCATCTTTCTCTCCGCCGCCGCAGGCATCGGCAATCCTGTCGTCTATGTCGGCAGCAAGACCGGACGCGACGGCATCCACGGCGCCACCATGGCCTCGGCCGAATTTTCCACCGACAGCGAGGAGAAGCGGCCCACGGTGCAGGTGGGCGATCCGTTCACCGAAAAGCTGCTGATCGAGGCGTGCCTGGAGCTGATGCAGACCGACGCCATCGTCGCCATCCAGGACATGGGTGCCGCTGGCCTGACCAGCTCGTCAGTGGAAATGGCGAGCAAGGGCGGGCTCGGCATCGCGCTCGACCTCGATGCCGTGCCGCAGCGCGAAACCGGCATGACTGCCTACGAAATGATGCTCTCCGAAAGCCAGGAGCGCATGCTGATGGTGCTGCGCCCCGAACGCGAAGCGGCAGCGCGAGCGATTTTCGCCAAATGGGAACTGGATTTTGCCGTGATCGGAAAACTCACCGACACCGGCCGCATCGTCGTGCGGCACCAAGGGAAGGTGGAAGCCGACATCCCGCTGGTCCCGCTCGCCGAGCAGGCGCCGCTGTACCGCCGCCCCATCGTGGAACCCTTCCCGGTAGCACCGTTGCGCGAGATCACCGATCCGGTCGGGCTCGCGGCAGCGCTGCAAACACTGATCGGCTGCCCCGATCTGTGCTCGCGCGCCTGGATCTGGGACCAGTACGACACCACTGTCGGCGCGAACACGGTCCGGCGCCCCGGCACCGCGGACGCGGCCGTGGTGCGCGTGGAGGGCACCCGTCGCGCCTTGGTGCTGACCACCGACTGCACGCCGCGCTACTGCGCCGCCGATCCCGAAGCGGGTGGCGCGCAGGCGGTGGCGGAAGCCTGGCGCAACATTTCCGCCACCGGCGGCCGGCCGCTCGCGGTGACCGACAATTTGAATTTCGGCAACCCGGAAAAGCCCGAGGTCATGGGTCAGTTCGCCGCCTGCATCCGCGGCATGGCGGCTGCCTGCACGGCCCTGGACTTCCCGGTCGTGAGCGGCAATGTCAGCCTCTACAACGAGACCGAGGGTGCCGCGATCCTGCCCACGCCGGCGATCGGCGGTTTGGGCGTTCTGGACGACGCGGCAAAGGCCAGCCGGATCGCGCTCTCCCCCGACCTGGACCTCTTTCTGGTCGGCGCCGCCGGGTCTTGGCTCGGCCAGTCCCTATGGCTGCGCGAGATTTTTTCTCGCGAGGAGGGCCAGCCGCCTCAAGTCGACTTTGTCGGCCGAGCGCCGCAACGGGGACTTCGTGCGCGGGCAAATCCTGGCCGGGGCCGTGGCGGCCTGTCACGACGTGTCGGACGGTGGGCTGTTGGTGGCCATTGCCGAGATGGCGTTGGCGGGGGATTGCGGCGCCGTTCTGGAGGGACCGGCCAACCCCGAATTCTGGTTCGGCGAGGACCAGGCCCGCTACGTGCTGGCGGTGGCCGACGCCGCCGCCTTGCTGCAGGGGGCAAAAGCGGCCGGCGTGCCGGTGCTGCGGATCGGGCGCAGCGGCGCCAAGAGTTTGACACTGCCGGACGGCGCCACCATATCGCTCAACACCCTGCGAGAGGCGCACGAGGCGTTTTTGCCGTCGTGGCTGGATGCTTTCTGAGGAGCGTGCGCGTATGGCGATGGCGGCCGGCGAGATCGAGGCGCTGATCCGGGCCGCCCTGCCGGACGCGCGCGTGACCGTCGAGGACTTGGCCGGCGACGGCGACCATTATGCGGCCACCGTGGTCAGCGACACGTTCCGCGGTAAATCGCGGGTGCAACAGCACCAGCTTGTCTATGCCGCGCTGCAGGGCCGCATGGGTGGCGCGCTGCACGCGCTGGCCCTGCAAACCTCCGCCCCCGAATAAGGATTTTTCTGGCCATGGCAAACCCTGTGTTCGACCGCATCCAGTCCGAAATCGCCGGCAACCCGGTGATGCTCTACATGAAGGGCGATGCGATGTTCCCGCAATGCGGTTTTTCGGCGCGGGTGGTCCAGATTTTGTCGCATATGGGCGTGCAGTTCCACACTGCAAACGTGCTGGCCGACCCGGAACTGCGCGAGGGGATAAAGCACTTTTCCAACTGGCCCACGGTGCCGCAGCTGTACGTGAACGGCGAGTTCGTCGGCGGCTGCGACATCGTGACGGAAATGTACCAGTCGGGCGAACTGGCCACGCTGCTGACCGAGAAAAAGATTCCGCATGAGGCAGCGGCCTGAGCCAGGCTTCGTGACCGGGGCTTCGTGACCCAGGCTTGATGACTTCGGCACCGGGCGAGGGCGCCGCAAAACCGCGCATCTTTTCCGGCATTCAGCCATCCGGGGTGCCGCAGCTCGGCAACTATCTGGGCGCCATCCGCAACTGGGTGGCGCTGCAGGCGGACCACGAGTGCCTGTATTGCGTGGTCGACCTGCATGCCATCACGACCTGGCAGGACCCGGCGAGGCTCGCGGAACAGACGCGCGAGCTGGCCGCGTCGTTGCTGGCCTGCGGCATCGATGCCGGGCGGCACATCCTGTTCCACCAGTCCGCCGTGCATGCGCATGTGCGGCTGGCGTGGATTTTCAACTGCGTGGCCCGCATGGGCTGGCTCAATCGCATGACGCAGTTCAAGGACAAGGCCGGCAAGGATCGGGAAAATGTCTCGACCGGACTGTTCGTCTACCCGAACCTGATGGCCGCCGACATTCTGGCCTACCATGCCACGCGCGTGCCGGTGGGCGACGACCAGAAACAGCACCTGGAGCTGGCCAACGACATCGGCCAGAAATTCAACAGCGATTATTCGCCGGGGTTCTTTCCGGTGATCGAGCCGCTGATCCTGGGTCCCGCCGCACGGGTGATGAGCTTGCGCGACGGCACCAAGAAGATGAGCAAGTCGGACGCCTCGGACCAGTCGCGCATCAATCTGACCGACGACCCCGACGCGATCGCGCTGAAAATTCGGCGGGCAAAGACGGACCCGGAGCCGCTGCCAAGCGAGCCGCAGGGTCTGGAGGGACGGCCGGAGGCGCGCAATCTGGTGTCGATTTTCGCCGCGCTCGCGGACACGGATGCCGCCGGCGTTTTGCGGGAACACGGCGGCAAAGGTTTTGGCGCCTTCAAGGAAGTTTTGGCGGCGCTGCTGGTGGAAAGACTGGCGCCGATCGCGGTCGAGACAAGGCGGCTTCTGGCGGATCCCGGCCATGTCGAATCGGTGCTGCGCGCCGGCGCGCGCCGGGCCGCGGCGCTGGCGGACCCGATCGTGTCTGAGGCGGAGCGGTTGATGGGACTGTTGCCCGCATAGCGGCTTACCGCTTCCCGGCTTTCGCCAGATGCGCGGCCAAACGTTCGAGGCTTTGCGTCCAGCCCGCCTCCATCCCTTCCAGAAACCGCGCCGCCTCGGCGACAAGCGCGATGGCGCGGGTTTGCAAGGTGAGCGTGGTGCGATTGTCGTGCTCCGCGAACGTGACCGTCGTCAGGCCGTCGAGGAGGGGTTTGCCGTGCGCGTCCACGGCGACATTCGTGAACACGAGTCGTTCGGGTTCGACGATCTCGCGGAACACGCCTGTCATCGGATATTCGGCGCCGTCGGGAGCCCGCATGACAATGCGGATGGCGCCCCCCGGCCGAACGTCCAGCTCGCACACCGGATTGGTGAAACCGCTCGGGCCCCACCATTGCGCCAAATGGGTGGCGTCCGTCCAGGCCTTGAACACCAGCGCGCGAGGCGCGTCGATCAGGCGCGTTATGACCAGCGCGCGCTCGGCCGAAATGGTGGCGGCGCTCACGTTACCGCCCCCGCCTTTTCGCAATTGATCATCCACGGAATCCCGAACCGGTCCACCAGCATCCCGAAGCGGCGGGCCCAAAACGTTTCTTGGATCGGCATCGTGACCGACCCGCCCTCGGCCAGATTTGCAAACGTTCGCTCCGCCTGCTGCGGATCGGGGATCATGAGCGAAACGCGGAATCCCTCCGGCTTGTGATAGTGCTCGGGCGGTGCGTCCGAGGCCATCAGCACGGCGTCGCCGATCGTCATGCGGGCATGCATGATCGAGTTCAGCCGCTCGGGCGGAGTTCTGATCCTGCATGGGCGAGTTGCGAGCCGTCATCATGGCGACGATCTTGCCGCCCAGGCACTGTTCGTAGAACTTGAAGGCAGCCTCGCATTGGCCGTCAAAGAACAGATAGGGGTTCAGCTGCATGGTTACTCCTTGGCTGCTTTGTTGAGATTGCCGGATCACTCGGGTTGCGAGCCTGTCTCAAGCCCTGGCTAGGTAGGCCGCGAGCTGGTCGAGGGTCCCGGTCCAGCCCTGCTGCATCGATCCGTGACCGGCAGCAAAGGTCTTGCGTTCCGACTCGGTTGCGTTGAACGGAGCCCACCTGATGGTGAGCGTGGTTTTGCCCTCGTGCTCGGTCAGCGTCATGGTCGACAGCGTCTCCATCGGCCAGTCCGGCGACCAGGGGTGCCGGGTGATGCCGCCCGCCTCATCGGAGAAGGAAACGATGACGACCAGCCGTTCCGGCGAGACGATCTCGCGAAAAGTCCACTTGCCCCATATCACCAAGCCGTCCGGCGACCGCAAGCCGTAGTGAAAGCTGCCGCCCGGGCGAAGATCGATGCTGCACGAAACGTTTGTAAAGCCGGTCGGCCCGAACCAATGTTTCAGATGGTCGGCCTCGGTCCATACCTTGAACACCAGCGCGCGCGGCGCATCGAACTCGCGCGTAATGACGAACTCGGTCGCACCCGGCTCGACCATGCTGTTTGTGTCCCCCATCATGCCGCCACCGCCGCCGGAGCGATTCTCGGGAACGGGTCGCGCCAAGCTTCCAGCTCGTTCAGCCGATCGTACCAGCGCTGGATGTTCGGAAATTCTGCCAGCGGAATGCGGGCCTGCTCGGCGTAGGGCAGCGCCGCCGCGACCGCAAAATCCGCGACGCTCAAGCGCTCCCCGACCAGATATTTCCGGTCGCGCAGATGGTCGTCCAGCACGCGTGCAGATTTGCGGAACTCGCCGAGCGCCTCCTCGACCGCCGCCGGGTCGGGAGCTCCCACGCCAAAGCGTGACTTGATCAGGTACTCGAAATAGAGCGCGCCGCCGTGGCGCGAAAAGTGGTTGGCGTCCCAGCTGAACCAGCGGACGATGTCGATCTGGCGTTCGTCATGCGGCCACATGTCCGACCCGGCCTTTTCGGCGAGGTAGCACATGATGGCGTTCGACTCCCACACCGAGCGATCACCATCGGCCAGAGCCGGAACTTTTCCGTTGGGGTTGATGGCGAGGAACGCCGGGCGCTTCTGTTCCCCTTTTTCGACCGCCACATAGACGAACTCGACCGGAGATTTGAGATAACGCGCGAGGGCGCATGCTTTTCGCGGATTCAGCAAATCGGCGTAGTAGAGTTTCATCGCGTACTCCTTCGCTATGGGACGGGTCGGGCGCAGCGGGTCAGGCTTGCGCCAGGTGTTCGGCCAGGCGATCAAAGGCGCTGTTCCAGCCGCCCTGGTGGCCATTCCGTTGCTCAACCGATTCGAACACCGCCTGACGCAAAGTCATCGTCGTCTTGCCGCCATGTTCGGTACACGTTATGGTGACGAGCGTCTCGTGCCCCGGGGTGCCGTCCTCGCGGTCCCAGGCGAACGTGAACACCAGCCGCTCCGGTGGCACGACCTCGCGATAGACGCCGCCCTGCCAAAGCTCGCGGCTGCCGTCGTCCGCGCGCAGGCATGTGCGCCAGGCTCCGCCGGGCCGAACATCCCCCTGCAGATGCGTGGCGGTAAATCCGCGCGGGCCGGCCCAGCGCTTGCCGTGCTCGGGGTCGGTCCAGGCCTTGAACACCAGCTCGCGGGGGGCGTCGAACACCCGGGTAATGACCAGCACGCGCTCTGCCGGTTCGACCGTGGCGTTACGGAGTGTGGTTGCCGACATTCTTGCGCTCCTTTGCTTGCAGCTCGCCCAGATATTCCTCCAGTCGGTCCAGACTTTCGTCCCAGAACCGGCGATAGCGCGCGACCCAGTCCGCAGCCTCTTTCAAGGGGCCCGCCTCCAGCCGGCACGGCCGCGACTGCGCCTCGCGACTCCGTGCAATCAGCCCCGCGCGTTGCAGCACCTTCAGGTGCTTGGAGACCGCGGGCAGGCTCATCGCGAACGGCGCCGCCAATTGGGTGACCGACGCCTCGCCCGAAGCGAGCCGGGCCAAAATGGCGCGGCGGGTAGGATCGGCGAGTGCCGAAAACGTGGCGTCGAGGCGGTCCGGCGTCATACCGTGGGAACCCAGTGGTTAAGTAACCGTTCGGTTCAATAAGCCGCCCGCTCGAGGCGGTCAAGCCTTGCGGCGCACTTTTTCCCGGTCCGCCGCCCAAACGCGGCGCGCATGCGCTCGTCGGCCGGGAAAAGTACTTGGATCACGCTCGATCTACCGGTGCGGGCAGCCGCGCCGCGCTGGCGCAGTTGGGCGGACATGGCAGTTCGGTGCTCCGAGCGAGCACGGCCCTGCCGCAACCACCGCGAGTCGTCGCTATGTCAGACGGGAGCAAGGAATTCCTTGACCCGGCCGATGGCTTATGTTAGCATGGCTAACGATGTTGATCTACCCGCCCCCGTTGCCGCCCAACCCCACCATCTCGGACCGCTTTGCCCAGATGATCGTGGGGATGAGCATCGCGGTGGGGGCGAAGATGCCTCGGGACCAGTCTCGGGCGCCGGTGCTGATCCTGCTCTGGTGGCGGCTGCAACGCCTCAAGGCCCGGTTCCTGGCCCTGGCGGCCCGGGCCCGGGCGGGTCCGCTGCCGCCGCCCCGCACGCGCCAGCCCGGAACCAGGCCCAGACCCGGACCTGGGCCCGGACCTGGGCCCGGACCTGGGCCCGGACCCGGACCCGGACCAGAACACCGCAAGCCGCAGCAGCGGCTGCCGCACAAGCTGGGCTGGCTGGTGGCGATGCTGGGCTGGGAGGTGAACCTCAGCAACCTGCTGCAGAAACTTCTGGCCGATCCGGAGATGCAGGAGTTGCTCCGCAACGCCCCGCAGGCGGGGCGGCTGCTGCGGCCCCTGTGCCGGATGCTGGGAGTGCAACCCGACCCCAAGATCCTGCCCCCGCCGCCGCCCCGTCCGCCCCGGGTCAGGCCGGCTCCTCCCGACTTGGGGAAGATCGGGCCCGACCCCGCCGCACCCGCCCCAACCGAACCGGCCGAAAAGCCGATGCGCAAGCGTCCGCTCCGCACCGAGGCGCGCACGCGAAAACCGAAGTGGACCTACCCCGGCACGGAGTGGAGGAAGTGGGGCGGTTTCTGGTTCCCCGAGCCGATCCGAAAACCGGCCTGACTGGGCCGCCTGCCCACGCACGTCCTAATTATTACGTAGACGAAACGCCATGGTAGACCGCCATCGTCGCACCTTCACCCAGCTCGGCCCAGCACCGGCAAGAGCACCTGGACCCTCTATCCGACAGCTTTGCCATACAGATCCAAAACGCGTCGGACTGAGGCGATCTGAAGGTTTCTGGGAGTGGCCCGTAGTGTGCCGCGGAGTACAGCCGGATAGAGCGCCGGAAGATATTGGCTGATAAGAGTTTCCGGAATCGTCAAACCATCCAGTCGGGACATGAGTTGGTCGACGGCCGCCCGCGCTTCAGGACGAGGCCAGTAATAGCGAATGCGGTCGCTGTAACTGAAGTGCCGCTGCACGCGCAGCTCGTCGTCTCCGCCATGGTAGTATTTTTGCCAGTCCGCCGGCGCGCGCAGCATCAGATCTTCCATCGCCGCGGCCAGGCTTTGCTCCGCCGGCGCCGGAGCCAGCACCTGGGCGATGTGGTCGAGACCATACAGCGCCTCGCGCAGCGCGAATGTCAGCCAGGGACCGACCTTGAGGATGGCAAACCCGTCAGCGACAAGGGCAGACAGTTCCTCCGTCCGCTGGTAGTCGGTCGAGTGAGCCTCGAACACGAACTGCGGCAGCTTTGCGAGAACCGCCGCGAGGTCGCTTGCCTTGTCGCGTCGGTAGAGAACCACGTCGGCGTTGCCGAACTCGACGCCCGGTTGCACGACGAGGCCGATCGCCCGATCGAATGCGCCCGTCACCCCCGCCGCGGAAAACGCGCTGCGATGGACCGCGACGGTCCTGAGTGCGGCTTCGGGAGCGGTCACTTCCAGATGGTCGACGGCCTCGGACGCGCCGCCCGGTACCGGAACTTCGGTTCCAATGACATAGACCGGGAGCTCCGGGTCATCGCCGGCCCCCTTCTCGGCCGCCGCTGCCAGCCGGGCCGCGCGGCTCGCGACGACCTCGTCCGGCAGGGCGGCGTTCTCCCCTCGGCAGCCCATGCTGGTATCCAGATGCAGCTTCCTGAACCCGGCCCGCGCGTATGCGTGCGCCATCACCTCCGCCCGCTGCATCGCATCCTCGGGAGCCAGGTGCTTCCATGGATTGGGACCGAGATGGTCGCCCCCCAGGATCAGCCTTCCCACATCGAAGCCGACGCGATCGGCGATGCCTTCCACGAACCGGCGGAAATCGGCGGGTGTCATCCCGGTATAGCCGCCGTCCTGATTGACCTGGTTGCAGGTCGCCTCGATCAGCACGTCCCTGTCGTTTTCCTGGCCATGCACGAAAGCGGCTTCGATCGCCAGCGGATGCGCGGTGCAGACGGAGGGGATGCCGCGACGCACTCCCGCCGCGCGATCCCGGGCAATGTCGGCGATCCGGGCAATCGTCATGGAGACGGCCGCGCGTTGGCGTGGGCGATGAACGCATCAAGCTCCGCCATGGTCGCGGTGCCCTCCATCGGACCTTGCCTGGTGACCGCCAGCGCGCCGCTGGCCGCGGCATAAGCAAGGGCGTCGACCGGCTTCATGCCGCGCAGCCAGCAGCTCACGAAAGTCGCCCCGAAACAGTCCCCGGCCCCGGTCGGATCAATCTCGTCGGCGGGAAACGCAGCTTGGTGCAGCGCGCACCCCGGATCGAAGTAGGAAGCCCCTTCCGCGCCTCGTTTCACGACGACGGCACGGACCCCGCGGGCAAGAATGCTGGAGATGGCCTCCTGCTCGGTGGCCGCATCGGTGAACAGGGAGAGTTCCAGACCGCTCGGCAGGAACAGGTCGCATTGGCCGAAAATCTCCTCGAGAGCGTCACGAAGGCCCGGCAGCGCCAGCATCTCCTGCCGGAGGTTCGGATCGAACGACACCGTCCCGCCCTGGCGCTTGACCATGGCGACTGCTTCGCGGATGGCGTCGACCAGCGGTGGTGCGAACAGCGACGTACCCATGACGTGCAGATGGTCGCCGCCGGCAACGAGCACGCGCGCCGCGCCTTCGAGCGACGTCCGTCCGGCGGCGCTGTGCTTGATGTTGAAGACGAAGTCGCGCTGCCCATCGACGCGGTAGCGGACGAAGGCGCTGCCTGTCGCGGCGTCGGCGTCGATCGCGATGCCGGTGATGTCGACGCCATCGCCCTTCAGCCGGTCGAGGTTGAGGCGGCCAAAATCATCGTTGCCGACACAGCTCACGATGCCGCAGGGCTGACCCAGCTTGGCGGCCTGGTCGATGAATATGGCGGGTGCTCCCGACGGGAACGGACCGAGAAGCCGAAGCGGGGCGCGAAAGCCGTCGCCGCGATCAAGGGCCATGATCTCGACAAGGATTTCGCCGATCGTGACGATCTTCTTCATGCAATCCATTCCTGCCGCGGTTGCGCTGGATGAAACGACAACGCGCCCGCGCCCAAAATCCCCGTGTCGGCGCCGCCATGCGCGGCTATCACATGGCGCAGACGAGCGGCGGCTTCGGGGGCCAGGCGTCTCGCCGTCCCGCGACTTGCCGGATCATATGGATGCTCTTGGCCTATCGGGGATGGCGCGGCAAGGCCGGCGAGTTGGCTCATCTCGGCGTGGATGTGGGTGGCCGACCGTGCCCATGCGGCAACCGCGGCGGTCCTGGGCCGGTGGCGGGACGGTTCTACTGCGAGGTGGCGTGCAACGATATGGTGCTGCCCGGCCAGCTGCTGGCAGTGATATGCGACATTTTCGGCACCCGGTTGGCCGAGATGCGCGCCCCGGAGGCCGGCCGTGTCGTGATGATCGTGACGCACAATATCGTCGCTGGGAGCGAATGGGTGCTGAGCATTGGCACCCCGCTCGGCGAACCGTAGCGAGCAAGCCTATTGCAAACGACGCTGATGGGCGCCTCTGAGTTTCGGCGCCAGTGCAAAATCCAGCGACAGTGTCAGTGGCCCAAGGTCAATCTGCACGCATAATCTGCGCCAGCGTGCCCCCGTCCACCGTGATGACGGATCCGGTCACGTAGGCGGATGTGTCCTCGGCCAGAAAAAGGGTCGCATGTGCCACGTCCACAGGCGTGCCGGGACGGCGCATCGGCACGGCATGGCTGAACATGGCGCGCAGCTTGGGCGAGTTGAACAGGTCGGCATTGCGGGTGACCGTGATCGGGCCGGGTGCGACCATGTTCACCCGGATCGACGCGGCGGCCAAGTCGACCGCCATGGACCGCACGAGCCCCAGCACTCCGTGCTTGCTGGCAACGTAGGCTGCGGCTACGGGCTCGGCGGCAAGGCTGTTCACCGACCCGACTGCAACGATGCTGCCGCCACCCGATCGGGCCATGATCTTGGCCGCAGCCTGGCAAACGTGAAACGTACCGCCGAGATTTACATCCATGTAGCGCTGCCAGTCGTGCGGACTGACATCCAAGAAATTCCCGGTGCCCCCCAGGAGGGCCGCCGCATGCACCACAATGTCCAACCTGCCGAGGCGGGCGACCACGGCATCGATCGCCGCATCGACTTGCGCTCGCTGAGATACGTCGCAGAGCAGGGAGTCGCCGTGATGGGCGGCGATATCCGCCGTCATCACTTGCGCGCCCTGATCCCGGAACAGTTTTGCCACGGCAGCGCCAATCCCGCCGGCGGCGCCAGTCACCAACGCCGCCTTGCCGGCGAGCCGCTGGCTCATAGGGCGAGTTCGCGCACGGCACAGGTCGCCCACTCACCGGCAGCGATGCTGCGCAGGTGCCGCTCGGCCATTACCACCGCGTCCGTTTCCGCAACAATTCTGCTCAGCTCGGCACCGGACGGAGCGCGGATGCGCGCCAGCAATTTTCCCGCCTGCACACGCTCGCCCAGCCCAACTGCCGGCTCCAAAAATCCGGATACCGGTGCCAGGGCAAAATCACCGTCCAGGCAATGCGCGTGGGCGGGCGGCGCCGGCAGCCCGGACCGACTCTGGATCATGCCGCGATCCGACAGCACGCCCAGCACTCCCTGCGCGTAGGCGTGGACGTCCGCCTCCAGGCAGCCGCCGCGCCCGCCAGCTTCGGCTCCGGTCGCAGCGACGCCCGCGCGCATGGCCTCGAAGCTCAGCACGCCGCTTCGGCCGGGCAGGCGCCACAGCCAGGGAAGGCGCAGTCCACGCGCGAGGTGCAGCGACTGTTCGGCCAACGCCGCGTCGATCCCGTCCTGTACCGGGTAGAAACCGGCCACCTGCACGAAGGCCAACCGCGAGCCGCCGGAATGCAGGTCGACCAGAAAATCCGCTCGACGAACAACCGTTTCAAAGAGATCGTGCGCCAACCGCAGCGTGGTGGTGCCGCCCGGGTCGCCCGGAAAGATGCGCGCCAGGTTCACGCCGTCGATCGGGCTGGTGCGCGTGCCGGCCGAAAACGCCGCGCCATGCGCCACCGGCACCACCAGCAGCCTGCCGCACAGGTTTTCCGGCGTGACCGCCGCGAGCACCCGCCACAGCGCCGCAGGACCTTCGTATTCGTCGCCATGGATGCCGGCGACCAGCGCCGCAGTGGGGCCCGGCCGCGCGCCGGCTATGACGATCAGCGGATAGGTTGCCGCCGCTCCGTCCGGCATCCAGCTAAAGCGTTTCGCCATGCGCGCCACCATGCCCGGCGCGACCGAATGCGGCTCGAAGGTATCGACGATCGGGAAGCCGTCTGCCGTCACGCCCGCGCTTCCGCGGCGCGACGGTCGACCCGCGCTCCGTCCGGCAGGTCGCGGAACTCGCGGCAGATTTCTACCAGCCGCTCGATCGTTGTCTCCAGCATTTTCCGGCCCTTTTCCGCCGTGGCTTTCGACGGCGTTCCCGCCACGCCGGAATCATTCATCTTGCTCCACCAGTTCATGAAGAACACCGGGCGCGCGGACGACAGGTCGGGATACAGCCAGCGCGGGCCGCCGCGCTCCGCCGGGATCTCGTCAGCGATTTTGTCGCGCTGCACCAGATCCGGTTTCAACGCCAGGTATTCGGAGGTTTCCCACTCGCAGGCATGATCGGCGGCGTATGGGCCGCCTTCCAGCAGCCCGGAAATAACGTCCCAGGCGATCTGCCAGTGATTCGAGCTGGCCGCCATGGCGGCGGTCGTGACGGTGACGCGCCGCGCCACCAGATCGCATAGCGGCGCATTGCTGCCGTGCCCATTGACGTAGATGATGCGCCGAAAACCCTGGTGCGCCAGGCTCTCGCCGACATCCCCGCAATAATCCATGAAGTGCTGCATCTTTATGTCGATCGTGCCCGGAAAATCCATGTTGTGAGCATTGTAGCCGTAATGGATTGCCGGGGCGGAGACGATCGCCTCCGGTGCCCGCCGGGCGGTTTCGTCACAGATGTGCTCGACGAAGGTGTTGTCGACATCGATCGGCAGATGCGGCCCGTGCTGCTCGATGGCGCCGACCGGCACCAGCACCACGCGTCGCTGCGCTACCGCCTCGTTCACCTCCGGCCAGGTCATCTCCCGGAACAGGTGCTTTTGCGTCATGTACGCTTATCCTTTGACGGCGCCGGCGGTCAGGCCGCGCACGAGGTAACGCTGCGTCAGTAGCGCGAACAGCACCACGGGCACCACGATCACCGTGCCCATCGCCGACATGTCGCCCCACAGGATGCCCTTGTCGGTGATGAAACTGGCTATGCGCACCGGCAGCGTTTTCGCATGCACCGGCCCCACTGCAGACGCCATCAGGAATTCGTTCCAGGACAAGAACGCGGTGAGGATCGCCGCCGTGGCGATGGCGGGGACCGTGAGCGGCAGCACGATCGCCCAGAACCGCCGCACCACGCCGCAGCCGTCGATCATGGCGGATTGCTCCAACTCGCGCGGAAATTCCTCGAAGAAGGACAGCATGAGCCAGACCACGAACGGCAGGGTCAGGCTGACATGCGCAATGATGACGGCGGTGCGGGTGTCCAGCAGGTGCAGGCTTCGCATAAGTACAGAAATACGGCAGGGCGATCGAGACTTTGGGATAAAAGCGCACTGCGAGGAAGCTGAGGCCGATCACACGCGACAACCGGAACGGCAGTCTTATCCGCGCCAAGGCATAGGCCGCCAGGCAGCCGAGCGCGACTGCGACGATCGTGGTGACCGACGTGACCACCAGCGAATTGCCGAGATAGAGCCAGGTATCGTTCTCCGGCCCAAACACCTGCCGGTAGTGGTCGAGCGTCAAATGGCTCGGGATCAGGCCGGATTCGCTGCTCAAGAACTCGTCGGCGGGGCGGAAGCCGTTCAGGAACAGCAGTACGAACGGTGCCAGTGCGCCGCACAGCGCCGCCGCGATGGCCGCAGTGCGCAGGAACGTCTTCATGCCGTCTGCCAGCGCGCGGCGCGGGCGCGCACCAGCACCAGGCCGAACGCTACCGCCATGCAGCCGAACAGCAGCAGCCAGGACATCGCCGCGGCATAGCTGATGTTGAAGTAGCGCAGGCCTTGTTCGTAGATCCAGAAACTCAGCGTGTGGGTGGCGAATTCCGGTCCGCCGAACGTGGTGGTGAACACCACGTCCAAGGTCAAAAGGCCGTCGATCAAGCGGAACATGAGGATCAGCAAGGTCAGCGGCAGCAGCATCGGAAAAATGACGTGGCGAAAAATCTGCCACGGCGTGGCGCCGTCGATGGCTGCGGCATCGATCGGCTCGGGCGGCAGCGCGGTCAGCGCCGCCACATAGATCACGGTAACGAAGGGGGTCCATTCCCAGGCGTCGATCGCCACCAGCGAGGCGACGGCGAGTGTCGGGTCGCCCAGCCAGTCCGGTCCCTGGATACCGACCAGCGCCAGCGCCCGGTTCAGCGCGCCGACGCGGCCGCTGAGGATCATTCGCCACATCGAGCCCACGGCGATCGGCGCGATCACCATCGGCAGGATCAGCAAGGTTCGCGAAAGACGCAGCGCCAACGCCTCGCCGACGGTCAACCAGGCTAGCGCAAAACCCAGCACCATCTGCAAGGCGACGCTGGCCAGCGCGAGAGTCACCGTGGTACGCAGCGAGCCCTGCAGCACCGGGTCCGCCAACGCGCGGGTATAGTTGGCAAGCCCTACGAAACCGCCCGGCACCGGGCTGCGCGCCAGGCTCCAGTCCACGAGCGACACCCAGGCGGAATAGCCGAGCGGGTAGATTTGGGCGCAGACCAGCACGAGCACAGCCGGAAACAGGAACAGTAGCAGCGTGCCCCGCTCGCCCAGGGCACGCTCCGCCCGCTCGACGGTTGCCCACATCGGCGCCGCTTACTGGGCGACCAGCCCCGATCCTTTGGCGGCGCCCAGCAACGCCGGCGGGATCGGCAGCGTGGCCCATTTGGCGTTCACATCGGCAATGGCCTTCTCGGGCGCCACGCGGCCGTTGGCGACATCCTGCAGCGTGTTGGTGAGAAAATCCTGCAACTCGCCGGACAGCGGCGGATTCTTGGCGCGGGAGAAATCAGGGACCTGCGCCGGCCATTGGTGCGCGTGCTGCGATTTCAGCTCCGGATCGTCATAGACCGCCAGCCACACCGAACCGATGTTGTACTTGACGTAATTCGCTTTCGCGTTGGCCGGCCCGGCGAAAATCTTGATCCAGTCCCACGCCAACTGCTTGTTCGGATCGGCCTTCGGAACAAAGAGCTGCCACATGCTCAGCCACGGGAAGCCCGGGCCGGGAAAGGCGACCTGTGACCATTTTCCGCGCACCGCGCTGCCCTCGGCGTCGAGGGATTTTGAGACGAAGCTGGGCCAATCGACCAGCAGCGCCGCGTGTCCGTCCCGGAACAGCGCACCCGCTTCATCGAAGCTGAGCGCGGCCCCGTTCCTGGGCAGGTACTTCCACAGTTTCGGCAGCAGCGACGCGGCGGCGACCGCCTTGCCGGTGTCCAGCGCATAGTGTCCGTCCTTGGTCACGAACGGACCGTCATAGGCGCTGAAGAAAAAGGCGCCGATCTGCTCCGGATTGCCGGTCGAGTGATCCAGGCAGGCCACGTCCGGCGCCGCGGCGGCGATTTTTGCGCAGGCGGCGAGCACCGCGTCCCAATCCTTGAACTGCGGCTGCACGCCGGCTTTCTGCAAGACGTCGTTGTTGACCAGCAGGCCATAGGAGTCGATGCCGTACGGAATGCCGATCTGCTGGCCGTCATTCCACTCGGAACGACCAGGCTGCATCAGGCCGGGAATCATGCCCTTGGCATAGTCGTCCTTGTTGATGAACTCGGTCAGCGGCGCGAAATAGTTGTAAACGTCGGCCAGGTAATAGCCGCCGCTCATCACCTGGTATTGGTCCGCACCGGTCAGCAGGTCCGTGGTATTGTTCTGCCGCAGCACCGCCCAGGGAAAAGCGACCACTTTCAGGTTCGCCGCGGTCTGCGCCTTGAACTGCGGCGCCAGATCCTCGGCGGCCTTGTTATAGGTGCCGCTCTCCATGACGGAAAATGTCAGCTCAGCGGATTGCGCCGCAAACGGCACGCCGACCGCGAGTACGGCCGCCAGACCCACGCCGGCGCGGAAGCGATGCAAAATCGTCATGCGTTCGGTCTCCTGTTGCGAGATTTTTGCGGTGACGGCGGCGGAGCCGGCGCTGCTCCAGATCGAATGTAGCGGCACTGTCGACGATGTGCGCCCGCATCATCGCCTCGGCCCGGTCGGCGTCGCCGCTGCGGACGACCGCCAGCAAGGCGCGATGGTCGGCGATTTCGCGCGCCTGGTAGTCCGGAATGTGATCGAAACGCCGGCCGCGCCGCATCAGCAGTTCCAGAATGGAGGTCATGAACATCACCGCCACGCGGTTGTGCGATGCCTCGGCCAGCAGCACATGAAAGCGCGCCGCGTGCTCGCTCACCGGCCGCCCGGCGTGGTGCGCAGCCTCGTGCGCCTGCATCAGCGCGTCCACGGCGGCGAAATCGGCCGGCCTGCCGCGCCGGCAGGCAAGGCGCACAGACGGCGGCTCGATCATCTCGCGCGCCTCCAGCAGTTCGAGCGCAAATGGCTTGCCGATCAGAAAACCGATCAGGTCCGCGCGCAGCACGTCGGCAGGGGTGGGCGCCTTGATGAAGGTCCCCTGGCCGGGCATCGCCTGCACCACGTTCAACGTGGCCAGGATTTGCAGCGCCTCGCGCACCGTGGACCGGCCGACAGCCAGTCGGTCGCATAATTCCTTCTCCGTCGGCAACTGATCACCGGTTTGCCAGACGCCGCGGCGCAGCAGGTCCAGAAGCTGGCGCGCCACGGTCTGCGCACTGGTGCTGCGCGCCAGCGGAACCAGCGTGGCGGTCGCTTGGTGCATCATTGCTCAATGTCTGACAACCAGATATGACCCGGGCGCGCCGGCGCGCTGTCAAGCCGGTCAGCCAGGGAAGGGTTGAAACGGGGTGCACTACGCCGCCTATTGCCGCTTCTGCGACCTCAGGCAGCACGAGGCGGGAGCGATCGCCTGCGCCGGATGCGGCGGTCCTCTGGAGTTCCGCTACGAGGGGGCACCGATAGTTCCGGACGCCCGGTTCGACGGCACCATGTGGCGCTATTGGCGCCGGCTGCCGGTGGCCCGGCCCGAGGAACGGGTCACGCTGGACGAGGGCGGTACGCCGCTGCTGCCGAGCCGGCTGCCAGAGCCCGTGCGCCTGGCGTGGAAGGACGAGACGCGCAATCCCACCGGCTCGCACAAGGACCGCGCGCTTGCTCTTGCCCTAACCCACGCCAAGGCAATCGGCGCCCGTCTGTCGCTGGTGGTTTCGGCGGGAAGCACCGGGCTGGCCAACGCTGCCTACGCCGCGCGGGCGGGATTGCCGAGCGTCACCCTGATCCCGGCCGGCGCGCCGCGTGCGCGCATCCAGCCGCTCGCCGCCTACGGGTCCCGATTGATCGAGGTTGCGGGCGGCATCGATGCGGTGATCGCGGCGGCGCAGGCGATGGCGGGGTACCGCGGCATCTATGTCGCCTCGACCACCAGGGCCTCGAACCCTGTGCAGGCGGAGGCCGCGAAAACCATCGCCCTGGAGATCGTGGACCAGGCCGGCGAGGCCCCGGAGTGGGTGCTGGCACCGACCGGCGGCGGCGGCACCATTGCCGGGCTCTGGCGCGGGTTCTTGGAGGCGCGCGCGGACGGGCGGGCGACGAGGCTGCCGCGGCTCGTGGCCATCGTGCCGCAAGCGTATGACGCACTGCGAGCGGGGCTGGCCGGCGGCGTGGGCGACGAGAGGGCGTTTGCAGCACTGTCCTACAGCGACGACGTGCCGACCGTGCTGACCAAACTGTCGCACGCGCATCCGCCGGATGGGCTGGAGGCCCTGGCTGCCATCCGCGAGTCGCGGGGCACCGTGGTCGCGGTCAGCGACGAGGCGGCGATTGCGGGAACCTACGCGATCGCCGCGGCGGATGGTCTGTACCTGGAACCCTCCAGCGGCGTGGTCGCGCCGGCGCTGAACCGGCTGCTCCAGGACGGAGTCATCGTGCCGGGAGCGGAGGTGGTGGCATTGGCGTGCGGTTCCGGGTTTCGCGAGACTTTCGCCCTGGTTGAGCGCACGCCCGCTAGTGTTGAGCACGCGACGATCGCCGAGCTTGCGGCGCTTCTGGCCTGACCGGCCTCCGCCGCGGCGCGGAAGACGGCCTGGTTCGCCTGCGCTATCCTGGCCGCGAAAGAAACCGTGTTGCCACGGCCGCCCACTCCTGTTCCGGCGGGGTGGTCGGCATCGGCTGGCCGGCTCGTCGATACCAGTAGCCGGCATTCCCCACGTCGCCCTCTTGCCGGTGCAGATGAGCATGCACCAGGTCGCACTCCGGCTCTCCCTCACGCTGCTGAACGCAGGCATGTGCGCGGTCCCAGTCGCCCTTGCCAGCCCACCAGAGCGCTTGCAGGGCCAGCTCCAGGCCTTGCGGCGGTGCGGCCTCAGACAGGCTGGAACGGAATTCCTCGAACGTCATCTGGCTTCCCTCAATTTGCCATACCACGGCGTGACGAGCGGACCACCACAGGTAACCTAGCAGGCGGCCATGCGTGCCCTGATGTATCGTATACGAAACAATATGGGCGTGCGTGGGCAGGCGGCCCAGTCAGGTAGGTTTTCGGATCGGCTCGGGGAACCAGAAACCGCCCCACTTCCTCCACTCCGTGCCGGGGTAGGTCCACTTCGGCTTGCGCTTGCGCGCCTCGGTGCGGAGCGGACGCTTGCGCATCGGCTTTTCGGCCGGCTCGGTCGGGACCGGTGCGGGAGGGTCCGGCCCGATCTTCCCCAAGTCGGGAGGAGCCGGCCTGACCCGGGGCGGACGGGGCGGCGGCGGGGGCAGGATCTTGGGGTCGGGTTGCACTCCCAGCATCCGGCACAGCGGCCGCAGCAGCCGCCCGGCCTGCGGGGCGTTGCGGAGCAACTGCTGCATCTCCGGATCGGCCAGAAGTTTCTGCAGCAGGTTGCTGAGGTTCACCTCCCAGCCCAGCATCGCCACCAGCCAGCCCAGCTTGTGCGGCAGCCGCTGCTGCGGCTTGCGGTGTTCTGGTCCGGGTTCAGGTAGGGGCCCAGGTGCGGGCCCAGGTAGGGGCCCAGGTCCGGGCCCAGGTCCGGGGCGGGGCCTGGTTCCGGGCTGGCGCGTGCGGGGCGGCGGCAGCGGACCCGCCCGGGCCCGGGCCGCCAGGGCCAGGAACCGGGCCTTGAGGCGTTGCAGCCGCCACCAGAGCAGGATCAGCACCGGCGCCCGAGACTGGTCCCGAGGCATCTTCGCCCCCACCGCGATGCTCATCCCCACGATCATCTGGGCAAAGCGGTCCGAGATGGTGGGGTTGGGCGGCAACGGGGGCGGGTAGATCAACATCGTTAGCCATGCTAACATAAGCCATCGGCCAGGTCAAGGAGCTTCTTGCCAGGGGTCGGGCAGCCTCACTGGCATTGTTCCGAAAGTGCAGCAGGGCGAGCAAGTTGGCCTTCGGAAGATCGACTAAGCGGGACTTGGAAGGTCACCCATTCGGGCAATGGGAGGCAAGGCGCGGAAAAGGAATAACCAAAAAAAGCCACTGCCCGACCGACGAGGTTGGCGGCAAGGAGCGCGCCCCTCACTGGAGCAGCGCGCCATGAACGCCGACCTCTCTTCGCATCACACCAACGCACGATCCTGCCATCAGCTGCGGCGGCCACGACTGGCCTGTCTTCTCGCGGCGGTCGCCCTGGCGGGGGCCGCGCCTGTCGCGAGTGGCCAGACGGCTTCTCCAAGCAGCGCCGCCGCTCCGCAGGCACAGCAGAGTTCGGATCCCGCCTACGCCACGGCGGTTTCGTATGTCACGACCTTCTATCCGCTCTGGTTCACTTACTACCAGTCCATCCGGTCCACCCCGGACCAGCTGGTCGGGCCGATCCGAGTTTCGCCGCTCTACAAAACCGTAGTCGCGATCAACGTCGACACTCTCTACGCCAGCTCCTTTCTCAATTTGGCGACCGACGCGGCGGTCCTGACGCTTCCCTCGACCGATGCGAGCTATTCCATCCTGGTGCTTGACCGCTACGGCAAGGTGCTGAGCACTGGAACTCACAAAGACGCCGGGAGTCTATGCCCTGATCGGGCCGTCCAGCACCACGACCCATGTGCCGGCGGGCGCTACGCCGATCCATGTCTCCGACAGCTATCCGGTCATCATCTTCCGGGCAGATAAATATTCCAGTACGGGGGCGAACCAAGTTGCGGCTGCCGAATCCTTCCGCCGGTCGCTGAAACTGCAATCCGCCACCGGCTACGCAAATGACCCGGACGGGGGAGTGACGGAGATCGTACCGCAACTCATCTTCGCCTTCCCGTTCAAGGGTATTGCCGACGGCCTCATCGCGCGTGACCCGATGAACTTCCTCCGGCTGCTGGAGGCCGCGGTGGATTCGAATCCCACGCCGCCGATGACGAGCGAGGAGAAGGCGCTCGCGGCGCAGTTCGATGCGCTGCTTGCTGCCGGCACATCCGACGCGAGCCTGGCCGCCGGCGCCCGCTCAGCGCATCAGATGCTGGTATCCAACTATCTGCAGCATGTGGACGCGGCCAACTGGATCCATTTCACCGATATCGGCGCCTGGGGCGCGAACGTGCTCGATCGCGCCAGCATCACCGAGTACCTGCAATACGGCAATAACATCGGCGCTGCCGCCTATTATCATGTGTTCGCCGACAGCACCGGACAGCCGCTCAATGGCCAGCACCTGACGAGCTACAGCATCACCTTCCCGCGCGGCAGCATCCCGCCCGTGCAGCGCTTCTGGTCGATCACTGCCTATACGCCGGACGCGATCGAACTCGTGCCGAACGAATTTAGCAAGTATCGCGTTGCCAGCTACACCCCGAACCTGCACTATAACCGCGACGGATCGCTCACCGTCATCATGGCGACCAGCCAGCCGCTTGGCGTTTCCCGTGCCAACTATCTACCGGTCCCCCCGACGGCATTCAACCTTATGCTGCGCTTCTATGGGCCGGAGCCCAACACTTCGGTTGAGAACAATACCTACGTTCCACCTCCGGTCATCCGTGGGCAGTGAAGCAGCAGGCCGGCTCCTCGTCGCAGGACGAGGAGCCAGCCGTGTCGGCGGCTTCCCATGCGACGGCGCCGCAATGGTCCAGCAACAGGAACAGGGCGGCGAAGAACCGGAGCACGGAATCTCGCAAGGCCGGCAAGGCGATGACGCTTGCGCCATCGTCCGCCGGTGCAAGCAGGCCCGCCCGTTCCGCCAGCCGCAGCACTTTGCGCACATGGCTGCGGGCGACCGAGAATCGGCGCGACAAGGCTGAGATGGAGACGGGAATCGAAACGGCCTTCTCCCCCATCTCCACAGAGGGGGCCACCAGGCCGGATATCGTGAGCAGGCCGGCATTGCTTTCCGCAATCCGGCTCAGGCCTGGCGCGTAATCCAGTAGACGGAAGCCGCCGAGGTATTGCCGGCCCATCTCTACCAGGAGGGTATCAAGAAATGGTTTGCTATCGAGACGTCGCAGCACGCGGGCGGCGCGCGGCAGGACATGGACCATCGCCTCGTAATGCAGACGCCATCGCCGCCGATGCTCAGCGCCCAGTTTCTCGGTGGGCACCAGGCGGGTGCGGCGTCCTCCGGCCGGTTCAGCGACGACATAACCGGCGAAGCGCATTGCCGCTATCATGGCGGCAGCACGACCGGGGCTGCAGAGATCAGTGATTCGGCACATTGCCTGAACCGAGCCGAGCGTGGCGCCGGTGCCGGCCAGCGACGACGATTGCGCGTCCAGATAGGAGACGAGCAGGCCCAGCATCACCCGCCCGCGGTCAGAGAGCACCTGATTCATCAGGCGATTGCCGACATATCCCACCGTCAATTCCTCGACGAGGCGGCAGACCGATGTCGGAAATTGCGGGTGGCGGCACAAGGCTGTCACCATCGCCTCGGAAAGCCACCCAGCCGGCGCAGGAACCGGCCTGCGCTCCGCACGCACAGCGAGCCCCAACGCGGAAGCGCCATCCCCAGCGTTAGCCCTCGCGCCGCTCATCCGAGACCTCCAAACGTCTCCAAGAGCCGTTGCCGGCACGCGGTCTGAGGGACCCCTCCTCCACGCGCGCGCTTTTCCGTTCTCGCCTTTCCGCGCTGCTCTTCTCGACCGGCAAAAAGCTTAGCGCCATGCTGCGTGGATCATACTCAGAGCGCCCGCACTTTCGTTGAGCCGCTGCCGGCAACGATGATCCTTTCGCAGGAGACCGCTCATGACATTGCAGCCTCGGACAACGCGAACCTGTCACCCTCGCTTCATCCTTGCCGACCGATCCGGTTCAACAGAAATTTCCCCTGCCGCACGCGGTATTCCATCGCGAGCGCTGCGCTCCAAAATTCCCAAGCCCCCTTTGGGGGTGTTGATCCGGATCGGCCGGCGGTGATGGACGAATTCGCTGTCGAGGCCGCAACGGGCGGTCTCCCAAACAGCGAAAAGGACGATCATCATGTATACCATCGGAGCCTTCACGAAGAAGGATGCGGGCTACCAAGGCACGATCAAGTCACTCGGGCTCAAGGCCAAGGCCGTTTCATGCCGCTCGAGAAGACCAACGACAAGGCTCCCGATTTCCGGGTCATCACCGACGACGGTGGAGTTCGGGGCCGCCTGGCAAAAGACCGCAGAGAAGTCCGGCAATCCCTCCTGACCGGACAGGCTCAGCCTGCATCTCCAGACCAAGTGATGCAGGCGAACCGGTTAGGACCAAATTCTACTGTTCGTTCAAACTGACCCACTATCCACCGCGCAGTCGACATCGTCTCGCGATCGTTCGCTGACAGCGTGCCGCTTCACGACCCCGGGGGAAGTTCGAGCCGGCCGGCGACGCGATCCGCCAGTTGGCCCAACAAGGCACTCTCGGTTGCCACCAGGTCGCGCGTCGAGGCGGATGCGGGGGTCGCCTCCAGCCGCACCGTCTGCGCACGCGCCGGCTGGCCGCCGCCCTCGCGCCGCACCGCGACCTGCGCCAGCAGCACGACATTTCCGCCCGCACCGGCGTCGAGCCGCTGCAGATCCACTTCGACCACCAGATCCGGACGGGTGGAGATGGCGCCGCTCTCCGAAAACACCGAGGCACCGGGCAAGCGTTGCACCAGATCCTCGGTAAAAACGCGGTCCACCATGTCGGCCACCGGTTCGCCCCACCGCTCGCGGTCGCTCACCTGGACCCGGTAATCCGCGGTGGAGTGCACGATTTCCGATCGATCCAGGTATCCCGGCACCGCCACGCGGCGGAGTTCTATGCTGCGCGCTCCGATCGGCTGCGGCGTGCCCGGGACCGCGGCCAAAACATAGAATTGGGGGTTCGGCGACGAGCAGGACGCTGCGATCAGCAGCGCAGGCAGCCAGAACCGGACCCTCATCGCTCGACCGCTTGTCCGGCACGACCGCGGATCAACGCCTCGGGATGCGCGTCCAGATAGTCGGCGAACAAGCGGATGGAGCGCGCGGTATCGCTGAACTGGTCCAGCAGCCGTGTGATGTCGCGGCGGAACTGCGATCCCTCCCCGTAGCCTGCAGTGGCGGAGCCCACCAGCCGGTCGGCGCTGGCCAGCGCCGCGTCCGCATGCTGCGCCACCGACGGCAGTTGCCGTGCGGCGCCGCTCACTGCCTGCAATGTCTGGCGGATTTCGGGGCCGTTCACCAATGCCGAGATGCCACGCAGCGACTCGCTCAGATTGCGGATCACCTGATCGAGCGGCAGAGCCTCGAGTTTTGCCGCGATCCGACCCAGATTGGCGGTGAGACTGTTGAGACCGCCGGAAATCCCGGGAATGACCAGCTCACCGTCCTCCTGCCGGACCTCGATGGGCATCGCATCGGGAATGAAATCAAACGAGACCAGCATCTGCCCGGTCAGAAGGTTGGCGGTCGCCAGTTCCGCCCGCAGACCGTGGCTGACCAGGTCGGATGCCACGCGCGGCGCATCCTCGACGTGCGCCTGCCCTGGCGGCAGGAAGCGCTCCGGCTGCACCTCGATGTGCACGGCCACGCGGGGCAACTCGACTCCGCGCGGATCGACCCGCAGTTTCACGTCGGTCACGCTGCCGATCTGAATTCCGTCCAACTCCACCGGGGCCCCGACCGCGAGACCGCGCACCGAGCCCTCGAAATACACCACCATCCTCACCCGTCGCGTGAACCCCGCCGCGCGCGCGGCAGCCTCGTCGTTGTACAGAGGGAAGATGGTATCCGCCGGGCTGGGCGGTGCGCCTTGGGCTTCCGCGTCGGCGGTGTCGAACGCGATGCCGCCGGATAAGGCCGCCTGCAGGCTGGCCAGCCGCAGTTGCACGCCCTGTGCTCCGACGTTCAGGATAACGCCCGACGCGTTCCAGAAATGCGTGGCCGGATGGACGTATTTGTCGAACGGCGCGCCCACGAAGACGTGGATGCTCACACCATTGCCGTTCGGCCCGAGATCGTAGTTCAGCACCTCGCCGACGACGATGTCGCGATAGAAAACCGGTGCTCCGGCGCCGAGCGATCCGATTCGATCCGCGGTCAACACGAACGCCGTGCCGGGCTCGCCGTACCGCACCGCCGGCGGTTCTTCCAGGCCGGTGAACCGGGTCTGCCTGGCATCGGACGGAGGCCCGGGGTCCATGGCGATGTAGGCGCCCGACAGCACTGTTTCGAGTCCGGAGATGGCGCCAGCCGTCAGCCGCGGCCGAACCACCCAGAAGCGAGCATTCGGGGTCAGCATTCTCGTCGCCTCGGAGGTCATGTCCACGCGGACATCGACCACGCGGCGGTCGGGCGACAGCCTCATGCTGCGGACCGTGCCAAGCGGCACCGCCTTGTACCGCACCTGGGTCTGGCCCGGGGTGATGCCCTCTCCGCCATTGAAGCTGACGACTATGTGCGGCCCTTCGCCGGTATAGGTGTTCCAGACGAGCCAGCCGGCCGCAATCGCCGCTATGATCGGGATCAGCCAGACCAGCTGGAACGGGCGGCGGCCGCGCCGCTGGATGTCGGCTTCGGGGATTCCGCCCTCTGCGTTCGGCTCGGGAGTCGGCTGCTGGTCGCTCATCCGGCTTCGCTCCGCACCGCTCCCGCGCCCGTGGGCTGGGACGCGGCGTCCCACATGAGGCGTGGGTCGAAGCAGGCGGCGGCGAGCATGGTCAGAACCACCACTGCGCAGAACGCCAGCACGCCCGTTCCCGGGTAGACCGTGGCGATCAGGCCCAGGCGCACCAGGGCGGTCAGGATCGAGATCATGAACACGTCGATCATCGACCAGCGGCCGACGAAATCGACGATACGATACAGCCGCGTGCGCTCCCGAAGCCGCCAACGCGAGCGGCGGTGCGTGGCCACCAGCATCAGTGTCAGGCTCGCCACCTTCAGCACCGGCACGGTAATGCTGGCGAAGAACACCAGCGCTGCGAGCGGCCACATCCGCGCCTCGATGAGCTGGCGGACGCCGCCCAGTATGGTCGAGGGTTCGCCGCGACCGAGGCGGATATAGGTCAGCACAGGCAGGGTGTTGGCAGGGAGGTAGAGCAGCACGCTGGCCGCGACCAAGGCCCAGGTGCGGCTGAGGCTGTCGGGCTTGCGCCGACGCAGGGCCGCACCGCAGCGCGGGCAGGTTGCCTCGCCGCGGCTGACCTGGCCGCAGGTATCGCAGCCGATCGGATCATGCACGCCGGCCGGCCCGGATTTCGGTCGCGGCGCCTTGCCGGGTCGCGGCATCGCCTCCCAGACCGCCTCGGGGTCGAGTGCGGCGTCGGCCGCGGCCGTGGTCAGCATCAGCGCGCCCATGGCGTAGCAGGCCGGCCCGACCTGCACCTGCGCCAAGGCGCCGAGCTTGCTGTAGGCCACGAACACGCCCAGCAGATATACCTCGACCATGGACCAGGGGCGCAGCCATTCGACCCAGCGGAACACCAGTACGAGATGAGCCGGCGGGCGGGCGAGGCGCAGGCCACCCAGCACCCACCCCATGGCCAGGAGCCGTAGCGCCGGCGCGACCAGCGTGGTGGCCAGGATGACTGCGGCCAGCGCCGTCATGCCCCGAACTTGAAGCTCGACGGGACCGGTGAGCAGAGTAGCCTGCCGGGTGAGTCCATACACGTCCAGGCCGAGCAGCGGCTGCTGGGCCGCCACTGCCAGCAAGAGCAGGCCGGCGACGGCCATGGCCAGAGGCCGCGTGAGCGGTGCCACGCGACGGCGCCGCAGCACCGCTCGGCAGCGCGGGCAGCGGGCAACGGTTCCCTGCGTAAGCGGTGGGACACGCTGGAACAAGCCGCAATGCGGGCACTCCCGCAGCTCAGCCGAGGTTGCCAACGGCTCGGGGTCGGCATCCGCAGCCGGGAACCGGGTCGGTTGCATCAGGCGGCCCAACGCCAGCTCTGCCAGCGCGTTCCGCAGCCGCAGGCGGGATTGGCGGTTGTTGCGGGTGTTCATGGCGGAGGTTATACCGCGTCCGCACTCTGCCCGCTGCCCCATGCCGACGTAGCTCAGTGGTAGAGCAGCTGAATTCGTAATCAGCAGGTCCGGAGTTCGACCCTCCGCGTCGGCATTGATCTCAGGGTTTTACCCGAGCGGGGTGGAGACGATCCGGGAAATATGTCGCGGCGATTGCGCAAATTAGGTCGGAGCGGGAAGCGGTGAGTTACACTACTGATGCTCCGCTTGCTGCGCGCTCGGTTCGCCCCACGGCGGGGCCCGCCACGATCCCACGTTAAAGGCGTCTCGGCCCTGTCGGGGGGCTCAGCGCCGCTCGAGGCGTGCTCCAGCGGATCCCTCGTATCTGAAATGGCGCTCGGGTCACCTGTTTTCGACCTCTAGCTTTGGCCAGAGCAACTCAGCGCCGGCGCCTGCCGCGCCCGCCCCACGTGGGAGGTGTCTTCCTGGGGAGGCGAGCGAAGCCGCCAGAGATTGGAGTGTCAGGTTTTGAGCAAGCACACGAGGAGCGGCCATCGTAGATGAGGTTGCAGGGCGTGGGTGCGGCGATGGTCTAAGCGCCGGCTTCGGAGAGGCCGAATTGCCGCGCCTAGCCTTCGAGATAAAGTCCTTGACCGTACCCGCGGCGTGTCTGCGCGTAGGCTTCAGGAGAGGGCCGCCTGATGGACGTCCTGAATCTATTAGCCGGGAAGATGGCTAGCCGTCCCGTTTCACGTGAAACAATAAGCCGACTTCAAGATTTTGCGCAGCTGGCCATGCGGTGGAACGGGTGTCTCAGTCTTTTTGCCGGAACGAACGCGTGCTAATTTTGGGACCGTCACGTTTCGGACTCCTTGCAACTGCTATCTCTCATACCTGCGCGAGCCCATACCGCCTTGGATATCGGGAGCGGTGGCGGATTACCGGGCTTGGTTCTTGCCATCGCCACTGACCTTGAGTTCACCCTGGTCGAGTCCAATAGACGCAAAGCCGCTTTCCTGCTGGAGGCGGCGCGAATCACCGGCACCACAGTCAAGGTCGCCGCTAGCCGCCTGAAGTATCTCGATACTCGAGTGGACCTCATAACCGCCCGCGCGGTGGCTCCGCTGCCGCGCCTGCTAGAGATGGCCTTCCCCCACCTGCATCAAGACGGAACATGCCTATTCCCAAAGGGGGCCTCCATAGCCGCAGAACTCAAGGAGAGCGCTCGGGCGTGGCAGTTTGAGGTAGAGCATTTTCCCAGCGTGACCAACTCGGAAGCCACGATCCTGCGTGTGGCAAACCTCCGGCCGCGGTGAGGGGCACTGCGCACTCGACGCGAATCCGTTTCCATGCTGCTGGACGGTCATGGTGGTGTGCTTGGCAATAGCGAACCAGAAAGGCGGCGTGGGCAAGACCACGACCGCCGTCAATCTCGCCGCCAGTTTCGCCGCCCGGGCGTCCCGCGTCCTGCTTGTGGACCTGGATGCCCAGGGCAACGCCTCGACCCACCTCGGCGTTGACTCCGACCGGCGGCGATAGCAGCAGCTACCACCTGTTGGGGCCAGAAATCCAAAAGGGCGTTCAGCCCATTTCCTGCCCAGTGCGCGACTTGTCGGTCATTCCCGCATCCATGGATTTGGCTGGCATCGAAGTGGAGCTGGCCGACGATCCCGGCCGCGCCTTCCGCCTCCGGCGCGCCCTGACCAGCCTGCCAGCACCACCCGACCTCATTGTGATCGACTGCCCCCCATCGTTCGGCCTGTTGACGATCAACGCTCTCGCTGCCGCAACAGCGCTTCTAATACCGCTGCAATGCGAGTTTTTTGCCCTGGAGGGATTGGCCCACCTAAAGCGCAGCGTGGATGCTGTACCGAGAGTCCTATAACTCGAGCCTTCGCATAACCGGAATCGTGCTGACCATGTTCGACCGCCGGAACAATCTCTCAGAACTCGTTGCCGCGGATGTGAGGAGCTTCTTCGGTGACCTGGTCCTGCAAACGGTCATTCCCCGAAACATCAAGCTCTCCGAAGCACCAAGCCACGGTGTTCCGATCTCCCTGTACGACGCCCGGTCCCCCGGCGCGCTCGCCTACGAACGCTTGGCCGACGAGATGCTCGAACGTCTCGCAATGGGGCCTCAGCATGCGTGAGGCCTCGCCGCGTCTCGGCCGGGGGCTGGCAACGCTTCTGGGCCAGACAGCACAAGGCGTAGATCGCCTGCCCTCGACCCTGCGGATGGTCGCGACCGTGGACCTGGAGGCCAACCCACATCAACCGCGGGCCGCCGTGGACCCCGCATCGCTGCGGGAATTGGCGGAATCCATTCGTCAGCGCGGAGTCTTGCAGCCCCTGCTGGTTCGCGAGATCGCCGGAACGGCCGGCCGGCTGCAGATTATCGCCGGAGAACGCCGCTGGCGCGCCGCGCGGGAGGCTGGTCTCGACCGGGTGCCCTGCCTCGTGGTCTCGTTGGCCGACCAAGAGGCGTCGCTCGCCACCCTGGTGGAGAACCTACAGCGCCAGGATCTCGGGCCGCTCGACGAAGCCGAGGGCTTTCGGCACATGATCGAACAGTTCGCCTTCAGCGCTGAAAGCCTCGCCCTCGCGCTCGGCAAATCCCGCAGCCACGTCGCGAACACGCTCCGCTTACTTAACTTGCCGGCACCGGTGATTGACCATCTACGGGCGGGTCGGATTTCGGCGGGCCACGCGCGTGCGTTGCTGACCCATCCCGATCCGGTCGCGGCCGCGCGCCGCGTCATTGATCGGGGACTGAGCGTGCGCGACACCGAAGGCCTCGCCAACCTCTCGACCGACGCGGAGCGCAGCAAGTCTTCGGAGCGCCTGGTCGATCCTGACCTTGCAGCTTTGCAGCAAGATCTGGAGCAAAAATTAGGCCTCAAGGTCGTCATCTCCGACCGCCGGGGCACCGGACGGGTAATCCTGCACTACCGCTCGCTGGACCAGCTCGATGCACTAGTCGCCCTGCTCAGCGGCGGATGAGCCGCTCAGCCGGCACTGCCAAATGCAGGACCGCTTCCCGACAGAGTACAGTTGGCGGGATAGCCGGTCGACTTGCAAAGCCGTTCGGTACGATATAGGGCGGCCGCAGCCGTATCGAGGCGAGCAGGGGTCCAGCCTTCGCGCACTGCCCCGGCCGAAGCGGTCACGGGCCCCATGAGCCGGAGCGGAGCGCACTCTCTGCATTTGACGCAGCGCCCGTCTAAGCACTGCCACTGCGGCAACACCCTCCGCAATCGCCTGCGTCACGGCCCCGTCCAGCACCCCGGCATGGCCGGCGAGCCCAGACGAAAATCCTGCCTCAAGTGCACCGCCCGCAAAACCCTCACCCAAGCACAATGCATCCTCCCCGGAGAGAGTCCCGTCTCGGCCAGCGAACAGAGCCGCCCTCAGACCCAGTAGCTGAGGATCTTCGGCTTCGATCTGGACGTGCCGCACCAGCGCATCCATCGCTGCGGGATCTGCCCGAACGCCAAGGCTTTCGAACACCCGGCGCAACGCTTTGTCGATTCCGTCGGTGCGTATGACGCAGGACACGCTGCACCCCGCCTCGCTGCTCTCGACAAGGTCGCGCAAACGCGATTTCGAGGAGAGCACGCCGGCCTGCAGCAGAAGCAGCGCCGATCCGCCCTGTTCCAGCGCCCATTGCACGGTGGTGGTCAGCCGATCTGTTGGCGCACGCACCCGCACAACGCGTCCTTTTCCGAACGGTGCGGGCGAGGCAAGGCTGGCGCGGATGGCCTCCGGCTCATCCGCGGAATGCTCACTTACCGCGAACGGATCCTCGGCATCTCCGGCCGCGTGTTGCGCCAACTCCCGAGCGCGTGTCCGGACGAGACCCTCGTCCCCCCCGTGCAGCAACACCACGCGCCAACCCGACAAGCGGGCCAAGAGAGAGGCGAGGTTATGGCCGTCTGACCGCATCTATGCCGCCCTCTGATGGTCGAAAAACAGGCCGAGCTGGAGCGCGATCTGATCGGCGATGTTCTCGGCCAGGCGACCGACCGTTGCTTCCTGATCCAGATCAGCGGCAAAAAACTGCTGGTTGATTACGTCGTAGCCGTCCACACGCCGGGCAGAGCCGCTCGTCAGCGTCTTGCGCGAAGGATCTAGACTGATCAGCGCATACTGCGCGTAGGCGGTCACACGGATGTGGGTGACAGTGCTCTCCTGCTAAATCGCGATCGGGTCGTCGCTCACCGCAAACGTCGTCCGCAACTCGTATCGCCGCGCGACACCGGCCCCGAACCGCTCGAATCGCTCTTGGAGCGCCTCGCGCAGCTGCTGCCCGGCGCGTTCGGGGATGATGTCCACAGTGATTGCCGCCAATCCGCGCCGCGGGCCGGCTCCGCCCTGATCGCCGTAGATCGGTCGGAACCCGCACCCCCCGAGGGCGAGTAACGCTGCAGCGATCCCCAGTAGCCGGCGGCGACCCCGAAAGCAGGTGTTGCCTAGGTCCGCCACGCCTCACCTCCGCAACACGAAATTCACAATCCGGCCCGGAACGTAGACGTGGCGAGCCACCGACGCTCCGGCCAGCGCCCGGGCAACGTTCTCCTCCGCCTTCGCCGCCCGCACGACCTCAGCTTCCGAGGCTTCGACCGGCATTTCGATCGACCCTCGAAGCCGGCCGTGCACCTGAATGGCGATCGTCACCCGGCGCACGTAAACTCGTTCGGGGTCGAATTCGGGCCACGCAGATTGCGCGAGCAGAGCCGCGCCCGGCGGCGATAAGAGAGCATGCAGCTCCTCGGCCAAATGCGGCATCATCGGCGCGATCAGCGCCGCAAGCGTGAGCAATGCGGTCCGTCGCGCACGCTCGCCTTCGGGGGAGCCGATCTCCACAAGACTTCGCGCCGGACTCGGCGATTGCATTGGCCAGCTCGTGAATGCGGGCCACGGCTACGTTGAAAGCAAACGCGTCGAGCGCCTCGGTCACCGCCGCAATCGTTGCATGGGTCAGGCGCTGAAGCGGATTATCGTCCTGAGGCCCCCCTTCCACCGGCCCGGGCGCCGGTGAGCGCGCAGCGTGGGCATAAGCCAGCCGGTACAACCGCTGCACAAAACGATGCGCGCCGGCGACCCCCGCCTCGGTCCACTCCATGTCGCGATCCGGCGGGCTGTCCGATAGCATGAACCACCGCGCGGTATCGGCGCCGTACTGCTCGATGATCCGCCCCGGATCGACCGTGTTGCGTTTGTTCTTCGACATCTTTTCCACCCGACCCACGGTTACGGGCCGGCCTGTATCGCGCGCCGCCGTTCCCCCCGGGCCTTCGACGACCTCCTCCGGATAGAGCCACTGGCCGTCCTCGCCGCGATAGCTCGCGTGCGTTACCATTCCCTGTGTGAACAGACCCGCAAACGGCTCTGCGACGGGGAGCAACTCGGAGCGGTGCATGGCACGGGTGAAAAAGCGGGCATAAAGCAGGTGCAGAATCGCGTGCTCGATGCCGCCGACATATTGATCGACCGGCAACCACGCGGAGGCGGCCCGCTTTTCCACGGGAACGTCTGCGCGCGGGCTGCAGAAGCGGGCAAAATACCAGGAACTGTCGACAAAAGTGTCGAGCGTGTCCGTTTCGCGCAGTGCCGGCCCGCGGCAGCGCGGGCAGGCGACATGCTTCCAGGTCGGATGGTGGTCGAGCGCATTGCCGGGACGGTCGAAGCGGACATCCTCGGGCAGGCGCACCGGCAGGTCCGCCTCGGGCACCGGCACGATCCCGCACGCCTTGCAGTGGACTACCGGCACCGGACAGCCCCAGTAGCGCTGTCGGCTCACGCCCCAGTCGCGCAGCCGCCAATTCACTTCTGCCCGGCCGCTGCCGAGTCGCTCCAGCTCCTCGACCGCCCGTCGTTTTGCGCGCGCCACGTCCAGACCGTCCAAAAATCCCGAGTGGCAGATCGTGCCCGGTCCGTCATAGGCCGTCTCGCCTACCGCCACCGACTCAGGGTCGGCCCCTGGCGGAGCCACGACCGGCCGCACCGGCAATCCGTATTGCCGGGCAAATTCCAAGTCGCGCTGGTCATGCGCGGGACAGCCGAAAACAGCCCCCGTGCCGTACTCCATCAGCACGAAATTCGCGATCCACACCGGAAAGCTCCGCTCCGGCTCGAACGGATGCGCCACCCGCAGCCCGGTATCAAAACCCCTTTTCTCGGCCTGCTCGATGGCGGCTTCGCTGGTGCCAAGGCTGCGGCACGCGGCAATGAACGCGGCCGCCCGCTCGTCTTCCGCGGCCACCGCCGAGGCCACCGGATGCTCCGGCGCCAGCGCCAGAAAGGACATGCCGAACAGCGTGTCGGGGCGGGTCGTATACACCTCGATTTCGGCCAGCGACTTCACCGGCGGCGTCAGCCGGAAGGCCAGCCGCGCGCCTTCGCTGCGGCCGATCCACTGCGCCTGCATGACCCGCACGCGCTCCGGCCAGCGGTCCAGCCCGTCCAAGGCCTCCAGCAGCTCCGGCGCAAAATGTGTAATGCGCAAAAACCACTGAGCCAGCCTGCGCTTCTCCACCGGGGCTCCGGAACGCCAGCCGCGCCCATCGACCACCTGCTCGTTCGCCAGCACCGTGCCATCGACCGGATCCCAGTTGACCCAGGCCTCGCGGCGGTCGACCAGACCGGCCCGCATAAGGTGCAGAAACAGACGTTGCTGATGACCATAATAATCCGGGTCGCAGGTGGCGAACTCGCGGGTCCAGTCCAGCGAGAGCCCCATCCGCCGCAGTTCCGCCCGCATGGTGGCGATATTGGCCCGCGTCCACTCCGCCGGATGCACGCCACGCTCGCGCGCCGCGTTTTCCGCAGGCAAACCGAACGCGTCCCAGCCCATCGGATGCAGCACCATGTGACCGCGCGCGCGCTGGTAACGCGCCACCACGTCGCCGAGGGTATAATTCCGCACATGGCCCATGTGGATTTTCCCGCTGGGATAGGGGAACATCTCCAACACGTAGTAGGGCCGCTGATCCGGTTGCGGCACATCGGGCACCTCGAAACAGCGCTGCTCTTCCCACACACGCTGCCAGTGCCGTTCCGCGGCGCGGAAATCGTAACGGCCAGGCTCGGCCGAGCGCTCCCCTACTCGCTCGCCGGCGCGCTCCCGGTCATCCTCGCTCAACACGAGTGTCGATGCCCGACGCTGGCTCGTCCAGTGCCGATGGTCAGCGCTCGGCCGACTGGGCGCGCAGCTCGCGAGCCCGGGCCAATACCTTGTCTTCGATTTCGGCCGAGGTGGAGGGCGACACCGGCGCGTCGACCCACTGGCCGCCGTCCAGCGTCTGGCGAAAAATAGCCACTCTGACGCCGTCCGCCCGCAACTGGCGACCCAGAATGTAGGCGGTTGCCTTGAAACGTTCGGCCGAGGCTCCGGGCGGCTGATACCAGTCGGTGATAATAACTCCTCCAAATGGATCGGCCGACGCGAGCGGCATAAAGGACAGCGTGTCCAGCGCGCCCCGCCACAGATAGGCGTTCACGCCCAGCGCACCGCCCTGATCGTTCGGCCCGGCGCCATTGCTGTGCGCGGTGGTGAAAAGCGTGTTGTCTCCGGAGAGATGGCCGAAACCCGGACCGCGATAGCGCGGATCGTTATACTGGTCCGCCGCGAGATACTTGGAATTACCGCACGCTGCCAGGGGAAACAGGATCGCCACCGGGGCCACATACGCAAGCAGTCTGAGCACGAGTGGCCTAGAGATCATTAGCTTAGGCGCGAGCGGTTTGGGCAAAATGGTCATCGCGGTCTTGACACTCCCGGCGCCCCGGTGCGGCGCCCCGATACGCGCTCGTGTAGCCGAGTCGAGCCGTCGCGCCAAGTTTCGCCCGGCGCCCGTAGCACGGTGCTTACCCCCAAGGCCTCGGGCCTCCTCGCCCGTTCGGACCCGGGCCATACTGACGCCCCGATCCGTCCCGGCCGACACAGGAGCAGGCAGTCTCATGCTTCCCGGCTGAGAGCCTGGATCAGCGGCACGAGCATCGGCCCATAGGCTTGGGCACGCCCGATCGAGCTTCGATACAAGGGCTGGCGCACTTGCACCTTGCTCGCCGTCTGGACGGCACGCTCGGTCTTGTGAAAATCCAGGCACCGCTCGTCCCAGGTGAGGCCGCAATGCGCGAGCATTCGCCGCGCCTGGCCTTCGATGTCGTCCACCAAACTTTCGTAGTCCACCTCGAGCAGCAGGTGGTGCGAGATCGCTGACCGCCAGTGCTCCATCAGCGCCGCATAGGCCCGGTAGGACCCGACCAAGCTCGCCCAGGTTGTACGCATACGGCTGGTGCCCGCTGAACAGCGTGCAGAAGCAGGACAGGCAGGTGTCGACGGGGTCGCGGCGAACATGAATAACTCGTGCATTCGGCAAACTCAGGGCGATCAATCCGACATAGAGAAAATTCCCGGGCATCTTGTCGACGATCCTGTCGGCCTCCGGCGCCAGCTCCTTGATGCTCTGGACATAATCCGCCCCGAGCTGCCGCAGCCGCTCGTCCGGCAGGGACGCCAGCACGTCGAACAGTGCGGCTGAATTTTTGACCTCCTCGGCAAAGCTCATGGCCGTCTGTTGCAGTTCGGGGCGCTCCCCCGCCCCGAATACTTTTGGATGAGAAGCGATGATCTGCTCGACCAGCGTCGTGCCGGACCGGGGCATGCCGACTACGAAGACCGGCACCGGCGAACTGTCGCCCGCCTGCGCCCGTTGCGAAATCAGCTCGGTCGTGAAGACCGATCGGATGCGTTCCATCATCCCGAGCGTTTCGGCTTCGTGGTAGACGATGTTCACTCGTTTCAGCGCGTTGCCCTGCCGGAAATGGCGGAACAACTCTTCGGTTCGCCCCAAGTCGGAGAAAGCTTTCCCGAGCGCGAAATGCAGCTCCGTCCGGGCCTCCGCCGATAGCCCGACGGGATTCTTCGCCAAATTTTCCATGGCCGCGAATGTCGAATCGTCTGGCGAGAACTTCTTGCACCGCGCCAGATCGAGGTAGAACTTGCCATTCCGGGGTGCGAGCCGCACGGCCTGCTCGAACGCCTCGCTGGCTTCGGCAATGCGGCCCAGCGAGATCAGGGCACTGCCTTGGTTGCCCAGCGCGTCCGCAAAGTCCGGTTTTTGCGCAATCGCTTGCGCAAAATGCTCCAGGGCTTCCACGGGACGGCTCAAGGCCAGAAGTGCCACGCCCATGTTGTTGTGCAACTCGGGAAAATTCGGCCTGACCCGCAAAGCCTTTTCGTAGCGCGCCAGTGCCGCCTGATAGCGTCGTTGTTCTGAATACAGGCCACCGAGATTGCTGTAAGCCTCGGCAAACTCCGGGTCGGAATGGATGGCTTTCTGGTAGCTGACGATGGCGTCCGCAATACGACCCAATTGCTGCAGCAGGCAGGCCTGGAGATGCAGCGCTGGGGCGGAGTTCGGCTGCAGGCGGAGCGCGCGCTCGATGAATGCCAGCCCTTCTGCGGCTGCGCCGTGCTCCAGGCGCAGAGCCGCGAGGCTGTACAACGCACCGAAATGGCGAGTATCGCTCTTCAGCACCGCCTGGAAAAGCTGGTCTGCCTCCCGCTGCTTGCCTTGCTGCCGAAACACCAGACCGGCCCGGAATGTCTCGGCGGGACCGGCACTCCGGTCGGTCCGATCCGCGAGTCCAGGTTTGGTGATCATCCCTCAGCTCCGGCAGCCGGTGGTTACATCGGAGTGAACGGGCGCGTTATGGCACACCCGAACCGCTCCGCCCTGCTCCAGGTAGTTGCGCCTGACCGGAAAAGGAACGGGGCGGTGGTTGCCCACCGCCCCGCGGGTTCAGCCAGGCCGGCAGTTCAGCTTACCATTTCAGCGCGGTGCCGATGCCGAACGCCTGGGCGCGCGTGTTGTTGTTGGTAAATGCCCCGGGCGAGCCCGCGATCAGATCGTAGTTGCCGGCACGCTGGTGGCCATACAGGTATTCGAGAAACAGCGAAGCGCCCGGAGCCAGCGTGTAGGTGCCGCCGGCCGCAATGCCGTAGCCGTGCAGCGCGCCGACCGCCCCAGTGCTAATCGTCGCGAGCCTGCGGGTGTAGCTGGAGTCGAAGCCGTAGTAGGATGCGCCCATGATCCAGGGCCCGATGGTGTAGGAGCCGCCGACGACGTAGGCGGTGGTGTGGCCGCCCGCGATGGTCGACAGGCCGGGACCGTAGTCGCCGGTATCGATGTGGCCATCGAGCTCGATGCCGCCGAAGGTTACCGCGAGGCCTGCCGGCGAGCAGGGTGAAGTTCTTGTTGTTGAGGCCGCCATCGTTGGCCTTGACGGCTGCGCCGGTCGACGCGCCGACATCGGCCTTGACGCCGAATGCGCCGAATGCGCCCTGGTAGCGGGCGGCGCCGTCGACCGTGTTACGCCGCGAACCGAATAGCGGGCTGGCTGCTGGGCACCGACGAGTTGCGCGCGATGGTCGGGAAGTCGCTGACCGCGTTGTCGGTCGGTTCGAACGATACGCCGAAATCAAAGCCGGCGAACTGCGGCGAGACGTAGACGATCTTTTCCGCGCGGTCGTTGGAGTCGTCGATGAAGTAGGGCAGGCCCTTGCCGAACACGCCGGGCAGGTCGCCGTCCCAGCCGCCGGTGTTGAAGTTGGCCGGGTTGCCGGTCTGGAACAGCTCGGTCGGCTGCACCGGGTCGCCCGCCTCGATCTTGCCGAACCGGTCGGCGCCCAAATAGATGAACTCGCGCTGCACGAAGAGCGAAGCGGGAGTGGTCGAGCCGCTGGCGATGAAACCGGCGTTCTGCCGGATTTCGATCGAACCGCCATATTTCAGGCCGTTCGCCAGCACGCCGTCGAACGAGGGATACAGACGGGCGTAGGAGCCGACGCCGTAGGTCTGATATTTGCTGCGGTAGACGGAGGTGGTGCCGTTCGGGTTAGTCACTGTAGTGAACTGGTTGTGCAAACCGGAGTCGGTGCCGTCGAACACAAAAGCTTCGACCAAGGCGTTCAGGGTCACGGTGATCGAACCGGGAGCCGGGTTGGGAGCATTGGGCGTGAGCGTGCCGGCGTAGCCTACGCCCGCAACCCCGACCGACGCGCCCAGCAGAGCCGAAGTGGCCAGCAGGAACTTACGCATGCATTCCTCCACAAAGCGCCGGACAGCCCGGCTGACGTGTCTCGGCCCCGGAGCATTCCCCTGATCTCCTGCAACAGCAGCGACCGAAGACGGAAGGGCAGCCGGACCTCACAACGGATTATGGCCGCGCCGATCACCGTCCCGCAACCGTTCGAATGCGACTGACATGGCAATTCCGAAACACTGTGGCGGGCGCGCAACGGTGGGTGAATGCGGCTAGGCCAGGGCGTCCACTGCGGCCACGGCACGGCAGGCGGGAGGGAGGCGGCGCACGCTGCGCCCGTCGATGCCGCCGAGAGCTGCCGCCCGCCCTCCTGCGAATCGCGCGCGAACGGCCCAGCGCACCGCGCCTAAGCCGGCTACTCCCGGGTGGCTGCGCGTGGCGAACACCGGAGAGATGAACACGACCGCGCCGGCTCGCCGGGCGCGCACCACCTCGGCAATGGAATGAGCCGAGGCGGTCGCACGCGCCAGCTGCCGCAGCGGGCAACCCAAAACTTTGCCACCGCGCAGGTGCAGCCCGGCGCCGATTTGGGCCGCAAGCCGCCAATCTCCCGCCACCGACAAGCTGAGCCGCCGTTCCCGGCAGAGTTTTGCGGCTGCACGCGCGAGCTTTTCCCGATCCGTGGCCGCGTCATGCCGAAGCACCACCCCGCACAGCCCGCGCGGCAGACGGCCAATCATCGGCAGCGGGTCGGGCAGGCGGACGTCGTCGGTAAATAGCCACAGCGTCGTCGTTCGGCGCCCGGTGCCGCCGTGTGCGGCACGCGCCTTGACCTGGCGTGCCCATGCCAGAAGCTTGTGATCCATGGCCCGGCCACCCCCTTTGTCTGCCGGCGACCCCGCCGGCATCGCCGCGCGGTTGACGCAGGTGCGCGGCGAAATCGAGGCCGCCGCCGCGGCGGCCGGCAGATCCGCCGGAAGTGTCACGCTGATAGCCGTTTCCAAGACTTTTGGCGCCAACGCCGTGCAGGCCGCGCTGAACGCGGGACAGCGCGATTTCGGCGAGAACCGCGTACAGGAAGCCCACGCTAAATTTCTGCCCCTGACGGGCGAAAACCCCGAGTTGCGCCTGCACCTGATCGGCACCCTGCAGACCAACAAAGCACGGGAGGCAGTGCGGCTGGCCCATGTGATCGAGACGGTCGACCGCGAGCGGCTCGTCGACGCAATCGCCGACGCCGCCACGCGCGAAGGCCGGTTACCGGAACTGCTGGTGCAGGTGAATGTGGGGGACGAGCCGCAAAAGTCGGGCGTGCCACGCGGGGGCGCCGATGCCTTCATCGCACTTTGTCGCCGGCGGTTCGGGTCCAGCCTGACCGGATTGATGTGTATCCCGCCGGAACGGGACGATCCCGTCCCGCATTTCGTCTGGCTCGCGTCCTGCGCCGCGCATCATGGCTTGAGGGTGGTGTCGATGGGCATGTCGGCCGATTTCCGGGAGGCAATCCGCCACGGCGCAACCGAAGTTCGCATCGGCTCCGCTATTTTCGGCGAGCGCCACCCTGACTCTTCTCCCTCTCCTTCTGCCCAGGGCAATCGCATTTGACTGCGGACACCGTCATGGCCGGCGCAGGCGGCCGGCGCCGGCCATGACGCGGTGCAATGTCCTCGCCGACCCAGATCACGATCAGCTGAAATGCCTTATGCGATCGCCCTGACCTTCTGCCAGAGGGCCGGAATGAGGTCTTTACCTTGCACTGCCGGCCGGGGCCGGGGTATCCGTTTCGGCCGCACGAACCGCCGCGCCGCGCTTCCGGAGCCAGACGCATGACCGTCGCCGCCCTGACTGCGGCACCCGCCGCCCACGGCGCAACACTCCAGAAACTGCGACCGGCCGCGCTGCTGGGTGTGCTGGGAGTGGTCTATGGCGACATCGGCACCAGCCCGCTCTATGCATTCAAGGCCAGTCTCGACCATTTCCCGGGCGGCGTGCACACGCTTGAAGTGCTCGGCATCCTGTCGCTGATTTTCTGGTCGCTGATCCTGATCGTGACAGTGAAATACGTGCTGCTGGTGATGCGCGCGGACAACCGCGGCGAAGGTGGGATTTTGGCGCTCATGGCCATGGCCCAGCAGGCTGCAGCCCCGCGGCTGCGTGCGATCATGGTGTTTGCCGGCGTCCTAGGGGCCTGCCTGTTCTTCGGCGACGGCGTCATCACACCGGCCATTTCCGTGTTGTCGGCTGTGGAGGGCCTGGAGATCGCGGAGCCGCGGTTGACCGAGTTTGTGCTCCCGGTCTCCGTCATCGTCATCATAGGTCTGTTCGCCGTGCAGGCGCGCGGTACCGGCAGTGTCGGACGCCTGTTCGGGCCGGTGATGGTCGTGTGGTTCGCGGCGATCGGCGTGCTGGGCGCTATCGAGGTAGGGCGCAATCCCACGGTGCTGCTGGCATTGTCGCCAAGCTACGGCGTGGCCCTCGCTCTGCACTACCGTTTTCTGGCCTTCGTGGCACTCGGCTCGGTGGTTTTGGCAGTCACCGGGGCCGAGGCGCTCTACGCCGACATGGGCCATTTCGGCGCCCGCCCGATCCGCGTGGCTTGGTTGGGTTTCGTGCTGCCGACGCTGGTGCTGAACTATCTCGGGCAGGGCGCGCTGGTGCTGGCCGATCCGACCGCGACCCAGAACCCGTTTTTCCTGCTCGGGCCGTCGTGGCTGCGCTGGCCCATGGTGGTGCTCGCCACGGCCGCCACGGTAATCGCCAGCCAGGCGCTCATCTCCGGGGCGTATTCGATGGCTCGGCAGTGCACCCAGCTCGGCTTTTTGCCGCGCATGAAGGTCTCGCATACCAGCGCCATGGCGGAGGGTCAGATCTACATGCCGCAGATCAACACGGCATTGATGGCAGGCGTGCTGGTGCTCGTGTTCGCTTTCCGCAGCAGCGACGCCCTGGCCTCGGCCTACGGTATCGCTGTGACCGGGACGTTTACCTGCACCTGCGTGCTGGCCGCCGTGGTGTTCCGTCGCCAGTTCGGCTGGTCGCGCGAGGCCGCGCTTGCGGTATTCGGCTTTTTCTTCGTCGTCGACCTGACCTTCTTCGCCGCCAATTGCCTGAAACTCCCAGAGGGTGGCTGGGTGCCTCTGGTGATGGCGGGCGCGCTACTGGCGCTGATGACGTCGTGGAAGCGCGGGAGAGACCTGCTCTTGGCGCGCTGGAAGCAGGACAGCCTGATGCTGTCCTCGTTCATCGCCCGGCTGCCACGCAGCCGCACCATCCGCGTGCCCGGCATGGCCATCTTCCTGACCGGGAACCCGGATTATGTCCCTGCCGCTCTGCTGCACAACTTGAAGCACAACAAGGTTCTGCACGAACGCGTGCTGTTCGTGACCATCAGCAACGTCGAGGTACCGGAGGTTCCGGCGACCCAGCGGGTCACAGTGACCCCGCTGGCGCCTGGTATCCAGCGGGTGCTGATCCGGTACGGGTTCATGGAGAGCCCCGATCTGCCGCGCGAACTGACAGGATCGCACGGGCTCGGCGTCGACTACGACCCGATGCAGGCAAGCTTTTTCCTGGGCCGCGAGAACTCTGGTCCCGGCCGTCGTCCCACGGATGCCGCGCTGGCGGGTGTTTTTGTTTCTGTTGCTGGCTCGCAACGCCACCTCGGCTGTGGAATTTTTCCGCATCCCAAGCGACCGGGTGGTGGAGCTAGGGGTGCGAGTCACGATTTAGAACCTCTCCGGAACGGTGCACCCGCCGGGATTGAACCAGCCGGGATTGAACCAGGCGTGTCGCGAGGCCGCCACGGACGGCGTAGTGCGCTTGCGCCCCCGGCGCGCGCAGTCGTACCGTGACCGGCTGCCTACACCGGCGCACCACGGCCTTCGGAGCCAGTCGCATGTCCGTCGCCCCCCTGACCGCAGCCCCCGCTGAGCACGGGGCTACGCTCCGGAAATTGCGACCGGCTGCCATTCTGGGCGTGCTGGGGGTTGTCTATGGCGATATCGGAACCAGCCCGCTCTATGCTTTCAAGGCGGCCCTGGCGCATTTTTCGGGAGTCGCACACGAGCAAGAGGTGCTCGGAATCCTCTCGCTGATCTTTTGGTCGCTGATCCTGATCGTGACCGTGAAATACGTGCTGCTGGTAATGCGCGCGGACAACCGGGGTGAGGGCGGCACCCTGGCGCTCATGGCTTTGGCGCAGCGCGTGGCTCCGGGTGCGCGTATCCGGGCAGCACTTGCCCTGCTCGGCGTTACCGGTGCGTGCCTGTTTTTCGGCGACGGCTGCATCACGCCGGCAATCTCCGTACTGTCCGCCGTCGAGGGCGTGGAGGTGTCCGCACCGGCGCTGGCTCCTTTCGTGCTGCCGGTTTCTGTGGCCGTCATTGCGGCACTGTTCGCCATGCAGGTCCACGGGACGGCTCGGGTCGGGGGAGTGTTCGGACCGGTGATGGCAGCCTGGTTCCTGGTTCTGGGAATGCTAGGGCTGATCCAGGTGGCCCGACATCCGTTCGTGCTGCTCGCCCTGTCGCCAAGCTATGCGGTCACGCTATGCCTCCATTATCGGCTGCTGGCCTTCGTGGCTCTGGGTTCGGTGGTGCTGTGCGTCACCGGGGTCGAGGCGCTGTACGCCGATATGGGGCATTTCGGAGCACGGCCGATTCGCTTGACTTGGCTTTGCCTCGTGCTGCCCTGCCTGACGCTGAACTATTTCGGCCAAGGCGCACTGGTGTCGAGCGACCCGATAGCGGTGGAAAATCCCTTTTTTCTTCTGGCTCCCGACTGGCTGCGCCTGCCGTTGGTCGTGCTGGCGACGTTTGCGACCGTGATCGCCAGCCAAGCGCTTATTTCAGGTGCCTACTCCGTGGCGCGCCAGTGCATGCAGCTGGGCTTTCTGCCGCGCATGGCGGTGCGCCACACCAGCACGACCGAGGAAGGCCAAATCTATGTGCCTCAGATCAACACAACGCTCGCGATCGGGGTGCTGATCCTGGTGTTTGCGTTCCGATCGAGCGAAAACTTGGCTTCGGCCTATGGCATTGCGGTGACCGGCACCTTCCTGTGCGACTGCTTGCTGGCAGCCGTCGTGTTCCGTTACCGGTTCGGCTGGTCGCGCGAGGCAGCCCTCGGGGTGTTCGGTTCGTTCTTCCTTATCGACCTGACGTTCTTCGCCGCCAACTGCCTGAAATTGCCGAGCGGTGGCTGGGTACCCTTGGTCCTGGGCAGCGCTCTGCTGGCGCTGATGACATCATGGAAGCGCGGGCGGGACCTGCTCTTGGCCCGCTGGAAACAGGACAGTCTGCTGCTGGCCTCGTTCATCGGCCGGCTGCCGCGCTCGCGCACCATCCGTGTCCCCGGCATGGCGATCTTTTTGACCGGCAACCCAGACTACGTCCCGGCCGCACTGCTGCACAACCTGAAGCACAACAAGGTGCTGCATGAGCGGGTCCTCTTCGTGACCATTAGTAACACCGATATCCCGGAAGTTCCGGCGGCCCGGCGCACAACTGTCATTCAGCTCGCGCCGGGCATCCACCGCGTATTGATCCAGTACCGGCTTTATGGAAAGCCCCGACCTGCCGCGCGACTTGGCCGGGCTACGCCAGATGGGCGTCGATTACGATTCGATGCAGGCAAGCTTTTTCCTGAGCCGTGAGACTCTGGTACAGGCCGCGGTCCCCCGGATGCCGCGCTGGCGAGTGTTGTTGTTTCTATTCCTGGCCCGCAACGCCACCTCGGCCGTGGAGTTCTTTCACATCCCGAGCGACCGGGTGGTAGAGCTAGGGGTGCGAGTGACGATCTAGTGTCGCCCTTCTGTCCTGGTCTGCTTGGCCGCGAACTCCGGAGGGAGAGGGCTCTCCTCTCCCTCCGGACTCTAGTCGCGAAGCGAGCAGACGGCTGGAGCGAGGGTCCTCTTACACCGTCCGGCTCCGCCCAAAAATCGCGTGGTAAATGAACAGCACCACGATCGCACCAATGACCGCCACGACCATGCTGTAGATGTTGAACCCGGTCACGCCGACCGCGCCGAACGCGCTGAACAGCCATCCGCCGACCACCGCGCCGACGACGCCAAGCACGATATCCAGGATAAATCCCTCGCCTTCCCTGTTGACGATCTTGCTGGCGATAAAGCCGGCTATCAGTCCCAGCACGATCCAACCGATGATGGACATAAGCACACCCTCCCCAGCCGGCCCCGTGCCGGCTCTCCCGCCGTAACGCCCGGCCGACGCGGTCGTTGCGCCACTGCGGACGAAGGTGCGTTCGCCCTGTCAGGGCGTTTTGGGACCCGGAGAGCCTGCCGGCAGAACCTTGACCACGGCGGTCACCGGTGCGGTGTGCTCGAACGTCAACGTCACGTCGAAGGTGTCCCCCGGACTCAGGCGGCGGTTGAGGTCCATCAGCATGACGTGCACGCCGCCCGGCTGCAGCACTACGGTGGCTCCGGCCGGCAAGGCCACGCTGTTGACCGGCCGCATCTCTGCCACGCCGCGGACGACCTTGCTTTCGTGCAGCATGGCCATGCCGGCTGCGGCCGCGGTGACACTGGTCAGCCGGTCAGAGGCGCCGCGATCGTGCAGCGTCATATAGACCGCGACCGTGTCGGTCCCGGCCGGCGCACGCGCCCAGGCCTGCCGCACCTCCACTGCCGAGTTCCGCAAGAGCCGGCACCGCGAGCAACGTCAGGGCCAAGGTCAGACCGGTTCTGCGCATCCGCACAAGCCTCCTGTTCAGGCGAGGTGGCGGCCCAGATCGGCCGCCATCTCCGCCGCGGTCTGGTCGGCGCGGATCGGGGCCACGAACGAGCCGTCCGGTCCCATAAGGTAAATCAGCGAGGTGTGGTCCATGGTGTAGTCGTTGGGGCCTGGCCCGGTACGGTGCGGCGCATAGTAGACCCGGTACTCCTTGGCCACTTTTTCGATCTGCTCCGGCGTGCCGGTCAGCCCCACCAGGCGCGGCGAGAAGGCGGCGACGTACTGCCCCATCACGGCCGGCGTGTCCCGTTGCGGATCAATGGTGATGAACACGGGCACGACCTCGTCAGCCTTGGCGCCCAGCGCGCCGAGAGCGGCGGCAAGCTGGTTCAGCGTGGTCGGGCAGACGTCAGGGCAGAACGTGTAGCCGAAGTACACCAGGAGCCATTTGCCCCGGAAATCCCGGTCCGTGACGGTCTTGCCTTGGGCATCGGTGAGCGTGAACGGGCCGCCGATTGAGAACTCGCCGCCCTTGCGCCCACCCGAGGCCAGCCACACGCCGCCGGCACCGACGAGAATGCCCCCCGCAATGATCCCTCCCAAGAGAGCACGGCGCGGAACCTTATGACGAGCGGGCAAGTTGCGCGCTCACGGTCGGACCTCCGCCCACAGGATCACCAAGCTTGTGCAGCCCAGCGGCATGGCCTGCTGAGTATAGATCATGCGCGTGTGCCGCCCGCGCTCGCGAAGTGGTGCGTGCAGCCGGTCGGTGGCGCCGTCCAAAGCTTTCGGAGCATCGTCGAAATCCGCAGCCGTATAAAGCACGCCAGCGTGATGCCGAGCGCGGCCACGGGCGGCGTCCGGATCGTGCCCCTTATGGCCCAGAGCGCTCAAGCTTGTATGCCGCGGCGTGGTGGAGCCAATCGGGATCGAACCGACGACCTCCTGAATGCCATTCAGGCGCTCTCCCAACTGAGCTATGGCCCCGCCGCTCGACAGCCCCCGCGGAGGCGCGCATATAGCGCCGTGGCAGCAGGAGGATCAAGGCGTGGCCCGCACCTTTTGGCGGCCCGACAGCGAGGTAGCGGCGACCAGCACGATGGCCACGTTCATCGAATGGCTCCGCGCAACCGGGCGTGCGCCCGGACGCGGACCCGGACGATGTCCGACAATGGCTGAGCCGGACGCCGGAGGCGGGCCTGGCCGCCGTGCAAAACTTCGCCGGACTGGAGCCGGCATTGGGCTGGGCCGGCAATCTCCGCCGCCGCACCGGTCCACGCGAGGCGCTGGTGCGGATCGACGCGGACGGCATACGCCGGGCCTGGAGTTTTGACGCGATACGTCTGGACGAGACGCTTTGGCACGCCGCGGCCGGACGCCATGCGTATGGAACATACCAATCCTTGCTGCGCGTCACCGCCGACCACCTGCTGTTCGCCGAGACCCGCCCGGCCGACACGCTGACCTGGCGCGGCGACCCGGACGACCCATGGCCTTGGGGAGCGCTCGCGGTCGGCGCCCGGCTGGTGCTTCTGGAACCGCGCGCCTAGCGCGACCGCGCCCGGCGCCGGGCCGCGCTGTTGGCCTCGAGCTGCGCTTTCAGCCGGTCGATCTCGGCACCGTGGTCGCCCGCCTGGGCCAAGACGCCGCCGGTACCGACGCGGCTGCCCTCCTCCTCGGCATAGGCTCGGGTGAACTCGGCGCCGAACAGGAAAATCTGGGCGGAATAGTAGATCCACACCAGCACGATGCCGACCGCGCCCGCGGCGCCATAGGTGGTGGCGATGCTGCTGCTGCCGATGTAGCGGCTGATCAGGTTCTTGCCGAGGGTGAACAGCAGCGCCGTTACGGCCGCCCCGATGCCCACGTCGCGCCAAGCGATCGCGGTGTCCGGGAGGACCTTGTAGATGGCCGCGAACATCGCCGTGATCAGCACGAACGACACCACGAGACTGGCGACATGCAGCATCGGATCGACGCTCGGCACGCGGGCGGAGAACCATCCCCCGATCGCGTTTAGCGCCGCCGATGCGACCAGCGACACCAGCAGCAGAAAGCCCAGCGCCAGCACCAGCCCGAGACTCTGCAACCGGGCGCGCACCAACTGCTTGATCGCGCCATCGGGCGTCTGGGTTTTCCAGATCACGTTGAGCGCCGTCTGCATCTCGCCGAACACGCCGCTGGAGGCAACGAGCAAGGTGATGCCGCCGATCACGGTCGCCAAAATCCCGGATTTTTGGCTTGAAGCGCCTTTGAGCATGGCTTGGATTGCGTCGGCGCCCTCCTTGCCCATCAGGCCGCTGATCTGGTGGACCACCGCCCCGCGCGCCGCGTCCTCGCCAAACGCCAGCCCGGCCACCGCGATCACGATCAGCAGCACCGGAGCGAGGGAGAAGGTGGTGTAGTAGGCAATCGCGGCGCCTCGGCTGAGGCAGCCGTCGTTCACGTAGCCGAGCCCAGCCGACTTCAAAACCTTCCAGGCCTCACCCAACAAGGCCGTCGAACGTGTCATGGCCGGTGAACGTGGGCCCGGGACCTTGGTTGCGGTCGGCGAAGGACTGCCGCCACCAATGGCCGTGCGTCAGTGGCCCAACTGCGCGCGCTCGCTGCTGGTCAGGGGCCTGCCGAGGCGCAGCTCGGCGCGGATCTCGGCCGCCAGCTGAGGATTGGCGCGGCGGATCTGGAAAACCCGAAGGGCTGCGGCCGAGCCCGGCAGCGGCTCGCGCTCCCAGCGTTCCAGAAACAACAAGTCGTCCCGTCCGGCTGCATCGCGCGTCTCCGTGAGGGCCCTGCGCACGGCATCGATCGGGGCGGTCGCGGGCGGCGCATGCGCCAAAGGCTTGTTCATTTGCTCTCCCCGCCGGCCGCTCCCCAGCCCACCCGGTAATGGCATTGCATGAACGCTCCGCTACCAGCCCCGAGCACCGACGTTTCGATATAGCTCGGGCGCACCCGGCCGCCCATTCTGCCCTTAATCACGTTTACGCCAGTCCGCAGCGGGCTCAGGGGCGCAGTTGCGGATTGTCAAATCTCGGGTTGCGCAGCCTGTCCAAAGCCTGCTCCAGCGCGGCCGCGAGGTCGCGTTTCTCCACCTCGCCCAGACTGCGCGCGATTTCTTGCGACGCTCCACGCGCCCGTAGCATCAGACGTGGCGCGCGCCCCGCCTGATCCTCCAGGGTGAGGTGAAGCCATGCGGGCTGCAGGACGTGTTCCTCGCGTCTGCCGTTCGCGCTGGTGCGCAGGATGCGCAATGCGGAGGGGCGCAACAAAAGCAATTCGCTCGACCGCGCCGCGCGGGTATGCAGGCGCAGGAGCACGGCTGCGAGCATCCATTCGGCGCCGGCGAAACCGCCGATCGGCCACGCGCCCAGGCGCACGAACAGAGCCGCCGTCACCGCGCACAAAAGGCCGATTGCGGTCAGCAGCGCCGCCCGGCCGAGGCGCGAAAGACTGCGATGGGGCACGATCGCCGCTTCGAATACCGGCGCGTCACTGGATGCGTCCCCGGGCGCGTCCGCGAAGGCTGTCATAGCGGCGATATGGGAACGCGCCCCCGCCGTGCGAAGATTGCACCATGATCGGACCGCCAGCCCCGCGCCCAACGCCAAAAATGACCCGCGCCCAGGTGCGCCAGTTTCTCGAAGCTCTGGCGCGGGCCAACCCCGATCCGAAGAGCGATTTGGCCTACACCGATCCCTACACATTGCTGGTCGCCGTGGTGCTGTCCGCCCAGGCCACCGATGCCAGCGTGAACAAGGCGACCGTGGGCCTGTTCGCGGCGGCGCCGACACCGGGGGCCATGGCGGCGCTGGGTGAGGCGGGGATTGCGCCGTACATCCGCAGCATCGGCCTGTGGCAGACCAAGGCGCGCAACGTGGTGGCGCTGTCGCGGGCACTGGTCGAGCAGCACGGCGGGACAGTGCCGCAGGATCGCGAGGCGCTCGAGGCGCTCCCAGGGGTTGGCCGGAAATCGGCCAACGTGGTGCTGAACGTGGCGTTCGGGCAGCCGACCATGGCGGTGGACACCCACGTCTTCAGAGTGGCCAACCGGACCGGCCTGGCCCCGGGCAAAACTCCACGCGAGGTGGAGGACGCGCTGGTCCGGCGGGTGCCGCCAGAAATGCTGCGGCTAGCCCATCACTGGCTGATCTTGCATGGACGCTATTGCTGCAAGGCGCGCACGCCGGAATGTTTTCGCTGCGTGGCCGCGCCCTGGTGCAACTATACCCCCAAAACCCCGGCACCCGCCAAAGCCCCGGCGCGCAAGGGGGTCGCATGAAGCTCGATCCGGCCACGGACATTTTGGGGTGGACACCCGCCGGTGTTGGTGGCCTCGGACATCGAGCGGATCGTGCCCCGCACCAGCCTATGCCGCCTCCCCGTCACGGGCTTTGGTCAAATACTCGCGGATATACTCCGACAGCACGAGGGCGTGGTTGTGCGCGGCATCATGCGCACCGTAGAGCAGCGTCACGCGGCCGCGCCCCGCGACATCCAGGAGACGCTCCACCGCAGCCCTGTTGTGCCCCAGCTCGGTGCGATAACGGCGGCCGAACTCGGTCCACCGCGCCGGATCGTGGCCGAACCATCGGCGCAGTTCGCTGCTCGGCGCTATCTCCTTCAGCCAGAGCGACAGCTCGGCATTCTGCTTGCGCAAGCCCCGCGGCCACAGCCGGTCTACCAGAACGCGGGTGCCGTCGGCCGCGTCCGGCGAATCATAGACGCGCTTGATCCGAATCTCGGGCAGGAGCGGGGCCGTGTTCATTCCGCCGCTTCGGAGCCGGGCCGGAGCAGCTCCGTGCGAAAAATCAGCCGGTCCACCGCGCGCGGCAACAGCGGCCGCAGCTTGACGATGAAGTCCCAGGCCATCAGCAGCGCGCCGGCCGCGAACACCACGTCTCCCGGCAAGCGCATCCACTGCCAATACAGCGTCGTGCTATAGAAAGCATTGCTGCGCGCGTAAGCCAGCCCGTGCTCGAACACCGCGTCAAGCTGCGGCCAGCCGATCGGGAAGAAGTTCAGCACGATCCACAGCACGAGCCCGCCATTGTAGAGCCAGAAGGCCGCGAGCCCGAGCTTTTCGCCAAAATGCCGCAGGTCAGCGGCGACGTAGCGAAGGCAGAAATAGATCAGCCCGATCGCCAGCTCGCCGAAGGCGCCGAACAGCGCGGTATGGGCGTGGTTCAGCGTCAGGAAGGTGCCGTGCTCATAGTAGTTGACCAGCGGCGCATTGAGCGTGCCGCCGCCGAACACACCGGCGCCGACGAAATTCCAGAACGCCGCACCGATCACATAGGTGTAGGCAAGCCGGTATTTGAATTCGTGATGCGCCTTGATCAGCCTGTAGTTGTTGATCGCCTCGATGATCAACAGCACCAGCGGCAACACCTCGATGAAAGAGAACATGCTGCCCATCGGCACCCACATGCTCGGACCGCCCGCCCAGTAGAGGTGATGGCCGGTGCCGATGACGCCGCCCAGGAAGATCAGGATCAGCTCGAAATATACCGCGCGCTCGGCGAGCTTGCGGGAGACGAGTCCCACCGCCATCAGCAGATAGGCGCTCATGCAGGCGGCGAAGAACTCGAACGACTGCTCGACCCAGAGATGCACCACCCACCAGCGCCAGAAATCCGTCAACGTGAAGGATTTCTCGATGCCGGTAAGCGGAATCATGCCGAACACGTAGAGAGCTGCGATGTTGACCGTCGAAGCCCAGATCAGATGTTCCAGGCGGATGCGCCCGGACCAGAACTGCTCGGCCGCTTTCCACCACAGCGTCTTGCTCGGCCACAGCGCCCGCATCACCAGCAGGCTCCATAGCGCGAGGCCGACGAAGAACCCGATCTGCCAGAAGCGGCCGAGCTGGATATAGGACAGGCCCTGATTGCCGAACCAGAACCAGCCGCGGTCGATCACGCCCATGATCCCGAGATAGTCGCCGATCAGTGCGCCGGCGACGATCAGCAGCGTCACCCAGAACAGGAGATCGACCAGCAGGTGCTGCCCTCTGGCTTCGCGGCCGCCGGCGATGGCGGGGGCCAGGAACAGCGCCGCGCCGATCCAGGACAGCCCGATCCAGACGATCGGCGCCTGGATGTGGACGTCGCGCAGGAAGTTGAATGGAAGGATGTCATTGATGCCAATTCCGTAGAAGCTGGTCCGGTCGTAGTAGGAGTGCGCCATGATGGTGCCGGCGGCGATCTGCACCAGCAGCAGCGCGGCGACGATGAGGAAGTATTTGCCGATCCGTCTCTGACTCGCTGTCAACGGCTGGAACATCGCCAGCACCGGGTCCATCGGCGCGTCATCGGGATTGTTCAGGAAAAACTCGTAGATGAACAGCACCAGGCCGAAGGCGAAGAACGTGAAGCAGAAGCTCATCCAGGTCCAACGGAAGGTGTTGGTCGTGGGCGTGTTGCCGACCAGCGGTTCATAGGGCCAGTTCTCGGTCCAGGACCAGGACAATCCGGGTCGGCGGCTTACCGTGGTGATCGCGCAGAACACCAGAAAATCCGCGGTCTGCCGCGCCAACTGCGGGTCGAGGCTATACGCCGGCGTCCAGCCGGCTGGCGGGTCGGCGGTGCTGAGCGCCTTGGCTGCCTGATCGCGCACCGTTGCTATGGCGGAGGCCACCGATGCCGGCACCACGACCTCCCGCTGCGTGAGATCGATGCCCTGCAATGCGCGACGCATGGTCGCGGCGGCCGCCGCCTGCTGGTCGGCCGGCAGCGTGGAGAAAGCTTTTCCGTAGGTGGCCAGAGCCACGGCATCGGCCGCCGCCGTGCCGAGGCGCACCAGGATCGAGGCGGTGTAGTCCTCGCCATAATAGGACCCCATGCCATACAGGCTGCCGTAATCCATCAGGTCGGCCTTCTGAAAGCCGCCCTTGCCGGCCACGATGTCGCCTTCGGTCATCAGCACGGTTCCGTCCGTGCTCACAAACCGCTCCGGTTGCGGCGGGGCCAGGCGATAGGTCGCGGTGGTCGCCCAAGCGAGCAGGGCGAATGTGAGGATCGCAACGACCAGGAGCACCCATTTGAGCACGTTGCTCACGGGGTCCGCGACGGGCGGATCGATGGTCGGATCAACGTGTTCCGCATCCAGGATCATCCGGTTCTCCTACAAGCCGTGGCGGCAAGCCCGCGCCTCAGTCCGGCAGCTAGAGCATCGACCACCCTTGGCTGCCCGCCACTGCGCCGAAGATCGTGACAAGGCTCAGTGCCAGCAGCAGCCAATGCACCCGTTGCAGCCACGCAAAGGCCATGTCGGGCCGTTCTGCCGCCCACAAGCGGAAGTGCCGGTGCAGAACGAAGGGTTCGACGACGAACAGCGCGAGGAAAAACAGCGCCCACAGCGCGACCATGGCGTGCATCCACCAGAACGTCGCGGTACGGAATCGATCCCAGAGATCGAGCCGCCATGTCATATAGAAGCCGGTCAGTGCGACGACGATGATGGCGGACCGCGCTTGCCCGACGAAACGGTGCTCAATGGCCTGAAAGGCCTCCAGCCGGTTCTGACCCAGATCGCCCCGTCGCACCGCCGGCAGCGCCACCGTCGTGGCCATCGACACCCCTCCGATCCAGATCACGACGGCGACGACGTGCAGCGCACGGGCGGCGACGACATCATTCATCGAGGGGTCCTATCCACCCACGCGCTGACCTGCGACAGGCTTATCAGGGCCGGGCAACGGCTGGCTTTGCGCTGGCGCAAACCGCCCTGTCGGGGCCGGCCGAACCGGATAATATGCGCCGATGACATCGGACGGCCCGCTTGCTCCTTCGACCTTGGCTGTAATGGAGCTTTTTCTTGAACTGCCGCCCTCCGACCTGGAGGCGGTCGCGGCCTTGGCGCGGGTGCGGCGCTTGCCCAAGCATGCCAGAATCTTCAATCAAGGCGATCCGGGCGCGCGGGCCTATGCCGTGGTCGAGGGCGGCGTGCGTATCTCCCAACTGGGTGATGACGGCGCCGAGGTCGTGTTGCGCTTCATCGGCCCCGGCGAAATGTTCGGCACCGTGGCGGTGTTCACCGATCGGCGTTATCCGGCGGATGCAACGACGCTTGCCGAGACGCTGGTGGCAAGTTGGAGCGAGACCGAACTGCTGGACCTGATCGCAAGATCTCCGCGGATCGCAATCAATGTCATCCGGATCATCGGCGCACGTTTGCAGGAGCTGCAGAACCGGGTGCTCGAACTATCCACGCAGCGGGTTGAACGACGTGTCGCGCATGCGATCCTGCGGCTTGCCGGTCAAGCCGGACACCACACGGTGGGGGGAACGGCAATCGCGTTTCCGCTGCGGCGCCAGGACGTGGCGGACATCTCCGGCACCACGCTCCACACCGCCAGTCGCATTCTCACGGCGTGGGAGAAATCGGGATTCCTGGTCAGCCAGAACCAGCGTCTGACCGTCCGCCGGCCGGATGAGATTCTGCGGCTATCGGAGGACGTAGCTGACTGACGCCAAGCGCGCCGCCTCTGTCGGGTTTCGCGCGGGCGCGAATCGGCTCGCCCGGCCTCGGGTCGCCCTTCGCCATGGGGCGCTCGGCTCGTACGACTTAACCGCCGTTATCGGCGAGCGGGTGCGGGCTTTTGTGGCGCCAGCCTTGCCGCCCGCCCCGCCTGTCGACCGGGCGCCGTTTCAGGAGCTTCTCGATCGTCCCGACCAGGCCTGGGCGGCTGGGACGGGCTGGCGTTCCGGGCCGCCGCCACGAAACTTCGGATCAGCGCCGCATCCTTGACGCCCGGCGCGCGCTCGACGCCGGAGGACACGTCCACCGCCACAGCACCAGAGGTGGCGATCGCCGCAACTACGTTGTCGGGTGTAAGCCCTCCCGCCAGCAGCCATGGAACGGGAGCCCTCCACCCGGCCAGCAGCGACCAGTCAAGCGCGGCTGCATTGCCGCCCGGGCGGGTCGCGCCGTCCGGCGGTTTTGCCTCGATCAGCAGCGCATCTTCCCCGTCCCCCAACGACGGCAGGTCGTCGCGCGCCGCGACGCCCACCGCCCGCCACACCGGCACGCCGAACTTTTCACGCACCTGCCGCGCACGCGCCGGCGCGGCGTAAAGCTGCAGGAAGTCCAGTCTTGCCGCGCTCAGCGCCGCTTCAATGTCCGCGTCCGTTGGCTTCACGAATAGCCCCACGCGCAGCGGGCCGCCTTTTGGCCGCACGCCGAGGGCCGCCGCCTGAGCCGGAGTAACGTGACGCGGCGACCGCGCGAAAAATACGAAACCGACCCAATCCGCTCCAGCCTCCGAGGCCGCATCAAACGCTTCCGGACTGTTGATCCCACAGATCTTGACGCGCACCCCGGTCATGCCGAGGCGACCCATCAGTACCCGGGCGGCGGGGGCGGAGGATAATAACCCGGTGCGGGATAGGCCACCGGCGGCGCGATAGCCCACCGCGCCGGGAGCGTACCCGGGAACTTGGTTGCCCTTGGAATACTGGCATTGCATGTACGCGATGTCGTATTGTTGCTGGATGGTGTACTGCTGGCCGGCCGTATAGCTCCCTCCCAGTGCCGTACCCCCGAGGGCGCCGCTTGCAGCACCGATACCGGCACCCCGGCCACCACCGATCGCACCACCCAGGCCGGCCCCTAGCACAGTGCCCAGCACGGCTCCGCCGACGCCCAACGTATTGGCGCGGTCGGCCTGCCCGGCGACTTGCTCCGCCGCGTACTGCTTGCAGACCGCCTGGTCCGCCTGAAACGCCTCGAACGTTTTTCCCTGTCCGGGTAGCACCGCGACGCTGGGATTGTTCGGCGTCATGGCGCAGCCCTGCAGCAACACCACGCCGGCCAGTCCGGCAGATGACGGCTTTTGATGGGGACACGGCGACCTCCTCTACGATTTAAGCGCCAGCAACAGCAGCCCGAACAGCAGCAGCGCCACGGCTTGCAACACGACGCGCCAACGCATCAGCCGGTTCGAGCGCGCGCCATCGCCGCCCCCGCGCACCAGGCCCAGCATCCCGGCGAACAGCACGCCCAGCACGCCTATCAAGGCCAGCACGACCAGGATCGTGAGCAGCGTCACCATATGTGCTTATCTGGGTAGGAGAAGTGCGGTTTGCAGACCGGGCCTCGCCCCTAGCATCGGGGGACGGTCACGCCGATCATGTCGCCGGCGCGGACCAGACTGGCCAGAGCGCTCCTCGGAAAGACCTTCGGTTTCGGCAGGGCGCAGCGGGAGCACCATCCAGCGATAGTCGGCGGTGCTGTCCACCACCCGGACCCGTCATCCCGTCCGGCAGCACCGTGCCGAATTCCTGCAGCAGCCCGCGCGGATCGCGCACGGCGCGGGCACGGTAGGCGGCGGATTTGAACCAGAACGGCGGATAGCCAAGCACCGCCCGCGGATAGCAACTGCAGAAGGTGCAGACCACCAAATGGTGCAGGTCCGGCGTGTTCTCCAACACGCCCAGCGGCGGCGTGGGCGGCATGGGAACCCCCAAGCTCTCGGCCGCCTGCGTGCCGTCGCGCAGCATGAGCGCCCGAAACGCGGGATCCACCCAGGCGCGCGCCACCATCGCGGCACCCTGCGCTGGACTGGCTGCGTCGGTGAGCGCGATCTGCTCGTCGATTTCCGCTTCACTGGCGAGGCCTCGGGCGAACAGCAGCGTTCGGAGCGCGCCCAGCAGACGCTCGCTATCCAGGCGCACCAAATCCATCACGCCGGCTCCAGCCAGAACCCGAACAGCTCGACCAGCAGCTCGTCACCGGCGACACCCTCGCGCCAGGGCACGGTCTGGTCGAAGCGAACGTGGTACAGCGGCTGGCAGCGCGGCCGGCCGGCCGAACGCCAGCTCTTCGGGGTTGGCGAATCGGCCCAGGTGCCGGAGCACGAACACCTTGTCGCCCGCGCAGGTAATGCGGGGTGCGCACATGGCAGGGACCGCGCGTTTCCGGCCAGTCGTCGACGCACGCGAACTCCGGCGCCAGGGGCAAATGTCACGTCTGCTCCAGCGCTGCTTCCAGCTCGGCTTCCGTCAACACGCCTTTCTCCAGCAGGATCGACACGATCGAGCGCAACCAGCGTTCATAATAGCTGAGGCGATGATAGTCCGCCTCGGGCAGCGCCTCGATGCCGCGTCGCAGCTCGTCGACCGACATGATGCGCTTGCGGCCGAGAATCTGGCGCACGACGTCGACCTGCTTGTCGAACGCGCGACAGGGCATGCGGCTCGGTATCGATCCGCTCGCACAGAAAGCGAGAGACACCGCCCAGGTCGTGCATGGCGCGGGGCACGTCGAGGTCCATGGCCCACTGTAGCTGCCCAGAGCTAGGCTGGCAACTATCCCGTGCTGGCGCAAAAACCCCAGAAGAGGGAGCAGCGGCAACCCTAGAATGGCGGCGTGTTCGCCATGGATTTCGGCGAACAGGTGCACGCCAAGACCTTCCAGCTGGTAGCAGCCGACGCTGCTCAGCACCAGCTCGTCCGCCACGGCGAGGTAGGCGTCCAAAAACGCATCCGAGAAATCGCGCATTTTCAGCCGCGGGCGAGCGAGGTGCGTGCCAAACGACCGTATCGCCGCGCTGGCAGACCACTGCAGTGGCCAGGTCGTGGACACGGCCGCGCAGCGCCAGCAAGTGTTCCCGGGCTTCAGCGAGATTTTGTCGGCTTGTCGAACCATGTTCCGGAGACATCCAGTATCTGGTCCGCGCCGATCACCAGAGACTCGGGCCGCGAGCGGGCGACGCGGGTCGGCCTTTAGTTCCGCCAGCAGAAGGGCGGCATCCTCGGCCGACCCGCCTTGGGCCAGCACGCTGCGTTTCGCTTCAGCTTCGTCGATCGCGGCCGGGACGGTTTCACACTGCCAGCCCGGCCGCGCGCAGCAGCGCGATCCGCGTCGGCGACGCGCTGGCCAACACCAGCGGCGGCGAGGCCGCTTGCAGCGTCACGCTCACGGGCGACGCCGCCTTGGCGCGCCGGTTGTGCCAAGCCTCGATCAACTGCAGCACAGCTGGCCGCGGTCTCCTCGATGGAGCGGCGGGTCACGTCCACCACCGGCCAACCGCGGCGGGCGCATAGCCGGCGTGCCCACAAAAGTTCGGCGGCAACTGCTTCGGCGTCGATATAGTCCGTGCTGTCGCGCAGCATCGGTCCGGAGCGGCCGACGCCGATCAGCCGCAGCCGGTGCCGCCTTATGTCGATCAGCGCTTCCGCCTCCAGGGTCAGCCCGATCACCGGACAGAGCGGATTTTCCAGGCCCGGCGGATCGGGACTCCCTGGGACCAGCGGCACGTTGGCCGCCTTTACGCCGCGATTGGCCAGGTAGAACGAGGTCGGCGTCTTGCTGCTTCGCGATACGCCCACCAGCACGACATCCGCCTCCGCCACGCCGGCCTGAGCCTGGCCGTCATCGTGGGCGATGACGTAGTGCATGGCATCAATGCGGCGAAAGTAATCGGCATCGAGCACGTATTGCCGACCCGGTCGAGAAATAGCAGCCTCCTCGAGCTGCTCCTGCAGCAGCGTCATCACTGGGTCGAGCACGTGCACCACCGGCTGGCCGATGCGCCGGCAGGCGTTCTCCAGCTGCAGGCGCAGGGCTTTCTCCACCAGGGTGGACAGCACCGGGCCGGGCTCGGTCTCAATTCCCTCGATCACCCGATGGAGTTGGAAGCGGGTGCGCACCAGGCTCCAGCGGTGATGGATGATTTCGGCATGCTCGAATTGCGCCACCGTGGCGCGCGCAATGGAGTTGAGCGTTTCCCCGGTGGCGTCCGAGACCAGGTGCAGGTTGAGCCGGTGCGGCATGGGCCGAGGATAACCCGGACAAGCGGGGACAACATCCAATGCATTCGGCTGAACGAGGAAACCCGGGGATATCCCGCTTACCTCACGCGCCTGTGAGCAAACCGTGCTCACAAATACGTGATTGTGAGCAACCTGGGCAGGCTGTGCCAGTCCAAGGGGTTGCAACCCGATTGGCCTGTGAGCAACACGCCCTGTCTGTATGGGGAGAAGCCGGTACCCCGGGTTCCACAGGCATCCACTGGCCTTCACCCAAGACCTTTAAGACTTTTTTAACTAGAGAAGCCGACGAGAATCGGCATGGATGGGCGAGTAGGTGAAGCCTCTGCTGCGGGTACTGGCGGGCGAGGCTTTGTGGCCACCGCCGATCTGGCTGATGCGACAGGCCGGGCGCTACCTGCCGGAGTATCGCACGCTCCGGTCCCGCGCTGGCAATTTCTTATCCCTCTGCACAACGCCGGAACTCGCAGCTGAGGCGACGCTGCAGCCGTTGCGCCGATATGGCATGGATGCTGCCATCCTGTTCTCCGACATCCTGATCGTGCCGCACGCGCTGGGTCAGGTCGTGCGGTTCGAGCAGGGCGAGGGGCCGGTGCTGGAACCGCTGCGCGACGCCGCGGCCTTGGCAACGCTTCGACCTGAGCGCCTGCTGGCGGGTGTGGCCCCGGTTCTGGAGACCGTGCAACGGGTGCAGGTACAGGTGGGGGAGGCGACGCTCATCGGCTTTGCGGGCAGCCCCTTCACGGTCGCCTGCTATATGATCGAGGGCGCCGGCTCCAAGGATTTCTGCACGCCCCGGCTGCTGGCCTACCGTGACCCGGCCCTGTTCGCGTCCCTCATGGACATGCTGGTCGAGGCGACCGGCGCCTACCTGCTGGCCCAGATCGAGGCTGGCGCGGAAGCGGTGATGCTGTTCGACAGCTGGGCCGGCCTGCTCCCGCCGTCGGAGTTTTTGGCCCATGTCATCGTGCCCACTGCACGCATCGTGGCGCGGTTGCGCAAGAGCCATCCGGGGGTGCCGGTAATCGGCTTCCCCCGCTCGGCTTCGCCCCGGATCAATCGCTATGCAGAGGAAACCGGCGTTAACGGACTGGGGCTCGACACCGCCGTGGACGTCTCCGGCATCCTGCCCCAGGGCAAGGCGCTGCAGGGCAATCTCGATCCCGTCGCCCTGCTCGCGGGGGACGAGGCGATGCGCCGACAGGTCGAAGCGATCCTGCACGCCGCCAGGGGTCGTCCGTGGATTTTCAATCTGGGACACGGGGTGCTGCCGGCAACTCCGCCCGAGCATGTGGCGGAGCTGGTCGCTCTGGTGCGCGCGGCTTGACGCGCCGCCGCTCGCGGTCATGTTGCCGGCCATGCCAAAATCCCGGATTGCGGTCGTCCTGTTCAATCTCGGCGGCCCGGATCGGCCCGAATCCATCCGGCCATTCCTGCTGAATCTTTTTAGCGACCCCGCGATTCTGCGTGTGCCCAGCTTTTGTACGCCCGGTGCTGGCTCGCCTCATTGCGCGCAGACGGCTGAAACCAGCGACGGCGAATTACGCAATTCTGGGCGGACGCTCGCCATTGCTGGAATTTACGCGGCGTCAGTCGGACGCGCTGGAGGCGGAACTGGCGGATTTTGGTGCGCGCTGTTTCGTCGCCATGCGCTACTGGCACCCGTTCAGCGACGAAGCGGCCAAAGCGGTGCGCGACTGGGACCCGGACAGGATCCTGCTGCTCCCACTCTATCCGCAATTCTCCACCACCACGACCGGCAGCAGCCTGTCCGCCTGGCGCGAGGCAGCAGCGCGGGTCGGATTGGCGAAGCCGACCACCGCCCTGTGTTGCTACTACGCCGCCGCGGCGTTTGCCGAGGCGACCGCCGCCATCCTCTCGCGCAGCCTGCGTGCGGCCCGCGCCGAGTTGGGCAATGCCGCGCTTCGGGTGCTGTTCTCGGCGCACGGACTGCCGGATTCCATCGTGCGCGCGGGCGATCCGTACCAGATGCAGGTCGAGCGTACCGTGGCCGCGGTGCTGGGGCGGCTCGGCACCGACCGGCCTGCCGATTGGAGCATCTGCTACCAGTCGCGCGCCACGCCGCAGAAATGGATCGGGCCATCGACGGACGAGGCAGTGGAGCAGGCGGGGCGGGACGGCACGGCGGTGCTGTTAGTGCCGATCGCCTTTGTCTCCGAGCATTCCGAGACGCTGGTCGAGCTGGACGTGGAGTATCGCGAGCTGGCGAACCGGGCCGGCGTGCCGGCCTATTTCCGGGCACCCACCCAGGGCGACGATCCGGCTTTCATCGCGGCCCTGGCGGCCCTCGTGCGCGGCGCGCTCGAGCGCGGCCCGGGCCTCTGGAGTTTTGCCGGCGGACGCACCTGTCCGCAGCCGCACCGGGATTGTCCGCACGCACAGGCTGGTGCGGCTCCAGAGCCGGAGTTGTTGGCTGCCGCATGATGACGGCGCGGCAAAAAATGCTGGCGCGGACGGCGCCGCTCCGCCTGGTGATCTTTGATTGCGACGGCGTACTTGTCGACAGTGAGCACATTTCTAACCGCATCCTGGCCGAAGACCTGTCGGCCCGCGGCTGGCCGCTCGACGCGGCCGAGGCGGAGCGCCTGTTCATCGGACGAACGCTGGCCGATATCCGGCCGATGGTCGAGGAACGCCTCGGCCATGCCTTGCCGGCCGGCTGGCGCGACGAAATCCTGGCGCGCATCATCGCCGCCATGCAGGCGGAGGCCCGGGCCATCCCGGGCGGGGTCGAGGCGCTGCATGCGGTGGGCGCGCTGGGCATTCCGTGGCGCATCGCGTCCAATTCCTCGCACGAGGAAATGCGGGCAAAATTCGGCAGGCTGACGATTCTGGACCTGGTAGCCGGCCGGCTGCACAGCCATCGCGACGTGGGCATCGGCAAGCCTGCGCCCGACCTGTTCCTGGCGGCAGCGGCGGCGGAAGGGGTGTCGCCCGCCGAGTGCGTGGTGATCGAGGATTCCGTGGCCGGCGCCACCGCGGCGCGCGCGGCCGGCATGGACTGTTTGGGGTTCGATCGACTTCTCCGACGGGGCTGCCCTGCGCGCCGGTGGGCGCGGTGCCGTTCCATGACATGGCCGAGCTGCCGGCACTGATCGCGCTGGCGGTGCGCCCGCCGGCATGACGATAGCCGCCCTCGGTCCGGCGCTGCTGTGGCTGAAAGCGTTGCACGTGATCGCGGTCATCGCCTGGATGGCCGGCGTGCTGTACCTGCCGCGGCTGTTCGTGTATCACTGCGAGGTGGCGCGCGGTTCGCTCGAGAGCGAGCGGTTCAAGGTGATGGAGCGGCGGCTCTACAGGCAGATCATCATTCCGGCCATGCTGGCGGCTTGGGTGCTGGGGATTTTGCTGGTGCTGACGCCCGGGCGCCGTCGACTGGCACGCCGGGTGGTGGCACACCAAGCTGCTGCTCGTGGTGCTCCTGTCCGGGTTCACGGGCGCGGCGGGAAAATGGCGGCGGGATTTTCTGGAGGACCGCAACCGCAAGCCAGCCCGGTATTTTTCGCATCGCCAACGAGGTGCCGACCGTGCTGATGATCGGTGATCGTCATCATGGCGATCGTGCAGCCGTTCTGATCTTTGTGCTACGGCGAACCCCGTGCGCCCAAAAAATGAGTCTTGCGCCTCTTGCTCCGGCCCTCGCCGTTGCGGGCACTGGAGGCGAGCGTCAGAAAGCGCCGGTCAGGTGCTATTCGCACGAACTGCTGCGCGTCTGCTTGCCGTCCCAGGACAGGAGAGTAGCTGGTCGTCGTAATGGACTGTACACATGATCGTAGAATTGCTATCGAATCTAAACCAGTCGGCCTTGTCGATCCCTCGCGATGAGCTAGCGCTCGAGCCTGCTGGATATGCCGATACAACCTTGCAGGCCAGCGTCCTGATGCAGTGGATATCTGCGTATGTCGTCGCAGCGCTCTTCCAATCCTGGTCCTGGCTGTAAATGACAGCGACGTCCAACTGACCGCTCATTGCCCCGACGCATCTGCTCGAAGCGCTAACCGAACATCATACACCTTTTTCGTGGGGAGTGTCGATCTCGCATACCCTGTCACCAGGTGGTGCAATCTTATCGGCATGGTATCTGCATCGCTGGCTAAAGACGATATGCGGCTCGCCTGATGGCCAATGACGGTGTGGCCAAACCAGGGCCACATGCGGCGATGTGACGCCGGCCGGCCGGTCATATACGTGCATTCCTCAGGTCCCATCTGCGCGCAACGCATACCGCGGCGACCAATCGGTCTAAATTTGGCCTAACGGTAGCCGGAGCAATCTTTAGCAACGTCTATAGGGCTGTTGCCTGCAATCAACTAGCGCATCCGCGTACGCCTCGCTCGCCCGAACGACGGGATAACCACACGCACCTAACCCGCCGAGCCTTGTAGGGCATGGGTCCGGCACGGGATCGCGTATTCCCGCCATCACGACGAGTCTGACTGGTTTGTCAATAGGAAACTGAGCACTTGACTGACTACCCTGCATTTTAGCGCTGCCTGCTCGCCGGTTTCCACGGATTGCTGACGAAGCCAAAATCCCCTATGTTCGGGCACCTGTGAGCCTGACTACGGGCAGCGAGTGCTAGAGCCAGCGCGGACCGGAACGGCCTTGAACTTTCGGGATCAGCCCACCAGCTAATTGACGTCGGCTCAGCAATCACCATACTTTGGCGCCGGTGCCGGAGCTTCCGGCTAGGCGGCTTCTCTGAGCGGACCCTTCCTCATCCCCGGGACTTGCTGGACCAACGGTCCAGGTGACGCGTCCGAGCGACGACGTCCGGCCCCGCCTCCCACAAACGACCGAACGACGGGCACCCCAAATGCACCTGGCCGAACTCAAGGCGAAATCCCCGGCGGACCTGCTGAGCTTCGCCGAATCCCTGCAAATCGAGAACGCCTCCAGCCTGCGCAAGCAGGACATGATGTTCGCGATCCTGAAAAACCTGGCCGACAACGAGCAGGCCATCCACGGCGAAGGCACGCTGGAAATCCTCTCCGACGGCTTCGGCTTCCTGCGCAGCTCCGGCAGCCACTACCTGCCCGGGCCGGACGACATCTATGTCAGCCCGACCCAGGTGCGCCGCTTCGGCCTGCGCACCGGCGACAGCGTGGAAGGGCAGATCCGTGCCCCGAAAGATGGCGAGCGGTACTTTGCGCTGCTCAAAGTCAACACCATCAATTTTGAGCACCCCGACGCGGTGCGCCACCGCATCAATTTCGACAACCTGACGCCGCTCTATCCCGACCAGCGCATACGACTGGAAATCGAGAACCAGGAGCCGCCCGCCAAAGGCCAGCAGCGGCGACATGATTCCCCGCGTGGTCGATCTGGTGGCGCCGATCGGCAAAGGCCAGCGCGCGCTGATCGTGGCCCCGCCGCGCACCGGCAAGACCATGATGCTGCAGAGCATCGCCCGCTCGGTGTCCTCCAATCATCCGGAGGCTTTTCTCATCGTGCTGCTGATCGACGAGCGGCCCGAGGAAGTCACCGACATGGCGCGCACCGTCAAGGGCGAGGTGATCGCCAGCACGTTCGACGAGCCGGCGACGCGGCACGTGCAGGTGACCGAAATGGTGCTGGAAAAGGCCAAGCGCCTGGTCGAGCACAAGCGCGACGTGGTGATTTTGCTGGACAGCATCACGCGATTGGCGCGCGCCTATAACACCGTGGTGCCCAGCAGCGGCAAAGTGCTGACCGGCGGCGTGGACGCCAACGCGCTGCAAAAGCCAAAACGGTTTTTCGGCGCCGCGCGCAACATCGAGGAGGGCGGCAGCCTCACCATCATCGCCACCGCCCTGATCGACACCGGCAGCCGCATGGACGAGGTGATTTTCGAGGAATTCAAAGGCACCGGCAACAGCGAGCTGATCCTGGATCGCAAGCTGTCCGACAAGCGCACTTTCCCCGCCATCGACATCACCAAGAGCGGCACCCGCAAGGAGGAGCTGCTGGTGGACCGCGGCACGCTCAGCAAGATGTGGGTGCTGCGCCGTATCCTGAACCCGATGGGCACCATGGACGCGATGGACTTCTTGCTCGACAAGCTGAAATACAGCAAGACCAACCAGGACTTCTTCGACGCCATGAATACATAGCCGGGTCGGACGCGGGTGGCCCGGCGCTCAGGCCTGCGCCGCGCGTCCGGCCGGCGCGGGCTCGCGGCCGATCAGCAGCACCGCGGCAAGCCCAACCACCGCCGCTGCGGCCATCCAGGCGCCGGGAATGGCACTGTCGTGAGAAGCCTGGATCAGGCCGGTGCAGATCGCCGGCGTCATGCCACCGACCACGGTCGCCAGACTGTATGCCAGCGAGAACCCGGAGGTACGGACATCCGCCGGCATGACCTCCGTGAGGTACACCACCATGGCGCCGTTATAGGATGCGTACAGAAAACTCAGCCAAAGCTCGACCAGCAGCAGGTGACCGAAAGACGGATGGGCAATGAGCCAGGACATGATCGGATAGGCCGTCAAAATCGCCAGAACCGTGCAGCCGATCAGCAGGGGCCGTCGCCCGACCCGGTCCGACAAGGCGCCGCTGATCGGCAACCAGAACAGGTTCGACGCGCCGACGCACACCGTCACGAGCAACAGCGACGTGTTGTCCAGGTGGAGTTCCTTGCGTCCAAAAGTCGGGGTGTACGCGGTGATCAGATAGAATGACACCGTCGTCATGACGACCATCATCATGCCGAGGACGACGATCCGCCAGTTGGCCACCATGGAGCGAAAAATCTCACCCGCGGTCAAAGGGTGGGGCCGACGAAGAAAAACCTCGGTCTCCTGGAGCGAGCGGCGGAGGACGAACAGGAGCGGGATGATGGCACAGCCGATCAGCAGCGGAATGCGCCAGCCCCAGTCCTGCATCGCGGCCGAGCCAAGCGTCTGCTCGAGCAGCACCCCCAGGCTCGCGGCGAAAATCACCGCAACCTGCTGGCTGCCGGACTGCCAGGATACGTAGAATCCCTTGTTGCCGGGCGTGGCGATTTCCGAGAGGTAGACCGACACGCCGCCGAGCTCGACCCCGGCAGAAAAACCCTGGATCAGACGGCCGCCCACTATCAGCAGCGGCGCCACGAGCCCGATAGTGGCGTAGCCCGGCACCAGCGCGATAGTGGCCGTGCCGACCGCCATCAGCGCCAGCGTCAGGATCAAGCCTGTCCGGCGCCCATGTGTGTCGATGTAGGCCCCGAGCACCAAAGCTCCCAGCGGGCGCATCAAGAATCCAGCGCCGAACGTCATCAGCGCCAGCATGAGCGAGATGAAATCCCCATGAGCGGAGTTGCCGCCCGGGAAGAAGGTGTGGCCGATCGCCGACGCAAAATAACCGAACACGAAGAAATCGTATTGTTCGAGAAAGTTGCCGCTGGCGACGCGGATCACGCCCGCCAGCTTGGATTGCCGTCCGGCGCTCATGATGCTGCTCGTCTCGGGCGCCTGCTCGCCGGACCGCGACGGCGCCGCTCCGGGGCGAGGCGGCGTTTCATTTCCCGTATTCCAAGATGCGGAACGAATTCGGCGTAAAAGTGTTCGGATAGAACGGTGCCACGCGCGCGAGGTTCTTCTTGCTCGCGTCGTACACGCCCTCCGCCGCAGCCGTGAAAATCTCTCCGGTCGCCGGGTCCAGCGCCAATGTTCGGGCATTGGCGCGCGTGCCAATCACCTCGGCGAGCTTGTAGTCGTCGGGGCTGTTTTGCTGAAACACCACCATGTTGGCGGCTATGCCATTGGTCAGAATGACCCGCTTGTTCGTCGCATCGTAGGCGACGCCGTCATTTCCTGCCCCGATCGGTGCCGCGAACACCACGGCCCCGGTGTCCGCATTCATCACCAAAAACATCGGCGCGGTCAATTCGCCGCGGCAACCCACCATGATGCGGTGATCGGCCGCGTCGTACGCCAGTCCGACCGGCTGCTTGCACCCTGTGGTCGGCCACTGCGCGGTGACTTTTTGGTCCTTCAGCTCGATTCGCACGACAGCGTTCAGATCTTGCGCCGAGACCAGAACGTTGCCGTTACCGTCGGCCGCCGAGTTCTCAAGGCTGTCGGAAGCGACCACGATGGTTCCGATCTGGGTGAAATCCGGCACGCTATACACGCCGACCGCCGTGCCCTTGTCGTCCGCGGTCGGCACGCCGAGCGTGATCAGGCGCTTTGTGACCGGATCGTAGCGGCTGGAATCAAGCTCGCTGCCGACCTTGATCTGGCGCAGCACGGACAAGTCGGACAGCTTGAACAGCGTCAGCGTGCCATCGCCGTTGTGCGATACGCCCAGGTCGAACTCGGGCATCAGCATCGCCCCGTTGGAACGGGTGGTCTTCTCGACGGTTGTCATCTTGAAGTCGTGTGCGATATCGAAAACCTGCAGTCCCTCCAGCCGATGGCCGACATACAGGCGGGACCGCTCGGGCTCAAAGGTCAGGTAGTCCCAGCCGGAACCGGCCCCGGGCACCGCTACTTCGCGGCGCAGATGGTAGTCGTCCGAGGCCCACCCGGTCGCGGGCAGCAACAACCCCAGTGCCAGCAGGATGCAACTCGGTCTCATTGTTTATCCTCAGCCTGCTGCCGCGGCTCGGCTGCATCGGGTGCTCACGATCAGGCATCGGCCGACCGGGGCTGTCAATCGGTGCGCGGTATGGCTATTCCCGATTGCCAATCTGCGGCGGGCAATCAGGACGCACCGAATGACCGGGCGGGCGATCTTTGTCGACTGCAACCAGCAGCTTCGGCCGATCCTGGACGACGTCCAGCGCACCAGCGCCGTACCGCTGACGGTGCATGAGCAGCCGTTCGCCAGCGCCGATCTGCCGCTGTTGCTCCAGGGCTACGACATCTGCATCGACGACCACTCCTACATGCCGACCGAAACGGTCGCGCGTTGCAGGGACCTGCGCCACATCGTCTTCCTGGGCACCGGCCCGTCGAGCTACATGGACGTGGAAGCGCTGCGCGGACTCGGCGTCACGGTCCATACCATAAGAGGCTATGGCGACACCGCGGTCGCCGAGCACACGGTCGCGCTGATGTTCGCGTGTGCGCGGGACATTGCGCGAATGGACCGGGAAATTCGCAGCGGCACCTGGCTTCCCCGTGCAGGCGTGCAGCTGCGCGGCAAGCGCCTCGGGATCGTGGGTCTGGGCGGCATCGGCACCGAAGTGGCGCGGATCGCCACCGGGATCGGCATGGAGGTCGCGCACTGGAACCGCACGCGGCACCACGCCGCACCCGGAGCGTCGGTCGCGATCGAGGCGCTGCTGGCCTCGTGCGACGTGGTTTCACTGCACCTGGCCCTCAACGATGCCACCCGCGGCTTCATCGACCGCACGCGCCTGTCCTTGCTGAAACCTGGTGCCATGCTCATCAACACGGCGCGCGGGGCGCTGATCGATGAAACGGCACTGATCGATGCTCTGACCCAAGGAAATATCGCCCGCGCGGGGCTGGACGTGTTTGCGCTCGAGCCGCTGGGCCGCGAACACCCGCTCGCCCGGCTCGACACGGTGACGCTGAGCGCCCATGCGGCTTTCCGCACCTACGAGGCCTCGGCGACTCTGCTGACTCGCGCGCTGGACATCGTCCGCTGCCTGGCGAGTGGGGCGGAGGCGTGATCGCGCGACATAATTTGCGGCCGACGTGCTGATCTTCGAGGAACATCGCGGCGCGATTGCCGGCCAGAGTCGGCTGCTGCCCCGCAAGGCTTATGCCGTAGCGGGCGACCGGGCACGACACAGCTTGACCAGATTCGCGACCGCAGCGTTGTGCTGCCGGCCGGCAACGAGCGCCAGCAGAATGTTTCTCGTCAGACTCGGATCGACCAGCGGCCGCGCCACGACACTGCTGCCCAACGGCAGGCCGTCCGGCAGCAAGGCTATGCCCAGTCCAACCCTGACGAGATCCAGCATCTGCGCCCACGTTCCCCCGCACTGACGCTGCGCGAACCGGTCGCCGCAAACGTCCTGCAGGCGATGCGCGAAACCGCCGCAGCAATCGCCGAACAGCAGGGTCTCGCCGGCAAGATCGTCGGCGGTCACGCCGTTCTTCCCGGCCAGCGCGTGCGCGGCGGGCATCACCGCGACACAGCCCTCCTCCGCGATCTTCCAGCGGTTCAGCCGTTCCGGCAGACCGGGACCGTCCGGGAGCAAGGCGCAGTCCAGCGTTTCGGACAGCATCAACTCGGCGAGGCTGGCCGCCCCGGCTTCCTGGAAATGCACGGAGAGGGCAGGGTACAAACGCACCAACCCGCGCATGGCGCCGGCGATATGCGAGGCCGCGACGGCCGGGCCGAGGCCGATCCTCAGCGATCCGGTATCCATCCCGGCATGCATGCGCGCCGCCTGCCGCGCGGCCTCCGCTGCTTCCAGCATGGCCTCCAGGTGGGGGCGCATCGTTCGGCCCAGCTCGGTCAACCGCGTCAGATTGCGCTCGCGGTAGAGCAGCGGTCCGCCGAGCTCGTCTTCCAGTCGCTGGATGGCCCGTGTCATTGCCGGTTGCGTCACGTTGCAGGCCTCGGCCGCGCGCGTAAAATTCAGGGTCTGGCAGAGCGTGACGAAATAGCGGACTTGATGCAGTTCCATGCCGTTCCCCGATCACTCGAGGATCGGGGCGACGAGGGCGCGCAGGGCGGCCAAAATTTCCTCGGGGTCGGCGCGTCGCGTCGGATCAATCTCCGTGAAGCGCCAACGGATGAGGCCTTCCCGATCGACGACGAAGGTCGCCGGAATCGGCAGGAACCAAGCGTCGTTGCCGTGCCGCGCCGGCAGATCGTGGCCAAAGCCGAGCAGCAGCGTGCGATATCCGGCCGGCGCCCGGAACACAACTCCGCAATCGAGCCCAAGGCCGGAATCCACATCCGACAGAATCTCGTAACGGCTGCCATGGGCTCGCTTGGCCGCGAGCGCGCGACCGCCGGTCTCCGGGGTTACGGCGATGAGGCTTGCCCCAAGCGCCTCGATATCGGCCAGCACTTCCTCGAGCGATGCCAGCACCAGCCGGCAATACGGGCACCACTCGCCGCGAAAGAACGTCACGACGAGTGGCCCATGCCGCCACCAATCGGCAAGCCTCGCCAGTTCGCCCTCGGCGGTGGGCAGCGCCACGTCCGGGAACCGGTCGCCGACCGCCAGCACCTGGTCGAGCATGCCGGACTTGCCGAGTTCTTCGACCATCGCGTCATAGGCCGCGGCGACCTCGGCATTCTGGCCAAGTCGCCGGGCACGCAGTTCCTCGGTCAGACTGGGCATTGCTTGGGCGTGCGCGGCGGGGCCGTCCGGTCAACAGCGGCGAACAGGTATTCCTTCACGAGCACCACTCCCTTTCACGCCCGTCTGCTTTCACGCCCGTCTGCTTTCACGCCGGCCTGCCTGCCTGGCCTGATGGTCCCGATGGCGGCGGACAGAGACGGAATGCAGCCTGCCGAGTATCCGTACCTGGCGCCACGCGGTCCAATGCCGTCCGGTTATGGTTTTCATGCCCGGAGCGCTCAGTTGCCCGGCGCCCCGCCCTCCGTAGCGGTCAATCCAGGGTCGCGGGACCAACCCGCAGGGGCAAGCTCGCCAGTGCCCGCATGCTGTTGCTCACCCGCCGCTCCGGCGTGCCCGCGCGTTCGATGGTCTTGACCCGCCGGAGCAGGGCATTCAGCACAGCCTCCACTTCCAGGCGCGCGAACAGATGGCCGACGCAGGCATGGACCCCGGCGCCGAATGCGAGGTGACCGCGCGGGCGGCGGCCGATGTCGAACTGGTCGGGAGTGCTCCATTGCCGCGGATCGCGGTTCGCGGCACCGAGAAACAGCAGCACTTTCTGCTCCGCCGGAAGCTTGGCGCCGGCCAGCTCGACCGCGCAGGTGGTGGTGCGGAAGAATGCCTGCCCGGGGGATTCGAAGCGAAACATTTCGTCGATCGCGGGGCCCAGCAACTCCGGCTCGGCGCGCAGCCGCTGCCACTGATCGGGATGGTCGGCGAAGCAGAAGAGCATGTTGCCGAGCGCGCTCACCGTCGTCTCCAGCCCGGCGCCGAGCAGCGCGCGCACCAGCAGTTCCGCCTCGCCACGGGTGATCTCGCCGGTATCGGCGATATCGTGCAGTTGCATACCCAGTCCGCCCGGGGCCAGCGCCTCGCGGCGGCACTGCGCAGCCACCCAGGCGATTGCCGGGCCCGCCTTGGCCATGGCGCTCCTGACCCGCTCATTGAGCGGCCCGAACGTATCCGCGGTGAGGTTGCCGTACGGAATGAGGTTTTCGCGCCCGGTCTCCGACAGACCGATCGCATCGGAAAACACTTTGAGGGGGTAGGGTTCGGCAAGATCGGCGATGCCATCGAACGTGCGCCGCGCGACCAGGCGATCGACCAGGGCCTCGGCTTCCTCGACGAAGGCCGCCTGCAGACGGCGCACCGCGGCAGGGGCCAGGATGCGGGCCATCACCCGGCGGGTCCTTTTGTGGAGCTCGCCGTCAGCCTCCAGCAGCGGGCTGAGGGGCCGCCACGGCGCTTCCGCATGGAAATTGCTGAGCCCGAGCCCGGCCGACGAGCAGAAGCGCTCGGCGTCGACCAGGCTTGCACGCACCTCGGCATGGCGCGCCAGGGCGAACACCGCGTAGCGGGGCAGCCAAACCACCGGGCCGGCATCGCGCAGGGCTGCATGGAACGGATACGGACCGGACAGGAAGTCCGCGCCGTACGGGTCGATGTCGATGATTGCGGCGCCGCTCGGGTGCGCTGCTGCCGAGATCCCGGTAGATCCGTAACGAAGCGAGGGTGCATGGTGCATGGCGTTTGGGTCCGTTGCAGCAGTCGTTCCACTCGTGCCGGAGCCGCAGAAACCTAGGATCCGGGCCGAAGGTCGGGTTCATCCCGACCGGACGCAGGCACGCGAACGCTCCGCCTGGCCCCCGCGACCGAGATCGGCGATCGCGGGGCGGCGGCGCGCAAGCTCAGCGCACCTCCACGTGCGTCAGCACGTTCTCGGAGACGTCGCGCACCTCGAGGCTGGACCGAGCGAAGCTGACGATGTTGCTGGCGTTGGGGGTGTTGTCGCGCACGATGAACTTGCCAACGATCTCGTTCGGGCTGCGGTAGGCGCGCAGGAAGCGGTACTGCCCCGGGCTGAGGCTATAGCTGGTCACCGTGTCGCCGGTCTTCACGGGCGTGCCGCAAGACATGAGCTGCTGGCTGACACCGTTGCCGCCGGCGTCGATGACCAACGGGACCAGCACGGAGAGCGTGACCTGGGCGGCACCGTCGTAGTGCAGCACGAGATCGGCATGATCGCCGGCCTGCCCCCAAAACGTCGCCGAGGACGTCTGCTGGACTTGTGCGGCGTCGGCCACCTGTGTGCAGAGCACGGCGGCAGCGGCAAGTGCGGCCATCATCAGGCCGCGGGTAGCGGTGTTGAACATGGTAGAGTTCTTTCCTTTTTGGGTATTGCTGGTGGCGTGCGGGATCAGCGGACTTCGGCGTGCGTCAAGACGTTTTCGTTGGCGTCGCAGAATCTCCAGCATCGTGCGAACGAAGGTGTCGATGTTGCGGGCAGCGCCGGTCGAGTCGGTAAGGGTGACCCTGCCGGCGACCGAGGCGCCGGTGCGCTGCGCACGCAAATAGCAGTTCTGGCCGGGCATAACGGAGAAGCCGACGAAGGTATCGCCCTGCTTCACGGGGGTGCCGCAGTTATAAAGGCCGACAATGATGTTGGCGCCGTTGAGGTCGACGACATTTATGTTGCTGACCATCAGCGGAATTTTTGCGCTGTTGTCGTACCGGAGCAGCATCACCGCGTGGTCGCCATTGGCACCCCAGAACACCGGAGACGATGCCTGGTTGACGTAGACGGGGCCCGACGCATGCGCGGCGGCGGTGCCGGCGCATACGGCAAACGCCGCGGCAGCGAGGCGGGAAGTGAATTTCGAGAACATGGCAGGCAGGTCCTTCTGTGCATCGGGAGCGAACCACTCGTCCCGGTGGCGGGACAGCTACCGGCAGCCGCTTCCGCCATCCAATGCCGTGTGGGAATGCAATCCATGACTTTGCGGGATTCAGCTTGGAGGCAGACACCTCCGAGTTTGGTCGCCTGATCGCTTCAGGCAGGCCGATTTGCGGGCATCGCCTGGGGGTCCAGGGACGGCACTGACCTGACGATGCCCCGGCGCAGTGACGCTGGTCACGGTGGTCGGAAATCAGCTGGGCGATTCAAATCGATGGCCGATTTTACCCAAGCAGGCTGCGGTGCGCAGGCACGGGTGTGGCCGCCGATGCCGGGTCAGCATGTCGCTACGCGCGATGCCGTGTCCATGCACTGCATGCCGCCGCATCGCGGCGAGGAGGTTCCCGCCGAGGTGATCGACGCCCCTCGATCCGTGGTATTCGAGCCGATCTCAGGACCGGGGCCATAATAGGACGAGAGCCATGTCGATAGAAAAAGTAGCGATCGTCACCGAGGCGGCAGCGGGACGGGAATGAAGTGGCCTTCAGTGTCAAAGTGCCGTCGTTGAGGCGAGCGGCTGTGTCGTCGTCACGGACAACGAGAAGGACTTCGCGGGCATCGAGATGGTCAACCTACCTCGCGGGTCCCCGCGATAACGAACATCCATTCTGGCGAAGCTTTGGATTTGCCGGTGAGCCACCGGCCGGTAAACCGGCAATCCATATCACGTGCGGTTCCTGATAAATAAGCTCGTGAACGTCGCGATCACCTCGCTGGCTACCTGTCTTTGCCGCGCCCGAGGTATCCCGATTGTACGCGCAAGGGTTCCTTCTAGGATGAGTGTCGCCAAGCCGTGCACCATCGCCCAGCAAGCGATGGAGATTGTGAGGCTGACCGCGGACGGTTGATCGGCAAACGCCTTACCGATCTCCTCGAAGTGGGATCGTCGGCCCTTAACTGTGGATCGACGCCGCTCCACTCATCTCACGCCAGAGAAGGTGTGGACCATGCAGACGGAAGGCACGCCACCCCGTGAAGCCCAGCAGCCACAGCCAAGTCATAGTCTTTTGATCGAACTCGATCCGCTTGCGACGCGCGCGCATGGTCACACCTTTGCGATCGGTGACTGGGTGAAACGTGAGTTGATATTGCTCGCGCAGGTCGCGCCACGCCTGCGCTTGCTCCGGCGCAGCCGCGTCTATGAGAAGATCGATGGACCCGGGGTCCGTCGGCAGAGCGGGATCATCCGGGTGGTTCATAGGCGTCCATTAGCCTAGTCATGAAATTGGCGAAAGCGTTCCAACGGCGCGTCGAGGACCTTGGCGGCATCGAGCCAAACATTCCCGCAGGCACAGCCGCTAATCACGTTAATGGCCACTTCTTGCGTGTCCTCAGGAAGGTATCGTCTACGGTGTAGGCTTGAAAATACTCCCAGACGCCAAAGAATGCGTCTGCGTTATGCGTGTAGCTGGCAAACCGTGAAAGCTCCGAGAATACCTCAGATAGCCAGCGTATAATGGTCAATGCGTAGTATCGACCATACCGCTGCACAAGTTCGGTTTGTCCAGTGCGGATAGATGACGTGAGCACATCCTGCATCGCATCGCCAGTTTCGTTGATATAGAGCACCATGGAAACGGGCGACATGAGCGCATCCACACCCCTTGCGCGATGTTCGACATGCTTTTGGATCGGCCTGCCATAGTAGTGCCCCTTAAGGATGAGTTCGGCGACCTCGCCCCACCACATGCGGATCGGCTCTTCCTTTCCAAGGTTGGGATCTCCCAGCGCAGCAAAGTTGGCATAGCGTCCCCTGCCTGCGTCCGCGAACGCGTCAAGGCAATCGATGACCTTCACACTGATCGGAGCAGTAGGGCGGGGGTAATCAAGCCTCAAGGAGTGCCTGACTACAATCTTATCCGATGCATCCATCAAGTCGGCGAGCTTGTGCCCATATTGTCGAACCACCTTTTGGTCGGGCATCGCACCACTGTTTGAAATAGCGTGATCTGCTACCAAAATGAGCTTCGCCAATCGCTCCAATCCAACCGACAATCCGAAAAAAGCTGTATAGTCACTCACCCTTCTTGTCGGCGTAATTTGCGCGCCCCAGGGCTGTAGCACCCGAGCCGACGAGATGGCGCACAAGTGATGCCTCTCGCCCAATAGAGTGCCATTCCGGTATCTCCCAAGGATTGCCTAATTTAGGCATTGGCTGACCTCAAGTTTTGAACGCGAGCAGCTGCAGGCTGCCGCCAATCGTCCCGCTGGATACTCGGTCGCTCACGGCATTTACCGGAAAGCGCACCGTAACGGCTACAAAACTGCCCTTTCAACGCATTCTTAAGAACGAGCCGGCCCACGAAAAAGACCGTCAGCACCACTTGCTCTATCTGGCGGCCTTTTGGTTAAGCTCAGCTGTTTGAGGATGCCCAAAAACTTTTCTACATTCAAATGCTTATGAGATCAAGCGGCCGGACAGACGATGTATCGCCGATCATCCCCGAAAACCAATCTATTGAATTAAAGCAGTAATTCCTCATATTGCCGTCACCTGTCACTCCCACTCGATCGTTCCCGGAGGCTTGCTGGTAACGTCGTAGGTCACGCGGTTCACCCCCCGCACCTCGCCTACGATGCGAGCGGCGACCCGGCCCAGAAACGCCATGTCGAACGGGTAGAAATCCGCGGTCATCCCGTCGGTGCTGGTCACCGCGCGCAGCGCGCAGGCGTGGTCGTAGGTGCGGGCGTCACCCATCACGCCCACGGTGCGCACCGGCAACAACACCGCAAACGCCTGCCAGATCGCATCGTACAATCCAGCCGACCGGATTTCCTCCAGAAAAATCGCGTCCACCCGCCGCAACAACCCGAGTTTTTCCCGCGTCACCTCGCCGGGGATACGGATGGCCAGGCCCGGCCCGGGAAACGGGTGCCGTCCCACCATCGCATCTGGCAGGCCCAGCTCACGCCCCAGTTCGCGCACCTCGTCCTTGAACAGTTCGCGCAGCGGTTCGATCAGCCGCATGCGCATACGCTCGGGCAGGCCGCCCACGTTGTGGTGCGATTTGATCGTCGCACTCGGGCCGCCGGACACACTCACGCTCTCGATCACGTCCGGATACAACGTGCCTTGCGCCAGAAAATCGGCGCCGCCCACGCGCGCCGCTTCCGCCTCGAACACCTCGACGAACGTCTTCCCGATCGCCTTGCGTTTTGCCTCCGGGTCGGTCACGGCCTGCAGCGCCGCCAAAAACAGATCGGCCGCATCGCTGTGCAACAATCGGATGTTGAACCGATCCCGGAACGTGCCCAGAACCTGCTCGGCCTCGCCCTCGCGCAAGAGACCGTGGTCGACAAAGATGCAGGTCAGCTGGTCGCCGATCGCCTCATGGATCAGCACCGCGGCTACCGCGCTGTCCACGCCGCCCGACAGGCCGCAGATCACCTTTCGCGATCCGACCTGCCGCCGGATGCGCGCCACTTCGGCGTCGCGGAACGCCGCCATCGACCAAGACCCCGAGCAGCCGGCCACGTCGCGCACGAAACAATGCAGCAGGGCTGCCCCATGGGGCGTGTGGGCGACTTCGGGATGGAACTGCACGCCGTACAAGAAACGATGATCGTCGGCGATGGCGGCAAACGGCGCGCCCTCGCTGACCGCCACGGCACGAAAACCCGACGGCAGCCGGGTCACGCGATCGCCGTGGCTCATCCACACCTGTTCGCGCGCACCCTTCTCCCACACGCCGCGGAACAGCGCGCAGGGCTCGACCACGTCGACATAGGCGCGGCCGAATTCTGCACGATGACCGCTTTCCACCTCGCCCCCGAGTTGCGCGCACATTGTCTGCTGGCCGTAGCAGATGCCCAGCACCGGGACGCCCTCCAGAAACACCTCTTCGGGCGCGCGCGGGCTTTCGCCCTCGGTCACGCTCGCCGGCCCACCCGATAAAATGATGGCGCGCGGCGCAAAAGCGCGGATGCGCGACGAGTCGGCGGAAAACGGCCAGATCTCGCAATACACCCCGGCCTCGCGAACGCGGCGCGCAATCAGCTGCGTCACCTGGCTGCCGAAATCGAGGATCAGTACCCGCTCCTCCGCGGGTGCGAGGTTCGCGGCGGCTTCGCTCATCGAAAAGGCCTTTTGGGATCAGAAGGCGGTTGAAGTGGCCTGCGCCAGCGTCTCGATCGGGTTCCAGACATAGGCGGTCTGCATCACCGGCGCGCCGCCCACCATGATCTTGTCCTCGGCCGCCGGCCGGCCGCCGAGGCGCGCATAGAACCAGCGGCTCGGGTTGTCGCGCAGCACCCACAGGAATGCCGAGCGGCACCCCTGCTCGGTCAGGTGCAGCGCCGCGGCACGCAGCAGCCGCCGCCCCAGCCCACGCTCGCGCCAGTCATCCAGCACGTACAGCGTTTCGATCTCGCCATCACCCAACGCCGCCGCCGGGCGACGGGCACGGCCGCAAGTGGCGAAACCGACGATGCGCGACGGCCCGCCACGCGGCCCCAGATCAAGCCCGGAGACAGCCGCCACATGCACCGCCGTTCCGTTGCCGGCACGGATGGCGTGGTCGTAGTAGGCGGCCTGCCGCGGCGCCGAGAGCCGGGAAAGGAAGGCGTCCGGCAAAATGCCGGGATAGGCGCTGCGCCAGGCCGCGACGTGCACGGCTCCGATCGCCGCAGCATCGGCCGGCCTGGCGCGACGCACCGAGATCACGCAACCCGCTCCAGCACGGCGGCGAAAAACCCGTCGGTGCCGCACGAATGCGGGGTCAGCCACAGGTATGGCCCATCGCTTGGCGGCCGGCCCGGCAAGGCCCAGGCGCGGTCGAGCGGCAGCAGCCGAAAATCCGGATGGACGGACAAGAAGTGGTCCACCTGCGCTTCGTTCTCCTCGGTCAGCAGCGAGCACGTAGCATAGACCAACCTCCCGCCGGTACGCACCAGCCGCGCTGCTTGCGCCAGGATTTCTGCCTGCTTGGGGACCAGTTCGCAAAGGCCCGTCTCGGTCAGGCGCAGACGCGCATCGGGATTGCGCCGCCAGGTGCCGCTGCCGGTGCAGGGTGCGTCCACAAGCACACGATCAAATGACTTGGCGCGGCGCTTGGCCCATTTGTCGCCCGGTTCGACCAAGTGCCGCTCGACGTTGTGCACTCCTGCTCGACGCAGCCGCCGCAGCGCGCCCTCCAGCCGGTGCGGGCTCACGTCGCAGGCGTCGAGATGGCCGCGGTTCTGCATGGTCATGGCCAGCGCCAGCGTCTTGCCGCCCGCTCCGGCGCACCAGTCGGCCACCCGCATGCCCGGCGCGGCCCCCACCAGAGCCGCCACGAGTTGGCTGCCCTCGTCCTGCACCTCGACCAATCCGTCCCGGAACGCGGCGGAGCTGGTCACCGGCAGCCGCCCGGCCACCCGCAATCCCCAAGACGACAGTTTCGTGGGCTCGGCGGGAATGCCCTCCGCCGCCAATTTTTCCCGCGCGGCGTCCGGCTCGGTTTTCAGCAGGTTCACGCGAAGGTCGAGCGGCGCCGGTTCGCCCAATGCCCGCATCTCCGCCTCGAGCGTGTCGCCGAAACGGGCGCGAAGCCGCGGCAGGATCCAGTCCGGTATTTCCAGGCGCACCGCGTCCGGCATGTCCGGGTGATCGAGCGTATGGCCCTCGATGCCGCGCAGCGCCTCGCGTTCGGCGGGGTCGAGCGCTGTGGGGGCATACTGACCACCGGAAAACGATTTTACGACGCCGTCGAACTGCCAGCCCTCCGTCAGCAGGCTCGCGGCGACAAGCCGGCGCGGGTCGGCGCGGAAAGATACCCGCTCCAGCCACCAGCCGAGTCGGCGGCGGGCGCGCAGCACGTGCCAGACGTGCCCCGAGACGGCGCGCCGATCGCCCGAGCCGATGAAGCGACGCTGCCGGAAAAAATCGTTGGCCACCGCGTCGGCCGGTTTTCGGGGAGCGGCCTGGATGGCGGCCAGCAATTCGATCGCGGCGGCAAGCCGGGCGCCGGAAGTCACAAGAGACGGGCCGGCAATCCGGACAGGTCGGGCAGAACCGTGGCGTGCCGGTGCAGGCCATACTCGTCCGGCTGGCCCTTGCGGTTGATCCAGAACACCGGGAAGCCAAAAGCGTGGGCGCCGAACGCGTCCCAAGCGTTGGAGGACACGAAGCCGATTTGCGCGGCAGGAAACCCGAACCGATCGACTGCAAGCTGGTAGACTCTCGGGTCCGGCTTGAACACGCCGGCCGCTTCCACGCTCAGCACGTGGTCGAACAGATTTTCCAGGCCCGCCGCGCGCAATTGGCGGGGCAGCATCGAGGGCGTTCCGTTGGACAGGATCGCGCGCCCCACCCCCGCATCGCGCATCGCGCCGAGCGCAGCCGCGGCGTCCGGAAAAGCTTCGAGGTGCTCGAACGAGTTCGCGCAGCTCGGCCAGCAGCGCAGTGTCCGTGACGCCGTGCGAGGCGGCGGCAAAATTGAGCGCGTCATCGGCGATACGGGCGAAATCGACGTGCTGCGCCGGACCGGCCAGGCTGCGCACCCACGAATACTCGAACTGCTTTGCGCGCCACAGCGTCGAGAACGCCTCCCACTGCTCGCCCAACCGGGCGGCGTGGCGGCGTGTAGCGGATACCGTGTCGAGCAGCGTGCCATACGCGTCGAACGCCAGCGCGCGGAGCGCCGGCATCAGCCCTCCTGCCGATAGTTCGGCGCCTCGCGGGTGATCGCCACGTCATGCACGTGGCTCTCGCGCAGACCCGCCCCGGTGATGCGGCGGAACCGCGCGCCCTGCCTGCAACTCGGCAATCGTGGCGCTGCCGGTGTAGCCCATGCCGGCGCGCAGCCCGCCCACAAGCTGGTGCAGCACGGCGGCGACCGGACCCTTGTAGCCGACCCGTCCCTCGACGCCCTCCGGCACCAGTTTCAGGCTGTCGCGCACCTCCTGCTGGAAGTACCGATCGGCCGAACCGCGCGCCATGGCGCCAAGGCTGCCCATGCCGCGATAGCTCTTGAAACTGCGGCCCTGGTAGAGAAACACTTCTCCGGGCGCCTCGTCGGTGCCGGCCAGCAGGCTGCCGACCATGACGCAGTCCGCCCCCGCGCCGAGCGCCTTGACGATGTCGCCGCTGGTGCGCACGCCGCCATCGGCGATCGCCGGCACCCCCGCCTCGCGGCACGCCGCCGCGGTCTCCAGCACCGCCGAGAACTGCGGCACCCCCACGCCCGCCACCACGCGCGTGGTGCAAATGCTGCCCGGCCCGATGCCGATTTTCACCGCATCCGCGCCGGCCCGGGCCAGCGCCGCGGCCGCCTCCGGCGTCGCCACGTTGCCCGCAATGAGCTGCACGGAGTTCGACCGGTGCTTTATGCGCTCCACCGTCGCCAGCACGCCGGCGGAATGGCCGTGCGCGGTATCGACCACGATCACGTCCACCTCCGCGTCGATCAGCGCCGCTGCGCGGGAAAAACCGTCGTCGCCGGTGCCGGTGGCGGCGGCCACGCGCAGGCGGCCCAACTCGTCCTTGTTCGCCAGCGGATGCGCCTGCGCCTTGTCCATGTCTTTCACGGTGATCAGGCCGATGCAGCGATACGCGTCATCGACCACCAGCAGCTTTTCGATGCGGTGGCGGTGCAGCAGCCGCCGCGCCTCCTCGGCGCCCACGCCGCCGCCGCGCACGGTAACCAGGTTTTCCCGCGTCATCAGCTCGTAGACGCGGGTGCCGGGATCGGTGGCAAAGCGCACGTCGCGGTTGGTCAAAATCCCGACCAGCCGGCCGGTGCCCTGCTCCACCACCGGGATGCCGCTGATGCGGTAGCGGTCCATCAGCCCCCGCGCATCGGCCAGCGTCGCGTCGGGGTGGATGGTGACCGGGTTGACCACCATCCCGCTCTCGAACTTTTTTACCGCGCGCACCTGCGCCGCCTGCTCCTCCGGCGACAGGTTCTTGTGGATCACGCCGATGCCGCCGTGCTGGGCCATCGCGATGGCCATGGCGGTCTCGGTCACCGTGTCCATGGCTGCCGAGATCAGGGGAATGTGCAGCGAAATGCCGCGGGTGAGCCGCGCCGGGTGTCGGTGTTCCCCGGCAGCACCTCGGAATAGGCGGGCACCAGCAGCACGTCGTCGAACGCCAGTGCCTCCTCGACTCGGTCCCCCAGAGTGTGCGCGGGCGGCGGCACCGTGTCGGGTGCGGTAAAACCGTGATCCTGCGGGGGTGCCATGGCAGACCTTCGATCAGCCTTGACGGCGCCTTCTAGCCGCCGCGGAAACCCGTGGCAACCACGTACAGTTCGCTGCTCTCCTTGCGGCTGGCGGGCGGTTTGGCGTGGCGCACGGTGCCAAAAACCTGTTTCAGCTCCGCCAGCATCGTCGCGCTCCGCCCCGCCCTGGAACATTTTTGCCAAAAACCCGCCTCCCGGCGCCAGGTTCTGGCGGGCAAACTCGAACGCCAGTTCGGCCAGTGCCACGATGCGCACATGGTCGGTGGCGGCGTGGCCGGTGGTGTTGGGGGCCATGTCGGACAGCACCAGATCGGCCCGCCCGCCCAGCAATCCGGTCAGCTGCTCCGGCATGGCGGCATCGGCGAAATCGCCCTGGACGAAAACCGCGCCCGGCACGGGGTCGATGGCCAGCAGGTCGATGCCGACCACAATGCCGGCGCCGCGCTGCACCGCCACCTGCGTCCACCCCCCGGGTGCCGCGCCCAGATCGATCACCCGCGCGCCCTTGCGGATCAGCCGGAACCGGTCGTCCAGCTCGATCAGCTTGAACGCCGCCCGCGAGCGAAACCCCTGCGCCTTCGCCGCCGCCACATACGGGTCGTTGAGCTGGCGCAGCAGCCAGGCGCGCTGGGCCGGGGTGCGGTTTTGGCCTGAAACCAGCTTTTGCGCGAGCGGGCGTGCCCCGGCTTCACGTTGACCGCCGCCGCGTTTTTCCGGCGGCCGGGTCACGCCGCCGTGGCGGCTCGCTCGCGCGCGGCCCGGCCCGCGGCCGCGCGCCGGGAGTCCCCCGCATCATGCGCAGCAGCATGCCCTCGCGCAGGCCACGATCGGCCACCATCACCTGCTCCGCGGGCCAGGTCCGGTGGATCGCCGCAAAGATGGCGCAGCCGGGTAGCACGAACTCGGCCCGGTCGGGTCCCACGCACGGATGTTCGGCCAGCCCTTGCTGTCCCATGGCGCGCAGCCGGGCCACCGCCTCCAGCGCCGCCTCCGCCGACAGCACCAGCCCGTCCACCAGCAGCCGGCGATAGCGCGGCAGCCCGAGCGCGATGCCGGCCAGCGTGGTCACGGTGCCGGACGTGCCCAGCAGGGCCACGCCGCCCTGGCGGATTTCCTGGCCGATGCGATGCACCTGCTCGAACGCCACCAGCCGGCGCGCGACCGCCTCGACCGTGGCCTCGAAGCAGCGCTCGTCCACCGGCCCGTCGCGCCACGCCTCGGCCACGTCGATCACCCCCAGCGGCAGCGAGATAGTGCCGATCAGCTGGGGCGACGCCTCGCGCCCGCCGGAGTGCCCGGGCAGCCGCACCCAGGCGAGCTCGGTGGAGCCGCCGCCGATGTCCAGCAGCAGCGCCCGGCGCATCCCCGCGGCGGCCGGGGTGCGGAACAGCGGCGCGCAGGATTCGATGGCCAGCTCGGCCTCTTCGCGCGCGGAAATCACGTCGAGGCTCAGCCCGGTCTCGCGGCGCACCCGATCCAGAAACGTCTTGCCGTTGCTGGCCCGGCGGCAGGCTTCGGTGGCGATGCCCCGTGTGGCCGCCACCCGCCGCCGCGCCAGCCGTTCGGCGCATTGGCGCAGCGCATCCAGCGCCCGGTCCATGGCGTCCTGGCTCAGCGCGCCGCGTTCCTGCAGACCCTCGCCCAGCCGCACCACCCGCGACAGCCCGTCGAACACGCGAAACCCGTCGGCGGAGGGCACGCCGACCAGCAGCCGGCAGTTGTTGGTGCCCAGATCCACCGCCGCGAACGCCGGCGCCCCCGGCAGTGCCGCGGATTCGGCGAGCCCGGCGGGAAGGGGCGGGTAGTCGGCCATGCCGGCAGCATAGGGCCGATTTTTGGCGGGGCGCCAGCGGCGTCACCCTGGACCGCCGGCCGGTTTGAGCCTAGGCTGGTGGCTATCTAGCTATATGGCTCCGTCCCATGCAGGTTCCGACGTTCGAGGCGAAAAACCGGCTTAGCGCCTTGCTCGCGGAGGTTGCGCGCGGGGTGGAGGTGACGATCACCAGGCGCGGCGTCCGGTGGCGAAGCTGGTGCCCGCCAAGCCAAGTTTCGATCGAGAAAAGGCGAGGCGCGCCGCACAGGGACTGCGCGAAACCAGCCGGGGTGCCAAGCTCGCGGCATCAAGATCAAGGATCTGGTGAACGAAGGCCGCCGTTGAGCTTCGTGCTCGACGCCTCGATTGCTCTGGCGTGGTGTTTTGAGGACGAGCAGACGCCCGCAGTGATGCAGTTGCTCGACCGGGTCACCGAAACCGGTGCCAGTGCGCCTCTTCTTTGGCCGCTGGAGGCCCTCAACGGCTTGTTCACGGCCGAGCGTCGGCGGCGCCTGGACGCGTCCAGGCGCGAAAGGCTTGCCGACTTTCTGCGCGACCTCCCCGTTATGTTGGATGGGCATACCGCCGAACAAGCCTGGAGCGCGATCGCAATCCTGGCAAAGCGTTTCGAACTCACCGTATATGACGCGGCATATCTGGAACTGGCACAACGCCGCCAGCTCCCGCTGGCCTCTCTCGACCAGGCGCTACGCGCCGCCGGCAAGATTCTGCGTATCGAGATTCTCGGTGTCGCAGGATGATGCAAAGGATTGCTCAGAGCGGCGGCATTCAAATCGACCCTTCACGTCACGCATTCGTCATGGCCGTCCCCGGACTTGATCCGGGATGGACCCGGCCATCTGCCGCCGCCGCGACTGTCTCACCTCGGCGGCTGCCGGTATCGGGCTGGGCGCCCTCCTCGGCCAGGAACAGGCGCTCGACTTCTGCCAGCACGGCGGTCGCGAGGTCTGCACACTCCGGCCCGCCTGAACGGCCGAGCCACATGGTGCGCAGTTCCAGTTCGATCGCCGCCGTGACCGTCCGCCAGGGCGGCAGCTCGGCCGCCCGCAGCCGCGCCAGCAGGTCCCCCAGTTCCGCCACCGGCTCCGGTCCGGGCGGCGGTTCCGGTTCGGGCGGCGGGGCGAACAGATCGGGCTGCCGGGTGCGAAACCGGGACATCACGGCATCATACCAGACGGCACAGCCGCAGGCTCACGCGATCCATTGGCCAGCCGAAACTTGCCGGGCCTGACCGAGGGCGGCCATCGCGGCCAGCATCCGTTCCACCTTCTTCGGCTTGACCCCGGGAAAGCGGCGGGCCAGGTCGGCGGGCGGAACGGATTGCTGGCCAGCGCGGCACGCACGGCGGCGAACCGTTCAGGCTCGCCTTGGGCCACGTGGTTGGCGTCGCTTGGTCGGCAACAACATCCAATGCCGGCTTGCACCCGGCGCTGACGGACTTCGGTGGGTGCCTGGTATTCGGGACGCAGCCAGCGCACCAAACCGTCCGCCTCCTCGGCTCGCCGCTCCGCATTCAGGGCGACCACACGGCCGACGATCTCTTCGGCGGACGGATTCTCGGGCCAGCCATAGGCGGCAGCAACGGCTGTATCGAGCCGATGGTGCAGATGCGCCAGCACGCTCACCTCGCCGGCCTCGTGGATGTCACGCTCTGCCGGGGTCAGCGGGCGGCCGGCGGAAAGCCCCTCCCGCACGTTGTACAGGGCAGTCACGGCAATTCGCTTCTGTGCGGCCAGGACGCGCTTGCGATGGGCGTCAATTTCTTCAGCGAAGGCGCCGATTTCTGCCGCGTGCGGAGCCGAAGTATCCGGCATTGGGAACGGATCGAAACAGTCTGTCTTTACATAGACGGGTCTATCCTTTCGAGCAGTCCACCAGCGGCAATAAGCCCAATCGAGGTAAATCCGGAAAATAGTGCCCCCGACCGTACAAATCCGTTATCTGAAGTAATCACGACCAGTTTGTTGTCAGGGATGGTGTCTGCATCGAGAAACTGGAAGGTGCGGTGCTTCATAGTCTCTACTGTCGCGATGTAGCGTGGCAGGCCGGCCAGGGCGGCACGGAGCTCCTGGCGAGGTTTTCCGTGCAGCCACCACATCCTGGCGTACTCAGCCATATCGCGGCTGTTCCCAACCTTCCCGTCGCGTATAGGCTTTACGTGCGTCAGCAGATGTTGGAACACGGCCGGAAACCGCTTGCGCAGGTCGTCTTCGGTTAATCCGAACAGATCAATGACCATGACCTCGCGACTGCGCTAAGTCAGGTCGCGGCCATTACGGTAGGGACGGATATGCTGCTCCAAACCTTTGATCCGACCCAGCCCGAGTCCATGCGCCTGGGCAGGTGTGACGATGAAGCCCGAGCCGTGGAGCGACATTCCTCTGCTCGCTATCCCGCTATTTGCGCGAAGCGGCTTCGCATCATCGGGCGCTATGCTGATAGTCAGATCGGGGTTGATCCGCCCCTTGCGCTCCGCCAGCTCTACTGTTGGCACCCCGCCGCTACCCTCCGCGGTTACCGTCAGCAGGCGTGCCCTTTCGGGAGCCGGCTCACGCGCCACAACGGACATGGCGATGCGGACGGCGGCCGTTCCCTTGCCGTCGGCCCAAGGATGGTCCGGAATGGCAAACGCCAAATGCACCGGCTTGCGGGCCTCCAGGGCCGCCGCGACAACGCGACGTGAAAACGCCTGCCGCAACGAGTTGGACGTAATCAGCCCGCAGCGCCGCGCCCGGCCCTCCGCCACCGCCTGCGCACCCTTGGCCCAAAAGAATAGGGCCAAATCGGCACTCTGCGGCATCTTGGGATACGCCGTCCACAACGCCTCGACATAGCCCTCGCCCAGTTCGCCGCGCAAATCCTTGCCGCCCAGAAACGGCGGGTTGCCGACGATGAAATCCGCTTCCGGCCATTCCGCTGGCTTGGCACTGACGGGACGCATCACCAGCGCCCGGTCGTTTTCGTCAGGCACCTTCTCGCCGGTGATCGGGTGCAGCTTCGCTTTTCCGCCCCAGCGCGTCACGGGCGCCCCGAACTTGTCCTGAACGGGTTTCTCGTCGTGGTAGTCCAAGAGAGCGTCGCGAAACTGGATATTGTGGAAATCTTTTAAAATCGGCTCCGGAGGTTTACGGCCGTTGTTGGTGCGGACGTGCCATTGCAGCCAGCCGATCCACAGCACCAACTCGGCGACCGGTACCGCACGAGGGTTCTTTTCCAGGCCAAGGAAATTGTGCGGATCGACCGAAGCCCCGGCCATGCCGAGCCGGTCGCCCTCGCCCGGCCGCAAGGTGGCGAGCAGGTCCAACACCTCGCCCTCCAGCCGCTTCATCAGTTCCAGCGAGACGTAGAGAAAGTTGCCGCTGCCGCAGGCCGGGTCGAGCACCCGCACATTGGCGAGCTTGGCATGGAAATCGGCTACCAGCTTCGCCGCTTCGGTTCGCTTCCCGTCCTTGTCGGCACGATACGCCGAGACGATAACGTTATCCCAATCGGCACGCAGCGGCTCCATGACCGTCGGCAGCACCAGCCGCTCCACAAACGCGCGTGGCGTGAAATGGGCGCCGAGTTGCCCCCGCTGCAATTCGTCCAGCGCGTTCTCCAGCAGCGTGCCGAAAATCGCCGGTTCCACTTCGGCCCAGTCCTTGCCCGCCGCCACCAGCAAAAGCTTGATCTCGTCCGCACCGATAACCAGCGGCTCCACGGCCTCCGGGCCGCCCGGCGCGAACAGTCCACCGTTGAATTTTTGCACATTGGCTTCAATGGCTGCGGAAAAGCCGCCGGTGTTCATTGTCCGCCAGAGATCACCCACCATCGGCACAAATTTTCCCGGGGTGGCTTGGCACTTCTTCAGGAGTTCCGTAAACGTATCGGACTCGGGCAGCAGGCCGACCGACTGCGCGAACATGCAGAAGATGCATCGGATCAGGAATGTGGCTACGGCCGCGGGCCTAAAGCGCTCCGTTTGCGGTGTGCCTTCGAGCGAACGAGCCAACCTGGCCAGCAGTTCGGCAATGTCGCGCGTGACGCGCGTGCGCAGACGAGCCGGGTCGAGCGCTCGCGGGTCGGTCCAGACCAGCCGCAGCCGCCCGCGCACCTCTTCCTGCCGCAGGTCGGGCAGGTAAATGCGGAATCGGTTCCGATCCGGGAATTGGGCGTAGTGTTTTCCGGTGCCGGTGAAATCGGCATAAAGGTCAAAGCAGAAGCCGATATCGCAGACAATCAGGAACGGCGGCCAGCCTTCCTCCGGCGGCAAGTCGCGGGCGTAGCGTTCGGCCTGGCCTTTCGCTTCCAGCATGAGCCGAGCCCAACCGCTGCCCTGCCGCACCTGCGCGCGATGCTCGTCCTGCTCGTGAAACAACACCCCCTGCCGGTGGCGGTTGCTGCCCTGCTTGGCTTCCAGCACGAAGCAGTCCCGCTTGTACAGGTCCAGCCGTCGCCTGGTCTTGTCGCCGTCCTTCTCGTGCCGGATCACGCTGCGCTCGAACCGGTAGTCGCCGCCACCGCCGCTGGCGGGCTGCGGGCGCTGCACGCCCAGGATGTCGCACAACTCGTAGATGAACGAGACCCTGTTTGCGTCTTCGGCCGCTTCCGCCCCGTCCCAGCGGGCGACGAATGCTTCTACGGGGTCGGGCGGGGCATCCATGACCGAACGAAATCACGAACTGGCGCGCAAGCCAACCTGCTCATTGTCGCCGGGGCAACGGCCGGCCGAACATCGTCGCGGGCGTGTCGTGCCGCGCTCGGGCGCTCTGATGCATTCCGCCGATCCAGAGCGTGCCTGGGCTTGCTATTTCTGGGTCGGCATACCGAGCAGGAGAAATTTTTCTTGACCCTGCTGCCGCCATGCGTTAGAGTTTCTGACCATGTGGTTTTGGCAGCAGCAGCCCCTCCCACCCAACGCCGGCCTCGCCGAGCGCTTCACCTGGTTCATCCACGGAGTGGGCCGGGGGCTGGGGGCACGCTACGACACCGACCGGATGTCCGGGGTATATGTCATCACCGCGCAGCTGCTGTTTCAGGTGGGGATGCGGCTGCAGAACCTCAGGAAGAGGTTCATCGCTCTGCTCGCCCGCGCCCAGGCGGGTCCGCTGCCGCCGCCCCGTCCGCCCAGGAACCGGAAACGGGAAGCCCGAAAACGACAACGCCCGTTTCCCGAGCCGTTTGCCTGGCTGCTGAAGCTGGGGCAGTGGCGGGTGGCGCCCTGGAGGGGGGATCTGGAGCGGCTGCTGGCGGATCCGGAGATGGCGGTGTTGCTCCGCAACGCGCCGCAGGCGGGGCGGCTGCTCCGGCCGCTGTGCCGGATGCTGGGGGTGATCCCCGACCCGGCGCTCCTGCCCCCGCCGCCGAAACGCCCCGCCCGGGCCAGGCCGGCTGGCCCTGAACCGGCCCTCACCGGACCGGCGGAAAAGCCGCTCCGAAAACGCCCGGTGCGCACCGAGCCGTATAAGCGCAAGCCGAAGTGGACCGAGCCCGGCACGGAGTGGCGCAAGTGGCGCGGCATCTGGATGCTGGAGCCGATCCGAAAACCGGCCCCTTCCTGAGCGCCTGCCCACGCACGCCCATATTGTTTCGTATACGATATAAACTGACGCGCTAGCGCCGGCGTCGCGCCGGGCGCATCGCCATCGCCAGTCCGATACCCGCCAGTCCCACCGCAAAACGGTTGCGCTGCAGCCACATCTGCCCGCTGCCAGCGCGCGCCTCGCGGCCGAACGGGCCATGCACCACGCCGTCACTGGTGCCCTCGAACAGCGCCGGCGCCCGCAACGCGGCCACGTCGCGCCGCTGGGTGCGCTGCGCCGTCATCCCGACCAGCGCCATCACCCGGTCGAGCACGCCCGGCATCAGCCGGTTCATCGCCACCGTCATCACGTTGCTGCCGGTCACCACCAGGTCGCGCCGCTGCTCGCTGACTGCCAGCCAGATCGCCTCGGCGATCACCTCCGGCTCATACACGGGTGGCGGCGGGCGCGGGCTGCTGTCGGCGTGCGCGGCGTCGAACCGCGCCCCGGCATGGCTGAAAAAGGGCGTGTTCACCGCCGGCGGATGCACCATGGCGATGTGCACCGGGATGCGGTCGTGGATCAGTTCCGCGCGCACCGCCTCGTAGAACCCGCGCAGCGCGAACTTGCTGGCGCAATAGGCCGACATCAGCGGCACGCCGCGAAACGCCACTTCCGAGCCGATGCCCACGATGGTACCGCGCTGCCGCGGCGTCATCGAGCCCAGCGCCACGCGGGTGCCGTTCACCTGGCCCAGAAACGTGGCGTGCAGCACCTGGTGGAACTCGCGCTCATCGGTCTCGGTAAAGCGGCCGACAAAAGCCACGCCGGCATTGTTGATCCACACGTCCGGCGGCCCGAGCTCGCTGTCGAGACGCTGGGCGGCGGCGGTCAGCGCCGCCGAGTCCGCCACGTCGGCGGCAGCCGTGGCCACCCGCCCGCCCGCCTCGCGGATGCGCAGGGCGGCGGCCTCCAGGCCGGTCTCCGAGCGGGCGATCAGTCCGACCCGCCAGCCCCGGTGCGCGAACAGCAGCGCGGTGCAGAGCCCGATACCCGAGGAACCACCGGTGATCACGACGACGCGGGACGGGGTAGTTTCCATGCCAGAGCTCCGGGGCGAGGCCAAAAGGCCAAAGAAAGAGGCGCAGTGCGCGGTGCGGCAGTGTGCTCCCGGGGCAACGCCCGCCCGCCGACCCGGTTGCCCGCGCCTCTATTGGGGTGACGCAATGACAAAAACGCGATACCGGGTTTCTCGGTACCGCATGATATTGCGGCAGAGTCACAGTTTTGGAGGCCGGCTCGCGATGGCGCGGCGAGTGAGGAGTTTTAACGCATCGGCAGCGCTTCTGGCGGTGGCGCTGCTGGCCGCGCCGGCGCAGGCCCAGCGCCCGCTCCCGCCGGGCGATTTCGGGCCGGCCGGACAGCTGCCGCAGGGCTCGCCGGTGCAACGGATCCAGCCGCTGATCCCGCCGGCCGTGGCTCCGCCGTCGGCCGTGGTGCCCCCGCCGCAAGCCGCCCTGCCGGCCAGCGGCTCTGTCACCGTGTCGAGCGTGGGCGTCGACGGGTCGACCGCGTATCCTGCGGGCCAGCTGGACCCGCTGATCGCGGGCCTGACCGGACCGGCGGTGCCGATCGAGCGGGTGCAGGCGGCGCGGCAGGCCATCCTGGCCCGCTATCGCCGGGACGGTTACGTGCTGACGGCGATCGCGGTCACGCTGGACCGGCAGCACCGCCTGCGCTTCGTCGTCACCGAGGGCCGCATCGCCGACGTGAAACTGGACGGCGACATCGGCCCGGCCGGCGTGCAGGTGCTGCGTTTTCTAAGACACCTGACCGAGGTGCAGCCGATCGACGCTGCCAGCCTGGAGCGCTGGCTCCTGCTGGCGCAGGACGTGCCCGGCATTTCGCTGCGCGCCGTGCTGCGGCCGTCCACCGAACAGCCGGGCGCCCTGACCCTGGTGGCCGTGGTCAGCCGGCAGGCGTTCTCCGGCCTGTTCACCGCGGACAACTACGCCTACCGGCTGACCGGCCCGGAGGAAGGGCTGCTGGTGCTGGACGCCAACAGTTTCACCTCGCTGGGCGAGCGGACCGAGGTGTCGATGTACGGCGCCGCACGCGGCACGCAGCTGTTCGGCCAGGCCACGAGCCAGTTTTTCGTCGGCGGTTCCGGGCTGCAGGTGCGGCTATATGCCGGCTCCGGCACCTCCGATCCCAGCGGCTTCCTTGGGGCGGAGCAATACCACGGCGTCACCACGACCGCCGGCGTCGCGGCCCTCTATCCCTGGATCCGCGCCCGCCAGCAGACGCTGAATCTCGGCCTCTACTTCGACATCCTGCAGTCCGACATCCAGACGTTCGGCGCGCCGGCCAGCGAGGACAATCTGCGCGTGGTGCGCGCCGGGGCGGACTATGTCCGCGACGATATCTGGCTGGGCGCCGCCCGCAACGCGGTCAACGCAGTGACCATCCGCGTGAGCCACGGGATAGACGGCCTCGGCAGCAGCGCGAACGGCCAAGTCAGTCCCCCACCCGGACGGCAGGGCGAGCAGGTGGATTTCAGCAAAGTCAATTTCGAGGTCAGCCGCACGCAGACGCTGTTCTCGCCTTGGCGAGATGCCACCGTTGCCCTGGAGGGTTTGCTGGCTGGCCAGTACACCGGCGACGTGCTGCCGCCGTCGGAGGAATTCTACCTCGGCGGCCCGCGGTACAATCCCGGGTTCTATTCCGGCGAGGTGACCGGCGATTCCGCGCTGGTCGCTTATGCCGAGTTGCAGCTCAACACCGGCTTCACGGTTAACTGGTTCGCCAGGCCGCTCCAGATCGGCACCCAGCTCTACGGTTTTGCCGACTGGGGCCAGACCTGGAACAATCACCCCACGGGACTGCCGGCAAACCCGAACCAGCGATTGAAGTCGGTCGGCGGCGGACTGCGCCTAAATATCACGCAATATACGGAATTCGACCTCCAGGGCGTTGCGCGCCTGACACGGGAGCCGCAGGGTGTGAGCAGCGACACACCGGAGCTAGCCGCCGGAGCTGTCTACTGGCGCGTGCTGACACGGTTCTGACGGGGAGAGAACGGCAATGACGCGGGCGCACCTGCTGCTGACCACGGCGCTGGTCCTGGCAGCCGTCCCGCTTGGGCTTCCGCAGGCGCAGGCCCAGACCCCGCCCGCGCCCAACACGCTGCCGACCGGGATGCGGGTGGTCGCAGGCAGCGCCGGTGCCGTCACCCAGGGCCCCACGCTGACCGTCAACCAGACATCCGGACGTGCAGCGCTGGATTGGAACAGTTTCAACATCGGCTCGGCCGCCGGCGTGCGCTTCAACGACCCGTCGCCGGGGTCGCTGACCCTCAACCGGGTCACCAACCAGCAGGCCGCGATCATCGCCGGACACCTGTCCTCGAACGGCGGTCTGGTGCTGATCGATCAGGCCGGCGTGGTGTTGATGCCGACCGCGGTGGTCAACGCGCAGAGCGTGGTGTTCTCGGCGTCCGGCATCACCGAGCAGAACATGCGCCGGGGCGTCGCCACCGGCCGTTTCCTGCTTGACCAGCCGGCCCACCCGGGTGCGCGCGTCGTCAACCAGGGCAACATCAGCGTGCGCCGCGCCGGGCTGGCGGCACTGGTCGCGCCTCAGGTCGCCAACAGCGGCACCATTTCGGCGCCGTTCGGCACGGTCACCTTGGCCGGGGTGACCAGCAACGTGGTGGACCTGTACGGCGACGGGCTCCTGTCCCTGGACGTGACCCGCCAGACCATGCACGGCGCGAACGGCGCCGCGGCGCTGGTCACCAACGACGGCCTGATCGTGGCCGAGGGCGGCCGCGTCACGCTGTCCACGGCGGCGGTGGACGGCCTGGTCACCAATCTCGTCTCGGCCGGCGGCACCATCTCCACCGACAGCGCCGGCGCGCGCGGCGGCCGGATTCTGATCGACGCTGCGGGCGGCACGGCCCTGGTCACGGGCCAAATCTCGGCGCGGGGGACCGGCGCGGCGAGCGTGGGCGGGCGCATCGCGCTGCGGGGTTCCGAGGCGGTCGGGCTGATGCAAACGGCACGGGTCGATGCGTCGGGCACCGCGGGCGGCGGCGTGGTGGCGATCGGCACGACGCTGAAACGCGCCCGGGGCGGCCCCGGCACGCGCTCGGCAAGCACCTCGAAAATCGTCTCGGTGGCACCGGGCGCGACCGTGGCGGCGGACGCGACCGGATCGGGCAACGGCGGCATCATCACGGTCTTGTCCACCGACAGCACGGTCATGGCCGGCAACCTGTCCGCCCGCGGCGGCGCGCTGGCTGGCGACGGTGGCGTCGTAGAGGTTTCCGGCGGGCTGGGTTACGCGCTGCTGGGCAATGTCGATGTCACGGCTGCCCGGGGCCGTGCCGGCGGCCTCGTCATCGACCCGGGCAACCTGACCGTGGACCCGAGCGGCACCGCGGTGCTGACCACCAGCGGCACTGACGGGATGCTCACCGTGGCACCGGGCGCCCCCGATGCGGTCATCTCCCCGGCCACGCTGATGGCCTTTAGCGGCGGCAGCATCACCCTGACCGCCGACCAGAATTTGGTCGTCTCCTCGCTCGGCGCGTTCTCGCTCGGCGCCACGCATCCGCTGTTTCTGAACGCGACCAACGGCAGCATCGACATTCTGGCGGGGATCACCAGCGCCACCAGCATCAGCATGCAGGCGGGCGGCGGCATCACGATCGAAGCGTCCGGGTCGGTCACCGCCTCCGGACTGTCGCTCACAGCCGGTACCGACCTGATCCTGAATGGTCCGGTCCAAAGTACGAGCAGCGGCATCTTTCTGCAGGCCGGCGGAGTCATAACCATCGCCGGCACGGTCAACGCGGCCTCCGAACTCGACATCCTCTCGGCTGCCAGCGTGACCGAGCAGACCGGCGGCGCCATCATCACGCCGTTCCTGACCACCGCGTCTGACGGTGGACCCGGAATTGCAGGCGCGGTCGATCTGACCCAGCCGAACAACCAGGTTCAGGCGATCGGCGACTTCTTCACCGGCGGCGGGTTCGCGCTGACCAACGCGGTGTCGCTCAACGTAAGCGGCCTGCTGCAGGTCGGCACAGGCGAGGTCGTGTCGCTGAAAGCACCGCAGATCGGCATTACCTCGAATGGCGGTACGATCGGGTTTGGCGGCTCGATCGAGGCCCCGGCCGGCGTAGTGGAACTGGCGCCGTTGTCCGGCTTGGTGACGCTGGGCACTACGACCGCGACCGGGTTTTCGCTTTCGCAGGGCGAGGTGAATCAGATCGCAACTGGCCTGCTGCGCATCGGCGAGGCCGGCGGCACGGTCCAGGCCAGCGCAATCACCATCGCCGGCAGCTTCGACGTGACCACAACCCTAAGCTCGATCCCGACTCTCGAGCTGGATGCACAGGCGGGCGGCATCTCGATCACCTCGGGGCCGCTGGTAGCAAACACGCTGTTGCTGGGCACCACCGGATCCGTAACACAATCCGCTACTGACCCGTCCGCGTTCGTGAGCGCATCCATCTTGGGCAGTGTCGGGACCATCGGCGGATCCGTGGAGTTGCCGAGCACGGGCAATTTCCTCGACACGCTGGGCCCGCTCGCCAGCAGTGGCGAGGTCAACCTGGGCAATGCTTTCGGCCTGGTGGTGGCCGGGCCGGTTTCGACCGGGACCAGCGGCTTCACGCTGGATGTGGCAGGCCCGATCATTTTTGACGGACCAACGACTGTCGGCGCGATGTCGCTCACCACGACACCGACGGAGGGCAGTTCCAACGTGACACAGAGAAGCGGCACCATCACCGCCGCGTCGCTGACCGGATCAATCGACGGCAATCTCTCGCTGTCCAGCACCCTGAACGCGATTTCCGTGCTGGATGCGCTGAGCGCAGGCAACATCACGATCGCCACGTCAACGCCGATGGCGATTGCCGGGCTGGTGCAGACGCCGACCGGGCCTGAGACGTCGTCCACCATCGACCTCAGCGCGGGCGCGCTCACCGAAACCACCGGCGCCCTTCAGACGACCGTCCTGACCAGCAGCCACGGCATCACCGGCGATGCGACGCTGGGCGGCGACAACGCCATCAGCGACCTCACCGGCTTCGGCGTGGCCGGCACGCTATCCCTGCTCAACACGGCCAGCCTGGAAATCGATTTCGGGGTGTCTGCCACCAACGCCTCGTTCCGGGTCACCGGCGGCAATACCCTGACGATTGCGGAACCGATCACCCTGGCGACCGGCGGCACGCTCGACATGCAGGCCGACGCCATCACCGTGACCGGCGGAGCGACCTCCGTCGGTATCGCCACCAATGCGCTGCAGCTTATCTCGATAGCACCGGATTCGGCGCTGCCAATGTCCGTCGGGGGCGCCGCATCCCCCGGCACGCTGGCGTTGTCGGACGCGTTCCTCAATCAGATCGAGGCCGCGTTTGGCGCTCGGCCATCGCCAACCCTCGAACTGGGCGCCATCGAGACGCAACCGCCGACCGCCGCAAGCATCACCGTGGCCACGGAAAGTCTCGGCTCGGCGCTCACCCTCCAGTTGGAATCGATCGGAGCGGTCACGCAAACCGGGCCGCTCTCGGTCGGCACGCTCGATGGCGGCGCCGGCAGCGTTGCGCTCGTCAACGCCACGAACGCGATTGCCGAACTCGGCAATTTCTCCACCACGGCAGGCGACTTCGTGCTGATCGATTCCCAGGCGCTGCTCGTCTCGGGGGCGGTCAACGCGGGAGCCTTCAATCTTGCATTGAGCGACACCGCAACCGGCGCCCCCGCACTGGCGCTGCTCGGCGCCAGCGTCCTCAGCGGCAACACCGTGACGCTCAGCAGCCTGTCCGCGTCGCTGGCCGGCGTGGCGGTCACTCAAGACGTCTCAGGCGCGATTTTTGCGCAGACGCTGTCCGGAGATGTCGCGGGCGGCAGCGCGCTGCTGGTCGGCAGCGGCAACAGGATTTCGGCGATCGGCACGCTGACCGTTGCCGGGCTGCTGGACCTCACCGACACCGTTACCGTGACGGAAGACACGACCGGCGTGCTCTCGGCCGGCACCTTGGCAGGCCTGTTCGGCGGCGACGCGATCCTGCTCGGCAACGCCAACGCGGTCAGCAATCTTGGCAGCATCACGGTCACCGGCTCGCTGGCCCTGGTGGACGGATTCACCAATCTGGCGGGCACGGTCACGGCCGCGAACATGTCCTTGATCGCCGACGGCATCGGCTACACCAGCGGCGCTCTGGTGACCGATCCCGGTACGGTGGAAATCGCGCCGCGCACTCTTGAGCAGATGAGCCTCGGCCCCGGCCCCGGCTTCGTCGTCGCGCCGGCCGTGCTGGCCACCGTGACGGCCGACCTGCTGCGCCTGGGTGAAGCGCGCGGCAACATCACCGCGACCGGCATCGGCGTCCAGGCTGCAATATCGATTCCCACCCCGGTGACCGAGCTGGACACGACCATCGCGGGGAGCTCCACCGGCGCGGTGACCGAGGCATCGGGGGCCTCTCTCACGCTGAGCAACCCCGCCGGCACGCTGACCGGCACCACCGGCCCGGTGTCGCTCACCCTCACCAATACGGTGCCGCAGCTCGGCCCCTACGCCGTCTTTTCGGGCGACTTCGCGCTGACCGACAGTACTCCGCTGGCGGTCGTGGGCGACGTGTCGGCCGCCAATATCGCATTGAACGTGGCCGGCCCGCTGACGCTTTCGACTGGAAGCCTGTTTGCCGGAACGGTCGATCTGACCGCGAACGGCGCCAGTGAAGTCAGCGGGATCATCTTTGCCGACACCCTGGAGAGCACCGGGGTGCCCACCGGCACGTTCTCGCTGGACGGCGCCAACCAGGTCAACACGCTGGGGGTCTGGAACGGCCCAGCCAGTTCGCTGTCGCTCGTGACGGTGGCCATTGAGGGCGGCACGCCACTGACGGTCACCGGGCCGGTCTCGGTGAGCGCACTGGTGCTGAGCGCGCCGACCCTGACCCTCGCGGGCAACGTCACCTCGACCGGCGTGGTCGATCTGGTGACGACGGATGGCGCGGTGGTTCAGTCCTCGGGCACCCTGTCGACGCCGTTGCTTACGGGCAACGTAGTCGGCGCCTCGAGTTTCGGCGATGCGGGCAACGCCGTGCTGCAACTCGGCCCGTATGTTTCCGGCGGGGCCTTTGCGCTGGTGGATGGCACGCCGTTGACGGTGGTGGCCCCGGTCACCGCGCCCGGCATCGCGATCGCCACGCCGGGCTCGCTCACCATTGCGGATGTTCTGTCCGCCGCCGGGGCGACGGTGGATCTGACCGCGGCGGGTGCCACGGAGACCGGCAGGGGCGCCGTGATCGCACAAACCCTGCTGTCGAGCGGCACGCCCACGGGCGCCTTCGCCCTGACGGGGCCGAACCAGGTGGCGTCGCTGGGTCCGTTCCAGATGGCCAGCGGCGGAACCTTGACGTTAGCCGACACCGAGGCGCTGTCGATCGGCGGCCCTGTGGCGGCCAGCGTTGTCGACCTCTCCACCAGCGCCGGAGGAATTGCCGAGACCACGGGCGACCTCGTTGCGGGGGTGCTGCAAAGCAGCAGCGGGATCGTCGGCGGCGCAATTCTCACCGCCGCCGGCAACAGCGTTGGCGCGCTCGGCAACATACCCGTTTCGGGCGGCGACTTTGTACTCGCGCAATCGGGGCCACTGCTCGTCGCGGGCAGGGTGGCTGCCCCCGACATCACCCTGCGTACCGGCGCTCTGACCATCGCCGGAGTTCTGCAGGCGAGCGGCACGGTGGCACTGGGCGCAGCCGGCGTTGCGGAAACCGGTGGCGGTGCGGTGGTGGCGTCCGTGCTGACCGACGCCGCGGGCGCGTCGGGCGCGTACATCCTGGATGGGCCGGGCAACGCGGTGGCCGCGCTGGGCGCTTTCCAAAACGGCGAAGCATCGCTGCTGCTGGTCGACAATCAGGCGCTGACCGTGGCCGGCCCGGTCATTCTGCCCACGAGCCTGACCCTTTCGGCGCCCGCCATAACGCTGGCCGGGAACGTCACTGCGGCGACAGCCGAGTTCGACACCAGCGCGGGCGGACTGGTCCAGACCGCGGGCGCGCTCAGCACCGGACTGCTGTCCAGCACGAACGGCATCGCCGGTGTCGCGACACTGGCCGATCCCGGCAACGTCATTGCCCAGATCGGACCGTTTTCGGCCCAGGGACTTAGCTTGGCGGATGCGGGCAATCTGGCCATCGTGGCGCCGATCGTCGCACCCGCCGGCCTGGACCTGGCGGTTTCAGGCGCCCTCGTCGAACCGGGAGGCAGCATCGCGACCGGTTCACTCACCGGACACGCCGGCTCGGCCACTCTCGTGCAGCCGGCCAACGCCATAGGCGCTCTCAATTTCGCAACCAGCGGCGCGTTCGACCTGACCGACGCGCAGTCGCTCACGGTGCTCGGCCTCTCCGGCGGCGGTGCGGCGCTGCATGTCACCGGCGACCTCGTGCTGGCCGGCTCGGTCAACGAAGCCGGATCCCCGGTCTTGCTCAACGTCTCCGGGTCCGTCACGCAAACCGGGGGCGTGCTCACGGCGGGCCTGTTGGCGGGGCAGGCAACCGTGTTCCTGTTGCCATCGCCGAACGCGGTGGCCGGCCTGGGCGATATTACGGCAGCGGGTGGCTTTACCCTGCTGAATGCCCACGGGCTCGCCATCGCCGGTGCCCTCCGGGCCGCCGTCGTCGACCTGTCCGTTACCCAGGGCGGAATTACCGAACAGCCGAACGGCACGGTTGTGACGGGACAATTGCTGAGTAGCAGCGGCATCGTGGGCGACGCAGTGCTCGACCCGGGCAATCTGGTAGCGGTGCTAGGTCCGCTGCACGACACCGGCCGCTTCCTGTTGCTGAATGGCGAGGCGCTGACGGTGGGCAACGTATCGGTGGGGACCGTGCTCGACCTGTCCACCACCGTCGGCGGCGTCACCGAGAATGGCCCCATTACCGCACCCGTCCTGCAAAGCAGTTTCGGCATCGCCGGCGCCGCGCGGTTCGACAACGCCGCCAACCAGATCGCGGGACTGGGGCCGCTTTCGGTAAACGGCGGCGATCTGATCTTGGTCACCAACCCGACGGTGATCGTGACCGGCCCGGTTGCGGCACCCAACATCACCCTGGTCACCAACGGCGGCATTCTGCAGCAAGGCGACATCGTCGCGCCCGGCACCCTGTCCGTCACCACAATGAACGTCTACCAGCGCAACGCCGGCGCGCTGGTCGCGGGTACCTTGACCGGGCGCGTGGTGAGCACCGCCGATTTCGGCGCCGGGGCGCAGGTGCAGAGGCTGGGCGTGTTCACCGTCAACGACGTGGACGACGGTTTTCCGGGCGCGGCGGCGTTCAGCACCCTGATCCTGCACGACGCGATCCCGATGACGCTGGCCGGGCCCATTGCGGCGGATTACGTGGCGCTCTCCGCCACCGGCACGCTGACCTGGTCGGGCAACATCACCACGCTCGGAGTTGGCCGGTTCTCGCAGGCCGGCTCGCCCGCCACGCTGCCGTCTCCCGGCAGCTATCTGTCGGTTGATCCGGGTGTCGGCGGCACCGGCACCATCAACCAGGTCGGCACGGTGCAAGTGTTTTCGCAAGACGCCGGCATCTCCACGCTGCGGCTGCAACTGCCGCGGGGAGGCGGTTCGATCACGCTCAACAATCTGGTGGCGCCGACCACCGATCTGATCCTGTCCACCGGCCCGGGCAGTGCAACCGGGACCATCAACGTTGGGGACCTGCTCGAACTGTCCACGCCGGGCGTGGTCGGCAGCGCCAACCTGTTCGGCACCGTGCACGGGCTGCTCGGTTTCGCCGCGGCGACCCAGTCGGGCATCAGCCCGCTGATAAACGCGAACTACCGCGTGAACACATGTATCATCATGTCGACCTGCAACCTTCTCCTGCCGCAGATTACGAGCACGGTGGTCTCGCTGTTCCCGCAGCTGATCCTGCCGCTCGACTTCGCCATCGGCCAGGCGCGCGACAATCAGGACGACAGCGACGTGTTGTTGCCCGGGGTCGCGGAGCAGGATTACTGATGCGTATCGATCACGCCGGCCTCGCGGTCGCACTCCTGATGCTGGCCGGCTGCGCGGTCCCGCCACAATCCGCCTATGTTTCCGGCCACGGCTCGGGGGGCCGGCAGTCCGGGCTGGATGTGGGGCAGAACGCGGCCGGCGAGTCCTGCACGCAGCAGGAGATCGGCGGGGGCGGGGCGGACGTCTACTGCGGCACCTATGAGCAGCCGAGCGCGCGGGTGCGCGCGGGCGGCCGCGCCGATCCGGCGCAACTGGCGCAGCTCGCGACCGGCAGCACTTGGCGAGCCGGCCTGAACCAGCGCTACACATGCGAGGCGCCCAGCCCGACCACGATTCTGGGCGACGTGCCGGCGGTGCTGCTGTCGTGCGTCAGAAAGATCGGCGGCTGGCCGCAGGTCGCGCTGGTCGCCTCGGTGGGCGGGAATGTCTGGTACGCCGATGGCGTGCTGCCCGCCTATCCGGCGATGGAGCGGTCGCTGGGGGTGATATCCGGCAAGCTGTCGGCCACTGCGGCACGCCAGCAGCCCGGCTCCGAGGCCGACCGCCTGATGGCGCAGCGCCTGGCCGCTCACGCCTTCAGTTCCGGCGACGTCAAGGCTTATGACGACCTGATGGCGGCCGGTGCGCGCGCCAATCGCGACGAGGATTTTCCCACGTCCGAACAGGACTTTGCCGCGGCCCTGGCGGTGCAGCAGAAGGCGCTAGGGCAAAACGGCGCCGACACCACGCGGCCGCTGGCATGGCTGGCGTTGGAGCTGTCGGACCAGGAACGGTTCAGCGATGCCGACGCGCGGCTGGCCCGGGCGCAGCGCCTCATGGATGCCGGCGCCAGCGGCGGCGCGCTCGACGCGGACCTTTCCGGGCTGCTGCTGTATGTACGCGGGCTGGATCAGAAGAATCGGGGCCACCGGCAGGAGGCGCTGGAGCTGCTGCGGCAAGCCGAGGCGGCCTATGCAGCGCTGCTGCCCAGCGACGTGCTGAACGCGCGACCGCGGCCGGTCCAGGCCCAGATCTTTGCTACCCAGACCCGCGGCAGCACGGCCGGCATCGCCGACCTGCTGCCCGACCGCGATCTGCTGACCGACGTGACCACCCGCTCGGCGCTTTTGGGGGTCATCGAAGCGCGGCGGCATGAGGCCATCGTGCTGCGCGAAATGGGCCGCGAGTCCGAGGCGGACGCGACGCTGAACGCCGCCGAAAATCTTACCAAAGCGAGCGGCCTGCGGAACTGGGCGCTTGACGCGAGACTTGCGCGCACCGCGGCACAGGACGCCGCCGTGCAAAGAGACCCGGCAGAAGCGTCATCGAATTTCAGCGTGGCCCGGACCGAGTTTGCGATCGGGGTGCCGATGAGCCGGCCGGTGGCGGAAACCGAGCTGCTGCGCGCCGGCCAGCTTGCGCGACTGCACCAGGACGATGCGGCTCTGCATGCGTGCGACGAAGGCGTCGGCCTGCTGCGGACTCTGAAGATCGGCACCACAGGCACGCTGCTGGCACCCTGCCTGGAGGTGATGCACGCCGCCGCCGAACGGTCTGCTTCGCAGCCCGGCGGAGCAGCAGCGCTTGCTGGCGCGCATGTTCGAGGCCGCCCAGTTGACCCAGGGCACCGTCACCACCCAGCAGATCGCCATCGCCACCGCGCGGTTGGCCGAAGGTGCGCGCGACCCGCGCATCTCCGAGGCGATCCGCCGCCGCGATCGGGCGGAAGCGGTACTCGGTACGCTGTCCGCCGAGCGCGACGCGGCCGAGCAGGCGCGCCAAAGCGGCGAGGTGACGGCGGCACCCCCGGCCGACCTCCCCGAACGCATCGCCAAGGCGCAAGCCGAGTACGACGACGCGGCGCAGGCGCTGCAGGTGGCCGCCCCCAATTTCGGCCAGTTGGTGCAGGAGGTTGCGTCCGCCCAGGACGTGCTCGCGGCGCTGCATCCCGGCGAGGCTTTTGCCGCCGTCGACCTCGGCCCCGACGAGGGCTGGACCTTCGTGCTGGCGGACGGGCAGATCAGTGCCGCGCGGGTGCCCGGCGGCACGCCCGCCATGGCGGCTCTGGTGAAACGACTCCGCGCCAGCATCGAGGGCGACACCGAGTCCGGCTTGCCGCCGCCCTACGACATCGCCGCCGCCCGCAACATCTACGATGCGGCCTTCGGCGGGGTGGCCTCGCGGCTTGACGGCGCGAAAACGTTGGTGGTGGCGCCGACCGGGCCGCTGCTGTCCATCCCGTTCGGCCTGCTGCTGACCGGCCCCGCCGATCCGAACGCGCTGGGCCAGGCGCCGTGGCTGCTGCGCCGCGCCAGCATCGCCCACGTTCCGGCGGCGGCCAATTTCGTCTCCCTGCGGCGCATCGCCGGCCAGTCGCGCGGCACCCAGCCCTGGTTCGGTTTTGGCGATTTCCGGCCCGTGACTTTGGCCCAGGCCCAGCGGACTTTCCCCGGAAACGCCTGCAAAGACAGCGCCACGTTGTTCGCCGGGCTGAGCCCGCTAGGGGCAAAGGAATTGTCGACCGCGCGAACGCTCATGGGCGCCAGCCCGTCCGACGAAATGCTGGGGGCCGCGTTCACCGCCCCGGCGGTGCGCAGGGCCGACCTGAAGCGGTTTCCGCATCCTGCATTTCTCGACCCACGGGCTGTTGCCTACCGACCTGACCTGCGAGGACGAGCCGGCCATCGTCACCTCGGCTCCGCCCGGTGCGCCGGATGCCTCGGGCGCGCTGCTCACGGCGAGCCAGGTGGAGCAAATGGATCTGGACGCCGACGCGGTGATCTTGTCCGCCTGCAATTCCGGCGGCCCGGGCGGCAGCAGCGGTGCCGGTCAGAGCCTGTCGGGACTTGCCCGCGCCTTCTTCTTCGCCGGCGCGCGCTCGCTTCTCGTCACCCACTGGTCGGTGAACGCGGACGCCTCCACGTTCTTGGTGGCCGACACCTTGCGCTTGGTGCGGAAGGGCACGGCGGGCGGTTTTGCAGGCGCCCTGCGCGGCGCCGAGCTGGCCCTGCTGGACAGCGCCGGCCACGACGTCCCGGCCGCGATTGCCCACCCGTTCTACTGGGCGCCGTTCGCCTTGATCGGCGAGGGCGGCACGACAGCGGCCACCAGCGCACAGGCCCAAGGACAGACGCAAGCGCCAGCGGGTCTATGATCGCCGCTTCGGCGGGTGCAGGATGAGCGCGGTGCAGGACGGCAAGCTCGGCAAATACGAGATCGTGGGCACGCTCGGCCGCGGCGCCATGGGCACCGTCTACGACGCGCGCGACCCGGTGATCGATCGCCGCGTCGCCATCAAGACGGTGCCGCTCGGCAACGCGAACGATGCCGAGGGCGCGGCCGAACTGGCCCGCTTCAAACGCGAGGCGCAGGCCGCCGGACGACTGCACCACCTGAACCTGGTTGGCATCTACGACTACGGCGAGACCGAGGCGCTTGCCTATATCGTCATGGAATTCGTCGACGGCACGTCGCTGAAAGCGCTGCTCGATGCGGGCGAGCGCCTGACCCCGGCGGAGACCGTGCGGGTGATGCAGGGCGTGCTGGCGGGGCTGCAATACAGCCACGAGCGCGGCGTGGTGCATCGCGACATCAAGCCCGCCAACATCATGCTGACGCACGAGCGCGAGGTGAAGATCGCCGATTTCGGCATCGCCCGCATCGAGAGCAGCAGCATGACCCAGGCCGGCACCATCATGGGCACGCCGGCCTACATGTCGCCCGAGCAGTTCATGGGGCAGACCGTGGACGCCCGCACCGACATCTATTCGGCGGGCGTGGTCCTGTATCAGCTGCTGACGGGCGAGCGGCCGTTCGACGGCAGCATGGCGACGATCATGCACAAGGCGCTGAACACGGTGCCGCCGCCGCCGTCGCGCCTGTCGGTCACCGCGCCGGCGGGACTGGACCCGGTGGTGGCGACCGCCATGGGCAAGCGGCCGGAACAGCGCTTTCAGACCGCCGCGGAATTTTCCCAGGCGCTGACGGCGGGCCTTTCCGCCGCCCCGAGAGTTCGGACACCGACTCCACCATGGTCGCCCGTCCGGCGTCTCCGGTCGCTGCCGTCGCCGCTGCACCCCAGCCCCCCAAAACGGCGGCGTCTCCCGTCGTGGCGGCGGGCTCGCGGCCGAGAAGGAGCAAAGGGCCGCTGCTTGCCGGCGTCGGCGCGGCCGCGCTCGCTGCCGTCGCGGTTGCCGCGTACTTCGTCCTGCAGCCCGGCCCGCCCGTGCCGGCGCCCCCGGTCACCGTGCCCCCGGTCACCAAGCCCCTGGTCACCACGCCCCCGGTCACCACGCCCCCGGTCACCGCGCCTCCGGTCACCACGCCTCCGGTCACCACGCCCCCGGTCACGACGCCTCCGGTCACCACGCCCCGGCCACGCGCCCCGGTCACGACGCCCCCGGTCACCACGCCCGGCACCCGGTCACCACGCCCCCGGTCACGACGCCCCCGGTCGCCACGGCTCCGGTCACCGCTCCGCCGCCGCCGTCGCTACCCACGCCGGCTCAGCTACGTACCGCGATCGCCGCCGCGATTGCGCCGATCGAGTGTGCGCAGGTCGGCGGCGACGTGGACACCTCGGGTGCCGTGCGCCTGAACGGCCTGGTCGGGCGCGACAGCGAGGCAAAGCTGCGCAGTGCAATGTCCAAGGCGGCGCCGGACGCGCCGACGGACTGGCAAATCAGCCCCGTGGCCTCAACGTTCTGCCCGGTCCTGAACGCGCTGCGCTCCGCGTTGCCACAATTCGGCCAACCCCCGCCGGGCCTCATACTGTCGCTGAAAGGCGGCCAAACCACCCTTAAGAACGACGACTGGCTGGTGCCAGAAGTGCGCACGCCGGACTTTCCGTCGGTGCTGACGCTGGCCTATTTCGTCTCGGACGGAAGTTTCTCGCCGCTTGCCTATGAGCCGCGCGACAAAATCCTGCCGCCCGCGACGACGTGCAGCATCGGCGACCCAAAACCCGCGGATGGCTCGCACAATCTGCGTGCGTGCCAAAACTGCTGGCAGGTCGGCGCGCCGTTCGGGACCGACCTGATGGTGGCGATCGCCTCGGAAAAGCCGCTCTTCGCGAAACCGCCGGCCGCCGACATAAAACCGGAGGCGTATCTGCGCGATGTGAAAGCAGCGTTAGATGCCGCTGCCCGGCGCGGCACGCGGGTGGTGGCCCAAGCCATTCTTGTGCACACGGTGGACGGGCCGGCCGCTCCCAAGAGGTAGCACCATGTTCGCCATCGGCCGGCCCCGGCTTCACCGCCTGCTAGTGCTGGCGGCGGTGATGGCGGTTCCGGCCGTGGCCTCGGTGCCCGGGCGCTGGTGGCACGCACCCGCGCCGCACCCGGTTTCGGTGCATACGACCCACCCGGCCCCGGCAACTTTCGCCCCGCCGGCCCCTGCCTCGCCAGTCACGGTCCCGTCGCCCCCATCTCCGCCACCCCCATCTCCGCCGCCCGAGCGCTGCCCCCGAGGCCGCTGGGCCAGCGCCTGCCACCCCAGGCCCGGAGGCGGCGATGCCGCCGACCGGACCGCCGGTCCCGGTGAACGTTGCTCCGCTGTCCCCGGAGGCGAAGTCCGCGCCGCCCGCGTCCCTGGTGTCGCTTCCGGCCGAGGAGACGTTGCGTTCGCCGGGCCGTCTATTCGGCTCCCATTCCGCGGTCGGGCGATTACGGAGCCTGCCCGAGTCGTTGCCCGACACTTCCGGATCGGCGTCCGCGCCGGGCGCCTCGCCCCATCAGTTGGGGTCGGCGTTTCCCCAAGCCGCCCTGATGCCGGCGCCGCTGTCGGACCGGTTCCCCGTCCGGTCTCAAGTCGCCCGGGCAAAGCCGCCAGTGTCGCCGTCGGCACGACGGCACCGGCACGTCGCGGCGCGAGTTCCGCCCACGGCGTTTGCCGCACCTGTGGCCGCCGCTGCGTCGGTCGCTCCGGCTCCGGTGATCCCGCACCGGCTTGCCGGCGCAGATGGTCCAGCCGGTCAGGCGGCGCACGAGGCCAACCGCTAAAGTTGCACCGCGGGTCGCGCAGCGAAATCAGCGATGCTATGCACCGAAAGGCAGCGGCAAAAGCGCCCGGGAGGATAAACCGCAATGACCTCGACAGGCCCGCGTCGTTCACGTGTGGGGTTTTTGCTGGCGGTGGTCGCTGCCGCGCTCGGCAGCGCGGCAGTTTTGTTCCTGGTCCTGCGCGCGCCGTCCATGGCTCCAGAGCCGCCGACGGCTGCTGCACCGACGGTGCCGCCGGGTCAGGCCGCCATGGCTTCAGCCGGCTCGCCGTCGATGGGTACGGCTGGGCAACCCGAGCCGCCGGGCGAAAAAGGCGCCACTTCTCCGGCCGAGGCCCCGACGATGCCGGTCACCGCCAAGCCACCGCCGCCCGAGGCGGCGGCGGCGCCGGCTCAGGCTTCACCTGCTCCGCCCGCCGAGGCTTCTGCCGCGCCGCCCCCGCCGCAGCCCGAGGCGACGGCATTGCCGACCCCGCCGGCCGGCTCAGCAGCTCCCGTTGCGGCCTCACCCCCGCAGCCCGAGGCCGCACCGTCGCCAATCCGGCCTCCGCCGGCTCCTCCGTCTTCGGAGGCCGCAACACCTGCCCCGCCGGTTCCGCCTCAGCCCGCGCCGGCCTCCGCGGCGGATGCCACAGCTCCCGTCGCCGCCCCGTCGCCCCCGCCGGAGGCCGCAGCACCCGCTGCGCAACCCGAGGCGGCAGCGGCGTCGGCAAAGCCCCCGCCGGCTCCGTCCTCTGAGGCTGCGTCACCCGCCCCGCGGCCGGAGGCCGCAGTGGCGCCGGCCGCGCCTCCGCCGGCTCCGTCTTCTGAGGCCGCGGTACCCGCCCCACCGTCTGAGGCCGCAGCGGCGCCGGCCCCACCTCCGCCGGCTCCGTCTTCTTCTTCTGAGGCCGCGGCACCCGCCGCCGCCGCCGGAGGCCGCAGTGGCGCCAGCCCAGCCTCCGCCGGCTCCGTCTTCCGAGGCCGCGGCACCCGCTGCGCAACCCGAGGCGGCAGCGGCGCCGGCCCAGCCTCCGCCGGCTCCGGCTTCCGAGGCCGCGGCACCCGCTGCGCAACCCGAGGCGGCAGCGGTGCCAGCCCAGCCTCCGCCGGCTCCGTCTTCTGAGGCCGCGGCACCCGCTCCGCCGCCGGAGGCCGCAGCGTGCCAGCCCAGCCTCCGCCGGCTCCGGCTTCCGAGGCCGCGGCACCCGCTGCGCAACCCGAGGCGGCAGCGGTGCCGGCCCAGCCTCCGCCGGCTCCGGCTTCCGAGGCCGCGGCACCCGCTGCGCAACCCGAGGCGGCAGCGGTGCCAGCCCAGCCTCCGCCGGCTCCGGCTTCCGAGGCCGCGGCACCCGCTGCGCAACCGGAGGCGGCAGCGGTGCCAGCCCAGTCCACACCGGCAGCCGCGCCGCCAGCTCCCCTCACGGCCCCACCGCCTCAGGCCGCAGCGGCGCCGGCCCAGCCTCCGCCGGCTCCGGCTTCCGAGGCCGCGGCACCCGCTGCGCAACCGGAGGCGGCAGCGGTGCCAGCCCAGTCCACACCGGCAGCCGCGCCCCCAGCTCCCCTCACGGCCCCGCCGCCTCAGGCCGCAGCGGCGCCGGCCCAGCCTCCGCCGGCTCCGTCTTCTGAGGCTGCGGCACCCGCTGCGCAGCCCGAGGCGGCGGCAGCAACGCCAGCCCAACCGCCACCGACTCCGTCGGCCGGGGCGGCAGCTCCTGTTCCGGCTGCTCCGTCGCAGCCGGAAGCGGCGTCATCCGTGCAACCCCCCTCTGTTGCGCCATCAGTGCCGCAGACGGCTCAAGCAGCGACGCCCTCGGCACCGGAAAAAACTGCTATGGCTGCACTGCCGCCGGCCGCCCTGCGGCGCACGCTGTCCGAGGCGCTCGCACCGCTCGACTGCGCCCTGGTCTCCGCCGACGTGAGCGAACAGGGGGCGGTGACCCTGACCGGGGTCGTGGAGCGGGCTTCGGAACCGCTGCTGCGGCGCATACTGCTCGACACCATACCCGCGACGCCGACCGACTGGCACATCGCCACCGTGAGCGGCCCCTATTGCCGTGTGTTCGAGGTGCTGCGGCCGGTGGCCGCGGGTTTCGGCGATCATCCGTCGACGTTCCGGCTCGGGCTGCGCGACGGGGTGCGGCACTTGGCCAAAGACGCACTCATGGTGCCGGAAGTTCGCATGCCGGACTTTCCTGCCGTGCTGACCCTGGACTATTTCGTCTCCGACGGAACGCTTGGGCACCTGCGCTTCAAAACCCCGCCGGGACCGTTGCCCGCCGGGCAGACTTTTTCCGTGGGAGACCCCGAATCCCGCCAAAGCGTCGAAAAACCTTCCCGCAGACGATCCGCACGGCTGGCAGGTGGACGCGCCCTACGGCACCGATCTGCTGGTGGCAATCGCCGCGGACAAGCCGCTGTTCACAAAACCACGCCCGGATATCGAAAAGCCGGACGCGTATCTGCGCGACCTGCGTGCCAGCTTGGCCGCCTTGGAGCGGCGAGGCGGCCGTGTGCAAGCCGCGGTGCTGCCGGTGGAGACGACGGAGCGCTGACGCGGGGCCGTGGCGCGCACCGGCTGTGCCCCCGGCACCGGCTGCGCCACCGGCACCGGCTGCGCCGAGCGCCCCGGATTGGGCAGCGCCAGGCCCGGCACGCTGGTGCAGTCGCGCAACCAGCCAGGCGGCATGCCGAGCAAGAATTGCGCCCGGAGCAGCGAGAGCGCGGCGTCGGGCATGCCAATAATTGCCGCGTTAAAAACCCGCGGGTCGGGCGTGTGCATCAGATACGCCTGCGTCTCATTGACGATCAGGTCGTGCAGCGCCGGGTCGTAGTCCTGCGACACCAGAAACCGCTGGAAATCGTCGCGAGCCTTGTCGTCCATGGTTTGGTTCCAGAACCGATATACATAGGCGACGTAAGCTGGGTCGGTGAAATACTCCCCATGCGACAGCTCGTGGTGAAGAATAGTGCGGCGGAACGTCGCATCCACGGTGGCGTCCGCGCCCAGGCGCGGCAGAGTGATCACCGCCTGATTGGCGCCTTCGCCCAAAAGTCCCTGTTCGCGCGCAAGCCGGCGCAGCCGTTCCTCCTCCGCATTCAGTGCAACGTGGTCGCGGTCGGCCAGCGCGAAGAAGCGGCGCAGCGTTTCGCTGCTGTAGTCGTGGCCGTAATAGGACGTCTCTACCGTATCGTCGTGCAGGGCGATGGCGCGGTCGAGTTCCGGATCGGTCAGCACCCGGTCGTGCGGCTCGCCGACTTTTTCGGCGATTGCGGCGATCCGGTTGAACATCAGGCCCTGTTCGCGCAGCGTCGGGAAATCGAGCACCAGAATCTTCGGGTTCGACCGGAACCGGAACAACGTCAGCTGCGTCGGCTGATCGGCATCGATCTCCGCCTCGCTGGCCTGCGGCAGCGGCGGGACCGGCGGGGGAACCGGGACCGGTTGGGGCACCACCACGACCACCGGTTGCGGCACCGGGCGCGGGAGCGGTGCGGGTACCCGGTGTCGGGTCGCGAACCAAGCTCCGCCACCGGCCCGCCACAATCAGCAAGACGGCCGCCCCTGCCAGCATGGGCCAGCTGCGCCGCACGGGCGGGCGCCGATGCTCTATCCGGACGGTCGCATCGTCATCCACGGCGACCGGCCGGAGCCGACGACCGGAGAGGGTCAGGCGCCGACGTTCACCACTTGCACGCGGCGGTTCTGCGCGTTGGCCACCTGATCGCCGGTCGACACCGCCAGACCCTCCTCGCCCATGCCGACCGCCTGCAAGCGATCCGGCGCGACGCTGAACTTGCTCTCCAGGTAGTTGACTACCGTTTCCGCGCGGCGCTCGGACAGTGCCTGGTTGGCTTCCTTGGAGCCGACCGTGTCGGTGTGCCCCTCGATGCGGAATTTGTAGCTGGCGAGCGTGGCGCTCGACAGCGCGCGCCCGAGTTCATCGAGCGTGTGCGTCGCGGCCGCCGTAAGCTCGGCGGAGCCGGTCCTGAACTCCACGGTGAGGCTGACCGAGGGATTTTCCGCCGTCGCCTGCTGCACCGGCGCGGGCCGTTTCACGGCGGGCATCGGGTGAGTGGGTGTGGCGGAAACGTCCTGGGCCGAAGTGTCCGGCACCGCCGCCGGCTTCGGCGCTTTCAGACCCTTGGTGGGTCCGGTAAGCGTTTTCGGTTTCAGGCTTTGGATCAGCTGGTCGGAATTCAGATCCTGCGCCCAGGCGGCGGCGCCGACCGAAAGCAGGGCCGCCATAGCGGCGGCAATCAGGGGTGCGCGCATCTTCTTCGATCCTTCAAGCACGTCGTTCAACACACCTGTAGTAGCACGCAGCCGCGAAGAGCGCGATATGACCGGCGACACATGGCGCAGGCTTGCGCCCTTTTTTACGCATCCAGGTTAACGATCAGTACACGGCGGTTACGTGGTTCGGCGACCTGATCTCCGGTCTGCACGGCAAGGCCGTCCGATCCAACGCCGACCGCCTGCAACCGCTCGGCGGGTATCGCGAACCGGGTGCGCAGATACGCCGCAACGGCTTCGGCGCGGCGCTCCGACAGGGCTTGGTTAAGGTCTTTGGCGCCCACCGTATCGGTGTGACCTTCTATGCGGAACCGATAAGAAGCCACGGCCGGATCGGACAAGGCGCGCCCCAGCTGGTCGAGTTTTCGCATCGCGGTCCCGGTAAGTTCGGCCGATCCGGTGGCGAACTGGACATCGACGGTGCTCGACAGATGCGGGGTAGGTGCGTTCGGCTGGGTGTTGGCCGCCGAACCCGGGGCAGCCGATGCGCTTGGCCCGCTATGCTTGATGCCCAATCTCGGGCCGGCCGGATTTATTTCGTTCAAATAGTCCTGGGACGTCTTGTCCTGCGCCTGAGCCGTCGCGACCAGCGTAAGCAGCCCGGTCAGGGCAGCCGCCGCAGCAATTGCCCGCATCTCGTCCTCCCTGAACGCTTCTCCTATGCGGGTGCAACCCTACTATGAGCTGCGGGACGAAAGCGAGACGTTAGGGTGATGCGGCCGGACCGTCCGGTTCGGCGGCCACGACGACTGCGGTGACGTTGTCGCTGGCATGGTGCGCCAGCGCCGCGGCGATCAGGCGCTCGGCCGGCGACGTGGCCTCGCCGTTCCGGATCAGTTCCGAGGCCACCGCCGTCTCCGCGAGTGCCTTGAACAGGCCGTCGCTGCACAGCAGGAAAAGGTCGCCCGGTTCGACCCGGCCGGTGACTTTCTCCAATTCCAGCGGTTCCGGCCCGGCGCCGACCGCGCGGGTGATGACATTGGCCCGCGGATGGCCCTCGGCGTCCTCCGGGCGCAGCAGGCCGGCATCGACCAGCTCCTGCACCAGGCTGTGGTCGCGCGATACCCGTTGCAACTGACGTTGGCGCAGCACGTACAACCGGGAATCGCCGGCCCACAGGCAGGCGAAATGCTCGTCCTGCGCCAGCAACACCGCGACGGTGGAGGCGATCACCGTGCCCCTCCCGCGCCGCGCCGCCTGTTCCAGCAAGGCGGCGTGGGTATCGGCGACCGCCTGACGCACCCGGCCCACCAGATCGCTCCCGCCGACGCCATTGGGAATGGCGCTCAGCGCGTCGCGCAGCATGGCGGCGGCAACTTCGCCGGAATCGTGGCCGCCGGCCCCGTCCGCCACCGCCCACAAGCCTACCGCGGGCCGGTCAACGAACGCGTCCTCGTTGTGGTCTCGCACTGACCCGCAGTGCGAGGCGGCCCAGGAGCGGTACAACATCCACCCGCCTTCCGATCACGACTCGCGCACGCGATCGCGAGCCTACCGGATAATTTTGCCGCGGAAAAGAAACCGCCGCGTTGCCGGATTGGCGGGCGCGAGGGATGATGCGCCGGCAGTCTTTCGAGGGGAGGCGGTCGGCATGGACATGCAGGCCGAGTACGACAACCGCGGAAAGGTGCCGGAATATCCGGCGATCATGGCGGGCTGGCTGCGCGATGCCGCGTTGTTCCGCGCGGCGCATCCCGTGGCCGAGCTCGACCTGGCCTACGGCCCCGGCCCGCGCCAGGCGCTGGATATTTTTTGGCCGGACGCGGGGCGCGCGGCGCCGCTCGCACTATTCGTGCACGGCGGCTACTGGGCGCTGCTGGATCGCACCGTGTTCAGCCACCTGGCCGCCGGCCTGCTGGCGCACGGCGTGGCGGTGGCGATGCCGTCCTACGACCTCTGCCCGCAGGTAAATCTGGAGACGCTGGTGGGGCAGGTGCGCGCTGCCGCGGCGTTTCTGGCGCGACGGCACGGGCGGGCGATGCTGGCTACCGGCCATTCCGCCGGGGGGCATCTGGCGGCGATGCTGCTGGCCACCGACTGGGGCGCGCACGGGCTGCCGCGCGCGACAGTGCGCGCTGCGCTGCCGGTCAGCGGACTGTTCGACCTGAAACCGCTGCTGGCCACCACCGTCAACGGACCACTCGGGTTGGACGAGACCACCGCCCGCCTGCTCTCGCCGGTGCACATGCCCTCGCCGGGACTGCCGCTGCATGCGGTGGTCGGTGGCGAGGAAGGGGTCGAATACACCCGTCAATCGCGCAGCATCGCCGAGGCCTGGGGCGGCACTTGGGAGGCGATTCCCGGCGCCAACCATTTTACGGTGGTGGAGCTGCTGGCCGATCCCGGTTCGACTCTGGTGGCGACGGCGCTGCGGCTGCTAAGTCTGGAGGCTGTTCGGGCGTGAGTTGGGTCACATACGGGCCGGTCGCCGGCGTCTAGATGGCGGTCCGCACAGCAACAGGGGAAAGCCGAAAATGTCGACGCATGCCGTGCTGGAGCACCATGAGCACGCCGAGCACATAGCCGAGCACGGCAGCAAATATGCCGCCCTTCTGGTGGCGATCCTCGCCGCCATCCTGGCGCTGACCGAGGTGCAGGTGAAGCATGCCGAGATCGCGGTGGAGGAGAACTCGATTTCCGCCGCGGACTCCTGGAACCAGTACCAGGCTAAATCGGTGCGTCAGGCGACGGCACACGACCTGGAACTGATGGCGCAGACCCTGGATGTGCCGACCCAGCCGGACATTGCCGCGCGCCGCGCCGAAGTGATCAAGACGTTGCGCACCGACCAGGAGCACTACGCAAGAGATCCCAAGGACGGCAAGGAAGCCGTCGCCGAACGGGCGCGCGGTTTCGAGGAGGCGCGCGAGCACGCGCTGCACAAGGCCCACACTTTTGACAACGCCGCGGCGGCGCTGGAGCTGGGTATCGTGCTGGCCACTGCCTCGGCCATCACCTCGTCAAAGATGCTGATCCGGATTGCGCTGGGCCTGGGTGCCGCGGGTCTGGTGCTGGCGACGCTGGGGTTCTTGGCGCCGCAGTGGGGGACTTTCTGAACCGTCGCCGCGTCTGGCGTCGGCTCTGGCCTCCGGTACAGAAGGCCGGGATCCTAACTCGAGAAGTGGTGCTGCCACTCAATCATTGGTCGGCAAGCACTTCGTCAAGCGTAACGGGGCATTGCTGGGGAACCGGCAACGGTAGCACGCCGTCCATGTTCTCGGGCAGCCGGCGCAGCGCGCGGGCGTAGAGTGCCGGCATTTCCAGATGCTGGCGCATGGAGGGGGAAAACGCTTCCGCCGCCTGCTGACGAAACCCGATCGCCTCGGCGTGCCAGTGCGGCACGTCGCGAGACAAGGGCCACGCCCGGGCTTTCAAGTCGTGCAGCAGTGCTTGGATGACGAAGGAGCGCACCGAGCTGAGCTGGCTGCGCCCCACGGACTCGATCTCCTCGATGATGTTGGGCCAGTCCAGATCGTTGATACGCTCGCCGGCAGCGGCGCGGCGCAGGAGAGCCGCCTGATGTTCCGACCATTCGAGGATGTCGGCGTCATAGTCGCTCATGAGCCCTTCCTTGCGCGTCTGTTTGATCGGGAGAAACGTCCGCCGGCAATAGGATCTGGCGCTGGGCTAGGCGACTAGAGCAGAGCAACACAAAAGCTTACAGCATCCCACGTGATTGCGGCAAGGGGCATGTTCACGCTATGTTCCCCCCATGCAAGCCGGAACCCCAAAACCGCGAGCGGCTGAACGGATAGCCGCTTTGCGCGCCAAATTGGCGCGCGCCGCCACGCCCCGCCATGTGGAGCGGATCGGGCTCGGCCTGCCGGAACTGGACGCTTTCCTTCCCGACGGAGCCCTGGCGCGGGCCGCCCTGCACGAAGTGGCGGGGTCCGGGCCGGAGATGGAACACGCGACGGCGGCGACCCTGTTCGTGGCCGGCATTGCGGGCCGGCTGTGCCGAGCCACGCAGCACCCCGTGCTGTGGGTGCTACAGCACCGCGACCTGTTCGCCCCGGCACTGGCCGGGGTCGGGCTCGAGCCGGACCGGGTGATCTATGCCGAGGCCCAGCATCCCGACGACGTGCTGCTGGCGCTGGAGGATGGGCTGCATCATCAGGGGCTGGCGGGCGTGGTGGGCGAGTTGTTCGGCCCTCTGTCGCTCACCGCGTCGCGCCGCCTGCAACTCGCGGCCGAGGCGAGCGGCACGCCGTGCTTCGTTCTGCGCCGCAGCCGCCGCCATGGCGACCCGGTGCTGGCCGAGCCCTGCGCCGCGGTCACCCGCTGGCGGCTGAGCTGCATGCCCTCGCCGCCGCCACTTCCCCACGCTCCGGAGGTGCCGGGCCTGGCCCGTGCCCATTGGCGGCTGGAGCTGGTCCGCTGCCGCGGGGGTGAGCCGAAGTCTTGGATCGTGGAGGCCTACGATGCGCAGGGTGGTCTCGGTCTTCCTGCCCAATTTTCCGATCGAGCGGCTGCGCCGGTCCGCGCACGGGAAAAGTCCGCTCGTCACCGCACTGCATGACGGCAGGCGCCGCATCATCGCCGCAGCTTGTCCGGCCGCCCAGGCGCTGGGCTTGCACGCGGGGCAAACCGTGGCCCATGCCCAGGCCCTGGTGCCCGGCCTGCACGTCGCCGAGGCCGACCTGCAGGCGGATGCGGCGGCGCTGGGCCAGGTGTCGCGCTGGACCCTGCGCTATGCCCCGCTGGTCGCACCGGATGGGGCGGGCGGGTTGTGGATCGATGCCAGCGGCTGCGCCCATTTGCATGGCGGCGAGGCGGCAATGCTGGCCGATTTGCGTACCCGGCTGCAAAACGCCGGCATTTCGTCCCGCGCGGCCATCGCCGAGCATCCCGGAGCGGCGCATGCCCTGGCCCGGTTCGGCGCCGACGCCGAGACCGTGCTGCCGCCCGGCAGCGCGCGCATAGCGCTGGAAAATCTGCCGGCCGCCTGTCTGCGGCTGGACGCGGAAATTTTGGCGCGGCTGCGGCGCGTGGGGCTTGAACGTGCGGAGCAGCTCTTCCGGGCACCCCGCGCGCCGCTGGCCCGGCGTTTTGGCGATTCCCTCCTACGGCGGCTCGATCAGGCGCTTGGCACCGTGTTCGAGCCGATCGAGCCGATGCTGCCGCCCAAAACGCTGGCGCATCGTCTGGCTTTCGCCGAGCCGCTGCTGACCGCCGAAAGTTTTGCCGCTGTCATCGAGGTGCTGACGGCGGCCGTGTGCGGCAAGCTGGAACGGGCGGGCAAAGGCGCGCGCCGGCTCGATTTGCTGTTCGAGCGGGTGGACGGGCACTGGCAGGCGATCCGGGTCGGCACGGCGCGGCCGACGCGCTCGCCGGTCCACCTCGCGCGGCTGCTGCGCCAAAACCTGGAGACGATCGATCCCGGCCTGGGCGTGGAGGCGATGCAGCTCGTGGTGACGCTGGCCGAAAAACTCGGCTGGACCCAGCAGGAAACCGATTCGGCCCCGGATCACCGATCGGACCATCCAGGGGTTGCCGAACTGGTTGACCGGCTCGCCGGGCGGCTGGGACCGGCCCGGGTGTACCGGGCGGCGCCGGTCGAGAGTTCTGGTTCCCGAGCGCAGCGTCCGCCGCATCGCACCGTTGGCACCGCCCGCGCTCGCTCGCTGGCCGCTGTCGCTGCCGCGCCCGGCCCGGCTGATCGACCCGCCGCAGCCGGTCGAGGCCATGGCGCTGCTGCCCGATCATCCGCCGGTCGCCTTCACCTGGCGGCGCATGCGCCATCATGTGCATCGCGCCGACGGGCCGGAGCGGGTGATGGGCGAATGGTGGCGCCGCGACGCGGAAGTCGTTGGCGTGCGCGATTATTTTGCCGTGGAAGACGAAGTAGGGCGGCGATTCTGGCTGTATCGCCGCGGCGATGGCGCGGACCCTGCTACCGGCGACTCGCGCTGGTTTCTGCACGGCCTTTTTTAGGCGATTATGTACTTCGCAAACACGACCGAGAGCTAGATATCCTGCCCTAGGTAGCGTCTGCCGTGAGCCGCTCCTGACTGAACAACAAAGCGCGTATCGAGTCCCTGGCTAGTCCCGTCAACGCCGATCCGAGATCGCCATACCCGGTGAATCGGCGCTCGAACCCCAGCCGCAGCCGCGCCGCCGCGTCCCGCGCCGTTTCGGTCAGGCCCGCATCCTCCGTCTGAGCGAGATAGACCACGCGCTCGTATTGCCCGAAATAGGCGTCCCGGAGATCCGGGTGCCGGTCCAGGCCGAGCGGGTGCCAGACCAGCGCATCGAACTGGCGGGCCAGAAAATCGGTAAGGAAAAAGCTGCGCATGTCCGCGTCGCCTGCGGTGGCAAACTTTTCCACACCGATGAAGAACGCATAGCAGTGCGGCCCAGGCAGCCGTTCCACGCCCTCTTCCTGCAGCACCCGGTCCAGCGCTCCGCCGGTGCCGCATTCAGCATAGGCCACGAACACCCGCGCTCCTTTTGCACGCGAAGCCTGGATTTTTTCCCGCACCGCAGGGGCGATGCGTTCGGGGCGGTTGTGCAGTGTGGCCGGCAAGCAGTGCAATTCGATATGAGGCAGCTGCGGCCCGACCACCGCGCGAATTTCGCGCGCCAAGGCGCCGCAGGCGATGATGGCGACCCGCGCCGTCACGCCGCCGCCCGGCGGTTGCCGCGCCGCTTCATGAAACTCCGCGCGGTCTCCACGGCCACCGCGGCGTCACGGCAATAAGCGTCGGCTCCGATCGCGCGGGCAAAATCCTCGTTGACGGGCGCGCCGCCCACCAGCACCACGACCTCCTCGCGGATGCCGCGCTCCACCAGGGTGTCGATCACCACCTTCATGTAAGGCATCGTGGTGGTCAGGAGCGCCGACATGCCCAGAATGTCGGGCTGGTGCTCGTCGATGGCGGCGAGATATTTTTCCACGCCGTTGTTGATGCCGAGATCAACCACCTCGAAACCGGCGCCCTCCATCATCATGGCAACCAGGTTCTTGCCGATGTCGTGGATGTCGCCTTTCACCGTGCCGATCACCATTTTTCCGGTGCGGGGCGCTCCGGTCTCCGCCAGCAGCGGTTTCAGGATGGCCATGCCGGCTTTCATGGCGTTGGCCGACAGCAGCACTTCGGGGACGAACAAAATGCCGTCGCGAAAATCCTCGCCGACGATGCGCATGCCCTCGACCAGCGCCTCGGTCAGCACCCGGTACGGCAGCCAGCCGCGCCCCAGCAGCACGCGCACGCCCTGTTCGATCTCTTCGCGCAGGCCGTCGTACAGGTCGTCGTGCATCTGCAGGACGAGTTCGTCGTCCGGCAGCGCGGTCAGGTCGATGTCGTCGCTCATCCGGTCCGCCTCCGAGTCGCCCGGCGCGTCGCCGTTTCCCGGGCGGGGGGCGCCGCCAGCGATCCCAGAATCTCGATCACATCCTGCCGGCTCGGCCGGGCGCCCGGTCCGTAGCCGTCGAGCGCCTGTTTCATCGCTGCCAGATGGGTCACGGTAGTGCCGCAGCAGCCGCCGACGATGCGCGCCCCGGCATCGCGCGCCAGCGTGGCGTAGCGGGCCATCGTGTCCGGCGTACCGGAATATACCACTCCCTCCGCGCCCACGCGCGGCACGCCGCAATTCGCTTTCGCCACCACGATCGCATTCGGCGCGGCTTCGGTGATCCCCAGCACCGAGCACACGAGGTCCGATGCGCCGACACCGCAATTGCAGCCGATGGCGTGCGGACGCGGAGCAAAAGCGGTGGTTTCGCGGCCCATCGCCTGCGGTGTCAGCCCCATCATGGTGTTGCCCGCGGTGTCGAAACTGGCAGTGACCGAATACGGCATGCCCACCCGCGCGGCGGCACCCGCAGCGGCTCGCATCTCTTCCAGGGCGGACATGGTCTCGATCCAGGCAAGGTCGGCGCCGCCTTCCTGCAAGCCCGCGATCTGGTCGGCGAACACGTCCAGGGCCTCGTTCTCCGTCAACGGCCCGAGCGGGGCCAGCAGGTCGCCCGTCGGCCCGACCGAACCTGCCACCAAGATCGGTCGGCCCGCGGCGTCGGCCACGTCGCGCGCAATGCCGGCGGCGATGCGGTTCAGCTCCCGTGCCCGCGCCTGCGCGCCGTGTAGCGCCAGCCGCCGCGCGTTCGCCCCAAACGTGTTGGTCAGGATGATATCCGCACCTGCGTCGACAAAACCTTGATGCAGGCTGCGGATGCGCTCGGGAAACAGCTCGTTCCAGAATTCGGGCGCATCGCCGGCGGTCAGGCCCATGGCGAACAGGGTGGTGCCGGTGGCGCCATCGGCCAGCAGCCAGTCGCGCCCGACCCGCGCCATGAAAGCCTCGATCATCCGCTGTTCCCGCTCCACGCCGCGTCGGCTATGTGTGCCGCCCGCTTGATCCCTCGTTTGTCCCTCCCAAGGCCCCGCATGGCAACCCGCACCGTCATCTACTGGCGCGATATCCCGGCCCAGGTGAACGTGCGCGAGGGCCGCGTGAACGAAAAACGCGAGCTGTCGGAACGTTTTATCCAGGCCGTCGATCGTGCCGCGATGCGCGCCGGCCTGCGCGAGAGCGATGCGTATCTGGGCGAGTGGCGGCGCAGCGAGCCCGAACCCTGCGGCGCCGATCTGGTCGCGGAGGCCAATGCGGCGGCGGCGGCCCTGGAGTCCGAATACGGCGAAGAGCGGCTGCACAGCTTGGTGGCCAACGAAGGCCGCGCGTGAACCAAAATCCGCCGGCCGAGCCGCTGGTGCTGTTCATGCCGAGCGGCCGGCGCGGCCGGTTTCCCCGCGGCACCAATCTGCTCGACGCCGCGCGCTCCCTGGGCGTGTACGTGGAAAGTGTCTGCGGCGGCCGGGGCCTGTGCGGCCGGTGCCAGGTGACCCCCACTGAGGGAGATTTTGCCAAGCACGCCATCACCAGCAGCGCGGCAAATCTGTCGCCGGCGGAAGCGGCGGAGGCGCCGTACCGCGCCCGCGGCGCGCTGCGCATCCGACCGCCGCCTGGCATGCAGCGCCAAAATTCTGGGCGACCTGGTAATCGACGTGCCGGACGAGTTTTCGGTCAACCGGCAAGTCGTGCGCAAGCGCGCGGAAACCCGCGCCGTCGAGCCCGATCCCGCAACCAGAATGGTGGTGGTAACGGTTCCCGAGCCCGACATGTCGCGGCCGCTGGGCGACGCCGACCGGCTGGCGGCGGCCGTCGAACAGGTCACCGGTTTGCATGGAGTATCGGTCGACCCGGCGCTGCTGCCGCGGGTGCAGCCGGTGTTGCGAGCCGGAAACTGGCGCGCCACCGCGGCGGTGCATCAGGACGTGGCCGCACCCGTCGTGATCGGGCTGCGGCCGGGCGCTGAAGACCGCACCGCGTTCGGGGTGGCGCTGGACATCGGCTCGACCACTATCGCCGGGTCATCTGGTCGACCTCGGCAGCGGTCGCGCCGTCGACCTCTGCGGGCACCGTGAACCCGCAAATCCGGTTCGGCGAGGATCTGATGAGCCGGGTCTCGTACGCCATGCTCAACTCGGACGGCGCCGCGATGTTGACCCGCGCGGTGCGCGAGGCGGTGGCCATGCTGGTCGGCCGGCTGTGCGCGCAGACCGGCGTTGCGGCCGAGTTCGTGCTGGAGGCCGCGGTGGTCGGCAACCCGGTGATGCACCACCTGTTTCTTGGCATCGATCCCGCTGAGCTTGGGCAAGCTCCGTTCGCTCTGGCCGTGTCAGGTGCGCTGCGGCTTGCCGCCCGCGAGGTGGGCGGCCTCGGCATGGCCCCGGCGGCGCAGGTTTATGTGCTGCCGTGCATCGCGGGGCATGTCGGTGCGGATGCTGCTGCCGTGGCTCTCGCCGAGGGACCGCAGCATCATGACGAGACGACGTTGGTGGTTGATATCGGCACCAATGCCGAACTGCTCTTGGGCAACCGGAACCGCGTGCTGGCGGCCAGCTCGCCCACCGGCCCGGCGTTCGAGGGCGCGCAAATTTCTTCGGGCCAGCGCGCGGCGCCGGGCGCCATCGAACGGGTACGAATCGACCGCGCGACGCTGGAGGTCAGGGTCAAAGTTCTGGGCGCGGAACCGTGGTCGGACGAGCCGGGCTTTTTCGACGAGGTGGCCGCTACCGGCATTACCGGTATCTGCGGCTCCGGCATTGTTGAGGCCGTGGCCGAAATGTTTCTGGCCGGCGTGATCAGCGCGGACGGGCTGATTCTGCCGCAGGAAAATCCGCGGCTGGTCGCGGACGGGCGGACGTTTGCATTTCGGCTATGGGACGGATTCGGCGTGCGCGTGCTGGTGACGCAGGCGGATGTACGGGCGATCCAGCTCGCGAAAGGAGCGCTGTACGCGGGCGCGCGCCTGCTGATGGACGCGCTGGGGGTGGACCGGGTGGATCGCATAAAGCTGGCCGGGGCGTTTGGCAGCTATATCGACCCGAAACACGCCATGGTGCTGGGCATGATCCCGGATTGTCCGCTCGACCGTGTTTCGGGGATCGGCAATGCCGCGGGAACCGGGGCACGCATGGCGCTTGCCAGTCGCAAACACCGCGCCGAGGTGGAGGCGCTGGTACGCCGGGTGGAAAAGATCGAGACCGCGCTGGAGCCGCGCTTCCAGGAACATTTCGTCCACGCCCTGGCGCTCCCGAACGGGCGCGACCCGTTCCCGCATTTGCGGCAGGCGGTCACTCTGCCTGATCGCCCGGCCCAGGAGCCCGGCCGCCGCCGCGGTGCCGCTCGAGCACGGGCGCTCAGCCCTGGGCCGATCGGTTCCGGCTGAGCCGACCTGTGTCCCCGGGTGCTGCAAAATGCGGGCGAAGTGCAGGCCGCCAGTTGCTGATCCGCGCTTGCTGGGTGTTGAGGTAGTCTCACCAGGAGCAGTACCGCCAGCTCGTGCAGGCTGGATGTTCAGGAACCGCGACTGCAGCGGCCGATGCCTGCAAAACGCCGCGCGGTTGGTATCGTTTCGGTCGTGCCCTTGGCGAGAGTTTTGCTGGACATAACTGCTCGAACCAGCAACAGGAACGTGTGTTAGACATTCACACTGCCGTCCGGTTGGCCTTCGGGCTTCTGGCCACTCTCGATGCTACGCTCCTGCAGGTCATCAGCCTGTCTTTGACGATAAGCCTGTCAGCGTCCGCCGCTGCCGCCGCGATCGGTCTGCCCGTGGGCGCGGCCCTGGCCGTGTTTCGCTTTCGACAGCGCGCGCTGCTCATCCTGCTCGCGAACGCGCTGCTCGGGCTGCCGCCGGTCGTCGTCGGCCTCGCGCTTTACCTGCTGTTGTCGCGCTCCGGGCCACTCGGCTTTCTCGGAATCCTGTTCACGCCTCTCGCCATGACGCTCGCACAGTTCCTGCTCGCGCTGCCCATCGTCGTCGCGCTGAGCCACCGCGCCATGGAAGGCATCTGGGGGAGCTACGGCGACGATCTGCTGGTTTCCGGTGCAACCCGCCTGAAAGCCATTCCGCACATCTTGTCCATTGGACGGATGGAAGCCCTGACAGCGAGCCTTGCCGGATTCGGGCGGTCGATCTCCGAGGTGGGAGCCATCCTGATCGTTGGCGGCAATATCGCCGGATACACCCGCACGATGACCACGGCGATTGCACTCGAAACCAGCGAGGGCCATCTGGCCTTTGCACTGGCACTCGGCTTTGTGCTTATCGCCATCAGCATTGCCGTGAATGCCTGCGCCTTCGGAATCGGCTCGGTCCGTGCGCGTCGCGTTCTTCCCGAGGAGGTTGCTTGAAGCTGCTGCTCCGACTATCGCTCGCCGCTCTGCTTGGCACGTTGTCTCTTGCCATCTCTCCATCGCTCACGCGAGCGGCGTGCGGTTCAGACAGTGGTGCTGGCCTCGACTACTTCCGTTGAAAACAGTGGGCTGCTCGCTCGCATATTGCCGCAGTTCACGAAAGAAACCGGCATCGAGGTGCATGTGATCGCCCAGGGCACCGGGCAGGCGCTGGCCACTGCGGCGCACGGCGACGCCGACCTGGTGCTGGTGCATGATCCCGAAGCCGAAGCAAAATTCATGGCGGCGGGTCACGGGCTGACCCGCAATGAGATCGCATGGAACGACTTCATCATCGTGGGTCCACTCTCCGATCCGGCGCATATCACGGGTATCAGGGATGTCATCGCCGCGCTGAAAGTCATCTATGCATCGAAAGCTCCGTTCGTCTCGCGAGGCGATCAGAGTGGCACGGATGCGTTGGAAAAGCGGCTGTGGAAAACGGCCGGGTTGGACCCCGTCGCCGCCGGAAGCGGGTGGTATCGCGATATCGGCGGCGGCATGGGAGCGGCGTTGAACGCGGCTGCGGCGATGGATGCCTATACCTTGTCCGACCGAGGCACTTGGCTCAGCTTCGGCAACAAGAGCGGGATGAAAGTGGAGCTGGAGGGCGATCCTCGCCTGCTGAACCGGTATGACGTTATCCTGCTGAACCCGCAAACCCATCCGCAAGCGAAGCAGGCGCCAGCACAAACGTTGGCAGCATGGCTGGAGTCGCCCGAAGGACAGGCGGCGATTGCCGGATACACGATTGCGGGGCAGCGTCTGTTCCATCCGGAGGCCGACCCCAAGCCGTGAGTATGGCGCGGAATCCTTCGGCGTCGTACAGGCCGCAATCTGCCACCCGCGCATATCAAGCTGTGACAGGTTCGCGTCGGTGACGCCCTCCACGGACAGCCAGCACTGGCCGGAAACCACCGCGTAGCATTTGATGCCTTCATGCCGGCGGAACTGGACTGACCAGTTTCCACCCGCATCGAAGCAGCCGGATATATAGCTGCGGGGTTTGAGCAGCGACAGCACGTCTGATAGCGGGTCCATGGTCCATCCCGGACGATTGCGAATATAATCCGGATTCATAGGTCGTATGGCCCCAACCACCTATCTCGGTCATCACGGGGCCGCGGATGCGATACCGGGCGAAATCAAGGAGAAGTCGTAATGCGTGTTTTCGTCACCGGGGCGACTGGCTTTGTCGGCTCGGCCGTGGTTCAGGAACTCATCAAAGCGGGCCACCAAGTGCTCGGACTTGCTCGCTCGGATGCGGGGAAAAATCTCTTGTCGCGGCCGGGACCGAGGTGCATCGCGGCGATCTCGAAGACCTGGAAAGCCTGCGCACTGGCGCCGCCGCCGCGGATGGTGTGATCCACACCGGTTTCGTGCATGACTTCTCGAGGTTCAAGGAGGTTTGCGAGATAGATCGGCGTGCCATCGAGGCGCTCGGCGCGGCGCTCGCCGGCTCTGACCGTCTCTTGATCGTGACCTCCGGAGTGGCACTCCTCGCGTCAGGCCGCCTGGCGACCGAAGAGGATGCGCCGCCTCCCACCTCCAACTCGTATCCCCGCGCTTCGGAAGCGGCAGCCTCGGCCGTTGCGTCGCGTGGCGTGCGCACGTCCGTGGTGCGCCTCTCGCCCTCGGTGCACGGCGACGGCGATCACGGATTCGTTCCGATCCTCATCGATCTCGCGCGGGAAAAAGGGGTTTCGGCGTATGTGGGTGACGGGCTGAACCGCTGGCCCGCCGTGCACCGATTCGATGCCGCCCGGCTCTATCGGCTCGCGCTGGAGAAGGGTGTTGCAGGCGGCCGGTATCACGGGGTGGCCGAAGAGGGCCTGCCGGTCCGAGACATCGCCCGCGTCATCGGCCGGCGCCTGAACCTGCCGGTCGTGAGCAAGAGTCTCGAGGAGGCAGAAGGCCATTTTGGCTGGTTCGCGCGTTTCGCCACGCTCGACTTCGGGGCCTCCAGCGAGCGCACGCGGGAAGTTTTGGGCTGGCAGCCGACGCAGGCTGGTCTGATCGCCGATGTCGAAGGGGGGCGGTATTTCGACCCCTAAGGCGCACTGGCGTCCGCCCTACAACCGGCCCGTGGGACGGACGCGCCATCAATCACGAGACCGAAGTGGTTGCCCGCTCCAGCAGGCCCCGCGCGGCAAGATTGCGCATCAGCGCGGCGGTGCCAAAAGTCCAGCGCTCGCACTCGTGCGTGAACCGCATCCGGTTCACCAGGCGCCCGAGTTTTTCGGCTGCGATCGTTACTATGTCGCCCGGCTTGTGAGTAAATCCCAGACCCGGCGCCTCGCGGTCCTGGATCGGCGCGAACATGGTACCCAGAAACAGCACCGCGCCATCCGGATAGGCGTGGTGCGGCCCTACCATCTGCGCCGTCAGATCCGCGGGATCACGGCTGATCTGCGCCAGGGACATTCCCCCGAGAGCACAAATCCGTCTTCGCCCTCCACCGTCAGCGTCACCACCGCGCGGCGCACGTCGTCCAGTCCGAACGTGTGGTCGAACAGGCGCAAGAACGGGCCGATGGCGCACGCGGCGTTGTTGTCTTTTGCGCGCCCGAGCAGCAGCGCCGAGCGGCCCTCCACGTCGCGCAGATTGACGTCGTTGCCGAGGGTCGCGCCGACGATGCGTCCGTCCGAGGCGATCGCCAGCACCACCTCCGGCTCCGGGTTGTTCCATTGCGAGTCCGGGTGCAGGCCGGCGTCCATCAGCGTGCCGACCGCGCTCATCGGTTGGCCCTTGGTAAAAATCTCCGCATCCGGGCCGATGCCGACTTCCAGGTACTGGCTCCACGCGCCCTGGGCCACGAGGGTCGCTTTCAGCGCCATGGCGGCAGGAGATCCGGGGCGCAACGACGCAATGTCGCCGCCGAACAGGCGGTTCACTTCTTCGCGCAACGAAGCGGCGGCGGAAAAATCGCCGCGGGCGCGCTCCTCGATGACGCGCTCCAGCAGCGATGTGGCAAATGTAACGCCGGCCGCCTTGATCGCCTGCAGGTCGATCGGCGCCAGCAGCCAGGGTTTTGCGGGATCGCGTGCGTCCGGCGGGGTGTTGGCGAGGATCGCCGCGAGCGGTGCCAGCGCCTCGCCGTCCGCCTGCCGCAGCGCCGCACCCGGGTCGGGCGCCTCGCACAAGTCGCGCATGGTGGGGAACCGATGCGACACGTCGACCACGCCGTGTTCGCGGATCGCGACCACCGAAGGGCCGCCCAGTTCCGGACGCCACACCCGGCCGGCAAGGGCGCCGGCGTAGCCGTCGTCCGGAAGTGCGGCGAGCGGGTCGGCGGCCGTTTCGGTCATCGCAGCAGTCTCCGGTCGAGGCCCGGGACGCTAGTGCGAACCCCCCGAAACGCGCAACGTTGGCTGGCCATGCCGGCGGTCACGCACATTCTCGAGTCCGCGCTCTACGTCGCCGACCTCGATCGGGCGCAGGAGTTTTATACGCGGCTGTTCGGCTTTCCGGTGTTTTTGCGCGATCACCGCATGGCGGCGCTGGGCGTGCCGGGGCAGTGCGTGCTGCTGCTATTCCGCATCGGCGCCTCGACGGAGCCCAGCCCGACGCCGTTCGGCACCATTCCGCCCCATGACGGACACGGGGTATCTGCACATGGCGTTCGCCATTGCCGAGGCGGACCTTGCGGCATGGGAGGCGGCATTGGCGCGGGAAAAGATTGGCGTCGAAAGCCGCATCGCCTGGGACAGCGGCTCCACGGCGCTGTATTTTCGCGATCCCGACGGCCACTCGATTGAGCTGGCCACGCCGCGGCTGTGGCCGAATTACGGTCGCATGGATTAGGCTAGCGGGGCGGTGCTACGGCGCCGCGCGACGGCACGCCGACATGACGCAGCCCCGCCACCAGATAGTCCCAGCCGGTGACCAGGGTCAGCAGGGCCGCGCCCCAAAGCATGGCGAGGCCGATCCCCATGGCCGGGACCCAGGGCAGCCCCAGCAGCGCACCACCGTCATTGCCCGCCAGCAGGGTGCCGAGCGCCCCCATCTGGACGCCGGTTTTCCATTTGGCCAGCCGCGTCACCGGCAGGCCGACTCTGAGCGTCGCCAGATATTCGCGCAGTCCGCTGACCAGAATCTCGCGCAGCATGATGACGATGGCCGGATACAGCCCGTAGGCGCCGAGGCGCTGGGTGCCGGCGAGCATCAGCAAAGTGGCGCCGACCAGCAGCTTGTCGGCGATTGGGTCCAGCATCCGGCCCAGATCCGAGGTCTGCCGCCAGCTGCGCGCGAGATGGCCGTCGAGGTAGTCGGTCACGGCCGCGGTCGAAAACACCGCGCACGCCGCCAGATCACCCAGCGGGGTCCGCATTGCCGCCAGTGCCACCAGGACCGGAATGGCGGCGATCCGTGAGAATGTGAGCAGGTTGGGCACATGGGTGGGCATCGGCGACACCCTAGCGGCAACTGCCCGGCCGGTCATCCCGGAACGCACCAGCGCTATGCAAACACGCCCCCGCAGCTTACCGTCGCTCGCAATCAACAACCGATTGGGGAGCGTCTTGCGTATTCATGTCATGGCGACGGCATTCCTGTGCGCTGCAGGGCTGGCCGCCTCCGGCTCATTCGCGCGGGCGGCAGTGCTGCAGGCGGACCAGAGCGTCACCATCGCGGCTCCGCCAGCCACGGTCTGGGGCATCATCCGGAATTTTGGGCAGTTCACCTGGCATCCCGCGGTCAAGGCGTCTGAGGCGACGCAGGACAACACGCCCGGCTCGACGCGCACCCTGGACCTGGGCGGCCCGAAACTGGTCGAGCAGCTCACTGCCTACGATCCAACGTCGATGTCGTATTCGTACCGGATCACCGATGATCCGAACAACGTGAAGACGCTGCCGGTAACCGGATATTCCTCGACACTGGCGGTCGGACCCGGCCCGGACCATGGCAGCATCGTGACTTGGCACGGCAGCTTTATGCGCGCGGACCGGTCGGACAATCCAAAACCCGGCATGGACGATGCAACCGCAACCAAGGCCGTTACCGGCGTGTATCGCGCAGGCCTTGATGCGCTGAAGCGGCAGGCCGAGGCGGAGTAGCCCGCCGATTTCGTCGCAGGGCACTACGCCTTCCGGCATCTGGCCCATTCTCTACGCCTTTTTCCGGGCCGATGGCGGCCTTGACCGGGCCGCGATGCGGCGGCAGGTGGCCGCCTGCGTAGCCGGGGGCGCGTCGGGTCTCGCGGTGCTTGGACTGGCCACCGAGGTCGGCAAACTCTCACCCGATGAACGCCGCGCCCTGGTCGAGTGGGCGGCCGAGGATCTGGCCGGCCGGCTGCCGCTCGCGATCACGATTTTCGGCAACACCGTCGAGGCGCAGATCGAGGCGCTATCGCACGCAACCGCAAACGGGGCCGCACTGGCGATCCTGCAACCGCCACGCGATCCCGCCGTGGACGAGGCGGAACTGGCGCGGTTTTTTGGCGCGGTGATGCGCCGCGCCAGAATTCCGGTCGGCATTCAGAACGCGCCCGAGTACCTCGGTATCGGCCTCGGCCCTTCGGCTATCGCATCGCTTGCCCGTGCCGAGGAGAGATTTTGTGTCCTCAAGGGCGAAGGGCCGGCGACACTGATCGCCGAAATCGTGACTGCGACCGAGGGCCGGTTGGCGGTGTTCAACGGCCGCGGCGGCCTCGAACTGCCGGACAATTTCCGCGCCGGATGCGCGGGCCTGATTCCAGCTCCCGATTGTTTCGACGTGCAAGTGGCCGCGTGGGAAGCGATGCGCGGCGGCCGCGAGGAGGAGGCGGAACGGTTGTACGCCGCAATAGCGCCGGCCATCGTGTTCGTCATGCAATCCATCGAGCATCTGGTCTGCTACGGCAAGCGGCTGGTCGCGGCACGGCTGGGTTTGGGGCCCGTGTTCGAGAGGGCACCTGGGCTCGCTGCTACTCCGTTCGGAGAGGCTGCCGTGGCGCGGTTCACGGACCGGCTCGGGCCCTACGTGACGGTTCCGTCGTGCAGCCTCACTCGATCATCCTGATGGCCCGATCGACCGATCCGCCGCCGCGAGCACGGCGCTTGAGAAGCAAGTGTTCGATCCGGTGTAGCCCGGGAGGGCGAGAGGGATCGGTGTAAATCGTTCATGAAGGAATTTTGCGCTCTTCTACCGGCAGCGGGACCCTGTCCGCTCCGGGAGACGCTATGCGCCGAACGCTCCACCGCGGTTCCGAGACGCCGACGGTGCTCGGTCGTTATGCGGAGACGATGGGCCGCTTGGTCGAGCGGCAGATGGCGACCGCCGCGCTGATCGCCGCCAAACAGCAGGCTGAGGCGCTGGCCGAGCAGGCCCAGCAAGCCATGCTTGAGGCGATTGCGTCCAATGACACGCTGCGCGGCGAAATCCAGCATCGGATGCAAACGCAGTCGCGGCTCGCCTATCTCGCCAGCCACGACCCGCTGACCGGGCTATCGAACCGCGCCCTGCTGACCGAACGCCTCGGCGGGTCGATGGTGCAGGCGCGGCGGGCGGGAACCCGCCTGGCTTTGCTGGGTCTCGATCTGGACCATTTCAAGGATGTAAACGACACGCTCGGCCACGCCGCGGGCGACGCGCTGCTCAAGGAGGTCGCGCAGCGGCTGCAGTCCTGTCTGCGCGCCGGCGAGACGGTGGGCCGGATGGGTGGCGACGAGTTCGCCATCCTGCAGGGAGGCCTGGCCGATCCCGGCGGGGCAGGGGCACTGGCGCAACGGCTGATGGCAGCGCTCGGACCGCCCGATCGACATCGCGGGCCGCCACTTGTTCATCGGCGTCTCGATCGGCATTACAGTGTTTCCGGGCGACGGGGACGATCCGGACCAGTTGCTGCGCAATGCCGACTTGGCGATGTACTGCGCCAAGCGCGAGGGCCGGAGCCGGTTCCACTTCTTCGACGCGGCGCTGAACCGCGAAGTGATGCGCCGCGCGCTCGCTGGAGCAGGCGCTGCGCACAGCCCTGGCCGACGGCCAGCTCTCGGTCGCCTACCAGCCGCAGGTGGATCTGGTGGAGGACCGCTGACCGGCGTCGAGGCGCTGCTACGGTGGGACCACCCGGAGTTTGGCCAGGTGTCGCCCGGGAGAGTTCGTCCAACTGGCCGAGCGGTGCGGGCTCATCAACGGCCTGGGCGCCTGGGTCCTGGGCGAGGCGTGCCGGCAGGCGGTGCGGTGGGACACCGCCGGGCTGATCGCCGATTAAGATGGCGGTGAATGTCGCGGCCGCGCAGTTCAAAGGCAGCGACGTGCCGCGCCTGGTCGCCGATACGTTGCGCGACACGGGGCTGGCGCCGTCACGCCTGGAACTGGAAATAACCGAGACCGGCGTGATGCACGATCTGCGCGACTCGCGGCGAAATCCTCGACGTCCTTGCACCGACTTGGGCGTCAGTCTCGCCATCGACGATTTCGGCACCGGCTATTCCTCCCTCAGCTACCTGCGGCGGCTCCCGGTGGACCGGATCAAGGTCGACCGCAGTTTCGTGAGCGACGTCACGCACAGCGAGAATGCCGCGGTGATCGCCTCCACGATCGTCACGCTCGCACGCAATCTGCGGCTCGGGGTGGTGGCCGAAGGGGTGGAGACGGAGGCCCACGCCAATTTCGTCCGCCTGGCGGGATGCGGGTACGGGCAAGGCTTTTTCTTCGGGCCCCCTGTCCCATCGGCCGATATAGGCGACCTGCTCGGCAAACTGACCGCGAACGGTGTGCGGCGCGTGAGCCATTCGTTCATCGCCCGCCAGCATCATGCGCGAAGGCAAAACGTCGAAGCCGCCTGAGGGTCGTGAACGCAGAGGTATGAGCATTCCTGACACCATCACTCTTGAAACCATCACCGGCCATGCGCGGCCCGACCGCGTGGCCCGGATCGTGTCCATCACCGGCGCGCGGATCGTCATGCTCCTGGACCCGGTGGGGTCCGGGGCCGCGGGCCTGCAAATGGGCACCCTGGTCAAGATCGAACATTCAGCCGGGCAAGTTTTTGGCGCCGTAGAGGGGTTGAGCATCCCCATGCCACTGCAGGATGAGCCCGAGCGCGAGCTGAAAGTCGCGGAGGTTCTGCTGCTGGGCGAGATTCAATCGCTGGCGATGGGCGGAGACGGGCGGTTCCACCGCGGCGTCTCGCATCTGCCGGCGCTCGGCGACGGGGTTTATCTGGCGGATCAGCACGACGCCCAGACCGTCTATGCCGCCCGCCGAGGCCAGGGCATTTGCATCGGTACAGCCCATCAGGATGACCGCGTGTCCGCCAATGTCGCCGTGGACGACTTGCTGGGCAAACACTTCGCGCTGTTGGGCACGACCGGCACCGGCAAGTCCTGCGGGCTGACGCTGATCCTCAAACGCATTTTAGCAAAGAACCCGAGCGCGCATATTCTCCTGCTGGATCCCGCACGGCGAATACGGCCGCGCATTCGGCAGCCAGGCCGAGCACCTGACCATGGACACGTTTCGCCTGCCGTACTGGGCCTTTACTACGAGGAACTGGTCGAGGTGGTCTTCGGGGCGGACAAGCACGACCGCGCGGCCGAGATCATGCACCTGCGCGAGCTGATCGTGGCCGCCAAGTTGAGCTTTGCCAAAGCGCCGCAGGATGCCGCCTGGATCACCGTCGATTCGCCCGTCCCCTATGCGTTGGGCGAGCTGAAGCGCCTGCTCGAGGCGGCGATCGGGAATATGGACAACCGCAACGCCGTCGGCCCGTTCCTCACCATAAAATCCCGGCTTATCCACGCTGCTGGCCGACCGCCGCTATGCATTCATGTTCTCCAACGCGCTTGCCGTGCGCGACGACCTGGCTGCGATTTTGGGCCGCTTGTTTCGCATTCCCGCGAACGGGCGTCCGCTGGCTATCCTCGACCTGGCCGGCGCGCCCGCGGAGGTGCTGAATGTCATCGTCGCGGTTTTGTGCCGAATGGCTTTCGACTTCGCGTTCTGGAGCGACCAGCAACTGCCGCTGCTCCTGGTGTGCGAGGAAGCGCACCGGTACGCGCCGCAGGATACCGCCCTGGGCTTCGAGCCCGCCAAGCGCGGGCTGGCCCGCATCGCCAAGGAAGGCCGCAAATACGGTGTCAGCCTCGGCGTGCTGAGCCAACGGCCGTCCGATCTGGCTGCATCCATTCTTTCGCAATGCAATACCGTGCTTGCGTTCCGAATGACCAACGAAAAGGATCAGGAGATCATTGCCGCGACTCTGCCCGACGCGTCCTCGGCGCTGCTCACGTCACTGGCGCTGCTGGGCAATGCCGAGGCGATCGCGGTGGGCGAAGGCTTGCCCGTGCCGATGCGGCTGCGCATGGCCGAACTGCCCCCGGAGGAGCGTCCGCGCAGTAGCACGGCCCCGTTCGCCGCGCGCTGGCAGGCTGACGACGCGCCGAGCGGGCTGGTCAGCCAGATCGTCGAGTGCTGGCGCGGCCAGAAAGCCGCCTGAACGCCACCCGGGAGCGTTCGCGGACCGTTTTCCGGCCGAGTTCGGCTCCGTTTACCCTCCGAGGGCTGGTTACCCGCCGAGGGCGGGGCAGACGCACGCGAGTGTGAGAGGCGCGCTCGCTACGCCGTTCCGCTCCCCACTTCCTATATGGCAGAGTGCCGGCGCGGCGGGCGGTGCATCGCGAGGGCGCCGCTGTCGGGAGCACTCTGCCGATGAACGACATCATTACCAAGTCAAATACCAAAACCGAAATCAAGGTCCAGCGCCCACGGCTGCACAAGGTGATTCTGGTCAACGACGACTACACGCCCCGCGAATTCGTCGTCACGGTCCTGAAGGGGGAATTTCGCATGAGCGAGAGTCAGGCGCATCGGGTAATGATCACCGCCCATAAGCGCGGCGCCTGCGTCGTAGCCGTCTACACCAAGGACGTGGCTGAGGCCAAGGCAACGAACGCAACCGACGCGGGCCGCAGCAAAGGTTATCCACTGCTGTTCACGACGGAGCCGGAGGAATGATGGTGCTGGACATGGGGGCGCAATCCACCCTGCGCCAGGCTACGCCAGTGCCAGGCGACACTTTCTCCGCCGTCCACCGGCTCAGTCCCGGCAAGGCGCGCAGCCGCTCCAGTGCCGAGCGCATCAGCGCGGCGCGGTCCGGTTCCTGGCGCCGCCAAGCGGTGAGCGGGGTGACCAATCGAGCCGCCACTTGACCGTTGATCGGATCGAGTTCCGTCAGAACGTCGGTTAGAAAATCATAGCCGGCGCCGGAAGGATCGTGGAAGCGGAGCGGGTTGCCGGAGGCGAAGGCGCCGACCAGGGCGCGCACCCGATTCGGGTTGCGCAACGAGAAGTCGGCGTGCCGATACAGGGCACGCACGTCCTCCAGGGCCTGCGGGCGCAGGCTCTCGGCCTGCACGGCGAACCACTTGTCCAGCACCAGCGGATCGTGCCGCCAACGCGCATGGAACGCGGCCAGGGCCGAGTCGCGCTCCGGACCTTCGCCCAGCGCCAGCACGCCCAGTGCCGAGAGCACGTCGGTCATGTTGGCCTGCAGGGCAAACTGTGCAGCGGCCAGCGCAGTACCCTCCGGGCCGGCGGCCGCCAGATAGCGCAGGCAGGCGTTGCGCAACGAGCGCCGCCCCATGGAGGTGCTGTCGGTGCGATACGGGCCGGTATCGGTCAGCCGGTGGTACATGCGCCGCAACGGCTCGCCCAGGTTGCGGCCGATGGCCGCGCGCAGCGCCTCGCGCACGGCAAAAATTGTCTGCCAGGGCTCGATCTCCATCTGCGCCGCGACGTAGCTCGCGGACGGCAGCATCAGCATGTGCGCGGCAAATGCGGGATCGGCGTCGGCGCGCTGCAGCGTTTTCGCCATGGCCTCCAGCACGCCGTCGTCGATCGCCGTCTCGTCATCCGGCCGATAGCGCCCGACCAGATCCAGAATCACGCCGGTGGCGTATTGCTGAAAGCTGTCGCAGCGAACGAACGGATCGGTGTCGTGCGCCGCCAAGAAACGCAGGCGCTCGGCACTCAGCCCCGCAAGCCGCACCGGCGCGGAAAACCCGCGCATCAAGCTGGGCGTCGGCGGCGCATCCACGCCCTCGAATACGAACTGTTGCCGCGCCGTCCGCAGAAGCAGCATACGTCGGTCCACCTCCTCGCCGGCCGGGTTGAGCAGGCCCATCGCCACCGGGATCGGCAACGGGCTCTTGGTGTCCTGGGCGGGCGTGGGCGGTGTTGCCTGGGCAAGCGTCAGCACATAGCGTTTCGTCTCACGCTCGTAGCGGTCCTCGACCGAAACCGTAGGCGTGCCGGCCTGCGAATACCAGCCGAGGAACGCCGACAGGTCGACATCGCCGCCATCGGACAGCGCGGCCACGAAATCCTCGATGGTGACGGCCTGGTTGTCGTGCCGGGCGACATACAGATCCATGCCGCGCCGGAACCTTTCGGGACCCAGCACGGTGTGCATCATGCGCACCACTTCGGCGCCCTTCTGGTACACCGTGGCGGTATAGAAATTATCGATGGCCACATAGCTGTCCGGCCGCACCGGATGCGCCATCGGCCCGGCATCCTCGCGGAACTGAGCGGCGCGAAGCCCTTGCACGTCCTCGATCCGCTTCACCGCCGCAGATCCCTGGTCCATGGTGAACTGCTGGTCGCGGAACACCGTCAACCCCTCCTTCAGGCTGAGCTGGAACCAGTCGCGGCAGGTGATGCGGTTGCCGGTCCAGTTGTGGAAATACTCGTGGGCGATCACCGTCTCGATGCCCCGGTAATCGCCGTCGGTGGCGGTCTCCGGCCGCGCCAGCACGTATTTCGTATTGAATACGTTCAGGCCCTTGTTTTCCATCGCACCCATGTTGAAGTCCGACACCGCGGCGATGTTGAACACGTCCAGGTCGTATTCCAGGCCGAACGTGGTTTCGTCCCACGTCATCGCGGTTTTCAGGCATCGCATGGCGTGATCGCAGGCATCTTCGTCGCCTTTGCGCACCCAGATCGCGAGATCGACGTCGCGCCCGGAACGGGTGCGGAACCGGTCGCGCACCGCCACCAGGTCGCCCGCCACCAGCGCGAAAAGGTAGCTGGGTTTCGGGTGCGGATCGTCCCAGCGCGCCCAGTGCCTTCCGTCCTCGGTCTGGCCGCTGCCGGCGGGATTGCCGTTCGACAGCAGCACCGGCAGCGCGCGGTCCGCCACGATGGTGGCGGAGAAACGGGCCATCACGTCGGGACGATCCGGGAAATACGTAATCCGGCGAAAACCCTCCGCCTCGCATTGGGTGAAGAACGCGCCCTGCGAGACATAGAAGTCCGGACAGTTCGGTATTGGCGCCGGGATCGATGCGAGTGACGAGTTCCAGCACGCCCTGCGGCGGCGGGTCATGGATGGTCAGCCCGTGCGCATCGACGGCAAAGCGCTGGCGTTCGAGGTTTTCGCCGTCGAGCGCGAGAGACACCAATTCCAGCGCTTCGCCGTCCAGCTGCAGCGGGGCAGTATTGTCGTCTTGGGCGGGGTTGCGGCGCAATGCCAGCCGCGAGGTGACGGTGGTGCGCGAAGCATTGAGATCGAACCGCAGATCGACCGAATCGACCAAGAAGGCCGGCGGCCGATAACTTTGGCGCAGGGTCGGACGGGGAGTTCGGCGGGGCGGGTACGTCTTGCATGGACGGCATCCTACCGCTCCGGCCCCTGCGGCAGCCAGACCGCGAAGGTGCTGCCCGACGCGCAAGATCAGGATGCGGTCAGCGGGACGCGCTCACGTCCCGGGAGAAGCTAGGCTCGGCGGCGGCGGTTCAATGATGGACGCGACGTTGTCGCGGACCTCGAACAGCGCCAGCGCACGCCGCACCGAGCCGTCAGCGCCGAGGCCCAGCAGTCCGTCTACCCCCGGGAACCCGTCGGACCGCGTCAGTGCCGCCTGCAAAGGTCCCCCGCCTTGCACCGCGACCCGGGCGACGCTGGCCGCATCGTAGGCGAGGTCGGAGAGACCGGGCGCCGGCACCCCGTAACGGGCCATATATGCCTGGTCGAACGCGACGCGCAGGCCGGGATCGGGCGCGGCGAACCACGCCTCATTCAGCGCGGCTCCCGCCCGCTCGCGAGGATCGGCCCATAGCGCGGGCCCCAGCACGCGGACCGCGGGAGGGCCGACGGCGTCATGGTCGATGAAACTGGAGAGGAAGACGAGCCGCGAGCCGGTGTCGGCCAGGAGCAGCGCATCGAACGGTGGCGGCGCGGGGGGCTGGGCTTCGGCGGGCGGCGGAGGTGCCGTGCCGGGTGCGCCCGGAGGCACGTCCGGCTGAACCGGAGCGGCGGGCCGGCGCGCGTCGATGTCAGAAATCGCCCGCATGGCCTGCTCGATGCCTGCATTGCCGTTTTCGTGGAATCGGATCGTCGGCGGGGGCACGCCTGCTGCCGCGGTCGCCCGCGTCAGTGCCTGTGCCATGGCCTGGCCGAACTCGCTCTGCGGCAGTACCGCGGCGAACCGGGTTTTGCCCTGGTTGACCACTGCGGCAACCATCCGGCGCACCTGCTGGCCGGGGGTGATGCCGAGCGCCCAGACACCCGGCCGTGCCTGCGCCGGGTCCGACGTAAAAGCCAGCACCGGCACATGCGCGGCGAGGGCGGGAATCGCCGCGGCGGCGGTCTCCGGCGCGGTCAGCGGGCCGATCAACAGGGTGGCGCCCGCGGCGATCGCCTGCTGCGCCGCGCCGGACGCACCCTCGGGCGTGCCGCCGGTGTCGCGCACATCCAGTCTCGGGCTGCCCGGCCCCGCCAGAGCCAGCTGCGCCGCCTTGACCAGCGCATCGCCGCGTTCCGCGTTGGGCCCGGTGAGCGGCGCCAGGATGGCGATTTCCGCGGTTGGCGGCCCGGCCGGTGGGAACGGCGCCTCGGCGGTCGGCGGGGTGCCGCCAGGATAGAGGATCGACGGCGGCCGCCCACCGGCATAGGTGGGCGCAACTTCCTCGATGCAGCCGCTCAGCAGCGACGCACCGAGCGCCATGCCGCCCAGGGCCAGCGGGCGCAGCAGCCCGGAGAGCACGAGTGTCCGACGCAGCATCCGACGATCCTCCATCTCACTCCGTACCTTACCCGGCTCCGAACGGCCTTGTGCTGGTTCCGACGCCCATCGGCAATCTCGGCGATATGTCGTCCCGTGCTGCGGCGGCGCTGCGAGAGGCGGATTTGGTTCTATGCGAGGATACGCGTGTCACGGCGCGCCTTTGCGCGGCGCTCGGCATCGCGGCGAAATTTTTACCGCTGCACGAGCACAACGAGGATTCCCGCATTCCCGCCGTGCTGACGGCCTTGCGCGAGGGCCGGCGGATCGCCGTGGTGGCCGATGCCGGAATGCCGCTGCTGTCGGACCCCGGCTACCGCCTGGTGCGCGCGGCGATCGCGGCCGGACTGCCGGTCTCGGCGTTGCCCGGCCCACACGCGGCGACGCTGGCGCTGGTACTGTCCGGCCTGCCGCCGCATCCGTACCTGTTCCTGGGTTTTGCGCCCCCCCGCTCCGCCGCTCGCCGCGCCTCGTTCGCGGCGCTGCGCGGTGCAGAAGAAGCCGGACTGCGGGCGACCCTGATCTGGCACGAGGCCCCGCATCGGCTGGCCGGATTTCTGGGTGATCTGCTCGCGGTGTTCGGCGACCGCCCGGCGGCGGTGGCGCGCGAACTGACCAAGCATTTCGAAGAGGTCCGGCGCGACGGCGTAGCCGCCCTGGCCGCCCACTATGCATCCATTCCCGTGCGCGGCGAGGTGACCGTGGTGGTCGGCCCCGCACCGGAGGCGGAGCGCGCCAAAACCGCTTCGCCCGATACGGCGCTACGCGCCGCGATCGACGCCGGCAAGTCGCTGAAGCAGGCGGTGGCGGAGGTGACCGCGGCGACGGGTCTGCCGCGGCGTCAGGTTTATGCCCGGGCCCTGGCGCTTGCCTTCGGACCGGGTTCGGCCGCGGCGAAGCCGGACGGCTAGTGAATCGGCGCGTGAATCAATGTCCGGTCGGATGGCCGTGCTCGGCCACCTCCCAGTTGTTCGGGTCCGGCGGCCCCGTGTAGGGCAACACCCCGCAGGCAGCGAGTCCGATCAGCAGCGCCAGCAGCGATACCGTCCTAAGGGTGGCCATGCTCCGCTCCCCGGTTCCGGACCGCGTGCCGCCGGCCCATCCCCCGGCTATTGCACCTTGCACCCGGATTGCGCCAGCCAGCCCAGCCGGACCCCCTGTGAGCCTACAGTAGTCGCCGGCGAAGGCTCCCCGCCATTGTCTGAAGGATGAGGCAGCAGGAGGCCGCACCCGCGTCCAGCACGCCGCGCGACCGCTCCCCCAGCCGGGCGGACCGGCCGATTTTGGCCACCATGTCCTTCGTCGAATCCCGTCCCTGCTCCGCCGCCGCAGCCATCGCCTCGAGGCACAGGGCAAAATTCTGGCCCTGCGCCTGCGCGGTGTCGAACGCCTCGGCGGCGGGAATCAGCGTGTCCAGCAGCGTCTTGTCGCCACGCTTCGCCGACCCGAGGTCCTGCACCCCGGCCAGTCCCGCATGCAGCATCTTGGAGAACAGCGGCGCATCCAGGGTCTCGGCACCGGCGATCGCGCCCGCCATGTCGATGAAGAACGTGCCATACAGCGGCCCCATGGAGCCGCCAATGCCCTCCAGCAGCGTCTCGCCCAGCGTCGCCATGGCCTGGGCGAGGCTGCCGGAACCGTCGCCGATCGCCTCGCCGGCGCGGGAAAAACCCTTGCTCATGTTGATGCCGTGGTCGCCGTCGCCGATGGCGCCGTCGATCTCGCTCAGCCACGCCCGGTTGGCGTTGATCGCCGCCACCAGATCGAGCACCACGCTCCCGCTATCGGCCAGACGCAGGCCGTTCACGGCGCCACTTTGACCAAGCCTAGGCAACGCGCCGGACGCGCGATCAGCCTGTCCAACTCACCGTCGAGCCGCATCACGGTCAACGTTACGCCCATCATGTCCAGCGACGTGAACAGGTTGCCCACGAAAACATGCCGCACCCGCAAGCCGCGCTCTTCAAGCACCTGCGCCACTCGGTCGAAAAAGATGTACAACTCCATCACCGGCGTGGCGCCCAGGCCGGAGACCAGTGCCGCCACGTCCGCTCCGCGCTCGAACGGTAGGTCGGACAAGATCCGGTCCAGCATCAGATCGGCCATTTCGCGGGCCGTCTTTGTGTCGGTAACCTCCACCCCGGGCTCGCCGTGATGGCCTATCCCAACCTCCATCTGTCCGTCGGCAATGGAAAAATTCGGCTTTCCGACCGCGGGAATGGTGCAGGCGGACAGCCCGATGCCCAGGCTGCGGGTGCTGTCGATGGCTTTCTGGGCGGCCGCGACCACGCCCTCCAGGTCCATTCCCTCTTCCGCGGCGGCGCCGCCCACCTTCCACATCAAAATCTCGCCCGCGACGCCGCGGCGCTTTTCCAATTCGCCCTTGGGTGCGGAGGCCACGTCGTCGTTGGCGACCACTGTCTTGACCGCGAGGCCCCGGGCGCCGGCCTGCCTGGTCGCCATTTTGACGTTCATATTGTCGCCGGCATAGTTGCCGTATAGGCAGGCAACGCCTCGACCGCCATCGGCCGCGGCGAACGCGTCCGCAAAACTTTTGGCGGTCGGCGAGGAAAAAATCTCCCCGATGGCCACCGCGTCCACCATGCCCGGGCCGATATAGCCCAGGAACGCGGGCTCGTGGCCGCTGCCCCCGCCGGTCACCACCCCCACCTTGCCCGGGCGCGGCGCGCCCGACGCGCGCAACACGCGCGGATTGCCGGTCGCCGCCAGCAGGTCCGGATGCGCGCGCAGGTAGCCTCTGAGGGCGTCCTCCACGACCAGATCGGGATCGTTAATGATTCGGTTCATCCAGCGCGCCTTCCGGCCTGCTTCGTCCGCCGACCTACTGGATGCTGCAGCCGCAGTCGATGACGAAATTACGGCTCAGGCGAACTCTTGACGACCTCATCGGTCCGCCATCATGTCAGCCCGGCCACGGAGGCGTGCAATGAACCTTGCCATCGGCTGCGACGAGGCCGCCTACGACCTGAAGGAACTGCTCAGGCGCATGCTGGAGGAGCAGGGCCACGCGGTGCAGGATTACGGGACAAGGGCGGGCGAAGCCGCAGCCTATCCGGACGTTGCGATCGCGGTGGCCGAGGCGGTAGCAGGCGGTCAGCATGAACGCGCCGTGCTGCTGTGCGGCACCGGGATCGGGGTCGCGATCAGCGCCAACAAGGTGCCCGGCATCCGCGCCGCCCAGACGCACGACACCTACTCGGCCGAGCGCGCTCGAAAAAGCAACAATGCCCAGATCATCTGCCTGGGTGCCCGGGTCGTGGGTCCCGAACTCGCCAAGTCGATCGTGACGGCGTACCTCGCCAGCGAGACCAGGGGGGCCGGTCGGCGCCGAAGGTAGATAAGATCGTGGCCTACGAACGTCGCAACGCGCAGCACCATCAAGCACCTGCCCGTGCCGCCTAGCGGAGCGAGCGCAACCGGCAATCCTCGATCCGTTCCGACGCCTTGACTTGATGTCCGCGCCGGCGGGCATTTACGGGCGGTGCCCGCGGGCCTAGATGGTGCCGCGTCGACCGGCCGCCGGTGGCCGCCTCTCGCATCCGCAGCGGAGCCGAAATCCATTTCTGAGAGTTCGAGATTTCCCTCGCAGGCAGTAGCTGCAAGTCCGGACACCGATCTGGCCGGAATCGGATGGCGTGCTCGGCGACGGCTGATGACGCAACGCGAGCTGCTACTGCACAGCGAGCTGTTCGATGCGGACTGGTACGCAAGCCAGGGATTCCGGCAGGCGGGAGAAGCGAACGACCCAGCGCTGCACTATCTGATGCATGGCGCGTATCGGGGCATCAACCCAAGCCCGCGGTTCAGGACCCGAAGCCTATTACGCCGCCAATCCGGACGTGGCGGCCGCAGAGTTCAACCCTCTGGCGCATTACCTCATGTACGGGCGCGGCGAGGGACGCGCTTTGACACCGGAGGCGGCCGGAGTGCGCCGGCCACGGCCGCTACCGCCGCTGCCGCGGCGAATGCTGCAACGCTTGCGCGGATTGTTGCGGCCCGGCCTGGGCTCTGCGCAGGTGCTGCAGCCCACCGTAACGGACGGGTTCATCGACAGCGCAATGCTGCGGCCCGTATCCGGACATTTGCCGACGGGCTGGGTGCTGCTGCACCTGCCCCCCTCGATCAGCCGTCTGAGCTTGCGACTGATGACCGACAGCGGCATGTGCGAGATGCCTCTGCCTGCCGGCCCGAAGCCCTCCGCGGCCCTGGTGCGGCTGCCCGATGCGCCGGCAGCCATCGCGCTGGCGTACGGTGCGCGGGGCGGTACCGGAATGGGCTTTTCGGACCTTCCCGCCTATGTTCTGGCCCGCGAGATCGGTCCCCTCGAGGCAAGGCTGCGGCTGCTTTGCGATTGGCCGGGAACGCTCGGCGAGTTCTGTCGACAGCTTGGCAAGCAGGGGCCTCGCCGCGTGCTCGACGCCCTCGCGCGCGAGCACAGTCCGGGCAGGATCGGCCGATATCAGGAGTGGATCGACCACTACGACGCGCCGCCGCGATTGCGGGGTGCGACTATGCGGGCGCGATCCGCAGCTATGCAGGATGCACCGCAGTTTTCGGTGATCGTTCCCACATTCAATACGACCGCGTCGGCGCTGCGCGACATGATCGGCTCCGTGCGGGCCCAGTTGTATCCGCACTGGCAGCTGTGCATTGCCGACGATGCCTCCACCGCCCCGCATGTGCGCTCGATCCTGACCGAGGCCGCGGCCGAGGAGCCGCGAATTCGTCTCGCCTTGCGCGAACGCAACGGCAACATCGCCGCGGCTTCCAACTCGGCGCTGGAGCTGGCGACCGGCGACTTCGCCGCATTGCTGGACCACGACGACCTGATCCCGCCGCATGCGCTGCTGGCCATGGCCGAGGCGATCAAGCGGCAGCCGCGTGTCGATCTGCTGTATTCCGACGAAGACAAGCTCGACGCGGAAGGCCGCCGCTACGGGCCCTATTTCAAACCTGACTACAGTCCCGAGCTGCTGCAAGGTCAGAACGTAATCAGCCATTTGGGAGTCTATCGGCTGTCGACAGTGCGCGCCCTCGGCGGCTTTCGCGAGGGTTTCGATGGCAGCCAGGACTACGACCTGGCGCTACGGGTCGCGGCGCGCACCAGCCATCCGATCGTGCACGTGCCGCACGTGCTGTATCACTGGCGTGTCTATGCGGGCGCCCAAACCTTTTCTTCGACCCAGATCGATCGTGCTTCGGCTGCGGCACGGCGCGCCATTCGCGAGCAAGCGGAATGACTGGGCGAAGCAGTCGAGGTCGTGCGCGGCGTGGCGCACTACCATCGGGTGGTGCGTGCCGCACCGCCCACCTGTCCGCAGGTGACTGCGATCGTGCCGACCCGCGATCACGTCGACGTGCTGCGGGAATGCATCGCTGGCCTGTTGGACGGCACCGATTACCCTGCGCTGGAAGTCATTGTCGTCGACAACGACAGCATCGAGCCTGCAACCCACGCGTTTCTCGCCCAGTGCGCCCGCCGTGGCGTGCGCGTGCTGAACTGGCCAGGCCCCTTCAATTATTCAGCCATCAACAATTTCGCCGCCCGTCACGCATCGCGGGGAGATTCTCCTGCTGCTGAATAGCGATGTCTCGATGCGCGATCGGGGCTGGCTGCGTGAACTGGTGTCGCATGCCATGCGTCCAGGCATCGGCGCCGTGGGGGCCCGGCTGCTCTATCCCGATGGCACAGTGCAGCACGCCGGAGTGGTCGTCGGGATGGGTGGCGTCGCGGGGCATGTTCAGGTCGGCGCGCCGGGCGACGACCCCGGCTATTTCGGGTGGCTGATGATGACGCGCGAGGTGTCGGCCGTGACCGCCGCCTGCCTCGCGGTATCACGCCGCCATTTCGAGCTGGCGGGGGGTCTGGACGAGAAAAACCTTCCGGTGGCGTTCAACGACGTGGATTTCTGCCTGCGCCTGCGCGAAGCGGGACTGCGCAATATCTGGACGCCGCACGCCGAGCTGGTGCACCATCGAATCCAAAACTCGGGGCAGTGATTTCACCCCCGAACGCATCGAAGGATTCCGCGCCGAGGTCGCCTATATGGAGCGTCGCTGGGCGCACGAGCTGCCAAGAGACCCGTTCTACAATCCGAACCTATCCCTGGCCACTCCGGTCCCCACTCCCGCGTTTCCGCCTCGCGTGCCACGGATATGGTCCGGCTGGGACACCGAGGCCGCCGTGACGGGCGAGCCGATACGCGCCACCGCGGCGGCCCGGTAGGGATCCCGACCCACCCCTGTTGCGAGATCCAGAATGAACGACGCGCTATTGGCTCCTCCAGCTTCCGAGGAGCCGGTGAGCCGGGTACTAAGCGCGCACCTGGACGCAATGTTTTGGCGGCCTTTGCGCCTGGGCGTGGACAGCGCCTGGTATGGACACCTGCCCTTCGCGCATTGGCTGGTCGCCAGCATGCATCCGCGCGTCCTCGTCGAACTCGGCACTCATGCCGGCGTGTCCTACTGCGGCTTTTGCGAAGCTGTACAGCGCGCGAACCTCGATACGCGCTGTCTCGCCGTGGATACCTGGACCGGCGACGACCACGCCGGCTTTTACGGCGAGGAAGTCTACCAGGATTTGCGTGTCTTCCACGACGCCCGCTATGCCGGTTTTTCGACTTTGTTGCGCACCACGTTCGACGCGGCGCTGGCCTATGTCGCGGATGCCAGCATCGACCTGCTGCACATCGATGGCCGCCACGCTTATGAGGACGTGCGGCACGATTTCGACAGCTGGCGGCCCAAACTGTCGCGGCGCGCGGTGGTGCTGTTCCACGACACCTGCGTGCGCGAACGGGGTTTTGGCGTTTGGCGCCTCTGGGCGGAGCAATCGTCCGGTGCCCCGCATTTCGAGTTTTTGCACTGCCATGGGCTGGGGGTGCTGTGCATAGGCGACGCGCCGCCCGCGTCGGTCGCGGCGCTGTGCCAGCTTGCGCCGGCATCGGTGGCGCAGGTCCGCGAACGCTTCGCGGTGTTGGGCGAGCGCTGGATGCTCGAGAGCGCCAGCCGGCGGCTGGAAAGCGCGCTGTCCGAGCAACGTGCGCATGTTGCTTCGATCGAGAGCAAATTCCGCGAACTGGAGGGGTACGCCTCCGCGCTCGCCGGGGCGGACGGGCAGCGGGTTCCGGCACGGGCCGAGCTGCGCGCCGCGCTCTCTCGGGCCAGCGTGGCGGAGCAGGAAGCGCGTCTTGCCGCCCAGGCATTGGCGCAGGCCCAGGCGAGAACCGCCGTGGCCGAAACGCTTGCCGCCCATGAACTCGCTCAGGCGCAGGCGAGAAACGCCTTGGCAGAGACGCTTGCGCGGGAGCTGGCGCAGGTTCGGGCGGATGCCGGAGCCTCGCAAGCGCAGGCGGTTGCCCTGAGCGAACAAGTGCTGGCACTGCGCCGCGAGCGGGAGGCCATTCTTGCCTCGCGCTCCTGGCGCGTGACGCAGCCGCTACGGGCCGCGGGCGGATTGCTGCAGCGCTCGCCCACCTCCTCCGCCGACCCGCTCGAGGACGACCGGCGTCAGCTGCTGTCTGCGCCTGAGCCCGCCGCCGAAGGGCAATCCACCTCGGCGGACTGGCAGCCGAGCAACTCGGCCCCGGCGCCAGCCGACAAATCGGAACGCGAGGTGGAGGCGGAGCCAGGCGATGTGTCGCCGTCGCCGGACGCCCCAGTGCCGACGGAGTCCGGTGCGGCGCACGCGGCCGAGCTGCCGGCACGCCGCCCGCGCGTGCTGTTCGCCGCCGGCGAACCGGGCACGCCGGGATGCATCTATCGCTGCATCCGCTACGCCGAGAGCGCCGCCTCGCTGGGGTGGGATTCGGGGTGGAAGGAATACGCCGCGGTCAATCCGCAAGACCTGATCGGCACCGATCTGGTGGTGCTGTGGCGCGTCACCTGGAGCGAACACGTTGCAGGCGTGATCGAGCACGTCCACAAATTCGGCGGCCGCGTGGCGCTCGACCTGGATGACCTGATGATCCGCCCGGATCTGGCGCGCGTCGAATTCATCGACCTCGATCCGTTCCATCAGCTGGTCGGAGCAGCATGTGCGCGCCATGTTCGGCGGCATCTTGCAGGTGCTGGAACAGGTCGATTTCGGCATTGCCACCACGGCCGAACTCGCCGCTGAAATGCGCCGTTGGCAGAAGGCCGCCTACGTGCTGCCGAACGGTTTTGACGCGGAAACGCTACGCCGCTCGCGCATGGCCGCGCGCCGGCGTGCCGTGGAGCCGCAGGACGGACTGGTGCGGATCGGCTACGCCACCGGCTCGCGCACGCATCAGCGCGACATGGCCCAGGCCGCGGGCGCACTCGCCGCGGTCATGCGCGCGCGCCCGCAGGTGCAAGTCGTGTGCTTCCGTTTTCCGGCCGACAACCAGGGTTTTGTCATGTTCGACGAGTTCCCCGAGTTCGCCGACCTGATGGATCGGATCGAGTGGCGCATGCTGGTCGCGCTGGAGGATCTGCCCGACGAGCTGGCACGCTTCGACATCAACATAGCCCCGCTGCAAACCGGCAACCCGTTCGTCGAGGCCAAGAGCGAGCTGAAATATTTCGAGGCCGCCATTGCCGGCGTGCCGACCGTCGCTTCGCCCACCGGCCCCTATCGTCGCGCCATGGTGGATGGCCATACCGGTTTCTTGGCTGCCGACCCGGCACAGTGGGAATCCGCATTGCTGCGTCTGGTCGATGACCCGGCGCTGCGTCGGCGCATCGCCGTCAATGCCTGCAACGACGTGATCTGGCAATTCGGGCCGCAGCGGCGCGCCGACTTGCTGCGCCGCTTCCTGGAGCAGCATCGCGGCGGCGACCGCCCGCAGGACGGCGCCGCCCTTGGCCGCGCGTTTGCCCTAGGCTTGCAGGTGGATCCGCCGAACCCGCCGCGCGTAACCCCGGTGCAGGCCACCGATACCCTGTTCGCCCACGATCGTCTCGGCGAGGCGGAGGTCACCGTCGTCATCGCCTCCTACAACTACGCCGACACCATTCAGGAGGCGCTGGAGTCGGTGCGGATGCAAACTCTGCCGACGCTGGACCTGGTCATCGTGGACGACTGCTCGCCGGATCCGGACACTTTGGAGCAGATCATGGATTGGGCGCACGCCCATGCCGCCCAATTCAACCGTCTCGTGGTATTGCGGCATCGTGAAAACGCAGGTCTGGGCGGCACTCGCAACACCGGGTTCTCTTATGCCGAAACGCCCTACGTGCTGCCGCTCGATGCCGACAACCGGCTGCTGCCGGAATGCGCGCAGCGGCTGCTGAGCGCGGTGCAGGAATCCGGCGGGGCTGCGTTCGCCTATCCCTTCATCGTGCATTTCGGCGCGGAGCATCGCGTAACCGGTGGCGAGCGCTACGAGCCGCAGCGTTTTGCCGGCGGTAACTATATCGATGCCATGGCGCTGGTGGCGCGCTGGGCCTGGGCCGCGGCGGGCGGCTACTACGTCCGGCGCGATGCCATGGGCTGGGAGGACTTCTCCCTTTGGTGCCGTTTTGCGGAACTCGGTTTCTGGGGCGAAGCGGTGACCGAGGTGCTGGCCGAATACCGAGTGCATCCGACGTCCATGGTGAACAGCATCACGGAGACGCGCGCCAACAAACAGGCGATGGTCGAATTCGTCGAGCAGCGCCATCCCTGGCTGCGCGTGACCTCACGCGACCCCTACGAGCGGCGCCAACAGGCGTAAGTCCGGAGAGCAAATATCATGACCATCCCGATTAGCCTTACCGTGAACGGCACCCAGCATCGGGTGGTGCTGGACGATGAGCGGGTAACCTTGCTCGACCTGTTGCGGGAGCGACTGGACCTCACCGGGACGAAGAAGGGCTGCGATCGCGGTCAATGCGGGGCTTGCACGGTCCTGCTCAACGGAAGGCGAGTAAACTCCTGTCTCGCCCTTGCCGTCAGTCATGACGGGGCCGAAATCCTCACCATCGAAGGGGTGGCTCAAGGCGACAGGCTTCACCCGGTCCAGGCTGCCTTCCTGGAACACGATGGCTTGCAATGCGGCTTCTGCACGCCGGGCCAGATCATGAGCGCGATCGGGCTTATTCGGGAAGCCCAGGCCGGCGATGATCCCGAGCGCGTGCGCGAAGCCATGAGCGGCAATATCTGCCGGTGCGGAGCCTACGCCGGCATTACCGAGGCGGTTCTGAGTGCGCAGTCAACGTTACGCTCGCAGGGTGGACTGGGAGAGGCGGCATGAACCGGTTCGAATATGTCCGCCCCGAGAACGTCGCCAAAGCGGTCTCCGCTGCTACAGAACCCGGGGCGGCCTATCTCGCGGCGGGCACCAACCTGCTCGATTTGATGAAGGGCGGGATTAGTCGGCCGAAACGACTGGTCGACATCACCCGCCTCCCGGGCCTCGACGAAATCGACCGCCTGCCCGATGGCAGCCTGAGGATCGGCGCCCTGGTGCGCAACAGCGATCTTGCGTACGACGCCGAATTCGCAAGCCGCTATCCGGCGGTTGCAGAAGCGCTGCTGTCCGGCGCGTCGGCGCAGCTCCGCAACGCGGCCACCACCGGCGGCAATCTCATGCAGCGCACGCGCTGCCCGTATTTCTACGATACTGCCAGCGCCTGCAACAAACGCGACCCCGGCGCGGGGTGCGACGCCAAAGGCGGAGACACCCGGCCGCATGCAGTGCTCGGCTGGAGCGAGCACTGCGTTGCCACCCACCCATCCGATTTTTGCGTCCCGCTCGCCGCCCTGGACGCAGTGGTGGAAATACAAGGCAGTTCGGGTCGGCGCGAAGTCCCGCTCGAAACGTTCCATCGTCTTCCCGGCAGCGAGCCGCAGCGCGAAACCGTGCTCGAGCCCGGTGAGTTGATTTTGGCCATACGCCTTCCGCCCGAAGCAGCCGATTTCGCAACTCATTCGCGGTATTTGAAAATCCGTGAGCGACCTCGTACGCTTTTGCGGTGGTCTCTGCTGCGACCTGTCTTCGTCTCGACGGCCAGGAGATCGCCGAGGCGCGGATCGCACTTGGCGGTGTAGCCGCAAAGCCCTGGCGCGCACGCGACGCCGAAAGGCTGCTCGCCGGACGAACAGCGAGTGAAAGCATGTTCCACGACGCCGCCGAAGCCGCTCTCGCCGGCGCAAAATCGTCCGGTCACAACGAGTGGAAGATTGACCTCGCGCGTCGTGTCGTCGTCCGGGCTCTCAGGCTCGCCGCAGCCGGAACGCCCGAGCGGGTTCCGACGCTGCCCGGGTCAGTGTTCGCCCCGTCCTCCGGAGTTACGGTTCATGCCTGAAAGCGCCCCAGCTCATATCCGCCACGGTTCCAATATCGGCCAGTCATTCACCCGGCGCGAGGGTGTTCTCAAGGTCACGGGCGGCGCACGTTACGCGGCTGACAACCATCCGGCAGAAATGCTCCACGCGGTCATGGCGGTCAGCAGCGTGGCCCGCGGACGTGTCACGTCGCTGAACGTGGACGCCGCCAAGGCGCATCCCGGTGTTGTCGAAGTGATGACGCCCGCCAACGCGCCCAAACTGGCGCGGCACCCCGACCACACTGGCGCGCCGTTCACCTATAAGCTCGACCTGCTTCAGGACGACCACGTCCGCTACGCCAACCAGCCGATCGCGGTGGTGATCGCCGAAACCTTGGAGGCGGCGACCGAGGGTGCAGCGCTGCTCGGTCCCACTTATGCTGTCGAACTCGCCCCGTGTCGAACTGGATTCAGCCGAGCGTTTCGTGCCGGCAACGGTCGGCATCGGGCAAAAATCGCGAGTTGGCAAGGGCGACGTCGCCGCCGGGCTTGCCTCGGCCGCCAAGCGGGTGGAGGCGACCTACGAGACGCCGGCCCAGTATCACAATGCGATGGAGCCGCACGCCGTCGTAGCGGCCTGGGATGGCGACAGCCTGGTTTTGGACACCCCGAGCCAGGGCATGTCGATGGCGCAGAATCGCATTGCCGGGTTGTTCGGAATCGATCCAAGCAACATCCACATCCGCAGTCCCTTCCTGGGTGGCGGTTTTGGGTCGAAAGGCGCGGTTTGGGCACCGCAGGTGCTGGGCATCATGGCCGCGCGTCTGGTCGGCCGGCCGGTAAAACTGGTCACCCGGCGCGAGCAAATGTTCGGCCCGGTCGGCCATCGGGCACCTACCCGTCAGACGGTGCGCCTCGGTGCCAAGGCGGACGGAGGCCTTACGGCGCTGGACCACCACACCCTGACGGCGTCGAGCACCTTTGACGATTTCTTCGAACCTTCGGGCGGGGTGTCGCACACGCTCTATGCAACCCCGGCGCTCTCGACGAGCTACGAAGCGGTCCGCCTTGACACCGGAACGCCATTCTTCATGCGCGCGCCTGGCGAGGCCTCCGGCAGTGCCGCGCTGGAAGGTGCGATAGACGAAATGGCCGAGGCCTGCGGCATGGACCCGCTTGAATTCCGTGCGAAGAATTATGCTGAAATCGAACCACTATCGGGCAAACCGTTCTCGTCCAAGGCGCTGCGGGAGTGCTATGCGCAGGGCGCCGAGCGGTTCGGCTGGGCCTCGCGCCCGCTCGCGCCGCGGCAGATGCGCGACGATGCCGGCCTCCTCGTCGGCTGGGGCATCGGCACGGCGACCTTTCCGGCCCTCATGTTCCAGGCGGAGGCGCGGGCCGAGCTTCGGGCCGATGGCAGCGCGACGGTCGACATCGGCGCGCACGACATGGGCCAGGGCGCCTGGACCGCGCTGGCCCAGATTGCCGCCGATGGCCTCGGTCTCGATTTTTCGCAGGTCGAGTTCCGCATGGGCACATCGGACCTGCCGAACGGCGGCATCGCGGGCGGCTCCGCCCATACGGCGACCGCCGGCAGCGCGATTAACAACGCGGGCGCGAACGTAATCGCGCAGCTTGCGGATTTGGCAACGACCGACGAGCGCTCGCCGCTGTTCGGCGCGGGCAATGCCGGTGTGATCGCGCGGGGTGGTCGCCTGTTCCGCCGCGACGACGAGAGTCGCAGCGAGAGTTTTGCGGACATTCTCGCTCGCGCCGGCCGCAGCGCCGTCGAGGGGAAAGGCCAGGCTGCCAGCGACCCGGCCGCCCAGGGACGCTACGCGATGCACGCTCACGGCGCGGTATTCGCCGAGGTGAAGGTCGATCCTGAGTTGGGCCAAATCCGCGTCGCTCGCCTGGTCGGCGCGTTTGCCGCGGGTCGGATCGTCAATCCCAGACTGGTTCGCAGTCAGTATTTCGGGGGCATGATCTGGGGCGTCTCGTTCGCACTACACGAGCACGCCGTAATGGACCCACGCTCGGGGCGGACCATGAACGCGAACCTCGCCGAGTATCATGTGCCCGTCAACGCCGACGTGCCCTCGCTGGAGGCGATCCTGGTCGAGGAAGACGATCCGCACGTGAACGCGCTTGGGATCAAGGGTGTCGGCGAGATCGGCATTACCGGGACGGCGGGGGCAATCGCGAACGCCGTTTGGCACGCCACCGGCGTTCGCGTCCGCAAGCTTCCGATCACGCTCGACAAACTTTTGTAGTCGAATCGATGAGAGGGCGCTGCTTCACTCGGCAGGCGTCGGATTGACATTGCGCGTACTGCACCGACGGCGCGGACCGCCGCTACCGCTCCCAAATAGACGAAAGCCGTTGCCAAAAACGGCGCGCCGGGAAACTGGGCGATGGCGCCCGGCCCGGCAAACAGACGGAACAGGGTCGAAGCCACCAGCGGGCTCGCGATCGCCGTCAAGCCCTCCACCGCCGACAGCGCGCCCATCACCCGCCCCTGCCGCTCCGGCCCGGCGCGGATCGAAATCAGCGCGCGCACCGACGGGTTAGCCAAGCCGCCGAACGCTTGCAGTACCGATGGCCACGTAAATGATCCAGCCGACCGGGGCCAAAGCCATCATCGTGAAGGCGACCGAGCTGGCCATCAGCCCGATCATCGCCGTTCCCGCCTCGCCTACCCGCGCCACCACGCGACGAACCAGAAACACCTGCACCAGCGCCCCGGTGATGCCCACAAGCCCGAGCGCCGCACCGTTTTGGAACGTGGTCCAGCCGAACCGCAATCCGTTTGCCAGGACGAAAACAGTTTGCAACGTGCCGATCGCGAACCACACGCCGCTCCAAGCCACGGCGAGCCGGCTCAGCACCGGGTCGGCCGCCAGCATGCGCAGCGCGGAAAATGGATTTGCTCCCCGCCACGCGAATTTCTGGCGACGCTCCGCGGGCAGCAATTCCGGCAGTAGAAAAACCCCATACAGAACATTGAGCGCCGCCATCCCGGCGGCGGCCTCGAACGGCAGCCGCAGGTCGATCTGGCCCAGCATCCCGCCCAGCAGCGGGCCGAGCACAAATCCGATGCTGAAGGTGGCGCCGATCAAGCCGAAGCGCCGGGCGCGGTCCTCGGGGGCGGATACGTCTGCGATATACGCACTCGCGGCCGAAGTGTTGGCGGCCGAGACTCCGGCCAGCGCCCGGCCCAAAAACAACCACGCCAGGCTCGGCGCCCAGGACAGCAGCAGATAATTGGCACCGGCACCGGTAACGGAGAGCAAGATCACCGAGCGCCGGCCGAACCGGTCCGACAGGCCGCCCAGCAGCGGCGCGGCCAGCAACTGTGCGACCGCAAAAGTCGCCACCAGCGCGCCGGTAGCCAGCGAGGCATTTGCATAGGTGCGGCCCGACAGGCGGCGCACCAATTCCGGCACGATGGGCACCACCAGCCCCAATCCGAGCGAGTCGAACGCCAGCACCACCAGCACGAACGCGACGGCCGCTTCGCGGCGGCGGCCGGGGATCACCCGGAAAAATTCTTGGCCAGAGCCGCGCATTTGCGCATGAGCGACGGTAGCGCCTGTTCGTTCAGTGTTGCGATCGGGTGCAAGAACCCGTCTTCGGTCCGCACCTGGTCGACCCGAGCGCCGTAGAAATTCAAGCGCAGTTCGAAATGGGTAAAGCGGTGACGCACCTGGCCGATCCGCCGCCACGCGGCCGGCTGCGGGGCGTAGGTGGGCAAATCCGTCTCCTCCCACGCCGGCTCACGCCAGGGCGTGCCCGGAAATTCGGTCATGCCTCCGAGAAGTCCGTGCGGGGGGCGGCGGCGGAGCAGCACGCGGTTTTCGGCGTCGGTGAGCCAGAAATGCGCCCCGTGCCGTACCGGCCGCATTACCTTTTCCGCCCGTCGCGGCAACTGCTCGGCCATACCGAGAATTCGGGCGCGGCAGCGGTCGTACCCAGGGGCAGAGTCCGCAAACCGGGCGGGCCGGGGTGCAGATGGTCGCCCCCAGATCGAATAGCGCCTGCGCGAAGTCGGCCGGCCGGTTTTTCGCCAAAACATCCTCGCCCAGCCGCGCGGCGTGCGCCGCCAAGGCGCGCTTGGCCTGCGGCAGCGGCGCCTCGATGCCGAACAGTCGGGCCGTCACGCGCTCGACGTTGCCGTCCACCGGCACGGTGGCGACGCCGAACGCCAAGGCGGCGACGGCCGCGGCCGTATAGGCGCCGATCCCGGGCAGAATTCGCAGTCCGGCCTCGGTATTCGGAAACGCTCCTCCGGCCAGCACGACTGCCTGGGCGCAGGCATGCAGGTTGCGCGCCCTGGCATAGTAGCCAAGCCCCGCCCAGGCCCGCATCACATCGGCCACATCCGCCTGTGCCAATGCGCGCACGCTCGGAAACTGGTTTAAGAACGCCTCGTAGTAGGGTATGACGGCTGCCACGGTGGTCTGCTGCAGCATGATCTCGCTGAGCCAGACCCGGTACGGATCGGCGGTTTCGCCGGGTCGGGCGCGCCACGGGAGGGTGCGGCGATGCCGGTCGTACCACGCCAGCAGGGCGGCGGCGTCCGGCGTGGCGTTTTGGGCGGGCACGGAGGCGGTATGGGGGTGGGCGAAAGAGTCGGCAAGCAGGAGGGCGAGCGCCACGTGTTCGGACCGCGCGCCCTGGCCGCCGTGCTGCCCGCCGTGGTGCGCGCGGCATTTCGCGGCCGTAGCCCAGCGGTGGCCCATCTGGCGGAGGACTGGCCATCCGTGGTCGGTCCGGCGCTGGCCGCCGTCACCGCCCCCAAAAAGCTGTTTTCCGGTACGCTGTCCATCGCCGCGAGCGGTCCGATAGCGCTGGAACTGCAGCACCTGTCCGGACAGCTGATGGAGCGCATCAACCGCCATTTTGGCCGCATTGCGGTGACCCGGCTGCGCTTCGTCCAGGATTTCGCGCCCGCCCTGGCTGCATCGCTTCCCGTGCCGCCGCCCACCGCCGACATGGCGGCGGCACGGGCGGTGCAAAACCTGCCCGACGGTCCGCTGCGAGCGGCACTGGAACGGCTGGGCCGGGTGGCCCTGGCCGACGCCAACAATGCTTGACGGACCCCCTCCGATACGTCCCCTTCCGCGGAAACTCTTTTCCAGGAGGTTTCCGATGCCGATCGAACGCCGCGTGCTGCTGACCCTGGCGCCGGCCTGCGCCGCGTTGCTGCTTCCAGCCCTCACCCGGGCTCAAACCACCCCGGACCAAACTCCGGCGCCCACCGATCAGACCGCCCCCGCCCCAGAAACCCCCGCCCCAGAAACCCCCGCCCCGGCAACCCCCGATCCGCGCATGGGTCCGCGCCAGATCGGGTCGGCCGATGCGCCGGTTTCCGTGACCGAATACTTTTCAATGACCTGCCCGCACTGCGCGCGTTTCCAGCACGACACGTTTCCCAAGATCCACAAGGACCTCATCGACGCCGGAAAGCTGCGCTACGCCTGGGTCGACTATCCGCTCGACCAGCTCGCATTGATGGCCGCCCAGGTGGCGCGCGCCCTGCCGGCGGACCGCTATCCCGCCTTCATCGACACGCTGCTCGCGCACCAGTCCGAATGGGAGACCCCGGCGGACAACAATTATACGGACGCGCTCGCAAAATTCGCGCTGCAGGCCGGGATGTCGCGCGAGCAGTTCGACGCCGCGATCGCCGACACCGCGCTGCGCGACGCGATCCTCACCGTGCAGGACGAGGCGCAAAAGACCCTTGGCGTCGAACTCGACCCCGACCTTCATCTTTGACGGTCCCAGCATCAAGGGCCGCAAAGCCTCGGGCGAGCTGAACTTCTCCGCCTTCTCCAAAACCGTCGCCTTGGTGGGCGGCACTCCCGGATAGGAGTTTTTCGCCCTTGCCCGTCAGTCTCTCCCGCCTGCGCATCGCCGGCTTCAAGAGCTTTCCGGAGCCGGCCATGGTGGAAATCCGGCCGGGACTGACGGGCATCGTGGGGCCCAACGGCTGCGGCAAATCCAACGTGGTGGAGGCGCTGCGCTGGGCCATGGGCGAAAGCTCGGCCCGCAGCCTCCGCGGCGGGGACATGGAAGACGTGATCTTCGCCGGCACCGCGCACCGGCCGAGCCGCAACATCGCCGAAGTCACGATAGCTCTGGACCATACCCAAGGTTTCGCCCCGCCGCCGTTCCACGAGGCGCCGGAGCTGGAGATCACCCGGCGGATCGAGCGCGGCACCGGCAGTTTTTTCCGCATCAACGGCCGCGAGGCCCGCGCCCGAGACGTGCAGACCTTGTTCGCGGACCTGGCCACCGGTGCCCGGGCCTCGGCCATGGTCAGCCAGGGCCGGGTGGGGGCGCTGGTCGGCGCGCGGCCGGAAGAGCGGCGGACAATCCTGGAAGAAGCCGCCGGCATTACCGGCCTGCACGCCCGCCGCCACGAGGCGGAACTGAAACTGCGCGCCGCCGAAGCCAATCTGGAGCGGGCGGAAGACTTGCGTGGGCAGTTGACGGCGCAACTGGAAACGCTCCGGCGGCAGGCAAAACAGGCGGCGCGGTTCCGCACCATCCACGACGCGGTGCGCGCCGCCGAGGCGGAGTTGCTGGCGGTCCAGCGCGCCCTGGCCGAAAAAGCCCGCGACCTCTCCCGGCAAACCTTCTCCGCGGCGGCGGACTGCGCGGCAACGGCAGCCGCGGAGGCCACAGGCGTATCCGCCCGCGCCACCGAGGCGGCGGCGGCATTGCCGGCGCTGCGCAGCGCCGAGGCCGATGCTCGCACCGCTTTGGAGCGCGCCAAACTGGCCGCCGAGCAGGCATCCGTCGATGCCGAGCGGTCGGCACAAGCGCTGCGAGCGGCGGAACATTTCCTCCGCCAGACCGAGCGCGACCGTGCCCACGCCGCGGAGGCGGGAAGCGCAGCCGCGGCGGCCCTGCAACGGCTGACGGAGGAACAGCAGCGTCTCGCCGTCGAGGCGGAAAAGGCGCCCGAGGCTTTGGCCTCCGCCAAAACGGCAGCAGAAACCGCCGCCGCCGCGCTGCTTGCGACCGAAAGTCTGGCGCAGGCGGCCGGCGAGCGCGCTGCCTCCCTGGCCGCCGCCGCGCGGGCTGCCGCGGAAACGCTGGCCACCGCCGAGCGGCGGGCGCAACGCGTGACCGAGCAGGCCGCGCGTGTGCAGGCCGAGCAGGCCCAAGCCGAATCGGCGGACGCCAGCGCAGAGGCACTCGCGACGGCGGAGGAGGACGCGAGGCAGGCCGAGCAGCGCGCCGCCGCATCCCACGCCGACCACGAGGCGGCCGAAATTGCCGCCGCCGCCGCCCGGGAAAATTTCGTGCACGCCCGGGAAACAGCGGCGCAGGCGGAGGCGGCGCGCACAAAACTCGCGGCGGCGGCACAGGGGTTGGCCGAAACCTTGGCCGTCCGCGACGGCGGGCCGGACGTGCGCATGGTCGACCGGCTCACCGTCCCGGCGGGCCTGGAGGCGGCGCTCGGGGCGGCGTTTTCCGAAGAACTGGAGGCGCCGTCCGACGCTGCGGCACCGCGGCACTGGCGCGCGCTGCCAACCAGCCCCGAGCCGGCACACCTGCCGGCACACCTGCCGGCAGCGGCGGAAGCGCTGGCCGGAATGGTCCAGGCCCCGGAAGCGCTGGCCAAAGCGCTGTCGCAGGTTGGGGTGGTCGCCGACACGAACACCGGCGAAGCGTTGCAGCCGGCCCTGGCTCCGGGCCAGATTCTGGTCACGCGCGACGGCGACGCGTGGCGCTGGGACGGGTTTTGCGTGCGCGCCGATGCGCCAAAACCGGCGGCGGTGCGGCTGCAGCAGCGCAACCGGCTCGCCTGCCTGCGCCAGGAACTTTTGCGCGCCGAGGCAGAGGCCGAAGCGGCAGCCGGCCGACGCGCCGAGGCGGAAGCAGCCGAGCGTGCAGCGGTGGCCACCGAGCAGAAGGCCCGCGAAGCGGTCCGTGTCGCGGCGGAAATCTTGCGGCAGGCCCGTGCCCGAGCGGGGCAGTTGCGTGAGCAGGCGGCGGCGGCGGCGGCGCGAAGAGCGGCGCTGGCAGAGTCCTGGGCGCATCTACAGGCCGAGCTGAGCGACGCCCAGGCAGCATTGGAGTCCGCGCGTGACGCGCAGCGCGGACTGGGCGACCCTGAAACGGCCCGCACCGCCGCCGAGCAGGCGCGCGCGGCATTTTCCGCGGCCCGGGCAGAAGAACAGGCGGCGCGCGGGGCGTGGGAAGCGTTGCGGCGCGCGGCGGCGGCGCGAACCCAGCGCTTGGACGTTTTGCAGCGGGAACTGGGCGAAGCGGCTGCGCAAGCAGCCGCCTCGCGCGACCGCGTCGCCGAATTGGAAGACCGTCTTGCCCAGGCACGGCAGGATGTGGCGCGCCTGGCATCCGAACCGGCGACGATGGCCGCGCGCCAGGGCGAGGCGCTAGACGCCGTGCAGGCGTCGGAGACCGCGCACCGCCACGCCGCAGACGCGCTGCACGCTGCCGAAAGCGCCGCCCGCGAGGCGGATCGTTCTGCCCGCGCGGCGGAGGCGGCGTTGGCCTCGGCGCGGGAGCAAAGGATTCGGGCCGAGGCCGATTTGTCCACCGCTGACGCCGGCTGCGCCGCGGTGGCCGAGCGCATTGCGGAACGGCTCGGGGAAACTGCGGTTCTGCCCAACCCGCCGGCGACGGTAGACACCGACGCCGAGGAGCGCGCGAAAAAACGGGTGGAGCGGCTGCAGCGCGAGCGCGAAGGCATGGGTCCGGTGAATTTCCGCGCCGAGGTCGAAGCGGCGGAGGTCGCGGCACAGGCCGAGACGATCGAGCGCGAGGCGGCGGAGCTGTCGACCGCGATCGCAAAGCTGCGCGGCTCGATCGGTCACATCAACCGCGAGGGCCGCGAGCGGCTGAACCAGACCCTTGCCGACATCGACCGGCATTTTCGCTCGCTGTTCGAGACGATGTTCGGGGGCGGAAAAGCGCATCTGGCGCTGGTCGGCTCCGATGACCCGCTGCTGGCGGGCCTGGAGATTTATGCGCAGCCGCCGGGCAAGAAGCTCGCGACCCTGTCGCTGCTGTCGGGCGGCGAGCAGGCGCTCACCGCGCTGTCGCTGATTTTTGCGGTGTTCCGCTGCAACCCGGCGCCGGTCTGCGTGCTGGACGAGGTGGACGCGCCGCTGGACGACATCAACGTGGACCGTTTCTGCGGCATGCTCGACGCGCTGGTGCGCGAGACCGGCACGCGGTTCCTGGTGGTGACGCACCACCAGCTGACCATGGCGCGCATGGACCGGCTGTACGGGGTGACGATGCAGGAGCGCGGCGTGTCGCGGCTGCTGTCAGTGGACCTGGCACGCGCGGCGGAGATGGTGGAGCAGATGCCGATGGCGGCGGAGTAGGGTTTTCCCGTAGGCGATATATGCAGTTCCCAAACCCACCCGAGAGCCTGCCCACGCACGTTTCGACATTGCAATGTCTAGGCCCGCAGATGCTCCTGCAGCCGCGGCATCAGCTCGGTCAGGTTGCACGGCCGGTGCCGCGCGTCCAGTTGCCATACCAGAATGTCGTCCCAGGCATCCTTCACCGCGCCCGGACTGCCCGGCAGGGCGAACAGGTAGGTGCCGCCCGCGACGCCGCCCAGAGCCCGCGACTGCATGGTCGAGGTGCCGATCTTCTGAAAGCTCAGCATGCGGAACAGCTCGCCGAAACCCTCGATGCGCTTTTCCAGCACGCGGTCGAACGCTTCCGGCGTCACGTCGCGGCCGGTGATGCCGGTGCCGCCGCTGGTAATCACCACGTCCACCGCCGGGTCGGAAATCCAGGCTCGCAGACGCCGCTCGATGGCCGCCGCATCGTCGCGCTCGATGGCGCGATCCGCCAGCCGATGGCCGGCCGCGGCGATCCGCTCCGCCAAAAGATCGCCGGAGGTATCGGTCGGCGGCGGTGCGGCTGTCGGAGATCGTCAGCACCGCAATGCTCACGGCCACGAACGGACGGCTTTCGTCGATGCGCGCCACGGGTTTTCGCTCAGTGCAGATAGGCCAGCGACGGGCCGTGCGCCGGCAGCGGATGATAACGCGGCCACACGCCCGCTGCCAGTTCGTCCAGGCTCGGCGTCGGCAGCCGCAGGCGCCTGGCGTATAGCCACGTATACGCCAGCACGCGCGGCACGTAGGCACGGGTCTCGTCGATCGGGATCGCTTCGAGGAACAGCAGCGGATCGCCCTCGTCGCGCAACGCCGCCATCCATTGCGAGGATCGGTTGGGGCCGCAATTATAGCTCGCCAGCAGGCGGATGAGGTCGCCGTCGACCGAGTCCAAGCTCGCCAGATAGCTGACATAGCGCTGGCCGAGGGCCAGGTTGAAACCCTCGTCCTGCAGCAAGGTCCGGATCGGGGACCGCCGCGAGCGCCGGCGCTGCGGGCGCACGATGAACGTCGCGGTCTCCGGCATGATCTGCATGATCCCGAGCGCCCCCGCGGCGGACGCCGAGTTCGCGTCGAAATTCAATTCGGTCCGTGCCAGCGCATAGACCAGCGCCGGGTCGACGCTGAAACCGCCGTCCGGCCGCAGGCGCGGTATCTTGAAGCGCAGGCCGTCGCGCGGCCGTCCGTCGGCGGCTTGCACCAGATCGGCCAGCTGGGCCGCCAGTTCCGACAGCCCGGCGCGCTCGGCCACCAGCATCACCGCCCGCGCCAGCGGCGGGGTCCCCGCCACCTTGGGCCAGAGCCGACGCAGTTCCGCTTCCGCGCGGTCGGTCTCTCCCACCTGCAACAGGGCAAAGGCCAGCAATCCCTCCGGGATGGCAGCGATCGCCTCGACATCCGCCTCGCCCAGGATCTCGCGCTCCTCACTGGCGCCCGAGCCGCGCTCGCCGGGCGGCGATGCGGTCGCGAGGCCGGTGATCCGACGCGCCAGCAGGCCATAAAAGGTGGTGCGCTCGGTTGCGGCGCGTTGCAGCCAGGGCCGGTGGCTGGCCGGGTCATGCCCGACCAGATGCGTCCGCGCCGCCCAGAACGCAGCGGCCGCGCGCAGCGACGGGGTGGTCAGCTCGGCGCGCCAGGCGGCCTCGAACATCGGCCGGGCCAGGTCCGGCCGCTCCAGCCGCCAGGCGGCCAGACCCGCCACATAGCCGGCGAGGGCCGCGGTCTTGCAGCCGCGCGCCGGCCAGTGGCCGCAGGCGCGCTCGCCCTCGGCCGCGATATCGTAGGCCTCGGCATCCCAATTCAGGGTGAACAGGATCCGTCCGGCTTCCCCGGCGAGCTGCGATCCGTACCCGGGAGTGAGCCCGGACGTGCGCAGCAGCAGCCGCCGCACCGCAGCCGAGCCGCCGGTCCGCGCGGCGTCGGCGACCGAGCGGTCGAGATCGGGGTTGCGCACCAGTGCCTGTTCGCCCGGACCGATCTCCTCCGGCGGGGGCGGTCGCACGGCGGCTGGCGAGGATGCGCTGGCCAGCATGTCCCGGCGCGGCAGCGGCGGCGGTTTAGCGCCACGCGGTAGCCGGGACAGCAACAATGCGTGGATCGCCGGCGCGTCGGGCAAGTCCGGCCAGCGCGCCAGCCAGGCGCTGAGTTCGGAATGGTCCGGGCGGGTGAACCGGCCCAGGTGGCGATCCGCCAGCACCATTCCCAGCATGGCCTGGCCCAGGGGGGAGTCCGTCTCCAGCAAATCGGTCAGTCGCCCCGCCTGGTCGATGGCGCCGCGCTGTTGCAGGTTCAGGATGCGACGGATTCGAGCCGCCTCGCTCGGCGCCAGCGGCTCGGGCAACGCAACCTCGTCGCGCCCACCGAGAGGTGAGACCCGGGGTATCGCCATCGCCAAATCGTCGTTTCGTTGGACGCTCTCAGCGGCCGAAGAACCTGCCAGCAAGGCAGCACCCGCGAACAAGACGGCTGCTGCTGGCAGGCGGGAGAGCGTGCGACCGATCCCTCGCATACCGCGGGCCGCTACACGCCGATCGAATAAAACTCAACCGCCATTGCTGAGACTGGTCCTGAAATTGAGGCAGCCCGCAGGAATATCAGGCTGTTAACCCGCGATGTTAAATTCACCTCCCGTTATTTTGCGGTTATGGTGCGGTACAGCAGTCTCAGATCGGCCCACGCCAGCGCCTTGTTTTGTGGCCTCGCCCGGAGCATTGCGGGATGGAAAGTCGGCAGCACCGGCACGGCCGTGGGGATGCCGGGCACGGTCGAGGCGACCCATTTCCCCCGCTTGCGCGCGACAGCGTCGGTGCGGTCCAGCAAGGCTCGGGTCGTGACGGACCCCATCGCCACCACCCATCGCGGGCGGCGGAGGGCAAGATGGCGGTGCAGGAACGGCGTGCAGCAGGCTATCTCGAGATCGCTCGGCTGACGGTCACCGGGCGGGCGCCAGGGCAGCAGATGGGTCAGCAGCACACGCTCGCGGTCCAGGCCGATACTGTGCAGCATGGCATCCAATAGCCGACCGGCCGGGCCGCTGAACGGGATACCGCTCCGATCGTCCTCTGCCGCCGGTACGTCGCCCACGAATGCCAAATCCGCCGTGGCATTCCCGGCAGCGAACACCATCGCTCCGGCGGTCGCGGCGAGCCCGCCGGGATCGAATGCCGCGAAGGCCTCGCGGAGCTCCTCTACGGTCTGGGCATCGCTGGCGATGAGGCGAGCCTGCGTCACCATGGCGGGCTCCGTCCCGGCGGCGTCTCGCTGCACCGTGGCAGGCAGGACGACACGGTGCGGCTTTCTTGACGGGGCAGGGCGCAGACGATCGAGCGAAACCGCCTGCAATGCCTCGTCCGCACCCCACTCGATTTGCAGGCGCAGTGCCGCCAATGGCTGCATCGGCTGATTGTCGTGCGGCCACGGCGGTGGCACAAGGCTGCATCCGCTGTTAGGTTCCGCGATGCACAAACCGCGTTCTCTCCGTCGCTCCGCCCTGCTCGCGTTGTCGCTGCTCTCCGGCTGCGCCGCCGCCGGGACCGCCGTCCGAGCCGACGACATGGCCGATCACGGCAAGGGCGCCGACGTGGCCGACTATCTCGTTGGCAAGGTGGCAGGCCAGGAGGGCGACCTCGATTACGCCGCGGACGCGTTCCTGCGTGCCGTTGCGGCTGACCCGAGTGACCCCGAGCTGAAGCAGCAGGCGTTTCTCGCATGCCTCCTGAGCGATCGCCCGGAAGCGGAATCCCTCGCCCGTGCGCAGCCGCAAAACCCATTGGCGCAACTGCTGCTGGCCGATACCGCCGCCCAGCGGGGTCAGTGGGACGACGCCGAGCGGCGCTTCGCGGCCATCCCGCGGCAGGGCTCGATCCAGATCCTGATGCCGATCCTGGTCGCGTGGTCGCAGGCCGGTGCCGGCCATCCCGACGCTGCCTTGGCCACGCTGCGACCCTATGTCGAAGGACCGCGGTCGCGCGGCATTTACGCGCTGCACGCCGCATTGATCGCAGATCTCGCCCAGCGCGACCCGGAGGCGTCCCGGCTCTACCACCTGGCCCAGACCAGCTTCGGCGACCTCGATCTGGACCTTGCCCGCACCTTGGCGAGCTGGCAGGCGCGACGGGGCGACCGCGCCGGCGCGGACCGTTTGCTGCAAACTTTGGCCCAGGACAGTCCCGACCTCGCTATCGCCCTGCCGGCGCTGGAGCGCGACGTGGACCAGCGCCAGGTGCGACGGGCCACGGACGGTATTGCCGACGCCTACCTGGCACTCGCCGCTGTTCTGCGGGCCCAGGACGGATCCGAATATGCCGCGCTGCTGCTGCGGCTGGCCTTGCATTTGCGTCCGGACCTGACCGCCGCGCGGCTGTTGTCGTCTGAGCTGATGAGCGAGACCAAGCGCCCGGAGCAGGCCCTGCGCGAGCTGCAATCGATCCAGCACACCGATCCGCTGGCCGCGCTTGTGGACCTGCGCCGCGCCGGATTGCTGGATCGGGTCGGGCGCGCGGACGCGGCGCTCGCTCTGCTTGGCCGGATGGAGCAGACTTTTCCGGATCGGCCGGAACCCTGGGCGATGCAGGGCGGCCTGTTGCGGGAGCAGCACCGCTACGCCGAGGCGGTTGCCGCGTATGACCAGGCGGTCGCTCGGGTACCCAATCCCACAAGGGCCAACTGGCCGCTGTTCTACGAGCGCGGCATCGCCTTGGAGCGGGCGAACCGATGGCCCGAGGCCGAAGCCGATTTTCGTCATGCCCTCGTGCTGTCGCCGGATGAATCGGTCGTGTTGAACTACCTCGCGTATTCCTGGACTGAAAAAGGCACCAACCTGGCGGAGGCCAGACAGATGCTGCAACGCGCGGTGTCTCGCCGGCCGAACGATGGAGCGATGTTGGACAGCCTGGGCTGGGTCGAACTGCGCCAGGGCAATACCGCCGAGGCGGTGCGCGACCTCGAGCACGCGGTGGAACTTGAGCCGGAAGACGCGACCATCAACGGACATCTCGGCGACGCCTATAGCGCCGCCGGGCGCACGCGCGAGGCGGAATTCCAGTGGCAGCGGGCGCTGACGTTCAATCCGGAACCGGACGAGGCACGCCGTATTCAAGACAGGCTGCGTGAAGCCGGCTTGCCCGCGCTCGCCCCGGCGGCCGCGTCCGCCGCCGATCCGAAGGCGATACCATAAGCTCCGTATGCGGAACCACCGGGTGCTGACTGAAACAGCGCCCGCCAAGGTCAATCTATTCCTGCATGTGACCGGTCGTAGAGCTGACGGCTTGCACGACCTGGACAGTTTGGTGGTGTTCGCAGAGGCTTCCGACACTCTGACCGCCCAGCCGGCAGCCGCGCTGTCTCTGGAGGTTGGCGGTCCGCAGGCAGCTGGCCTGGAGTTCGGACCTCAGCGAAAATCTGGTCGTCCGTGCGGCACGCCTGATGGCGCAGAAGACCGGCCTGGACGCCGGTGCGAAACTGGCGCTGCGGAAAATTCTGCCGGTGGCCTCGGGCATCGGCGGCGGCTCGGCGGATGCGGCGGCGACCCTTCGGATTCTCGGCCGGCTCTGGGGCGTGCCTCTGCCACGAACCGAATGGGCGGTGGAGCTGGGGGCTGATGTTCCGGTTTGCCTGGCGTCCCGGCCGGCCCGCATGCGCGGCAGCGGGGAAATTCTGGGCCCGGCGCCGGTGCTGCCGCGCTTCGGGCTGGTGCTGGTCAACCCCGGCGTGGGGCTGGCGACCGCCGAGGTTTTTCGCGCGCGCACGGGAGGGTTTTCCGGTGCCGCGCTGCTGCCGGGCGGCTGGAACGATGCGGCTTCGATGGCGCTCGATCTGGCCTGCCAGCACAATGATCTGGAGCCGGCCGCACGGACCCTGTGCCCGGCAGTCGACGCGGTGCTGGCGGCGTTGCGCGCCGCACCGGGCTGCCTGCTGGCACGCATGAGCGGCTCGGGGGCGACCTGTTTCGGCCTGTTTGTCGATCCGCCGGCGGCGCGGCGGGCGGTGGACGGGCTGCAACGCCCCGGCTGGTGGGTCTGGGGAGGCGGCCCGTGCGCGGTTGAAACGGCAGCCGCGGCGGCCTAAGGAAGTTTTTCGCCTGCTGGGGCGTCGCCAAGCGGTAAGGCAGCGGACTTTGAATCCGCCATCCGGAGGTTCGAATCCTCCCGCCCCAAGGGCGGCCGACTGCCGGCATCGGGCGTCGGGTTCTACCTGACACACTTCAGCGTCGACTCCAGGTTACGTTGCCCGGCCGCACCGTGTGCGGCAGCAAAAACAAACCGGAGAACGTCACATGACAACCAGAGTGTGCACCCTTGCCCTGCTCGGCGTCCTCGCCGCGTCCAGCTCCGCGCTGGCGTCGCAATATCCGAACACCGTCGTCGGCCGCTGGACCGGCACCAGCAACCAGAGCGCCGTCGTCATCAGCATCGGGGCCCAAAGCGGTACCGGCAGCTGCCGTCAAATCACCGGAACGATGGCCAATTCCAACGGCTCCGGGGCCAGCGACATCAACGGTTTCTACTGCCCCGCCTCCGGTCGGATCAGCTTCCTCCGCACCACCCATAGTACCGGCGTGACGTTCCAGGCCTACTCGGGCAACCTCTCGTTCAAGACCGACACCCAGCACATGGCTGGAACGTTTGCCCAGGAAGCCACCAGCGCCGAACTCGGCGAATATCCGTTCTTCGCCGACAAGTAGGCCCCGAGTTCGCCAGGCCGCTTCCGATGTGCAGGAGCGGCCTGGCCCACCTCACACCCGGCGCAAGACCGGGCGAGTTCCCGCGCCACAGACACGCCGCGGTCCTCGATTACAAAGCTCAGGATTTCACACTTCCTTCAGGGTTTCCGGCCGAAGACTGACGCTACAGAAGGACCGTAGCGGACGGGGCCATCCGCGTTCCGGTCTGATTTGGCTGTTTGGTCATGGCAACCCTGGGAGCAACGCCCTGTGAAAAATCTGATTCGCCTCGCCGTCGCCACGCTGCTGTTAGTGCCGGTTGTCGGCTGCACCGTCACAACTCCGGCTCCCGCACCCGCGCCGACCTCCGTCGTCGTGACACCGCGGCCGTCCCCGACGGTGGTTCTTATGCCGCCGGCGCAGTAGGCGCTGGCGCGTGACTTGCCGCTTGGCTTGTCGGCTCCGTTGAGCCGGCAGAACTAGGACCGGAAATGCGCCTCTTGCTCGTTGCTATGCTCGCCGCGGTGTCCGGCGGACCCGCCGTCGCCCAGTCCGCGCCCCAGCCCAATGCTGCGGCCGAATCGAGCCAAGCACCGGTGGACCTTGGTCCAAACACACCTGCGGCCAACAACGCCTACCAGGGCGGAGGCGTGATCCTGCAAGGGGCGCCAGGGGCGCCGCCGCCGAAGGTCGAGCCTACACCGCCGGGGCAGACGCCGAAAAACATTATACCTCCGACCCAGTAGCGGCGTTCCCGGTTCGGCGGGAGTTGCGTGACAGAGCGCCGCGCCGGATCAGGAACGCAAGTGCCAGAAAGAAACAGGGAGGTTTGGGCTAGGCTGGCGCGCAGTAAGGCCGTGATACCGGCGGATTACCTGGCGTTCCCGGCGGGATTCGAACCCACGGCCCCCAGATTAGGAATTTGGTGCTCTATCCGGCTGAGCTACGGGAACTCGCCGCCCATATACCCGGCTTGAGCCCCCGGCGCCAATCAAGGCACACTGCGGCGATGCCGAACCGCTCCCAGCGCGCCTGATGGACGCGCCTGTCCCCGTCCACGCCGATGCTGCCGCCGCGGTGCATGCGGCGACCCTCGTGCTGGACAGCCATATCGACATCCCTTGGCCGCCGGACTCAGCCGGGCCGTTTTTGGCCGAGACCCGCCGCTGCGTCGATCTGCCGAAACTCCGCCAGGGCGGGGTGGCGGCCGGGTGCTTCGCGGCGTTCGTGCCACAGGCCGCCACCGATCCGGCCGGCCTTGAGGCGGCCTGGGCGCGCGCGGAGGCCATGCTTTTGGCGATCCGGGGCATGGGCGGGGATCAGGCGCGGCTCTGCACCGACGCCGCCGCCATCGAAGCGGCGTGGCGGCAGCGCACCCCCGCCATCGTGCCCTGTCTGGAGAACGGCCATGCCATTGGCGACGACTTGGCCCGGCTGCGGCGGCTGCGCGATCTCGGCTGCATCTACGTCACCCTCACCCATAACGGCCACAACAAGCTGGCCGACAGCGCCATCCCGCGGCCCGAACTGGGCGACCCGCCGGCGCGGCACGGCGGGCTCTCCGCGCTGGGGCGGGATGCGATCGCGGCCATGAACCGGCTGGGCATGATGATCGACGTGGCCCATTCCGCCCGCACCACCATGCTGGCGGCGGCCGAGGCCAGCCGCACGCCGATCGTGACCACGCACTCCTGTTGCCGGGCGCTCTGCGACCATCCCCGCAACCTGGATGACGGCCAGCTCGACGTGATCCGCGACGTGGGCGGCGTCATCCAGATCACGGCTCTCGCCGCCTTCGTGCGCCCCGGAGGCAAGCCGGAGACTGTGGCGCTGGCCGACGTGCTGGACCATGTCGAGTACGCCGTGCGGCGTATCGGCATTGCCCATGTCGGCATTGGCACGGATTTCGACGGTGGTGGCGGCGTGGCCGGGTTCCGCCATGCCGGCGAAAGTCTTGCGGTCACCGCGGGATTGCTGGAGCGCGGCTATGACGCGCAGGCCATTCGCCTGCTCTGGGGCGGCAATTTTTTGCGCGTGCTCCGGGCGGTCGAGACGGCGGCTGCCTGATGCGCCGCGCGACTTTTCCGGACGGCACCCAGGTCCCGGCCCTGGGTCAGGGCACCTGGCACATGGGCGAGGCCGGTTCCGACCGCGCGGCCGAGGCGCGCGCGTTGCGGCTCGGTATCGAACTGGGCATGACCCTGATCGACACGGCGGAAATGTACGCCGATGGCGGCGCCGAGGAAGTGGTGGCCGACGCCATCGCCGGCCAGCGCGATGCCGTTTTCGTGGTCAGCAAGGTCTATCCCCAAAATGCCTCGCGCGCCCGCATGACGACGTCCTGCGAGCGGTCGCTGCGGCGCCTGGGCACCGACCGGCTCGATTTATATCTCCTGCATTGGTCGGGTTCCGTGCCACTTGCCGAAACGGTGGCCGCTTTCCGGGCGTTGCAGGCGGACGGCAAGATTCTGCGCTGGGGCGTGTCGAACCTCGACACATCGGACCTCGCGGAACTGGAGTTGATCCCGGGCGGTGGCGACTGCGCCACCGACCAGGTGCTGTACAATCTTCGCGCACGCGGGCCGGAATTCGATTTGCTGCCGTGGTGCGCCAGCAAAAACATGCCGGTGATGGCCTACTCGCCCGTCGGTCAGGGCGGGGCGCTGCTGCGGGACGCGGCGTTGCGGCGCGTCGCCGAGCGGCACAACAAAACCACGGCGCAGATAGCGCTTGCATGGACGTTGCGGCAGGACGGCATCATCAGCATTCCGAAAGCGTCCAACCCGGCGCATGTGCGGGACAATTTTGCGGCGGCTGACGTCGTGCTCGGCGAGGCGGATCTCGCCGAATTGGATACGGCGTTTCCGCCGCCCAAGCGCAAGCGCGGACTGGAGATGCTGTAGCGAGTGCTGACGCTGCTCGATGTCTCCAGCTCCTGGCAGGATTTTGCGCGACTGCGTCCACACCCGAGCGTTCGGTTACTGACGTGGCCAAGCGCGCGCGCATAGGCGTGATCGGGGCCGGCTGGTGGGCGGCGCAGAACCATTTGCCGGTGCTGCGCAAGAATCCGGACTGCGAGGTGGTGGCGGTGAGCCGCCTCGGCGCGGCGGAGCTGGAACAGGTGCGCGCCGCGTTCGACGTGCCGCACGGATTCCTGGACTTTCGTGAAATGCTGAACTCCGTCGCCATGGACGGTGTCGTCGTGTCTTCGCCGCACACGCTGCACCACGAGCACGCGCTGGCGGCGCTCGCGCGCGGGTGCCACGTGCTGGTGGAGAAACCGCTCGCCACCAGCACCGCCGACGCCCGCGACATCGTCGCCGCCGGGCACTCGGCAAACCGCGAGGTTATCGTCGCCTATGGCTGGAATTTTATGCCATGGACCGAGCGCGCCCGCGCTTGGGTGGCGGACGGCGCGATCGGGCGGGTCGAACATGCGGTGCTGCGCATGGCCACGCCGCTGGAGGATCTGTTTGCGGGGCAGCCGATGCGCGAGACCGAGGGGCACATGTTCCGCCCGCCGCCCTCGACCTGGGCCGACCCGCACGCCGCCGGAGGCTACGGATGGGGCCAGCTTGTACATGCGCTGGGTTTGCTGTTCCGCATTGCCGACCTGGAACCGCAAGCGGTGTTTTCCCTGATCGGCCGCTCCGCCGCCGGCGTGGACTATTACGATGCAGCCTGCGTTCGTTTCACGAACGGCGCCACAGCGTCGGTCTCCGGAGCCGCGACGGTGCCAAAGCATCGGGGCTTTCAGCTCGACCTGAAACTGTTCGGGTCCCAGGGCATGTTGCTGCTCGACATCGAACGGCCCCGGCTGGAACTGCGCAGGCGGGACACGCGAGACGTGATCGAAACGCTGACCGAGGCCGACACCGCCTATGCCTGGACCGAGCCGTTGAACGTGCTCGTCGATATTTGTCTCGGGCGCCCCGCCCAAAATGCCGCGCCGGGCGAGGTGGGCATGCGGGCGGTCGAGGTGCTGGACGCGCTGTACCGCTCGGCCGCGAGCGGGCGCATGGAGGACGTTTTTTGATGCGCTTGTCGCTCACGTCCTGGTCGTTGCGGTCATGCACTTTGGCAGAGGCCGCCGGCATCTCGCATGTGCTCGGCATAGATGCGCTCGATGTCGGTATTTTTACCGGCCGGCTCTCGACAAGTCTGCCCTGCTGGCGGAGCCGGAGCGCATGGCCGAGACGGTGCGCAAGCTGGGCATATACGTGCCCTCGTTTTACCATCTGTTCGGCACTACCTTGGCCGACCGCAACTTGGCCGACCCCGCGCATCGCGTGGCGAACGAGCACGATTTCGCTCATGTCGCGACATTCTGCCGCGAGGCGGGGATTCCCACGATGTTCGTGCTGCCGGGGTGTGCAACCCGGGCCAAGGACGTGCCGAGGCGCTGGAACAATCGGCCGAGAATCTGCGGCGATTGCTACCGATTGCGGAACGGGCCGGCGTGCAGCTCACCATCGAGCCGCACGTCCATTCCTACCTGGAAAGCCCTTCCATCACGCTCGACCTGCTGCGGCGCGTGCCGGGCCTGAAACTCACGCTCGACTATGCGCATTTCGTCTGCCTCGGCTGGCGGCAGGACGAGATCGACGTGCTGGCCCCGCACGCCGCCCACGTCCATCTCCGCCAGGCCCGCCCCGGCGCGCTGCAAGCGAAACTTCTCCAAGGCACGATCAACATGCAGGCCCAGCTTGCAACCTTGCGGGCCGCCGGTTTTGCCGGCAGCGTGGCGCTGGAAGTTGTGCATCAGGACTACATGGATACGCTGTACGACGATGTGCTGACCGAGACCATCGCGCTGCGCGATCTGGTGCGCGCCTGGAGCGGCTAAGCCGCGATCGGCTGGGAAAAGGACGCCTCCAGCACTTCCGCCTCGCTCAAGCCGACGTTCCGGCAAAGCAATATCTGCCGGCCGTGCGCGAGCACCAGCACCGTGGTCGCCAGCGCGAGAATTTCGGGCAATTCCGAGGAGGCGAACACCACGGCCATGCCGGACTCCGCCAGTTCGCCTATCAGCGAATAAAACTCCGCCTTGGTCGCCACGTCGATGCCCCGCGTTGGCTCGTCCAGCAGCAACAGGCGCGGAGACACGGCCAGGCAGCGGGCCAGCACGATTTTTTGCTGATTGCCGCCCGACAGCCGCCCGACCGGCTGCTCCATCCCGGACGTCCGCACTGCCAGCCGACGCAGCAGCGGCGCGGTCGCCGCCCGCTCGACCGGCCCGCGCAGCCAGGCCGGCCCGCGGCGGCGCACCGACCAGCGCGCATTTTCCAGCACCGAAAGGTGCGGAGCCACGCCGGACTTCCTTTCGGTCCTCCGGCAGGACGGCAACGCCGCGCGCCCACGCCTCGCGCGGATTTTTGGGCAGCGCGCCGCCGTCCGGCAGGATCGCGCTGCCTGCGGTCGGTCGCCGCACGGCGGAAATGCAATCCAGCAACTCGGTGCGTCCCGCGCCCACCAGCCCAAAGATGCCCAGCACCTCGCCGCGCGCGGATCGGCAAATGATAGCGGGCCGAGCCGCGTCCCGAGCCGCAGGCCGGAAACTCGAGCACCGCGTCGCCCAGTTCCGCATCTCGCTTCGCCGAGGTCGGCAGCCGGCATCCGTCCGGTCATGTCGGCGATCAGGCTTTCGCGTGTGGCTTGCGCGGCCGGTCGCTCGCTGACCAGCCTTCCGTCGCGCAGCACCACGACGCGATCCGCCAGCGTCAGCACCTCTTCCAAACGATGACTGATGAACACCACCGCCCGCCCCTTGCGCGCGCAACCGGCGCACAACGGCAAGCAAGCCATCCACTTCATGCGGCGTCAGCGAAGAGGTCGGCTCATCCAGGATCAGCACGCGTAGCGGCCGCACCAGCGCTTTCGCGATCTCCACGAGCTGCCTGTCGGCCGTGCCGAGCCGCCCCATGCCGGGTGGCCGGCTGCGACATGGCGAGCGCCCACCGCTTCCAGCAGCGGCCGCGCCCGCGCCGCATGGCGGCGCGATCGACAAAACCGTAGCGCCGGCACAATACTCGCCCAGAAACAATTTTCCGCCACCGAGAGGCTGCGGATCGACCGACAGCTCCTGGTGCACGAACGCGATCCCGGCATCGCGCGCCGCGCGCGGACCGAATGCCAGCGCCGCGCGGCGCCCTCCACCACGATCTCGCCCTCGTCCGGTTGCAGCGCGCCCGCGAGACATGTTGAGCAGCGTGCTCTTGCCGGCGCCGTTCTCGCCCACCAGCGCCAGCATCTCGCCCGCGGCAGATCGAGGCGACGCCGTGCAGCACCTCGATCGCGTAGAACGCCTTGCGGATGCCGCGTGACCGAAAGCGCCGGCCCGCATCAGGCTCATGCGCGCGCAAACTTCCCGTACGCGATCGGCGCTGCCACGGCGATGCTCGACGGATAGGTCGCCTTGAACGCCAGGATGTTGTGCAGCATGACCAGACTGTCGAAAGTCTGCCGCGCCGGCGCCTGGTCGACCAGCGCCAGGATCTCGCCGCCGTCCTTGTAGCGCTGCTTCTCCGGCAGATCGTCGTAACCCACCACGCCCACGCGCCCCGTCGCCCCCGCATCCCGCACCGCTTTCGCCGCAGCCTCCGACCCGCCCGCCGTCACGTAGATGATGTTCAGGTCGGGGTTGCTGGTCATCACGTCGGTGGCCTGGGAATAGGCGGTGGCATCGTCGTCCTTGCACTCGAACGGTCCGAAAATGGTAATTCCGGGCGCCTGCTTGCGGATCAGGTCCAGCGCCCCGTTCATGCGCGCATTGTGCTGCGCGGCGCCCAGATAGCCGGTGATGACCGCGATTTTCCCCTTGCCCCCGAGCTGTTTGACGATGAACGCGCCCGCCGACGCGCCGGCGTCATAGGCCTGCTGTCCGATTGCCACGGTGCGGTTCGATTTCTGCGCCGAATCGGCAATGAACGCGATCACCGGCACGCCCGCCGCGACCGCCTCGTTCACTTTTGCGACCGTGCCGTCAAAGATCGGCACCACGGCGATGCCGTCGTATTGCTTCGCGAGTGCCGCGTCGATGCCGGCCACCACCGCCTCCGCGGTCAGTGCGGTGCCGAGCTGGATGTAGTCGACGGTATCGCCGAGCGGCGTCAAATACGCCTTTGCCGCGGCGATGCCCTTGTCCGCCGCCTCCCAGAACGAGGAGCCCTGGAAACTGAGCACGGCCAGCCGCAGCGGTTTCGGCGACTTGCCCATCGCGGCCACGGTCGCGCCGATCGCGCGGGCGTCGGCCGGCAGCGGCACGTCGTCGGCACGCGCGGCCGAGCGCACGGCGAGGAGCGCGGTGGCAGCGAGCAGCGCGGTGCGGCGGGTCACAAGAAGCATGGCGTTTTCCTCAGTCTTCTTCGGTTGCACGGTTCAGGCTGTCGGCGCCAACGGCCACGATTACCACCAGGCCGATGGTGATCGTCTGCCAGTAGCCGGATACGTTCAGCAGCACGAAAGCGTTGCGCAGCAGGCCCATCAGGGCGGCGCCGATCACCACGCCGCCGATCGACCCGCGCCCGCCGGACAGCGCCACGCCACCCAGAATCACCGCGGCGATCACGTCCAGCTCGTAGCCCAAGCCGAGATTGGGGTTGGCGTTGGCCAGCATGCCCGCGAGCAACAGCCCGCCCACTCCGGCGAGCAGGCCCGACAGCACGAACACCAGGGTGCGCGTGCACGCCACGTCCAACCCGGCGAGCCGAGCGGCGCGGGCGTTGTCGCCCACGGCAAACGACGTCGCGCCCCCAGCGGGTGCGCACCGAAAACACCCACATCGCGGCCGCGATGCCGATCAGCAGCATGAACTGCACCGGCACCTGTCCGATCCGTCCGCCGCCCAAAAACGCCGCCCAGCCCTCGAACCGCTGCGGATTGCCGTCGGTGATGAGCAACGCGGTACCGCGCATGACCGAGAGCGTGCCCAGCGTGGTGATGAACGGATTGATGCGAACCCGCGACACCAGAATTCCATTCACCGCGCCCGCAAGAACTCCGGTTGCGAGCGCCGCCACCAGGCCCGCCAGCGGCGAGCCGGTGGCCGCGGTCGCCATGGCCGCCAGCACCGCCGACAGGCCGATCGCCGATCCCACCGACAGATCGATGCCGCCGGCGATAATCACCATCGCCTCGCCCAGCGCCACGATGCCGACGACGGAGATCTGCCGCGCCACATTGAACAGGTTGCGCGAGGTGAGGAAGAACGGGCTGGCGAAGCACAGCGCCACGAATACCAGCACCAGCATGGCCACCACCGTTGCCTCGCGGCGCTCCCGCAGGGCCGCGAGAACCCGGCCGCGCCAAAGGATAGCGCGGGAGCCTGCCGCCAGACTGCCGATTTGCCCGTCGGCCATGGGGTGACGCGCCTCCCGCCAAAATGTGATTGCTGCTGATCCGGCCGGGGACTGTCGCACGACAATCGGAGGCTTGGAAGCGTCTGCGCCGTGGCGCACACTGGCACAAGGACTGTGGCGATCCGATCGCCGGGCCAATCCAGGAGGGCACCCATGAACTATCCGAGCATAACCGAGGCGGACCGCACTGCTTTCGAGCGTGACGGCTATGTGCTGAAGCACGCCTTCTTCGACGCCGAGGAAGTGGCGCTCATGCAGCAGGCCATCGCGCAGGACCCGGAAATTTCCCGGCACGTTGTCGCAGTCAACGACAGCAAGGGTGCGTCCACCGAACTCGCGCTGTGGAACCACCCCGGCGACGATGTTTTCGGCATGGTCGCGCGTAGTGCCCGCGTGGTCGACGGCATGGAGTTTCTGCTGGGCGGTGAGGTCTATCACTACCACAGCAAGCTCACCATGAAGCGCCCGCGCGTGGGCGGCGCCTGGGACTGGCACCAGGATTACGGTTATTGGTACAACAACGGCTGCCTGTTCCCCGATCTGGCCAGCGTGTTCATCCCTATCGACCCCTCGCGCCGGGTGAACGGCTGCCTGGAGGTGCTGCGCGGCAGCCACAAGATGGGCCGCATCGATCACGGCCGCGTGGGCGGCCAGACCGGTGCCGACATGGAGCGCGTCGAGCACGCCATGAAGGTGCTGGAACACGTGTATTGCGAAATGGACCCCGGCGACGCGCTGTTCTTCCACTCCAACACGCTGCACTCGTCCTCGCAGAACCTCTCCGACCGACCGCGCAACGTGCTGCTGTGCTGCTACAATCGCATGAGCAACGACCCGTACAAGGAGCACCACCATCCGCGCGCCACGAAACTCCACAAGGTGGACGACGGCGCCATCAAGCGCACCGGCCCGGGCGTCGCCGGCAAGCAGCGCGAGTATTACCGGGCGGAAGAGGACAAGACGGTGGAGGCGCTGAAAGTCTGATCCGCAGCGATCAGGCGACGGCCTCCACCACGAACGGAAGATCCGTGGCACCGGTCTGCTGACCCGCCCGGGTCAGCAGCGCGTGTGCCTGGCCGCGATGGTGCGTCTGATGGTTGAACAGGTGCGCCATCAGCAGCCAGCGCGGCCGGCTCACCTGCTGGTTCGTCGCCCCGCTGAACCAGGTCAGCTCGCCGGCCAGCGCCGTCTCGTCCAGCCCTGCCGCCCAGCCGTTCAGCCGCGTGTCGGTGTCCTCGCGAGCCGCTTGCAGCGCCGCAAATCCGTCAGGCCCGAACCGGTCGCTGTGCGCCAGGACGACGTCCGGCTTGTCCCAACCGGCCAGCCGGGACATCCACATATGGTCGGCCCACAGCAGATGGCGAAACGTGCCGTCGATCGACCGCCAGAACGCGCCGCCATCGGCTCGCCGGTCGTCATCCGAAAGCAACGCCGCCGCCGCGTAGAGGCGCCGGTTCATCTCGGCATTGTAGGCGGCAAGCGTGCGAACATAACCGGGGGCAATCACGGTCACTCCGCCGCCCTCGCTGCGTCCAGCGCCGGCGAGAGTTCGGCAACCGGCCGGGACGAGGTGGCCGCGCGCGGGCTCAGCATCGCGTGCAGCCCGTCGGAAATAAGCTGCGTGCCGACCACCAGCACCACGCTGACCATGGCGCAGGCCTCGATCAGCGGCAGGTCGCTCTGCAGTGCCGCCTCGTAGAGCAGGTAGCCGAAACCTTTGTAGGCGAAAAACACTTCGGTCACGATCACGCCTGACAGCAGCCAGGGAATTTGCAGCATCACCACGGTGACCGGTGCCACCAGCGCGTTGCGCAGCGCGTGACGCACCACGATGCGGGCCGGAGATGCCCCTTTGAGCATGGCGGTGCGGATATATGGCGCCTGCATGGTCTCGGCCACGGAGGCGCGGGTGATGCGGGCAAGGTAGCCGCCGGAGTACAGGGCCAGCACCATCACAGGCAATACAAGCTCGCGCGGGAAAAACCGGCGGTCATGGTGCTCGCACCCGGCAGCCAGTGCAGCCAAAAGACGAAAATGGCCGACAGCAGCACGGCGCTGGCGAATTCCGGCACCGACGTGGTCAGCACGGACGCGAAAGACAGCACGCGATCGGTGGTCGAGCCCTCGCGCACCCCGGCCAGCACGCCGGTCACAAACGCGGTCGGCACCATGACCAGCAGGGTAAGACCACCCAGAATCCCGGTCTTTCCCAGGCGGTCGAGCACCATTGGCAGCACGTCGGCCCGATAATGGGTGGATACGCCCCAGTGCAGCGTCGCGAACCGCCACAACCAGTTTGCATATCGCACCAGGAACGGCAGGTCGTAGCCGTTCTGGTGCAGCCACAATCGCCGCTGCGTTTCGCTGGAAAACTGGCCCAGCACTTTGACCGCGACTTCCGCGGCGTTCACCTCCAGCACCGCGTACACGATGAACGAGACGGCGAGCATGGTGGCAAGCATGGTCGCCACCCGCTCCGCCGCCGCGCGCATGAGAAGCGGCTCCGCTCAGCTCATCCAGACACTACGCATGTCGAAATACTCGGCGGGATGCAGCACATAGCCGTGGACGCGAGACGAAATCGCGGTGAGCCTGTCCGGGAAGAACGGCTGTACCATCACCGCCTGGCTCTGCAGGATCTGCTCCACGCTCTGCATCGCCTGGCTGCGCTGCTTCGGATCGACGATCGCCATGGCGCGGTCGAGCGCGGCGTCGAAATCCTTGTCGGCGAATTGCGATTTCGTTCCAGACGGCACCGGAGCGGTAGGCAAGATCCAGGGTCATCACAGCGAGCGGCCGATGCGCCCAGAACGTCAGGCCGAACGGCACCTTGTCCCACACCGGCCAGTATTCCGTGGCCGGCACCACGTTGAGCTTGATGCGGATCCCCGCCTCGCCACAGTTCTGCTGCAGCACTTGCGCGGCATTCTGCTCGTAGGTGCCTTGCGTGTTACCCACCATCAGGGTGACGTCGAGCCCATCCTTGTGGCCGGCGTCCTGCAGCAGCTGCTTCGCCTGGGCAACGTCGCGTTTAAACGGCGGCAGAGCGAAGTACTCGGGTTGAGACGGGGCGACGTGATGATTTTCCCCGAGCACGCCCATGCCGCGATAGGCGAGATCCAGGATCTGCTGGTTGTCGGCGCAGAGTTGCACGGCCCGCCGCACGCGAATGTCGTCGAACGGCTTTTCCTTCACGTGCATGCGCATGCAGATGGCCGCGGCCGAGTGACCGGTCAGCAGTTTCGCGTTCGGCAGAGCTTTTGCGGTGTCCAGCTCGGCGGTGGTGATGCGATACAGAATATCGGTCTGGTCCGCCGCAAGTGCGGCGAGATGCGCGCCGATATCAGGCCCCATGTCGAGGTAGCGGATCTCGTCGAGATAGGGCGCCTCGCCCCAATAGTCCGGCCTGCGCTTGAACGTGGCCTGCTGGCCCACGGCGTAGTCGGTCATCGTGTAGGGACCGGTGCCCATCGGGTTTTTTGGCCAGTTGCCGCCCTTGGCGTCGAAGTCGCGATGCAGGATCGGTGCGGTATAGGCATACAGCATTTCCGGGATCGCCAGCACCGGCTTGCTCAGATGCAGCCGGAACTCGGTCGGCGAGACCACCTCGACATCGGTCAGTGCGCCGAACGCGGACTTGTTCGACGACTTCGAGTTCGGCGCCATCCAGCGCCGGATGGTGAACGCCACGTCCTCGGTCGTGAGCGTGTCGCCGTTGGACCATTTCACCCCGGGCCGCAGCTTGAACGACCAGGTCTTGAGGTCCTCGGACGGGTCCCAGCTCTCCGCCAGGTACGGGTGGACCAGGTTGTTCGCGTCGACGAAGGTCAGGAATTCGAGGCAGTTTCGAAATAGGTCCGACGCCTCGATCCAGGACACCGCGGTGCGGGTCCGTCATCTCCTGGATCTGGCAGGTGAAGCGCAGCGAGCCGCCGCGTTTCGGCGTATCCTGGGCCCGCGACGCCGCGGGCAGCAGCAGCCCGCCGCCGCCGGCTGCCGCGGCGGCAAAGGCGCGGGCGCTCGCTGCGCTGATACCGAGCCAGGAACAGGTCTGCAGGAAATCGCGCCGGCCGATCCGCCCGTCCCGGAGCGACGTCGCCAGCTCGGCCACCGCCGGGTGCGGCCGCCTGCCGCTATTGGTCCTCAATCCAAACATTTTATCCTCCCCTGCCGTGCGTTCTTCCGCTTGTTGGTCTGGTCAAGGCTCGATGGCATCGACAAAGGGGGAGCGCGACAGGATTTCGGCGCCGTTCGCAGTGATCAGCACCTGCTGTTCAAGCTTGACGCCCTCTGCTTCGCCCACGCCGCCGATATAGCTTTCGACCGAAACGACCATGTTCTCGTGGAACAGGCCGTCATAACCCCACGCCTCAAAATCCTCGCGGTAGGCGATGGCGGGGAACTCGTCGACCATGCCGACACCGTGCACCAGCACCATATACCGGTTCGGCACATAGCGCGGCGGCACCGGCCACGCCTGCTCGATAAACTCCCGGAACGACAGCCCGGGGCGCAGCACAGAAAGATTATGCAGTACCTGCTCCTGCGCCAGCTCGTAGGCCTGGCGCTGCGCGGCACCGGGCCGGCGATCCGGGCAGACATAGCTGCGGGAAATGTCGGCCAGGTAGCCGCAGGGTCCCACCATGTCGGTATCGAAGCAGACGATGTCGCCCGCCTTGATCACCCGGTCGGAGCATTCCTGGAACCACGGATTGGTGCGCGGGCCGGAGGCCAAGCAGGCGGCACTCGATCCACTCGCCGCCGTGGGCGATATTGGTTTCGTGCAGCACCGCCCAAAGCTGGTTCTCGGTAATGCCGGGCACCAGGGCGGCGCGCATCCGGTCCACCGCCAGGTCGCACACCGCCATCGACCCACGTACGCACCGAATCTCCTCCGGGGTCTTGATCATCCGCGCCTGCTCCAGCGGCTCCTGCCCGTCGTGCAGTGAAAGGCCGCGTGCCAGCAGGCGTTGCGTTCCGATTGGGTTGCAGCGGTCGATGGCCAGGCGCCGGTTGCGCCCGCCATGAAGCTCGACGAGGCCGGCGACCTCCTCGGCCCAGATCGTCGCCTTTTCCTCGGCACGCGGGCCGGCGAGGAAATAGGTCCAGGCGGTGCCGGTGCGCCGCTCGTCGATGGTTGCGAACCCGTCTGCCAGGTGTTGCGTCGCGGAGTATTCGAACATGACCACCGGGCCTTCGGTGGCGACGAAAACGTAGCGGCCGCCTTCGTGCATCGTCCAGATGGGCATGTTGCGGGTGCCGGTGGCGTAGCGGATGTTCATCGGGTCCGACAACAGCGCCCCGGCGTAGTCGCGCTTCCGCAATTCGGCACGCAGCCGGGCCAGGCGCCCGGCATGCAGGGCCGCCGTATCCAGGCCGGCCAAACCGTCGGTCACGGCAGGGTCGAGTGCCGCAACCGGCCACGACTCGGTCGCACGGCTCGGATCCGGCCGTGCCGTGCGGCGATTCGGCTGGTGTGAGACGGCGACCTTTCGGCAGTGTCCAATTTTGTGCCGCTCCTCCGGTTTTGTGCCAGCTTGGCTGAGGCTGAGCCGGTTGGCAAAGCGAAAGTGCGGCTGGCCGGACAGGATGCGTAAACCGGATTTTGGTCCGGCGAGGCCGGCGCATGACACAACTTCCCCAGGAGGCACCATGGCCGAGGCCAGCATTTTCCGCCGGGCCCTTGATGAACTGGCGAGCGTGTTCGAACGCGTGGACCTTGCGGCCGTGGACGATGCCGTGGCCCGGATTGCGGCCGCCAAAACCGTGGTCGTGTTCGGCGGCGGGCGGGAAGGACTGCAAATCCGCGGTTTTGCGATGCGGCTGTTCCACATGGGCCGCTCGGTCGCGGTGGTGGGGGACATGACGACCCCGCCGGTCGGGCCGGGTGACCTGTTCCTGGTCACCGTCGGCCCCGGAGAAATTTCCACCGCCCTCGCCCTCATGGGGGTTGCAAAGGCGGCGGGGGCCGGCATCCTGCTCCTGACCGCGCAGCCAGAAGGGCGCTGCGCCGCCCTGGCCGACGGCGTGCTGGTGATCCCGGCGCAGACCATGGCCAACGATCAGGGGCCGTCCGCCACGTCGGTATTGCCGATGGGGTCGCTCTACGAGGGCGCGCTTTTCGTGCTGTTCGAGGTGATGATCCTGAAATTGCGCGACCTTCTGTCGGTCTCGCCGGAGACGATGCGGGCCAACCACACCAATTTGGAGTAACGTGGAGCCGTCGCGTACACAGGCGGCGATCCCTCCTCGGAGCTTCCATGCAACTCCCGTTTCGTATCACCGTCTGCGGCCTCGATGAACTTGCCGACCATTCCGGCGCGCGCGTCAGCCACGTTCTGTCCATCCTCGATCCGGAATGGCCGGCGCCCGAAGTGTTCGGCACCTTCGGCGAGCACGAAAAGCTGGAACTTCGCTTTCACGACGTGATCGAGGAGTCGCCCGGAATGGTCGTGCCCAGGCCCGTTCATGTCGAGCAGCTGCTCGAATTCGGCCGCAAGCTCGACCTGGAACCAGTGACGGACGCGCACCTGCTCGTGCATTGCCACGCCGGTGTCTCGCGCTCGTCGGCGTCGATGGCGCTGCTGATCGCGCAGGCCGTGCCGGACCGCCCGGGAAAGGCTATTTTTGAGGACATTCTCCAGATCCGGCCGCAGATCTGGCCAAACCTGCGCATTGTCGAGATGGGTGATCGCCTGCTTGGCCGCGACGGCGACCTCATTGCCGGCGCGCATGGCGTCTACCGCGTGCAAATACGTAAAAGGCCGCTGTTGGCGGAGGAGTTCAGGTCGGGAGGTCGTGCGCGGGAAGTGGAGGCGGCTCTGGGCAAATCGCCGCAACGTCAGATATAGAATTCGGCCCGCATGGCGCGGCAAGAACTCATTGCAGCACCGTATCCGTGGCCGCACGCACCCAATCGAGCCGGGCCGACGGGATCAGGCCGTAATTGTAGAAATTGATCTCATCCACCCCAGCACGGTGCGCCGCGCGCGCGCGGGAAACGAGGTCGCCCGCTCCAGTCATCTCCGGGTAGAAGACGCGCATCCCGGTGCCGAGAAACCGCTCCTTGCCCACGGCGGCGCGCGCCGCGGCAAGATCGCGCGCAACCGCGTCTGCGCTGCGGTCATAAACACAAACCACCGCCCCGTCGCTCACCTTTGCCAGCGTTGCGATGTCGCTGCCGCATAGCCAGCCATTGCCGATATCCAGCACATGTACTTTACAGGCCGGATGCGCGGCTTCGCTCATGGCCGCGACCAGGCTGGTCACAGGTTCGAACCGCCAGGCCACATAGGCGTGAACCTCCGGATGCGCGGCGAACACGTCGGGTCCGCTGCTCACAAAATCGGGCCAGCGCGGCGCCGGCACGGCACGTTCCGAAATCTCTTCAATCCAGCGCCGGACAGTGTTTTGCGCGGCTGCACCATCGACGCCCGCACGCCCCGCGCGCGCCAGGCAAGAATCGCAGAAACACAGCGCCATCAGGAAATCGTCCTCCGGCGTCAGGCCCACTCCGTCCTTCTCGTGGTGGAACTCGTGCGCAAAGCCCATGAAGCCGGGCGATTCGAGCTGGATCGCGTCGGGCCCGCATCCATGAGCGATGTCGGCCACCAGCGTGGTCGCGTAGGCGCGAACGTCGGGATGGCTCGGGCACAGGCTGTAAAAATTCGGGTCGCCAAATGCGTTGCGGGTGCATGCGCCAGGGTGCAGCAGTCCCAGGCGCGTATTGTGCAGACACACCGTCCAAGCCGCCACGCTCAGCCCGGTTCGTTCGCGCGCCTCGACCAGGTTACGCAGCACGTCACCGCGCTCGCCGACCAAACTCGCCACCCGCGGCACGATCGCGTGCCCTTCCCAGCGTCGCGGATCGGGCCGGTAATAGATCGTGCCGTCCTCCGGAAAATAGCTTTTGCGAACCGGACTGCGGGGCTGAAAGAAACGTCCGGCGTGATACGACGTCGCGAGATTGATGCCGTTCAGTCCGGCTCGCTCGCGCAGGTCGCGAACCAGATCCGGCAGCCCGACATCCAGCACGTCCCATGGATAGGTCCACATCGCCAACCGCATGGCGCTCTCCCTTTAGCGGGACCGATCGCGGCCCGACAGCGGCAACAGTGCCGAGAATGAGGCAGCCGAGAATTACGCAGCGCCAACCCTCCGAGGCATTGATGACGGTGATCAGCGCGGTCATCGTCACCAGCAGCACGGCTCCGGCGATCGTGCCAAGATAGGTTCCGCGGCCGCCAAGGATCGAGGTGCCGCCGAGCACGACCGCGGCGATCGACGAGAGCAGATAAGGGTCGCCGATGCCGACATAGCCCTGGCCGTTCATCGCCAGCAGCACCATTCCCGCCAACCCCGAGCAGAGACCGGCTATGACGTAGATCGACAGCGTCATGCGCTGCATCGGGATGCCGGAGAGCAGGCTCACCACCGGATTGGTGCCGATGGCGAAAATCAGCGCGCCGCTGCGCGTGAAATGCAGCCAGAACAGGGCGGCCGCCGCCACGATCATCCAGAGCAGGATGATGGTCGAGATGCCGAAGGCATGGCTCGAGCCGAGCCAGTTCAGCGTCGCGTTGTCGACCGAAATGGCGCTGCCGCCGGCAATGAGCACCAGCACGCCTTGCAGTATCGTCGCCATTGCCAGCGTCATGATCAGCGGCGGGAGGCCGAGATAGCCGATGCCGAGACCGTTCACCGCGCCGATCGCGGCGGCGACCAGCAGCGTCAGCGCGATCGCGCCGAGCCCGGACCGGTCGCCATCGAAAGTCAGCAGCGGCAGCAGGATCGCGGTGACCGTGATGACCGCGCTCGACCGAAAGATCGATGCCGCCGCCGATCACCGCGAATGGTCTGGCCAACGCCGACCAGGCCGATCACCGAGGCGAGTTCGACGATATAGCGCAGATGGCCGAACACGCCGAAACCGGGGATCATGGTCGAGGCCACGATCCAGATCACCCCGACGACACCGTAGGCGACCAGCGAGCGGCCGAACGACGCAAAGAACTCGCGCACCCCCGGCGTGCCGCTCACGCCAAGCTCCGGCTTGCCGCACGAATGCGCGGCAGCGCCACCGTTCCCACGATGATCAGACCCTGCACGACGTATTGCGCCACCAGCGGCAGGTCCATGAAGAACATGACGTTGATCAGGATGCTCATCAGCAGGCTGCCGGCGAGCGCGCCGCGCATCGCTCCCTGGCCGCCCAGAAATCCGACGCCGCCCAGCACCGCCGCCGCAATCGCGCTGAGCGTCAGCGGCTCGCCGATCAGCGGATCGCCCGACCCGGTCTGCGCCGCCACATACAGTCCGGTCAGCGCCTGCAACACGCCGCTGATCGACATAGGCGACAAGACGCGACGCGACGACATCCACGCCGGAGCGGTAGGCGCCTTCGGCATTGTCGCCGACCGCGATCAGGCCGATGCCCAGAGGCGTCGCCTGAAACAGCTTCCATACCAGCACGAGCAGGACCAGCAGCAACCGCCGCCGTCGGATGGCCGCCGGCGAGCAAGTCGGACAGCGACGGCGGCACGAACCCGCCGGGGCGGGGCAGGATAAGCAGCGCGACGCCGCGCAGGACGAAAGACATCGCCAGCGTGACGATGATCGCGGGATAGCGGCCGACCGCGACGAACCAGCCGACCAGCGCGCCGACGCCCGCCCCGAGCGCCAGCACGGCCAGCACGCCGCCGAAAATGCCGAGCGGTCCTTGCATCGTGCTGGCCGCGACCACCGAGCCGAGGCTGACCATCGGGCCAACCGAGAGGTCGATGCCGCCGGTCAGCATGACGATGGTTTCCGCGGCCGCGACCATCGCCGTGGGAAACCAGCCCTGCACGAACTTGTTCATCGTGCCGAACGCGAAAATGCCCGGGAACAGGATCGCGTAGAGTACGGCGAACACCGCCAGCACGAGGAACAGCGCGCCGAGTCCCTCGTTGCGCCGCCACTGGATCGCCCAATAGAGCCGCGACCGCCGCTCATGCAGTCGCCGCCGACATCGGCGTCGCCTGGGGCACGCCCGATGCGCCGCCGCGACGATGGCCTCCTCGCTGGCCTCGCGCATGGCGCAGCGTCGCCGCCACGCGGCCGTTGTGGAACACCATGACGCGATCGCAGAGATGCACCAGTTCCGGCGTATCGCTGCTGAGCAGCACGACCGCATTGCCGTTCGCCGCCATCGCCCGCAGCGCCAGGTAGATCTCGCGCTTGGTCTCGACGTCGACGCCGCGGGTGGGATCGTTCAGCAGCAGCACCGAAGGCTCCAGCGGCAGCCATTTCGACAGCGCGACCTTCTGCTGGTTGCCGCCGGACAGCGCCTGCACCGGCCGGCGCAGGTCGCCCCGAATTCCGAGGCGGTTGGCCAGCGACGCCGTGAGTCTGCGCTCGTCCCCGCGCCGGCGACGCTCGGCCCGGTGGCGCGCGAACAGCGGCAACAGCAGGTTGAAGTCGATCGAGTGCGGCAGCAGCAGGCCTTCGCTGCTTGCGGTCCGCCGGAACGTAGGCGACGCCGGCGGCGTTGGCCTGCGCGACGTTGGCGAACGGCGTTGTCTGCGCCTCTCCGCGCGCGGCGTGCACGCGGAACTGCATCGGCATGCGGCGGCGACGGCGCCGTAAAGGCCCATCATGAAATCTTCCTGCCCATGGCCGACCAGTCCGCCGATGCCGAGGATTTCGCCGCGGCGGAGCGCGAAATCGACGCCGCCGACGCCGCGCGGTGCCGAAATTCGCGTGGCCTCCAGCACGATGTCGTCGGTCGCGTGCGAGACGTATGGCGGAAACAGGTTCTGCGGGTCGCGGCCGACCATCAGCCGCACCAGGCCCATGCGGATCGAGCCCCGCCAGCGGACGGTCGGCGGTGACCGCGCCGTCCTTCAGCACCGTCACGTAGTCGCAGAAGTCGAGGATCTCATTGAGCCGATGCGAGATGTAGAGGATCGCGACGCCTCGATCGCGCAGCCGCCGCACCAGCGCCATCAGCATGTCGCCACATCCGGCGCCGCCAGCGAGGAGGTCGGTTCGTCCAAGATCAGCACCCGCGGCTTGACGGGCAAGCGCCTTGGCGATCTCGACGACCTGCCGCCGGCCGAGCGGCAGATTGGCCACCGGCGTGTCGGGCGATTCGGTCAGGCCCAGCTCGCGGCCGATCTGCCTGCGACCTGCTCGGCCAGGCGGCCGATAGTCGACAAGCCCGCCGCGACGCGATCGGCGCCGAGGCCGATGTTCTCCGCAATCGACAGGTGCGCCGCGAGGCTGAGTTCCTGCTGCACCACGGCGATGCCGAGCCGGTGCGCCTCCTGCGGCGACAGCGCCGCGACCGTGCGGCCGTCGACCAGAATCTGCGCCGCTGTCGGGCGCCAGCGTGCCCGACAGCAGGTTGATCAGCGTGCTCTTGCCGGCGCCATTCTCGCCGAGCAGAGCGTGGATGCGGCCCGGCACCAGCTCGATCGAGACATCGCGAAGCACCGGATTGCCAAAGAACGACTTCGAGACGTTCCGCGCTCCCAGGACCGATCTGGCCGCGCGTCCATCTACCGGCCGCATCCGCTCCGCTGCGCCCGGGTGGCGCATCATCGAGTTACTTCTTCAGGCTCTTGGCGATCAGGTCGTCGAACAGTTTCGTGTCATAGGGCGAGTAGATGTAGCCGTCCGCGGCGAAATCCTTGGCGCGGGCCAGATAGCTGTCGAGATTGCGCGTCGTCGATGATCGGCAGCGGCACGTCGATATAGGCCGGAATGTCCGCGCCCTGCAGCGCCTTCACCGACGCATAGACGGCGAACGCCGCCAGCCAGTTCGGCTGCTGCGTCGCCCACGCGGTCAGGTGCTTCGCTTTCCACATTTCCAGGAACGGGCGGTAGTTCTCGCCGGTCATCGGCACCAGCTTGCGGCCCTGCTTCTCGAACGCCGTCACGGCGCCGGCGGTCAGCGCGCCGCCCTGGCTACCAGACGCCGTCGATCTCGGGATTGCTGAACAGCAGGTTGGTCACCGCTTCCTGCGCCGGCGCGGCGTTGTACGGCGTGTTGGTCTCGGCCAGAATCTCAATGCCGGGATTGGCCTTGAACACCGGCTCCGCGCCCTTGCGGCGATCGTCGCTGACCGAGACGCCGGCCGGGCCGTTCAGCGACGAGGATGTTGCCTTTGCCGCCGAGCTGTTTGACCAGCCATTCGGCGGCGATCTTGCCCCATAGCGTCTGATCGGTATCGATCTTGGTGGTCAGATCGTTGGTGTCGACGAGGCTGTCGAAATTCGCGACCACGATGCCGTTGGAGCAGGCATCGGCGATGACGCGGTCGAGCGCGGTGGCGGAACCGGCATCGACGATGATGGCGTCCAGTTTTGCGTCGATCATCGACTGGATCTGCTGGATCTGCGTGTTGGCGTTGCCCTGCGCGTCGGTGATGGTCAGGCTTGTCGACCAGGCCCTGCTTCTTCAGCTCATTGGCCATCGTCCTCGATGGTGCCGGTGGTTTCCTTCATCCAGGTCGGGATCGAATAGATGTTCGCCCAGCCGAGCTTGTACGGCGGCTTGTGTTCGCCCTTCACGCAGTTGGCCGCCGCCGCGGCCGGAGCGGCAGTCCCGAACTGGAACGCGGCCAGACCGCAAAGCAGCGCCGCACCGAGACAGGCATGGAGCAATGACGATTTCATGGTGATGGTTTCCCCGTCTATTGAACTGGCGTCGCGCGATCGATGCGCATCTCCGGCACTCTCACGATGCCGCTCCCGCTTGCGAAAGGCTAGGCGACGTGCCGCGAAGGTGTCAATCAACGCGGATGGACAGCAGTCTCGCCCAGGGCGACGCCGCACTCGAAGCCGAGGCAGCTTCGTTGCTCGCGAGCCTCGTCGCCATCCCGAGCGTGAACCCGGCCTATCGGACGCCGGACGCACCGGCAGACTGGTTCGGAGAAGCCGCAATGGCCGCGCACGTAGCCGCCTGGCTGCGCGACAACGGCGCCACGGTGCAGCTGGACGAGGTTTTTCCGGGCCGCCCCAACGTCATTGCGCGCGTCCACAAGCGTGGCGGCCACCGAAAACATCTGCTCTGGGAAGGCCATCTGGACACCGTGCAGGCCACCGGCATGAGCATCGAGCCGTTCCGCCCCGAACTGCACCAGGGCCGGCTCTACGGGCGCGGAGCGGTGGACGACAAAGGCTGCCTCACCGCCTTCATGCTGGCGCTGCGCGAGCTTGCTCGCGATCCGGCACCGCTCGACGTCACCTTCCTGGCCTCCGTGGACGAAGAGTTCCAGTACCGCGGCGTGTTGCACCATCTGGCCCGCGGCGAAACAGCGGATGGCGGCGTGGCCGGCGAGCCCACCGGATTGCGCGTCGTTTCCGCCTGCAAGGGCTGCGTGCGCTGGGAAATCGAGGTGCGCGGCCGCGCCGCCCACTCCTCACGGCCGGAGGAAGGGATCGATGCCATTGCCATCGGCACCGATCTCGCCGCCCATCTGCGGCACGTTTTTGGCCCCCGTCTTGCCGCGCGCGCGCACCCGCTGCTGGGGCGGGCGAGCCTGATCTGTTCGCTGATCGAGGGCGGCGAGGGCATCAACACCGTGCCGGCGCGCTGCCGCCTGAAATTCGACCGGCGCACCCTGCCGGACGAGATCGGCCAGCATGTCTGGCGCGACATCGAGGCAGAAGTGCAAGGGTTTGCGGCCGGCCTCGATCCGGGCGCGGCGGTCATCGTGCATCCTCCCTTCCTCAACGACATTTCCATGGAAGTTCCGGCGGATGCCGCGATCATCGCCGCCGCCCGCGCCACATGTCGCGCCGAGGGGCTTGCGGATGAGGCAATCGGCGTTCCCTTCGGATCGGACGCCAGCAAAATGACCCGCGCCGGCGTTCCCTCGATCATTTTCGGCCCCGGCAGCATCGATCAGGCGCACGCCGCAGACGAGTACGTCTCCATCGCAGAGGTCGCCCGCGCCGCCCGCATGCTCGCGCACATGGCGCGAGGTTTTGCCGGGTAGCGCCCAGGGCGTGGATAATATCATGGACGATACGCTGTACTCGGGACCGATCATCGATCCCCACATGCATCTTTGGGACCTGTCGCTGCGGCGCCATCGCTGGCTTGACCCGGACAACGCGAGCCGGGCGCCGCTGGGAGATCTGGGCCCGATCCGGCGCAACTATCTGCCTGGGGACTATCGCGCCAACTCCGCCGGCCAGAACGTCGTGGCCACGGTGCATATCGAGGCCAGCTGGGACCCGGCGACGCCGCTGGACGAAACCCGCTGGCTGGAGACGCTGGACAAACCCGACGGCATAGCGAGCCGTTACGTCGCCGCCGTCGCGCTGGAAGATCCCGACGCCGAAGCAGTGATTGCCGCGCAGTGCGGTTTTGCCCGCGTCGTCGGCGTGCGCAGCAAGCTGAGCTGGCATGGCGATCCGGCCAAACGGTTTGCGGTGCGCGCGGACCTGATGCAGGAGGCGGGATGGCTGGCCGGCGTCCGTGCGCTCGGCCGCCACGGGCTGCACCTCGAAGTCATGCTGTACCCGCACCAGGCCGGGGATTTTGCGCGGGTTGCGGCCGCGTTCCCAAGCCAGGTTTTTATCGTCAACCACTGCGCCAGCCCGGTCGATCAGGACGCTGAAGGGATCGCCCGCTGGCTGCGTGCGCTGCACCGGCTGGGGGATGAGCCGAATGTTTCGCTCAAAATATCGAACGTCGGTGCCTACGTGCCCTTTCCGACGCGCGCTCAGGTACGCGAGGTCGTGCTGCGCTGCGTCGATGCGCTCGGCACGGCACGATGCATGTTCGCCAGCGACTATCCGCCGGCACGGCTGCACACACCGTTCCCGGAGATTTTTGGCGCCTTCCGCGAGGCGGTGCGGCATTTTGCACCGGCCGAACAGGCCGCCCTGTTTCACGACAACGCGGCGCGCTTTTATCGCCTGGACGATAAATGATGCCGTGTTCTCCGGGCCTGTCGGCACGCACCGGCTGCATCGCATCTGACCAAACTCGGGCGCAAAGGACCCTCACCGGGGTGAGGGCGGGGGGGCACAGGTAAGCATCCGCTCATATGGCAGCGGGTAGCCTGAGCAAGGCGGACTAACCTGTAGGTAAAGTATCACTTGACACACCCGGCGCTTCGTGCGACAGTGCGGGCCGCGATGTCCGAATCCTCCCGCCCCAAACACATACCCAGCACCGCCTGGCGGTTCGCCGCCATCATCCGCGACCTGTCCTGGGCGGCGGCGGTGCGGATGCGCGCCGACCCGGCGGCGGTGCCGAAGCTGAGCCTGCTGCAAGCCTGGCTGCACAACACCATCAGGAGGTTCGTGGCCTTGGCGCAGCGGGCCAAGGCGGGTCCGCTGCCGCCGCCTCGCCCCGCGCTCCCAGATCAGCCCCGGGGCCGGCTCCCGAGCCAACTCCCCACCCGCCCCGGCCGCGCCAGCCCGAGATGCCGCGGCAGTTCCTCTGGGTGGTGCGATTGCTGGGGGTGGAGGCGACGGGCTGTGCCAACCAGCTCGACTATCTGCTGAAAGACCCCGAGATGCAGGCCCTGCTCCGGGACGCGCCGCAGGTTGGGCGGATCCTGCGGCCGCTGTATCGGAGGCTGGGACGAAAGCCCGACCCCGCCCTGTTGCCGCCGCCGCCGCCCCGGCCGCCCCGGGTCAGGCCGCCCCCTCCCGAACCGGACCCCACCGCACCGGTCCCGACCGAGCCGGCCGAAAAGCCGATGCGCAAGCGTCCGCTCCGCACCGAGGCGCGCACGCGAAAACCGAAGTGGACCTACCCCGGCACGGAGTGGAGGAAGTGGGGCGGTTTCTGGTTTCCCGGGCCGATCCGAAAACCTACCTGACTGGGCCGCCTGCCCACGCACGCCTATAGCGTTTCGATTACGATACGGTCATAGCGGCCAGTCTAGCTGTAGCGCTCCTCCAGCCAGGGATCGGCGTTGTTGTGGTATCCGTTGCGCTCCCAAAAGCCCGGCCGGTCGGTCCCGGACAATTCGATTCGGCTCAGCCATTTGGGTGATTTCCAAAGATACAGCCGGGGAATTATCAGCCGCGCCGGGCCGCCATGGGCGCGCTCGATCGGCTTGCCTTCCCATTGATAGACCAGCATCACGTCCGGCTCGGCGAACTGGCTCAACCGCACGTTGGTCGTGTAGCCGTCCCGTGCGTGCAGGATGACGTGTTGCGCCTCCGGCCGCGGCCCCACCAAATCCAATAGCGTGCTCGCGGCCACGCCTTTCCAGTGGTTGTCGTATCGCGACCATTGGGTAACGCAGTGCATATCGGACACGCCGTCCGCTTGCGGCAGCGCCAGCAGCTCGGCGAAGGTGAGATGGCGCGGCCTGTCCACCGCGCCGTCGATATCGAGGTAGTATGTTTCGGCTGTGATGCCTGGCTGCTGGCCCAAATCCAGCACCGGCCAATCGCGCGTCAACCGCTGGCCCGGCGGCAGGCGGTCGTGCTCGGGGTCGCCGTGGGTGCCGGTCAGCAGGCGGCCGTCACGCGCCCAGCGCTGTTTGCTCTTTACCAGCTTCGAATTGGCGTCGGGCTCTTCGGGAACGTCGGTCACGACGGCGCTTTCCTTGCTGCAAGGCGATATAGGCAGATGCCGCTGCACCACCGAGCCAAGGGCGTCAACCCTGGTCCAGTTCGTCCCCCAGCTCGTCGCGCGTCCAGCGGAACGCGGCATTCGCGGCGGGCACGCCGGCATAGACGGCGCACTGAATCAGCAACGCCCGCAATTCGGGCAGCGCAACGCCGTTGCGCAGGGCCGGCCGGATGTGCAGCCGAAATTCTTCCTCGCGTCCCAGCGCCACCATCAGCGCCAGCGTGACCATCGAGCGCGTCTTCCAGGGGATGGTGGCGTCGCCCCAAACCTCGCCCCAGGCGGTGCGCGTAATGAAATCCTGCCAAAGTTTCCCGAAACTGCCGGCGTTGGCCAGGGAGCGCTGCACGTGCTCCACACCCAGCACGGCTTTGCGGTTGGCCAATCCGGCTGCGAAACTGGCGCCGCCGGGCGACACGGCCGGGGCGTCGCCAAGCCCGCCCAAAAACGCCGCCAGATAGCGGTTGACCAGATCGGCCCGTTCCACGGCCAGAATGTGGGCGGCGCGCGGCAGCACGACCAGTTCCGCGTCGGCAATGCGAGTGCGCAGATCCTCGCCCATGGCGGGCGGGGTGGCCCTGTCGTCGGCGCCGGCGATGACGAGGGCGGGGGCGGTGATGGCGGCGGCGCTGGCGCGCAAATCCATGGCACCGATCGCGCCGCAGCAGACGGCATAGCCGCGCGGATCGGTGCGGAGGAATTGCTCCCGCAACGCCGCCACGGCCGCCGGCGAGGACCGACAAAACTCCGGCGTGAACCAGCGCGCCATCACGGCATCCACGATCGCGCCCATGCCTTTCGCACGCACCAGCGCGGCCCGCTCCTCCCAGTCTCCTGGCAGGTGGGCGGAGGTGGCCATCAGCACCAGGCCACGCACTCGGTCCGGCCGCCGCGCCGCCAGCGCCTGGGCGATCATGCCGCCCAGAGACAGGCCGACGACATGGGCGCGCTCGATCTCCAACGCATCCAGCAGCCCGGCCAGATCGTCGGCAAGATTCTCGATCGTTGCGGGCTCGTCCACCACGGGAGAGCGGCCGTGGCCGCGCGTGTCGTAGCGCAGCACCCGGTAGCGGTCCGCAAAAAACCGCGCCTGGGCGTCCCACACCTCAAGCGTCGTGCCGATGGCGTTGCAGAACACGACCACCGGCGCGTCCGCCGGGCCGGTGAGATCGTAGAACAATTTTGACCCGTTGGCATCGACCAGCGGCATGGGATCAGCCCGCCTGCAGCATGCTTCGCACCCGCCCGGCGTCCGCGACGGCCCGATCCACCCAAATACCGGCAGCAGCAATGGCAGCAGTCAGATCGAAGGCGGGAGCCATGTCCACCCCCGACTCCCGCGTCGCCGGATCGCGCTCCAGCACCGCTTGCAGAGGCGCACCACTGCGCCGCACCTCGCTCGCCGCCTGCTCGACTACCTGGTGTGCGGCCTCGCGCCCCAGCTTGGCCCCTAGGCGCGCCGCGGCTGCATCCGCGAACAGCAGCCCGTTCGTGGCATCAAGATTCTGGCGCATGCGGGCGGGGTCCACCTCCAGCCCCTCCGCCAGGATCCGCGCCTCCCGCAACGCGCCCGAGGCCAGCCCGAACAGGCTCGGCAGAGCGTGCCATTCGGCGTGCCACAGGCCGACCGGCCGCTCATGGGCCGCCGCCATCGCGTTCAGCAGCGTGGCCACGAAACCCGGTGCTGCGGCGTGCGCGGCCAGCATCACGGTGCACGACACCGGGTTGCGCTTGTGCGGCATTGACGAGGAGCCGCCGCGGCCCGGCGAAAAGGGCTCCGCTGCCTCGGCGATTTCGGTGGAGGCGAGAGAGGCGATGTCGGTCGCCATCTTGGCCAGCGCTCCGATCAGTTGCGCGAGCCAGCACCCGGCCTCCGCCATGCGCCCGCGCCGTGCGTGCCAGGCGATCGGCACGCTGCCCAGGCCGAGTGTCCTGGCAAAACCGTCCAGCACGGCCGGCCCATGCTCCCCGAGTGCTGCCAGCGTGCCGACCGGCCCGCCGAGGGATGCGACCAGCAACCGCGTCCGCAACGCCGGCAAGACCTCCGCCGCCTCCGCCACCCCGGCCAGCCACACCGCGGCTTTGAAGCCAAACGTCAGCGGCGCCGCGTGCTGCCCATAGGTGCGGCCGACGCAAGGCGTGTCCCGGTGCTTTTGGGCCAGGCCCGAAAGTCCCTCGATAATCGCCACAAGATCGGCCGACACCAGGGCCAGCGCATCCCGCAGTTGCAGCACGAGGGCGGTGTCCAAAATATCCTGCGTGGTGGCCCCCTTGTGGAACGCGGCCTCCAACGCCGGTGGCAGGCGGGCCTGCACGGCTTTGACGAACGGGATGGTCGGCACGCCCGCAATCGCCGTCAGCCGGCCGATCGCGACTGCGTCCAGGCTGGTCGGCGAGAATCGCCTCGATGGCCTCGGCCAGCCCAGCCGGCGCGAGCCCCAGCTTCGCCTCCGCCCGCGCCAGCGCCGCCTCGACGGCCAGCATCGCGCGCAGGCGGGCCTCATCCGAAAAACAGCCCCGCATCGCGTCGGTCGCGAACAGTTTTCCGGTCAGCTCCGAATCGAGCGCGGAAAACGCCATTACGCTGCGGCAAGCCCCAGAGCCTCGCGAGCCTCCGCGGGCGTCGCCGGCCTGCGTCCGTGGCGAGAAATGGCCTCGGCGGCCAGCTGCACGAGTTCCGCGTTGCTCGCCGCGAGGCGGTCTCTGCTGACGCGAACATTGTCCTCCAGCCCGGTGCGCACCCCGTCGCCGCCGCGCGCCAGCACCCACTCCATGACCCGCGCCTGGTTCGCGACCGATGCCCGCCGCCGTCCAGGTGGCGTGCGGCAGCACGCGGCGCAGCTCGCCCAGCATCAGGTCGAGCACGTGCTCGTCGGCCGGCAGGGCGTTCTTCACCCCCATGACGATCTGCACGTGCGGCCGCTCGTCCATCAGCCCCGCCTCGATCAGCCGTCTGGCTCCATGCAGGTGGCTCAGGTCGAAAATCTCGATTTCCGGGCGAACGCCGTTGGCCTGCATTTTCGTGGCCAGCTCCGTCACCAGTGCCGCGGAATTCTCGTAGACGATGGTGGGGAAATTGACCGAGCCGGTGGAGAGCGACGCCATGTCGGGCCGCAGCTCCAGGGCGTTGCCCCGCGCGGCAGGGTCGCGGCCACGGCCGCCGGTGGAGAACTGCACGATCATGCCGGGGCAGTGGCGGCGGACGCCCTCTTGCACCTGCGCGAACAGGGCGGGGTCGCTGGAGGGGCTTTCGTCGGGATTGCGGACATGGATATGCACCAGCGACGCGCCGGCTTCATAAGCCTGGTGCGTGCTCTCCACCTGCTCGGTTGGAGTCACGGGGACCGCCGGGTTGTCCCTCTTGCGCGGCACCGAGCCGGTGATGGCGACGGCGATGACAACCGGTTTCATGACACCCTCCCCTTCATCCACTTACAGTCGGCGCGCGTGGCGACAAGCGGAGGATTGCAAAACCATGTCCGACAGCGCGGACCTGCCTTACCGCCCTTTCGCCGCGGGCACTCAGCCGCCGCTCGACGCGCCCGCCTATCGCAGCACCGCCAAGCGCCACCCGAACGCCCCTTTGGTGCGATTGCCGGGAGGACATACCGCGACCGAACTTTTGGCCCCGCGCTTCACGCGGGAACGCTATCCCCCGGTCGTCGACCTCGCGACCACCGCCGGCGGTCAGGCGCTGGGCGAGCGCATCATCGTGGCCGGGCGGGTCATCGACGAGGCCGGCCGGCCGGTGCCGGATGTGATGATCGAGATCTGGCAGGCCAATGCCGCCGGCCGCTACGACCACGATCGCGACCGGCACGACGCGCCGCTCGACCCGTCGTTCCACGGCAGCGGCCGCGTGTTCAGCGACGCCGATGGCCGCTATCGCTTCACCACCATCAAGCCGGGCGCATACCCTTGGCGCAACCACCACAACGCCTGGCGGCCGAACCACATCCACTACAGCCTGTTCGGGGCCGGGTTCGCCCAGCGGCTGGTCACACAGATGTATTTTCCCGGCGATCCGCTGCTGCCGCTGGACCCGATCTTCAACGCCACGCCCGATCCCGCGGCCCGTGACCGCCTGATAGCGGCATTCGATTTGGAAGTGACGCAGCCTGAATGGGCACTGGGCTACCGTTTTGATTTCGTGCTCCGCGGCCGTGCGGAAACACCATTTGAAGCCGCCCCGGGGAATGCACCATGATTCCCGCCACCGCCAGCCAGACCATCGGCCCGTATTGGCATCTGCTGGAGGACCCGTCCTGGGCCGACCTGACCCGGTTTGGCGCGCAGGGCGAACGCATCATTCTGCTCGGCACCGTTTCGGACGGCGATGGGCTGCCCGTCTCGGACGCTTGCATCGAACTGTGGCAGCCGAGCCCGCCCGCTGGCCCCGACGGGGACGGGTTCGGCCGGGCGGCGACGGACGTGGAGGGCAATTTTCGTTTTGTCACCCTGAAACCCGGGCCGGTTCCCGGCGCGCCGCACAGCAACCTGTTGCAGGCGCCGCATGTGGCGCTGACGCTGTTCGCCCGCGGCCTGCTGATCCACCTGCACACGCGGGCATACTTCGACGGCGACGCGCTCAACAAATCCGATCCGTTGCTCGTTTCGCTGGCACCGGAGCGCCGCGCCACGCTCCTCGCCCGCGCGGTCGGCCAGCGTGACGGAGTTCTGGCCTGGCGCCTGGACATTCGGCTGCAGGGCGAGGACGAAACCGTGTTTCTGGACATCTGACGCAAGGACCGGCACGTCACTCCGCGTCTGCGATTGCCTGTCGGCCCCGTGGCGTCAGTTGCAAGTGCCAATGACATTGCAGGGCCCCGGGTAACAGGCGGACCGGTTCGTAGACCAGCCCCGCCGCCACTGCGTCCTGCACGGAACCGGCGATCATTGCGAGAGACACGTCGGGACCCAGGCGATCCCCCAAAATGTCCAGCCCCGCTTCCATGGTGTCGGCGATGATGGCTCCCTCGAGGAGCGTTCGCAGCAAAGCATCCCGCAGCCCGGGGTCGATCACTCGACGCCCGGCTGAGCGGAAACAGGGTCATATCCATACAGCGCGGCCGCCGCCTCGGCAGACACGAAACCTTGCTCGATATCGAATGCGACCAATTCCTGAAGCCGATCCTGTGGCTCGCCATACCCGGCGCCGCCGCAGCTTTCGATGCAGACTTCGTCACCGCGATGGAGTCGCACATCGGCAAACTTGGAGGCACTCCTTGTGCCAAAAGCCTCGGTGAAGGGCACGAACGAGACCGCCCCCTGCCCGCTTGACCGTCACGCGGGCAGGCCGGCCGGGCAGCCCGCCGAACAGCGGCCAGGGTCCGCGCTGCGCGTGGTCCATCAACATGCTGACGCGCATCTCCGGCGCCTCGATCCGCATCCTGCGGCGACTGGCGAGACCGCCGCGGAACCGTCCGGCGCCGCCGGAATCGGCCAAGAGACCGTAGGACAACACCGTAACGGGGAAGCGCGTCTCGAACACCTCGATGGGCGTGATGCGGCAGTTGCCGATGATGTGGTTCTGCACGTCGTTGCCGTCGGCCGTGGCACGGCCGCCCCAGCCGCTCGCCTCGAAGTGGTAGTGCGCGAAATACTCTCCGGTCTTATGGTTCTCGCCACCGATAAGGAAATTGCACGCGGTGCAGCCTTCGCTGGCACTGATCCGTTCGGGAATGGCCCGCGATAGCGCGCCCAGGACCAGAAACACGATCCGCGGCTGGGTCTCGGTATTGCCGCCAACCGAGGGCGCCGGAAACGCGACGTCAAGACAGCTACCCGGACGGGTGATGACGGAGACGCTGCGATAGCAGCCGGCGTTGCGCGGAATGGATTTGTCCGCCAGCTGATAGAGCGCATTGTACGTGGCCGATATCGTAACCCCGCGGGTGGCGTTCACCGGTCCTTTCGCCTGCGCGTCGGAACCGGAGTAATCGGCCTCGAACCGCTCGCCTGCGACTGTTACCTTGACCCGCATCCGGATTGGCTGCGTGCTGATACCGTCATCTTCGAGAGCATCTTCGAACTCATACACGCCATCGGGAATGGTCGCGATTTCGGCGCGCATCCAGCGCTCGGCGTAATCCAGCAGGGCAGCCGCAGCCTCGTTCAGGAAGCCGGGACCGTATTTGGCACACAGCCCGTCAAAGCGATGCCCGGCAACATTGAGCGCGGCCAGCATCGCATGGAGGTCGCCCCAGGTGTGGCGCGGAGTGCGGTGATTGGCCATCATGATGTCCCAGACTTCCTGCACACGCTTGTCGCCGCGCATGAGGTGAACCGGGGGCAATCGCAGACCTTCCTGAAAAACCTCGGTTGCCGTGGCCGCGAAGGAGCCGACGACCATGCCGCCGATCTCCGCGAAGTGAGCGATGATCGCCGCATAGCCGACGAGCTCGCCGCAGTGATAGAGCGGCTTGAGCATCAGGTGTTCCGGCATGTGGCAGCCGCCGCGATAGGGATCGTTGTGAATCACCACGTCGCCGGGTTCGAGAACCCTGTCGCCGAGCTCTTTCAGCAGGCATTCGACCGTGTAGACGATCGCTCCAAGCTGTGCCGGGCAGTATTCGCCCTGGGCAAGCAGCTGTCCGCTCCGGTCGAACAGCGCGCAGGAGAAATCCCGCAACTCGTTGAATATCGGGGAATAGGCAGTCCGCACCATGGCCGTTCCCATCTCGCGACAAATGTTGACCATGGCGTTGTTGATGATCGCCAAAGTCACCGGGTCGGTCGGGCTTGGGCCGACGGCCTGGGTGGTGCGTCCTTCCATAAGGATGGATAGATCAGTTGAGACCTGAGCGTTGATCCCCTGCGGAACGACGACTGCGGCATCATAGCCTTCAACGATCGCCGGTCCCCCGACCATGCTGCCTGGCTTCAGCGCCTCGCGCCGATGCACCGGCCATGTTTCGTAGGCGATGCCGCTGTGGACGCGCCGGGAATCGGGCTGTACGCGCTCCGTCTCCGCATTCGTCCCGCCGGCCGGAGAAAATGCAGTTTCCCTTCCTCTCGCCGTGACGGCGCACCCGGTGACCTCAAGGCGTTCGCCGGCAAGCCGGTAGCCGTAGGTTGCCTCGTGCTGCTGGTGGAAGCGTTCGAGCAGGGTCCCGAACCCGCCGGTCTCAACTCCGCCATTTGGGAACGGCACGTGGAGTTCATGGCTCTGCCCCAAATAGCGCATTGCGATGCTGGCGCTTATTTCCGCCACCTCGTGATGGCCCTCGGCGACCAGGTCGCCGCTCGCCCCGCGCTCCAGCGCCTCGAAGACGCTGTTCAGCTCGTCCTGCCTTAGATCGTCGGCGCGGCGCACATAGGTTCGCTGCGCATCGACGCGCGGCACCGCCAGTAATGTTCCAAGTGCCGACGCGAGACCAGGATTCGGCGGCACGATGATTTGTGAAATGCCCAGAAGCTGCGCCACCTCGGCCGCATGCAGGGGACCCGCTCCTCCGAAGGCGATCAGAGTAAAGTCCCGCTGGTCGATGCCGCGTTCCACGGTGAGAACGCGGATCGCGTTGGCCATGTTCTCATTCGCAGTGGCGAGAACTGCGAGCGCCGCCTTCTCGACGGGAATGCCCAGACGTTCGGCGAGCGCCAGCATCACCCGTACGGACGCCTCCGCATGCAGCGCTTTGGTGCCGCCCAGCAGCGAGTTCTTGTCCGAGCCGGCCGAGCACCAGGTTGGCATCCGTAACGGTGGGTTCGGTCCCGCCCAGGCCGTAGCAGGCGGGACCGGGCACCGCGCCGGCCGATTGCGGCCCCACTCGCAACAGGCCGCCCTTGTCGATCCAGGCGATCGAACCGCCTCCGGCGCCGATCGTGACTACGTCGAGGCTGGGGATGGACACCGGCAGCCCGAACTCGAGCTGATACTCTGTCGTGTAGGTCAGCACGCCGTCAGCGACGAGCGCCACGTCGGTCGACGTTCCGCCCATGTCGAAGGTGATCACGTTGCGCTGGCCATGTACCGCGCCGAGGGCGCGGCCGGCGATCACGCCGCCGGCCAGCCCGGACAGCAGTACGTGTATCGGCTTCTCGGCAGCGGCCGATGCGCGCATCTGGCCGCCGTTCGACTTCATCACGAACAGCGTCGCGCTATAGCCTTCGGCCCTTAACCTGCTCTCCAGCCCGGTCAGGAAGCGCCGCAGAAGCGGACGGGTGAACGCGTCGAGAATGGTCGTGCTGGCCCGTTCATACTCGCGCCACAAGGGTGAGACCCCGCTGGACAGCGAGACCGCAAGTCCTGGAAATCTCCGGCTCAAGTAGCCGGCGATGGCGCGTTCGTGGACGTCGTTGGCATAGGAGAACAGCAGGTTGACTGCTACGGCCCGGTTCTGAAAGACCTCATCGTCGGATTGCGCCGAGGCGTCTTGCCTGAGCCAAGCCTCGACTTCGTCTCCGATCCGTACCACTTCGGCTTGTGTGAGCGGACTCCATACCTGCCCCTCGGGGCCGATCCGCTCATGCACGCCGAGGCAGGCGCGGCGCTCGACCAACGCCCGTGGCCTGATCCATTGCAGATTGTATGGATCCGGCTTGTCGGCACGCTGCAGGTGGGGCACGTCCTCGAATCCGGCCGTCGTGATGTAGAGCACGATGGCGCCCTTGCGCTGAATGGCCGCGTTGGTGGTCGTCGTCGTGCCCAGAACGATCGAGGCTATGCTGGCAGGGGCTTTTCCAAATTGACGCAGGCCGGCCAGAACCGCGCGGCCCGGATCATCGGGTGTCGAGGCGATCTTGCAGGTTTCAATCGATCCGGTGATCTCGTTGAGCAGCACGAGGTCGGTGAAGGTGCCGCCGGTGTCGATCCCAAGGCGATATCTCGTCGGTGCCGGCGTCATGCGGGAACCCCGCTCATCAGCCTGCGCCTTGGTGCGAGCGCCTCAAAATCGACCGCTGCGGCAAGAGCGGCCCGTACCCCCACGCACATGGCGTCCAGGGTCAGACTTGCCGCTCCCGGGTCCGTCGCCTGCTCCGGTAGCCACGGCAGGTGGATGAACCCGCAGCGGATTCCCACGGCGGCTATGGTCGCATGGTGCAGGGCGCGGTACAGGACGTGGTTGCACAAAAAGCTGCCGGCGCTGAGCGAGGCTTCCGCGGGCACCCCGGCGGCGCGCGCGGCCTCGACCATCGCGCGTACCGGGACGGTGCAGAAATAGGCGGCCGGTCCGTCAACGACGATCGGCGTCTCGCAGCGCTGTTCTCCGGCGTTGTCCGCTATGCGGCTGTCATCGAGATTGAGCGCCACGCGCTCGACCGAAATCCCGGCGCGCCCGCCGGCCAGCCCGGTCAGCAGCACCAGGTCGGGTTTTTCCCGGGCAAGAGCTTCGGCGAGAACAGGCCAAGCCTCGGCGTAGACCACCGGCAGGACCAGCCTGAGCATTGCCGTGGCGGGCGGCGGCTGGTCCGTCAGCGACGCGACGACCAGCGCGGATGGATTCTGCTTGGCGCCCGCAAACGGCTCGAACCCGGCCAGCAGCACGCGCACGGCGCCGGCCGGAGCAAAAAGTCAGGCTACGTGCAGCGTGGACAAGTCCACCTTGTTGCGCCACGCCACGGCGGCCGAGAGCGGCCACAAGGCAAAGCCTTTTCCGGCCAGCGTCGGCAGCCACTCCGCGAGCGCGTCCAGCGTCAGTTTCCGCGGATGGCCGATGGCAATCACGTGGCCGGTGCGGCGCGCCATCTCCTCGATCGCGTTCAGTTGGGTGGCGATGATGTCCGGGTGCATTTTCCAGTCGATGAAGATGTCGCGTCCCGCGGCGGGCACTCCGGCCGCTCGGGCGCAGGATTCCGCCACGCTGTGCCCGACCACGATGCTGTCCAGGAACAGGTAGCCACGCTTCTTGGTTTCCGCCGCCACCAGCGACATCAACGCGACGTCCTTGGTTGCGACCGTGCCCATGTGGTTGTTCAGGCCCACGCTGACCGGCACCGCGTCCATTGCGGTCTGCAGCCGGGCCAGGTTCACCGCCGGCGGCAAATCGATGCGCAGCGGGTCCGGGCCGGTCTGGGCGGTGCTGTTCGAATGCACCTGCATCGGCATGTGCAGCGTGGTTTCATGGCCGAACGCCATGGCCGCCCCGATCTGGTCGGGCAGGTGATGCGCGAACGGGAACCAGGAGAGCGTGAGCGGCCCCGGCAGGGAGGCCGCACGCTCGGTATAAGGATGCACCCAGCCCATGTCGTCGATCACGATGGTGATCGCCGGGCGGCCGTCGAGTACCGGCGGTTTTATGGCGTTGCGTTGCCATGGCGGTAGCGCACTGGCGGCCTGGGCCGGGATGGACGGAGCTGGGACGGAGGGAGCCGGCACCAAGGGCGCCGGGGCGGGCGCTGCCGGCAGCGGCGTCGCGGCCGACAGATCAGGCGCGGGGCCCTCGGGTATTTCGTCGGCCGACGCCGCAAAAAGCGTCGGCGCGACCGCAGGCGTGGCGGCGAGGCTTGCGAGCAGGATGCGGCGGCTAAGCGGCATAGCGCGTCCTTCGAACAGGAGAAAAACAGAACCGAGCGTTGATGTGTCAGGCGCTTATACCGCGTCCCTGCCGCGTCGCACTATCTCCAAAAACATTTTTCCGCATGTGGCCGGGATGTCGGGACGTGTATCCTGCGCCCTAGCCCCGCTCCCGCCGGACGAAGCGCGCAAATGCGCGCAGGGTAGTGTCCGACACGTGGTGCTCGATGCCCTCCGCGTCCTGCTCGGCGGCCTCTTGGGGCACCCCGACCGCGCGGAGCAGGTCCACGACGAGACGGTGGCGGGTGCGCACGCGGTCGGCCAAGGCTTCCCCGCTCTGGGTCAGGAACACCCCGCGGTAGGGACGGGCGGTGGCCAGCCCCTCGCGCTTCAGCCGGGCGATCGTTTTAATGGCGCTGGCGTGGGATACGCCCAGCCGGCGGGCGATGTCCGTCGGCCGCGCCTCGCCGCCCGAGGCCAGCAGGTCGGCGATCAGCTCGGCGTAATCCTCCAGTAGCGCGGTGGATTGCGCCGTTCGGGTCTTTCCGAACCGCCGCGCCTGGGTTGGTTCCTCCGGCAGCCCGGCGCTGGCAGCCTGGTCGGCGTGGCCGGGTTCGTGCCCTCGCGTCATAGCGGCCTGCCTATCACGCATCCGTTCACTTGCAATGACCGCGCGTCCTGCTAAATCAGCCTTTTGGCAATGTAGGCTAGGTTACACTTTGGCGACCAGGGGAGAAGATTGGCTGGTGAGTGAAACGGTATTGCTGCACGGCGGATTGCGGGACGGCGGCTTGTCCGGGCGGACCGCGGCGGCGGCGGGAGCCGTGCTGGCGGGGCGCGGCCGCGGCTGGCGCTCGCTGCTGCCATTCGCCGGGCCCGCGGTGGTGGCCTCGGTCGCCTATGTCGACCCCGGCAATTTCGCCACCAACATCCAGGCCGGCTCGGCCTACGGCTACATGCTGCTGTGGGTTGTGGTGGCGGCCAACCTGATCGCCATGCTGTTCCAGGGCCTGTCGGCCAAGCTCGGCATCGTCACCGGCCACAGCCTGGCGGATCTGTGCCGGCTGCATTTTCCCAGGAAGCTGGTGATCTTCATGTGGCTGGCCAGCGAGGTCGCGGCCATGGCCACCGATCTGGCCGAGTTCATGGGCGGCGCCATCGGTCTGTCGCTGTTGTTCGGCATCCCGTTGATGGCCGGCCTCGCCATCACGGCGGTGCTGACCTATGCGCTGCTGCTGCTCACCAATCGCGGTTTCCGGCCCATCGAGCTGGCGATCGGCGGCATGGTGGGCGTGATCGGCGTTTGCTACCTGCTGGAAATGTTCTTGGCGCCGATCGACTGGGCAGCGGTCGGCATCGGCTCCGTGGTGCCTCGGCTGGGCGGTTCGGACAGCGTGGTGCTGGCGGTGGCAATCATCGGCTCCACCGTCATGCCGCACGCGATCTACCTGCATTCCAATCTCACCCGGGATCGGGTGCGCCCGGTCGGCGAGGCGCAGACCCGCCGGCTGGTCCGCTACTCGTGGCGCGAAGTCTATATCGCGCTCGGTATTGCCGGGCTGGTGAACATAGCCATGCTGGCCATGGCAGCGGCTACGTTTCACGCCGGATTTCCGCGCACGGCGGAAATCGGCGAAGCTTATCGCACGCTGACTCCGCTGCTGGGCGCCGCCGCTGCCGGGGTGTTTCTGGTCTCGCTGCTGGCCTCGGGCCTGTCCAGTTCCGCGGTCGGCACGATGGCGGGGCAGGCGATCATGACCGACTTCGTCCGCTTGCACCTGCCGATCTGGGCGCGGCGGGCGATCACTATGGTGCCGTCCTTCGTGGTGGTGGGGATGGGCGTGGAACCCACCCGGGCGCTGGTGATCAGCCAGGTGGTGCTGAGCCTGGTGCTGCCGCTGCCGGTGCTGGCGCTGCTGTGGATGGTCGGGCAGCGCCGGGTGATGGGCGCGTTCGTCAGCGGCCCGCTGACCCGCTTGACGGCACTCGCGGCGGCGGTGCTGGTGCTGGCGCTCAACGCCATGCTGCTGGTGCGGACGTTTTCCGGTTAGGCCGCCGCGTGACATGATGGCGGCCGGGGAGGAACCGGAATGCACGTTCTGATCATCGGCGCCGCCGGCATGGTGGGCCGGAAGCTCACTGACCGCCTGGTGCGGGACGGCGCGCTCGGCGACCGGCCGATCGACAAGATCACACTGCACGACGTCGTCGAACCGACGCCACCGGCAAAAGCGCCGTTTACCACGACGGTCCTGGAATCCGATTTTTCCCAGCCCGGCGAGGCGGGGAAGTTGGTAGCGGCGCGGCCCGACGTGATTTTCCATCTGGCCGCCATCGTGTCCGGCGAGGCGGAGCAGGATTTCGACAAAGGCTACCGCATCAATCTCGACGGCACCTGGAAACTGTTCGAGGCGATCCGGCAGCTGGGCCTTGCGCAAGAGGGGGGCTACCGGCCGCGGATGGTGTTCACCTCCTCCATCGCGGTGTTCGGCGCGCCGTTTCCCGATGCGATCGGCGACGAGTTTTTCCACACGCCGCTGACCTCCTACGGCACGCAAAAAGCGTGCTGCGAATTGCTGCTGGCGGATTATTCCCGGAAGGGGTTTTTCGACGGCGTCGGCATCCGGCTGCCGACGATCTGCGTGCGGCCGGGCCGGCCGAACAAGGCGGCGTCGGGGTTCTTCTCCAGCATCATCCGCGAGCCGCTGGCGGGCCAGGACGCGGTGTTGCCGGTGAGTGAGGATGTGCGCCACTGGCACGCTTCTCCGCGGGCCGCCGTGAGTTTCCTGCTGCACGCGGCGACCATGGACACGGAAAAACTGGGAGCGCGAAGAAACCTGTCGATGCCGGGCCTGTCGGTGACGGTGGGTGAGCAGATCGAGGCGCTGCGCCGCGTTGCCGGCGACCGCGTGGCCCAGCGCATCCGCCGCGAGCCCGACCCCGCGACAATCAAGATCGTGTCGGGTTGGGCGCGCAATTTCGACACGGCGCGAGCCCGCGCGCTGGGATTCAAGGCGGAAGGGAGTTTCGACGAGATCATCCGTATCCATATCGAGGACGAGCTGGGCGGCCGGATCGCAGCCTGACCCTTCATCTGCCGCGGCCGTACAATGGTGCGCGAAGCGGGCACGCTCGCCGCTCCGCCCCGATCACCGGGTCAATCGCCGGAACAGTCCGGGGGTCGCGCATAAACCAGCGAGCCAATACGGCGTCAGCACGGAGACGGCCGCGCGTCTCGGTGTACTACAGCGCGCGACCTGCTCGTAATCAGGTTGCCCGCAACCGAAGCGGATCGGTATGCTCGGGGGGGGCCGGGTCCGAGCACGCGGTTCGTCTCGACGGGAGTTCGGAACCGGCATGTGAAGCCGGCTTGGAGCGCTTTTGTTGCACCATCGCCCACGCGCCGCGAAAATCCAGTTGTTCCTCGACCTGGCTCGGGACGCGATCCATGCCGGCAATCCATCTGCCGCGGCAGATGATGCGGCCGGGCGGATCTTCGTGGCCCTGGGCCAGAAATCGACCGCATCAGGCCATGCCGCACCCGACCGGCTGCCGGTCTGCCGATACCTGGAACCGGCATTGGCCGATGCGGGCGCCGAATCAGGTCCGGTCAGCGGTCTCGCCGCCGCGCTTGCCAGCGTTGAGCCAGAACTGTCCTGGACGCTCCGAGCCAGGGCTGCAGCCGAAGGCCCGCAATTCCTGAACGGCCATGCCAACGCAATGATCATCGGCCCGGGAGGGCTGGAGGTGCGCAGCGATGTCTGGGTCGGCGTGAGCCTGATGGCGCCGAACACCCGGTATCCCGACCACAGCCACCCACCCGAGGAAGTCTATGTCGCGCTCTCGCCCGGAGAATGGCGTCAGCAAGGCGGTCCTTGGCATTCTCCGGGGATCGGCGGCCTGGTCTACAATCCGCCGAACATCGTCCACTCCATGCGCTCAGCGGACCGGCCGCTGCTGGCATTGTGGTTTCTCTGGATCGGCGAAGAGGCACCGGTGATAACGACATCATCATGATGTGAGTTACCGCAAGCGCCTGCCGACATCACACGGTCTCGAGAATCGGCTCGACGCGGCTCAGGACATCGAGCGGGATGTGGCACGCGATCAGATGATTATTGCCGGCGTCGCGCACCGGCGGTAACTCGAAATCACAGATGGTGCCGACCTTGCGCGGGCAGCGGCCGGCGAACCGGCAGCCTTTTGGGGGATTGAGCGGGCTGGGAATCTCGCCCCGCAGCCGGATGCGTTTCACTTTTATCGTCGGGTCCGGGATCGGCACCGCCGAGAGCAGCGCCTCGGTATATGGGTGGTAGGGCGGATGGAACAGCGCCTCCACCGGCCCGCTTTCCATTACGCGGCCGAGATACATGACCACCACCTGGTCGGCGAGATAGCGCACCAGCGCCAAATCGTGGCTGATGAACACCATAGTGGTGCGGCTTTCTGCCTGGATCTGCAGCAGCAGGTTTACCACCGCCGCCTGCACCGAAACGTCCAGTGCCGATACCGGCTCGTCGGCGATCAGCAGCGCGGGATTGCCGGCGAAGGCGCGGGCAATGGCGACACGCTGTTTCTGGCCGCCGGACAACTGGCGCGGCAGGCGGTGGCGCGCAGCGGCCGGCAGACGCACCATCCGGAACAGATTCAGAATGCGGTCCTCGATCGCGCCGCGGCCCCGTGCGATGCCGAAATTGCGCAACGCCCGTGCGATCGGCCAGCTTACCCGATGCGACGGATTGAGCGTCATATCCGGGTTCTGAAAAACCATCTGGATCGCCGCCACTTGCTCCGGCGTGCGGGCGGCAACGGGCGTTTTCGCAACATCGGTTCCGGCCACGCGCAGCGCGCCGCGCGTCGCCGGATCGAGTCCCGCGAGCACGCGCGCGAACGTCGATTTGCCGGAGCCGGACTCGCCGACCACGGCGATGATCTGCCCTCGGTCCGCGCCGAAGCGTAGATCCTCGTTTGCCATCAGGCGGCCGCCGCCGACCTCGTAGATCCTGGTCAGGCCGTCCACCTCCAGCACCCGATCAGCGGGAAACTCTGCCAACGCGAGGTCCGGCCGATCGACCGGCGCGCGATCGGGGCCAGCATCCTGCGCATCCTGCCAGCGCAGACAGCGCGCCAAATGGTGAGGGCCGACATCGAGCAGCGGCACCGCGTCGCGGTCGCACAAACCCGGCTTCGCCATGGGACAGCGGGGCATAAACGCGCAGCCGCTGGGACGGTGCGCCAGCGCCGGCACCTGGCCGCCGATCGGCGTCAGCGTCGTGCCGAGCTTGTTGGCGCCCAGGCGGGGGATCGAGGCGAGCAAGCCTCGTGTGTAGGGATGGCGGGGATCGCCGAACAACGCCTCCGCGGGCGCATCCTCGACCAGCTCGCCCGCATACATCACGCCGACGCGCTCGCAGACGCGGGCGATGACGCCCAGATTGTGGGACACGTAGAACAGTGCCGTGCCGTATTTGTCACGGAGTTCGCTGATCAGGTCGAGCACCTCGGCCTCGACCGTGACGTCCAGCCCCGTTGTCGGCTCGTCCAGCAGCAGCAGGGCGGGATTGGCGAGCAGCGCCATGGCGATCACCACGCGCTGCTTCTGCCCGCCGGAAAGCTGGTGCGGATAGCGGCCCAGCACGGCATCCGGGTCGGCCATGTGCACGTCGGCCAGCACGCGCCGTGCCATGTCGCGCGCCTCGCGGATGCCCACGCGCCGGTGCTGCATCGGCACCTCGGTCAGCTGCCGCCCGACGGTCAAGGTCGGGTTCAGCGCGGACGCCGGCTCCTGATACACGACGGCGATCTTGCTGCCGCGGATGGCGGCGAGCTCCGTTGGTGTCGCCCGTGTGAGATCCTGGCCATCGAGCACGATCCGGCCGCCGGCGATGATGCCGTTGCGGCCCATGTAGCCGAGCATCGCCATCAGCAGCGTGGTTTTCCCGCAACCCGATTCGCCCACCAGGCCAAAACGTTCGCCGGGTTCGATGTCCAGCGAGAAATCCGGCAACACGGTCAGCGTGCCGGCGGTGGTTCGATAGTCGACCCGGAGATTCTGGATCGACAGCAGAGGCACTGGCACCTGCTCCTCAATCCTGCTGCGACAGTTCGTTCAGTCCGTCAGCCAGCAGGTTGAAGCCGAGCACGAGTGTCACGATGGCGATGCACGGCAGCACCGCCATCAGCGGGTAGACCGTGATCATCGGCGTCGCCTGCTGCACCATGCCGCCCCAGTCCGGATTGGGCGGCGGCAGACCGAGCCCGAGGAAACCCAGCGTGCCGATCATGATGGTGGTGTAGCCGAGGCGCAGACAGAAATCGGTGATGAGCGGCCCGCGGCAGTTGGGCAGAATCTCCACCAGCATGATGATCGGCGCCCGCTCGCGCCGCAGCCGGGCGGCGGCGATATAATCCTGGTTCACGATAGTCAGCGTCAATCCCCGCGCGATGCGCCCGATGCCGGGTGCCGAGGACAGGATCACCGCAACGATGATGTTGAGCGCCGAGGGACCGATATTGGCGATCAGGATGACATACAGCACCACGACCGGGAACGACAGGATCACGTCCGATGCGCGGCTGATCAGCGGATCGACCCAGCCGCGATAATATCCCGCCAGCAGGCCGAGCGCGCAGCCGACGGCGTAGGCCACGAGCACGGACACCGGCGCCAGGACCAGCACGATGCGCGAGCCCCAGATCAGGCGCGACAGGATGTCGCGGCCCAACGGATCGATGCCGAGCCAGTGTGCGGCACTCGGCCCGGGGCTCGCCATGGCGGCGTAGTTTTGCGCGTTGGGATCGGGGAGCGGCAGGACCGGCGCCAGCAGCGCCAGCACCACCCATAGCAGCACCAGCGAAAGGCCGGCCATCGCCACGCCGGAAGTCGGCAGCCGCCGCAGCAGGCCCGGCGCACGACGCTCCGCCTCCGCCGGTTCGACACGCGTTGCTATCTCCGCAATCGACAGCGCCGTCACTTCGTCGAGTCGGACCGATGGCGCCTCCGTCACCGTGCCCTCACGCGCGGATCGAGGATGCGATAGCCGATATCGCTGGCAAGCTGTGTGCACGAGGCGATCAGCAGCGCCACCAAGGTCGCCGCTTCGATCAGCGAAATGTCGCCGAACAGCGAAGCTTGCAGCAGCAAACGCCCGAAATCCCGGATAGGCAAACACCAGCTCGGTCACGACCACGCCGCCGATCAGCCAGTTGATCTGCAGCAGCATGACCGTGAACGGGGCGATCATGGCATTGCGCAGCGCATGCCGCGCGATCACTGTCCGCCGCGGCAGCCCTTTCAGAATCGCGGTGCGGATATAGGGCGTCGCCATCACCTCGGTCATCGAGCTGCGGACGATGCGCGCCACATACCCGGCGTCGTACAAGGTCAGCACCATGACCGGCAACACGAGCTGGGCGGGAATCGACCATCCGGCCGACGGATCGAGCGGGCTGGTGCCGGGGAACAGGTGCAGCCCGACCGCCAGCACGGCGACCAAAATCACGCCCAGCGCGTATTCCGGCGTCGAGGTGAACACGATCGAAACGACGGAGATGGTGCGGTCCACATAGCTCCCCGGCCAGATCCCCGCGAACACGCCCAGCAGCATGGAGAGCGGCACGATGAGCGCAAACGCGATGCCGGCCAAAATCGCGGTGTTGCCCAGCCGATCCCAGAGCACGTCGTTGACCGGCTCCTTCAGCATGGTCGAATAGCCGAAGTTGCCGAAATAGCGGGCGCCGCGCGGGTCCGCAAAACCGAGGCCGAGACTCGGGTCCTGCAACGGATCCTTTTGCAGACCCAACAGCACCCCCGCCCAGCGCGCATAGCGCACCATCAGCGGATCGTTCAGATGCAGCTTTTGGTAGAGCAGCTCCACCTGCTGCGGCAGCGCGAATGCGCCCAAAGTCTTGCGCGCCACGTTGCCCGGGGAGAACTCGCAGACGGCGAAGACCAGGAATGACGCGACCACCAGGGTCAGCAACAGTTCCGCGGTGCGCCTTGCTAGATAGCGGATCATCGTATCCTCCCGGCCGTTGCAGGCGAACCGCGCCCGCAACGGCTGGACCGGAGCAGCCGATCAGGTAGCCGGCTGAACGGCAATCCGGTTGCCGAACAGGTAGCTCGTCGGGTGCATCGTAAACCCCTCAACCTTGTCGGCGAAGAAGGTAAAATTGTTGCGCCAGAGCGGCTGCACGATCGGGCCGTCCTCGTGCATGATGGTCTCGAGCTTGCCTATCACCTCGCGGCGTTTGTCCAGGTCGAGAATACCCCCCGCTTCAACCAGAAGCTTGTCGAACTCGGGGTTCGAATAGCCGCTCTCGTTCCACGGCGCGCCGGTGCGATAGGCGAGACCGAGAACCATCAGGCCCAGCGGACGATGATACCAGATCGTGCAGCCGAACGGCACCTTGGTCCAGACGTCCCAATAGGCGGCGCCCGGCATCACGTTCAGTTTGACGTTGATGCCGATCGCCTTCCACTGCTCCATTGCCGCCTGGCATTCCACCGCGTTCCACTGCGGATCGGCCGGCACATAGAGTTCGGTCGTGAACCCGTCGGGATGGCCCGCCTCGGCCAGCAGCTTCTTGGCTGCCGCGACGTCCTGGTCCATCGGCGGGATCGGATCGTAGTCGGGCTGCACCTGGGCCACGTGCGTGTGGTCGCCGACCTTGCCCAGGCCGCGCACGGCGACTTCCATCACCTGCTTGCTGTTGGTGGCCAGCCGCAACGCCTTGCGCACGCGCGGGTCATCGAAGGGCTTTTCCGTGACTTTCACGCGCAGCACCGCCGTCTCGGCGGTTCCTACCTCGTACAGTTTCAGGCCGGGCAGGGCTTTCAGCGCATCGTACTGGATTGGATCGGCGCTCACCAGGCCGTCGATCTGCTTCGATGCCATGGCCGAGATCGCCGCCGAGGCCGCGTCGCCCATGTCGATGAACTCGAGCTGATCGAGGTACGGCCCGTCCCCCCAATAATCCTTGCGTCCCTTCAGAACCACCCGCTTGCCGATCTCGAAACTCACGAGATCGAACGCGCCGGTTCCTTGGGAGCCGACCCCGAACACGCCGTTCTCCTCCGGATAGAGCATTGCCGCGGGGTAGTGGAACAGATGTTCGGGGACCGCGAGCTCCGGCTCCTTGCAGTTCAGCCGCACGGTGTGGTCGTCGATTTTTTCGATGGCGCTGGCGTCCCACAGTTCCAGCTTGGTTTTCGGCTTGCCGTCCTTGTCGGTACCGTCCGGCACCTCCTTCATCAGGTAACCCTGCACCAGGCCCAGGAAGGATGAGCCGACGGCCGGATCACACAGCTGCTTCAGGTTCCAGATCACGTCGTCGGCGGTGAACGCGCGGCCGTTATGCCACTTCACGTTCTGGCGGACGTGCAACGTCCACGTCTTCAGATCGGGACTGGCTTCCCACTTTTCCAGCAGATAGGGATGCGTCACGTTCTGGTCGTCGGTCAGCGTCAGGTATTCGACCACCTGGCGGCTGACGTTGCTGTCGTACGCGCCCCAGGAATAGGTATGCGGACTCTTGATGTCCTTCACCCGGTTGCCCACGCGCAGAGTGCCACCTTTCGGCATTTCGGCGGCCCGCGCCGGTGCGACCAGGCTCTCTCCGGTCACGTTGGCGACGAAGGCGTAGGCCGCCGGCGCGGCGAGGCCGAGCAGCGTCGCGTAGCGGAGGAAATCACGTCGGTCGATGCGACCCTCGACGAACTGGGACTTCACCAGATCGATGCTAGGGTGTTTTCGATACTGCTTCACGGACGCCTCCTGTTTGCGTGGTGTTGCCCTTTGCGGGTCCGCACGGTGATTGGAAGATCAGCCTGTGCGGGGGACCCGTCAAGGCGGCCGTTGGCAGGGCCTTTGCAAGATCGAGGTCGGGAGGGCTGTCAGATGCTCAGGATGGAGAGGTTGAATACCTATGCGCGAGATGAGCCACTTCATGATTCGGCCCGGACCACACCGGCCGCCAACCTGCCCGCGCGGCGCGCGAGCAAGCGTGATGCCGGTTTAGGTATTCCGGGCTTCTGGCGTCAAAAATACGATGCAACCCTGTGCGGGTCCCACCCTATGATTTCGCATGATTTCGCAGTTGGCCGCGCGCAGAAGAGATTTGTCCCCGAGTGCGCGGGGAATTCTCCCCAGTATCATGCCTGCTCGCCCTGAAAACAGTGGTATGGATCATCGCAGGGGAGAGCAGGCCGCGATGCACGCTGGCGGGCAGGAAACGCCGCTGGTGACGTTTGCTGCGGTCGAGAAGACCTATGACGGGGAATTTTACGTCGTCAAAGGCCTCAATCTTGACGTGCGGACGGGCGAATTCCTGTCGCTGCTCGGGCCGTCGGGATCCGGCAAGACCACCATTCTGATGATGCTCGCCGGCTTCGAGGCGCCTTCCGACGGTGAGATCCGGCTAGGGGGGCAGCGCCTCAACGAGCAGCCGCCGCACCGGCGCGATATCGGCATGGTGTTTCAGAACTACGCGCTGTTTCCGCACATGACGGTGGCCGAGAACGTGGCCTTCCCCCTCTCCGTCCGACGCCTCTCGCGTGCCGAGCAGCAGTCTCGGGTGCGCCGAGCGCTGGAGATGGTGCAGCTCCACCACCTAGCAGCACGCAAGCCGTCGCAGCTGTCGGGCGGCCAGCAGCAACGCGTCGCCCTGGCCCGGGCGCTCGTTTTCGAGCCACGTCTGGTGCTGATGGACGAACCGCTGGGAGCGCTGGACAAGCGCCTGCGCGAGACGATGCAGTTCGAGATCAAACGCCTGCATCACCAGCTTGCCCTGACGATCGCCTACGTCACCCACGACCAGTCGGAGGCGCTGACGATGTCCGACCGCGTGGCGGTGCTGTCCAACGGCCGCATCCAGCAGCTGGCGGCACCCGAAGTCCTGTACGAGGACCCTGCAAACGCCTTTGTCGCCAACTTCATCGGCGAGAACAATGGGTTGGCCGGTTCGCTCAGGGGAATCAATGGTGACTGGGCGACGCTTCGTCTTGACGGGGGCGAGCAGATCACGGGCAAGGCCGGGGGAGGGTTGCTTATAGGACAGCCAGCCACTCTGGCCCTTCGGCCGGAGCGAACGCTGCTGGAACCGGCTCAAACGGACGGGATCAACCGAATTTCCGGACGGGTCGAAGACGTTTCCTACTGCGGCGATTTCCGACGCGTGGAGCTGTCCACATCCGGCCGGCAGAGCTTTGTCGTGAAAGTGCCGAACACGATGCGACACACGGTGCCTGCGACAGGCGAGACCATCGGAATCGGCTGGCGTTTCGAGGACTGCAAAATCCTAAGCGCCAGCCCTGGCTGAAGTCTAATATATCACCGCTCAACCGCACACGTCAGGACAGGAACCATTCCATGCAATTGCGAAAGACGATCGCCGGTGCTGCTGCACTCGCGCTGAGCGCTGGCCTGCTGTGCGCCGCTGCACGGGCGGAAGAAACCATTACCATTCCAAATTTTGGCGGCGCGTTCGAGGCGGCCGCCGACAAGGCTTGGTTCCAGCCATTCACCGCCGCTACGGGTATCAAGATCGCCAAGGAGGAGTACGACGGCGGTCTCGCCAAGCTGCGCGCCATGGTCGAAGCCAAGGACACCATTTGGGATGTGATCGATCTGGAGTCCGACGACGCGATTCTCGGCTGCGACGAGGGTCTTCTGCAGAAGCTGGGGCCGAACGTCGTCCACGATCCCGGCGACTTCATCCCAGGGGCGGTGCTGCCCTGCGCGGTCTCGTCGATGGTCTGGTCGACCGTGTATGCTTTCGATACCTCGAAGCTCACAACACCGCCGACGACCATCGCGGACTTCTTCGACGTGCAGAAGTTTCCCGGCAAGCGCGGGGTTCGCAAGAGCCCGAAAGGCCTGCTGGAGTGGGCGCTGATGGCAGACGGGGTGAAGGCGCAAGACGTCTACAAGGTGCTCGGCACGCCGGCAGGGTTGGACCGCGCATTCAAGAAGGCGGACGCGATAAAAAGCTCGATCGTCTGGTGGGAGGCCGGGGCGCAGCCGCCGCAACTGCTCGCGGACGGCGCCGTGGTGATGACCATGGCCTATAACGGCCGCATCTACGATGCCCAGCACAAGGACCACAAGCCGTTCAAGATCGTCTGGGACGGCCAGATCTATGATTTCGAATACTGGGGCATTCCGACCGGCACCAAGCACCAGGCGGCGGCGGAGAAATTCGTCGCCTTCGCCACCAACTCGAGCCGGATCGGCGATCTGTCGCGCTATATCGCCTACGCACCGCCAAGCAAGGCTGCCATTCAAAAGATCAGCGCGAGCGTCTTGCCCGATCTGCCCACCGCTCCGGCAAACTTCACGAATGGATTGCAGATCGACCCGACTTTCTGGGCCGACAATGTCGACATGATCACCAAGCGATTCGAGGCTTGGATCGGCGGCTGATCAGGCCGTGTCGGCGACGACGGGGACATCGGCAGAAGCGCGTGCGGCGTCTGCCCCTCGCGCGGGCGCCGCACGGGGCTATCGGCGGGCTCGGCAGCGGCAGGCTGGGACAGCTTTTGCGCTCGCCGCGCCGCTGCTGCTGTTCCTGGTGCTGATCTTCGTTCTGCCGATCGGCGGGTTGCTGCTGAAAAGCATCGAAGGGCTGGGGGTGCCGGCCGTGCTGCCCCACACGTCGCGAAGCGTTGCGAGATTGGAACGGGCAAGGGCTGCCGGGTGAGGCGGCATACGCCGGCCTTGCGGCCGATCTCGGACAGGCTTCGGGCACGCCGGCGCTCGGCGAGATCGCGCGGCGTCTGAACTTTTTCGATTCCGGCTTTCGCAGCCTGTTGCTCAAGACCGCGCGCGAACTGCCGGCCCAGGAGCCGGCCACTTGGCAGAAACGGCTGGTCGAGATCGATGCGCGGTGGGGGGACCGCGAGGCGTGGACCGCGCTGCGCCGCGGCTCGGCGATGGTAACGCCGGACTACCTGCTGGCCGCGGTAGACCGCAAGTTCAATGCTGACGGCATCATCGTGCCGGTGGGCGAGGGACTGTACCTGGCCGTCTTCGAGCGAACATTCTGGATCAGTTTCCTGGTGACCGCCGTCTGCTTCCTGCTTGGTTATCCGGTGGCCTGCCTGCTGGCAACGCTGCCGCCGAAAGCCAGCGGGCGGCTGATGATTTTCGTTATCGTTCCATTCTGGACATCGCTGCTGGTCCGTACCACGGCCTGGTACGTGCTGCTGCAGCCGAACGGGGTCGTGAACGGTCTGCTGCAGGGATTGGGGTTGACGACCCACAGCGTACCCCTGGTGTTCAACCGCGTCGGCGTGCTGATCGGCATGACCCACATTCTGCTGCCATACATGATCCTGGCCAACTATGCCGTGATGAAAGGGATTTCCCCGACCTTTGTGCGCGCTGCTCTATCGCTGGGCAGCCATCCGGTCGAGGCGTTCTTGCGGGTGTATTTTCCGCTCACCCTGCCCGGCGTGGGGGCCGGCATATTCTTGGTGTTCGTGCTGGCGCTAGGCTACTATATCACGCCAGCCATGCTGGGCGGTGGCGGCGACACGATGATCAGCCAACTGATCGCCTTTCAGACGCAGGATCAGCTGAACTGGGGCATTGCCGGCGCATTGTCGGTGTATCTGGTGGCGCTGACCCTGGCCTTGTACTTTGCCTTCAACCGCCTGATCGGCGTGGAACGTTTGCGGCTGGGATAGGCGGTGACCCGTTCTTCCACGGCCACGCGCTCCGAGCGGATCGCGGGCATTTCCGTAAAGTGCCTGACCGCTGCCGTGCTCTGCTTCCTGGTGGCGCCGATCCTGGTGGTGATCCCGCTGTCGTTCAATACGGACTCGTTCTTCTCCTATCCGATGCGAGGGTTTTCGCTGCAATGGTACAGGGCGGTGGCGGTCTCTCCGTTGTGGCACCGGGCAGTCGCGAACAGCCTGATCATCGGGTCTTCCAGTACGTTGCTCGCCATGGGCCTGGGTACGCTGGCGGCTTTGGGACTGAGCCGTCCGACGTTTCCGCTGCGCAGCCTGGTCGTACCGCTGCTGCTGTCGCCGATGATAATTCCGATCGTGGTCGTCGCGGTGGGGCTCTATGCCGTGTTCGCGCAGCTGGGGCTGACTGGTACCTATGCCGGCGTGGTGCTCGCCCATACCGCGCTAGGGACGCCCTTCGTGGTCATTACGGTTACCGCAACATTGGTGTCGTTCGACCGCAGCCTGCCACGCGCCGCCGCGGGGCTGGGGGCCGGCCCCTGGACTGCGTTCCGACGGGTTACTTTGCCCATTATCTTGCCCGGCGTCCTCACCGGGGGAATTTTCGCCTTCGCCACCTCGTTCGACGAGATCGTCGTGATCCTGTTCATCGGCAGCGTGGACCAGCGCACCATCCCGCGGGAGATGTGGGCGGGCATCAGGGACCAGATCAGCCCCGCCATTTTGGCGGTCGCGACGTTGCTGACCTGCCTCGCGATCACCCTCTACCTGACGGTGAGTTGGATGCGGGGGCGGTCCAGTTCCATGCCGCTGCCGATTGCCCCGGAGTAGCTAGTCCGGCCCGCCCGTCCTGCGATCGACAGTGGGTGCGACCATTCCCGGCACATACAATTCCGAGATGAGGGCGATGCAATGGCGCTCGAACGCCGCAACCAGGCGGGATTTCGCCAGCTGCCTCAGCGTCGCGACCCCGACCGTCAGGGAATGGTGGTCGCCCACCAGCCGCACCCGCACAAGTCTACGTCCGTCCAACGCGTATTCGGACCGCGGACGGATGTTGAACAAGGCGTAGCCATGTCCGTTTGCGACTATGCTGCGCACCAGTTCCGGATGCGGTGAGCGCGCCGCGATGTTGGGCTGCAAATCCTCCTTCTGGAATAATCCCAAGAAGTATTCACGGCTGAGGGGCAGGTCGAGCAGGACAAAGGGTTCCGGCACCAAATCGCGCAGCGCGACTCCTGACAGTGTGGCAAAACGGTGCGCTTCGCTCACCACCACGTGCGGCGGGAGGTTGACTAGGGGCATAAAGCCGATGTCACCCGGAATCTGCAGGTCGTAGGTGATGGCGACGTCGATCTCCGAACGGTGCAGGCCGTTGAACATCTGCTCCTGATCGCCGTCAACATGGCGGATCTGGGTGGCCGGGAAGGACGCGGTAAACGATTGCGACAGTTCCGGAATCAGCATCGGTGCAAGCGTCACCAAGCAGCCGAGCGACAGCCGGCCGCGCACTTCCTCGCTCGTGTCGCAGGCAACGCTGTACAGAATTCTCGGCCTGCGCGATCAGCGCCTTGGCCTCGCGCAGCAAGTCCCGGCCGGCGGGCGTTAGCGAAATACCTTGCGCGTGATGGCGGATGAACAGTTGGACGCCCAGCTCCTTTTCAAGATGGAAAATCGCGGTCGAGATCGATGGTTGGGAGATGTGGACCCGTTCCGAGGCCAAAGTGATGCTGCCGGTCTCGCCGGCGGCGATGAAATACTCGAGCTGGCGCAGCGTGTATCGCATCGCGCTCCCGGAGACCTTGATTGGGCCGGCGGATCGGCCGCGGGTCAAAAATCTCCGGGAACGCCGTAGCGCGGAGCCGCAGCCGGATTCAAGGCTCGCGTCACGTAGTCGTCCAGCTGCGGCCTGTAGATGACCCACAGGGCCGAGAGCGCCTGGATCGGGCAGGCCTCCGTCCAGTCGACACGCAGATCGGCCACCGGCCAGGAAACTGTCTGCACCAGTTGCAGCCCCGCCGATCGCACCGGGCCGACCTCGCCGCCGGCCGCGACCGCGGCCTGCATCGCGGCGAGCAGCCGGTCGCCCAGATGTCCGCGGGAGGCCTGGAACGCATCCGCCATCGCCTGCGGAATTTTTGCATCCGCCAGCAGGTTGCCGGCGCAGGCAACGTTCTCGGCCTGCGCCTCGGCCCAGGTGCCCAGCACGCCCGACCCGGAATGGATCGCGGGCCGGCCCGCGGCATCAACGGCCAGAACCTGCCGGAACGCCATGTGCGGCGCCGAGGCACGCAGTACGTCGATTGCCTGCGCCGCCCCCGCCCCCAGCGCCATCAGATCCAGCGCCCTTGCGCCTAAAGACGGATCGGTGATGTTCTGGCTCGCGACCGCGCCGACGCCTGCACGCGCGTGCGCGCAGCGGGCCGCTACCGCGGGCGACGACGACGAGACGGCAACGCCGAACATGCCGCTCTCGGCGCAGCGCGCGACGATCGAAAAGGTCATGCGACGGCGTCCGGAATGACCGCCGTCGCCTCAACCTCGACCACCCATTCCGGGCGCGCAAGGCCCGAGACGATGATCCCGGTGGAAACAGGATGGACGCCCTTCAGCCACTTGCCGATCACGCGGTACACCGGCTCGCGATAGCGCGGATCGATGATGTAGACGGTCGTCCTGCAGATATGCTCCAGGCACGAGCCGGCTTCCTTCAGCAGCATGTCGATATTAGCCATCGCCCGCTCGGTCTGAGCTGCGGCGTCGCCGATCGCGATGCTCTCGGAGGTCTCGAGGTTCTGGCCGACCTGGCCGCGGACGAATACCATCGTCCCCTTCGCTACCACGGCCTGGCACAAATCGTTGTCGAGCGACTGCTCGGGGTAGGTGATCTTGGTATTGAATTTGCGGATGCGCGTGTGGATGGTCATGCAATCTGCTCCAGGTCGAAGACACGGGCACTGCCGTCGCCAGCGTCCTGCCGTGCGAACAGGGCCCGGCAGGTGGTGCGGAACGCTTCGGCCGCCGCCGCGAGAGTTCCCTGTGCCCGCGTGATGAGCACGAGACGGCTCGGTTTCGTTTCGGCAGCCAGTGGACGGGTGGTCAACGAGCGACCGTCGTAGGACATCGCGGAGGCAGGTTTGGTCGCAAGCAGGCTGTAGCCAAACCCGTGACCGACCAGGCCACGCACCATTTCGAACGACAAAGTCCTGATGCGCACGGTCGGCTCCAGGCCCGCATCCGTGAACAGCGACAAAAAATAGCTGCCGCTGGGCGGCGCGTCCAGCAGGACGAGAGGCTTTTGGGCCAATTCCTCCAGTGACAGGGCCGCGCGCTCAGCCAGAGAACTGTTTTCGCGCGAGCAGCACGTAAGGCTGTAGGTCCATCAGGCGGTCGACCGCCAGTCCCTCGCCGAGATCAAAATCGTAGACAAGTGCAAGGTCAACCTCGCCGGCCCGCAAACCCTCGACCACCCGACGCTGGTCGCCTTCCAGCAATTGCAATATCGGATCGTGACCTTGCGCGGCAAGGCGTTCGAGCAGGGTCGGAACCAGGTACGGCCCGAAGGTGTGCAGGGTCCCGATACGCAGCGTTTCGGCCCGCATCGTACGATCCGGGCGCGAGGCGTGGCGCGCCGCCGTACCGTAGGCACGGTTGGCATAGATCAGCGGCGACCCAGGGGCGCTGATGAACAGATCCTCGGCTTCCCCGAAGAACACGTAATGCGTCCCGATCTGCTGGTACGACACCAGCCGGCAGTCGAACGCCACCAGCGGATCGATCACGCGGGGCGCCCCGGTGGTCTGGGTGGCCCAGGTCGCACAGGAGAACTTGTCTCCGTCGGCCATCCTGAGGCGGCCGGCAAAGCAGTCCGAGATGTAGGACTGGTCGTCGCGCAACACGTTCACGCAAAACACCCCGTTCCTTACGATCGCCGCCGCAGCGGGACTGAGGTGGTGCACGCAAACCAGCAGTGTCGGTCGGGGCGTGTCCGCGGAGACCGAGGACATGGCCGACACCGTCACGCCGAACCGCCCGGCCGGACCGTCGGTGGTAACCACGTTCACGGTGCAGGCGGCGGACGCCATTCCGGCAAGAAAGCGGTCCCGCAGCCCCGGGCAACCTAATACTTCCGTGTCCGCCATGCCGCGTCCGATCCCAGCGTGTGCCGTGCCTCAGCGGATCATTCTGCGGCGATTCGCTCCGGGGGACGGGTGGTGAGCGTATCGTTTTTGGCGCGGTCGCCGGGTACGGGTTGCTGGACCCCAAAAACGCGGTCCGAGAGGCCGGCGGATTTTTTCACGAACTCCAGTGGTCCGTCCCAATCGAAGTTCCGGTAGACGGCAGCCAGGTGAGCGAATGGAGGCGATTGCGCGAATAGCTGGAACGTCAGCCGATGACCGGCGTAGTCCGAGTTCAGCAGGTCGCGGGCAAAGGCCAGCAGCTTGCGCCGATCCTCGGCCACCCAGTCCTCGTTGACTGTATAGAATTTCTCCAGCCAGGGCCTGGTCTCCGGCGCCTCGAAGCATGCGCTGTCCGGCGTCACGCAGATCTGGCCGCCGCACAACTCACGCGCGATGTGCATCATGGTATGAAGCTGCGAGCCGGCGAGCACCCGGCCGGTATAAAGCAACGACTGATTCGGCATCATGAGGCCGCCGGGGCTGCGCTGGGCCAGGGCGATCGATGCGGTCAGATGCGCATTGATGCCCTCGCGATAGACCGCAAGCTGGGCGAGCTTTTCCTGGACGGCCTGCTGCTTGTCGAGTCCGGTCTGGCGCGCGTTGAACAGCGCGGCGCCGATCATCATATCCGCCATTTTCTGGGTCCGTTGCACGAACGCAAAAGCGGAATAGCGGTGCAGGGTGGCACGAATGAAGCTTGCCGCCCTGGTATGGCGGTAGAACAGGACATTTTCCCACGGGATCAGCACATCGTCGAAAATGACCATGGTGTCCATCTCGTCGAACCGGTTCGACAAGGGATAATCCGCTGCCGGCGCGCGTCCGGCAAAGCCAGTGCGGCAAATGAATTTCAAATTCGGGGAGGCGAGGTCGCAAATAAAGCCGACGGCATAATCCGAATAGGCATCATTGCCCCAGTTGGCGATGGTGGGCTTGGTAAACGCCTGGTTCGCGTAGGCCGCCGCCGTCTCGAACTTCGCGCCCCGGACGACCAGGCCCGCGTCGGTTTCCCTGACCACATGCAGAAGCATGTCCGGGTCCTGCTCCTGCGGCGGTTTGGAACGGTCGCCCTTTGGGTCCGTATTGGCGGATACGTGGAAAGGATCGGAATGCAATACGCTGTCGATGTGGTTGCGGATGTTGACCGAAAACTGTGGATCGACCTCGTTCAACACGTCCTGCCCGTCGAACAGGGACCACATCTCGCCCACCGTCTCGTCGCCGATCCGGGTGACGACGCCGCCGACATCGTCCAGCACGGCATCGGTGGCGCGGCGCTTGTCCCACCAGTCCTGCTGGGTGAAGGGCAGCTTGTTGCCAACCGCGTTGATCTCGCCGTCCTGCTCGCTGGTCATTATGTGCCGCGTCGCAGGATCGTGTTGCATGTCGTAGACGCGGGCGCGGATATCGACCATCGGCTTGAACATCGGATGGGCGGTCACGTCCTTGACGCGCTCGCCGTTGACATAGATCTCGCGGCCGTCGCGGATCGACGCCTTGTACTCATCCCCGGTCCGGATCATGCCGCCTGCTCCTCTGATCGCCGTTGCACCGGAGCGGCCGGCCAGAGCCGCTCTCGGAAATACGTCATGTCAGGGCATCGCCGGACAAGAAAGAACTGCTTTTGGCGGCGTTGCATAGATTTCGTTGAGGCGTTGCGCGCTCCGCTCGCTCGACCGGGACGGGAGTCTGTCACACCGCTATCTGGTCTAGCAGGCGCTCCAACATGCGGTCGCAGGCGGCGAGCTGATCGAGCGACACGTACTCGTCGGGCTTATGTCCCTGTGCCATGGAGCCGGGTCCGCAAACCACGGTTGGCACGCCAAGCCGATCGGAGAACAGCCCGCCCTCGGTGCCGAACGCGACCTTGAGCGTGGCAGGGTCCTGCACAAGTTTTCGAACGAAGGTAACCACTTCCGCAGTCGCGGGCGTGGCCAGGCCGGGATAGGTGTTGAAAATCTCTACGTCTATCTGGGCCTGTGGGAAACGCCTCCGTTCGGCCTCGGCGATTGCGTCGGCATCCTCGATGATGGCATCGAGCAGGACACCGGCATCGTCCTGTGCCACATTACGGATCTCGAAATCCACCATGCAGCGATTGGGGACGATGTTAAGAACCGTCCCGCCGTCGATCCGCCCAGCGTGGAGGGTGGTATATGGAACGTCGAAGGATTCGTCACGCGGACCGTTCCTGACCAGTTCAGCCTGCCGGTCTCGCAGCCGACCGACGAAATCGCAGGCCAAATGGATCGCATTGAGCGCGCTTGGCGCCAAGGCCGAATGTCCCTCCACGCCACAGCACGTGGCTCGCGCCGCCAGCTTGCCCTTGTGCCCGATGGCAATCCGCAATTCGGTCGGCTCGCCCACCAGGCAGAAGCGCGGCCGCCACGGCGCGGCGGCCAGGCGGTCGATCAGCGAACGAACGCCGATACAGCCCAACTCCTCATCATAGCTGAACGAGAGATGCAGGGGGGTTCTGAGCGTCCGGCCCACCGCCCGGTCGATCAGGCTGAGGCACGCGGCCAGAAACCCCTTCATGTCGGCGGCGCCGCGGCCGTACGCCTTGCGGTCTCGGACCACGAGGCTGAAAGGGTCGCTGGTCCAGGCCTGACCCTCGACCGGCACGACATCGGTATGGCCGGACAGCATGATCCCGGGCACGTCGGGCGGCCCGATCGTAGCAAATAGGTTTGCCTTGCGGCTATTCTCAGCGGGGATCAGCTCCGCCGTGACGCCCCGTCGAGCCAGGAAGTCTTGCACGAACGCGATCAGGGCACGATTGGGGTCGCGGCTGATCGTCGGAAACGCAATGAGAGTGTCGAGGATTTCGAGCGTTTGGATGCCATTCTTGATCGACATCCCGGTCAGGCCGTCCGCCTGCCATAGTTCGCGCCCGTCTGCGCCTCGTCACGCCTCACGGCTCGGCGAGCTAAGTAGCGGTAAAAATCCCAGATGGTTCCCTCGAGATCCGTCGGCGCCAGGGGACCGGACGGCGCAAACCGGGAACAGAGGGCTTTCTGCATGCTTTCCAGTTTTTCGCGGTCTTCCCGATTTACCTCATTCCACAGCGCAATTCGCTGCTCAATGACCTCTGGCTTCAGGTCGTCTCCGTACACCGATACAGTCCAGCGGACGTGCACCCGATCCACGGCAACGGGTTGCAGCGAAAATGAGACGAGCATACTGGCGGCCTGACTCACCACCTGGGTAGGAAATACGCAGAACAGAGTGGAGCGCTTGCGCTCGTCGGAGGTGAGGCCCACCGCACCGGTTCCTCGCGACGGGATGTTGTTCGGGTAGTTCGCGCAGTAGCTGGTGAAAGCTTGGTCCGCCAAAGACTTTCGACTAAGCCCGGTTGGCGTATAGGGATGCAGCGTTTCGGGATGCACGACCGATAGGTGGTAGGCCTCCATAAAATTCTCCACCAGGCACTTCCAGTTCGTGCGCCAGTCCTCCTCGCCGACATGCACGATCCGCATGTCCTGCGTTCGGTAGTTCCTCAGCAGTGTCTCCAGCTTCTGCACCCGTGGAGCGAGAGGAGTAGCCTCCGGGTCGAGATTGACGTAGACAAACCCGTTCCAGACCTCGCTGCGCAATTCGGGCAGGCGGCATGTCGCCGACGTCACGCCCTTGTCGCGCATGCGCGGCGCGTTGGCCAGGACTCCCTGATCATCGTAGGTCCACCCGTGGTAGGGACAGACGAACCACTGGACTTTCCCGGAGTTTTGGGCGATCGGCATGCCGCGGTGACGGCATAGGTTTGACAGCACGCGGACGTTGCCATCCTCGCCGCGAACGACGAGCAAGCTCTCCTGCAAAAGCGTCGTGACAAAATAGCTGCCCGCCTCGGGTACCTCGTCCGACCGGCCCAGGCAGTGCCATTCCCGTTCCAGAACCTCATCGACCTCGTGGGCAAAATATGAGGGGTCGGTATAGAAGTGGCCGGGCAGGCACTGCGCCTCCGATTCCGTCAGGCGCGCCACCCGGGCGAGTTCCGCCCTCATGTGGTCGAGATCCGGCACTATCGGCAAGCCTCAGTCTGAGGAAATGGGAACCGCCGCTGGAAGCCGGCGGTACGCTCCGCCAGATACTGCATGAAATCGTAGATCGGGCGTTCAAGATACGACAGGTGTCCAGGCTTGGCGGCATCGGCGTTCAGTCCACGATACACTTTTTCGGTGCATCCTCGATCTTCCAAATTCACCCGATCCAGCAGGGTCTTCAAGGTGCCCACGTACTCTTCCCGGTTGGGATCGGCCAGGAATTCTGGTGACAGTCCGCCTCCGTACGTAATGTGCACCTGGCCGGTGCCCTTTGCGTGCAAGGACAGGTACCAAAAATAGCCCGGGGTAAGCGTGATGAGGTGACTGGGATAGATCGCCAGTAGCGCGGTCGTCTTGCGCCGGTCGCCCACCAGCCGGGTATTGTCGGGATGCGCGTTACCGATCGCCAGGTTGGCATCCTTGATGATCCAGTGATAATTGAAAGTGGCCAGTCCCGGCGGGCAGACCATCTCTTCCAGTTTCGAATACGGTCCAACGGTCGCCCAGTGGCATACCGGAAGATGGTAGCTCTCCATGAAATTCTCGGCCAGAACCTTCCAATTCGTGTTCCAAACATGAGTTTCATGAAAACACTCGACGTAGTTCTCCATCCCGTATGGCGCGATCAGATCCTCCAACGGCTTAAGTCTTTCGGCAACAGAAGCTATGTCCGCGTTCATCGTGATATAGATCCAGCCAAGCCACTCCTCGCAGCGGATTCTCGGGAGCCTGTAGTCTTCCTTGCAGAAGCCGGTGGTCTGTTTCATCAGCGGGGCGTCTCGCAGACTCCCATCCAGGTTGTACGTCCAGGCATGATAGGGACAGACGATGTAACGGACATGACCGGAACCTTCCAGCAGGGTGGACATCCGGTGGCGGCAGACGTTCGACATGGCGTTCAGGGTGCCATCGCGACCGCGGACGATCACAACCGGCTGGCCGGCCAGTTCGTAAGTGATGAAATCGCCGGGCTTGGCCAGGGTGCTCACCCGCCCGGCGCAGATCCATTCGTGAGCAAAGATATCCTTCAGTTCTCGCTCCAAAAACTCGGCGCTGGTGTAGACATCCGGCGGCATTGCGACCGCGTCCTCAAACGGCCGCTGCGCGGTCTCCAGCAGACGGGCGATTGGCTTGATGGTCGACATCTACAAGGCCTCACTGGTTCGGCGAGCGCCGTGCGGTAGCACCCGGCACCGGCATATCGGCCGAAACGTAAGGCTGGGGCCTGCATAACACCAAGCCGGATTATCCGTGCTCGTGGATAGCCAAAACCGGGGCTTCATTAGGAATAGATCGCAAGGCGAGTAGTGCGACCAAGTGCGCAGCTTCGAGTGGCAACCGGGTTCCGCGCCGCAAGCGGCGAGGTTTGGGGGCCGAACCTGACCGGCACAGACAAGGCCGATGCCCTGCGCATCATCCCAGCTGCCTGGATGAGCCGGTTGCATCGGGGTGCCCGTACCGAGGCCTGCCTAGTGACGCTCCGGGCCGCGGCCGCGGCCCGCCGGTCTGATCCGGATTGTTGACTTTTCCGGATACAATGCCTTCACGACAGAGCGTGTGCCCGCTGCGGGCGACACCCATACCGAGATGCGGTGGTACTGGGAGCCGGGCCACTTCCAGAGCACGCTCGGCGACAAGATCATCGACCGGGTGACCGGGAGGGATGCAAGCTTCGGACGCGAGCTAACCGACCAGGACATCGATGAGGTTCTGGCGGGCATTGATGCCGCACGTACCCAGATCGAGGGTGCAGGGACGCCCGTTGACCTGAGCGTGAGCAACCACACGGAGTTCTGACTCGCACGCCCCGCCGGGCCGCCTCATTGTCCGCGCTTTCCCGGAGCACCGCCATGCAGCGCCGTGATCTTCTGAAAACCGCCGCTGTCGGGACCCTGGCGGTCGGGGCCAGTGCTTCCGCGCACGCCCAGGAGCAGGACCCGGAAAACCAGCCGCTCCCGCCTTTGCCGGAACTGACCGACGCGGGCGAGTTGCGCGGCGAGATGCTTTTTCGGCGATTCGGCAACACGGGCGAGACGGTCTCGGCCATCGGGTTCGGCGGGTCCCACTTCGCCAAGCCCGGCATTGCCGAGGCCGAGTCGATCCGGCTTTGCCAGCAGGCGATCGATCGCGGCATCAATTTCATGGACAATTCCTGGGACTACAACAAGGGCCTCAGCGAAGAGCGGATGGGCGTGGCCCTGCAACAGGGCAACTATCGCAGCCGCGTGTTCCTTATGTCCAAGGTCGACGGTCGCGACGCTTCGACCGCGCAGCGCCAGCTCGAGGATTCGCTGCTGCGCCTGCGTACCGACCATCTCGATCTGTGGCAGATCCATGAGACGATCCGCTGGGAAGACCCCGACCGGGTGTTTGCCGAGGGCGGCGCCATCGAGGCGGCGCTGGAGGCGCGCAAAGCGGGCAAGATCCGGTTTATCGGTTTCACCGGCCACAAGGACCCGCACATCCACTTGTACATGCTGGCCGTGGCACGTCAGCATGGGTTCCACTTCGATGCGGTGCTGCACCCCAGCAACGTCATGGACGGCAATTTCCGCAGCTTTGCGCGCCTGGTGATGCCGGTGGCGCTGCGCGAAGGCGTGGCGGTGCAGACGATGAAGCCGTTCGGCGGCGCCGATGGCGTGATCCTGAAATCCGGCCTCGTGCAGCCGATGGAGTGCCTGCATTACGCACTGAACCTGCCGACCTCTGTGGTGATCACCGGGATCGACAACCAGCGGGCGCTCGACCAGGCGTTTGAAGCCGCAAAAACCTTCAAGCCGATGGACGCGCAGGCGGTGCAGGCGATTTTGGACAAAACGGCGCAAGCGGCGCCCACGGGTCGTTACGAGCTGTTCAAGACCTCCGCGCGCTTCGACAGCACGGCGGAGCATCCGGAGTGGCTTGGCAAGCCGAGCCCCATTGTCGATCAACTAGCCCCGCAGAACTCCGGTTGAGAGTTCGGCCGATCTGCTGAGCTTGCAGCAAGGTCGTCGTGTTCCGGCATGACGCCGTCTGGGCGATCGTGGTCACTGAGTAATACAAGTCGAGCCGTCGGCAAGGCACAGCCTGGTTGATCCGCTCGGCTTCAGGCCGCCTGCATATGGGCGCTGATCAAGAACTCGCGGTTCCCCTCCGGGCCGGTGATCGGGCTCTCCTCGATGCCCAGCACCGCCCAGCCCGGCAGGCCGTTCCACCATGTGCGCACCATCTCGCACACCTGCAGATGCGTATCGGCGTCGCGCACGACGCCGTGCTTGCCCACCGCGCCCGGCCCCGCCTCGAATTGCGGTTTTATCAACGCCACAGCCCAGGCGCCCGGCGCGCACAGCGCCAACGGCGCCGGCAACACAGTGCGCAATCCAATGAAACTCGCGTCGCACACCAACGCGGTCACGCGCTCTCCCATCGCCGCTTCGTCGAGGTAGCGCGCATTGGTTCGCTCGTGCACGATCACGCGCGCATCCTGGCGCAGCTTCCAGGCGAGCTGCCCGTGGCCTACGTCGACGGCATGCACCCGTACCGCACCACGCGAAAGCAAAACGTCTGTAAAGCCACCCGTGGAGGCGCCGATGTCCAGACAAACACGCCCCGCCGGATCGAGCCCAAATACATCCAATGCATGGGCCAGTTTCACCCCGCCGCGCGACACCCATGGATGGTTTTGGCCCCGCACGGTGATCGTGGTCCCGTCCGCCACGATCTCCCCGGCTTTTTCCACGCGGCGTTCGCCAGAAAAAACAAGTCCGGCCAAGATCAATGCTTGGGCACGGCTGCGGCTTTCTGCAAAGCCGCGCTCCACCAGCACCTGGTCTGCCCGCGCTCCGCGCGTCATCTCGCGACCACGGCCGCCAAAGCGGCGAATTCCTGAACGCTCAGCGTCTCCGCCCGGCGCTCCCCTACGATGCCGGCGCGCGTCAGCAGCGCCTCGCCGCCAAGCGGGCGCAGCGATGTACGCAGCATTTTTCGCCGCTGCCCGAACGCCGCCGCCGTTACCCCCTCCATCGCAGCCACCTGCGCCGCCGACGGCTGACTTTCGTGTGGCCTCAACGTCACCACCGCTGACCAGACTTTCGGCGGCGGCACAAAGGCTCCGGGCGGGACGCGAAACGACAAATCCACGGCACAGGTATACTGTGCCAGCACCGACAGTCGGCCATAGTCCGCGGTGTCGGGTGCGGCACAAATACGCTCCGCCACCTCCTGCTGGAACATCAGCGTGAGCCGCTCCCAACATGTCGCCTGCCGCAACCAGCGCACCAGTAGCGGCGAGGCGATGTTGTACGGCAGGTTCGCGACGATGCTGCGCGGAGCAGGGACCAGGGAAGCCAAGTCGAGCGCCAGCGCATCCGCCTGCACGATCCGCAGCCGCCCCGCGGCCTCCAGTGCCAATTCCTCAATCGCGCCTACCGCGCGTGCGTCGACCTCCACGGCGGTGATCGAAGCTGCCGCAGTATCGAGCAGCGCACGTGTCAGGCCGCCCGGTCCCGGCCCGACCTCTACCACGTGGCGACCTGCCAGATTGCCGGCTTGACGGGCTACGCGAGCGCACAGATTGGCGTCGAGCAGGAAATGCTGGCCCAATGATCGGCGTGCATCCAGCCCGTGCCGCGCAATCACTTCGCGCAGTTTCGGGCGGGACGGGGGTTGTATCAGGCCCGCTGCTCGATGACGGCCCGCCGCTCGAGATCACGCTGCAACTGCCGCGATGCGCGCTCGATCCGCTCGTTCAGAATTTGCTCGACGATCTCGTTCTTGCCGGGCAGCCCAGCGGTTCTGGTTTCGCGCGAGCACAGCATCATCACCGCAATGCCGTCCTCGGCGACCAGCGGCGGGCTGGCGCGGCCGGGCTGCAGCTTCTCCACCACCGCCCGCAACGGCGGTGCCAGGTTTTCGAGCTGCAACGGTCCGGGGTCCGCCGGGCGGCCGCTGCCAAACTCTTTTTCGGCGGCCTCGATCGCATCGCAGCTGGTGGCCGAGGCGGACAGCTTCTTTGCCTGCTCCAGTGCTTGCTTCTGCTGCTCGGTCGGTGCCTGCGGGTTCAGCCGCGCGGTGAACGGAATGAACGCCTGGCGGACGGAAAGCATTTCGGTGGTGTCCTGCCCAGCCACGCGCTTGCCGTGCAGCGTCACGATGTCGAGCCCGCCCGGCACCCGGATCGGGTTGCTGATGGCCCCCACCGGCATCTCGTCAAGAACTTTGACCACCGCCGGGTCGAGTTTGTCGGCTTGAACCCAGCCTAGGTCGCCACCCTGCAGGGCGGTCTGGCTCTGGCTGAACTGCGCGGCGGCCACCGCGAACGGCGCGCCCTCGCGCAGCTGGCCGATTACCACGTCGGCAAATTTCTGGGCTCCCTCGGCGGCCTGCGGTGACTCGATCGGGATGAAGATCTCGCCGATGCGGAACTGCGGCTGGCCGATCTCCGATTTCAGCAGCGCCTCCCGCTCGGCAACGTCCGCCGCACTTACTTCGGCCTGTGGGCCGAGCACTTCCCGCAGCACCCGTGTCCAGCCAATCTGCACCCGGATCTGATCGATCAGCGTGAGCATTTCGACGCCGTCAGCGGCCAGTTTGTGGCGGAGCATGCCGGGCGGCATGCCGTTGCGTTGCTCCACGTCGGTGATTGCGTGCGCGATGTCCTGATCGCTGACGGCGATTCGACGGCGCTGGATTTCCTGCAGCCGCAATTTTTCGTCGATCAGCTGCTTGGTGATTTGGGGGGTCAGCCTTGCCAGCACGTCGGGGCTGGTCGGCAAGCCGGTGGACAGCGCAAACAGCCGCCTGCGGTTGTCGACGTCGTCGCGGCTGATCACGTCCCCGTTGACCACCGCAACAATGGAGCTCTCGGGAAGCACTGTGGACGTCACCGCCGGTTCACGCGCGCTGCCGGCCGGGGGGGCCGCTGGCGCGCCTACGCCGGGAGTGGCGGCGCATACAGCCACGCACAGGGCGCAAGCGGCCCACCGGGCCTGGAACGACAACGGCGAATTATTGGGCATACAGCTGCTACTCCTTGGGTCCGCGGCTCCGTGGGCGCCGTCCTCAGAACGCGTGATAGCCGAACGTGCCGACCGTCTTCAGCGTTATCTGGAACAGAAACGTGCTGGCGCCGCTGTCGTTGTTGAGCGAGGTATAGCGGCGGAAAAAGTTTCCGCTGAAGACGAAGCACTCATCCTCGTATGCGCCGGTCAAGCCGGTCTGCACCATCTTGCCCAGCTGTATGTCCCGCCGGGCGAAGGCGCTGAAACGGTAATGGCCGAAGGACGTGTTCGCGCCCACGGTCACCTCGTTGCGGGGCGGCCCCGGAAATGTGCCGGTAGGCGGCACGGTATAGTAGTTGATGGGGTTTACGGCTTCGAAAATGTAGCCGGCACTGAGCCGTAGCCAGGCCGGACCGCCGGAGGCGATGCCGTCGGCATAGCGCACGTCCCAGTTGCGATGATCGAACCGCATGCGTCCGGTCAGGTCCAGATACTTGTTGGGGGTGAACGTCAGCCGGGTGACCACGTCCGAGACCGTGTTCTCCAGCCCGGTCCCGTTCGGGAAGGCCGAATCCTTGCGAAGCCGATAGGACTGACCGACCAGCCCGTCGATCACGGCGCCATCGGGGAAGTACCAGGAGCCGCGTAGTGCAGCCGCGGCGCGCGGGCCGCCTTCCAGCCGGTCGATGCCCGGGAAGCGGTTAAGACTGAAAAGGTTGGCGTCGGTAAACTCGACACCAAAACTGTCCTCGTTCGGCACCAGCGTGTTCAGATAGTTCGTGCCGTTGGAGTTGGTGCGGATACCGTAGCTGGAGCCGAAGGGTGAGGCGATGACCTGCACCTCAGGCTCGATCACCTGGCTGCCCCAGCTTCCGGCATCGCGCCAGAACGGCCATCGCATCTGCAGCGCCGCATCCGGCATCGCCTGTGCGGTGCTGGCGCTGTCGACCGGCCCCCAGCTCGGCTGCCGGTCGAGCCCATGGGCGTCGTAGACGGCGCTGTCCACGTGCAGAATCAGCTTGTACAGTTCGCCGAGTTCGCCGGTGGCCGGCCGCTCCCAGTTCAGCTGGAGACTGGCGCGCTTCGTGTTGGTGCCCTGGTCGCGCACCACGTTGAACGCCCCGGCATCCACCGCTAGCCTGCCGCCCAAGGCGTCCGGCTCGCCCACGAAACTGTATTCGTAGCGCGGCAGCACGTACGGGAGCTGGGCGGAGACATAGCGCGAGGACAAGCCCTGATAGGCGCGTGCGTCCAGCCGCGAGTAGGCGCCCTGGCCAAAACCTTCCAAATAGACCTGGCTGCTGAGCAGGTCGGTGATGCCGCCGCCGATCTTGAAGTCGGTCAGGTAGGCGGTGGAGCTGGCGCGATTGATATCGAACCCGTAGCGCCACTCGTCGTTCCAGGCGAACTGGCCGTGCGAGAAGACCGACCACTGGAGCGCCTTGTTGTCATAGGCCGCGCTGCCGTCGATGCGTACCTCGCCGTTGTTGAAGCGTCGGCGGTAAAGGGCATCCAGCTCCGGGCCGGATTTCGCCGCCACTTCGGGGGTCAACGTGAGATCCTGCTGGCCGTCGATGGCCCAGAAATACGGTAGCGCGACGTACAGGTCCGAGATGGCTCGCCTCTCCCAGTGACGGCACCAGAAATCCGCTAGCTCGTTTCACGGACGGATCCGCGTGCGTGAAATAGGGGAACCACGCTACCGGCACGCCGTAGAAGTCCAGCACGGCGTCGCGATACTCGATACGCTTGTTCACCGTGTCCTGCACCGCGGAGCGGGCCCGCAGGTCCCACAGAGGCGATGCGTTCGGATTTTTCTTGCAGAGGTTGCAGGTCGAATAGACCGCGCGACTCAGCTCATTGATGTCGCCGTTGGTGCGTCGTCCGCCGTTGGCCGCGAGCTTGCCGTTCTCGGCCAGTTGCGACGTCAGGTTGCGCAGCACGCCTTGCTTCATGCCGCCCGACAATTCGGCATAGTCGCTGAACAGCACCTGCCCGTCCGGCTCGACCAGGGCCACATGACCGCTGGCGGCGACCACCCCGGTGTTGCGGTCATACGTCACCCGATCCGCGCGGAGCACGCGATCGCCCTGCCAGATTTCTACACGCCCGGCCAGCGTGACCAAGCCCCTGTCGCGGTCGTATTGCGCCGAGTCGGCCTGGTAGAACACCGGCTGATCGCGTTGCACCGGCTGGCCGTGACCGCCGCCGAGGAGGCCAGCGAATTGCGCGCGTGCGCCCATCGACGCCAGGACCGCGCCCGCGATCACCACGCCCGCGATCCCGGGCAGAGCGGCATGGCGCAGCGGGCGCCGCATCAGCCGTCTTCCAGATGCAGCAACAGGGCGACCGCCAACAGCAGGCCGGAGGCGGCCGGCGCCCAGGCGGCCAGTAACGGCGGCAGCACGCCTGAACTCGCCGAACTCTGCCGCCAGCTTGGAGATGACGAACAGGGCAAACCCGGCGGTGACGCCGCTGCCGATCATCTGCGCCACGCCGCCGCGGCGGGTCGAGCGCATGGAAAACCCGGCCGCCAGCAGGCACATCGTGCCGCACAGCAGCGGCAACGCCAGCAGCGATTGCAAGTGCAGCCGATGGCGGACCGCGGAAAACCCGGAGTGCTCCAGCAGCCCGATGAAGCCGGGCAACGCCCAAACCGACAGCGTGTCCGGCGGGGCAAAGCTCTCCTGCACGCGCGCCACGGTGAGATCGGTGGGCAGGCTGATCTGCACCGGCGGGTCCGGAAGGTGGCCAGGGGTCAGGGTGCGCGCATCCTGCAGCAGCCAGTGGCCGCGTCCGAGTTCGGCCGAGCGCGCCTCGACGCGTTGCAGCAATTCGTCATTACCCGCGAGACGGAACACGCTCACGTCGTGAGCGTCCAGCAGATTTCCGTCCAGATTCACCCGCTCGGCGTGCAAGATCGCAACCCCGCGGCGGTCGATCGCGTGATCGGACTGGCGCAGCCAAAGCTGGCCGCCGGCGAGCGAAAGCGGACCGCCGCCGACGCGCAAATAGGTGTTGTCCAGCGCCTCGGCACGCGCGCGCATCACTGCCGAGATCGGACTGATCGCCGCCGTGGCGAAAGCGCCCAGCAGGATGGCCACCAGGACCGGTGCCGCCAAAAAGTGCCAGGCCGAGACGCCCGACGCCCGTGCCACGATCAGTTCGGAGGAACGCGTGAGCCGCCAGAATGCCAGAATGCCGCCCAACAGCACTGCAAACGGCAGGATCTCCATGACGATCCAGGGCCAGCGCAGGGCCGCGATCTGCAGGACCAGGGCGAAATCCGCATCCGGCCGGGTGGCGGCGCGGCGCAGCAGCTCGATGAAATCGAACAGCGAAACCAGCGCCGACAGGGCGGCCAGCATGGATACGACCGCCAGCGCAAATACGCGGGCGATGTAGAGGGACAGCGTTACTGCCATCTCAGCCGGCTGGCACCTGCGCGCGGGCCAGCGCCGGGGCCGGCCGCGTTCGGCCGCGCCATTCTGGACCGAACAGCCATGCCGCGCAGACTACCCCAGGTGCGACCGCCTGGAGCCATATCAGCGGCAGCAGTGCCGGAATTCGCTGGGCCAAGTTGGCAAAGCCGAGCCCCGCCGCCAGCAGGGCGACAACGGCCAGCACCGCGCCGAGCGGCCGGAGCAGCCCGCCATGGCGGCGAAAATCGCCCCGCAGCACGGCAACCAATGCCAATAGGGCAAATCCCGGCGCGGTGAACGGTGCGGACAGCCGGCGGTGCGCCTCTACCGTCAACTTCGGCAAGTCGCGATCGGGCACCAGGCCGGCCGGCGGGTTCAGCAGCTCGGACAAGGACATCTCGACCGGGTCTCGAAACCGCTGCTCGTTCTCGTGCACAGAACTGTTCAGGTCGATGGCGTCCTCAGCGAAAGTGAGGACGTTGAGGCGCCCGGTCTGCTTGTCCAGCTCCTGGCGGCTGCCGTTGAACAGCAGCACCCGCGGCTCCCCGCCCTCGCCGGCAACCAAGCGGCCACGCTGGGCCAGGATGGTCGCGTGGCTGTTCTTGTCGCGGGCATCATCCACCAAAATGCCGCGCAGCGCGCCGTCGGGATCGCGGGCACGCACATAGACCACCAGGTCGTCGGATACCGGGGTGAACACGCCTTCCTGCAGCAGGAAGGCGGCGACGCGGTTGCGGATCTCGAACTGGAACTGCCGGAACGCGGCAAAACTGGCCGGCACGACATAGATGTTCAGTAAGAAGCAGCCGACCAGTGACACCAGCGCCAGCGCCAGGGCCGGACGCGCCAGGGTGGCCGGCGACAGCCCAGCGGCGCGCATGACCGTCAGTTCCCGGTCTCCGGCCAGGCGCTGGTATATGAATTGCACCACCACGAACGTGGTGATCGGCAGGATCACCGCCACGAAATTGGGGATCAGCAGGCTGGTGAGCTGCAGGAATACCGACAGCGACAGGCCGCGATTGACCACCAGTTCGACGAACCGGAGCGACTGCGTCAGCCAGATCAGCGCCACCAGTCCGCCGGTGACGGCGAAGAGGGCGATCAGCAGCTGCCGGAAGATATAGCGGTCGATCTGGGTGGTCGGAGGGCGTGCGAAGCGAGCCATCCCCGCACTCTACAAGGTGGCACTCCAGCCGCACCAGCCCGGGCGGCGGGCCATGCCGGACCGGCAAAGGTGCCGATAGCGAGACGGGGCCCGAGGCCGTCGCCGCGCTGCTCTCGTACCATTGTCTTTGACAGCCAACAATGTGGTCCGGTATCGCAGGACAGGGCCCGAGGACGGGTTTGCGGAGGAGCGATGCCGGGGTGTACCGCCGCGCCTGGGGACAGGTACTACACCGACCTGCATGTCGAGACCGTGCTGCGCCGAGCCGTCGCCAGCGGGCTCAACCCGCGCAAGGTCGCCGACGCACTCACGATCTTCTCCGGTGCGTCCCGTATCGAGGGGGTGCACCCGTTGCAGTTCGGGTTTGTGCGGCGAAAAGTCCGCACCCAGCGCCGGCACGGGATGGACGTGATCAACCCGCTGCTGTTCTACCCAGGGCGCGCGCTGGACGCGTCGGTCGTCCTGTGGCGCTGGCTGGCCCTGGCACGCCGCTATCGAAGCATCATGAAACGGGTCGTTTCAGCTCCGAACGCGGCGGCGTATATCGACCACGCACTCACGCCGCCGGTTCCGGACGAGTCCGGAATGGACGAGTTCGTGCAGGAGTTCGCGAGCCAGCTCCCGAAGACCTACGGGGCCCGCGCGCGCCATGTCGCAGCCGCCTGACCCGACGCTGCTTTCCCGGCCAGCGTGACATGCCACAACTCTCCGGGAGCGTAACCGTATCGCCTGGGGACGCCAAATCAGGCTGTGGTCGCAGAAGGAACGGCGAGCGGTCGCACGAGTGGCGATCCTGGATCAAGGCTGCCGGCGAGCGGACCGAGCAGTTACTGCCAGGGCTTTATTTCTGTTGGGCCGTGCTGTTCGGCAGCGTCTTGGTGTGGGTCGTGCCGCCCTGGCAGAGTCCGGACGAACCGGCGCATGCGGCGCGCGCCGTGCAGATCGCGCTGGGGCAGCTTGTGGGTCGGCGCGTACCTCCCGCCGCTGGCGGGGTCAGCGATAATGCGATCGGAGTTTCGCAAAGCCGGATGATGGCTTTGCCGTTTCATCCGGAAACCAAGGACAACCACGCCTTGGAACAAGCGGCGGGCGCAGTGCGCTGGGGCGCTCCGGGCCCCATGTTGTTTCCCAATACTGCCCTCTATCCGCCGCTCCTCTATGCTCCGATGGTTCCCGCCGTGTGGATCGGCCGAGCGGGGCGCATGCACGTGGTGGCGACGCTGCGGCTGATGCGTCTGTTCAACCTGGTCGCCGCGGCGGCGGTCGGAGCTGGGGCTCTGGCCGCCGCCCGACGCATCCGGTTGGCTCTGCTGGCCGTTATGGCACTGCCGATGAGCCTGTCGCTTGCCGCCTCGGCGAGCCAGGACGGGTTGCTGATCCCGGCCTGCTGCCTGGCCGCGGCGCTGCTTGACCGCGCCCGCAGCCGGCCGGAGGCGCCGCTCCGGGCCGGCCCGCTGGCGGCGCTAGCGATCAGCTTGCTTGCGGTGATGACGGCGCGCCCGTCGAACCTGCCCTTGGGTCTTATCCCCCTGATGCTTCCACGCTCCCGCCGCCGCGCCGCCGTCGCTTTGACGGCTTGTCTCGTGACCGCCTCGCTCGCATGGACTCTGTACAGCCTTACGCGAATCAGCACGCCGATGAATCACGCCGATCCAGGAGTGCAGGAGGCTGCCCTGCTGCACGATCCCTGGCTGTTTGTCCGCGCGATGGCGCTTAGCTTCCGTGTTCTTGGGCACGACTATCTGACCAGCATGGTCGGCGTTCTGGGGTGGCTGGACACCGCTCTGCCCGGTGCGTTCTATGTTGCCGCCTGGTCCGTTCTGGCCGCCTCATTGCTCTGTGCCGCGGCACCTGAACCGGGGCGGCGCTGGGTCTCTCGCTGGCTGGCGCTGCTGTGCTCGCTCGGAGCCATCGTGTTGGCCTTTCTGGCCTTGTACATTGGCTGGAGCTCGCCCGGAGAAAATCTCGTGGAAGGCGTGCAGGGACGTTATTTCCTGCCGGTGTTGCCGGTGCTTGCGCTTGGACTTCCAAACCTAGGCCGATGGACGAGGTGGGTCAGGCCACCGAGCGTCGCGGCCCTGCTCTTGCTTACTGCTGTAACACCGACCGTTGTGCTGACCACATTGGTCAAGCGGTACTATCTTGGCTAGAAGCCTACGGCAAATCGGTTCCACTCGCGCCTACATGCTCTGGTGCCGAGAATGCAGGTGGTGGCTTTTGCATTCAGAATGACACCGGCACATCTGGGAGAAAGCACAATAAAGCGGCCACTGCGGTCCATTTTCAGAACTCCCCAAGCTGTCCCAGCAGGCTCCCGCGTCGACGAGGGCCGACCCTCCTGAGCCCGCGGAAGGACACCGTTTTGAGCCGCTCGCAGTACCGAGAGTGTTGGTATCCGATCGGGGAGGCCCTCCCCTGAGCACGAGGCGTATCGATGAGGAGCCTAGGAGTTTGTTTGGACCCGAAGCACGAAATCCAGCGTGACCGCCGTTACTACGAGGTCGCCACGCCCGGCTCGCTGGCCGAGCGGCTGACCGCGCGTGCGCGCGACGAAATCTACCGCGATTTCCTGAAACTCACGCGGGCGGATCGCGCCAGCGCGGTGCTGGACGTGGGCGTGTCGGACGTGGTGGGCGAGGCCGCCAACCATCTGGAGCGGATGTATCCGCATCCGGAGCGCATCACTGCGGCGGGCCTGGGCGAAGGCACCGCGTTTCGCGCGACTTTCCCGCGCACAGCCTATACGCGGATCGAGGCCGGGGCAAAATTGCCGTTCGCCGACCAGAGTTTTGATATCGCCGCGAGCAACGCCGTGCTGGAACACGTGGGCAGCGAAGCAGGCCAGCGTGCCTTTCTCGCGGAACTGGCCCGGGTCGCCCGCCGGGTGTTCGTCAGCGTGCCGCACCGCTACTTTCCGGTGGAGCACCACACGGGGATTCCGTTGCTGCACTGGACCGATTCCTCGTTTCGGATCGCTTGCCGCGTGACCGGCAAGATGGCATGGGCAGAACCCGAAAATCTGATTTTGATGACGCACAAACGGCTGCGCGCCCTCTGGCCCGACGGCGGCAAGATCGGCAGGACTGGCCTGCGGCTCGGGCCGCTCAGCTCGAATCTCTACCTGTTCATCGAGCGGAAGCAGCGGGAATAGACGGAATCCAGCTCTCCGCCCCTTCGGTGGTGAAATGCGCGGCGCTCGCCGTCGCACCGCCCTCGTTCAGGCTGCGGATCAGTCCCGCGCGCAGCTGCGGCGGGACGATGAAAATGATGAAGCCGCCGCCGCCGGCGCCCGAGACCTTTCCGGCCAGCGCGCCATGCGCCAGCGCGGTTTCGTACAGCGAATCGATGGCATCGCTGCTGATGCCGTCCGCCGTGCGTTTCTTCGCCGCCCAGGAGCGGTTCAGGATTTCGGCCATGTGCCGGATCTCGCCACGCAACAGCGCCTGTTTCATCTCGATCGCGTCCGCCTTCAGCCGGTGCAGGCTTTCGATCGCCTCGGCGCTATGGCCCAGCATGCGCCGCTGCTGTTCCACGATGATCGCCTCGCTGCGGCGTGAAATTCCGGAGAAGCAGGTGACCAGCGACGCCTCCAGCTCGTTCAGCGTGCCTCTCGGCACCCGCAGCGGGTTCACGATCACCCGGTCGTGGGCCAAAAACTCGATGAAATTGGCACCGCCGAAAGCCGCCGCGTACTGGTCCTGCTTGCCCCCCGCCAGCCCCAGATCGATGCGCTCGATCTCGAACGCGAGATGCGCCACGTCGTACAAGCCGAGCGGCAGGCCCAGCCAGGCGCGGAACGCTTCCACCAGCGCCACTACCAGGGCCGAGCTGGACCCGAGCCCGGAGCCGGCCGGCGCGTCGACATAGGTAGTGATATGCAGCGCCCGCATCGTGCCGCCGGCAAACTGCGAACACATCCGCCTATACACACCGGCGTGGATCGCCAGCCGTGCCGCGGCCAGGCCCGCATCAGCCGGCGCAAAGCTTTCCTCGATCATCAGGTCGCGGGCGGAAAACCGGATATTCTCGTCGGCCGAGTTCTCGATGAACGCATAGGCGTAGCGGTCGATGGTGCAGTTCAGCACCGCGCCGCCGTACTCGTCGCAATACGGGCTCAGATCCGTCCCGCCGCCCGCCAAGCCAAGCCGCAGCGGCGCCCGCGCCCGTGCCACGCGTGGCTCGGCATCGATCACGCAAGCACCCGCACGAAAAAATTCTGGCTCCCGAGGTAGCCGAGTTCGCGGCTCCAGACCCGAAGCATTTCGGCCTGCGCCCAGCCGGACGCGCGCAGCAGTCCCAAGAAATCCCACCCGATGGCGTGCAGTTCGGTCGCCGCCAGGCCAGGGACGGCGCGCCGCCGGCGACCACTCGCCGTCACCGTGGCGGTGTAGCGGAACGGCACGGTCGCCAGCAGGCATCCGCCGGGCGCGGTAATCCGCCGCAGTTCGGCCAGTAGCGCGCCCAGCTCCGCGACCCGGTGCAGGCAATCGGCCGCCACGATCAGATGAAACGCTCCATCTTCCGCCGGAAGCCGCGAACCGGGCGGCAGATCGGGCATAAGCACGGTTTCACCCGCGAGCTTCCGCAGACGCCGATGTACCGGCAGGGACGGGCCGAACAGCAGCAGCCGCGACCAGGTTTTCAGGTCGCCCACGGTCTCCGCCGCATGCAGCAGGGCACGGGAAAAACCGTTCAGGCGGTCCTCGCAATCGCACACCTGCTCGTGTGGCCAGTCAGGCGCCCGCCCCGCCTGGATTCTTGACGTGAGCACGGTCCGCCGCAGGCAGGGTGCGCAGGTCGCCTCCTGACGCAGCATCGTCTGCCCTTCGATCAGACGATGCTCGGCATAGGCCTGCGCGTCCAACTCTGCGCGCTTGCGGTCGCAGTATTCGATGTACTCGGCCAGCGAGATGAATCCGGTCGCCGGAAAGCGCAGATGCAGGCCGGAGTCGACCATGCCGTCAAACTGCCGAAAAACCTCGGCCGGACTAGGGTTGGGCATCGGGGTGGTCAAGCGAGTGCCGGCCACGGCTCGTCTACGACGGCCCATCCCTTGCGGCGCGCGGCAAGGTGCGCCAGCGACCGCAAAAATTCCGGCCTCGCCTGATCCGCGGCTGCGGTTGCCAAGGCCGGCCGGACCGCGGCCAGAAGCCCGAGCCGCGCGGTTGCGGCCAGCCGCCGGGTCCGGCCAGGCTCGGCGTCGACGACTCCGGCCGGCAGTGCCAATTCGAAATCGGCCGTGTTCAGTTGGACCAAAAGCTCGGCGATACCCGATGCGGAGAGATCGTCCACCGCCGGGTCGACTGGCAGGAGCCACGGCGTCCGCGCCTGCCGCGCCGCCGCCGCCAGTGCCAGGATCGGCGAGAGAGCTGGCCCATGCACCAGCACCAGTCCCCGCGTCACCGACGGAAGCAGCACCATCCTGGCATCCTCGCCAGGATGGCAGAGCAGCACCTCTGCCCCGAGTTCTCCGCGCGACCGGCGCGATGGCCTGCAGCGCATGCTGCGCCGAAGGCGCGTCCTGCGCCCAAACCACCAAACTCGCCGCAGGCACGGGGGAAATGCCCAAATCGATGTGCGGGTGTCGCGCCAGCAAGGCGCGGGCGGCGGCCACGGGGCCGCCCGGGTTGCGCAGGACCATCGCCAGCTCCCCCGCCGCCTGGCGGAGTCGATGCGACGCCGTTGCCGGTCCGCGTGCCCTCGGCAGCACTGCCAAAGCCGCCGAGGCGGCGGACAGTTCGGTACGCAGTTGCACGATGCCTGGTTCCTCCGGCCCCGGCGCAGGCTCGTGCAGGCGGCGGCCGAACACCACGGAACTGACGCGCTCGCGCCCCGAAACCAAGCAGGATGCACCGCCGCCCAGGGAGCCTTGCGGCAGCCGCAGCGCAAAGGCGTGCCGCCCGTCACCGATTCCGGCCGCCTCGAGGTCGATGCGAAAGCCGGCTGCCTCCCCGCTCACGACCACGCGCTCGTCGATCAGGATGTCCACCGTCAGGCGTGCGGCGGGCCGTTGCGGCGACCAGCACCAGCCGTCGACGGTTCCATCGTACGCCAAATGCATGTCGCCGACAACGTGGTGCATACGGCCTTGTAGGCGCGAAGGCCAATCGGGCGCTATGACGCCACGTCGCTGCAGCGGGACGGTTCTTGAATGTCGGGGGTTCTGATAACGGGGGCGGCGGGCATGGTGGGCTCGCATCTGCTGGAGCGGCTTGCGGCGGACCGCGCCGAAGTTTTGGGCACCTACTACCGGCCCACCATCCAGTTTGCCGACATCGCGCGTTTCCCGCTGCAGGAACTGGACGTGCGCTACGCCGAACCGGTGCGCCGCGTCGTCGCCCGCCATCGTCCCGACACGATCTTTCACCTGGCCGCCCAAAGCCTGCCGGTGCAGTCCTGGAGCAATCCATGGGAGACACTGGAGGTGAACGTCCTTGGCACGCTCAACGTGTTCGAGGCAGTGCGACACGTGCGCGCGGATTTGGATGCGGCGTACGATCCGATGGTGGTGGTCGCGTGCTCGTCCGCTGAGTACGGCGCGAGCCTGACCGCGGACCGCCTGCCAGTGGACGAGGACGCGCCACTGCTGCCGCTGCACCCCTATGGCGTAAGCAAGGTCGGGCAAGACCTTCTGGCGTTCCAGTACTGGCGCAACGAGCGCATCCGCTGCATCCGGGCGCGCATTTTCAACTGCACCGGGCCGCGCAAGCAGAACGATGTGGTCAGCGATTTTTGCCGCCGGGTGACGGAGATCGCTCGTCTCGGCGACTCGGGTGCGCTGCGGGTCGGCAATCTGGAAACCCGGCGCGCGATTCTGGATGTGCGCGATCTCGTGGACGCACTGCTGCTGCTGGCGGAACGCGGGGCACCGGGAGAAGCATACAATATCTGCGCCGACCGGATCGTGCGCATCGCGGAGCTCGTGCCGATCCTGGAACGGCTCGCCGGCGTGCGGCTGACCACAAACCCCGACCCGGCGCTGCTGCGTCCGTCCGACGAGCCGGCGATCTGGGGCCGCACCGACAAGCTGGCCAGCGCCACGGGCTGGCGCCCGCGCGTGGCGCTGGAAGCGACGGTGGCGGCGGTGCTCGACTACGAGCGGAGCGCCTGAGCGATGCACGACGAGATGCGCCGCCGCGCCGTGTCGCTCGCGGAGCGGCTGGTGTCGGTGGATGCGCACACCCTGGCGCTGGAGGAGGAAGTAGCCGGCCTGCGCGCGCAATTGACGGGCCGCCCGGCACGGCAGACCGCCGCGAGCGTCGGGTATGAGCCGCCGCTAGCTCGGCACACTTGGCCGCTTGCCGACGATCCGCGGGCCGAGTTTTCCCGCCTGAGTTCTTATGAGCGGCGCGTCGACGACCCGGTCATTCTAGCGGCGCGGCAGGGCCAGGCTTTCCTGCATCGCCACAAGCTGACCGGACGGACCCCGGATTTTCCCGGCGCCACGGCAGCGTTGCGCGAGGCGGCACGCGTGTTGCACGCACCAGAGTCCGGCGCTGCGCCGCATGTGTCGATCGTCATACCGATTCACGGACAGCTTGCCTGGACGCTGAATTGCCTCGATTCGCTATTCGCGCACGCAGCCCGGGCCAGCGCCGAGATCGTCGTGGTGGACGATGCCTCCGATGACGAGAGCGGCATTTTGCTGCCGCCCCTGGCCGCTGCCGCGGCGCCGCTGTTGCGCTACGTGCGTCTGGCACGCAACCAGGGTTTCGTCGTCGCCTGCAACGAGGGCGCCGTCGAGGCACGCGGCGGCTTGTTGGTGCTGCTGAACAACGATACGCGCATCGTGTCCGGCTGGCTGGATGCCCTGGTCGAGTCGTTCGCGCTGCTGCCGCACGCCGGGCTGGTCGGCTCGAAACTGCTGTATCCGGACGGCAGCTTGCAGGAAGCCGGCGGCATCATTTGGCGCGACGGCTCGGCCTGGAATTACGGCCGCGGCGACGATCCCAACCGGCCGCATTTCAGCCACGCCCGGCAAGTCGATTACGTGTCCGGCGCCTCGATCGCCGTCCCCAAGACACTTTGGCAGGAACTTGGCGGCTTCGACACGCACTACGCGCCGGCCTACGGCGAGGATGCGGATCTTTGCCTGCGAATCCGCGCTGCCGGCCGCGAGGTCTGGTACCAGCCGCAGTCGCGGGTGATTCACTACGAAGGCAAGACCTCGGGCACCGATCTGGGAACCGGCGTCAAAGCCCACCAGGTGGTGAACCAGAAAAAGCTGTTCCTGCGCTGGCACGAGCACCTGGCCACGCATCGGGCGAACGGCCAGTTCCCGTATTTCGAGCGCGAACGCGGCGCGGTGCGGCGCGCGCTTATCGTCGATGCCACCAACCCGACGCCGCGCATGGATGCGGGCTCGGTCACTACCATCATGACGCTGCGGCTGTTCCAGGAACTGGGCTACAAGCCGTACTTCGTGCCGCAGGATAATTTCCTGTTCGAGCCTGAACACACCGAAGCATTGCTGCGCAGGGGGGTGGAGTGCGCCTACGCGCCCTACGACGTGGGATTTCCCGACTATATCGCCCGCACGGGGCGTCTGTTCGACGTCGTGCTGGTGTATCGCGTCGGCATTCTGGACCGCGTGCTGACGGAGTTGCGCCGCCACGCCCCGCAGGCGGCGGTGATGTTTCATGCCATGGACCTGCATTTCCTGCGCATGCAGCGTGCCGCCGCGCGATCGGGTGATGAGGCGGAGATGCGCGAGGCAGCAGCCATGAGGACACGCGAGCTCGAGCTGATCCGAAAGGTCGATTGCACTATCACCCACTCCACCTACGAAAGGGATCTGCTGGGCAGCGAGGTGCCGGGCGCGCCGGTCGTGGTCTGGCCCTTCATGTTCGATTTTTACGGTACCTCGGTCGGGTTTGAGGGACGCCGCGACTACTGTTTCCTCGGCGGCTATCGCCACCCGCCCAACATCGACGCCGCGACTTTTTTCGCCAGGGAAATCTTTCCGCTGATTCGGGCGCGGCAGAAGCGGGTGCATTTCATCGTGGCGGGCGCCAACCCCGGTCCGGACGTGCAGGCGTTGGCCGGGCCGGACGTCGAGGTAACAGGGCAGATGGACGATCTGCGCAGCGTGTTCGACCACGTGCGGGTGTTCGTCTGCCCGGTGCGCATCGGCGCCGGCACGAAAGGAAAAATCTCCACCGCCATGTCGTACGGACTGCCGGTGGTGTCGACCAGTTGCGGTGCGGAGGGCATGGATTTGGTGGATGGCAAGGACGTGCTGATTGCGGACGAGCCGGAAGCTTTCGCAGAGGCATGCATGCGGGTGCACGAGGACGCGGCGTTGTGGCAGCGGCTTTCCGAGGCGGGACAAGCGCTGGTGCGCGACAAACATTCCGCCGGAGATGGGGCGGCGCGTGCTGCGCGAGGCGATCGAACGCGCTATGGCGCGCCGGCTGGGATTCTGACCGCAGCAAGTAGCGACGCGGCGGCAGCTGCCCTATGCTGCGTTCCGTGCGCCACGTAGTCCGATTCGCGTTGATCTTTGCGGCTGCCTTGGCCATCGCGCGTGCCGCCAAACCGCCGCCGCTCGGGCCCAACGAGAGCGTTGCACCACCGCCGCCTTTCGCTCCGGCTCCAAGCTCCGGCACCGCCCGCCATGTGGCAGCGAGCGGCAGCGGATTCGTCGCGGCACCCGGCTTGGTGCTGACCAACGCCCACGTCGTGCAAAATTGCAGCGGCGTATTGGCGCGCAACGCCGCGGGGCGCACGGCACGCGGGCGCGTTCGGGCCACCGATACGGAGCGCGATCTGGCACTGTTGCAGGTGCCAAAGGAGTTCGGGCCGCCGCTGGTGTTTCGCGAATCGCCCATCGTGCTGCGGGGGGAAAGTGTGGTGACCTACGGGTTTCCACTCACCGGCTTGCTGTCTTCGGGGCCGACGCTGACCACCGGCAGCATCAGCGCGCTGACTGGGTTGCGCGACACGCCGCTGCACTACACGATCAGCGCTCCGGTCCAGCCGGGCAACTCCGGAGGCCCGCTGCTCGATGCGCAGGGGCATGTGATCGGCGTTGTGGTGGCCAAGCTGAACGCCGCACAGGTTGCGCGGCTGACCGGCGGCGACATTCCGCAAAACGTCAATTTCGCCATCAAGGGCAACGAGGCCTTGGCGTTCTTGCGCGCCTCGGGCGCGGCACCCGCGACCGCGGCCAGTACCGGCCCGGAGCTGCACGCCTCGGCGATCGGCGAAATCGCCAATCCGGGCACGGCATTCTTGCAGTGCCTTCGATAGGACACGCTGCTTGCGGAGGCGGACGGCTCGACTTACACTGAGCTCAAGCGTCGCGCATCGCGTCATAAGAATCAACGGGATTTGCCGAGGAGAACGTCGTGACTGGAAACATTCTGCCGGTGATCGAGCGCCGCACTCTGATCAGGGGCGCGGCCGTGTCGGGCCTGGGCGCGCTCGCGGCACCGTTCGTAACCACCGCGCGCGCCGCCGACACTGTCAAATTCGGGATGGACAATACGCTGACCGGCACCTACGCCGAGCTCGGCAGGAACGAGCAGATCGGTTGCGCTCTGGCGATCGAGCAGATCAACGCCAAGGGCGGCATTCTAGGCCGCCAGGCGGAACTGCTGGTCGAGGACTCGACCAGTGCGGACACCGGCACCGCGGTCCAGAAGGCGCACAAGCTGATAGATCGCGACAAGATCGATTTTCTGCTCGGCAACGTGAACTCGGCCATGGCGATCGCGCTGGGCCAGGTTTCCAACCAGGCCGGCCTGCTGCAGATCGTCACCGGCGGGCACACCGATAGCGTGACCGGCACGGACTGCCACTGGAACGTGTTTCGCGTCTGCAACACGACCCGGATGGAGGTCAACTCGGTTGCAAAGACGCTGTTCGCCAAATACGGCAAGCGCTGGTACTTCATTACGCCGGACTATGCGTTCGGCCACACGCTGCAACAGGGATTCGAGGCGAGCCTGAAACAATTCGGCGGTACCGAGGTGGGTGCCGCTTTGGCGCCGCTCGGCACCTCCGACTTTTCCTCGTACCTGATCCAGGCACAGGCGGCCAATCCCGACGTGCTCATCTTTTTGATGGCTGGCGAGGACATGGTGAACGCGCTGAAGCAGGCAGTGCAGTTCGGCCTCGACAAGCGCGTTCACATCGCCGGCGCACAGCAGGAACTGGAAGTTCTGGAGGGCTTGCCGCCGGAGGCCCGCATCGGCACCTGGGTCTTCGAGTGGTACTGGAAGCAACCCGGCGTGCCGCATGTCGACCAGTTCGTCGCCGACATTAAGAAAAAGACCGGCAAGGTTCCGACCGCGCGCCACTTTTTCGGCTACGTCGCGACCTGGACCTGTGCGCTGGTTGCCAACCAGGAGAAAACGATGGACGCGGTCCGCCTGGCCCGCGCGCTCGAAGGATTCAAGCTGCCGCCCGAGATTGCGCTGATGCCGAACGATCCGTTCTACCGGGCGGGCGACCATCAGCTCATGCCCTCGCTCTATGTCGGCCACGCGGTGGCCCAGGGTGCCGCGCCGGACGACCTGTTCCAGGTGGACGAGGTGGTCAAGGGCACGGAGGTGGCGCCGCCGGTCGATGCCACGGGCTGCCACCTGAAATGGCCGAGCTGAGTCCGCAAGGTAATCTTTGCGACGGCCTGGACGCGTCGCATCATTCCGCATATCAAGCGGAACGGAATTGACCCAGCTCGTCCTATTCAATCTCGTCAACGGGCTGATCGTCGGCGCGTTCTACGCGTTGATGGCGCTTGGTCTTTCCCTCATTCTCAATCTCTCGGGCGTCATCAATTTCGCCCATGGCGGGTTTCTGGCGCTGGGCGGCTATCTCGCTTTTACGCTGATTCCGTTCGTCGGCTTTTGGGGCGCGCTGGCGCTAGCACCGATCCTCACCGCGGTGGTCGGGCTGCTGATCGAGCGGGTCTTCATTCGCCGCCTCTATGGTCGCGATCCCTTGTACAGCCTTTTGCTGACGTTCGGGCTCGCCTTCATGTTCGAGGACGGCATCCGCTACACCTGGGGCGCCTCGACCGTGCCGTTCGCCGTCCCCGGCTGGCTGTCGGCGCCGCTCAGCACAAGCTTCTTTTTCCTGACCGGTTATCGGCTGTTCATGGTGCTGCTGGTGGTCGCTGCGGTGGGCGGGCTGTTCTTCGTGCTGGGCCGCACCCGGCTCGGCATGCGCATCCGAGCGGGTACGCTCGATCTTGAAACGGTTTCGGTGCTCGGCGTCAACGTGTCGCTGCTGCGCAACGTCAATTTCGGTCTCGGCATCTATCTGGCGGGCCTCGCCGGCGTGCTCGCGGCCGGGATGCTGGGGCTGGCGCCGACCATCGGTAGCACGCTTATCATGCCGAGTTTTGTCGCCATCATCATCGGCGGCCTCGGCAGCCTGCCGGGCACGCTGTTGGGCGGGTTGCTGATCGGCGCCGCCTCCGGCCTCGTCACCGTGTTCATGCCCTCGGCGTCCGAGGCGGTCATCTACGTGCTCATGGCGCTGGTGCTGCTGGTGCGCCCGCGCGGTCTGCTGGGGGAGGAGGGACGCTTTTGAAACGTCCGCTCCTGGGCAGGCGTGCGGCCGATGCCGTGGTCTGGCTGTTGTTGCTGACCGCCCCGTACTGGCTGGTCCTGGTCGGCGGCTACACCCCGCTCGGCACCCGCATGGTGGTGCTGGGCCTGGCCGCCATGTCGCTCAACTTCCTGCTCGGGTTCACCGGGGTGCTGTCGTTCGGGCATGCCGCCTATTTCGGACTGGGCGCCTATGGCGCGGGGCTCACGCTCAAATACCTGGCCGACAGTTCGCTGCTCGCGATTCTGGTCGGCACCGCGGCGGGCGGCGTTGCCGCCGCCGTCATCGGGGCGCTGATCGCCCGCCTGCGCGGCGTGTATTTCGCCATGGTCACGATCGCCTTCGGTCAGGTATTCTACTTCATCGCCTTTCGCTGGAACAGCGTGACCGGCGGCGACGACGGCCTGTCCGGCTGGCACCGCGCGCCGATCGACCTTGGCTTTGCAAAAATCGACATCGTTCATGGCGACAAGGCTTTTTACTACCTGGTCCTCGCGGCCTTCGCGATCGCCGTCGGCGTAATGGCGGCGCTGCTGCGCTCGCCGTTCGGCCGCACCTTGCTCGCCATCCGCGAGAACGAGCGGCGCGCCCGCTTTCTCGGTATCCCTGTCGACCGCCACATCTGGCTCTCCTGGCTGGTATCCTGCACGTTTGTGAGCTTGGCGGGCACGCTCTATGGACTGCTCAACAACTTTGCCGACCCGCACGATCTGCGCTGGGACCAGTCGGGCGATTTCGTCATTATGGCGGTGCTCGGCGGTATGCGCTCGTTCTGGGGACCGCTGATCGGCGCCGTCATCTTCGTGGCGCTGCAGGACTACGTCTCCAGCGCGACGGAAAACTGGATGTCGTTCATCGGCCTGTTCTTCGTCCTGGTTGTGCTGTTTTTTCCGCGCGGCGTCCTGGGCATCGTGCAGCGCAAGGCGGCAAGATGAGTCTGCTGCATGTCGACAACGTCTCCCGCCTCTACGGCAGCCTGGTCGCCGTCAACGGCGTCTCGATGACCGTCGACGCCGGGGAGCTGGTCGCCGTGATCGGCCCGAACGGCGCCGGCAAGACGACCTTTTTCAACATGGTCAGCGGCTTCGTCTCGCCGAGCTCGGGCCGCATCCTGTTCGACGGCCACGACATCACGGCGTTGCTTCCGGCCCGCCGCGTCTGGCGCGGCATCGCGCGCACGTTCCAGATCACCGAAGTGTTCCCCGAACTTTCGGTGCGGGACAATCTGCGCATCGCCGTCGAGGTCGCTTCCGGCCATCGGCTGCGTGCTTTCCTCTCCCGCCGTCAGACCGAACAGGTGCGGTCCCGCGCCGGCGAACTTTTGCAACTGGGCGGCCTCGAAAGCCTGGCGGATCAACTCGTAGGCGAGCTGAGCCATGGCCACCAGCGTGCGACCGAGATCATGATGGCGCTGGCGTTGCGCCCGCGCCTGCTGCTCCTGGACGAGCCGACCGCGGGCATGGGCGACCAGGAGACCCATGACACCGCACGCCTGATCCGTCGCCTGCACCGGCAGGAAGGACTCTCGATCGTGCTGATCGAGCACGACATGCGCATGGTGTTCCACCTCGCGGACCGGATCATGGTGCTGGCCGAAGGCAGCCTGCTGGCCGAAGGAACACCCCAAAAGATCGCTGCCGACGAGCTTGTTCAGGCGGCCTATCTCGGGCAGGTCCATCATGGACAAGCGGCGTGACACCGACGCGGTGGTTGAAGCCGCCGGACTGCACACCTATTACGGCACCAGCCACATTCTGCATGGCATTGGACTGAATGTGCGGCAGGGCGAAATCGTCACCTTGCTCGGGCGCAACGGTGCCGGGAAAACCACGACGCTGCGCAGCCTGGTCGGCCTGACCCCGCCGCGGCAGGGCAGCGTGCGCCTGTTCGGCCAGACCACGACAAGCTGGCCGCCGTACCGCATTGCCATGCTCGGCGTCGGCTACGTGCCTGAAGGCCGCCGCATCTTTCCCAACCTGACGGTCGAGGAGAATCTGAAAGTACCGCGCGAGCGGCCGGGGCCGTGGACGATCGCACGCGTCTACGAGCTGTTTCCGAGGCTGGCGCAGCGCCGCACCAACAAGGGGCGGCAGCTCTCGGGCGGCGAGCAGGAAATGCTGGCCATCGCCCGCGCGCTGGTGCTTAATCCGCGCCTGATCATCTTGGATGAACCGTCCCAGGGCTTGGCGCCGCTCATCGTTCAGGAAGTGTTTCGCATCGTGGTCGCAGCGCGCGAAGAGGGCATTTCGGTGCTGCTGGTGGAACAGAACGTGCGCGCCGCTGTGGCCATTGCCGATCGCGCCTACGTATTCGACGATGGCCGCGTGGTCTGGTCCGGTGCCGCCGCCGAATTCGCGCAAGACGAGGATCGGGTACGCGCGCTCGCCGGCGCCAGCGCGGAGAGCTGGGAGCTCGACGAGGCGGACCGGCAGCGCGAGGGCGTAGAAACCTGAGCGGAGCGGCAGGACTCGCCGGTTCCGCTCAGGACTCCCGACGCCGCAACACGTAGCACTGTGTCCAAACCAGCGCGGACAGGATTGGCGCATCGCGGATCACACGCTCCAGCGCAGCCGCAGCCGCCTGGGCCGGGCGCCCCCCGACTTCGGCCAGCACCGGGATGTAGAGGGCGCGGCGCGCCTCCGCCTCTATGGCGAATCCGGCCGCGCGCAGCTGAGCTTGCAAGGCGCTCCGCGTCAGCCGGTTTGTGTGGCCCAGGTCGGCCGTGGTGCCGTAGATATGCTTGGCCAAGGCGAGCATGGGGCGCAAGCTGAGCAGGCGGCCGAAGAGTTCGGCGGTGCTGTACGCTTGCGGGGTGGTCAGCACCAGCACCCCACCGGGCCGCAGCGCTTGGCACAGCTTCTGAAGGGCTATTTGCGAGCGGTTTGGCGGGAGGTGTTCCAGCACTTCGGAGCACAGCGCGAGATCGAACCCCTCGGCATCGAGTTCGCAGAGGTCTCCCTGGTGCGTAATCACGCCCGGCAATGCTGCAACACCTGCCAGGAACGTCGGATTGATGTCCACGGCTAGTATTTGGCAGCCCTGGCTCGACAGGTGTCGCGTAAACAGGCCCGCGCCGACTCCCACTTCCAATACCCGGCGCGCGCCAGGAGCAATCTGCGCGTCCAATGCGGCTGTCACCCACTCGCGGCGGGTCGTATGCAGCCAGCGGCGTGTGGGGTTAGGATCGGAATACAGGTTTGCCTGAAACGCAACGTCGCTCTGCGCAAGCGCGCGCCGGGCTTTGATTGCGTCTGCGGCCAAAGGTGAGATCTCCTTTCTGCGTGCGCCAAAGCGCCCAACTCCGGCCCGGCTTGCCGTTTCCCAAAAAGCTGCGCGGAGTCCCGCCGAATTCGCCGGTCGTGTCAACGTCCCTTCCTCACCGGACAGATCGAGTGGTACCTAAACCGGAGCTCGCTGCTCCCTACATCGAAGAAAAAGGCTTGCACTGGCGCGCCAGCTCCAGCGCCGCGATACTATGCTCGGTGTGCAGGTGATGCGGCGAGCAGACATGCACGATCTCCGGGTTGGTCTCCCGCAGCATGGGTGCCGAGTGGTCGAACGGCGGCGCATGACCGAACGCGCTAGCGCCCGCAAGCGTCCGTCCGCAAACCCCGACCCCCCCAAGCTCACGGATGGCCGACATACACATTTGCTATGCCGCCGGTCCCGATCGCGACGCGGGCAGACGAGGCCATCATGGTTTGCGCCCCGCAATGTCGAACCTGGCCGCCGTCGTGGTGGCGGCCAGGTACTCATACCGCACCCTCGCGTAGCGCGCTGGTTCCGCCTTCCTCGGGTCCTGCTCTGCCTCCAGGACCAGCCATCCTTCGTGCTGCGTCGCCTTTTTTGCCCCTTGCAAATCGTTGCCGCAAACCAGATCACCTCAATTCGCCTTGCAGGTCACGAATTGCGCTGCTGCACCAGGTGTCGGGCCAGAACGTTCGGATAGTAGTCGATTGCGGTAATCGCTCGAATACCCGCGCTCGCATCTCCGGCTTCACGCAACTCGCATTGCAAATCACGTTCGACACCGTCGATTAGAAACATGGCGAGCCGCGCCACATCCACGATCGTGGTTGGCTTGGCAAACACCAATCCGCGATGGCTCATCTGCTCTGCGGTTCTATAACCACCTTGACCGCCGCCTCCGTCTGCGCAAGCTCAACTCCCTCCTGCGCGCGTTCCAGCGGCAGGCGGTGGCTCACGACACGGTCGAACGGAAGCCTGTCAAGATTGGCGGCCATCAGCCGCATGCTCGCCAGATAGGTTGTGGCCGTCTCGCCCCCAATTCCGATTATGCTCACATTGCGGGTGCAAATGTCCGAGTTCGGGTTTATCGAGACCGGCCCCATGTCCACAAACATGCCCGCCTCCACCACGACACCGCCGATACGCACCAGCCGCAAGGCCTCCAGGAACCCGTCCGACACGCCGCTGCACGACAGCACGATATCGGCGCCAAGCCCGTTCGTCGCTTCCTGCACCCGGGCCAGCCGCTCCGCCGCATCGGTGCTGTGCACATTGAACGTCAGGCTCGCCCCGAATTCCTCCGCCATACGCAGCCGCGGCTCGAAGCGATCCGTCGCGATCAGCGTTCCGGCGCCCATCAGACGCGCCTTGATGAGGTGGCACAGCCCCAGCGGCCCAACACCCAGCACCGCAACAGACATGCCGAAGCGATTTCCGCCCATCATGCCCAGCAAATTTGCCGCCGCCTCGAAGCCATGCGTCACGGCCATGATTTCGGTCAGCACCGCAACGTGATCGGGCAGGTTCTCCGGAACCGAGAAGATCGGCGTCCCGGGCAGCAGATACATGTACTCGGACCAGCCGCCGAACAGATGCGGCGGCCGTCCACAATGCAGGCTGTTCCCGTAGTCCTCCATATGCGTGCAGAGATAATAGGGGTAATTGTTGCGGCAGAAATGACAGGTCCCGCACGGCACGTTGGCTCCGGGCACGATCCGGTCGCCCGGTTTCAGCGCACGGCCTTCGCTGTCCAGCACGACGCCGCCCGTCGCAACGACGACACCCACATTTTCGTGCCCGCAAATCAGCGGGTAAGTCAGATCACGCTCATGCGGCGTGCCCGCATACTGCTTGCTTTCCCCCCGAAACGTGTGCTTGTCCGTCCCGCAAATCCCAGAATACCGCACCTGCAGCACAACCGCGCCCGGCTCCGGCTCCGGCATCGCAAATTCCCGTACCGAAATACGTCCCGGCCTCTCGGTCACTGCCGCGCGGACCATGCTCATCTGTTTTGCCTCCGGACTGGGCTCATTCAACGCTGGCAGCAAGCAGCCGTGCAGCCTCGGGAATCCCGATCTCCGCTGCAACGCCAGCGCTTCCATGACGACACCAAGGCGAGGCAGCTCAGGCATCCCCATCACCCGCCTGCGACGCGCTCGTCTCGACGAGCACGCGATCGCCGACGATTTTGACCGGGAAGATCCGAATGCGCGAGCCCGCATCCCAGATCGCCTCACCCGTCAAGATATCGAACTCCCAGCCATGCCAAGGACAGGCAATCACCGGCGCCGCTTCGTCCAGCTCCATCTCGCCTGGGTTGGCCCCCGACAGCCGGGCGGTGAGCAGGCCGCGGCACAGCGGGCCGCCCTGATGCGTGCATACTCCACCGATCGCGTGAATACGGCCGCGCCAGTTGATGATCCCGATCTCCGTCCTGCCAGCAATGACGAGCGAGACCTCCCCGTTTGGAAAATCCTGGATCGCTCCGACGTCCATATTCACGCCGACACGGCCGCTCTTTCCGGCAACGCTAGCTCGGCTTCCCGCCAACCGTAAAAGTCCAGCGCATTCTGAAAGAAGATACCCCGGTGCCAGGATTCCGGGAGGCGCGCGGCAATATAGCCGGTCTCATCCGCATCCCAGTGCGGATAATCCGACGAATAGCACAATCTCTCCCTGCCATTCACCCATCCCAGAAGCTCCGTTACCTGCTTTTGTTCCGGGGAGATCTCCAGCGGCTGCGTCGTCAACCACACATGCTTATGCACATATTCGCTCGGCAGCTTTCGCAGCCATGGCACTTCGCGGCGCAGTCCTTTGTATTCGGTATCGAAGCGCCACAACAGCGATGGCAGCCAGGCCGCCCCCGCCTCGATCAGCAGCAAACGCAGCCGCGGATATTTCTCGAATACCCCATGGCTCACCAACGACACCAAGTGCGTCATGACCACCTGCGGCCACAGTGTATGTGCCTCGAAATAGAGGTTTACATTGCCGCCCCCGGTGCTGGCCGGATTTGCCCAGCCACCTGCCCCACCATGGATCGCGATCGGGCGCCCCGTCTCCTCCGCGGCCGCATAGATCGGATGGAATAGCGGATGCCCAAAAGGATAATGATGCGGATTATCCACCAGCATCACCTGCACCATCCGCTCATTATCTGCGTGCCGGTAAATTTCCTTTACCGCCTCCTCCGGCAATTGCGTCGCCACCATGATGGAGGAGGCGAGGCGCCGATCCTTTGAAAGCCAGCGATCGATCGACCAGTCGTTCAATGCGCGCGCCAGCTCGGTGGCAAAATAGGGATTGTGATGCCCGGCCACGTGGCTGTCATCGCCGAACGTCAGAATGGCTCTGCGCACGTCGCCACGCTCCAGCAGCTGGCGCCGCATCGTCGGATAGTCCGATCCTGGCGGACCGCAATCTGGCGGAAACGTGTCGGCGCGCATGAAACCGTGCGGGTTGGACAGCCCATCCTGCACGGTCAATGGCATGATGCCAGCCGGTCCCCGGTTGGCGATGTAGTCGCGCCAGCCTCGGGACAAGTACGGTAACAACTCCTCATCCGTCGCGCGCGCGTGATGCACGTCGCAATCGATAATCGGACCGTTGTACATGCTGTGGAGCCCCTTTGGAGCGTTCCAAATCAACTTTCTCGCGAAATAACGCCGGGTAGGCACGCGTGTCAAGCAAAGCCATCTTAATCAGCCGAATTGCGCGATCGTATGCCGCGCGATTCGCTCCTCGTTGAGCATGAAGCCGAAGCCCGGACGATCGGGCACGATCACCTCGCCTTGCGCATCGATAGACAGCGTTTCCAGCAGCATCTGATCCCGTGCCGCTGCGGTGAAACCGCTCGGCGGATCATGCGGGAATTCGAGCCACGGGCAGTTGGGCGAGGCCGCCGCCAGATGCAGGTTCGCGAGCAATCCCATCCCGTTGCCCCAGGTGTGCGGCACCATCTCCAGATTCGCGGCTTCCGCCATCGCCGCCACCTTGCGCAACTGGAACACACCTTCGGACAGCAGCGCGTCCGGTTGCAGAATGTCGAAACAGCCGCGATCAATCAGCAGCCTGAACTCATGCAGTCCATGATTGTCCTCCCCGCCGGCGATCTTGATCCGGTCCAGCCTGTCTCGCAGCCGTGCCAGACCTTCATAATCGTAACGCGGCAGCGGCTCCTCCAACCACGTGACCGCGAACTGCTCCAGCTCGCGCGCTACCGCCAGGGTCCGCTGGAAGCCCCAGATGCGATGGGCGCTCAGGCCCGGTTCAATCCCAGCCTGATTTGCATCGATCATGATCTCGATCCGGTCGCCCACGGCTTTCCGGATTGCCTCCACCACCTTGAGGTCATCCCTCACATCGTCATGGTGGAAGCGCAGCTTGACCGCGCAATAACCCTCCGACAGAATGCGATGTACATCCTCCACCCGCTCTTCCGGCGATCGCAGCTCCGCCGTCGCGCAATAGGCCCGCACCCGGTCCTGTGCCCCGCCCCACATCTTGTAGACCGGCAATCCAGCCTGCTTGCCCATGATGTCCCAGAGTGCGATCTCCATGAAATAGCTGGGCGGCCCGAGAATTTCCGCGTCCCGCAGGATCGCCGTGAGCCGCTCGATCCGTGTCGGATCCTGAGCGATAAAATGCGGCGCGACGAAACGTTCCACGGTGATCGCTGCCTCCAGCCCCGCATGCGCCGCCGTATAGCCCGTGATCCCGCCATCGGTTTCCACCGCTACGAGCACCATGAGCACGTTCGTCTGATTCTTTCCGCGCGCCCAGGCCGGGTGGAACGGGGCAGGTAGGGGCAGATCGACCAATCGGCTATGCACGCGTGTAATCTTCATCCACCCCTCCCGACCGCTGTCACAGGCCGCTTTGCCGCATCCGGCGCACCCCGGGCGATCTTCAGCGGAGATCGAAGCTCGGACTGCCGAGCTCCGCATTGTCGCCGGACTGGTTAAGAAACGTAATATCAGCGTCGGTATGTTGGACGGGATCGACGCGCCCCCACCACCGCAGCTCGGCCCAGGAACCGCTCTCCGTCAGCTTGCCGCCGGATCGCGCGGAACCGGGCGATCCGGTGGAACGATCGGCTAGTGCAGCTCCTCTACCGCATCCGAACCGAGCTGGTTCACAACCGTATCCTGCAGGATCTTCAGTGCCCCCGGCACGGTCGTGCTCGGATCCTGCGCCAACTTGCCCGTCGCCTCCTCAATGCCGCGCGCCCAGACCGCAAAACCGGAATTGGATGGCAGCAGTTTGTCGTAGGGCAGGAAGGTCCCGAACGCCTCGTTGAACGGAGGCGCGTAGTTGGTATATTCCGGTGCCTTCGCCACGTTCATGTCAGGCGGCACGAATCCGGACTTGTTCGCCAGGAAAATCATGTGGTCGGGCTTCTGGATCAGTTCGACCAACTCCCAGGCGAGGTCGGGGTTCTTCGTAGCCTTCGAAACCGCCATATCCCAGCCGCCGAGCGTCCCGCCTTGCCCCGGCGGCTGGCCCTGTGAGCTTGGCAGTGCCGCCGCCGCCGCCGCCGTCGAGGCTTCGGCCCAGTGCCGGTTCTTCTCCTTCCAAGCCGCGCCATACCAATTGGAACCAATGGCGATCGCCAGCTTCTGCTGCGCCATCAGGCTGACCGGCACCGCGACGGCTTTCGGGGAGAACAGATCGGAAAGCTGCGCCCCGAGTGCGTCGGAATACACGTCCTTGTAGAACTGCAGCACCTCGCGCAAACCGGGGCTGTCGGTCACGTATTTCTGCGTCTTCATGTCGTAGATGACCGGCGTGGAAGAGGAGTAGACGAGCGCCCCCGATCCCTGCAGCACACCCGTTGGCCCGGCACTCGTTCCCGCCGCGATCCACAGCGGAACGACGCCCGGCACCTTCTCCTTCACCGTCTTTGCCGCCGCCAGGATGTCGTTCCAGTTATGCGGATTCCACGGCAGCGAAATCCCGGCCTTCTGCAGCATCTCCTTGTTGTAGTAGATACCGGTATTGTTCTCCCCGATATCAACCGCGTAGACATTGCCGCCGATCCGCCCCTCCTCCTGGATATTTTGAGGGAACGCGCCCCAGAACTTGCTTGAATCCAGATACTTGTCCAACGGCAGCAGATAACCGGAGCTCTGGAACTGCCCTATATAGGTGGTCGGTAGCTGTACGACGTCCGGTGCGGCGGAAGCCGAGCGGTACTGTAGCGCAATCGCGTTCATCTCATCCGTGTCGGTGCCGCCATGCGGCTGAAGCTCCAGCGTCACGCCAGGATGCGCAGCTTCAAACTCTTTCTTGATCTGAGCCCAGTAGGTGACTGAATCCGCGTCTTCATCGAACACGTAGCTCGATGAATACCCCACCTTGACCGTCTCGTTCGCCGCCGCGCGCTGCGGCTGTGCGGCAAGCCACACGGTGGCAGCGGTCGCCGCCAGCAGCGCGAAACCGGTAGTTCGTCCCATCGTTTTATTCCTCCGTTTTGTTCATTCAGCATCGTGTCAGATGGCAACGACTTCGGGCTCGAGCGATTTGCGTGGCTCCGAAACCTTCGCCAGGAGGCTCTTCTCCGTGACCGCGTCGAACAGATGCAGGTGTTGCGCCTTCAGCCCGAGGCGAATTGCCTCACCTCTCACCACTGGGCTGCGGGCCGGAAATCGCGCCACCAGCGTCACATCATTCGCACAGCGGCTCGTAACCAGCGTCTCCGAGCCGAGCGGCTCCACCAGCTCCACCTGACCCATTACTCCGGGGGCACCATCCGGTATTGCCAGCACATCCTCCGGCCGAATCCCCACCAGCACCTCGTTGTTGCTTCCCGGACTGGGCGTGCGCAACCTTCGCGGGTCTGGCTTCACCCGCATGCCGAGCACCTCGATAACCGGACCACTATCGCCGCTCGTCAGGCGTCCCGGCAGGATGTTCATCTTCGGCAGGCCCACGAAGCACGCGACAAACAGATCCGACGGGTGATCGTAGACGTCTTGCGGTGTATCGACCTGCGACAAATGCCCCTTGCACATCACCGCGATGCGTGTGGCCATCGTCATCGCCTCGGCCTGATCGTGCGTAACGTATACGATGGTCGCATTGACGCTGCTGTGCAGCCGCATCAGCTCGGCCCGCATCTGCGCGCGCAGCGCCGCATCCAGGTTGGACAGCGGCTCGTCCATCAGAAAAACCTGTGGCCGGCGCAGCAATGCCCGCCCCAGCGCTACCCGCTGTCGCTCGCCGCCGGATAGCTGCGCGGGTCGCTTGTCCAGCAGAGCACTGAGCCCCAGCGTCGCCGCCACTTCCCCCACCTGATGGCGGATCTGCGCCTTGGGGGTGCGCCGGACCTTCAGTCCGAACGCCAGATTTCCCCGCACCGTCTTGTGGGGAAACAGCGCGTAGCTCTGAAACACCATCGCCACATCGCGCGCTTTTGGCGGCAGCGCATTCACCGTCCGCCCGCCGATCGCGATCCGACCATAGGTTGGCCGTTCCAGCCCGGCCAGCATGCGCAGGCTCGTGGTCTTGCCGCAGCCTGACGGTCCCAGCATTACCAGGAACTCGCCATCCGAGATATCCAGCGACAGATCCTCGACGACCGCGTGTGTGCCGAAAACTTTGTAGACCCGCTCGAAGCGAACCTCAGCCATGGTCGGCCATCCGCCCCGCCGGCCCGAACCCGCTCATCCGCGCACGCCTCCGCTGAAGGCAAATCCGCCCCGGAAGCTGCGCCCGATGAGCAGGTACAGAACCAGCACCGGCAGTGAAAACAGCAATGAGAATGCGGAGAGCTGCCCGAACTGGATCATTCCGTGCGCCCCCAGGAACTGGTAGATCGCCACCGTCCCCGGCTGATCATCCGGATCGGAATCCAGCACCAGCGGCACGATGAACGCGCCCCAGGCACTGATGAAATTGTACACCGCCGTCACGCATAGCCCGGGCAGAATCAGTGGGAGTACTACGGAAAAGAGCGTGCGCAGCGTACCCGCGCCTTCAATCCCGGCGGCCTCCTCCAGCTCCACGGGTACCGCGCTGATGTAGCTCATCAGCAGCCAGATCGCGAAGGGCAGGGCGGTTGCGGCCAAAAACAGCGACGTGGCAAAGCGCGAATCCAGCCAGTGCAGCGTCGCGTACATCTGGTAGATCGGCACCAGCATCATCGTAACCGGCAGTCCGGAAGCGAACAGAATCAGCAGCGTCACGCTGCGCTTGCCAGGAACATGCCGGCGCGAGAGAGGATAGGCCGCCAGCAACGCCAGCGCCGTCGCAACCGCGGTGGTCAGGACCGCCAAGTAGAAACTATTCACGAACGGCTGCAGTCCCTGCACAGTCAGAATCGAACGGAAATTCGCCAGCGTCAGGTTCGGCAATCGGATCTGCCAATCCGCATTCTTGTCGACCGAGGCGAGCACGACCCATAGCAGCGGCAGTCCGAACGCCACACCGACCAGGGCCAAAACCGCGTTACCCAGTACATCCGCCACCGATGCCCGCGGATACGGTATGACAATCCGTTCCGAACCCGTCACCGGTGCCGTGCGTTCCACGGCGGCGCTCATGGCTGCGCCCTGACACGGCGCACGAACAGCAGAGACAGGATGGCTCCGATCAGGATCAGCACCAATGAGATGGCGGTCCCGTACCCCAGCTCGTAATACGTGAACGCTTCCTGATAGATGTAGACCGGCAGTGTCATGGTGGATGTGCCTGGCCCGCCCTGCGTCATGGTGTAGATCAGCGTGAAGTCAGAGAGATTCAGGATGGTAACCAGCAGCAGATTGGTCACGATCGTCGGTCCCAGCAGCGGCAGCGTCACTGAAAACAGCTGCTGCATCCGAGAGGCGCCTTCCACCGCCGCCGCCTCCAGAACCTCGCTCGGCAGATTCCGCAGCGCGGCGGAAAACACCAGCATGCAGAACGCGGTGCCGCGCCACAAATTGGCGATGCAAACCGTCGTCATCGGCGCGGAGAACAAAAAATTGGTCTGCGGCGCCCCCAGCACGATCCCCAGCGTGCCGCCGGCCTGGGAAAACGCATACCAAATGAATGCCGCCGTGACTTCCGGTATCACCCACGCGGCTACCACGACCATGCCTACCGAAACACGGATCGGCGCCAGCGCGCGCCGCATGATCAGTGCCAGAAACAGCCCGAATAGTGTTTGTCCGATGATGCCCGAGCCGATCACGAAAATCAGCGTCAGCTCGATTGAATGAAAGAAGATCGAATCATGCAGAAGTCGCTGGGGATTCGCCAGTCCGGTGAACCACCACGACTGCGCATGCGGCCCGATCAGCTGAAGGTTGGTGAAGCCAAGATACAGCGCGTACAGGATCGGCCCTGCAAACAGGAACACCAGGAAACCGGTCGGCAATGACAGCAGCGCCGCGCTGCTCAGCTCAAAGCGGGGCTGGTCGTCGGCAGGTACGCGCTTGCGTTCATCTCCCGCGGCCATCGGACCTCCCACCCGCGTTAGCCCGTTTGGCAGGTGGCGGAACGGTAGGAATATCCCGCCGGGCCTGTCAAGGACTCTCGCTGAACCGTAAATTGTTTGCCGACCAGGCGTGCCTTGAGGGATTTCGCGACATCTGAATCAAACGAGAACAAAACGACTTGCCAGCCTCGAACTGTCCTGAAGGACGGGACTGGGCACCCGGCCTTCCAATCAGCGATTCAGACCAGGTTCCGACCTCACCGAGCATCCCGTCGAGAACGTCCTGGGCCGTGCACCCCGGGCGGGAGCGAATATGGAAGGAGTGGTCCGCACCGTCGGCCACGGCCGGTGTCGCTCGATTTCGGAGTTTCTCGACCATCGCCCGCAGCAGCGGCATATCGGCGAGATCGTCTCGCTGCTTGCAGGAACAGCATCGGGAAGATTACCCGGGCTCCCCGAGCCGATCCGAAAACCGGTCCCTTCCTGAGCTTGCCCACGCACGCTCACTCTAGTTACGATTACGACTTGTGAAGGCGAGGTGAACCAAGTTTATCTGGCCGATGGCTCCGACTTCTGAGGCATTCCGTGCGGTACGACGGTGCGCGCGATCGAGGCGTCCAGCGCCTCGTAGCCGGCGTAATTGATGGCCGCGTACAGCTCGGCGCGGGTCTGCATGGCGTCGATCATGCGGTGCGCGCCGCCGTCGCGCCGCATCGCCGCGTACAGCGACTCCTGCGCCTTGGCCGCAACCCGCAGCGAGGAGACCGGCCAGATCACGATCTTGTAGCCCATCGCCTCGAACTCCGAGGCGGTGAAGAACGGCGTCTTGCCGAACTCCGTCATGTTGGCCAGCAGCTTTATTCCGGGCATGGCGCGGGCGAATTCGCGGAACATGTCCGCGCTGTGCAAAGCTTCCGGAAAGATCACGTCCGCTCCGGCCTCGACATAGAGACGCGCACGCGCCACCGCACCGTCCAGCCCCTCGTCGGCGGCGGCGTCGGTTCGGGCGATGATCAGCATGTGCCGACGCGCCCGTACCGCTCCCGCGACCTTTGCCGCCATGTCGTGCGGATCGACGAGAGTCTTGTCGTTCAGGTGGCCGCATTTTTTCGGCAGCCGCTGGTCCTCGATATGCACCGCGGCGGCGCCGGCTTCCTCGAAACAGCGCACCATGTGCATGGCATTCAGCACTTCGCCGTAGCCGGTGTCCCCGTCCACCAGCACCGGCAGGCAGGAGGCGCGCACCACCTGGCGAACGAAGAAGCAGACCTCGTCGACCGTGATCACGCCGAGGTCCGGCAGGCCCATGCTGGCGGTCATGGCCGCACCCGAAAGATACAACGCGCGAAAACCGGCCGCACGGGCCTGCACCGCAGCCAGCCCGTTATGCGCGCCGGGCATTTGCACGATGGCGTCCGCCGCCAGCATGGAGCGCAGCCGCTCGCCCGCGGACAGATGCGGCTGCTCGGCCCCGACCAGGTACGTCACCGCACGCGCTCGGAGATCGGCACGAACACCAGGTTTTCCGGACCGAGATAGTTGGCGCTGGGCCGGATGATCTTGCCGTCCCAGCGCTGCTCGATGACGTGCGCGGCCCAGCCGGAGGTGCGGCTGATGACGAAAATCGGCGTGAACAGCGAGCTGGGAATGCCCATGGCGCTGTACCAGACGGCGCTGAACCAGTCGAGATTGGCGAACATGCGCTTTTCCGCCGCCATCACTTCCTCGATGCGCTCGGCGATGCGAAAATCCATTTCCGCCGTCGAGTGCTGGCTCAAGTCTCGTGCCACTTCCTTGATGAGGGCATTGCGCGGATCGGAGACGGTGTAGACCGGGTGGCCGAAACCGATCACCACCTCGTGGGCGGCAAGCCGGAGGCGGATGTCGGCTTCCGCCTCCTCCGGGTCGGCGTAGCGCTGCTGGATTTCCAGCGCCGCCTCGTTGGCGCCGCCATGTTTCGGCCCGCGCAGCGCGCCGATGCCGGCGGTGATGGCGGAATACATGTCCGAGCCGGTGCCGGCGACCACGCGGGCCGCAAAGGTCGAAGCGTTGAACTCGTGCTCGGCGTACAGGATCAGCGACACGTGCATGGCCCGCACCCATTGCGGGCTGGGCGCGCGGCCGTGCAGCAGGTGCAAAAAATGGCCGCCGACCGTGTCGTCGGGGGTTTCCACTTCGATACGCTTGCCGTTATGCGACCAGTGGTACCAATACAGCAGCATGGAGCCGAAACATGCCATCAGCCGGTCGGCGATGGCGCGCGCGCCAGGCTGGGCGTGGTCGGGCGGCTCGGGCAGCGCGCAGCCCAGCGCCGAACAGGCCGTGCGCATCACGTCCATGGGATGCGTCGAGGCGGGCAGCGCCTCCAGCACGCGGCGGACGGAATGCGGAATACCGCGCAGCGCGCGCAGCCGCGCCTTGTAGGCGGTGAGTTCGGCGCGCGTGGGCAGGCGTTCGTGGACCAGCAGGTGTGCCACCTCCTCGAACTCGGAGGATTCCGCGATGTCCAGGATGTCGTAGCCGCGATAATGCAGATCGTTGCCGGTGCGGCCGACGGTGCACAGCGCGGTGTTGCCTGCCACCACCCCGGAAAGGGCGACGGATTTTTTCGGTTTCGGCGCAGCCTGCGTTTCAGACAAGTTGTTCCTCGATGCTGCGGGTCAGCGCGGTCATCGCGTCGCCGGTATGTTTAGTCGTCACGGTCTCGACCAGCATGACCCAGCACTCCTCGTCGGCGACCGGGAAATGCAGCGTGCCGCGCGGGACTACGTGGATGTCGCCCGGGCCAAGCTCGACTGTCCGCCCGCCTTCGTAGTCGATGCGCATGCGGCCCCGAACCACATGAAAAAGCTCATCCTCGTCGTCGTGCTTGTGCCAGGTCAGCGATCCTTGGATTTTTGCTAACTTGACGAACTGATCGTTCACCCGCGCGACGATTTTGGGCGACCAATGCCGGGTCAGCCGCCCGAACGCGCGATCCAGGTTCACGACTTCATCCATGCGCGCAGCGTCCTTCAAAAATCCCCTGGCGGCCGTTCTCCTTCAAGCCGCCGGCCGGAAGTGCCACGTTCAGCGACGCAAGCTCGTCGGCCCCCAGAACAGTCAGTCGCGCGACCGTGTTAAGAAACCGTTCGGCCTCCGCGGGTTCGATCACGCCCTCGGTCAGCGTGCGGAACTTGCGGACATAGTCTTCCCGCTGCCATGGCGCCGCACTGAGGGGATGTGCGTTGGCGACCGCCATCTCGTCCTCGATGGTGCTGCCGTCCTGCATGCGGATCACGATGCGGCCGCCGAACGCTTTCGTCGCCGGATCGCTCGAATGATAGCGCTCGGTCCAGGCCGGGTCTTCCACCGTGCGGATTTTCTGCCAAAGCCGCACGGTGTCGCTCCGTGCAGCGCGTTCCGGCAGATAGCTGCGCACATGGTGCCACTCGCCATCCTGCAACGCCACCGCGACGATGTACATGATGGAGTGGTCCAGCGTCTCGCGGCTGGCGGCAGGATCGAATTTCTGCGGGTCGTTGCTTCCCGTGCCGATCACGTAATGGGTATGGTGGCTGGTGTGGATGACGATCTCCTTCACCTGCTCCCAGTCCGCCACACGCTTGCCCAACCGGAATGCCAGGTCGATCAGCGCCTGACTTTGGTACTCGGCCGAGTGCTCCTTGGTATAGGTGTCAAGAATCGCCCGTTTCGGCTCCCCGCTGGCGGGGAGCGGAACGTGGTACAGGGCGTTCTTGCCGTCCAGCATCCAGGCGATCACCGAATCCTCGCCTTCATAGATCGGGCTCGGCGCGCCCTCGCCGCGCATCGCGCGGTCCGCCGCCTCGATCGCCAGTTTCCCCGCGTGTGACGGCGCAAATGCTTTCCACGACGAAATCTCGCCTTTCCGGCTCTGCCGCGTGGCAGTGGTCACATGCAATGCCTGCTGCACCGCTTGGTACGTCGTTTCGGCCGTAAGTCCAAGCAGCGTGCCGATGCCGGCCGCGACCGAAGGGCCGAGATGCGCCACATGATCGATCTTGTGCGCGTGCAGGCAGATGGCGCGAACCAAATCCACCTGGATTTCGTAGCCGGTGGCGATCGCGCGCACCAGATTATCGCCACTGCATTCGCATTGCTGGGCCACCGCCAATAGCGGCGGGATGTTGTCGCCCGGGTGGCTGTAGTCCGCGGCCAGAAACGTGTCGTGGTAGTCCAGTTCGCGCACCGCCGTGCCGTTGGCCCAGGCGGCCCACTCGGCATGCACGCGCACCGCCGCCGCGCATCCCATCACCGTGGCCCCGCTCGGACGGGGGTGCGCCAAGGCCTGGGCGCGTGCGGTCGCGACCGGGCGGCGGTTGATGGCGGCGATGGCCACGGCGGCGTTGTCGATGATACGGCTGCCGATCATCTCGGCGACTTCGGGCAGCACCGCGACCGGATCCGCCGCCACTTCCGCGATCCGCCAAGCCAGCTGCTCGGTGCGCGGCAGGCGGTCGGCTTCGGGGTGGACGCGGACTTCGTGCAGCTGCATGCGGACCCTCCCGCCCGCTCGCCTAGTAGTCGAGCCCAGCCGACCCGTCTACGTTCGTCCCCGGGAGGTTCGGGCATGCAGCAGGCGACGGCCGGCCGATACGAGCAGGAATACGCCGCCTGGGCGCGCGACCCAAAAACCTGGTGGGCCGCTGCCGCCGAAGCGATCGACTGGACCCGTCAATGGGATCGGGTGTTCGATTCTGATGCGGGCCCCTACGGGCGCTGGTTCGGCGGTGGGCTGCTCAACACCTGCCACAATTGCCTGGACCGCCACGTGGCCACTGGCGCCGGCGAGCGGACCGCGCTGATCTGGGATTCGCCGCTCGCCGGCCGGCAGCAGAGTTTCACTTATGCCGAGCTGTGCGACCGCACGGCCCGTCTGGCCGGCGCGCTGGCTCGCCTCGGCGTCGAGCGCGGCGACCGGGTGGTGATCTACATGCCGATGGTGCCGGAGGCGGTGATGGCCATGCTGGCCTGCGCCCGGCTCGGCGCCATCCATTCCGTGGTGTTCGGCGGCTTCGCCGCCCCCGAGCTGTCCAAACGGATTGACGACGCGCGCCCAAAAATCATCATCTCCGCCTCGTGCGGGCTGGAGCCCGGCCGGGTGGTTGCCTACAAGCCGCTGCTCGACGCGGCACTCGCGATGGGAGCGCACCAGCCCCGAGCCTGCCTTATCCTGCAGCGGCCCATGCTCCGGGCGGCGTTGCTGCCGGACCGGGACCATGATCTTGCAGAAACGATGGACGCCGCGCCTCCACACCCTCCGGTGCCGGTCGCGGCCACCGACCCGCTCTACATCCTGTACACCTCCGGGACCACCGGCGGCCCCAAAGGCGTGGTGCGCGACAATGGCGGCCACGCGGTGGCGCTGCACAAATCCATGTCCATGGTCTACGGCCTGTCCGCCGGGCAGGTGATGTTCACCGCCTCGGACGTGGGCTGGGTGGTGGGGCACAGCTACATCGTCTACGCGCCGCTGCTGGCCGGGCTGACCACGATTCTCTACGAGGGCAAGCCGGTCGGCACGCCGGATGCCGGCGCGCTGTGGCGGGTCTGCGCCCAGCACGGCGCCCATGCCCTGTTCACCGCCCCCACCGCGCTGCGCGCCGTCAAGCAACAGGATTCTTCCGGCTCCCTGATGGCCGCCTACGACCTGTCGCGCCTGCAGGCCCTCTATTTGGCCGGCGAGCGCTGCGATCCGCCGACCGCGCAGTGGATCGGGGAGTTGCTGGGAAAACCGGTGATCGATCACTGGTGGCAGACCGAAACCGGCTGGGCCATCACCGCCAATTTCCGCGGTTTCGGCCTGTTGCCCTGGAAACCGGGCAGCGCCGGCCGTCCGGCACCCGGCTACGACCTGCATTCCCTCGACGATGCCGGCGACATCTTGCCGCGGGCCGGCGAGGCGGTGGGTCACTTGGCCGTCCGTTTGCCGCTGCCGCCGGGCTGTGCGCCGACGCTTGTGGGGCGACGACGAGCGGTTTCGCGCCTCCTACCTCGCCGACTTCCCCGGATGGTACCGCACCGGCGATGCCGGCCGGATCGACGCGGACGGCGACGTTTGGGTGATGGGCCGCACCGACGACGTGATCAATGTCGCCGGCCACCGCCTCTCGACCGGGGCCATGGAAGAGGTGCTGGCGGCACATCCGGACGTGGCCGAGTGCGTTGTGGTGGGCCCGGCGGACGCCCTCAAGGGACAGGTGCCGATCGGGTTTGTGGTGCTCAAGGCCGGAGCGGAGCGCGAGGAGGCGACGGTGTGTCTGGAGCTGGTGGCCCTGGTGCGCGAACGGATCGGCCCGGTGGCCTCGTTCAAGCGCGCGCACGTCGTCGCCCGGCTGCCGAAAACCCGGTCCGGCAAGATCCTGCGCGCCTCGATCCGCAAGCTGGCCGACGGCGAGACCGTGGTGCCGCCGCCCACGATCGATGATCCCGCGGTGCTGGACGACATCGCCCGCGTGTTGAGGGAGGCCCCATGAAAGCGATCGTGCTGCGCAAGACCGAAGGCGCCCCAGGAAGCGCCCCGGATGCCCGCATCGACGAATTCGCCGAAGCCGATCTCATGGCGGGTGCCTTGCTGGTGCGCGTGTCGCACTCCACGCTGAACTACAAGGACGGTTTGGCCATCGTGCGGGGTGCGCCGATCGTGCGCCGCTGGCCGATGATCCCGGGCATCGATCTGGCCGGAACCGTGGAGCACAGCGACGATTCCGAATGGCGCACCGGCGACGCGATCGTGGTCAACGGCTGGGGCATGGGCGAGGCCCATCTGGGCGCCTATGCCGAACGGGCCCGCATTCCGGCCGACTGGCCGATCGCCCTGCCGCAGGGAATGACACCGGCCCACGCCATGGCGATCGGCACCGCCGGCTACACCGCCATGCTCTGCCTGCTGGCCTTGGAACGGCACGGCGTCTCGCCGCTGGACGGCCCGCTGCTGGTCACGGGGGCGGCCGGCGGCGTGGGGTCGGTCGCGGTGGCGATCGCCGCGCATGCCGGATGGCACGTCATCGCCAGCACCGGGCGCCCCGCCGAAGCGGACTACTTGCGCGGGCTGGGCGCGGCGGAGGTGATCGATCGCGCGGAACTGTCCGAGCCCGAAAAAAGACCATTGGAGCGCGAGCGGTGGGCGGCGGCGATCGACAGCGTCGGCAGCCACACCTTGGCGCGCGTGCTGGCCCAGACGCGGGCCAACGGCGCGGTGGCGGCGTGCGGCCTGGCCCAGGGGATGGACCTGCCGGCCAGCGTCGCCCCGTTCATTCTGCGCGGCGTCTCCCTGCTGGGCATCAACAGCGTGACCTGTCCGCGCACGCTGCGGGAAAAAGCCTGGCAGCGGCTGGCGAGCGATCTGGACGCGTCCAAATTGGCCGCGATGACACGCACCGTCGGCCTGGATGACGTGATCGGGCTGGCGCACGACATTCTGGCAGGCCAGGTGCGCGGCCGGCTGCTGGTGGAGATCGGCGGCTGATCCGGGCCTGCCCATCCTGGCTGGCGAGCCTGGCGGCTGTCATAGCACCCCTCGCGGCCCACGCCACCGATGTGCAGGTGCGGGTGCTGAACACCGGGAGCAGTCGGGGCACCATGCGTGTCGCGGTATGCCCGCGCGACGATTTTTTGAAACCGAAATGCCCCTATGCCGCCGCCGCGCGCGCGATGCGCGGGGTCACCACGGTCTTGGTGCGCGGAGTGCCGCCCGGAGTCTACGCCGTGCAGGTGTTCCATGATGCCAACGACAACGGGCGCGTGGACCGCAACCTGTTGGGCATACCGACCGAGGGCGTCGGCTTCAGCCGGGACGCCCCTATTTTCTTCGGACCGCCGAGTTTCGAGGACGCGAAGGTTTGGATCAAGGGGGCGCTTGTGACCCTGGACATCACCCTTAAGTTCGAGCGGTGAGGACGAGGAAAGCGACGCCGCGCGTGGCCGTCATCGGTGCCGGCCCAGGCGGCCTCGCGGCCGCCATGCTGCTGGCGCGGGCCGGCGCGGATGTGACGATCCATGAACGGCTTGACCGCGTGGGCGGACGCAGCGGCAGCATCGAGGCCAATACCGCGCGCGGTCGGTTCCGGTTCGACATGGGACCGACCTTCTTCCTGTATCCTCGCGTGCTGGAAGACGTTTTTTCGGCCTGCGCACAATCGCTGTCGCGCGTAGTCGAGCTGATACGCCTCGATCCGCAATACCGCCTGCAGTTCGAGGACGGCGCCCGCATCGACGCCACGTCCGACACGCAGCGGATGCAGGCGCAGCTGCGGCAATTTTCCGCCCAGGATGCCGCGGCGCTGCCGCGCTTCATGGCGGACAATCGCCGAAAACTGACCGCGTTCCGGCCGGTGCTGGAATCGCCTTTCGGGTCGGCGCTTGGCTTGTTGCGTCCGGCGTCGCTGCGGGCCTTGCGGCGGCTAAACCCGCACCGCACCGTGGACAGCGACCTTGCCCGCTATTTTTCCGACGAGCGCGTGCGCCTGGCATTTTCGTTTCAAAGCAAATACCTCGGCATGTCGCCGTTCCGGTGCCCCAGCCTGTTCACCATTCTGGCCTTCATGGAATACGAATACGGCGTGTGGCACCCGCGCGGCGGATGCGGCGCGGTCATGGAGGCGATGGGACGCGCCGCCGCGAGCCTTGGGGTAGACGTGCGGCTCGGAGAGCCGGTGCAGCGCATTCTGTTCGAGGGTCGCCGCGCCAGCGGCGTCGAGGTGGGCGGAACGGAGCGGCGCTACGACGCGATCGTGCTCAATGCGGATTTTGCGCACGCGATGCAGCGGCTCGTGCCCGACGCACTGCGCCGGCGCTGGACCGACCGGCGGATCGAGAGCAAGCGTTTCTCCTGCAGCACGTTCATGCTGTATCTCGGCATCGAGGGGACGCTGCCTGACACCCCCCATCACACGGTGTTTCTGACCGGGGACTACAAACGCAATGTGGCGGAGATCGAGCAGGCGACCGCGCCGCCCAGCGCGCCGTCGTTCTACGTCCAGAACGCGTGCGTGACCGACTCCGGCCTGGCACCGGCGGGATACTCGACGCTGTACGTGCTGGTTCCGGTCGGTCACAACCGGGCGGGCGGGATCGATTGGGCGACGCAGGCGAGCCGCTACCGCGAGCTGACGTTGCAGCGGCTGGCGCAGATCGGCATTCCCGATCTCCGCCGTCGCATCGTCTTTGAAAAGGTGCTGACCCCCGTGGGCTGGCAGCACGACATGGCGATCCATCGCGGGGCCACGTTCAACCTGTCGCACAATATCCGCCAGATGCTGCACATGCGCCCGCGCAACCGGTTCGAGGATCTTGCGGGCGTCTATCTCGTGGGCGGCGGCACGCATCCGGGCAGCGGGCTGCCGGTGATTTTTGAGAGCGCGCGCATTACGGCAAAACTGCTGGCCGAGGATTTCGGGCTCACCCCCACCTGGGACACGGCGTTGGACGACACACCGGTCTCGGTTGCGCAGTTGGCGGCGGCGGAATGAGCCGGGTCGGCGTGATCGGCGGCGGTCTGGGCGGCTTGGCGGCGGCCTGCACGCTCGCCGCGCGCGGCCACAGCGTGGTGCTGTTCGAGCGCAACAAATGGCTCGGCGGCAAGGCGGCCGAGCTGCGCGAGGCCGGGTTTCGCTTCGATATGGGCCCGACCATCCTGACCGTGCCGCGCATTTTGGCTCGCATTTTTTGCGAGGCCGGGCGGCGGATGGAGGACTTTCTCGATCTGCGGCGCCTCGATCCGCAATGGCGGTGCTTTTTCGAGGACGGCACGGTGCTCGACCTGCGCGAGGACATCGAGACGATGGCCGCGGACCTGAGCCGGTTCGGCATGTCGCAGGGCTATCGCGATTTTTCGGCGATGAGCGAAAAGCTGCACGAGGTGTCGGAAAAATTCTTTTTCTGGCGGTCGGTCGAGGACGTTTTTGACACCATCGATTTTCGCAAGAATTTCCAGGCATCGACTCTGCGCGACGTGCTCAGCCTGCGCATGGGCAGCACGGTGGCACGAGAAATCCGCAAGCGCGTGCCGGACGCGCGGGTGGCGCAGATGCTGGACCATTTTGTGCAGTACGTCGGCAGCTCGCCCTACGCGTCGCCGGCCGTGCTGTGCGGCATCGGTCACATGCAGACGCATGAAGGCATCTGGTACCGATCGGCGGCACCCGCGCCGTGCCGGAAGCTCTGGCGGCGCTGGCGGCCGATCTCGGCGTTGAGTTTCGGGTCGGCTGCGGCGTGCGGCGGGTGTTGAGCGAGCACGACCGCGCCAGCGGCGTCGAGACCGAGACCGGAGAAATCGTGCGTCTCGATCACGTCGTCTCGAACATGGACAGCGTGCGGACCTATCGCGAGCTGGTCGGCGGGGCGGCGTGCGAAAAGATTCTGCAAAACGCTGGAAACGGGAGCCGGCCTGCTCGGGGGTGGTTCTATATCTCGGCCTCGATCGCGCCTACGAGCATCTGGCGCACCACAGCTTCGTGTTTTCCCGCGATCCGGAAGAGGAGTTCGACTGGATCTATCGCAAGGGCGAACCGGCGCCCGACCCGACCGCCTATATCGCCGCCCCGGCGCGCACCGAGCCCGGACGTGGCGCCGCCGGGCGGCGAGGCGCTGTACATTCTCGTGCATACGCCCTATATCCGGTCGCACCACGACTGGTCGGCCATGCTGGCCCCATACCGTCGCGTGATCCTGGACAAGCTGGCGCGGACGGCGGGCATGCCGGATCTGGAACGGCGGATCGTGTTCGAGCGACACCTGACGCCGCAAGACATTCATGAGCGCTACAGCGTACTCAATGGCGCCATTTACGGGCTCGCGAGCCACGGCCGGTTTTTCGGCGCATTCAAGCCGGGCAATCGCTCGCGCGACCTGCCGGGTCTGTATCTCGCCGGCGGCGCAGCGCATCCCGGGCCGGGGATGCCGATGGTTCTGATGTCCGGCTGGATCGCCGCCGATTCGCTCGACGCCGACGCCCGCAGCAACCGCGCCGCCGTGGATGCGCTGACGATCCCATCGGGCTGCGGTCCCCAAAACTGTTCCGGCTGTTCGGGCTGTATCTGCGCTGGTATTTTTGGCTGCATTTCCGTGCCGTGCGCATCTCACGCACCGGCCTGCCGATGCTGCCGGCGGGGCGGCCGGTCATCATCTACACCAATCATCCGTCCTGGTGGGACCCCGCCCTGTTCATCCTGCTGAGCGACACGGTTTTGCGCGGCCGTCCCGGGTTCGGACCGATGGATGCACAGGCACTGGACCGCTACCGCCTGCTGCGTCGCATGGGCGTTTTCGGCATCGATCTGGATACGCCGCGCGGCGCTGCCCGTTTCCTGGATGTCGGCCGGGCCGTGCTGCGGCAAAAATCGAGCGTGCTGTGGATCACCGCCGAGGGCGCTTTTACCGATTCGCGCGCTCGCCCGGTGCGGCTGCGGCCCGGGCTCGCGCATCTGGCGCGTCGGGTCCCGGATGCGGTGCTGGTGCCGATGGCCATCGAGTACACCTTTTGGAACGAGCGCAAGCCGGAAGCGCTGGTGCGTTTCGGGCCGCCGTTCGAGGCCGGCGCGCCGCGCAGTCTGGCGGAGTGGCAAAGCCTGCTGGAGGACGAACTGACCCGCACGATGGACGCGCTCGCCACAGAAAGTCTTGCACGCAACCCGGCCCTGTTCGTTCCCGTGTTGCAAGGCATGGGCGGCGTCGGGGGTATTTATGATCTCTGGCGGCGCGCCCGCGCCGCAGCGGTGGGGCAGCGGGCAAAACTCTCGCACGAGGATCCGGCGGAGTGACGTTTCTCTGTCTCGCGGCGGCGGCTCTGGCGCTGCTGCCCGCCATGATGACGCTCTGGAATCTTTCGGCGTTCCGCCCGCCGCCGCGCGTGCATGAAGCCGGACTGGCCGTGTCGATCGTGGTCCCGGCACGCGATGAGGAAGAAAATATCGGCGCGTGCCTGGATGCTCTGCGCGCCAGCACGGGCTGCGAACTGGAGATTATCGTGGTCGACGATTTTTCCCGCGACGGCACGCCAAGACTGGTCGCCGAACGCGGCGCTCTCGACCGGCGCGTGCGGTGCGTGACGCCGCCGCCATTGCCGCAGGGCTGGTCCGGCAAGCCGCACGCCTGCCTGGCTGGTTCCCGCGCCGCGCGATTCGGCATTCTGCTGTTCGTCGATGCCGATGTGCGCCTTGCCCCCACCGCGGCAGCGCGTCTCGCGACCGGGCTGCGCCGGGAAAAGCTGGCTCTGGCATCCGCGTTTCCGCGTGAGCTGACCGGCAGTTTCGGCGAGATGCTGCTGGTGCCGCTGATTCACGTGCTGCTGCTGGGCTATCTTCCGTTCGCCATGATGCGCCGCTCGGTCGCGGAACATTTTGGCGCCGGCTGCGGCCAGATCATGATGGCGGATGCCGCAGCTTACCGCGAAATGGGCGGCCATGGCGCGGTGCGGCGCAGCTGGCATGACGGCGTGACCCTGCCCCGTGCCTTTCGGGCGGCTGGGCGCATGACCGGGCTGTTTGACGCGACCCACTTGGCGGCGTGCCGCATGTATGAGGGTTTTCCCGGGACTTGGCGGGGCTTTTCCAAGAATGCCCGCGAGGGTCTGGCCACGCCGCTCGGGCTGCCGGTGTGGACCGTGTTGCTGGGCGGCGGGTTCGTAGCCGCACCGCTGCTGGCTGCAGTCACCGGCCAATGTTTTCTGGTCGGGGCAGTTGGACTTCTGCTGCTGGCGCGCCTCGTCCTGGCGTTCCGGTTTCGCCAGAATGCCCTGAGCGTGGCGCTGACACCGCTCGGTGTCGCGACCATGCTGGTGCTGCAATGGCAGGCGCTGCTGCAACGGCCCCATAAGGCCGCCAATTGGCGGGGACGACCCCAGACCACGTGACCCAGGCGCAGGCCGCCTGGGCGGCGCTGCCGACGCAAAGCCGCCTGGCTGTATTGCGGCGGTTGCGCCTGGCCATGGCGCGCGATGCTCGGATTTGGGCGCGATCGGCGGTGCGCGACGGTGCCGGTGAAGCGGACATCCTGGTTTCCGAGGTGATGCCATTGCTGGCCGCGCTGCGTTTTCTCGAACAGCGCGCGGCAGGTCTGCTTGCACCCGAACGGCGTCGGCGCGGTCGGCCGCTGTGGCTGTTCGGCACGCGGCTGGAGGTGCGCCGACTGCCGTTCGGCCGCGTGCTGGTAATCGGGCCGGGCAACTACCCCTTGCTGTTGCCCGGCGTGCAGGCGGTGCAGGCCCTGGCTGCCGGCAATGCCGTGCTGCTGAAACCGGCGCCCGGCTGCGCGGCACCGATGGCGCTGCTGGCCGAAGCGCTGGCCCTTGCGGGGCTGCCGCCAAAATTGCTCTCCGTGTTGGGCGACACCGGCGAGGCGGGGCGGGCGGCGATCGAGGCCGGCGTCGACTTGATCGTGCTGACCGGCGCCTCGGCCACCGGCAGGGCGGTGCTGGCGACTGCAGCGCCGCGTCTGACACCGGCCATTCTGGAACTGTCCGGCAACGACGCCTTTGTCGTACTGCAGGGCGCCGACATGGAGTATGCGGCGCGCGCGCTGGCGTTCGGGAAAACCTTCAATGGCGGCAATACGTGCATCGCGCCACGCCGGGTGATCGTCGAGGCGGCGGCCGAGGCGCCGTTCCGGGCCGCGCTCGCGACGCTGTCACTGGATGTGGCGGTGGACGTGTCGGCCGATCAGGCCGGGTGCGTGGCGGCTGCCAATGCCAGCCCGTATGCGCTCGGCGCCGCGGTATTCGGGCCGCCCGGACCGGCCGGCAGCCGTGGCGAAAGGACTGCGCGCGGGATGCGTGCAGGTAGGCGACATCATCGTGCCGACCGCCGATCCGCGCCTGCCGTTCGGCGGCGCGGGGGAGAGCGGTTTCGGCACCACGCGCGGCCCGGAGGGGTTGCTGGCCATGACCCGTCCGCAAGCGATCATTACCCGCGACCGCAAGGAGCCGCGCCATCTGGCGCAACTGGGTTCCGAGCACGCGCCCCTGATCGGCGCATTGTTGCATCTGGCGTATGGCGGCCGAAGCGTGCGAGTTTTTGGCGCTGCCGCGCGCGCTCTGCTGCGGCGCGGCGTCAGGAGCGAGCGTTGACCGAAGACAACTCTCGCAGAGGGCAAAGGGGAAGATGAGTGCCGCGACAGTGCGGGAGGCCGTCGTTCTGGTGGGTGGCCGGGGCACGCGGCTCGGCAGCCTGACCGTGGCCACCCCGAAACCGCTGCTTGAAGTTGGTGGACGGCCGTTCCTGGGTTGGCTGCTGCGCGAATTGTGCCGCTATGGCGTGGAACAGGTGCTGCTGCTGGCCGGCTTTTGCGCCGAGCGTGTGCACGCGGCGGTTCCGGAACTGGCGTCATGGCTTCCGAAACAACTGGTTCTCAAGGTGTTGGAGGAGCCGGCGGCAGCAGGCACCGGAGGCGCGCTGCACCATGCTCGCGCGCATCTTGACGATCGTTTCCTGCTGCTGAACGGCGACTCGATGTTCGACACCAACTTGGCTCGTTTGCTGGCCGACGCGGCAAGCGATGCGGGCGAGGTGCTCGGCCGACTGCTGCTGCGCCGGGCCCCGGAGGCAAGCCGGTACGGCGTGGTGCGGCTGGCGGGAGACCGGGTCGAGGCGTTCGCCGAACGGCCATCGCCCGAAGCGGATTTTGCCGACGCCTCGGTGATGAACGCCGGCATAGCAGTGCTGAACCGCAACATCGTCGAACGGCTGAGAAGTCCCTGCTCGCTGGAGCGTGACGTGCTGCCGGCATTGGCGGCGGAAGGCCGGCTGCGCGGGACCATCGGAAAAGGCTGGTTTGTTGACATCGGCGTGCCTGCCGACCTTTTCTCGGCACGGGCCGAACTTCCGCGTATTTTTGGCCAGCGGCCGGCTCTGGTGTTCGACCGTGACGGCGTGCTGAACGTCGACCACGGCTATGTCGGAACGCGCGGCCGGTTCGAGTGGGTTCCCGGCGCCCAAGCGGCGGTGCGGGCCGCCTGCGACCGGGGCTGGCACGTCTTCGTCGCCACCAATCAGTCCGGCGTTGCGCGCGGCTATTATGACGAGACCGCCGTGGCGGAACTGCACGCCTGGATGGCGGATACGCTGCGCGCCGGCGGGGGCACCATCGACGATTGGCGCGCCTGCCCGCATCATCCCGATGGCGTCGTCGCCCGCTACGCCAAGGCGTGCGAGTGGCGCAAGCCGGCCCCGGGCATGCTGATCGATCTGATACGCGCTTGGGACCTCGACCCAAAAAAATGCATCATGGTGGGTGACAAGGCCTCTGACCTGGACGCGGCGCGGGCGGCCGGCATGGCGGGGGCGCTGTTCCCGGGCGGGGATCTGCTGGAATTCGTCTTACCGTTGATGGACACGCGCACCGCCTTGGTTGCATGACGGGGGTCATGCAGGATCGCGTAGCCGCGAAACGACCGCGCCCGGGACGCAGGGGCGGCAAACGCGTCGGGCCACCCATCCTGGAAGGCGGTTTGGACCGGGTCGAGCCCGATGGCACGCTGGAGGGCTGGGCGTGGTCGCCGCAGGCGCCGCAATCGCACCGCGTGGTGGCCGTTACGGTGGACGGACACATTGCCGGGCGTGCCGTATGCGATCGCCCCCGCCCCGAACTCGCCGCGCTCGGCAAAGGCGACGGCAACCACGGGTTCCTGATGCGCCTGCCGCCCGGCATGCTGCGCGCCGGCGTCGCCACTGAGATCGCATTGCGCGACCTGGCGAGCGGGCAACTCGTGGGGGAGGCGGTCCGGGTGGCCTGGGGCGTGCCCCCGGAGTCGGCCGCAGGCGCGACGAATCCGCTCTACGGCAATCTTGACCGGGTGACGCGCGACGGCTGGGTGTCCGGCTGGTGTTTTGACCCGGGGCAGCCGGATGCGCGGGTAGCACTGGACGTGCTGGTCGACGAGGAGGTGGTCGGCTCCACCTTGGCGGCGAATTGGCGCGCCGACCTGCAACAGGCCGGCATCGGCGACGGCAGCCACGGGTTTTCCTACGCGCTGCCATACGAGGTGCTGGCCAAGAAGGGCACGCTGCGCATCCGGGTCCAGGAATCCGGTGGCGGCCGGGCGGTGGCGGACCCGGTCGTGCTGCGCATCGGCCGGCAGGCCGAAGCCGAGCAGCGGTTGGGCGAGCTGGAGCGCCAGGTGCGGCTCCTGCGAGGCCGAGTGGACGAATTGCTGCGCGAGGCCGGGGAGCGGCCCGCCGCCGAGGAGCGCGCCGCCCGTGCGCTGTTCGGCACGGTGGCTGGCTTCTTCCAGGAGCTGGCGGACGGCACCGGCGAGGCGACGCGGAGCTTTGGCCTTGGGCGCGGTCTGCAGGCCACGTTCGACGCGCTCTCGGCCAGCCTGCCGCCGCTGGCGCTGGAGACCCCCTCGGGCCGGCCGCAGGCGCTGCTGCTGGTTCCCGCCGTCGCGGGAGTGGAATCGGTGCATCGCTGTCTCGTGGCACTGCATTCCGCCGGAGTGGACGGCCGCGCCGACGTGCTCGTGCTGGACCCGGGCGAGGCCGATGCCCGCAATGCTTTGCTGCCGGGGCTGGTACGAGGGCTCCGCTACGAGTTTTGCGGCTCGGGCCGCCTGATCGAGGCTTGCAACGAGGCGCTGCGCCGCACCCAGGCACCGATGGTCGCGTTTGTCGACCCGCAGGTGGATGTGCGGCCGGCGTGGTTCGGCGAATTGCGCACGACGCTGGCGCGCGAACCGGACGCGGCGATGGTGGGCGGCGTCGTGCTCGGCGCCGAAGGGCTTCTGCAGCACGGCGGATTCTCCGTCGACCCCGACGCGCGGCTGCGCGATCTGGGCCAGTTCGCGGAAGCCGACAAGGCGGAGCGCCGGTTCATGCGTGAAGTTGATGCGGTAGCGTCGCTGGCCTGCGCCGGCGACCTCAAGCGGATGCTCGCGGCGGGCGGGCTGGAGCCAGGCTACACGCGCCTGGAATACGCTGTGGTGGCGCTATGCGCGCGACTGCGGGCCGAGGGTGGCTCGGTGCTGCTGCAACCGGCCGCCAGGGCGATCTGGGTGGCGGCCCACAATGCCGATCCGGCGCGGATCGTCCCCGACGTAACCGGCAGCGACGAGAATGCGCGGCGGCTGCGTCTTGACCTGCTGGCCTCCGTCGAGCGCGGCGGGACGGGCTTCCACCAGTTCGTAGGCCATGCGCTGGTGGTGGACGACGCCGTGCCGCGACCGGACCGCGATGCCGGGTCGGTCGTGACCTTGGAACAGATGCTGGTGCTGCGACGGCTCGGCTGGCGGGTGACGTTCGCACCGGCCAGCGACCAGCCGGTGTCGCCTCCTGACCGGCATCGCCTGGAGCGGCTCGGCATCGAGGCAGCGCTGCCGCCTGAACACCCGTCAGTGACGCAATACCTGCAGGATCATGGCGACAGCCTCGATCTGGTCCATCTGGTGCGCCACGCCAATGCCACCGTGCTGGGGCCGCGGGTACGCGAGTTCGCGGCTCGGGCCAAACTGCTGTTCGCGCCGGCCGATCTGCATTTCCTGCGCCAGGCGCGCGAGGCGGAACTGGAGGGGGGTCGGGCGAATAACCCGGCGCGCAAGCGGGTGCGGGTAGAGGAACTGGCCTGCGTGCGCCATGCCGACGCGACCCTGGTGCTCAGCGATTACGAGCTGGACCTGCTGGCGGCCGAGACCGAGCCTGCAAAACTGCACCTGCTGCGCTGGATCGCCGAGCCGGAGGCGGACGTTCCCGGGTTTGCGTCGCGCGACGGCTTGCTGTTCGTGGGCAATTTTGCCCATCGCCCGAACGTGGATGCGGTGCTGTGGTACACGACCGCGATCCTGCCGGTGCTGCGGCAGCGCCGGCCTGGCTTGGTGCTGCACATCGTAGGCACCGAACCGCCGCGTGAGATTTCCGCGCTGGCCGGCCCCGAAATCCAGGTGCATGGCTGGGTGCGCGACCTCGCCCCGCTGCTCGGCCGGGTGCGCCTGTCGGTGGCGCCGCTGCGCTACGGGGCCGGGTTCAAGGGGAAAGTGGCGACCAGTCTCGCCCACGGCGTGCCCGTGGTCGGCACCACGATGGCCTTCGAGGGCACCGGGCTATCGGCGGGGGACGGCGTGGCGTTGGCCGATACCCCGCAGGCGTTTGCCGCCTCGGTGGCGCGGCTGCACGACGACGCGGCGGCTTGGGAAGCGCAGTCGCGCCGTGCGCTGGAGCGGGTCGCGGCGCTGTATTCGCCCGCCGCCGCCGCTGCCGTGTATCGGCGGATGCTCTCCGGACTGGGGCTGCCGTTCCGCGATCCGCCGCGCGCTGGCGACTGAACGCTTCAGCGCGCCTGCTGGATCGCGGACAGAATCCACCGCCCGCCTGGTGAGCGGACGAATGTCCACAATTCGGTGGCAGTCGCCCTTTCCTGCGGGTTTCCGTCAACCACTCGCCCCGACCCGTCGCGAGTCACGTCGATCATCGAGAACCGCATCGCCACGGTGGCGTATTCTCGCCCCGACTTCGGCCCACGCCTCCGACAGGTCGCCGCGTTCCAGCCGCACCTCGCTGACCGTGTTGCGGACGCCGCGACTGGTCTGTTCGGCGAGCTGCTCGGAGAAATAGCTGAGCATTTCCGGACTGCAAATTTGCGAGAGGGTGTTCAGGTCGTGCGCCGACCAAGCCTGCTGCACCAGTTTCAGAAGTTGTTCAAAGGCCAGATAGTCGGACTGAGTTATCGTGACCGGGGGGGATGCGGCACCACCGCCGCCCGACCGGATGGGGCGGGGATTGGCGGCGAACCCGCGGGCGAACAGGCCCATTCCGGGTCCCGCCATGGCCGGGGATCGTGCCGCGAACATCCGGAACAGCCAGCGGCCGAGCAATACCAGCAGGAAAATTTGCAGGAGCAATCCGAAAAAGCCCCCGAACCCGTTGACGCCGTAGAACATCCCATGGCCGAAAAGCAGGCCGCCGATGCCCGCGCCGATCAATCCGCCCATCAATCCGGAGACGAAAGGCGAGCGGCCGCCATAACCGTAACCGTAGCCCTGGCCGTAGGAGGGCGCGGAATAGGGGGAGGCCTGCGGCGTGAGGCTGCGCTGGAAGGGCGACGCGTAGGGCGCGGTTCCGGTCGCCGGCGGCGCCATGTAGGTCCGCGCACCCCGGCTGCCCATGGACATACCGAAACCAGCTCGGGCCAGGGCCGGCTCGGAAAAGACGGCCAGAGCCGCCAGGAGCAGCAGGACTGGCGCAAGGGCGCGACGCATGGACACGGGCAAACCTCGTTTCGATGAACCCAATATGGGGTGGCGGTGGCCCGGTTGCGACCGGTCAGGCCCCTGCCATCGTCATGCCCTCCACGCGCAGCGTGGGGGCGTCGATACCCCGCCGGAACCGTAAGTCGTCGGCCGGCAAGAGGTGGGCGAACATGTCTCCGAGATTGCCGGCGATCGTGATTTCGGCCACCGGTTCGGCGATTGCTCCGTTGCGGATCATGAACCCGGCCGCACCGCGGCTGTAGTCGCCGGTGATGAGATTGATCCCGGCGCCGATCAGCTCGGTCACATACAGGCCGACGGTGATATCGCTCATCAGCTCGGCCGGGGAGAGCGTGCCCGCGCGCATGAACAGGTTGGACGTGGTCGGGAAAGGCTGGCCGCCGACGCCTCTTCCGGCGTGTCCCAGCGAGCGCAACCCCAGCTGGCGCGCGCTGCGGCTGTCGAGCAGCCACGTCGTCAGGACGCCATCCTCGACCAGGCTGCACCTGCGGGTAGCGACGCCTTCGGCATCGGCGACCTGCGAGCGCAAGCCGCGCCGGCGCAGCGGGTCGTCGACGATCTCGATGCCCGGGGCGAAAACCCGTTCGCCCAGCCGGTCTTTTAGAAAAGTCGTGCCACGCGCCACCGCGGCGCCGCTGATCGCGGCTGCGAAATGACTCAGGATGGAGCCCGCCACGCGCGGGTCGTAGACGACCGGCAGCCGTGCCGTGTCCGGTCGGACAGGATTGAGGCGGGAAACGGCGCGCTCGCCCGCGACTCGCCCGAGCGTGACAGCGTCCTCGAGGTCGGCCGAATGCAAGGCGCTGGCATAGTCGTAGTCGCGCTGCATTCCGGTATCCTGGCCGGCGAGAGCGGTCACCGACACGGCGTGCGCGGTGCGGACATAAGCGCCGGCAAAACCGGCCGAGGTCACCAGTACCGTCTCGCCCCGTCGCCAAGTGGCTTCGGCGCCTTCGGAGTTGGTGACGCCAGGAACCGCCAGCGCGGCGTCCTCCGCCTGCGCGGCGCGGGCGAGCAGCGTCTCGGCATCCGGCTCCGAGGGGTCCACGGCATCCAGCGCTTCGGACAAGGCCGGTCCATCGGCGAGTTCCGCGAGGCCGCCAAAAGGATCCTCGGGCACGATCCGCGCCATGGTGACCGCGCGCGCGGCCAAGCCGGCGAACTGGCCCGGCTCGACCGACGAGGCGGAGACGATCGCTGCCCGCCGGCCGGCGAACACGCGCAGGCCAAGATCCTGGCGTTCCGAGCGTTCCAGGTGTTCGAGAATTCCTAGCCGGCGCGACACGCTGAGCGAGGTGCCGGCGTGCAGCACGGCATCCGCGGCATCCGCCCCGGCGCGCCGCGCATCGGCGACCAAGTCCGCAAGCAGGCTCACGCTGTCACTCATCCGGGGTCACTCATCCGGGGTCACTCATTCGGGATCGCTCATCCCGCCAGCTGCTCGGCAATGCTGGGGAGTCCCGGAATCTCGTCCGTGGGTCCCAGCGTCGCCAGCGTCGGCGCGGCACGGAACAGTTTTCTGGCGGTGCGTTGCACGTCATCCACGGTCACCGCCGCGATACGGGCAATGGTTTCGGCCGTGGGAACGATGCGGCCAAACACCTGCATCTGGCGGGCCAGCTGTTCGCAACGGCTGCCGGTGCTTTCGAGGGACATCAACAGTCCGGCTTTGACCTGAGCCCGCGCGCGGGCCAGTTCCGTCTCGGTCACGTCGCGCTGAACCCGATGCAGCTCGTTGAGCGTCACCGGCATCAGCTCGGCGGCCTCGCTCTCGCCCGTGCCCGCGTAAATCCCGAACAGACCGCCGTCCATGGCAGGAGCGGCGAACGAGTAGATCGAGTAGACGAGACCGCGCTTCTCCCGCAGCTCCTGGAAGAGGCGCGACGACATGCCGCCTCCCAGCAGGGTGGACAGCATCATCGAGGGGTAGAAATCCGGATCGGCGTAGGCGGCAGAAGCAAAACCCAGAACGATATGGACCTGGTCCAGATCACGGGTTTCGCGAAACTCCCCGCCGGCGTAGATGGCCGGCACGGCTTGTGGCGCCGCCGCGGCGGGCAGGTCGGCAAAATGCCGCGCCACCAGTTCCAACACCTCTTCGTGCCGCAAATTCCCGACCGCGGCGATGGTGGTGTTCGGGTGCGTGTAGTGGCGGCGCATGTAGTCCATCAGGGTGGCGCGCGACACGGCGCGGATGCTGGCCTCGGTGCCCAAGGTGGGGCGGCCCATCGGCTGGGCGGGGTAGGCGACTTCCTGGAAATGATCGAAAACGATGTCGTCCGGGGTGTCGTGAGCCTGGCCGATCTCCTGGACGATAACCCCGCGCTCCCGCTCCAATTCGTCCGGGTCGAAGCTGGAGTGCGTCAGAATATCCCCGATGATGTCGACTCCCAGCGCCAGATCCTCCTTCAGGAGCTTGACGTAGAAGGCGGTCTGCTCGCGTGCGGTATAGGCGTTGAGATGTCCGCCCACTGCGTCGATCTGTTCGGCGATATCGGTGGCGGTGCGACGCTGCGTGCCCTTGAACGCCATGTGCTCAAGGAGATGGGACACGCCGTGCTCGCGCTCCTCCTCGTGGCGAGTGCCGGCGGCTATGTAGGCGCCGAACGACACGGTCTCGACACGGTCCATCCGTTCGGTCACGACCGACAGGCCGGAGGGAAGGCGGGTGACGCGAAACGCGCCGGCAGGATCGCTCATAGGCTGGTCCTTTTGACAAAAGCGCGGACCTTTGCCTGGATGGCGGCGAGGTCGGCGGGGGCGTGGGTGAGGTGCTCCACCCTCTCATATAGCACGGCCAGCTGCGGCGGCAGGTGGGGCAGAACCTGCGTGGCCTGGCGGACGGCTTCGCGGAATTTCCCTTCGTGCGCCGTCGCCATGGCGACGATCGGGGTGCCGCGCTCCTCGTGTACTGGCGCGCCGCGGCGATCGCGATGGCGCTATGTGGGTCGGCCGGATAAGCATAAATGTCTCGGAGGTCCTGCAGAGCTTGCAGCGTTTCGGCGTCGGTTTGCCGGAACCCCCGGAAATTGTCTTGCAGCGCCCGCCAGGCTTGCTCCGGCACCGTCATCGTGCCGGTCCGGCGGAAATCCATGATGGCGAGCCGTGTCGCGGCCGGATCGCGCTCCAGCAGTTCGAACAGCAGCCGCTCGAAGTTCGAGCTGACCTGGATGTCCATGCTCGGCGAGAGGCTGGGCTGCACCGGCCGCACGCTCATGTCGTTTTGATCGAAAAACCGGAACAGGATGTCGTTCTGGTTCGATGCGACCAGCAGGCGGCGGATCGGCAGGCCCATGCCCCGGGCGACCCAGGCTGACAAGACATTACCAAAATTTCCCGTGGGCACGCTGAACGAAATTTCCCGGTCCGGTGCGCCGAGGGCGAGGGCCGCAAAAACGTAGTAGGGCACTTGTGCGGCGATCCGCGCCCAGTTGATGGAGTTCACGGCCGACAGGTGCATCTCGGCGCGGAACGCGGCGTCGGCGAACATCGCTTTGACGAGGTCCTGGCAGTCGTCGAACGTGCCCTGCACGGCGATGTTGAGCACGTTGGGCGCAGCGATCGTGGTCATTTGCAGACGCTGCACCTCGCTGGTGCGGCCTTCGGGATGCAGCATGACGATGTCGATGGCGACGCGATCGGCGCAGGCCGCCAGCGCCGCCGGCCCGGTGTCGCCGGAGGTGGCGCCCACGATCGTCACATGCTGTCCGGTGCGGGCCAATTGCAGCTCGAACATCCGCCCCACGACCTGCAAGGCCAGGTCCTTGAACGCCAGGGTCGGGCCGTGGAACAGCTCCTGCACCCACAGGCCCGCGTCGAGTTGCACCAGGGGGACGATCGCGGGGCGGTCGAACGCCGCAAAAGCCTCGCTGCACAGGCGGCGCAACTCGTCGAGCGCAAAACACTCGCCCGCGAACAGGTGGATGATGCGCGCGGCCAGTTCCGGGTAGGGCATGCCCTGCATGGCCCGCCACTCGGCGGCATCGAGATGCGGCAGGGTTTCGGGGACGAACAGGCCGCCGTCCTCGGCCAGCCCGGCCAGCAACACGCCGGCGAAATCGCGAGGCGTCGCTTGGCCCCGCGTCGACACGTAGCGCATGTTTGTCGGTCCTAGGGGAAAGGCGATCGGGCTGGGAGCGGGCCCTGCGGATGACGAAGCTCGCATGGACCGCGGCCTCGGTTACGAAACCTCACCCGGCAGTTTCAGACACGAGGTCCAGATCGGTGGGAGCGCCGTTCGCCTCGGCGTCCGTGAGCATGCGCCACACGCCGCGGACCAGAACCTCGACCGGGCGGAAGCGTGCCTTGTAGGCCATTTTTGGGCTGTCGGACACCCAGTAGCCAAGATAGACGTATGGTAAGCCCAGCGCCCGGGCCCGCTCGATCAGCCACAGAATTGCCAGCGTGCCGAGCGAGCGCCGCTCGAGTTCCGGGACGAAGAACGAGTAGACCGCCGATAGCCCGTCGCTCAGGCGATCGGTCAGGCAGGCGCCGATCAGGCGGTCGTTCACGTCGCGGAATTCCACCACGAATGTTTCGATCGGCGTGTCCTCGACCATGGCCCGGTAGTCGTAGAAACTCATGGTGGCCATGTCGCCCTCTCCGTGGCGCGCCTGCTGGTAGCGCTGGAACAACTGGAACTGTTCGGCGGTGGCGCGGGCCGGCACTTCGAACCCTTCAACCGACGCGTTCATGCGCGCCACCCGTTTCAGGCTGCGCTCCGGTCTGAAAGTCTCGGCGGGAATGCGGATCGGAACACAGGCCTGGCAGGCGGGGCAGACCGGCGCGTAAGCGATATTGTGGCTGCGCCGAAAGCCTGCCCGCGAGAGCCGGTCGTGCAGCACCTCGGCATCCGGTCCGGTGATCTCGGTCACCACCTTGCGTTCGGTGCGGCCGGCCACGTACGGGCACGGCAGCGGTGCCGTCGTGTAGAAGAACTGTGGCCGGCGCGGCGGCTTGTAGCTCATGCGTAATGAGGGCCTCCGCGGGAAACATCCCAGAATGCGGGCCGGGCGGTCAACGCCTTCCTGCGCACCACGACGAGGCCGGAGACGATGTCGTGCAGGGTGCGGTGACGCACGGTCAGCAGGGCGAAGCCGAACCAGACGCCGCCGAGCGATATCGTCACCACAAAGCCCGCGGTCCAGATCAGCGCCTCCAACGGCGTGGGCGCGCCGAGGTCGGCATCGCGGCGGACGACCAAGCCCATGATGCGCTGGCCCGGCGTAGCCGACAGCGACGAGGCGACGCTCAGCCAGTTGTACAACAGGGGCACGAACGGTACCAGGCCGAGCAGCGGCAGGCCCAGCCCCAGCGTGAGCAGGCCGAAAACCAGCAGCAACAGCCAGAGCACGCCGCACAGGCAGGCGATCATCAGCCCGTCGAGGACGAAGGCAAACACGCGCCGGCTCAGGACGCCGTGGATCAAGGCGTCGCCGGCCGGTGCAACGACCTGCTGGCGGGTGAACGAGGCGGTCATCGGACTGCTCCCAGTGGTTCCAGCGCAATATGGTGTGCGTCGGCCCCGGCGTCCGCTCCGATCACGATGGTCGCGCCGTCGCGCCAGCGGGCCAAAAAATTGCGGGCCAGACGACTCAGGGGGTTGCCGGACTGCCCGGGCGCCATAACGAACAGACTGCGGTCCAGGTCCGATAGATCGTAGGCGCCGCGAAAACTTGGGCCGTGCACGTCCTCGAAACTGCCGGCCGGGACCGCCGCCGAGGTCGATCGTGGTCTCGTCCCCCGGGGCCGCGATGCGGCCCTCGACCAGCCGACCCAGAATCGGGATGGCCCGTAACATCGGGTGGGCGAATACCGCCGGATGGGCGCGGCCCCACCGCCAGGCGGCGGGATCGGCGCCATAGTCCCGGGCCAAGGCAGCCATGCTGGTGCGCAGGCTCTCGGCGAGCAGCGCATCGCAGCTGCCGCCACATAATTGCGCTCCGTCGGGCGACAGGGCGTCGGCGGCGAAATCGGGCCATGGTGCAGCGGCGCTGCGGAGCTCGGGCGGCACGCCAAGGCGTTGCAGCACCGTATCGGCAAAGCCGCGAATCCAGGCATTGAAGATCAGCGGCTGAGGCGCGTCCGTCACCGCCCTCCCGTCCCAGGTCCGCAGCAACGCCACGGCTTTTTGATCCAGCTCCGAGGACGGCGCGACATCGCGCAGGCGCGGCAGCAGGTCGCGGGCCAGCAGGTCCAGCGTGTCGGCCTGCATGGCGGAAAAGTCAGCCACGCCAAACCGCTCCGATGCGCCGAGCAGGGCGCGAATGCGCCGAGCCCGAAAGTCCTTGAAACTGTCGGCGCCGAGGAAGGCGCCTTGGAGGGCCGGCGCGATCGGCTCGTTGGCGTTCACCAGCTGCCCGCTCGCCGGATGCAGAAAGCGAGGCAGCTGGTCGCCGGAGGCAAAGCCGATCCAGTCATGCGCCCCGTCCGCACCCGATTGCGGCCATCTTCCGTCCCCTGACCTGCGGACCGGCACCCGGCCGGTCAGCGCCAGTCCGATCCCGTCGCGGTCGGCTACGACCAGATTTTGCACGGGATTGGTGATCGCGGTGGCCGCTGCGAACGCCTCGGCGACCGAGCCGGCGCGGTTGAGCGCCCACAGCCCGGACGCGGCGGTATCGCCGGGCTGGAGTTCCACGGCGGAGAGCGCCAGCACCGGCCCCCTGGGGTCTATAAGGTCGCTGATGACCGGCCCGTGGCGCGTGGTCCGGACCCGCAGCATTTGGTCCACACCGCCCCGCACTCGGATACGTTCTTCGCGGACGCCGAATGGAAGCGGACCGTTCGGGGCGGCGTATTGGCCGCCCGGCAGCGGCGTCTCGATGAACAGGTCCTGGGTATCCGCGCCGGTGGTCGTGAAACTCCAGGCGATGTGGCCATTGTGGCCCAGGACCAGAATCGGGACCCCGGGCGAGGTCGCGCCGACGCGGGTCGTCCCGCCGGGCAGATCGATCCGGACCAGGTACCAGATGCCGGGGAGCGAGAGCGCCAGATGCGGGTCGCCCGCCAGCAACGGCGCGCCGCTGGCGGAGCGCCGCCCGTCGACGGCCCATTCATTGCTGGCGGTCTCGGGCTCTGTGAAGGCATCCGGGAAGGCCGGGATGGCCTGAGCGAGATGCGAGGCCGTTGCGGCCAAGGCCGGAGTGGTGAGCGCGGCCGCATCGGCGTGATCGCCCACGACCGAGGGCCATAGCGCGTCGATCGCGGTTTTGGACATTGTCCGGGAGAGGGCCAGGCGCGCTAGTTCGGAGCGCCAGTTCGCGGCCAGGTAGAGCGCCATGGTCTTGCCCCACAGCAGGCTGTCGGTCGCCGACCAGGGCGCCGGCGCTCCGAACGGCAGAAACTCCGGGGCGGCGAACCGGCCTCGGCGCGCGATCCAGGCATTTACGCCGCGCGCATAAGCGTCGAGCAGGTGGCGGACATCGGGCGGGAGTGCGGCCAGATCGGCCTCGGCCGCGGCGCGCAATCCCAGAGTGCGCATAAAACGGTCCTGCGGCAGCGTGATCGGACCGGCCAATTCGGACAGCCGGCCCGAGGCGTTGCGCCGCATCAGATCCATCTGAAACATACGATCACGGGCATGCATCAGCCCTAGAGCGGCTGCCGCGTCCTCCTCGTCCGCGGCGCGGATGCGCGGAATACCGTCGTGGTCGATGTCTATGGCGACCGGCGCGTGCAGCCCCGGCACCTTGATGACGGCATCGCCGGGCGGCAGCGTCCACCACACCAGCGCCGCGACGACCAGCAGGAGCAGTATTGCGCCGCCCGCGAGCAATCCGATGAACCAGCGAAGGACACGCAAGATTGGCCGCACCGGAACAGGGTGGCAGTCGCCGGCCAACATGAATAGGGTTTGCAGCCCCGCTCGAAGGAGGCTGGCGATGGCACGCGCTACGCAAGAAGCCCTGGTCCAGCGCCAATTCGGCGCGCAAGCCGAGCACTACCTGGCAAGCCCGGTGCATGCCCATGGCGAGGACCTCGAAGCGCTCGCGGCCTGCGTCCGCGCCCAGCCCGAGGCTCACGTGCTCGATCTTGGCTGCGGTGCGGGCCATGTCGCCTTCGCGGCGGCCGAGGCCGGTGGGCGGGTCACGGCCTATGATCTGTCGGCGGAGATGCTGGCGGTGGTGGCGGCGGAGGCGGGCAGGCGCGGTCTGTCGGTCGTCACGGTGCAGGGTCCGGCCGAGGTGCTTCCGTTCGAGAGCGGAAGCTTTGATTTAGTCCTAAGCCGGTACAGCGCCCACCATTGGCGCGATTTTGCCGCTGGCGTGCGCGAAGCAGCGCGTGTGCTGCGCGCGGGCGGCACGGCCGCGTTCGTGGACGTGGTCTCGCCGGGCATCGCAGTGCTGGACACCTATCTCCAAGCGGCGGAGGTGATGCGCGACATCTCGCACGTGCGCGATCGCTCGGTTGCCGAGTGGCAGGTCGCGGCGGCGGAGGCCGGTCTGCTGGTCTCGTCGGTTGCCCCGGGCCGGCTGCGGCTCGAGTTCGAAGTCGTGGATCCGACGCATCGCCACCCCGCTGGCGCTGGCCACGTCCATCCGGGCGCTGCAGGACGCCATGAGCGAACACGTCCGGCGTCATTTTGCGATCGAGCCGGACGGGAGTTTCACGGTGGACACGGCGCTGATGGTGTTTACCCGCTCCTGACGGGCGGCAAGACACGCCTGGGCGGGATCAGCCGCGCCGGCGACGAGCGGCTGCGCCAGCTGCTGGTGCTGGGCGCCACCGTGGTGATCCGACATGCCAAGCCGGGCAGAGTCTCGGCATGGCTTCTGGCCTTGCTGGCACGACGGCCGCGCAAGCTCGTGGCCGTTGCGCTGGCGAATAAGATGGCCCGCATCGTGTGGGCCATGATGACGAGCGGCGAGGCGTATCGGCAGCCGAACGCAGTCGCCGCCTGAGCCGCTCGTCAGTGCCGCCGGTGTAAGGGGCAAAACGGGAGAAGATGCTGACCTGTCGATCCGACGATGCACGGAACCCGCGTAGGGTGGTGGCCATCAAGGCCGCGCATCCGTTTGGGAGTGCGTCGCGGACCCCATCTGGGCCAGCGGCCGCGTCCGCACCAAACAGGCCGGACACACGACCGCCAATCGCACCAGATCAGAAATTTCTCGCCGCCACCCCTTGCATCGAGTGGGCCGTCCATACACGCCTTACTCGGTGCAGCTATAAATCGAAATAGAAACGATATGGACGTGCCTCGGCAGGCTCAGGAAGGGGTGGGTTTTCGGATCGGCTCGGGGAGCCAGAAACCGCCCCACTTCCTCCACTCCGTGCCGGGGTAGGTCCACTTCGGTTTTCGCGTGCGCGCCTCGGTGCGGAGCGGACGCCTTGCGCATCGGCTTTGCGGCTGGCTCGGTTGGGACCGGTGCGGCGGGGTCCGGCCCGATTCTGCGGTCGGGGGCAGATGGTGCGGTCCGGCGGGTCCGCTTCGGCGGCGGGGGCAGGATGGCCGGGTCGGGGACTACTCCCAGCATCCGGCACAGCGGCCGGAGCAGGCGGCCCACCTGCGGCGCCGCCCGGATCAGCGCATGCATCTCGGGAAGCTTCAGCAGATACTGCAACTCGCTGCCGTAGGCCGCTTCCCACCCCAGCATCCCCCGCAGCCAGCTCATGTGGCGCGGCAGGTACTCCCGCACCCGGGGCGGCTTCGCCGCAAGCGGCGGGGCGTGCGCCGGGTCGGGATGGAGCGGATCGGGGGAAGACGCCGGAGCCGGGCGATGCCGGGCGGGCGGGGCGGTTTGAGAGTGCCGGCGGTGAATTTCTCCACCAGGGCCGAGAACCGGAACGCCATCCGCTGCAGCCGGGTCTGGGCCAGCAGCAGTACCGGCCGCAGCGCCGGGTTTTGCGTCAGTCGGAGCCCGGCCCACCCGTGCAGGTGCCAGACGATCCGGGCGAACCGTCCGGCCAGGGTGTTTGGGAAGATGTGCGGCACCGGCAGAGCTTACGCCGATGTTAGTGGTCTCTGTCAAGAGAAAATAGTCCGGCACGGGACAGCCGCGTGCTTTCCGCTGTCCCCCACCTGATGGCCCACAAGGGCGTCGCCCCGGCCAGCCCGGATGGAGCCCGCTTGTCCCGGACTCGATCTGCTTCGGGGCTCAAGCCCAGAGGGAGAGAGAGAAGGTCTGCACGCGCTCCCCGTCAGCGTCCGGCGGCGGCGAAGGTGAAGGCGAACACCTTGTTGTCGCCGGCCACGTAGAGGCGCTTCTCGGCCACCAGAATGGTCGAGAAATGGGGCACGTTGGCGACCTGATTGGCCGAGCCGCCGCCGTCGAACACCACGGCGCCAGTGTCGCCGCGATAGCCGTGCAGCAGATCGTCGCCCCCCGCGCCGACAATCCACACGATCGGGTCGGAATGGCCGTCCGTCGTGGTGACGACCGGCGCTCCAGCGCCGGAAAAAGCGGCGCACCAGGCGGTGCCGATGCTCGGGCCGGGGTTCGCGGTCAGTTGCAGCACGGTCAGGGCGTTCGCCGACGAGGGCTGCGGGCAGTCGGCGCCATTGGCCTGGATCGCCACGAACACCCCGCTCGACGCGGGATAGGCCGCCGGCCCGGTCTTGATGGCGTTGCTGGCGACGTGCTGAACCGCCAAGCCGCCGCCGATGCCGCCGAGATTGTTGCGGTCCAGCACGTAGGCGTTGCCGTCCTTGCCGAACTGCACGATCCATGACGCGGTGCCGGAGGACCGCGCCAGGTCCACCGGCAGCGGCGCCGTGCCACCCAAATCGGCATCCTCCTGATCGAGCTGGAGCCAGTTCGACGGAGCAAAGAAATCGCTCCTGGCGGCCGAGTGCGCCAAATCCGACGGCAGCCGCAACACCGCCTCGCCGTCGGACCAGTGCGTTACGTTCGCGGTATTGCCGGTCGTCACGAACAGCGACTGTCCGTCGAAGGCGACGCCGCCCTGCCCCCAGATGCCGCCTTTCTGGCCGCGCGTCTTCCATCCCCCGAACACCGTTGCGGTCTCGGTTTGCACCCCCACGACCCAGCCGTGATAGGCGCGGCAGTCACCGTCATGCCCGGAGAACGGCACGTAGAGCCGGCCGTCCACGAATGTCAGCGCACTGCGCTGCTCCTGGATGCTCGGCACGAAAGCAAGGTTCTGGCCCGCCAACCCGGCGGCGAGATTGACCGGCCAGCCCGGCAGGATGGAGCCGTCCTTGAGGGAGAGGGCGAACGCCTCGAACTGCGCGCCACCGGGCTGGCGCACGTCGGCGACGAGATACAGCGTGCCGGTTTTCGCCTCGATGACCGGCGTACCGGTGACGCCGACCGGATTGATGTTGCCGCACGGCAGCGTGTCCAGGGATACGGGTCTTCCCAGATTTTGCTGCCACACCGGGACGCCGGTGACCGCATCGAGGGCGACGACATTGTCGGATTCGGTGGCCACGATGACCAGGCCGTGGCCGCCGCCGCCGTGCCAGAACAGCGGCTGGGCGTAGACGTTGCCCGCGACGGCGCCGTTGAAATTCTTGTCGAGATGGGCGGTGGCCGCGGCGGCCCAGGTGAGCCCGGGCACGACATACAGCCCGCTCCGAGCCCGGTCGCCGTGATAGGTCAAGACATTCTGTGCGTCGGCGGCGCGGGCCACGGCCGGGGCGGCGAGGGTGGCGCACATCAATGCAGCGAGTGCGACGTTTTTCGTCAGGTGTTTCATCGAGACCGTGCGCCGTTCTGGTGTGGTGTCTCAGCCTGGATTCTAGGGTTTCTTCGGAGCGGAGCGCGCGACGGCCTGGATCGGGCTCAGCCCAGACTGGAACGCGGCAAGCTGATTCCTTACGACTGCAGCATCGGCACGCTTCTCAAATCGATCAAGTCAGTCGCTAGTTGGGTCTGTGGGATCAGACGGACTACGGTCTCCCACCAGTTTCGACAGCACCTCCTCGTTTTTCAATCGCAGGTTCTTGTTTTGTTCTGACAACTGGGATAACTGGGTTTTCAGTAGATTGACCTGCTGTGTTTGCTCGCTGCTGACCTCCGTCCACATCATAATGCTCTGAATTGCCTGCTCAAAGTTATTGCTGTTTTCTTCGCTATTCATGTCTTCCTTAAGTATCTTTACGAATTGTTTTGGTCTGTTCGCAGCCAGGTGAACAATAGCATTTCTTGTGGCTGAGATGTGTTGCTTTAACTCCACAATGGCTTGCAGCTGACTTCTCATTGCGTAAAATAAGGCATCTTGTTCTGTCAGTGGCGGGCCGCTCATATCAGCTTCCGATCCGAGGTGTTCTGCCTTATGCTTACCGCTAAGCACTCTATGGAGCAACCATGACTAAAGGGCCCCGAGGCGAGAAGCCCGCCGATGTGATCGGCGCGCCCATTAAAATCACGCGAAATGCGATCGGCGGCGAGACTGAGAAACTGCCGTCCGAGAGCGCCGGCGCTCAACTCGGGAAGCTTGGCGGGGCGGCGCGAGCGAGAAAGCTTACTCCGCAGCAGCGGCAGGAGATAGCCCGAAAGGGCGCGGCGAAGCGTTGGGAAGGGCGCTAGCACTTGATCGGTTTTTCTGCACTGACCTTGATCGTGCCGTCCGCTTGGTAGATCAGGCCGAAATGCCAGCTGCTGTTTGTGGACTCCCGTCTGATCGGTAGCGGCCCATTCAGTGCGGGCTTGAGGCAATGTTTTGGCTAATCACTGCCAGGCTCGGCGGCGGCCTAGCCACCATCGGGCGCGCCAAACGCCGCACCGTGGCGCGACCCGTCTCGCCCAGATACTCGACCGGGGATTTCCCGTCGACGCGCGCCAGCAACAGCGCCGGGAGCAGGCGGGCGATGCGCGCCTCCAGCCCGCCCGCAGGCTCCCATCCGACTCCGGCAAAATAGCTGGCGGCCAGTGCCTCGAAGCAGCTCAGAAAGGCGCCGGCGGCAGCGGGCACCCAAAAGCATTTCAGCAGCAGGTGGTTGAGACAGAACGCCACGTCGAATGCCGGATCGCCGAAACAGGCGCATTCGGCATCCAAGAACAGCGGGCCGGCGGGACCGACCAGGATGTTTTTGGGACTGACATCGCCATGCACCAGCGCGATCCGGGTCGCCAGCGTTGTGCGCGCGAGTTCGAGCAACGGCGCCGCCAGATCGGCGTGCACCCGCGCGGTCGCCTCCAGATAGGGTTCCAGGCGGATGGCATGGAACAGCTCGGCATTGGCGAATTGTCGGGCCGCCTGCGGCGAATAGGCGGTGGCGGCGTGGATGGCCGCCAGCAGCCTGCCGACCTCGGCCGCGGTTTGCGGATCGGCGCGGCCCAGGCTCAGCAGCGACTTCCAGTTGGGATGGGTCGCGGGCTCCAAAAAATCCATCGCGAACAGGCCGGCCTCGGCATCGTGGGCGAGCACACGCGGCACCGCATCGGGCACGACCGCGCCCGCCGTGCGCAGCCAAGCCACCTCGGCGGCGTTGCGCGAGGTCGGCACGCGCCAGTCCTGTGCGACCCGCAGTTTCTCCAGGGCGCGCTTGACCGCAAAAGTCTTTCCTTCCGCCTCGATTTTCCAGATGTCCGAGGCCACGCCGCCGGTGAGCGGGGTGCACACGGCGCGGCCCGGATCGCGCACCAGGCCGGACGCCGCCAGAAATGCCGCGAGCGCGGGGTCGATGGGTGGTAGGCTTGCGTCCGCCATGTCGCGTCGCTACGAAAGCTTTGGTCGGCTACGGATGGGCGCGTAGCTCAGCGGGAGAGCACTACCTTGACACGGTAGGGGTCATCGGTTCAATCCCGGTCGCGCCCACCATAACCACCGCGTTTCAACAATCTCGGCGTGATCCGCGGGTGACCTGTGTTCAGCGTGGCACTTGCGCGGCGCTGGCCGACACACCCGCCCCGTTGCCCAAGGCGACGATTCGGTTTCCGTACGGATTTCTCAGCCACGCGTCGAACACGGTGCGCGGCGACAGCCTGGCTCCGGGAAACGAAAAGCTCCTGATGAATACGTTTGTGTCAGCGAGCAGCAGGTGGAGATAGAGGTTCGGCGCATACACGGAATAGGCCGCGGCAGTCCCGGCCCCCATCAGCTTCTTAGCCATTTCCGTGCCGAATGCCGTGGCATACTCAGCCTGCGTCGATCCCGGATCGTGCGGAAGCCGGCACTTGCCGTACTCCCGGGGACAAAGCTCGCGGCTGACCTGCATTGTGTCGAGTTGCGACTCCGCGACAAAGCTCGGCAGGTCGATATAGCCCTTGTGCATCACAATGGACGAATTGTAGCACTGAATGTGCTGCCGCTCGGTTTGCGCGTCGGCGTCGCATTTCGCGTCGCCGCGGCCGTGCCAGAGGGCGATGGCCGAGCGAAAGAAGTTGTGGAAAGCATTGGGCATGTCCGGGTAGATGTAGGGAGCCGCGGCGTTCGGATCGTATTGTCCGATGTCCAGCGTGAAGCCGGCATCGCTGACGAAGCGCACGTCCTGTGCTGGCGGCAACACCGGCAGGATGTCGTTCACGGTCACGGTAATGCCGAGGCCGCCCGCGGAATCGCCGCCAAGCAGGATCTGCGTGGCATTCGCAAATCCGAGGGGGAGTTCGCGCAGCGAGGCGATGGCGGCCACCGCGATCCGCCGTCCCTGGAAATCCCAAGTCGTGGGATCGGTGGCGCTGAATGCACGCGCTGATGTGTAATTGCCCGACCAGTCGTCGCTGGAGCAGTAGTGAACCATTACCGTGTTGGCATTGTAGAGAATGGGGTTGATTGCGGCGATCGGCGATAGCACGCCCCCGCCGTTCCCTGCGGTGAAGCCATTGGAGGTGATCAGCCCAGCCGAGCCGCCCGACTGCGCGCGCATCGCGCACGACGTCCGGTCGGTGCATTCGCCGCCGCCCTGCAGCCAGATGACCCAGCGGCTGAGGCCGCTCCCGCTGCCCGGTCGCACCCAGAACGCCGGCTGCGTGCCGTCATTGCACAAGGCCGCGGAATCGATCTTGGAATCGATGTAGCATGCTGTCGTACCGAAAAGGCTAGGCGTGCCGCATGACACGGCGGCGCGCGCTTCGCTCAACGCAGCGGACGCTAGCGTCGCCGCGAGCGGCAGCAGCAATTTCCACACCCTCATGAGTGAACCTCCCTCGAGAATTGCCGGCAGCATATCATCGGCGGCATGCGCTGAGGAGTCGCTGGCGATGTGGATTCGTCATCGGTACCGGGGCGTGTGACTTCCCTGCGGTCGAGGTCGCAGCATACCCCGATGTGCGGCATGTCCGCGCCCCCGCGCTCGCGGTCAATCGTTCAGTGACGTTGCCCGATATGATCGGGGTTCATTTCACCCGAGGAATGCGGCAGCGAAGATGCTTGGGCCAGAACGTAACGAGAGCCAAGGGCGGCGCCCCGGGGCTGAGCGCAGGCAATCAGGCGCACGCGGCCACCCAGGCGGCGGCCACCGCCTGCATTCCGATACGGTCGGGGTCGCCGAACCGGGCCGGGACCGGGCTGTCCACGTCCAGCACGCCCAGCAGGTCGCCGCCGCGCAATAGCGGCACGACGATCTCGCTGCGCGATGCCACGTCGCAGGCGATATGTCCGGGGAACGCGTCCACGTCGTCCACCACCAAGGTTTCGCGGCGCGATGCGGCCGCACCGCAGACGCCCTGATGCAGGCCGATGCGCACGCAGGCCGGCTTGCCCTGGAACGGCCCCACCACCAAGCCGCCGTCGCGCAAGAAATAGAAGCCGGCCCAGTTCAGGTCCGGGACGTGCTGCCAGACCGCCGCCGCGGCGTTGGCCGCATTGGCGACCGGATCGCGCTCGCCCTCGAACAAGCCCGAAAGCTCGCGCAGCAAGTCGTCATAGGGAGGCTGCATGACCGCGGGTGTTGCACCGGCGCTGCGCGGGTGGCAAGCCAGGGCAGAACTGCGCCAGGGTTTTGCCATGCCGGACATCCGAGCCAGCGCCTGCCCGCACGACTGCCCGTCCACCTGCGCGCTGGAGATCGAGGTACTGGGGCCGGACCGCATCGGCGCCGTGCGCGGTGCGGAGAACAACAGCTACACCGCAGGCGTGATCTGCGCCAAGGTTTCTCGTTACGCCGAGCGGGTGCATCACCCGGATCGCGTGCTGCACCCGTTGCTGCGCACCGGTCCGAAAGGCTCCGGACAATTTCGCCCGATCGGCTGGGACGAGGCGCTGGACCGCGTCGCCCACGCTTTTGTCGAGGCCGCGGCGCGGCACGGCACGGAGGCGGTCTGGCCCTATTACTACGCCGGCACGATGGGTCTGGTGCAGCGCGACGGCATCAACCGGCTGCGGCATGCGATGCGCTACTCGCGCCAGCGCACCACCATCTGCTCGATGATCTGCGAGGCGGGCTGGAAGGCCGGAGTTGGCCGCGTCACCGGCCCGGATCCGCGCGAAATGGCGCAGAGCGACCTGATCGTGATGTGGGGCGGCAACCCCGTGTCCACCCAGGTCAACGTCATGACCCACGTTGCTCGCGCTCGCAAGACGCGGGGGGCGAAATTCGTGGTTGTGGATCCGTATCGCAACGGCACCGCGCAGGTGGCGGACACGCACCTGATGCTGCGCCCCGGCAGCGACGGCGCGCTGGCCTGCGCGGTGATGCACGTGGCGTTCCGCGACGGGTTTGCCGATCGGGATTACATGGCGCGCTACGCCGACGATCCGGCGGGGCTCGAAGCGCATCTTGCGCCGCGCACGCCGGAATGGGCGGCCGCGATCACCGGGCTGCCGGTGGGGGAAATCGAGCAGTTCGCCCGCCTCTACTGCACCACCCAGCGGACGTATATCCGTTGCGGCTACGGATTTTCGCGCAGCCGCAACGGCGCCACGGCGCTGCATGCCGTGAGCTGCCTGCCCACGGTCACCGGCGCCTGGCAGCATCTTGGGCGGCGGGGCGTTCTGGAGCAACGACGACATCTATCACCTCGACCGCACCCTGATCCGCGGCGACGATATGAAAGACGAGACGGTTCGCGAGATCGACATGAGCCGCATCGGCGCGGCGCTCACCGGCGAGGCACGCGCGTTGTCCGGCGGGCCGCCGGTCACGGCCATGCTGATCCAGAACACCAACCCGGTGACGGTCGCCCCGAACAGCAATCTGGTTCGCCGCGGCTTTTCCCGCGACGACTTATTCGTAGCGGTGCACGAGCATTTCCTCACCGAGACCGCCCGCATGGCCGATATCGTGCTACCGGCAACCATGTTCGTGGAACATGACGACATTTATAAGGCCGGCGGTCACGGCCATCTTCAACTCGGCCCGAAACTGATCGAGCCGCCGGGCGAGTGCCGCTCTAACCACGAAGTCATTTGCGCGCTGGCGCAGCGTCTGGGCGCCGAGCACGCCGGGTTCTCCATGACGGCACTGGAAATGATCGACGCGACGCTGAAGGCCTCGGGCTGGCCGGGTGCCGGAAGTCTAGCCGAGCAGCGCTGGATCGACGCGCAGGGCAGTTTTGCCGACAGTCATTTTCTGAACGGCTTTGCGCACCCCGACGGTAAATTCCGTTTCTCTCCGGACTGGGCCGCACTTGGTCCATACCACCATTTTATGCCGCAAATGCCCGACCAGTGGGGCGTGACGGATGGCGCCGACGCAACGCACCCGTTCCGTCTGGTCACGGCGCCGGCGCGCCAGTTCCTGAACACCAGCTTCACGGAAAATCCTGCCGGACGGCGGCGCGAGCGCCGGCCCACCGCGCTGATCCACCCCGACGATGCGGCCTATCTCGGGATCGCGGACGGCGCCCTGCTCCGGCTCGGCAACGCGCGCGGGGAAGTGATGCTGCATGCAAAGCTGTTCGACGGCGTGCAGCGCGGCGTGGTGATCACGGAAAGCGTCTGGCCGGGTGCCGATTTTCCGGGCGGCGTCGGGATCAACGCGCTAACCAGCGACGAGCCCGCCGCGCCGGCCGGGGGTGCCGTGTTTCACGACACCGCAGTCTGGGTCCGCGCCGAGGCTTTGGCAATGCCGCTGCCGATCGCGGCGGAGTGATCAGACAAGCTGCAGCGCCACCGCGGTCGCTTCGCCGCCGCCGATGCACAGCGAAGCGATCCCGCGCCGCGCCCCGCGTGCCTGCATGGCGTGCAGCAAGGTCACGATGATGCGCGCTCCCGACGCGCCGATCGGGTGACCCAACGCGCACGCGCCGCCGTTCACGTTTACCGCGTCGTGCGGCAGACCCAGTTCGCGCAGCGCCACCATGGCCACCATCGCGAACGCCTCGTTGATTTCCCACAGCTCCACGTCTGAGGCGCGCCAGCCGAGCTTTGCCAGCAGCCGCTCGATCGCTCCCACCGGTGCGGTGGTAAAGAGTCCCGGCTCCTGAGCGTAGCCGGCATGTCCGGCGATCACCGCGAGCGGTTTTGCGCCCCGCTGTTTCGCATCCGAGGCGCGCATCAAAACCAGTGCAGCGGCACCGTCGGAAATCGACGACGCGTTGGCCGCGGTAATCGTGCCGTCCGGACGGAACGCCGGTTTCAGTTTCGGGATTTTGGCCGCGTCCGCCTTTTGCGGCAGCTCGTCCTGCGTCACCTCGGTCTTGGCAGTCAGTACCGGCACGATTTCCGCCGCAAACGCTCCGTTGCTGGCCGCATGCTTCGCCCGCTGCAAGGACTCCGTTGCGTACGCGTCCTGCTCAGCGCGCGTAAACTGGTACGCGGTCGCGGTGTCCTCGGCGAAACTGCCCATGAGTTGGCCAGAGTTCGGCGTCCTCGAGTCCGTCGAGGAACATATGATCCTTTACCTCGCCGTGCCCCAGCCGCATGCCGCCACGCGCTTTCGGCAACAAATATGGCGCGTTAGTCATCGACTCCATGCCGCCCGCCACCACGCACGACACCGAGCCGGCGACGATCGCGTCATGCGCCAGCATCACGGCTTTCATCCCCGAGCCGCAGACTTTGGAAATGGTGGTGCAGGGCACCGCGTCCAAAATGCCGGCGCCGCGCGCCGCCTGCCGCGCCGGGGCCTGGCCCACGCCGGCGGACAGCACGTTGCCCATGAAAACCTCGTCCACCGCCTCGCCCGGCAGCCCCGAGCGGGCAACGGCGGCATCGATCGCAAGCGCGCCCAGGCGGGTGGCGGCCAGCGACGACAGTGCGCCCTGGAACGCCCCGATCGGGGTGCGGGCGGCGGAGACGATCACAACCGGGTCCTGCATGCTGTAAATTCCCGCGCTGCCGGTTGTTGTCACGGCGATCCGTCTTGCGCGCTCTGCATCCTGAACGCGTCCGGCGAAATCCGGAAATCGCTGCGGAACGGGTTGTCCAGCGACACGATCAGCACGATCACCATCGCCCCGGAGGCGCTGAGTGCGGCGGTCATCAACAGGTGCAGCGCATAGCTGCGCGCGCCCAGCAGCGAACTGAACAGGACCAGCAGCCCGCCTCCCACAAGCAACACCGCCCAGACCAGAGGCGGCACAATCGGCTCGACCGCCAACAGCCTGCCCTGGCGAGCGTCGCTCAAGTTGCCAGCTCCGCGAGAAACTGTCCTTGGACCGCGGTTTCCCCCGGGGTGTCGGGCCGGAACCCGCCGATCTGGCGATGCAGATCGCCCAGCCAGTGTTCCGCATCCTCGCTGACGTGGCCGCGCGTTTGCGCCGGCCATTCCACCTCGACCACTGTTTTGACGTACCCGCTCAGCGATGCCCGCAGCATATCGCCCGTCGCCGGAGGGCAGCGCGAGCGACAGCCGGCGCAGTTCGGCCACGGCCCCAGCTTCGTCGAAGGTCGCAGCGCGGGCTTTGTTGAAACCTTCCCACGTGAGCATGGCAACGAACGCCAGCAGCACCGCGTAGGTCACGCCGATGATGGAAAAAATCGCCGTCACCGACACGTTGTGCTGGGTGCGAAACGCCACCGGCAGCATCGCGTGCAGCACCGCCTGCAGAATCATGCCGGCCAGCACGATCAGCCCCACGATCGCGAGCCCGGAGAGCCAGGTCGGGTAATCGTAGACCACCTCGGCGCTCATCATCATCATTGCGCCAGTGCTGCCGACCAGGGAGAAAAGACATCGGCCACCCCGAAACGGATGCCGCGCGGGTCCGCCACAACCAGACTCGGCGCGGCAAAGAAGTTCGGGGTCACCATCGGCTCGACCACCTCCAGCGGCGCCTCTGCGGCCAGCGCCGCCAAGACATCGGGGGACAGGCGGTGGTCGGCCAGCACGCGGTCGGGGCTGGACACGTCGATCCGCGGCAAGGCCGCCGCATCCTCCGGGTGCATGCCGAAATCAATCACGAACATGAACAGTTGCAGCACCGCCGACAGGATTTTTCGGCCGCCGGACCCCCCCGCCGCCAGCACCGGCGCGTCGTCGTGGCGCAGCAGCAGCGGCAGCATGTTGGTCAGCGGGCGCGCGCCCGGAGAAATGCTGTTTGCCCGGCCGGGCCTGGGGTCGAACCACATCACGCCGTTGTTTATCAGCACGCCGGTCTCGGGCAGCACCATGCGACTGCCGAACGAGGATAGCAGCGTGGTGGTCAGCGACACCATGCCGCCCTCGGCATCGACCACGCAGATATGCGACGTGCTGCCGTCGGCGCCCAGTCGCCCGAGCTGCGCGCGGCGCACCGCGCGGGAGAGCGCGACATACCAGCGGGCATCCGGCGTCTGGGCCGTGGGCAAGCGCTCCATCTCCTCCAGCACCTGCATCATCGCCGGCCCCGCCGTGCGCTCGCCCGGCACTTGCAGATAGCGCCCGCGCCAGGGCAGTTCATGCGCTGCGGTCACCTCGGTGCGATAACGGCGCAGATCGTCGCGTGACAGCACGCCGCCGCGGGTGGTGGTATCGAGTGCCAGTGAGTCGGCGATTTCGCCGGCATAAAAGTCGCCGAGGCCCATCCGGGCCAGCCGCTCCAGCGTGTCGGCGAGGCCGCCGAGCGGCAGGTACTCCAGCGGCCACGCATTGGGCCGCGCCGATCCGTCCGGCACGTACAGTCGGGCCGATGCCGGGTAGTGGCGCAGGATGGACGCCTGCTGCAGGATTCTGAGCGCGGCATACCAGTCGTTCGGCACCCCGCGCCGCGCCAAGATGATGGCGGGCGCCAGCAGTTCCGGCATCGGCAGCCGGCCCCACCGCGCGTGCATCTCGGCATATCCGGCGACCGCGCTGGGCACGCAAAAACTGAGCGGGCCGTGCACGTTGCGGTCGCCCTCCACCTCGGGCCAGCCAAACAGGTCGCCGCCCGGGCGGCCGGTGAGCGGGAACGCGCCCGCATCGAGTTTTTGCGGCGCCACCGGGCCGAAATCGACCACGCTCGCCCGCTTTTCGCCGGCCGGCTGGACCACCGCAAAACCCACCCCGCCCAGCCCGGAATTCCACGGTTCGACCGCCGGCAGCGCGAACGCGGTCGCCACCGCCGCGTCCACCGCGTTGCCGCCGGCCTGCAGGGCCGCGATTCCAGCCTGCGCGGCCTCGCGGGCCTGCGCCACGACGACGCCCTGCCGGCCCCGCGCGGCCCGCTTGGTCACGACCCAGTTCTGCGCGAGATGCGGCGGCGCATCGTTCATGCCGCAGCTTGCGCATTCCCCTGCGGCAGCCGCAACATTCGCCAAGCGACGGGCGGGGGCGGATATGGCGGACTTCGATCTGGTTGTGCGTGGCGGCACGGTCGTGACCGGGGCCGATACGATGCGCGCCGATGTGGGAATCCGCGCCGGCCGGATCGCCGCGATCGCGGACTCGCTCGACGGGGCCGAGGTGCTGGACGCCGGCGGTCTGCTGGTGCTGCCGGGCGGGGTCGATACGCACTGCCACATCGAGCAGCTCCAGGCCGGCGGCGGCGCCGACGAGGAGACCTGGGAGACGGGCAGCCGCTCGTGCCTGGTTGGCGGCACCACCTCGGTGGTCACGTTCTCCACCCAGTTCAAGGGCGGCGACATTCTTGGACCGCTGGCCGAGTACCGGCGCCGGGCGGAAAAATCGATGGTGGACTATTCGTTCCACCAGATTATCGCCGATGCTTCTGACGACGTAATCTGGAAACAGATTCCGGAAGTGGTTGCATCCGGCGTGCGCAGCCTCAAAGTCTTTTTGACGTACGAGCCGCTGCACCTGGACGACCGGGCGTTCCTGCGCGTGCTGGCCGCGGCGCGGCGCGCCGGCGCGCTGGTGACGGTGCACTGCGAGAACTATCACGCGATCAACTGGCGCACCGAGGCGCTGCTGGCCGCCGGCCACACCGCACCCAAATTCCATGCCTGGAGTCGGCCGGCGGTGGTGGAGCGGGAAGCCACGCAGCGCGCGGTGGCGTTGGCGGAACTGGTGGATCAGCCGATCCAGGTTTTTCACGTATCGTGTGCCGAGGTAGCGGCGGTGATCGGTGATGCGCAGCGTCGGGGTTTGAAGGTGTGGGGCGAGACCTGCCCGCAGTATTTCGCGCTGACCGCGCAACACATGGACCGTCCCGGTTTCGAGGGTGCGAAATTCATGTGCAGCCCGGCGCCGCGCGGGGAACGCGACCATGCCGAAATGTGGGATGTGGTGCGCACGGGCGTGCTGGACGTGATCAGTTCCGACCACAGCGGCTGGTCGTTTGGGGGTTCTCGAGGCAAGCGGGTAAACGGCGACAACGCGAATTTCCGCGACATCCCGAACGGCGTGCCGGGACTGGCGGCGCGGCTGCCGATCATCTTTTCCGAAGGCGTGGCGAAGGGGCGGATCGATCTGAACACGTTTGTGCGGCTGGTCGCCAGCAACCCGGCGCGGCTGTTTGGGTTGCGCGGCAAAGGCAGCATCGCTGTGGGATATGACGCGGACCTCGTGCTGTGGGATGCTTCGCGCAAGACCACGCTGAGCAACGCGACGATGCAGCACATCATAGACTACACGCCGTATGAGGGACTGGAGGTGACCGGCTGGCCGGTAGCGACGGTGCTGCGCGGGCGTGTGGCGATGCGCGACGGACGTGTGCAGGCCGAGCCGGGCAACGGCCAATTCTTGCGGCGGGCGCCGTACGACTTAATCAAGCCTCGGGGCGTTCTGCCGGACGGTTTTGACGCCAGCGCCTATGCCTGATCGGGGTGCGAGCGCTGCGGGAGGGCCGCTGACACCCGGCCGGCCCTGAGGCGAGCAAGCTTGGGACCAGGCACCCCCGCCAGCGGGGGAAAGGATGCATGCAGTGCTTTTCCCTCTGTCGGGCCTGGGGTGCCAGAGCTTCGGCGTCGTTCTGGTGAGTAGTCCGAGCCGGGCAGCGCACCGCACCTCGATCTTGACCCGTCGCTTCGGGGGTAGACTATTCTGGCAGGGCCCACGCGGAGAAAAACCCGCCGGGCAGGAGGATGCGGCGATGGCAACGGGGTTTTTCAGGCACGCCGGGCCGGAATGTATGTCCCTGCCGCAACCGGCGGCGGCATAGCCGCCATCTCCCGCGGAAACACAGACTTGGACGGCGACCCTATCGCGCTGCAGATGACCGGCATCACGAAAGCGTTTCCCGGCGTGCGCGCGCTGGAGGACGTCAGCTTCGACTGCGCGTCCGGCGAGGTGCACGCCATCTGCGGCGAGAACGGCGCCGGCAAGTCGACGCTGATCAAGATTCTGGGAGGCATCTACCAGCCCGACGCCGGCACCATCCGCATCGCGGGCGCGCCGGTCGCGTTTGCCCATCCGGTCGCCGCGCGCCGCGCCGGCATCAGCATCATCCACCAGGAACTCAGTCTGCTGCCCGACCGCTCGGTGGCGCAAAACATCTTTCTGGGCGACGAGCCGACGCGGCACGGACTGCTGGACCGCGCCGCGATGCGCGCCGGCGCGGAAAAAATGCTGGTGCGGCTGCAAGCGCCGATCGAGCCGGAGCGGCGCGCCGGGGATCTGTCCATTGCCGAACAGCAACTGGTCGAAATCGCCAAGGCGCTGGTGGCCGATCCCAAAATCCTGGTCATGGACGAGCCGACCGCGGCGTTGGATGACAGCGAGGCCGCGCGTCTGCTGACGCTGGTGCGAAACCTGCGCGATGGCGGCGTCGCGGTGATCTACGTCTCCCACCGGATGCACGAGATCGCCGCGGTGTGCGATCGCGTGACGGTGCTGAAGGATGGCAGGAAAGTGGTCACCGATCGCACCGCCGCGATGCCGCCGGAGCGGCTGGTGCGGGCCATGGTCGGTCGCGACCTCGCCGAATTCTTTCCGGAGCGCTGCAAGGCAGCAGGCGAAGTGCTGCTGGAAATTCGCGGCGGCGGCAATGCGGTGCTGCGCCACATCGACTTGTCGTTGCGTCGCGGCGAGATCGTGGGCGTAGCCGGACTCGAGGGATCGGGCAAGTCCGCGTTGGCGCGCGCGATCTTTGGCGACGCGCCGTTTACGTGCGGCACGATGCGCATCGAGGGAAGATCGCTCGCACCGGATTCGCCGCGGGCCGGTATCGTCGAGGGCATCGGGTTTTTGCCCGACGACCGCAAGCGAGAAGGTCTCGCGCTCGGGCAATCGATCCGCGACAACGCGGCACTGACCTTGCGGGCATTCGCGCACCCGCTCGCAAGGCCGGGCGCGGGGAGCATGGCCGATGCCGTGCTGGACGAGCAGTTGCGGGAACTCGATGTGCGGGCGGCAAATTTCGGCGACGCGGTCGGGGTGCTGTCCGGCGGCAACCAGCAGAAGGTGATTATCGCACGCTGGCTCGCGCGCGACCCGAAACTGCTGATTTTTGCCGAACCGACGCGTGGCATCGACGTTGCCACAAAGGCCGCGATCTACGCCATTTTGCGCGCGCTCGCCGATCGCGGACGTACCATCTTGATGATCTCGTCGGACCTGCCCGAGGTGATCGGCGTCAGCGACCGGATCCTGGTCATGCATGAAGGCCGTATCGCCGGCGAGCGGCCCGGCGGAGTTTCCGAGGAGGAGGTGATGGCCCTCGCCGTCGGCCATCATCCTGCAGCCGACATGAGCATGGCTTCGTGAGCGCATCACTGGCGCGCGTCCCGCGTCTGTCGGCGCCGGTGCCGCTGCTGCTGTTTCTCGGGTCCGTCGCTCTCTATGTTTTGGTGGCGCTGTGGAGCCGGTCGCTCAACCAGCTCGGGGTCGAGGGGATTCTGGGGCTGCTGGAGCGCATGGTGGCGCTCGGTGTCGTGGCCCTCGGCCAGACGTTCGTCATCCTCGGCGGTTCGATCGATCTGTCGGTGGCGAGCCTGATCAGTACCGGCGCGGTCATGGCCTCGGCCATCATGCGCGGCCAGACGGCACTGATGGTGCCGGCGGTATTGGCGGTGCTGGTGTTTTCCGCGGCGTTCGGGGCGGTCAACGGGCTGGTGATCGCGCGGCTGCGGGTCAGCCCGCTGATCGCGACCCTCGGCTCGGGATTGATCCTGCAGGGCGTGCTGTCTGCGGAATTTGCCGACTTCGCGGGCTCCGTGCCCCCGCAATTCCAGGCGGTGGCGTATGGCACGATCGGCCCGGTGCCGTGGTCGGTGCTGGCGCTGTTCGCCTTTGCGCTGGTCTGCGCCCTGGTTCTGGCGCGCACGCGGTTTGGCGCGCATCTGTATGCGGTGGGCGGCAATCTCACCGGGGCGCGGCTGGCCGGCATTCGCACCGAGCGCGTCATCATCGAAGCCCATGTGCTGTGCAGCGTATTCGCCGGACTGACCGGACTGTATCTGGCCAGCCGGCTGCGCTCGGGCGCGCCCTGGATCGGCCATGACGGGGTCTACGACCTCGAATCCATCGCCGTGGTGGTGATCGGCGGCACGCTGCTGGCGGGCGGGCGCGGCGGCGTATGGGGAACCATTGCCGGCGTGCTGCTGTTTGCGGTGATCGACGCCTCGTTCAATATGCTGGGCGTGCCCGCGTTCCCGAAATTGGTGCTGCGCGGCGCCATCGTGATCGCGGCGGTGGCGATGTATTCGGCGCGTCGCCCCGGCCACGTCGCATGAGCCTCGCCATCCGCAAGCCGGCGCCGGTCGGCCCGGGCAGCACGGGGCGCCCGGGCGCCGCAAATTTTCTGGCGCGGCGGCTCAACATCGGCGTGGTGATATTCGTGCTGCTGTTCGCGGCGGTGGCGATCCGCCAGCCGTCGTACATTGAACCGGTCGGGTTCCTGAATTTTCTCCGCCGCTCGGCACCGCTGGCGATTCTGGCCTCGGGCCAGGTGTTCGTGATCGTCTCGGGCGGTTTCGATCTGTCGGTCGGATCGCTGGTGACGCTGACCGTGATCGGCGCCTCGATGATCACCGAGGGCGACCCGTCGCGGACCTGGGCCGCGGTCGTGGCACTGTATGCAATGGGGCTCGTGGTGGGGCTGATCAACGGCGTGGTCGTATCGATGCTGAAAGTGCCGTCGATCATCGCCACGCTTGGAATGCTGCTGTCGGTCGACGGGGTGGCGATGATGTGGTGCGGCGGCTCGCCGCGCGGCTACCTGCCGGACAATTTCCGGGCTCTCGGCCGCATGGTGCTTCATGGTGTGCCGGGGATCGGCGTGCTTCCGCTGGCGGTGGTCGCACTGGTCGCGGTGGCGACGCTGGCGTGGTGGGGGTTGCACGCAACCGTCTTCGGCCGGCGCCTGCTGGCGGTGGGCGACAACCCGCGCGCGGCGGAACTCGCGGGCGTCGCAGTGGCGCGGATGCGCGTGGCGGCGTTCGTAATCTCCGCCATGGCCGCCGTGACGGCCGGCATCATGCTGGGCGGTTTCGGCGGCGTGTCGACCGATGTGGGGCAGGGGCTGGAGCTGCAGTCGATCGCCGCCTGCGTCATCGGCGGCGCGAGACTGCTCGGCGGGCGCGGCAGCGTCGTCGGCGTGGTTGCCGGCGCGCTCAGCTTGTTCGCCCTGTTCACGCTGCTGAACCTGCTCGGTTTGCCGCAGGCGTTGCGCGACACGGCGCAGGGCCTGATCCTGATCGCCGCCGTGGCGTCCAGCAGCTTTCGCAGCCAGCGCGAAGCCTAGGGCGTGGATTGCTTTGCGTACTGCAACAATGGAGTGAAAACATGAAACGTCTTCTGATACCGGCCTGCGCCGCCGTGCTGGCCCTGGCGGCCGGCAGCGTCGCGCGGGCGCAGAATTTCGACAATCAGCAGGATTTCGACTACGCGCAGAAACTTCTGGCCATGCAGCCCGAGGGTCCGGCGGGCCAGCCCTGGGCGCAGCACCTGGGCGGCCACGAGGTCGATACGACCAAATACAAGAAGCCCGGGCCGTACAACGTCTGCTTCTCCAACGCCGGCGTGGACAATCCGTGGCGGGTGGTCGGCTGGACCGATATGCAGGTCCAGGTGCAGATGCTGAAATCGGACATCAAATCGTTTACCGCAGCCGACGCCGAGGGCAAGGACGACAAGCAGATCTCGGACATCAACTCGTTCGTTTCGGGCGGCAAGTGCGACGTGCTGATCGTCTCGCCCAACACCACTGCGGCGCTGACCCCGGCCGTGGAGGCGGCGTGCAAGGCGCTGCCGGTCGTGGTGTTCGACCGCGGCGTGCTGACCGACTGCCCGGTGACCTTCGTCAACCCGATCGGCGGATACGGCTGGGGCATCGTTACGGCCAACTTCATCGTCAGCAAGCTGCCCAAGGGCGGCAAGGTGCTGGGCCTGCGCATCCTGCCGGGCGTGGACGTGCTGGAAACGCGGTGGTCGGCGGCCAATCGCATCTTCAAGGCGAACCATGTCAACGTGGTGGGCGCCGAGTTCACCGGCGGTGACAACGCCAAGACGAAAAGCATCGTCGAGGACTACATTAACCGGTACGGGAAGATCGACGCGGTCTGGATGGATGCAGGTGCCACCGCGGTCGCCGCGATCGAGGCGTTCGAGGATGCGGGCCAGCCCTATCCGATCATTACCGGAGAGGACCAGGAGGATTTTCTGGTCGCCTGGCAGAAGGACAAGCTGACCGCGTTCGCGCCGACCTATCCCACCTATCAGTGGCGTTCGCCCGTGATCGCGGCGGTCAAAATCCTGAAAGGCGAACCGGTCATCGGCCCGACCTGGAAGCTGCCGCAGCCGACGATCACACAGGACACCCTGGCTAAATACGTCGACCCGAAAATGCCGCCGCTGTTCTATGCCATGTGCGGCTGCCAGGACATGCCCGGTTACCCGCAGCGTTGGGGCGGGAAGTGACGCTCGCCGCAACAGCTTGATCTTGGTCCACGCCCTCACCCCGCCTTCCGTCCGCCTCGCGGCCAGAGCCCGGGGTGAGGGCCTTCAGACGAGTGGCGATCACTCAGTTTCGCTCGGCGGCTAATTTCAAGGTTTGCTTAAGCTGAAAAGCCGCCCGGCACGCCTGTTATGACTCGGGCGAGCCAATCCCCACGCCCAGCGACAGAATGGGCTTGTCTCTTTTTTAAGAATAGGCTATATTAATAGATACCCGTCCGCAGAGGCTCGGGTATGAGGGAGCCGTGCATGGTCAACATTCAGCTGTGCCTCCGAGCGGCGGGCGCCTTCGCCAGCGTCGTTGCGGGATGTCTCGCCATAGGGTTCGGGGGCGGTTCCGCGCAGGCCGCGCCGCCAGCGATGGGTGGCATCATTACCGCCGTGAACGCCAACGGAGACGGCACCGCCTCCGTGGTCGGATGGGTATGCCAGGTGGGCAGCGTGCCGTTTCAGGTGCAGGTGTATGCCGATGAAGCCTTTCCACAGGGCCAGTTCGTCGAAGCCGGCCTCGCCAACCGGCCAATCGTCGCAACCGGCACCTCCAAAAACTTGCTCTGCGGCAGCTGGTCCGCCCCGGCGGGGTTCTCGGTCACCATTGCTCAGGCCGATCTGTTCCGCATGGGGGGCTTACCGGTGCTGGCCTACGCCGTTTCCCCGAGTGGCCCGGTCGCACTGCTGCAGAATTCCGGACAGTTCACGCTACCCGAGTTTCCGGCCACCCCGGCTTGGACGACCACGCACTGCCTGGCGGGCAATCTCTCCGCCTTGCGGAATTGTGCCGCCAAAGCACGATCCTACGGTACGATCGCACTGACTGCGGATATCGCGTGCGGCACTGCATCTGCCTGCTGCCCCACCAATTCCGGCGCCACTGTGCTGCTGACCGCGGCGGCGAACCTGACAGTCGAAGGCAACGGCCACACGCTGGCGCGCCACGCCGCCCAGACGGTGTGCCCCGCACTGCTGGTGAACGCCGGGAGCAATGTACTGGTACATGCGCTGAACGTCGACGAGGACGGGACGGCTCCCCCATGCGAGCTGGCCACAAATCCCTGCGCCAATACGGTCAGCGTCCAGCAGTCCAAGAACGTGCGCCTGTCGGGGACGAACGTCTATTTCGGCAAGGGATACGTCGTCGACGTGTGGGGCACCGACGGGTTTGCAATGGCTTTTTCCACCGTGTCCGAGGCCGGCATGATCGGCCTGTATGTCGGTCACTGGAAGTATGCGCCGTCCAAGAACGTGGCGATCACCCGGTCCCAGTTCGTCCGCGCGCGCACCAACGGCGTGGCGATCCAGGGCGCCTCGGCAGGGACCACTCCGAACCTCGTCATGGATAATCTGTTCCTGAAAAACCATTGGCACGGGCTGTGGCCGGTGGCGGGAATCGCGAATGGCATCACCTCCGGAGGCGAACTGCTGATCGACGATGCCGCCTCCATCAGAGTTGCCGGCAACGCGGTGGGCGATGGACGATGCGAGAACTGCAACCCGACAGGCCAGCCGGTGCCCGCGCTGGAGCTGGGCGAGCCGAGTGCAGCGGCACCTGGCGGCGTGTCCGGGCTGGAAATCACCGGCAACTACTTTTTCAACGGTGCTGGAGAGGCGGTGTATCAAAATCCCGGGTCTACCGTCGGCGTGGCTTCGATCAGCGGCAATATCGCGGTCGGCTACGCTCCCCTGGCTGCCTCACAATTCGCCGCTGCCCACAACCAGGTGATCGCCACCACCCCGTCGCTGGCCCAGGGTGGATGGAGTTCCTACCAGGTGCTGCGGATCTACCAGGATGGGCTGCACCACGAGGCGAAGCTGATATCGGAATATCCGGGCGGCTCGCTGCAGGGGATCTTTGGCTACAGCCCGTCGCCGAGGCCGGGCGCCGATCCGCGGCCGTTGGTCCGCTGCTTTTACGCCACTGCGCCGGTGACCGATTTCGTCTCGCGCGACCGCAGCTGCGGCGGGCAGGGAACGATGTTTTCGGTGCTGGGGTTTGCATATGAAGCCGGCCATCCCGGTGTAGCGCCGACGTTCTGGTGCGCTCATAGGGGCGTCGCGCATGACGGCTTCGTGAGCTGGAGCCCCACCTGCGAAGGGCAGACGGTGGTTGCACCGCTCGGCTTCGCCATCCCGTTCAGCACGCCCACGCCGATGCTGCCCCCCGGCGCCTGAGCCAGCGCAACCTTTTTGCGTGCGTCGCTTTTGCTGCTTCAGTCAGCAAAAGACCGGAGGCCAAAATGCCGCAGAGCAAGGCCCAGAAGGACACCGTGGCCCGGGTGATGCACGAGGCCAAGCACGGAGAGCTGAAAACGGCCGGCGGACGAAAAGTCAAGAACCCGAAACAGGCGATCGCCATCGCCCTGCACGAGGCGGGCGCCACCAACCGCGAAAGCCCGGCCAAAAATGCCCGCAACCTGAAGCGCACCAAGCAGAAGGAAAGCCGCGGCGAGACTTATCGTGACGAGGCGGAGGGCACGGCAGGCAAGTCCCGCGTCGACCTGTACGCCGAGGCGAAACGGCGCGGGATCGCCGGGCGGTCAAAGATGAACCGCGAGGAGCTGGCCAGCGCTCTCAGCAAATAGGCGCGCTAGGCAAATAGGCCGGCCCGGATGGTGTCGTATTCGCGCCGGACCGCTTGTTCGCCGTACGCCCGCTCCAGCCGGCGCACGCAAAAATGCCCGCGCGCCTTGCCCTGGAAATGGTCGACGAAGAGGCCGTTGATCGCGGCCCCGGCTGCCGCCCCGATTACCGGCACCGTCTCGGCCGCGACCTTATAGGCTACCGGCACCCCGAACCGCGTGGCGGTGACGGCCACGGCCTGCGGCAAGGCCTGGTTCAGCGTGACGTCCGGCCAGGCCGCCCAATGCGCGCGCAAAACCCAGCCGGACGGCGTAGTAGCCGAGGTCGGTCTCGTCATCGCTGCTTACAGGGCCGCTCAGCGCAAAAACCTGCAGGCACTCCAGTTTGGTCTCGAGCGTGCGCACATCCTCGCCCTCCTCGGCGGCGACCTGGGCGATGGCGCGCATCAGCACCGTGGTGGTGAACGGTAGCTCGACGAGCACGCCGGGCAGGCCGGCCAAGCCGCCGCCGGCGCCGGAGATCATGGCGGTGGCCATGTTCGCCCAGCGGGCGCCAAGAATTCGGTCCAGCCAACCGACGCCCGTGCGGCGGTGCACGGTTTTCGCGGCGGCGTCGAAGGCGGTGGAGAACGCCTGCTCCAGCGCTGAATGAATGGCGGCGCGCGCCGATTGCGGCAGCATGCGCATGCCGGGGGCCGCGAGGTGCTCGATAGTGCGGCCGAACGCGGCGGTGAGTCGCACCACCAGGTTGTTGCCCTCCAGCAGCCGCACGGCGCGGCTCAGGTCGGCCAAGTCGGATTCGGTCCACGTTTTGCGTGCCATGTTGCCCATGCGGCCTGTTCCTGTCGCACCAACGCCCGGACAGGCGTCCCGTCGCGACCCCGCGGACTCGGGATTGATGGAACGAGCCCCATATGCGGGCCATGCAAGACATTCCCTTCGAACCCGCGCCTTGGCGCGATCTGATCCTGGTCTGCCGGAAATGCTCGGCCAAGCGCGAAGGCGGTTTCGGTCCGGGCCGCGATCAGACGCTGCGCGAGGTGTTGAAGGCGCATATCCGCGCCCGCGGTCTGAAAGGCGTGCTGCGCGCGGTCGAAACCGACTGCCTCGATCTGTGTCCCGAGGGTGCGGTCAGCACGATGCGGATCGCCGACCCGACCCGGATCTTGCCCGTGCCCCCGGGCACCGGCGTGGAAGCCGTGCTGTCGGAGCTGGGCCTCGGAGCGCTGGCCTGAGCTACCCGAATTTGGGCAGCTCGCGTCCTCTCACGCCCGGACGAAACGCGAATATGCCGCCCGCCTGTGGTTCCCGCGAGACTTGCTCCGGAGAGAGTTTTTCCCGGGCGGAGGTGACGTAGAGGACGTCCAGATCCTCGCCTCCGAAGGCGCACATGGTGGGATTGGTGACCGGCAGTATCACGTCGCGCTCGACGCGGCCGTCCGGGCGGAAGCGTCGCAGCCGCGCGCCGGCATGCAGCGCGCTCCAGTAGCAGCCGTCCACGTCCAGCGCCGCGCCGTCCGGCTTGCCGTCATCTTTCGGCACCTGCGCGAACAGGCGGCGGTCGCGCAGATGGCCGCCTTCGCGGTCGTAGTCATAGACAAAAATCCGGCCGCTCTCGGTATGGGCAAAAAACACTTTCGCAAAATCCGGCGTCCAGGCCAGACCGTTCGGAGTCAGCGCCTCGTCGTCGTGCGTGCGCAAGCCTTTGGCCGACGTATAGGAGTGCCAGTGTGACCTTTGCTTCGCGTCCTTTTGCCCATGCTCTATCGGCTCGAACATGGTGCCGAGCCAGAACCGGCCGGAATCGTCGCAGCCGCCCTCGTTGAAGCGGAACAGTTCTGGATCGTACGGCGGTTCAGCCAGTTTTTGGAGCGCCCCGGTTGCAAAATCCAGGGCGAACACGCCACTGCGCAAGCCCACCAGCGCGCCCGAGCCGTCCCGGCGCAGCGCGTAGCAGCCAACCTCGGCCGGGAGCGTCCAGTGCCGGTCCATGCTGCTCGCCGGGTCGAAACGATGCAGCGCGGGCTGTCGGATGTCGATCCAGTAGAGCGACTGATCCGCCGCAGACCAGAACGGCAACTCGCCGAGAGCGGCGCGCGCATCAAGCACGCAGTCTACATCGTCGGCCATGGAACCGGAGCCTGATGCTACGGCTGGACGCTGACGCCTTTCCAGAACGCCACGCGGTCCTTGATCTGTGCGGCGGCCGGCTTCGGCTCGGGATAATACCAGACCGCATCGGGGTTGCTTTTGCCGTCGACGGTCAGGCTGTAGTAATGCGCCGTCCCCTTCCAGGGGCAGACGCTGGTGTGGGCACTGTCCTGCACGAGATCACGCCGCAGCGAGGTGGCGGGAAAATACGGATTGCCCTCCACCGTCACGATGTCCTCGCTCTCGGCGATCACCGTCCCGTTCCACGTGGCTTTCATGGCTTTGCTCCTGCTGTCTCGGTCTGGGACAGATGGGTCTGGATCAGCGTTGCGACACCCAGGCCGCCGTGCTTCAAACGGTCCAGCCGGTCCTATCCGAAGCCTCGAACCACATCTCGTCTTCGGCCCGCGTTTCAGGCGTTTCCAAATCTCGAAGCTCCGCGCGTGACAGGCGCACTCCCGGGCGAACCCGGGTGCGCCGGTGTCTGGCAGCCATGACTGCACGGGCTGTAGCCCGTGCCGCCGTAGCCCAGCCCTGTAACGCTCAACTCGTCGGGGGCTTGCGTCTTTCCTGTCGCTCGTCATCGGCGTGACATGTAACGCTTATCCCGGCGTGCCAAGACCTCACTGGAACTTTCCCAGAAAATCCCGTTTGCCGATGTCCACCCCGTTGTGCCGCAAGATGTCGTACGCGGTGGTGCAGTGAAATGTGAAGTTGGGGATGGCCCATTGCATCAAATAAGTCAGTCCCGGCATGGTCAGCGTGCGGTCGCGCAGTTTTATGCTGATCTGCCGGTTCTCGCTTCCGTCCATGCGGGAGGCATCCGCGCCCTCGACGACCGCCAGTGTTTTCGCGACGCGTTCGTGGAGTTGCGCGAAAGTGGTTTCGTCATCCGGGAAGCTGGGCGGCTCTTCGCCGGATAGGCGGGTGACTGCGGCTTTGGCGGCGTCGGAGGCGATCTGCACCTGCCGGATCAGCGGCAGCATATCCGGTGCCAAGCGCGATTGCAGCAGCACCGCCGGATCGACCTTTTTCGCCTCAGCGAATGCCTCGCCTTTCTTCAGCACCTCGTCCAGCGAGCCCAGCAGTTGCTTGAACACCGGCACACTGGCCGCGTGCATGGAAACCGTCATAACTCTCCCTTCCCTCAACCAAAACGACTTCGCGGTGGCAAGGAGCCCTCTTGTTCAGATCGCCTTTTGCTCGATCCGGACGGCGAGCGCAAGGCGAGCAAAACGGCTGCAGTGATACTGAGCTGCCCAACCTCCTAACTGGGCGAAAAATCATCCCCCAGAGGGGTGGGCCAGCCACGCTGTTGGTAGGCGCCGTCCCAGAACAGCCACTGGTACTGCGTCGATCGAAAAAACGCCCTCATCATGCGACCGGTTGTCGCAGGCGCAGCCGCTGCGGCCGCTCGGTCGGTGATTCCGATGACCGTGCGCACCGCGTTGCCGAACGCTTCGTCGGCGTAGGTGTCGATCCAGTGCCGATACGGATTCGCCGCCACGGCTCGGTTGGCGATCGCGCTGCCCACGTCCCAGTATACCCAAAAGCAGGGCAGCAGTGCGGCCACCAGAATTTCCCAGGGATCGTGATACGCCGTGGCGAGCAGGAAGCTGGTGTAAGCGAGACAATCGGGCGACGGCTCGGCGTCCGCCAGCCGCGCTGGATCGACTCCGAATTGCTGCAAATACCGTTCGTGCAGCGCTTGCTCGACCGCCACTGCCTCCAGAGCTGATTCCGCGAAAGCGTGCAGCGTTGCTGCATCCGGGCCCTTTGCCCCGGCGATGGCAAGTGCCCGAGCGTATTGTCCGAGATACAGCGCGTCCTGGACGATGTAGCCCTGGAACCGCTCGCGGCTGAGCGAACCATGCGACAACTCGGTGTTGAACGGTAGCTCGTGAATGGCTTGGCGCAGCCGCTCCGTGCGCTGCCAGGCTAGCTCGGAGAAACTGGTCATCCGCCCGGCCCATATCCCATCACAACGTTCCGCCCTTCCGACCCGCCATGGCTCCCAGCCGCAGCCGCAGCGCGTTCAGCTTTATGAAGCCCTGCGCGTCCGCTTGGTCATAGGCGCCCTGGTCTTCCTCGAACGTCACCACGCGCGTGGAATACAAGCTGTTCGGGCTTTCGCGGCCGATCACCGTCACGTTGCCCTTGTACAATTTCAGCCGCACCCGGCCCGATACGGAATTCTGGCTGGCGTCGATCGCCGCCTGCAACATTCGGCGCTCCGGGCTGAACCACAATCCGTTATAGATCAGTTCCGCATAGCGCGGCATCAGTTCGTCTTTCAAATGCGCAGCCTCGCGATCGAGCGTGATGCTCTCGATCCCGCGATGCGCGGCCAGCAGAATCGTCCCGCCCGGCGTCTGGTACACGCCGCGCGACTTCATGCCCACAAAGCGGTTCTCCACTAAATCGAGCCGGCCGATGCCGTTGTCGTGCCCGAGCGCATTCAGCCGCGTCAGCAGCGCCGCCGGAGAGAGTTCTGCGCCGTCGATCGCCACGGCGTCGCCGCGCTCAAAATCGATGGAGATGACCGTGGCACGGTCGGGCGCATCCTCCGGGCGGATGGTGCGCTGATAGACGATCTCGTCCGCCTCCAGCGCCGGGTCCTCCAGAATTTTGCCTTCCGACGACGAGTGCAGCAGATTCGCGTCCACCGAGAACGGCGCCTCGCCACGCTTGTCCTTCGCAATCGGAATCTGGTGCTGCTCGGCGAACTCCAGCAGGCTGGTGCGGCTGGTCAGATCCCACTCGCGCCAGGGTGCGATCACCGTCACGTCCGGCTTCAGGGCGTAGTACGAGCAACTCGAATCGTACCTGGTCGTTGCCTTTGCCGGTGGCGCCGTGCGCGACCGCGTCGGCGCCCACCTGTTCGGCGATCTCGATCTGGCGCTGTGCGATCAGCGGGCGCGCGATCGAGGTGCCGAGCAGGTACTGGCCCTCGTACAGCGCGTTGGCGCGGAACATCGGAAACACGAAATCGCGCACGAATTTTTCGCGCAGGTCGTCGACGAAAATCTCTTTCACGCCGAACATTTCGGCTTTGCGCCGCGCCGGCTCCAGCTCCTCGCCCTGGCCCAGATCGGCGGTGAACGTCACCACCTCGCAGCGATAGGTCTGCTGCAGCCAGCGCAAAATCACGCTGGTGTCGAGCCCGCCCGAATAGGCGAGCACGACCTTTTTCACTTGCCGCTTGCCATACTATTCGGCCGCTTCCGCGGCAATGTGTTCGTGTCCCATGCGCACATCCCGCGCCTCGCGTCCGAACCCCACCAGCAACGCGATCACCACAGCACGATACCGGCCACGCCGGCCAGCGCCCAACCCAGATTGTCGCCCATGCGGTCCGCCAGCCCACTCTGGATGGTCGCGTTGTAGGAGGCCAGAAAATTGCCGATCTGGTAGGTGAGGCCGGGGAAGGTGGCGCGGATGTCGGGCGGCGACAGCTCGTTCAGGTGCGCCGGAATGACACCCCAGGCGCCCTGCACGCAAACCTGCATCAGGAACGCTCCCAAGGCCAGCAGCCGCGGGCTGATCGAAAATGCCCAGAGCGGAATCGACCGGCAACGACAGCACGGCCGCGATGACGATGGCCCGCCGCCGGCCGATACGCTGCGACAGCGTGCCGAACGACAGACCGCCCATGATCGCGCCGATATTGTAGGTGATCGCGATCGCCGTGATCGTGCCGGTCCGCAGACCGTGCTCCTCACGGAGGAAGCTCGGGTAGAGGTCCTGCGTGCCGTGGCTGTAGAAATTGAACGCGGTCATCATCAACATGGCGAAGATGGTGAGCCGGCAGATGTCGCCGCAGCACGCTCAAGACGCTCTCATGGCGCGCCGTGGACGATTGGCGCTGTTGCCAGTCGGGGCTCTCGGGAACGTGGCGGCGGATGTACAGGACCAGCAGCGCCGGTAGCCGCGCCGATCATGAACATGCCGCGCCAGCCGAGTGCCGCAGTTGCCCATGAGCCAGCCAGAATAGCAGGTTGCGAGCAGATACCCGCTGGGATAGCCTGCTTGCAGGAGACCGGAGACGGGCCTCGCCAGCGACGCCGGGATGCTCTCCATCGTCAGCGAGGCGCCTACGCCCCACTCGCCGCCCATGGCGACGCCGTAGAGCGCGCGCAGGATCAGGAAACCAGGTCAGCGTCGGGGCAAATCCGGTGACGAACTCCAGCACCGAGTAAGCCAGCACGTCGGCCATCAGCGTCGGTCGGCGGCCGAACCGGTCGGCTAGGCGACCGAACAGCCAGGCACCCAGGGCACGCGCCGCCAAAGTCAGCGTGATCGCCTAGGTCACGGTGGTGCGGTCGATACCGAACTCTTTGGCCACGTCGCCGATCACGAACACCATGATGAAGAAATCGAACGCATCAAGCGTCCAGCCGAGATAGGCCGCCGCTATGACGTGAGTTTGCGCCGAAGTAAGCGTGCTGCGTTCGCGTCTCGCCAGATCGGCCACGCCATCCTCCTTGCCGCCGAATCGGCTTCAATGCCTGCCAGCAGAGGCCAGGCGCGCCAGCTCCGCAAGGGGGTAGGCGAGGTCAGCCAGCCAACATCGCCGCGACCTTGCCGGCCAGCGCATCCACCGCGAACGGTTTTCCCAGGCTGTCCATGCCGGGTCCCACCAAGGCACCCGCGCCGATGCCATGGGCGTAGCCAGTGATGAACAGCACTTTCAGCCCGGGACGCTGGGCGCGCGCGGCGTCGGCGAGTTGGCGCCCGTTTATGCCCGGCAGACCCACATCCGTCACCAGCAGATCAACCGCCGTCCCGGACTGCAGCATCAGCAGCGCGTCGGCCCCGTTATCGGCCTCCAGAACCAAATAGCCGCGTTCCGAGAGCACTTCCGTCGCGACGGTGCGCACGACCACTTCATCTTCGACAACCAGAACGGCGTGGCCTGACCCGGTGCGGTCCTGAACTACGCTGCGGGATGCCGGCTCTTCGATTGGAGCGGACCCGTAATACCGCGATAGGTAAATGTACACCGTGGTGCCGCGTTCCGGCTCGCTGTCGATGCGCACGTGGCCCCCCGATTGACGAACGAAGCCATACAGCATCGACAGTCCGAGGCCGGTACCATGGCCGATCGGTTTTGTGGTGAAGAACGGCTCGAAAGCCCGAGCCGACACCTCGGGCGGCATGCCCTGGCCGGTGTCGGCCACTGCGATCAATATGTAATCGCCGGGCCGAAGCTCGTTATGGCTCGCACAATACGCCTCGTCGAGCACTGCATTCCCGGTCCGGATGACCAACCGTCCGCCCTCCGGCATGGCGTCCCGCGCGTTGATGCACAGGTTCAGCAGCGCGCTTTCCAGCTGGTTGGCGTCGCACAGAGTGGGCCATAGGGCAGGCTGCAGATCCGTTTGGACGTTGATGCCCGGACCCATGGTGCGCCGTACCAGCTCCTCTATGCCTGCAACGAGTCGATTCAGGTTGGCCGGTTTGGGGTCGAGCGACTGGCGGCGGGCGAACGCGAGCAGCCGATGTGTCAGCGAGGCGGCCCGACGCACCGATTCCATCGCGGCAGTGCTGTAACGTTCAAGGCCTTGCGTCCGGCCGCTCGCCACCCGCGCTTGCATGAGCTCGATGCTGCCGCCGATGCCGGTGAGCAGGTTGTTGAAGTCGTGCGCGATACCGCCGGTGAGCTGGCCGACCGCCTCCATCTTGTGGCTTTGCCGCAGAGCTTCTTCGAGGGCGCGGTGCTCGGTCACGTCTCGCGCGGTGATCAGGATCAGCCGCTCGCCGTCCGGCCCGTCGATCGCGACGGCAACCGCGTCGAGTTCGCGCGTCCGATCGCCATAGCGTCGTCGCGCAAAATATCGGTGCGGACCGGCGCCGGGGCGCAGCGCGGCCTGCAGTTGCGCGTCGACATCCGCCGCACTCTGCGGGTCGGCAGTCAGCTCACGTGGCCGTCGCCCGATCACGGCGTCTCGGCTGCGCCCCAGCACAACCAACGCGGGGGCATTAACGTCCAAAAACACGGGGCCCCGCTCGGGCTCTACGCGCAGCAGGAACAGGCACTCGGTCGAGTTCTCGAACACGGCGCGCAGACGGCTCTGCTCCAGCCGAAGGTGCGCGAGGGTGGCGTGCAACGCCTCGGTTCGCTCGTCGACCAGCCGCTCCAGCGAGTCGCGGTCCCGTGCCAGCAGCTGGCGCGCCTGGACCAGTTCCTCGATGTCCATGCCGACACCGAACCAGCGCTCTTTTGAGACGGTGTCGCTCTCCAGCGGCGTGCCGCGGCAGAGGTGCCAGCGATACGCGCCGTCCTCGCGGCGGAATCGCATCTCGATCTCATAGAGCTGGCCATCGCGGACCGCCTCCGCCCAGGTCGCGGCGGCCCGTTCGCGGTCATCCGGATGGATGACCTGCAGCCAGCCCTCGTCCATCAGGGCGCTGAAGGGCCGTCCGGTCAGTTCCGAGAATTGTGGGTTGACATAGACGTTGCGCCCCTCGGCATCGCACACGAACACGATCCCCGGAGTCGCCTCGGCGATGGCGCGGAAGCGCCGTTCGCTTGCGGCCAATGCCGACTCCGTGCGCACGCGCGCGGTAACGTCGCGATAGAACAGCGCCACGCCCGAGCCGGACGGGAAAAAGCGGGTTTGCGCCCAAATGTCGAACCGTCCGGGGTAGTGATGCAGGAGGTCTTCCGGGGTGCGGTCGCGCAACACCCGGTTCAACGCTTCTCCGACGACTGTCCCCCGCGCCTGCGGCCAGAGTTCAAAGACGTTCCTGCCGACGATCTGCGAAGCCGGTCGGCCGTCCATGCGGCTCGCTGTCGTGTTCAGGTCCAGCACCCGCAGGTCAGGCCCGATCAGCAAGAAAGCTTCATCGATGCTCTCGAGGGTGTCGCGCAGCCGTCGCTCGCTGGCGGCGACAGCCGCGCGCGTGTCGTCGGCACGCAGGCGCTCCAGTTCCGCGCGCAACGCCACGTTCTCGTCGCGCAGCCGAACGAACTCTCCGCCCTCGTGCACGCTTCCTCCTGCTCAGGCCGGCGCCCTGGCGCGCACTCCCTCAGTGCGAAGCTGGCCACAGGCGGCCAGTATGTCGCGCCCGCGCGGCGTGCGTACGGGCGACGCAAAGCCAGCCTCCATGACGATAGCGGCGAAACGGTCGATCACCGCCGGCGAACTGGTCTCGAACGCGCTGCCGGGCCACGGGTTGAACGGGATCAGATTGACTTTTGCGGGGATGCCGGCGATCAGCCGTACCAATGCGCGCGCCTCGGCCGCGCTGTCGTTCACTCCCTTCAGCATGACGTATTCGAACGTGATCCGCCGCGCGTTGCTGGCCGACGGGTAGCGGCGGCAGGCGGCGATCAGCTCGGCGATGGGGTATTTGCGGTTGAGCGGGACCAGCCGATCGCGCACCGCGTCGTCCACCGCATGCAGCGACACCGCGAGATTCACGCCCAGTTCAGCCCCCGCACGGTCCATCATCGGCACCACGCCGGAGGTGGACAGCGTGATGCGCCGCCGCGACAGGCCGATGCCCTCGTGGTCCATGGCGATCGTCATGGCGCGGGCGACGTTCTCGTAGTTGTACAGCGGCTCGCCCATGCCCATCAGCACGATGGTGGACAGCAGCCGGGGTGTTTCTCCTTTCGGACTCGGCCATTCGCCGAAACTGTCGCGCGCGGCCATGAACTGACCCACGATCTCGGCCGCGCCCAGATTGCGCACCAGCGCCTGCGTGCCGGTATGGCAGAAGCGGCAGGACAGGGTGCAGCCGACCTGGCTGGAGATGCAGACTGCGCCGCGATCTTCCACCGGGTCGGGGATGTAGACGGTTTCCGCCTCCTGTCCGTCGCGAAACCGGAACAGGAACTTGCGCGTGGCGTCTTGGCTGTCCTGCACCAGCACCGGTGTCGGGCGGCCGATGACGAAGTGTTCGGCAAGCTTTTGCTGGAGCGGCCGCGCAATGGTGCTCATTCGGGCGAAGTCGGTGACCCCCTGGTGATATATCCAGTGCCAGATCTGCTTTGCGCGAAACGGCTGTTCGCCGAGTGCGGCCAGCTCCGCAATCAGTTCCATCCGGGACAGGCCCACCAGGTCGCGGCGTCCATCGCTGAGCGTAGCGGGCGGCGGCTCGAACCGCGCCGCCTTGGCCAGCACGCGCGCACGATCCTCGTCCGAAAGCTTGAGGGCCGCACTCACGCGGGCGACTTTCCGGGTGCCGGACAGGCTTTTTCGATGGCCGCGTGGGCTGCGGAAAAGCCACGCAGGCTGAACGTGTCCGAGACCGGCAGGCCCTTCGGGCCCGGCGAGCGGGCGACGACCTGCCGACCCTTTTGGAATGCCGCTACTGCGGTGTGCCCGTCCCGGGCAAACGCGGACCGCTGTGCGGTGTAGAACTGGAGGCTCGCCGGCTCGGCGGTGACGCTGACTGCCGCGTTCTGCGCGTAGGCGAAGCCGGCGCTGATCGCCACGACATCGCGGCTGGCGTTGCGCTCGGTGACCGTCAGCACGACCTCGCCACGCCCGGGGATGACGGGCGTTGAGTGGTCCGCCCGAGTGAACGCATAACAGATCGTTTGGCCGGCTTCCTGATGCATGGCGGCTGTCCAGTCGTCGAAATACCCGATGGCATGCGGCCCATTCGGGCGGGCGGGTTTGGCGGCGGGCAGGGGTGGTTTTTTAGCCGTCTGCGCAGCCGCCGGAGCGGCCACCGCGAACAAGGCCGGTAGCAGCCAGAAAAAGGGGCGGAGAAGCATGGCGGCACAGATACGGTGCGGGTGCGGCGCGGACAAGCGCACCGGGCACGGCCTCGGAGCGCCTTGCCGTCTCAGGCGACGCGCTCGCCGGCGCGCCAGACGGCGCGGATCACCGGCCAGCCCTCGTGCACGCGGACCTGCACCAGGTCCGCGCGCAGGCCCGGCTCCAGCCGGCCCCGATCGGAAAAGCCCGCCATCATCGCCGGTTCGGCGGTAATCATTGCCACGGCCTGGAAAAGCGGCTTGCCCCGGCGCGCGACCGCAAAAGCTGACTCTATCATCGCCGCCGGCACGTAGTCCGACGCGAGCGCATCGACGGCGCCGGCGCCAAGCAGGTCAACGGCCGCAACGTTGCCCGAGTGGCTGCCGCCGCGAACCAGATTGGGAGCCCCCGCGATCACTTTCATGCCGGCCCGTTTGGCGGCGACCGCGGCGGTCAGGCTGACTGGGAATTCGCTGATGCTCACGCCGTCGCGGACGTTTTCGGCGATTTCGGTTTCAGTTCCGATCGTCGTGGCTGGCCAGCGCCACGCCGCGATGGGCCATGCGCGCCAGCACGGCACGCCGATTCGGGTCGCGCAGCCGATCTCGCTTCTCGGCGATATCGGAGATGCGCTGTTCGATGATTGCCTCCGGCGTGCCGTGGCGCCGTCGCACGGCACGATAGTGGTTCAGGTCGGCGTACTGCCCAACCCCGGGGCTGTGGTCCATCAGGCTCACCAGGCGCACCAGCCTGTGGTCGACCAGCTGGTCGAACATCGCCAGCATGTCGCCGGCGGGAAGTTCGCAGCGCAAGTGCAGGTAGTGGTCGCACTTCAGCAACCCCGTGCCGGCCAGGGCATCGAGATCGGCCACGCCTTCCCGCGCGGTCTGCATACGGCTTTCGCCGAACCCGACATCGCCCAGGCAGAGCGCGTCGAGCACGGTTGTGACACCCGCAACCGCGCATTGGCCGTCATGCGCCAGCATGGCCGAGCGCGAGGGCCAGCGCGCCTTTGTGCGCGGCTCGACCTGGCGCTCCAGATTGTCGGTGTGCAGGTCGACCGCGCCCGGCATCAGGTAGTCGCCGTCGAGGTCGATCGCGGCGCCGTCCCGCGCCGTCCCCGGCTCGACCGCCTGGATCACCCCGGCCTGGACACGCAGGCTGCCCCGGACCACGGCCCGCGGCAGTACCAGGTCCGCGTTGGCAAAAATCAGTTCGTCGGCATGCTCGGACATCGGGCGTCTTGACACCGGACAGCCCGGGGGCGGATTCGGGCGGGAGAAGCGGATGTGGCTCCCGGAGTAGGACTTCGAACCTACGACCGAGCGGTTAACAGCCGCTTGCTCTACCAACTGAGCTATCCGGGACCAGCGAGGCGGCGGTATAGCCAAGCGCCGCGGGCGATGCAACTTGACGCGGGCAGGCGGCCCATTTCTAACAGCGACGCGACCCGGGCGAGAGTGGCGGAACGGTAGACGCAGACAACTCAAAATCGTCCGACCTTCGGTCATGGGGGTTCGAATCCCCCCTCTCGCACCACATTCCTGCGGGAACCTACCATCGTGCCGCACGTCCTGCTTGTATCGCAACCAGCAGGTTTAGGGTGATGCGACGGCGATACCTGTTCGTTGCGGGCGGAGCGCTCCCGATCTGGTGGCTCGGAGCGCCCGGCCCAGTAGCGGCGGCCACGCAGCCCCCGACCGCGCTGCCCTTCGACAACAATACCGTGCGCGCCATGGCGCGCGCGCTGGCCAGCAAACCGTTCCAGCCGTCGGACACCAAGCTGCCCGACCTTTTGGCTCACCTGACCTACGACCAGTACCGCCGCATCCGTTTTGACACCAGCCACTCGCTCTGGCGCGGACAGCATCTGTTCTTCGAGGTGCAGTTTTTTCATCTGGGCTTTCTGTACAACGAGCGCGTCGACCTGTTCGAGGTCGCCGACGGCAAGGCGACGCCCATCGCCTACAGCCCGGACCTGTTCGACTTCGGCACGCTCCCGCGACCAGCCCCGGGGACCGATCTCGGCTTCGCCGGGTTTCGCGTCCACGCACCGTTCAACCGACCGGACTACTACGACGAGGTCTGCGTGTTCCTGGGCGCCAGCTATTTTCGCGCCGTTGCGAAAGGGCAGGGCTATGGCCTCTCGGCGCGCGGGCTGGCGATCAATACCGGCGATCCCAAGGGCGAGGAGTTTCCGGCTTTCCGGAAATTCTGGCTCGAGCGGCCGCCGCCCGGTGCGCAAGTGCTGGTGGTGCATGCGTTACTGGACAGCATCAGCGTCAGCGGCGCCTATCGCTTCTCTATCCGGCCGGGCGAGCAGACGATCTTTGACGTCGAAGCAACGTTGTTTCCCCGCGTCGATGTGCCCGGCGCGGAACTCGGTCCGATGACCAGCATGTTCGATTTCGACGCGAACGACCGGGCCGGTATCGACGACTATCGCGCGGCCGTGCACAATTCCGGCGGGCTCGCGATCTGGACTGGGCATGGCGAACATGTCTGGCGCCAGCTGGCGAACCCGCGCACCTTGCAGGTCAGCGCGTTCGGCGACACCGGTGATCGCGGTTTCGGCTTGATGCAGCGCAAACGCGCCTTTGCCGATTACGAGGATCTGGAAGCGCACTACGAAAAGCGGCCGAGCCTTTGGGTGGAGCCGATCGGCGACCCGGGCGAAGGCGCGGTGATGCTGGTAGAAATCCCCGCCAAGGGCGAAGTGAACGACAACATCGTGGCGTTCTGGCGGCCGAAACAGCCGCTGAGGGCGAAGAGCGAATTTGGCCTCACCTACCGCCTGCACTGGTGCAATGTCGATCCGTCCGGCGCGGATATGGCGCGGGTGATCGATACCCGCAGCGGCATCGCGTTCGACGGGAAGGGTCGCGAATTCATCATTGATCTTCTGGGTGGCCGGCTGGCGGCGCTGCCGCCGGACTCCAAGCCGAAGCTCGATGTCTCCGCCGATCACGGCGCCATTTCCAACGCCGTGGCCCAGCCCAATCCCGAGACCGGCGGCTGGCGCATCGCCTTCGAATTGGATACCGCAGGAGCGCCGGTCATCGAACTGCGCGCCGTGCTGTCCGATGATCGTGGTCCGCTGAGCGAGACCTGGCTGTACCGATGGACGTCCTGACACCGCTCGGGACCCGCCTGCCCTCGTCGATGTTCCTGCCCGACGAAGCGCCGCTGGCCATGCCGGTGCAGTCGCTGGACGTTGTGTCCCGCGCCCGATCGGGCAGTCCGCCGACCGCACCGCGCTCGATCGCGGCGCGTCGCGCGGCGGTGCTCTTCGGAGCCGTCGCGATGACCGTGGCCGGCGTCCATGAAATGTATCGGGTGCTGGACGTCGGCGGCCTGACGGTCATCGAGTGCGTGATCCTGCTGCTGTACCTGGCGCTTTTCGCATGGATCGCATTGGCGTTTTGCAGTGCGGTGGCGGGTTTTGTCGCGACACTGTCCGGCGGCGGCCTCGGGCTGGGCATCGCCACGGATGGGCCGCTCCCGCCCCTGGTCGGGCGTACCGCGCTGCTGATGCCGACTTACAACGAGCCGCCGGCCCGTGTGGCGGCCGGATTGCAGGCGATGGCGGAGTCCCTGGTGGAGACCGGACAGGCCGCATCGTTCGACCTGTTCCTGCTGAGCGACACCACCGACGCCGATATCTGGGTGGCCGAGGAGGCGGCCTTTCTGAGCCTGCGCGCGAGGCTGGGCGACGACGCGCCGCAACTCTATTACCGACGCCGATCGAAGAATACCGAGCGTAAGGCTGGCAACATCGCCGAATGGGTGCGGCGTTTCGGCGCCGCATATCCGCAGATGCTGGTGCTGGATGCGGACAGTGTCATGCAAGGCGAGGCGATCGTGCGTCTGGCCGCGGCGATGGAGACGCATCCCGGTGTCGGTCTGATCCAGACGCTTCCGGTGATCGTCGGCGGCGTGACGCCGTTTGCCCGGATGCAGCAATTCGCCGGGCGCGTGTACGGACCCCTGATAGCGCAGGGTATGGCTTGGTGGCACGGCTCGGAGGGCAATTATTGGGGCCATAACGCGATCATCCGCACGGCGGCGTTTGCCGCGCATGCCGGTCTGCCGGTTCTGCGAGGCGGCCCGCCGTTCGGAGGCCACGTGCTGAGTCACGATTTCGTCGAGGCGGCGCTGCTGCGGCGCGCCGGATGGGCGGTGCATATGGTCCCGGCGCTGCCCGGCAGCTACGAGGAAAGCCCGCCGTCGCTGACGGATTTGGCGGTTCGCGACCGTCGTTGGTGTCAGGGGAACTTGCAACATATCGCCGTGCTGCCGGCCCGCGGTCTGCACTGGGTCAGTCGGCTGCATATGCTGATGGGCGTTGGCTCCTACGCCACGGCGCCGATGTGGCTGGCGTTCCTGCTGGCCGGCATGGCGGTGTCGCTGCAATCGCGACTGGTACCGCCCGCCTATTTCCCGGCCGGCAGAACCCTGTTCCCGATCTGGCCGGCGGTCGATCCGGTGCGGTCGATGTGGGTGTTTCTCGCCACCATGGGTCTGTTGCTGGCGCCAAAGCTGCTGGCGTTTGCGGTGCTGCTGGTGCGGCCGCGTGAGCGGCGCGGCTGCGGCGGCATGGTGCGGGCCTTCGCCAGCCTGCTGGTCGAGACTATTCTGGCGGGACTCATCGCGCCGGTCGCGATGCTGCTGCAGAGCGCTGCGGTGGCCGGAATCCTGCTGGGCCGCGATGCCGGGTGGAACCCGCAGCGGCGCGACGACGGACTCGTGTCCATAGCCGAGATCGTGCGCCGCTACTGGCGATGCACTGGCTTCGGACTGGTGATCGGTGGCGGCGCGTGGCTGGTAGATCCGAGCCTGGCATGGTGGATGTCCCCCGTCATTTTTGGCCTGGCACTGGCGGTACCGCTGGCCGGCATCACCGGCGCGCGCCGTCCCGGCATGATGTTGCGCCGGCTGGGGCTGCTGCGCATTCCGGAGGAGCGGTCTCCCCCGCCTGTGCTGGCGCGGGCGCAGGTCTTGCAATCGGCCGCGCGCGGCGAAGTGGTGGAGGAGGCGGTAGCGCGGCTGGCGCGCGACCCCGGCTTGCTGGATGCGCACCTGCACATGCTGCCGCCGCCACGCCGCCGCGGCGAAGGTCCGATCGACCCGTCACTGGTGTTGGCGCGCGCCAAGGTCGAGGATGCATCGACACTGGCCGAGGCGCTGGGCGCGCTGACCCGGGCGGAGAAAGCGGCGGCGCTGAGCGATGCGGCGTTGCTGCACCGTCTGCTGGCGCTCGCCGGCTGAGATCAGCGCACCAGGATGTAATGCATGGTGAACGAGATCGTCACTTCCTGTTCCGCTGAGGCATAGGGGAAGGGCGGCAGGCGGGCGCCACGGAACAGGCCGGTGAGCCCCATGTCCAGCCACACCGAGCCTGAGCGCTGGATGAGCGAGACCTCGCGCACGTGGCCGTCGCGGCCGACCGTGAACTCCACCCGCGAGTTGCCGTCTTCGTTGTTGGCGATTGCCTGCTCCGGATAGTGCTTGTGCTGGTCAACCCATTCCATGAAGGAGTTGAGCCAGCCGGACCCGAGTTGTTCTGCGCCCTTGATGTCGTAGGGATTTTCGGAGCGGGCGCCGCGGATCGCGGCCTCCTCGCTGGAGGCGGCGGCGCGGGTGAAAGCGGAGTGGCGCGCGGAGCCGCGCGAGGGAATGAACCAGGTCTGCATCAGCGGGGTCGGAAACCGGCCGGACGCGGCGGCGGCGCTCGACACCGCCGGCCGGCGCAGACGCGGTGCCGCCGGAGTTGGCGCCGAACTGGCGACGGGTCGCGTCGACGTCTGGAGTGGCACCGGCAGCGCCGCCTCCTGGGGGGCGGCCCGGGGCGGAGTCGGAGCCGGAGCGGCCGGAGCGATCGCGGCCGCGGGTTCCGGAGCAGGTGGGGGTGGCGGCGGCGCCGGTGGCGGTTCCGTCTCGGCTTTGGGGGGTTCGGGCGTCGGCTGGGCCGGTGGGCTGGGCGACAGCAGGCTCGATTTCGGTGCCGCGGTCACGTCGGGATGGCCTGTCTCGAACACTAGCGCCACCTCCTGGGACAGCGGCGCGGTGCCGTTCAACGAGCCCGCGCTCGGAAGCAGGAGCAGCAGCAACAGGCACAGGTGGATCGCGGCCGAGACAAACGCCAGACGGATGCGGCCGGACTGGTCCGGGAGGAAGAAAGGTCCGGGCGGGAATCGAACCCACATACGCGGATTTGCAGTCCGCTGCATCACCACTCTGCCACCGGACCCATCGGATAGGCTCTTTATCAGGGTTGGCGGCGGGCCGGGTCAAGCCTTACACCAGTCGCGGCGTCAGACGCCGAACAACAGCTAGTCGAGGGCGCGCAGCACCCGCCCCTGTCGATAACCCATGCACCATTGCATGGGTAGACTCCTCGTGCCACTGACGCGGCAACGGAGAAACGGTCATGCGGCTGCGGGCAAAGGTGGCGCTGGTGACCGGGGCGGGAGGCGGGTTCGGCGCGGGCATCGCAAAACTGTTCGCCGCCGAAGGTGCGCGCGTGGTGGTGGCCGATATCGACCGGAAGGCCGCCGCGCGCGTGGCGGGCGAAATCGGCGGCCATGCAGTCACGGGCGATGTCAGCCGGGGCGACGATGTGCAGGCCATGGTCGACGCTGCGACGCAGATATATGGCGGCCTGGACATCATAGTGAACAATGCCGGCATCACCCACCTGAACCAGCCGATTCTGGATGTGGACGAGGCGACTTTCGACCGCGTCTACGCGGTGAATGTCCGGTCGCTGTTCCATACCGCACGTGCGGCGGTTCCCGTACTGCGGCGGCAGGGGCGGGGTGGCGCCATCGTCAATGTCGGCTCGACGGCAGGCATTCGGCCACGACCCGGGCTGGTCTGGTACAACGGCAGCAAGGCGGCGGTGCACAACATCACCCAAGGCATGGCCATCGAACTGGCGCCCGAGCGCATCCGCGTCAACGCCGTCTGTCCGGTGCTGGGCGAGACCGGCCTGACTGAGGCATTCATGGGCGGCCCCGCGACCCCCGAACGTCTGGCGCGCTTCGTCGCCACGATCCCGATCGGCCGCCTGAGCCAGCCCGCCGATATCGCCAACGCCTGCCTGTTTCTGGCCGAGGATTCTGCCGCCTTCATCACCGGCGTGCTGCTGCCGGTAGATGGCGGGCGCACCGCATGAACATCCTCTCGATCCAGTCCTGGGTCGCCTATGGGCATGTGGGCAATGCGTCGGCCGCCTTCCCGCTGCAGCGCCTGGGCGCCGAAGTGTGGGCGGTGAACACGGTGCAGTTTTCTAACCATACCGGTTACGGCGCCTGGACTGGCAGCGTCTTTTCGGGCGCGCAGATAAGCGAACTGATCGACGGCATTGCCGCGCGCGGGGTGCTGCCGTCCTGCGACGCGGTGCTGTCCGGCTACATGGGCAGTGCCGATATCGGGGCTGCCATCGTCGCAGCGGCACAGCGGGTCAAACGGGAGAATCCGCAGGCGCTGTATTGCTGCGACCCGGTGATCGGCGATGTCGGGCGGGGCATTTTCGTCCGTCCCGGCATTGCGGAATTTTTGGCCGAGCAGGCGATCCCGGTGGCCGACATTGCCACGCCAAATCAGTTCGAACTGGAGCACCTGACCGGGACGACGGTTGCCACCTTGGCGGACGCACGACGCGCCGTGGCGGCGCTGCAGGCGCGTGGCCCCAGAATCGTGCTGGTAACCAGCCTGCATACAAACGAGACTCCTGCGGATGCGGTGGACATGCTCGCGGCCGACGGTGAATCGGGTTATCTGATCCGCACGCCGCTACTGCCGATCTCCATCAACGGTGCGGGCGATGCGATCGCCGCCCTGTTCCTGTTTCATGTGCTGCGCACGGGCGATGTCGGCGCAGCACTGTCCGAAGCTGGCAGTGCTGTATGGGGGTTGCTGGCGCGAACCTCCGAGTCGGGGTCGCGGGAGATTTTGACGGTTGTCGCACAGGACGAGTTCGTATCGCCGACGCGGCGGTTTATTGCGCAGCGGTGCTAGATTTGTTGAGTCAGGACACTGGTGCTGCTTGGGGTTCGCTAAATACTTCCTGAGTCGGAAAAATATCAGCCCGCCCGCCGATGCCCCAACCCCTCGGCTAGCAAGGCTACCGCCAGCGTGTTCAGGCTGACGCCCTCGCGGCGGGCGCGATCGGCGAGCGAGCGGTGTAGCGATTTGGGCGTGCGCAGCTGCCATTTTCCGGAGTAGCCTGCATCCGGTTCCGCACTAGGCGCTGGCACAGGACGACCTCCATGCCTCCCGCCGGCACCTTCGGGGACCCCGGTTTACGGTTTGGCAAGCCTTGCGCTCCAGGGTAGCGGCGGCACCCTGCGCGGAGCACAAAATGGCCGGCTCGGACGTCTATGACGGCAGCCCCATTCCTGGCGGCGACTGGTCGAGCACCGTCACCTACACGCCCGCCCAGGGCGGCAGCGCGGCCACGGCGGAGGTCGGCAGCCTCGGCTCGGGGCCGGCCACTCTCTCCGGCACCGTGTCCCAGGCCGGCGACCTGGTGACGTTCACTATCAACGGCTATGGGGGCCCATTCCAGGAGCAGTTGCAGGCGGTGTGCGACATCAACGGCGGCAGCGTGTTCAAGGATGCCGGCGGCGATTACTTCCTGTTCTCGAGCCAACCTTTGACGGACGGAGCGACCTACGACGCGGTCTCCGGCTTCGGGGATTTCAACGGGCAGGCCGCATGCTTCGCGGCCGGCACCCGCATCGAGACGGAGCGCGGCCCGGTGGCGGTAGAAACCCTGCGGCGGGGAGATCGCGTCCGTACGGTGCTGCGCGGCCGCTCGGCGCCGGTAATCTGGACCGGGCACCGCCGCGTCATCTGCGCCGGTCATCCCTGGCCGCCGAGCGTGTGGCCGGTTCGCATCGCCGCCGATGCCTTCGGCCCCGGCCAGCCCGCCCGCGCGCTGCATCTCTCGCCGGACCATGCCGTGTTCGTCGATGGCGGCTTGGTGCCGGTGCGCCACCTGCTCAACGACGCCACCATCGCCCAGACGCCTACGGACAACGTCATCTACTGGCACGTCGAACTGCCCGCGCACGACGTGCTGCTGGCGGACGGGCTGCCGGCGGAGAGTTATCTGGATACCGGCAACCGAGGCTTTTTCACGGACTCCGTCCAGGTCGCTCGCATCGAAACCAGCGATGGCGAGGCCGCCCGTCTTGCCTGGGCAGCAAAAGCCTGCGCGCCCCTGCTGACGGAGCCGGCGCACCTGGGGATGATCCGCCGCCGGCTGCGTGAACGGGCGTGCCTGCTGGGACAGCATCAGACGAGCGATTCCGGCCTCCAGCTCGGCACCGGCGCGGGGCCGATTTCCTGCGTGTGGGACGGGGCGACTGCCACCGCCACCCTGCCGATAGGGCTGCGATTGCTGCACCTATCCAGCCGCACCACGGTGCCGTGGCAGCAGATAGAAGGCAGTTCCGATGAGCGCCGCCTCGGGGTCGCGGTGACGCGCATTCGCCTCGACCAATTCGAACTGCCGCTGGACGACGGACGCTTGGTTTCAGGATGGCATCGGCCGGAAGCGGGGCTGCGCTGGACGCAAGGGCCTGCGACCATTGCGCTGCCGCCGTCGCGCCGGGCGATTGAGGTCGAAATCCGCACCGCCCCGATGTTGCGCTATTGGGAGCCGGATCGGGTTGTCCAGGAGGCGCTCGCCGCCTGATCCGCAAGCCCCGGCGCGGCAGCATTGCGTGACCCGAACGCATTCCGCTTGTATTCCTGCGGCATGCGGGTGCAGGCTGATCCGGTCCGGTCCTGGCACGATCACAGCCGACGGCGCCGCACCGGACCAACAGCACGGCGGTGGCGGCGTGTTCCGATCCGATCCCGCCCTGCAAGCGGGAGGAGTGCGCAATGACCGTAGCGGCCATCCTGAAACAGAAAGGTCGAGAAGTCGTCTCCGTCGCTCCGACGATGACGATCCAGGATCTGGCGCGTCTGCTCGGCACGCGCCGCATCGGCGCGGTGCTGGTGCAGGATACCGAAGGAAAGGTGCTGGGCATCATCAGCGAGCGTGACGTGGTCGGCGCCATCGGCCTGCACAGCGCGGAGGCGCTGTCCATGACCGTGGCGCAGCTCATGACCACTCAAGTAAAAACCGCCGCCCCGTCAATGTCCGTCGAGGAGGCGATGGGCGTGATGACGCAAGGCCGGTTCCGTCACCTGCCGGTCATGGATGACGGTCGGCTAATGGGCTTGGTCAGCATCGGCGATATCGTCAAGGCCCGTATCAGCGCGCAGGAGCAGGAGGTCGACAGTCTCAAGGCGTACGTGGCCGGCGCAGCCTGATGCGTCGCGCGCCGCCGCTACAAACCTGGTAGGCGTCAGCTACTCGGGGAGACCGGTCCGTTGGGAGTAGGCACCCGGACGCTGGGGTTGTCGTAGATCGGCTTTCCGAGATTGAGCTGGTTCGGGCTGGTCGTCGCACCGGTCACCGCACCGGCTCCGCCGCCTACCACTGCTCCGACGGCTGCTCCGACCGGGCCGCCAAGTGCGCCGACACCCGCACCGGTCGCCGCCCCCGCGAGCGCTCCGCCCTGGGTCCGGTCGGAGGGATTCGTGCCGCACGCTGCCAGTGCCGTCAGGGCGCCGATGGCGGCCAGTCGGAACACTATGGTCATAGAACATACTCCTGCGATCAGTTCGGTTTGTTGCGAACGCCAAAAAAACCGGGCGGTTGCATGGAAGTAGCCGGGAAAGAAGGGGTATGATGCCGCCCTGGCGCTCACAAAACGATAGTCAGCGGCCCTCGCGACAAGCTAAAAGCGTCAAGGAAACAACTGTTCGCGAGAGTCCGATGCTGCCGCCCGCCTATCTCCGACGCCCGGCTTGGGTGACCGAGTTCCAGGCATTCATCATGCGCGGCAACGTGGTCGACCTCGCGGTCGGCATCATCATCGGTGCCGCTTTCACCGCCATCGTGGGCAGCCTGGTGAAGGACATTTTCACCCCGGTGCTTGGACTGATCCTCGGCGGCGTGGATTTCAGCAACATCTACGTCACGCTCAGAGGCCCGCACACCGAGACGCTGGACGCGGCCAAGGCGGCGGGGGCCGTGACCTTGAACATCGGCCTGTTCCTGAATGCGGTCATCAACTTCCTCATCGTCGCGTTCGCGGTGTTCTGGGTGGTACGGCTGCTCAGCAAACTATACACGCCAAAAACCGCCGAACCCGCCGCGCTGCCGCCGACGCTCGATCAGGTACTGCTGACGGAAATTCGCGACTTGCTGGCACGCCGGCAGGCCACCTGACGCGCGGCCCCGTAGTGGAAGGGGAGCGCGAGCCCGCGCTCAGCCGGTCGATGCTACTGAGCGGCGGTCTGGAGGAGATGCTCGCACGCAGCGCGCCGGACGTGCGTATCTGGACCGCGGTGGAGCGGATAGAATCGCGGCGGGCCGTGCTGGCCGCCAACCCCGATCCGGGTGCAGGCGTGTGGCTGTTCGCCTACGGGTCGCTGCTGTGGAACCCGACCGTGCATGTCGTGGCTCGCCACCGTGTGCGGGTCGAGGGATGGCACCGGGCATTCTGTCTCCTGGCGCGCGGCGGACGGGGCAGTGCCGCCAATCCGGGCCTGCTACTGGGGCTGCGTGAAGGCGGTGCATGCGACGGCGTGGCCCTGCGCGTCGCCGACGCCGATCTGGAAGCCGAGCTGGACCTGCTGTGGCGACGAGAAATGCTGGCGGGCAGCTACGTGCCGCGCTGGGTGTCACTGGCGCAGCCGGCGGAGGGTGCGCCGTCGCACGCGGTCGCTTTCACGATCGACAAAGCCGGCCCCGGCTACGCGGGCGACCTCGAGGAAGAGGAAGTGATCCGCCGCCTCGCCACGGCGCGGGGCGAACTGGGCACCTGTGCGGAATACCTGCTGCACACACGCGACGCGCTGCGCGCGGAGGGCATCGTCGATGCGACCGTCGAGCGGCTGGCGGCCGGCGTGCAGGCGATCGCGGAAGCGAGCTGACCGAAACGCTCTCGCAACCGCTGCTCGTGCCGTGCTAAGGGATGCAGGCAAACGGCTGGGGGAACGGACGTGCGGCGGATCGGTTTTCTGATGGCGTGCCTGCTCCTGCTGCTCGTTGCGGGAAACGCGCGCGCAGACGATTTCGAACTGCCGGGACTTGCGGGCGATGCCCAAAGTTATCTGACGCAACTCGAAAAGCGGTTTCCGGCCGGCGGCACGACCAAAGCCCGTGCGGCCGCTGAACAGCAAGCCGCCGCCGCGCTGGCGCGCAAGGACTTTTCCGCGGCCACGGCAGCCCTGGAGCAGCGCGCCGGTATGGGCGACGTCAGCTCCCGGCAATGGCTCGATCTGGCGACGGCCCAGCTGCACCGCACGCCCTCCGACCCGCACGCCGCGCTGCTGGCTTCCTGGCGCGCCTTCGAAACCGCCGGGGATGTCGACTCCGAAATTCCCGCGCTGCTGCTCATGGCCGAAGCGTTGCGCGCGCAGAATCTCGATGCCCAGGCAGTGCAGGCACTGGAGCAAGTGGTGCAGCGCGCGCCCGACGATGCCGGCTATAAGCGCCTGCTTGCCGACGCACAGCGCGGCGCGGGAATGGCGGTGCAAAAAGTGGATGTGCAGGGCGAGGCAGATCCACCGCGTGCGTGCATCGGTTTTACCGTTCCTGTGACGCATCGGGCCGATTTCGTCCCGCAGGACTGGGTGCGGCTCGACCCCCCGGTGCCGGGTGCGGCGGTCACGCGCGAGGGCGACCAGCTTTGCATTTCCGGCCTGCCGTCCGGCGCCACCACGAACGCGACACTGCGCGCGGGCTTGCCAGCCGACCCCGGCGACAGCGGCGCGCCGCTGACGCTGGTGCATGATAGCGCGGTGGCGCTCGCTGTGCCGGACCGCCAACCGCGCGTGCTGTTCGATACGCGGCTCTTCGTGCTGCCGCGCGGACAGCAGCCCAGCGTCACGCTCACCACCACCAACCTTTCCAGCGTAGCATTGAAACTGATGCGCCTCACCGAGCGTGGCGCAGAACCGTTCGTGCACGAGAACCGGTTGGGTGAACCGGTGGACCGGTACACGGCCAACGCCATCGGCGAGGGGTCCGGCCGCATCATATGGCAGGGCAAGGCGGACGTGCCCCTCTGGCAGCGCAACAAGCCGGCCCGCACCGCGCTGCCGGTGCCCGACGCGCTGCTGACGGCCGGCCCGGGCCTGTACGCCCTGCTGGCTACGCCGGGCGACGGCACGCCGGCGCCGGACGAGGCAGCGTCGGTGCAGATGATCGTTCATACCGATCTGGCCCCCACCGTGTGGCGCGGCGACGACGGGCTGACGGTGCAGGTGCGCGGCTATTCCGACACCAAGACGCGGGCCGGCATAAGACTGCGGCTGCTGGCGCAGAACAACGACATTCTGGGCGAGGTTTCGACCGACAAGTTCGGCGTGGCGCGCTTCCCGGTGTCGCTGCTGCACGGCGACGGACCGCTGGCGCCGGCGATGCTGGATGCGTTCGGGCCGGACGACGATTTCTGCGTGCTGGACCTGAATGCCGCTTCCTTCGACCTCTCCGACCGGGGCGTGGAGGGCGCGGCACCTCCGGGGCCGCTGGACGCTTTCGTCTATTTCGACCGCGGCATTTTCAGACCGGGCGACACGGTGCAGGTCATGGCATTGCTGCGCGACGATGCGGGTGCGCCCGTCGACCTGCCGGCGCGGCTGACGATCAAGCGGCCCAACGGCCAGGTTTTTGCGCGGGCAAATCCGCCACGGAGCGGGGGCGCCTCGATCCATTGGGCGGCAAAGCTGTCGGCGGGCGCGGCCGTGGGCACCTGGACGGTCGAGGTGCAGGCGGACCCGAACGGACCCGTGATCGGCAGCGGGCAATTCCGCGTCGACGCGTTCGTGCCCGACCGCATGGCGGTGGATCTTGGGCCGGCGCCCGGTCCGCTGGTTGTCGCCCAGGAACTGGCGCTCCCGGTCGCGGCCCGCTTCTTGTACGGCGCCCCCGCTGCCGGCTTGTCGGGCAAGGCGCACGTTCTGCTCACGCCGGATCCGGATCCATTTCCGGCTCTGGCCGGTTACCGGATTGGGCTGGACGGGGAGGAATACGCCCCGCAGAAACAGGAAGCGGACCTGCCGGCGACCGACGCCCAGGGACATACGGTCTATGCTCTGACCGTCGCCCACGCGCCGGACACGACCAAACCGCTGCAGGCGCAGGTGACGGTGGACGTGGACGACCCGTCGGGCCATGCCTCGCGCGCGGCCCTGGCTATAAAACTCCGGCCGCCCGGACCGCTGATCGGCATAAAACCGGCGTTCCCGGACAACGCCGTCAACGCCGGCACGGAAGCCGCCTTTGACATCGCCGCGGTGACACCGGACGGCTCTCGTACGGCGCTGCCCGCGAAATTGCGGTTGGTTCGCGAGCGGCCGGACTGGCGCATCGTCATGCACGGACGGTTTGCGCGGTACGAGACAGTTTATCGCGACGAGCCTTTGGAAACGCAGGACGTCACGATTCCCGCGGATGGCGCCGGGCTGCATGTTGCGAAAACGCTGGGCTTCGGCCGCTACCGGCTGGAGGTGGTGCAGGCCGGCGGCTTGGCCGCGACCTCGGTACGGTTCTGGTCCGGCTGGGCCGACCAGACCAGCCCGGACGTGCCCGACCGCGTGGACGTGAGCGCCGCGCGCAAAAACGTGCCGGTGGGCGAGTCGGTGCGCGTGCATATTTCGCCCCCCTTCGCCGGCCAGGCCACGCTGCTGGTGCTGAGCAACCGGGTGCTGGCCCTACGCACGCTGGACCTCCCGGCCGAGGGCACCGATGTCGACGTGCCGGTGGACGCGTCCTGGGGTCCGGGCGCCTATGTGGCGGTGCACGTCTTCAGGCCGGCCACCGGGTCCACGATCAGCGGGGCCACCCGGCCCGGACGGGCGATCGGCCTCGTTTGGGTGGGCGTCGATCCCGCCTCGCACACGTTGGCCATGGCCGTGAACGCCCCCGACCGCCTGCCGCCGCGCGCCCGCGCGGTCGTGCCGGTGCAGGCCACCCCCGGCGCCTGGGTCACTTTGGCCGCGGTGGACGAGGGCATCTTGCGCCTGACCAATTTCGTTTCGCCCGACCCCGCCGCCCATTTTTTGGGCCGGCGCCGCCTGGGGCTGGATATCCGCGACGATTGGGGCCGGCTGATCGCACCAGCGGAAGGCACGCCCACGCTGCTTCACCAGGGCGGCGACGAAGGCAGTTTCGTGCTCCCCGAGATCCCCCAGCACACGGTCACGCTGTTTGCCGGTCCGGTGCAGGCCGGACCCGATGGGGTTGCCAACATTCCCATCGACATGCCGGATTTTGCAGGGGAAGTGCGCCTGATGGCGGTCGGCTGGGACGGCAGCCGCGTCGGCTCCGCCAGCCACGACGTGATCGTGCGCGACCCGCTCGTCGCCGAGCCCCTGCTGCCACGTTTCTTGGCCCCGGGGGACACCACGCGGCTCGCGGTGCTGCTGCACAGCCTCGATCTGCCCGAGGGCGACGTGAAAGTGCAGGTCTCGGCCGAGGGTCCGCTGGCGCTGGACGGCGACGGCCGCCTCTCGGAACATTTGGCGGCCGGGGCGCAGGTGCTGGCCACCACGGATCTGCACGCGACGGGCGCTGGGCGCGGCGTGCTGCATCTGGACGTGGCCGGGCCCGCCGGTTTCCACGTCGTGCATGAGACGGCGATCATCGTGCGCCCGGCGCGCGGCGCGGTGAGCGTCGTGGCGGGAAGCGAACTACCGGCCGGTGCCGAGCAGGCAGTGTCGCCGCCGGTGCCGTTCGACCGTTTCGTCGCCGGCACGGCGACCGGCACTGCCGCGTTCGGCGCCCCCGTGCGCTACGACGCGGACGCGCTCGCCGCGGCCCTGGCGGACTACCCGCTGTCGTGCCTGGAACAGACCACCAGCAAGGGCATGGCGCTCGCGGTCCGGTCCGGCGTGCCTGTGGGGCAAGCTGGAGCAGGCGGTGGAGTCCGTGCTCGACCGCCAGCGCTACGACGGTGGCTTTGCGCTGTGGAGTGCGGCGGGTGATGCCGAGCCGTGGCTGTCTGCCTATGCCATGGATTTTCTGCTCCGCGCCCGCGCGGCCGGCGCCACGGTGCCGGAGGCGGCGGTCTCGGATGCCCTGAAATTCCTGACCGAGGCGGCCGGCGAGGAGGACGACAAGCCGGAGTTTTTGGCCGCACAGGCGTATCGGCTTTATGTGCTGGCGCTGGCCGGGCAGGGCATGCCGGGTGCGGCCCGCGTTCTGGCCGAGCGGCTCGACGATCTGCCGACCGCACTGGCCAAGGCACAGCTGGGCGCCGCTCTGGCGCTGGCGCACGATTTTGCGCACGCAGAATCGGCGTTCCGGGCGGCGCTGTCTTCGACCGCGCGTAAATACTGGGGCGCGGATTACGGCAGTTCGTTGCGTGACCAGGCAGCGATTGCAGTGCTGTTGCGCGAGAGCGGGCTTTTGCCGGACCAGTTGCGGCGGCTGGTCGGCAGCCTGCCCGGACCGGACCTGGACCCGGCATATCTGTCGACCCAGGAACTGGCCTGGACCACGGCCGCCGCTGCGGTGCTGGGGCGTAACGGCGAGTCGCCGCTCGTGACGCTTAACGGGCAGGCGCAGACCGCGCACAAAGGCGTGGTGACGGTGGCGCTGACGGGTCCCGAAACCGTGCACAATCTGGGAAAGAACACGGTTTGGCAGAGCGTTTCGGTGCGTGGTGTGCCGCTCGTGGCGCCACCGGCCGCGCGGGCAAGGATGCGCATTTCGCGGCGCTTTTTTGCTTCGGACGGCAGCACGCTGGATTTAGATCATCTCACGCAAAACACCGATTTCGTGCTGTTGCTGGAGGGCCATGCCGAAGACGGGCAGGACCACCGCGCCATGGTGCTGCAAGGACTACCGGCGGGCTGGGAGGTCGCCGGGCGTATTGAGGACGCCAAAGCGGCGGGTTTGGATTGGCTGGGCGACCTGACGGCGACCGAAGCAGAGCCGGCGGCGGACGACCGGTTCGCGGCGGTAGTGGACCTGACTGCGGACAAACCCGATCTGCGGGTTGCGGTGCGGCTGCGGGCGGTGACGCCGGGGGACTACGAAATTCCGGGTGCGGAGCTTTCGGACATGTACCGGCCGACGATTTTTGCGAGGCAGACCGCGAACCGGATCAAGGTTTTGCCACACGAGTAGGTTGGGGGCTGGCCCTGAGCGTGCTGTTCTGGTGGTCGCAGGAGGTGTGGATGGCTGAACCTGAGGTTGAGAGCGTTTTCGACATCCCGCCCGATGAAGCCGCTGAAGCGGCGGCCGATGCCGTCTCCGACGCAGAAATCGAAGCGGGAAAGTTGTGCCGCACGAGCGCGTGGGCGAGTGGCTTTTGAGGCTTGCCAAAGGCGAGAGAGTCCCGCCCCCTCTGCCCTACTCGGTGTGTACCGTTTGGACTCCCGCCCCAATACACGGCGTGTGCCGATGAGATCGAATTGGATTATACTCTTAGCTCTGACGCTGACGTTGTACGGGTGTGTCATTCCACATTCGAGTCCGGCCGTCGGATCGCCGATGCTGACAACTGGCTATTTGTCCCTGGCCTCCGAGAAGGGGCGCGGCTGTTTTTTTGCTGTAAGGGACGTCCAACCTCATCAGGAGCATACCTTCGACGCAGTCCAGACTCCTTAACGTCTGGGTAGGCGAGACGCGGGGTAAGATACGTTACCTGGCGGCTTTCTCGCGCGGGCTGACATTACAGTACAACGGTGCGGTGCTGGGCTACAGCCCGTTTCCCATCATACCCTCCTTTATGCAGGTCGGAGACAATCTGCTTGCCTTCCCTTCAGCCAGGGAACAACCGTTCACCTCCAAGACACCGACGTCGATCGTCTATCAAGGCGAGGACCTTCTGATGATCGGCCCGCTGCTGGAAGCCCTCGCCACACACCGCATCAGCGCCTCGTTCCTCCTTGCTTCCACCCGACAGCCCGAGACCTGGACCATGCCAGCTCTCACCAAAACGGAGGATATTGGTCACCTGGAAGCATTTCAAAAATGCATCGCCGCCCTCCGCGCGGCACCGCAGACGCCGGACGTTGCTCCCTAGTACCAGAACTCGCGAAGGCGCGAAATAGGCATCGTCATCAATGCGAGTAGCGCTAGTGGCGAAGCATTACAGTCGGGCCGTACGGTACCGACTCTGGACCTTGCGTCATACGTCGCACGGACCAGCCGCTCCGTGACGGCAGGCAGCCTCCGCGTCAGCGCCTCTCCGAAATGTGCCTCTGCAACGCTTCGAGCAGCACGGCCGTCAGAATGATCGTGCCCGTCGCAAAACCCTGCCAGAAAATCTCGATGCGGGCCAAGTTCAGGAAATTGCGGGTCAGCGCGATGATGACGACGCCGATCACGGTGCGCAGAATATTCCCCTGGCCCCCGGACAAGCTGGTGCCGCCGATCACGACGGCCGCAATGACCTCGAACTCCAGCCCTTCGCCGGTGTTCGGCGACACCGCGCCCAACCGCGACATGCTGACGATGCCGCCCAGCGAGGCGGTAAAGGCGACGATCATCAGGCAGTAGATTTTTATGCGGTCGGCGCGGATGCCCGATAGCACCGCCACGGTCCGATTCGACCCCACGGCATAGACCCGTTTGCCGAACGCGGTGCGGTCCAGCACGAACCAGCCCGCCGCATAGACGACCACCGCCATCCAGACGATGTTCTGGATAGGCACCCAGCCGATCAGGTCGGCCAGCGAGCCCGACGACGCAACGCCGGTAAAATTGATCGGCAGCGGCAGGCTTATCCAGCGGCCCTGGCCAAGATCGCTGATCGCCTGCGGCATGTCCGGTATCGGCTGGCCCCGAGTCACCACCAAGGTCAGGCTTCGGGCCATCATCAGCGTGCCGAGCGTCACGATGAACGACGGAATGCGTGCCTTGGTCACGACGAGCCCGGCGCACAGCCCGAACAGCGGTCCCACCAGCAGGGGCGCCAGCAGGCCGGCCGCGATCACCCACCAGCGCTGCTGCTCGGCGCTCGCCACGGGCAGCCAGCGCACCATGATCCAGCCCGACACCGCCGCCGACAGTCCCACGACGGAGCCCACTGAAACATCGAACTCGCCCGCGATCATGACGATGGTCATGCCGGCAGCGACGATCAGCATGACCGTCATCTGGCCCAGCAGGTTGCCGATGTTCACCGGCGACAGAAACCGATGATTGGCGAGCTGCATCAGCACGATCAGGATGGCCAGCACGCCCAGCGCCTGGATCAGGCTGTACGAGCGTTTCAGCCCCGCGATCAGCCGTCCGTCTCCGAGCGGCCGGACCGGTTCGAGACGAGAGGCGCTGCTCACGCGGCCGTCGCCAAAATTTCACCGCAGGTGGAGGCGTGCAGGATACGCTCGCGTTCGATGGCCGCCCCACTGAGTTCGCCCACGATCGCGCCGCGAAACATCACCAGCACCCGGTCGCACAGCAACACCAGTTCGTCCAGCTCGGTCGTCGCCAGCAGCACGCCCACGCCCGCCCGGGCAATCTCGTCGATGATGCCGCGGATTTCCGCTTTGGACCCGACATCGATGCCGATCGTCGGCTCGTCCATCAAGAACACTTTTGGCCGGGTCTCCAGCCATTTGCCGAACAGCACTTTCTGCTGGTTACCGCCCGACAATTGGCGCGCGCGGGCAAACGGGCCTGGCGCATGCACATGGAGCCGCTCGATGCTCCGCTGCGCCGTCCGCTCCATCTCCGCCTGGTCCAGCGCGCCGGCAACACGGCGAAACCGCGATAGGATCGGGAGGCAAATGTTTTCCGTCAGCGAGAAATCCGGCAAGATGCCTTCGCGCAGCCGGTCGTTGGTCAGCAGCGCAATGCCCGCCGCCAGCGACGCGGCCGGGTTTTTCGCTGGCACCGGCACGCCGTCCACCATGACGCGGCCCGCAGCGCGTGCTCCCAAAGCTCCAAACAATGCCCGGCACAGGTCGTCTAGCCCAGACCCGGCCAAGCCAGTGACGCCCAGCACCTCGCCGGACCTGAGGACGAAGCTGATGTCATGCAGACGCCCCGGAACGGTCAGCCCTTCCACCTGCATCAACGCGCGCCGGCTGCTGCCCGAAACCTGTGACGTTCGCCGCGACGTGTCGACCTGGTGGCCGACCATGGCGCTCACGACCTGGGGCAACGAGGTTTCGCGCACCGGCCCGTCCGCGACCACCTCGCCGTCGCGCATCACCGTCAGATCGTCGCAGACCTCGAAAATCTCGTTGAGATAATGCGATATCAGGACGAGACCGACGCCCTTGCTGGCGAGCCGGCGGATCAGGCGCTGTGCCACGCGCACCTCGGTGTCGGTCAGCGACGAGGTCGGTTCGTCCAGCAGCAGGATTCTGGGGTCCAGGCGCACGGCTTTTACGATCTGCACCATTTTTTTCAGGTCGTTCGGCAGCGTGCCGACCACTGCGTCTGGATCGATCTCGATCTCGTATTGCTCCAGCAGGCGCGCGACCGTCGCCTGCATCACCCTTCGGCGGATGACGCCAAACCGATTGGTCGGTTCGCTGTTCAGCATCAGATTTTCGGCCACGGTCATCGTATGAACCAGGTTGATGTCCTGGTGGACTGTAACGATGCGCTGCGCCAGGGCCTGATCGGCACTGGCGAACCGGACTGGGCGGTCGTCCAGCTCCATCGTGCCTGCGTCCGGCTGATGCACGCCGGCAATGATTTTCGCCAAAGTCGACTTGCCGGCGCCGTTCTCGCCGACGAGGCCGCGAACCCGGCCGGGTGCGATGGCAAAATCGACGCCGCGAAGGGCGCGCACTGCGGCAAAGCTTTTCGCCAAACCCCGACAGCGCAGCAGAGCAGGCGGCAAGGGCTGCGCGGCCGATGGTGTCAAGGCTGGCCGCGCCGCCGTTTCAGTGGCGATCCTTTCCGGCACCGCCGGGACTATAGCGTCAGACCGCCGCCGTCACTTCCCGGTGACTTGCGGGTCGTTGGCGAACTCGGCGGCATTCTCCTTGGTGAGCAGTTTGGTGCCGAGCCCGACGAACGCCGGCACCTCGCCGCCGGTCAGTTTCGTCAGAATGATGTTCATGCCGTCGTAGCCCATTTTGTAGGGATCCTGCACCACGAGCCCGTCGATCTTGCCCTCCTTCACCATCTGGTACAAAACGGGATCCAGATCGAACCCGACCAGTTTCACCTGTCCCGCCTTGCCGGCTTGTTGCAGTGCCTGATAGGCGCCCTGCAGCACCAGCTGGTTGAACGCAAACGCGCCTTTTACGTCGGGCTCAGCGACCAGCAGGTCTTCCATCGCCTGCCGGCTGGCGTCGAGCGTCAAGAAATGCAACCGGCTGCTTGGGCAGCACCACAAGCCCCAGCTGCGCCGCCCGCGTCTCAAACCCCCGGCGCCGCGTCTGGCCATTGTCGTTGGTGGGGGCGTGGTCGAGCGTGATGACCTTGCTGCCCTTCGGCAACAGGCTGGCCATGTAGTCGCCGGCCTGCTCGCCGCCTTTCAGGTTATCCGTGATGATCAGGCTGATATACTTGCCCGAGCGCACGCCGATATCGGTGATGACGACCGGAATGTTCTGGGCGTTGTAGATTGTCTTGATCGGCTCGGTGACCAGCACGCTGTCACCGGGAAAAATCAGCACGCCGTCGACGCCCTGAGCGGACAAATCTTCCAGGTCGGACACCTGCTTGGCCTTGTCGGTGTCGCCGCCGTTGGTGACGATCAGGTCGACATTGACGCCTTTTGCCTTCCACTCCTCCGCGGCTTTGCGCGCGCCGTTGACCATGGTTACGAGGAACGGATTGGTCCCCCAGAACACCGAATAGCCGATCTTGAAATCCTTGGCGTTTGCCGGCGCCGCCACCGCCATTGCCGCGACCATCACCGCCGCGACAAGCCACTTCACTCCGCGCATTCCGATCCTCCCTGTTGACAGCCGCGCCGGTTCCGGTCGCGTGACCTAGTACGTGCGGCCGCCGCAGCTGCTCAAGGCTGCGCAGCGCCCACGCTCGATTTCTTGTGTGAAGAAGCCTATTCGCAGGCTCTGTTGCCCGTCAAGAATGCGCCAGCTCTTACGCCGCCCATGCAGCACGCCCCTGCATATCAAGCGCACGCATGTCCGCGTCGCCGAGTTCAAGCCCGGCAGCGGCCACATTCTCCTCCAGATGGGCCACGCTGCCGGTGCCCGGGATCGGAAGCATCACTTTTGACCGCTTCAGAATCCAGGCCAACGCAATCTGCCCCGGCGTGGCCCGCAGCCGCTGCGCTACGTCCGCCAGTGCGGAATGTCCCTCGGCCAGCGAGCCGGAAGACAGCGGCGCCCAGGGAATGAAGCCGATGCCGTGCGCCTCGCAGTGTTTCAGCACATCCTCGCTGTTCCGGTCGACCAGGTTGTAGCGGTTCTGCACCGTCACCACCGGAAAGAATTTCTGCGCCGCCCGAATTTCCTCAACGCTGACCTCGCTCAGCCCGGCATGGCGGATCAGACCCTCCTTGCGCATCTGCGCAATGACATCGAACTGTTCGTCGCGCGGCACCTTGGCGTCGATGCGGTGCAGCTGCCACAAATCGATGCGCTCCAGGCCAAGGCGGCGCAGGCTCATCAGCACGCATTGCCGAAGATATTCCGGGCGCCCGAGGGGCGGCCAGCTATTGGGGCCGTGCCGCGTCAGGCCGCCCTTGGTCGCGATGACGAGCCCCTTGTAGGGATGCAGCGTCTCTCGAATCAGCTCTTCGCTGACGAACGGCCCGTAGCTATCGGCTGTATCGATGAGGTCGATGCCCAGTTCGGGCACACGCCGCAACGTGCGCTTGGCTTCTTCGCGATCTTTGGGTTCGCCCCAGATCCCCGGGCCGGTGATGCGCATGGCGCCGAAACCGAGACGGGTGACGGTGAGGTCGCCGAGGGCAAATGTTCCGGACGCGGCGGCGCTAGGTTTTGTCATGGCGATCTCCTTTTGGAGCTTGTCGAAGGGACGGACCGGGGAAAGCGCAGTTGCGCGGCCAAGCTACGGCGGCTGCACCAGCCGGCCACCCGGAAGCGGTCGCGCGACCCCGGTCGTGCCCGGAAAGCTGAGCGGCAGCTTGCGGGACACGCGCACGGCCAGGTAGCCGAAACACTGGGCCTCGACCGCATCGCCATCCCAGCCCACGCGCTCCACCGCATCGACGGGCGCTTCCAGGCGAGTCTGCAGGGCTGCCATGAGCACAGGATTGTGCCGGCCGCCACCGCATACAAGCCAGCGCAACGGCGGGCCCGGCAGCGCCGTACGGCGTACCGCCTCCGCGGTGAACGCCACCAACGTCGCCGCGCCGTTCTCGGCCGACAACGCCTGCAAACCGCTGGTTGCGAGGGTCACGGAAAAATCGAGCCGGTCCAGGGACTTTGGCAGCGGTCGGGCAAAATACGGATGCGCCAGGAGCCGTTCGAGAACCGCCTCATCGGCGCGGCCGGCTCGGGCCAGATTGCCGTCGCGGTCGCAAGGCAGGCCGGTATGGGAAAATGCCCAGTCGTCCAGCAGTGCGTTGCCCGGCCCGGTGTCGCCCGCCAGCAGCGTGCCCTCCGCCCCGATGTAGGTGACATTGGCGACGCCGCCGAGGTTCAGGACGGCCAGCGGGCGCGGCAATGCGTGCGCGAGCGCGGCGTGGAAAACCGGCGCGAGCGGCGCGCCCTCCCCGCCCCCGGAAATGTCCGCCGAGCGGAAATCGTGCGCCACGGGCAGGCCGGTCAGTTTGGCCAGCAAGGACGCGTCGCCGATTTGCCAGGTGCGGCGCTCGGCCGGCCGGTGCAACACGGTCTGGCCATGGAAACCCACCATGTCGGCGGCAACGTCCAGGGCGGAAATCGCGTCCGCATGAGCCTCAGTGAGGCGCTGGGTGATCTCCAGCAAAAATGGTTCCGTGCCGCGCAGCTGTGGGGCCTGGTCCAAAAGCGAGCGCAAGTCGCGGCGCAGTGCCGGATCGTATGGCCGTGTCAGGGCCGGGCCGAGCGAGACCAAATTCTCGCCGTCGGTCTCGACCAAAGCCGCGTCTACGCCGTCCAGCGACGTACCGCTCATCAGACCGATGGCCCGAATGGTGGCCATCCCGCCTCCCGTGCTACCCGAAAACTCCCGATAGCCTGCATGGATGACGATGCCCACCAGCGACTTTCTTCACGAAGCTTTGGCCCGAGGCTTCATCCACCAATGCACCGACATGGAGGGGCTGGACGCGGCGCTGCGGGCCGGGACGGTGGCGGGCTATATCGGGTTCGACGCCACCGCGGATAGCCTGCACGTCGGCAGCCTGGTGCAGATCATGCTACTCCGCCTGCTCCAGCGCCACGGTCATCGCCCGGTGGTGCTGATGGGCGGCGGTACCACCCGCGTGGGCGATCCCACGGGGCGCGACGAGAGCCGGCAGATGCTGACGGACGCGGAGATCACGCACAACATCACCGGCATCCGCCGCGTGTTCGAGCCGTTCTTGCGCTTTGGCGACTCGGGGTCGGACGCCATGCTGGCCAACAACGCCGATTGGCTGGACCGACTCGGTTATGTCGAACTTCTGCGCGAGGTGGGGCCGCACTTCACCGTCAACCGCATGCTGACGTTCGACAGCGTGCGGCTGCGCCTCGAGCGCGAGCAGCCGATGACGTTTCTGGAATTCAACTACATGATCCTGCAAAGCTATGATTTCCGCGAGCTGCGGCGCCGCCACGGCGTGGTGCTGCAGATGGGCGGCTCGGACCAGTGGGGTAACATCGTGTCGGGCGTCGAACTGGTGCGGCGGACGGATCACCGGGAGGTTTTTGGGCTCACCACGCCGCTCATCGCCACCGCATCCGGGGCCAAGATGGGCAAGACCGCACGCGGCGCGGTCTGGCTCACCGCCGATCGGCTATCGCCCTACGACTACTGGCAGTTCTGGCGCAACGTCGAGGACGCCGATATCGGCCGTTTCCTTCGGCTCTTTACCGAACTCCCGCTGCCCGAGATCGATCGCCTGGCCGCCCTCGAGGGGGCGGAGGTGAACGAGGCCAAGAAAGTGCTGGCAACGGAAGCGACCGCGCTTGCGCATGGACGGGAGGCCGCCGAAGCCGCGGCGGAGACGGCGCGCAGCACGTTCGAGCAAGGGGAGGTCGCGGACGATCTGCCATCCATCACCGTGCCGGCCACCGAACTTGAAGCCGGCATTTCGGCGCTTGCCTTGTTCGTCAGGGCCGGCCTGGCGACATCCAACGGCGAGGTGCGGCGGCTGATCCGAGGCGGGGGCGCGCGGGCCAATGACAACGTGATCGCGTCGGAGGCCGCGCAGCTGTCCACCGCCGACCTGCGCGACGGGGCCATAAAGCTTTCGGCCGGGCGCAAGCAGCACCGGCTTGTACGGCCCGGCTAGCGGGATGTCCCGGCGCAGCTTCCAGATCACGCCGGAATTGATGTTGCGCGCCTATCAGGCTGGGCTGTTTCCAATGGCGGAAACCCGGCATGGCGACCGGCTGTATTGGCTGGAACCGGAACGGCGGGGCGTGCTGCCGCTGGACGGTTTCCATCTGCCGCGCCGGCTGCGCCGTACCGTGCTGTCGGACAGGTTCCAGGTAACAGCCGACGAAGATTTTTCGGGCGTCATCGCCGGGTGCGCCGAGCAGGCGCCGGGGCGCGACGATACTTGGATCAACGAGGACATTGAGCGCCTGTTCGTGGCGTTGCATCGGCAGGGCCATGCGCACTCGGTGGAGTGCTGGCAGGACGGCGCACTGGTCGGCGGATTGTACGGCGTGGCTCTTGGCGGCGCGTTCTTTGGCGAAAGCATGTTTTCGCGCGCGCGCGATTCCTCGAAGGTGGCACTGGTGCACCTGATGATCCGCCTGCGGACGGGCGGCTTTCGGCTGCTCGACACCCAATTCGTGACCACGCATCTTGCCAACTTTGGCGCGATCGAAGTGCCCCGCGATCGATACCGCGCCCTGCTGGCCGAAGCGGTGAGTGTCCGGGCGCGTTGGGTCACCGAAATAGCACTCGATGCGGTGCACGAAGGGACGCGTCGCCTGACCGCGGTCGTCCAGAATACCGGGGCAGACCTGCTCTGAAGACCACCTGTTGACGCTCCGGCCCTCCGGTCCCAAGCAGCGCCGATGCGAATCATGGCACCGGCCGGAGCACTGCTGTGCGCCAGCCTGACATTCCCGACACGCGCTGACGAGCGGCCGCCGACGGTGCCTACCCGTGATGTCGATGTGACCTACAGCATGGCCGGGCTGGATGCGCAGGGGGAACCTGTGGCGCTTAGCCAGCGTATGCGCTGGGACGCCGAAGCGAGCCGTCTGCGCGTCGATCCGCCGCAGGCCGGAGTTTATCTCCTGTTGGACTACCGTTCGCATCGGTTGATGGCGGTGCGCGATGCAGAGCGCTCGGTCCTCGAAATGCCGGCGGACGAGGCCAGCGTGACGCCCGGCCTGCCGCCCGCGACGAGTTTCCAGCGCCAGGACGAGGGCGTCGTGGCCGGGCTGTCCTGCACTGATTGGGTCACCCAGGACAGCAGCGGACAGACGACTACAGTGTGCCTCACGACCGACGGCGTGCTGCTCCGCGCCAAGACTGCCACGCGCGTGCTGGTCGAGGCGACGAGCGTGACATTCGGCCCGATCGACCCATTGGTATTTCAGGTCCCACAGGACTACCGGCGCGTAACGCCCCGCTGAGCGGGACGCCCCACAACCATGGGCGGACCTGGGGCGCTGATGATGGCTGCGCTAACGATCTGTACGAGGCTGGTCCGAGGTCAATCGAGGTTCCATCGCGTGATCATATCCCAGTCACGTTGAGGCGTTCGGTCGGTTCCAGACAGGATCATCAAAGCACACCGAGGCCTTGCCACAATGATCTAGGGCAGGTTCTTGGCGGCCTGCATCACCTCCTGGGCGTGCCCCTCCACCTTCACCTTGGGCCAGACGCGCGCTACCCGGCCGTGCGGTCGATCAAGAATGTCGTGCGCTCCACGCCCATGGTACTTCTTGCCGTACATGGATTTCTCCACCCATACCCCGTACTCCTCCGCCATGTGGCTCCCGGCGTCCGAGGCAAGCGGGAATTTCAGCTCATATTTTTCCGCAAACTTCTCGATCGGCTCGATCTTGTCCTTGGACACGCCGATCACTTCCAGGCCCATGTGTCCGAGCTGCGGCAGTGCCTCCTGGAACGCGCACGCTTCCTTGGTGCAGCCCGGCGTGTCCGCCTTGGGGTAGAAATACAGCACGAATTTTTTCCCGCGCTGGCCTTCGAGGCTGACCGTACGGCCGCCTGTGGCCGGCACGGAAAAATCCGGCGCCGCGTCTCCGGGCTGCAGGCTCATCGAAAAACTCCCTCCTCGATCGGGCCGATATGGCGGCGAAACACGTCGCTCACTGCTGCGGCCAGCGCCTCCAGCGTGGTGCGCAGGCCCAAAAGGTCAACCGCCGCCAGCCCGGCTGCCCGTGTGGCGTACAGCAGTGCCTCGGCAGCCGCACCGGACGGCTCGGCCGCGCCAGTGCGGCCCTGAGTTAGGCGCAGCATCCCCAGCACCGTTCGCCAAGCGCGGTCGGCGTGCACCAGCAGTGCCACATCCGTGGGCGGCAGCGCACCGGCGCGGCCCAGCAGCGCCAGCGCCTCGCGCGTGGTCGGACTCAGTGGCGGCGGATTTTTTCCAGCATGTACGAGCTGTAGCGCCTGCGCGACAAATTCGACATCCACCAATCCGCCCGGCCGCAGCTTCGCCTCCCGAAGGGCGAAGGGCGGGCCAGGCGGGCGGGCATCGCGCCACAGCCGCGCACGCATGTCTCGGGCGTCCGCCAGTATGCGTGCCTTGTCCCCCGCTGCTTGCAACGCCGCGCGGATCGCGGTTTGCAGGTGCCGACGCAGCGCCGGCGGCCCGGCCACCACGCGCGCCCGCGTCAATGCCATGCGCTCCCATGTCCACGCCTCGCCGCCGGGCCGGTGGTAGTGCTCGAAAGCGCCAAGCGAAACGGCGACCGGGCCTTTGTTGCCGGACGGGCGCAGCCGCAAATCGATCGCGTACAAGGCGCCCCCCGCATCCGGAGCAGTCAGCGCCGCCACAAAACTGTGCACCGCGCGGATGAACCACTGGCTGGCCGGGAGCGGGCGCGCACCATCGCTCTGCAAAAGCTCCGGCGGGTGATCGTAGACCAGCATCAAGTCCAGGTCCGACCCGGCCATCATTTCGCTGCCGCCCGCCTTGCCCAGCAGCACCACCGCCAGCTGGCCTCCCGGCACGGCGCCGTGCCGGCGCTGCATGTCGGCCAGCACCGCCGGCAGGAGCGCGCCGATCGCCGCGTCGACCAGTGCGGTGCGCAGGTCGCCCGCCGCGTCGGCGTCGTATCGGCCCTCCAGCGTCGACACGCTCAGGGCGAAATCTTCCTCCCGCACGGTGCGGCGGATAATCGCGATCGTATCCTCGAGCCCCCGGGAATCGCGCAGCCGGCGTTGCAGCGTGGTCGCATATCGGCCCGGTGCCGTCGGCGCGAGCAGCCCATCCAGGGCAGCGGGATTTTCGGCCAAGTGGTTGGCCAGTGAAGGCGCCGCCCCAAGCACGTCGGCGACCCGGCCCAGCAATTGCGGATTGTTTTTGAAAAGCGACAGCAGTTGCACGCCGGCGGGGAGCGCGGTGAACAGACGGTCGAGCCGTGCGAATGCCGCATCCGGCTGGGCCTGCCGCGCGAGCGCGCCGAGCAAGGCGGGCAGCACCGCGTCCAGCAGCGCCCGCGCCCGTTCGGCCCGGAACGCACGAACCCCGCCGGTCCGCCACCGCTCGACGGCCGCGGCCACCGCACCGGCATCGGAAAACCCCAGTGTCGCAAGGGCTTCGGCGTTTGGCGGCCGTGCTTCGAGGCCCGGCCCGGCTTCGGAGGGGGTGCCGCGGAACAGGTCGGCGTACCGGTGCTGAACCCGGCCCAGGTGGCGCAGCAGCGCACCCGCAAAAGTGGGCGCATCGGCAAACCCCATGAAGGTCGCGAAGGCCGCCAGACCGGCGGGTCGTTGCGGCAGGACCTGGGTCTGTAGGTCAGCCACCATCTGCAGCCGGTGTTCGACCCGGCGCAGGAATCGGTAGGCGGCTATCAGCTCGCCGGCCGCTCGTGCGGGAAGATGTTCCGCCCGGGACAGTCGGCGCAGGGCATCGACGGTGCCGGGCGCCCGCAGCGCCGGATCCCGCCCGCCCCATATCAGCTGGAGAGTCTGGGTCAAAAACTCGATCTCTCGGATTCCCCCCGGCCCCAGTTTGATGTTGTGCCCCAGGATGCGGCCCACATCGTCGTCGGCGGCAGAGAGCCCAAAACCTTTGTGCGCGTCGATGCGGCGCTTCATTGCATGCAGGTCGGCCACGGCGGCGAAATCGAGACCGCGCCGCCAGACGAACGGGCGGATCGCCTCCAAGAACCCTTGACCCAAGGCGATGTCCCCGGCCACCGGACGCGCCTTCAGCATGGCCGCGCGCTCCCAGGCTTGGCCCATGCTCTCGTAGTAGGTAATAGCGGCGGGCAGGGCGACGCTCGGCGGGGTCGCGGCGGGGTCGGGGCGCAGCCGCAGGTCGGTACGAAAAACGTAGCCGTCCGCGTCACGCGCCTCCATCAGGGCAATCACGGTGCGGGCAATGCGTGTAGAGAGGGCGCCTGCGGAGTCGCCCGGGGCTGAGCCCGGATCATGGAGCAGGACCAGGTCGACATCGCTGGAATAATTGAGTTCGCGTGCTCCGAGCTTGCCCATCCCCAGCACGACCATGGCCAAGGGTCCGGCTTCCCGCATCGCATGCGTCAGCGCCACGCCGAGGGCAGCGGCGGCGAGATCGGAGAGCGCCCGCGTGACCTGATCGAGCGACCAGGCGCCGCCGATATCGGCCAATGCCACGCTCAAAGCTACAATTCTCTTGGCCCGGCGCATCGCCGAAGCCACCTGTGGGCGGGGAGCCTCCGGTGGCACGGTCGACAGGTCCGCCAAAGCCTCGATGATCGGGGCCTCCGGCCCGCTCGCGGCGACGCGCAACAGGCACGCCCCCTCGCGCACGGCCAATTCTGCCAGATAGGGGGAGTTGCCGCCGATGGCGCGCAGCATGGGTTGCGCTGCCGGTGCCGCGAGCAGTTGCGCTGCGTCCGAGGTTTCCCCCAAACGCTCGACCAACCGCTCCGCCGCGGCCGGATCTGCCGCTTTCGGCCAAGCCCGGCTCGCGCACCACAAAGCGGGCCAGTTGCAGGCCATGCCCAGGCAGGCTGTACGTGAGTTCGGTCGCGGGTCAAGCGGCGCGAGTCGCAGCGGACCGCCTGCACTGGCTCGTGCGCATAGTGGCGGCGATCGTGGTGCTGTGCGTGACAGGAATTGCACTGCTCGCGTGGCGGCTCGATCAGGGACCGATCGAGGTGACCTGGATCGCCCGGCGCATCGAGGCAGCCGCTCGTGCGCACGGCATTCTGCTGCGGATCGGCAAGGCTGAAATTGCCTGGGCGGCCTATAGCGGCGGGATCGAAGAGCCGTTGCAGCTGACACTCGAGGGGCTGCGTGCCGGGCCGGAGCCCGCATCCCTGCGTGCCGAGCGGGTGGGCGCGGCCTTTGCTCTCGCGCCGCTGTTGATCGGCCAGTTGGTGCCCAGAAGTATCGAACTGAACGGGTTGCGGGCGGACTTGCTGCGCAACCCCGACGGCAGCCTGGCGCTCGGTAGCCGGCCGGGAGAGGGTACGCCCCTGGGCACGCTGTCGACTGACTCTACACACAAAACCGGCGGACCCGATTTGCTACAGCTTCGGCATTTCCACATACACGACGCCGAAGCGCAGTTGTACGACTCGTCAATCGGAGTTTTGTGGCGCATCGCCGGGGTCGAGGCCGATCTCGACCGCGGCGGCGACGGGCTGATTGCCGGCACCGCTCGCGCCATGCTCGAGGCAGGCGGGCAGAGTGCCACCCTGGACATTTCGGCGCACCAGAACGGTGACACCAGCACGATCGATGCGCGCCTGACGCCGCTCGACCCTTCGGCGCTGTCTCAGCTCGCACCTGCATTTTCCGGTCTGTCGGTGCTTCAGGCGCCGGTCAGCCTGACGGCCAACGCGGAGTTCGGCGCCGAAATGGCGCCGCGCGAGGAACACCTGGACGCACAGATCGGTGCCGGCAGGGTGCATATGGGCAAGGGCACCGCGCCGGTGCTGGCAGCCCAGCTTTCGGCCGATGCGACCCGGACCACTGCGCAGGCGACACTGCAGCTCGAGACAGCTGCCGAACCGGAACGGCAGCATACCCACATGACGGGCACGATGCACGCGACGCTAGCGGCCGGAAATTGGCGCACGATGGTCGCGGGTGATGTCGACCGGGTATCGTTCGCCGACTTGCCGGCGCTGTGGCCCGAGGGAATCGGCGGCCCGGGCTCGCGCCCTTGGGTCACCAAAAACATCCCGAGCGGCGAAATGACGAGCGGGCATCTGGACCTTGCCTTAACTGTGGCATCCGATCTGTCCGGCGCACAGCTTGACTCGATCAACGCCGCCATCGACGGGCATGACGTAACGGTGTGGTGGCTGCGGCCGGTGCCACCGATCGAGCATGCCGAGGGGCGCCTGACGATGACGGACCCGGACGCGATCGACATCGGCGTCTCTTCCGCGCGCCAGGGAGGCGGCACGCAAGGCGGGGTGACCTACAGCAACGGACATGTGCGTCTCTCCGGCCTCAACGAGAAGGATCAGGTCGCGGACATCGAGACCGACCTGGCGGGCAAGGTGGCGGACTTGCTCGCGGTACTGAAACATCCGCGTCTGCAGCTGCTGAGCAAGCAACCGATGGAGATGCGCGAGCCGGCCGGGCAGTTTACCGCGCACGTCTCCGTTGGCCACCTTCTGTTACGCGACGACGTGAAGATGGACGATCTGGTGATCAGCACCTCGGGGCACTTCACCGGTTTGCATCTCGGCAGCATCGCCGGCGGACACGATCTGGACCGCGGGACAATCGATCTGTCGGCGAACAACGACGGCCTGAACGCCTCGGGTCGTGCCGATCTTGCCGGCATTCCGTTGCAGTTGAGCGTGGCCATGGATTTCCGTGCCGGCAAGCCATCGGACGTGATCCAGGAGGTAAAGGTCTCGGGCACAGCTGACGAGCGGCAACTTGCAGCGCTCGGAGTGGATCCGCGGGAAGCGGTCAAAGGTCCGGTGGCAATCGATGGCTTCGATGCGCAGCCGGCGCGACAAGCACGACGACATCGACGCCAGCGCCGACCTGGAACAGGCGTCGGTCTCGCTGCCGCGCCTCAATTACACGAAGCAACCCGGACAAAAACTCGACGCGAGCGCCCAGGTGAGTTCCTGAGAAGCAGCGTCTGGTTGCGATCGACCATGTGCGCATAGAGGGGTCCGGGGTCGAGGTGATCGGTGCTGCGGACGTGGAGGATGGCCGCCCCAGCCTGCTGCGCTTCGAGACGCTGCAAGTCGGTCCGGGCACGCGTGCGCGCGGCACCGTGAGTTCTCCCGCGCCAGCCCGGCGATCCATTTCTCGTAACTGCATCCGGTCCGAGCCTGGATGCGAGCGGTCAGCTCGATCGTGGCAAAGGTCCCAAGCAGCCGCCATCCGGGGCCGGACACGAGAACAAGGCCCAGAAGAACGAGACCCAGACCGAGGGCGCCGGTTCACCCTGGATCGTGAACGTGCATTTCGACCGGGTGCTGCTGGGCAAGGGACGCGATCTGGAGAATGTCACCGCGCATGCACAGGACGACGGCAAGGTGATCCGCGCAGCGCAACTGACCGGTGTTGCGCGATCCGGCCCGGGGCGAGTTGATCCGTTCCGCATTGCGATCACGCCCGAGCGCGCCGGGCGCCATCTCGAGGCCACTGCACCCGATGCCGGAGGCTTGCTGCGGGCGCTGGACGTCGTCGACGACCTGCGGGGCGGCCGCATGAGCGTCGACGGACATTTTGATGACAAGTTACCGGATCACCCGCTTAGCGGCACGGCGCAGATGACCGATTTCCGCGTGCTCGACGCTCCCGTAATCAGCCGTGTGCTGGCCGCTGCGACGTTGTATGGGCTGGTCAACGGTACTGCGGGGGCCGGGGCTGGGTTTCTTGAAGGCAGTGGTGCCGTTTCAACTGCGCGGCGATCTGCTCACGCTCTCGGAGGCGCGCGCCTTCAGCGCCAGTCTCGGTCTGACCGCCAAGGGCAGTGTCGATCTGGGGCACGGCTGGTTGAACTTGCAGGGGACCGTGGTGCCGGCTTATGCGCTCAACACGCTGCCCGGCCGTATTCCGTTGATCGGCAAACTGTTTAGCCCGGAGCGCAGCGGGGGCATGTTCGCGGCGACCTACACGGTGCGCGGTCCATTCAATGATCCGAAAGTCGGCGTAAATGCGCTGGCGGCACTCGCCCCGGGATTCTTACGGGGGCTTTTCGACTTGTTTTAGATTTGGTCCAGAGGCAGTCACGCTTCAGGCACCCAGCAGCCTCCGCCATGACCATCGCGACGCTGCCATAATACCGGAAGGGGTCAGCCGATAGCCGAGACTGGACAGCAGAGTTGTGACTTCGGGGTTGCTTCGGATACGGGACTCCTCTTCTCCCGTCAGCGTTGCGTGCCAACGGTCGTCGTGAAATTCCCGTCGTGAGTTGCGCTCGTAAAACTCGTCGTCGCCGGTACGAAAATGGCTCGGTGTCAAGCGAAGGCGGGACGCTTTGATAATCGCGCCGCTGGCACCGTTCGCAGCAAACCCATGATGCTCCGTTTGCCAATAGCGGAGCGCGCCACGACTGTATGGCAGGCCGCAGAAGCTGAACAGGCGCCGGAACCGACGTTGCGGCGAGCGCGCCAAAACGTCGTAGCAGACCGTCACGCCGGCCGCATCCGACGATAGAACGAAATTCTGGAACTCCCTGTTTTCCTTGCACCAGGATGCGATCGCCGCCTCAGGATCGCCGGTTCCGCGCCGCCGCGCGGACGCGAACCAGCCGCGCGGGTCTCTTATGACATGTACCAGACGCGCGTCGATCTCAGGACGGCGGATGAATTTCGATGCCCAATCCAGCAGTTTGGAGTTGTCCACCAGGACTTGCTTGCCGGTTCGTACAGCGGCCAGGGCAAAAGCTTCGTCGGCGGGCTGCGTTTCGATGCCATGCAAGACTGCGCATTCCGTCAATCCCTTCGCCGCGCATAAAGTGCAGGGGACACGGGCGGATTTATCCCAGGCTCGGTGGAACTCCCCCAAGAAGGCCGACCGCTGGGTGCTTCCGAGAACATAACCGATCCAGGTGGACCCGCTGTACCAAGAGGACAATATGAAAATGACTGTGGGGCGCACCAAATCCCGATCCTCGCAGTGCCTTCAGCGGCGGCAACAGGCCTGCTTGAACGCACGCACTTGTCCGTATACAGGATCTCGACCGGCAGGAGTTGACGACCATTATCGAAGACGGCAACAGCAGCGCGCGCCGTCACCTGCTGTTCATCACCGGTACGGGCCGGGCCGGTACCAGCTTTCTGGTGCGCTTCTCGGCCGCGATGGGTCTCGATACGCATCTGCAGCGCCAGGTCCAGCCTGGATGGTCCGAGGAGGCGAATGCGGGACTGGAGGACATGCCGCTCGCAACCACGGCGGGCGAGTTGCCGTATGTCGTCAAGACGGCCTGGCTGGGCGAGTTCGTGGATGACCTTTTGGCGAATAAGGACATCCACATCGACGGGGTCATCATTCCGATGCGCGATCTGGCCGAGGCCGCGTCGAGCCGGGTGATTCAGGAGCTGCAGGCACGGCACCGGGCGCACCCGTGGCAGGCCTCGTCCAGCCGCACGTCGGAAACCTGGGGTCTTACCCCGGGCGGCGTCGTGTTCTCGCTCAATCCGGTCGACCAGGGTCGGCTGCTCGCGGTTTGGCTGCATCAACTCGTGCACCGGCTGGAACGGGCCGACGTGCCCATAGTGTTCCTGGACTTTCCCCGGCTCGCCCAGGACCCGGACTATCTGTTCCGCAAGTTGCGGTCGTTCCTGCCTGCGGATGCCACGGTCGAGCAGGCTCGCGCCGCGCACTTGCAGGTCGCCGATCCCCTCAAAATACGCGTGGGCGAGGAATTGCGGCGCGCATCCGCCCCCGCGCCCGTTCATGCGGCGGTGGAGTATCCGGACCTGGAAGCGCTCGACCGGATCGCTTTGGCGCGAGAGGTTGCTCGCCTAACTGCTGCGTTGGAGCGGGCCCGGGCGACGCCGGCGGCGCCGGAGTCGTCCGCCGATACTGGGCCGGGCTCCCGGCGCCGCTGGCGGAGGCTTCGTCGATTGATCGCCCGAGTGCGATAGAGTGCAGGTCGGGAGGCGTTTGCACGCATCAGCCGGCATTCAGGTTGGGTGCGGAACAGGGGTCCTCGCTTGCGTCCGTCGCCTGCGCCGATGCCGAGGTCCCCAATCCTTACTCACGTTCGGTCCCTCAAGGTTCTATCGAAAGTCCATTGAGATGCCGTATCCATCTTCGGCCCGCCATGTTCCGCCAGGAAGGCCGGAGCCGGTGACGCGGGGTTGTCAGGACTTGCCCATGGGTGAACAACGGGGTCCGCGCCGCCGACGATAGCAGCCGTCCGAAACATGCATCTCCTGATCACCGGTGGAGCCGGGTTCATCGGCATTAATCTCATAGCGCGGCTCAGCACAGTGCCGGGGACGCGGATGCGCGTTCTGGACAACGGGTCGTCGGGCCGGCGCGAAAATCTCGACAAATTCGATGTGGAGTTCATCGCCGGCGACATTGCCGACAGGACAACGCTCGATACGGCGCTCGTCGGCATCGATGCGGTGGTGCATCTTGCGGCCGAAACCGGGGTCCTCGATTCCATCTCGAACCCGGCTTCCACCTTTGCCGTGAACGCGTTCGGCACGTTCAACCTGCTGGAGGCCATGCGCGCGCGCGGGATTCGCCGGCTGGTCAATGCCTCGACCGGCGGTGCCATCGTCGGCGACGCGCTGCCGCCGGTGCACGAGGAGATGGTGCCGCGGCCGCTGTCGCCGTACGGCGCCTCAAAACTCGCCGTTGAGGGCTACTGCTCCGCCTATGCCGCATGCTTCGGGTTCCGAACGCTGTCGCTGCGGTTCTCAAACGTCTACGGACCGCATTCCTTTCACAAAGGCAGCGTGGTCGCGGCGTTTCTAAGGCGCGTCCTACGGAACGAGGAGCTGGTGGTGTATGGAAACGGATCGCAAATGCGGGATTTCGTTTTCGTAGACGATCTGTGCGACGGTATCGTTCGCGCATTGCGTGCTTCGGCCACCGGGGTGATCCAGCTCGGTTCGGGTCGCCCGTTGACGATCGGCGCCCTGATCGAGGAGATACGTCGCACGGTGGCGCCGCGCCGGGTCGGGATTCGACACGAGCCGGCGCGGGCAGGAGAGGTGCAGGCGACGTTCTGCGACATCGCCAAGGCGCGTCGCGAACTGGGCTTCGACCCAACGACGCCGCTCGACGAGGGTCTCGCCAGGACCTGGCGCTGGTTTCTGGATCGATGACGCGGCTTGACGGAATGGCGGCCCGGTAAGGAAGCGCATAGCAGTGACCACAACGATGATCCTGGGCGGCGACGGCTTTTGCGGCTGGCCAACATCCTTGCACTTGTCCAATAACGGCCACGACGTCGTCATCGTTGACAACTTCTCTCGCCGGAAAATCGACATTGAGCTCGAGACCGACTCTCTGACCCCGATTGCGCCGATGTCCGCGCGCAGGCGGGCATGGCAGGACGTGAGCGGCAAGAGGATCAGGTTCGAGCGTGCGGATGTAAGCCGGGATTACGACCGGCTGTTGACCCTGCTGACCGAATACCAGCCGGACGCGATCGTTCACTTCGCGGAACAGCGCGCGGCGCCGTACTCGATGAAGGGGTCGCGAGAGAAGCGCTACACCGTCAATAACAATCTTGTCGCGACCCACAACGTGCTGTGCGCGATCGTCGACAGTGGCATCGACACGCACCTGGTGCATCTTGGCACGATGGGGGTTTATGGCTACGCCACGGCCGGGGTGAAGGTGCCCGAGGGCTATTTGCCGGTCAGCGTGGATACCGCAGGAGGGCGGCGGTCCATGGAGATCCTCTATCCGGCTAACCCCGGCAGCATCTATCACATGACCAAGGCGCAGGATCAGCTGTTCTTTGCATATTATAACAAGAACTATGCCCTCAAGATCACCGATTTGCACCAGGGCATCGTCTGGGGCACGCAGACGGAGGAGACGACGCAGGACGAGCGGCTGATCAACCGCTTCGACTATGACGGGGACTACGGCACGGTGCTGAACCGCTTCCTCATGCAGGCGGCGATCGGCTATCCCCTCACGGTGCACGGCACCGGCGGTCAGACCAGGGCCTTCATTCACATTCGCGACACCGTGCGGTGCGTCCAGCTCGCGATCGAGAACCCGCCGCAGCGCGGCGAGCGGGTGAACATCCTCAATCAGATGACCGAGGCCCATCGAGTGATCGGTTTGGCCCGGATTGTCACCCGTCTGACCGGCACGCCGTACCGAATGGTGGGCAACCCCCGCAACGAGCCGGCCGAGAACGATCTCGTCGCCGCCAACGAACACCTCCTTCGCCTCGGCCTGAAGCCGACCACGTTGCAGGACGGACTGCTCGCCGAAGTCACCGAGGTGGCAAGGAAATACGCGTACCGCTGCGATCAATCCAAGATACCCTGCCTGTCGAAGTGGCGCTGAGGCGATGAGCTTGGCGGCGCTGACCATGGTCCGTGACGAAGCTGATATAATCGTTCCGATTCTGCGTCATCTATCGGCGCTCTTCGACATGGTTTTCCTGCTGGATCAGCGATCGTCGGACGGCTGCTCGCAGATCATGCAGCAAGTCTGCGCCGACCGATGCGGCTGGCACTACCGTCGCGTAGACATGGCCGGGCTGCATCAGAAGGAGCTTTATGACCTGTTCATGCGAGAGGCATTCGCCGGGGGCGCGACCGCGGTGTTCTTCGTCGATTCGGACGAATTCATCGCCGGCATGTCAGAACCCGAGCTTGCGGCAAAATGCCGCGTGCTTAACGAAACCGTCGTTGCCGGGTCGTTCAGATGGAAAGCCTGTGTTCCTCTGGAATTCGATTCCTGGGAGTTCGATCCGGCCGCCGTGATGTGGATAGCAAAGCAGCCGTCGAGCCTTCGCAAAATCGTTATACCGAGATCGTTGTTCGATGCCATGCCAGACATGAGGATCACCCAGGGCGCGCACTCGGCGAACCCGCCGCAGATCATGGAGTCCCAAGTCTTCGATATGGGCTTCTACTACCACGTGCCAATTCGCTCGCGTCAGCAACTGGCACAGAAGGTTTTCCTCAGCGCGGTTGCGAATTTCTCACGCAACAACGTCTTGACCTCCGAAGGCTTTCACAAGAAGCAAATTCTCGAGTTGATGGGCGAATCGCGCCTTTCCGACGATATGCTGGCATGCATTGCCGGCAAATATGGGGAACAGACCGAAATCCGCCCGTGGGCGCGGTTGTCGGACATGGGCAACGATGGCTTTGAGCGCAGGGCAATGGACATCCCGCTCTCGCCTATCGCGATCTCGCCCCCGCCGCGCCCCGATCTTATCGAAGTTCTCGCCCGATGCCTCAACGACTTTCGATTTGAGGATGCGGACGGTGGAGCGGGTCAGGTCGTCGTGGAAGAGAACGTAGCGAAATTTCGAGCCGTCCAGTCTGGCTCCGCTCAATCCGGTGCCGGACGGACTTCGCTCATCTCTCGCCTGCGGGCAATCCTGACCAACTCGATTTCCAAGCGGCCCTGAGTCAACTGCTGCCCGCCGCGAACTCTTCCAGCCAGTGAATGGTATAGTCGCCGCGCTGGAAAGCCGGCTCCTCCACGATGCGCTGGTGCAGCGGCAATGTGGTCTTGATGCCGACCACTGCGAATTCCGCCAGGCTGCGCCGCAACCGCGCGACCGCCTCGGCGCGAGTGGGCGCGTGCACGATGAGTTTCGCTATCAAACTGTCGTAGTAGGGCGGCACGACGCAGCCCGCGTACAGTGCGCTGTCCACCCGCACGCCCAGGCCGCCCGGCGCATGGAACGCGGTCACGCGGCCCGGCGTCGGCAGGAAGGTTTCCGGGTCCTCGGCGGTAACGCGGCACTCGATGGAGTGGCCGCTCGCGCGCAGGTCGCGCTGCACGTAGCCCAAAGGTTCACCGGCCGCGAGGCGAACCTGCTCGCGCACCAAATCCACGCCCCAGACCATCTCGGTCACCGGATGCTCCACCTGCAGCCGGGTATTCATTTCTATGAACGCAAACCGCCCGTCCTGGTACAAGAACTCAAGCGTGCCGGCATTTCGATACCCGATTTCTTGCAGTGCCGCCGTTACGGTGGCGCCCAGTGCGTCCCGCTCGCCTGCTGACAGCGCTGGCGAGCCCGCCTCTTCCAGCAGCTTTTGATGCCGTCGCTGCAGGCTGCAGTCGCGCTCGCCGAAATGCACCACCTCGCCATAAGCATCGGCCAATACCTGCAACTCGATGTGGCGCGGCCGGTCCAGGTATTTCTCCAGATACACTGAGTCGTTGCCGAAGGCGGCGCGCGCCTCTGCCCGCGCGAAGCTCAAGGCTTCCTCCAGGTCATTGTCCGAGAGGGCCAACTTCATGCCGCGACCACCGCCGCCGGCGGCGGCCTTGACCAGCACCGGATAGCCCACTTCGGCCGCGACCGCCCGAGCCTGCTCAAGGTCTTCCACCGCCCCGTCCGACCCCGGCACCAGCGGCACGCCCAGGCGCCGCATCGTCGCCTTGGCCGCGATCTTGTCGCCCATCATGCGGATGTGGTCCGAGGAGGGGCCGATGAACGTCAGGTCGTGCGCCTCGACCATGTGCGCGAACTGGGCGTTCTCGGCCAGGAACCCGTAGCCGGGATGGATCGCATCGGCACCGGTGATGGTGGCCGCGGACAGGATCGCCGCCATGTTCATGTAGCTGTCTCGCGCCGGCGGGGGGCCGATGCACACGCTCTCGTCGGCCAGGCGCACATGCATCGCCTCGTCGTCGGCGGTCGAGTGCACGGCCACGGTACGGATGCCGATCTCGCGGCAGGCGCGCTGGATGCGCAGCGCGATCTCGCCCCGGTTGGCGATCAAGACCTTTTCGAACATGGCCGCGCCGCGGCGCCTACTCGATGATCAGCAGCGGCTCGCCGTATTCCACCGGCGCCCCGGAGGCGACCAGGATGCGCGTGACCGTGCCGGCCTTTTGGGCCTTGATCTGGTTGTAGGTTTTCATGGCCTCGATCAGCAGCAGGGTCTGGCCCGCCGCGACTGCCTGCCCCGACGTCACGTAGGGCGTCGCGCCCGGTTCGGGCGCCAGATAGACGATCCCGACCATCGGGCTCAGCACCGCACCCGGATGCGCGGCATCGTCGTCCGGAACGGCCCGTTCGGGCACCGCGAGCGTGGGCAGCGACGGCGGCGAGACAGAGACGGTCGTGGTCGGGCTGGATGCCTGCGCCGGGGGATGCGCGCGAGCAACTCGGATGCGCCCCTCCTTGCCCTCGATCTCAATCTCGGTCAGGCCGGTGTCGGCCAGAATGGTGGCGAGCTGGCGAACCGCGTCGGCATCGAACGGCAAGGAGGCGGCCGTCACGCCCCCTCCTCGAGCAGCCCCGCGAGTGCCGACAGCGCCAGGGCATAACCGCGCACGCCCAGGCCGCAGATCACGCCGGTTGCGGCGCGGGACACGTAGGAGTGGCGCCGGAAATTTTCCCGGCGGTGGATGTTGCTGACATGCACCTCGATTACCGGCAGCTCGCAGGCCAGCAGCGCGTCCATCAGCGCCACCGAGGTATGAGTATAGCCGGCTGGGTTGAGCACGATGCCGGAGGCCCGGCCGCGGCATTCCTGCACCCAGGTGATCAGCTCGCCCTCGCTGTTGGTTTGGCGAAAATCGATGGCCAGATGCAGTTGCTCGCCGATTTCGGCGCACAGCGCTTCCACGTCGTCCAGGGTGAGGCTGCCATAAATCTCCGGCTGGCGCAGGCCCAGCAGATTCAGGTTGGGGCCGTTCAGGACGGCGATTTGCGGCAAAGCGGCGGGGGACATGATCGGGTGGTGCCCGTAGCACGCACCTCCGCGCCCCGGCAACTTGCCCCCGCCGTCCGGCGCTCCCATTTGCCGGCCATGCAAACCGTGGCTGTGACACTGAACGGCGAGGCACGGCGCCTGCCCGCGCCGGCCAACATTGCCGCCTTGCTGGCCGAGATCGGGCTGGAGGCGCGCAAAGTGGCGGTGGAGCGCAACGAGGCCATCGTTCCCCGCTCACGTTATTCCGACACTTGGCTGGACGAGGGCGATGCGCTGGAAATCGTCCATTTTATCGGCGGGGGCTGACATGGACGCGCTCACTCCGGATACCGAAGACCGCTGGACGGTGGCCGGCCGCAGTTTTCGCTCGCGGCTGGTCGTCGGCACGGGGAAATACAAGAGCCTGGACGAGACCGCCGCGGCGATCGCCGCCAGCGGGGCGGAAATGGTCACCGTGGCCGTGCGGCGGGTCAACCTGTCGGACCCGAACGCGCCGATGTTGCAGGATTTCGTCGACCCGAAGCGGTACACGTACCTGCCCAATACCGCCGGCTGCCATACCGCCAAGGACGCGGTGCGCACGCTGCGGCTGGCGCGCGAGGCGGGCGGCTGGAATCTGGTCAAGCTGGAGGTGCTGGGGCCGCCGCCGCACCTGTATCCCGACATGCCGGCCACGTTCGAGGCCGCCGCGGCGCTGATCGCGGACGGGTTCGAGGTGATGGTCTATTGCAGCGACGACCCTATTGCCGCGAAACGGCTGGAGGAGATGGGGTGCGTGGCCATCATGCCGCTGGGTGCCCCGATCGGCTCCGGCCTCGGGCTGCAGAATCCGGCGATGATCTCCATGCTGATCGAGCAGGCCGGCGTGCCGCTGCTGGTCGATGCGGGGGTTGGCACCGCGTCGGACGCGGCCATTGCCATGGAGCTGGGCTGCGACGCGGTGCTGCTGAACTCCGCCATCGCCCATGCCCGCGATCCGGTGCGCATGGCCCGGGCGATGCGCCACGCGGTCGAGGCGGGTCGGCACGCTTTTCTGGCCGGCCGCATGCCGCGGCGGATGGGCGCGGATCCGTCCAGCCCGCTGGCTGGGCTGATCCGCTAGAGGCGGGCGGCGCCGAGGAGGTCGGGCCAGACCTCTCTACCGGGACGCTGCGCTTCCGCCCCGCATCCGGAAACTTGCCAGTTTCAATCCGCGGCCAGCGCCATCGACTTTCTGGCCATCATGCGCTTGACGTGATCGTCGATTGCGTGCGCCACGGCGTCGGCGTGGTTCGCCAAAACGTGGTCCGCCCCCGGCAGGATACGGTAATCCACCGTCACGTTCTTCTGCGTGTTCAGCTTGTCGACCAGCTTGCGCACGGCCGGCTCGGGCACCAGCTCGTCGGCATCGCCGTGCAGCATCAGCCCACCGCACGGGCACGGGGCCAAAAACCCGAAATCGTAGTAGTTGGCGGGCGGCTCCACACTCACCCAACCGGAAACTTCCGGCCGGCGCATCAGCAGCTGCATGCCCACAAAAGCGCCGAACGAGTACCCGGCGATCCACAGCCCGCCATGGCTGGGGTTGACCGCCTGCATCCAGTCCAGCGCCGCCGCGGCATCGCTGATCTCGCCGATGCCGCCGTCATAGCGGCCCTGGCTGCGGCCGACGCCACGAAAATTGAAGCGCATGACGGAGAAGCCAAGGCGCTGGAAGGCCTGGTACATGGCATAGGCGATACGGTTGTTCATCGTCCCGCCGTGCAGCGGGTGCGGGTGCAGGATCAGCGCCAGCGGCGCGCCGCTTTCCTTGGAGTGGTGATAACGACCCTCCAGCCGTCCATCAGGCCCGGCGAACATTACTTCAGGCATATTGACCTAAATCCGCTTCCAATTCTTCGCCCCACGGATGGGCGACCTAAGACCCCGGCAGCATCACAGGGCCGTGACATTAGGACATGGGCATGAAGACACGGCGCGCCAAGAAGCGCAGCCGCGTCAAACGCCAGCCATCTCCATATGCAGACCGATGTTTCCGCCTTTGCCGCCGACCCGGGCAGTCCCGCTCTCCCTCTCGACGAAGCCTACCCCGGCAGGCGCGGACTATAAGTGTGCGCGACGAACTTTCATAATAGAATTGTCGCGGATGCTTCATCTTTCTTTCCCGTCCGGCGCTGGCCATGCAGGCCCTTCGGGGCTGTCATGACGTATTTGGACGCCAACGCCACTGAGCCGCTGCGCCCGGAGGCCCGCCGGGCGATCGTCGAGGCTTTGAACGTGACCGGCAATCCGTCCTCGGTGCATGCCGACGGGCGGCGCGCGCGCCGGCTGCTGGAGGATGCTCGCGAGGCCATTGCGCAAAGGTTCGGCGGCGAGGCGGGCCGATTGGTGTTCACCTCGGGCGGGACCGAGGCCAATGCATTGGCGATCCACGGCCTCGGGCAGAGTCGCCGGATCGTTGTGGGCGCCACGGAGCATGATGCCGTGCGGGCGGCCAGTCCGGAGGCGGACATCTTGCCGGTCGACCGGTGCGGATTGCCCGACCTCGCATTCTTGGAGCGCAACCTGGCCCAAAAAGGCCCGGCGCTGGTCTGCCTGATGCTGGCCAATAACGAGACCGGAGTGCTGCAGCCAATTGCGTCTGTGGCAGGCCTATGCCGCCGGAACGGGGCGCTTCTGCATGTCGACGCGGTCCAGGCGGCCGGGCGCATCGACTTGGATTTCGGAGTTTTGGGGGCGGCAAGCGCGGCCATCTCGTCACACAAGCTGGGCGGCCCGGCGGGGGCCGGAGCTGTTCTGCTGAGCGCGGAGGGCACGCGCAGGCTGGTGCCTCTCATCGCAGGCGGCGGGCAGGAGCGAGGTTTCCGGGGCGGCACGCCTGCCCTCTCGGCCATCGCCGGATTTTCGGCCGCCGCCGTGGCGGCGCAGGGCGCGGGGCACCTCACGGCACTTCGCGACGCGATCGAGGCGGCTGCGGTCGCGAGCGGAGCCGTGGTGATCGGTCAAGACGCGCCGCGGCTGCCCAATACGTGCTGCCTCGCCTTGCCCGGCGTGCCGGCGGCCACGCAGGTCATGGCCTTGGATCTGGCCGGGATCGCCGTGTCGGCCGGCGCGGCGTGCAGCTCGGGCAAAGTGGCGCGCAGCCATGTGCTCGACGCCATGGGCCTGGGCTCGCTAGCCGGCGAGGCGATCCGTGTCTCGCTCCCATGGAATGCCGAGGCCGGCGACGTGGCGGCTTTCGCTATGGCCTATCGGGCAATGGCCACGCGGCTGGCACGGCGCGCGGCCTGAGGCCATATCGGCTGGATGGTGTCGCGCCCGAACCGCCTCGTCTATCTGGACAACCAAGCCACCACGCCGTGCGACCCGCGCGTGGTCTCGGCGATGCTGCCGTGGTTTTTTGATCAGCCCGGCAATCCGCACAGCGTCGAGCATGCCGCCGGCCTGGCGGCGGAAGCGGCGGTGGAAGACGCGCGGGCAAAGGTGGCGGCGCTGATCGGGGCAGAGGCGCGGGAGATCGTATTCACCTCGGGGGCTACCGAGGCGAACAATCTGGCCATCAAGGGCGCCGCTCGGTTCGCTGCGGAGCAGGAAGACGCGCCTCGGCGCGTGGTCACTGTCGCGACTGAGCACAAATGCGTGCTGGAAGCCGTGCAGGACCTTTCGGTCGAGGGATTCGAGCCGGTGTTTCTGCCGGTCGGCCGCGACGGACTCTGCATCCCGACGCGCTGGACGCGGCGCTGGAGACCCCGACCTTGCTGGTCAGCGTCATGGCGGTCAACAACGAGACTGGCGTCGTCCAGGATATTCCCGGGCTCGCGGGGCGCGCCAAAAAAGCCGGGGCGCTGTTCCATACCGATGCGGCCCAGGCGGCGGGCAAGATCCCGCTGAACGTGCGCGACTGGGGAGTCGACCTGCTCTCGCTCAGCGCCCACAAGGTTTATGGCCCCAAGGGCAGCGGCGCGCTGTTCGTGCGCAGAAGGCCGCGGGTGCGGCTGGCCCCGCTGTTCTCCGGCGGCGGGCAGGAGCGGGGGCTGCGCTCGGGCACCTTGCCCACTCCCCTGGTGGTGGGTTTCGGCGAGGCCTGCCGGCTCGCCGCCGAAGCCTTGACCGACGAGCCGGGCACCATCGCCGGCCTGCGGGCTCGGTTATGGGCGCAGCTATCGCGCGACCTGCCGGAACTTCGGCTGAACGGCAGCCGATCCGCCCGGATCGCCGGAAATTTGAACCTCACGTTTCCGCGGACCGATGCCCAGACGCTGATGCGCTTGGCGCCTGATCTGTGCGTCTCGACCGGCTCGGCCTGCTCCTCGGCGGAGCTGGAACCGTCCTACGTGCTGCGCGCCATGGGGCTGACGGCGGAGGAGGCGGCGCGGACCTTGCGGATCGGGATCGGACGTTTTAACTCCGCCGCCGACGTCGATTTCGCCGCGGCAAGCCTGGCCGCTGCGCACAGATCCGCAGAGCGCCCCAAAGCAGATGCCCAAGATGACGTTTATTCAGCGTGACGGCTCGCGCCGAGAGGTGGAGGCGGCATTGGGTCTGTCGGTGCTGGAGATCGCGCACCAGTATGACGTGGACATAGAGGGCGCCTGCGAAGGCTCGCTCGCCTGTTCCACCTGCCACGTCATCGTCGACCCGGCTTGGTTCGGGAAACTCGCCCGCCCGACCGAGGACGAGGAAGACATGCTGGATCTGGCGTTCGGGCTGGAAAAGACTTCGCGGCTCGGGTGCCAGATCGTCATGACGCCGACGCTGGACGGGCTGGTGGTACGCCTGCCGGCCGGCGTGCGCAACGCCCAGAAGTAGTTTTACTCCGATGCGGATTCTGGTGGCGATGTCCGGCGGGGTGGACAGCAGCACGGTGGCGGGGCTGCTGCATGCGGCCGGTCACGAGGTCATCGGCGCCACGCTGCAGTTGTACGATTTTGGCGCCGCGAGCGGTCGCAAGGGCGCGTGCTGCGCCGGCCAGGACATTCTTGACGCGCGGCGCGTCGCGGATCGGCTGGGCTTCGCGCACTACGTTATCGACGCCGAGGCGCGGTTTCGCGAAGCGGTCATCCAGGATTTTGCCGATGCCTACGCAGGCGGCGAGACGCCGGTGCCGTGCGTGCGCTGCAACCAGACGGTGAAATTCACCGATCTGGTGAAACTGGCGCGCGACCTGGAGTGCGAGCGACTGGCGACCGGGCACTATGTGCGCCGGGTGGACGGGCCGGAGGGTGCCGAGTTGCACCGGGCGGCCGATTTTTCGCGCGACCAGAGCTGGTTTTTGTTCGCGACCACGCAGGCGCAGTTGGATTTTTCCATGTTTCCGCTGGGCGATTTCGCCGACAAGGCGGCGACACGGGCAGAGGCGCGGCGGCTGGGGCTGGCGGTGGCGGACAAGCCCGACAGCCAGGACATCTGTTTCGTGCCGCACGGTCGTTACGATCAGGTGGTCGCGCGGCTGCGGCCGGATGCCGCCGAGCCGGGCGACATCGTGGACGAGGCGGGTGTCGCTTTGGCGCGGCACCCCGGCATTGCCCGCTACACGGTGGGTCAGGCGCGGGGCTTGGGTGCGGCTTCGCGCGACGCGGCGGGGCGGCGGCGCGTGGTGGTGCGGCTCGATGCGGCGCGACGGCAGGTAGTGGTGGGCGGGGGCGCCTCGGCCAGCCGGCGCGTGCGCTTGCGCGAGGTGAACTGGCTGGTAGAGCCGGGCCGGCGGCGCTGCTTTGCCAAACTGCGCGCGCGGGAGACGCCGCAGCCGGCGGAAATCGTACCGGGGGAGGATGGGGCGGAAGTGTGGCTGGACGCTCCGGCACTGGCGGCTCCGGGGCAGGCTTGCGTGCTGTATGATGGGGGGAGGGTGCTGGGCGGGGGGTTTATCGCCCGGCATTGACGCAGGTTGAAGCGCGGCGGTATTTCCGCGCCCCTGCCTGCGATGGCGCCGTAGCTCAGCGGTAGAGCAGGGGAATCATAATCCCTTGGTCGGTGGTTCAAATCCGCCCGGCGCTACCATTCCGCGAACACGGAGCGTCAGACGGCCATGACCGGCAGGCTGACGCTGGCACTGTCGCTCAATGAAACGATGGTCTCCAGGGTCATGCAGCCGTGCGGGCGCATATCGCTGGTTTCGGCAGGTAACAGCAGGCAGCTCCGATGTTCTCAGCGATTCGCCCCCGGCACCCACAGCGCGTCGCCGGCGCCGTTCGCGTTCAGCCGCCGCGCCAGCACGAACAGGTGGTCGGACATGCGGTTCAGCACGCGGATCACCGCCGGATTCACCACCTCGTCGGCCGCCAGCGCCACCACGCGCCGCTCGGCGCGGCGCAACACGGTGCGCGCCAAGTGCGCATGGGCCGCCCCCGGCGTGCCGCCCGGCAGCACGAAACTGGTCAGCTCCGGCAGGCTTGCGTTCATTGCAGCCACCTCCGCTTCCAGCCGCACACACGGCGCGTCGGTGACGCGCAGCCGGTCGCCGGCCTCGCCGGGCACACACAGATCCGCACCGACATCGAACAGATCGTTTTGCATGCGGGCGATCATGGCGTCCGCCTCGGCATCGCCGGCCAGGTGCAGCCGCAGCAGACCCAAAGCCGCGTTGGCCTCGTCCACCGCCCCGAACGCTTCCACCCGCGCGGCATTTTTCGGCACCCGGGTGCCGTCGCCCAGACTGGTCTGTCCGCCGTCGCCACCACGCGTGATCACCCGGTCGATCCGCACCACCCGCTCGGCCATTGCTTCAATCCAATATAAAGTCAAAACGCTGGTCGCGCACCGAGGGCACCGCTTCGCCGTCGCGCAGCTGCGGAATGAACCGCCAGCGCATCGCCGCATCCCGCGCCGCGCGGTCGAGGTCGGAATAACCGGAACTTTCTAACGTTTCGATTTGCGTTACCTTGCCGTCCGTGCCGATATGGATGCGCAGGCCGACGCTGCCCTGCTCGTGTCGTCGATATGCGTCCGCCGGATAGGGCGGCGGCCGGTTGCCCGGGTCGGATTGCGCCTCGACGATGCCGGCGTCGACCTCCGGCACCTCAAATCCGACCACACCGTCGCCGAGGCGCACCGGCAGCGATGCCTGGGCGCTGCCGCTGCCGGCCGGTTGCGTCGCACCTGAATGCGGCGAAGAATCTCCGGCGTCCTGTGGCGCCGCCGCGGCCGATCTGGACGGGGAGGCGGTGGCCGCAGCCGCCGGAGCCCCGTTCGCGGTGGCGTTGTGCCCGAAAATCAGCTCGATCTTCGCGTCCGCTTCCTTCGGTTCGCGCATCGTGCGCGGCCAGTCCACCGACAGCGCCATGGCCAGCGCGGCATGTACCGTCAGCGACGCTGCGACAGCGACCTTCAGGGTGCCGGAAGCCACGACGCGAGACCGGCACCCCAGCGCGACCACCGCGCTTCGCGGTACCGCCACCGCACCTTCCGCCACAAAAAACCGCGCGGCGTGCCTCCTCACGGCGGCAGCAGCCGAGGTTCTGGATCGACGCCCCAGCGCAACCCGAACGCGCGCGCGGCATGGGGCAGGGCAAACTGCGCCGGCCCGTCGAACACGATCCGGCCCTCCGCCAGCACCAATGCGCGGTCGGCATAATGGCGCACCAGGTCCAGGGCGTGCAGCACCACCGCAACCGCGCGCCCGGCCCGCGCGGTGCGGCGCAGCAGCCCCATGATGTCGTGCTGCGCGGCCGGATCGAGGTCGGCGGTCGGCTCGTCGAGCAGAAAAGCCTCTGGATCGGTGGCGAAGGCACGGGCGAGCATGGCGCGCCGGGCCTCGCCGCCGGACACGCGGTCGATTCGTGCGTCGCGCAGGGCCGCGATGCCGCACTCCGCCAACGCCCGCTCGACCGGCTCGGGAGCCCGGTCACGATGCGGAATGCGGCCGAGTGCGGCCACCTGCGCCACGGTCAGGCTCCAGGCGCAGCGTGCCCCCTGCGGCAGGTAGGCGACCCGCCGCGGGTCTGGCGCCGCAGTCCCGGGCAGCAGGCCGGCCAGGGCGCGCAGCAGCGTGGTCTTGCCCGCCCCGTTCGGCCCGCAGATGGCCAGCAACAAACCCGGTGCCACGGTCACGTCTACGTCGCGCAGCACGATTCTACTGCCGAGCCGCAGTTCGGCCGTGCGAAAACGCGATCACGGCGCCACCCGGCGCGCGAGGCGCACCAGCACGGGCGCGCCCAATAGCGCGGTCAGCACGCCGACCGGCGGCTCGGCCGACATCGGCAGCAGCAGCGGCAGCGCCCGGCACAGAATGTCGGCGGCCAGCAGCAGCGCGGCGCCGCCCAGCAGCGAGGGCAGCAACAGCGCGGCGGGGCGCTCGCCGAACGCCGGGCGCAGCAGATGCGGCACCACCAGGCCCACGAAACCGATGCCGCCCGCGACCGAGGCTCCGGCTCCCACCGCGAGCGCCATGCCCAAGGCGGCAAGCCGCAGCGTCCGGGCCACCGGGACGCCGAGGCTGGCGGCCACGTCCTCGCCCAGCGCCAGTCCATCCAGTCCGCGCCCTAGACGCAGCAGCACCCAGCAACCGAGTGCCACCGGCGGCAGCGCCAGCCACAGCTGGGCCAAGGTGGATTGGGAGAAGCCTCCCAGAAGCCAGGCGGACAGTTCGGCCAGCGCGAACGGATTGGGTGCGAGCGCCAAGGCGAGCGCCAGCAGGGCGGCGGACAGAGCGGACAGCGCCACCCCGGCCAGCACCAGGCTGGGACCAGAGGCGGCGCGGGCACTCATGCCCAGCAGCACCCCGCCGCCGATTGCGGCCCCGCAAAACCCTGCCACCGGCAGGGCCGGCGCGAAACTCGCCGAAACGCCCCAGTAGAACGCCAGCGCCGCGCCCAGCACCGCGCAGCCGCCGATCCCCAGAAAACCCGGATCGGCGAGCGGATTGCGAAGTGCGCCTTGCAGCACCGCCCCCGACAGGCCCAGCGCCGCGCCGACCAGGGCTGCGAGCGCGGTCCGAGGCAGTCGGAGCTGCCACAGGATGGCGCCCTCCGGAATGCCCAGCCCCGCGGCACCCACCAGCAGCGACAGCAAGACCAGCACCGCCACGACCACGCCAAGCGCCGCCGTCATGGCGCCAGGGCGTCGGCGGCCCGCGCCGTCCATGGCCCGCCGCAGATCAGCAGGGCGGGATCGACGGTGCGAGAGGGGATGCCGCGCAACGCGGGGTGGCGCAGCAGTTCCGTCGCCAGCGACGGCGTTTCGGGGGCGGCCGGCACCAAAACCTCGTCCGGCGGATGCGCCAAAATGGTTTCCAGCGACCACTGCCGTCCATCGCCCGCATCCGACAATCCGGCCGCCTGCAGCACCGCGTGGCCCAGCGAGCCGGGACCGGCGGTCCAGCCCCGCGGCTCCAAAACCAGTGCCCGCTTCGGCGGACCGGAAGGCACCGCGGCCAGTTTCGCGTCCATCTCCGCCAGCACCGCTTCGCCACGTTCTTGGGCGCCCAGCAGAACGGCGAGACGACGCGTTTCGGCCCGGATCTCGGCAAAATTCTGCGGCAGACGGATGCGCTCGACCCGCACGCCGCTCGCCGCCAGGGCAGAAAGCGTCGCCTGGGCGCCATACTCGGCGGCCAGCACCAAATCCGGGTGCAGCGCCAGCACCGCCTCGGCATCCGCCCGCACCCACGGTTTCGATTTCGCCGCCTCGGCCACCGCGGACAGTGCCGCATCCCGCGCCAGCGGCGACAGTGCTGCCACCCGGTCCGGCGCAAGCGTCATCAAAAAGTCGTCGGCGCAGAGATTGAGCGAGACCACGCCGCCGGCATGGGCCGGTGCCGCGGCCAAAAGGATCACGCACAGGGCGGCAAGGGCGCGACGCATGCGGCGAGATTACCCCGGTATATGGGTTTGTGGCATGGGCGCGTATGCAAATTCGCACCCGTGCGACGGCGGCCGGAGTATTGTCGATCCTGCTGTGGTCGGCGCTGGCCCTGCTCACGACCGCCACCCGAAACGTGCCGCCGTTCGAGCTGCTGGGGCTGAGTTTCGCCGTGGCTTGCGCCTGCGGCATGGCGGTGCTGGGGCTGGGCGGGCGCACCGCACTGGCGCGGCTGCGCGCACCTTGGCCGGCCTGGCTGCTGGGCTTTTGCGGCCTGTTTTTCTACCACGCGCTGTATTTCACGGCCCTGAAACAGGCCCCGCCGGCCGAGGCGAGCCTGATCGCCTATCTGTGGCCGCTGCTCATCGTGCTGTTTTCGGCGGCCCGGCCCGGCGAGCGCATTCGCCCGCTCCACCTGCTGGGCGCGGTGCTCGGCCTGTCCGGAACGGCGTTGCTGGTGCTGCGTGACCACGGCGGGACGGGGCATGCCTCGGCGCTGGGCTATCTCGCCGCCCTCGGCTGCGCGCTGGTGTGGTCCGGGTATTCCGTGCTGAACCGCCGGTTCGCCGATACGCCCAGCGAAGCCATCGCCGGCGTCTGCGGCGCGGTCGCGGTGGCCGGGATGCTTTGCCATTTTCTCCTCGAGCGCACCGTGGTGCCGGATGCGCGCCAGTGGGCGGCCATCGTGGCGCTGGGCGTGGGCCCGGTCGGGCTGGCTTTCTTCGCCTGGGATTTTGCCACCAAGCACGGACGCCTGGCGCTGCTCGGCACGCTGTCCTACCTGGCGCCGCTGCTCTCCACGTTGCTCCTCATCGCCACCGGCGCGGCCCGAGCCGGGGTTTCGGTGCTGGCCGCCGCCGTGCTGATCATTCTCGGCGCGGCTGTTGCGGCTCGTGCCGGTCGGCCGGGGTGAGCTGCGCCAATGCCTGCTTGGCGCCGCGCAGAACCTCCGGGTCCCGTTCGACCAGCAGCCGCGCCAGGTCGGCCACGCTGTCGGACAGGTCGGCGTCGGGCACCACCCGATGCACCAGGCCGATGCGCAGCGCTTCGGAGGCTTCGATCCGCTCGCCCGTCAGCAGCAGGTACCGGGCCTGCGACGCCCCCACCACCCGCACGAACGCCCGCTCGATGCCGAGTGCCGCCGCTCGCTCGGCGGTGAGCGCAAAATCCAAATCCTGGGCGGCAATGCGAATATCGGCGGCGAGCACCATCGCCAGTCCCGCTCCCCTGCAATCGCCGCGTATCCGGGCCACCACCGGCTTGGAAAACCGCGCCAGCCGCTCGCACATGTTGCAGGCCGGATCGGCCTCCGCGCCAGTGTCCGCCTCTTCGTCGGCGCCGTCGGGATCGGTGGCGAAGGCGACGTGGCCGGCGCCGGTGAGCACCAGCACGCGCACGCCCTCGTCCTCCTCCAGCCGGTCCAGGGCTTCGGCGAACTCCCGACACATCTTTGGCGACAAGGCGTTGTGGGGGTCGGTGCCGACGAAGGTGAGCAGGCCCACCCCGTCCATCGTCTCGGTGAGCACGCGGCCTTTTTCCATCCCACGCTCCCTGCTGGCCGCGAGCCGAACGTTTGTGCAGCCGGTTGGATTGCGCCCGGGGCGGGCCATACCATGCCGGCATGAGTTCCGTGGACCTCGCACTGGTGCTGGCCTTCGACGGCTCGGCCAGCGTCACCTACGAGGAGTTCGGGCTGATCGCGGGCGGCTGTGCGGCGGCGTTGCGCGATCCGGTCGTCTCCGCCGGACTGATCGGCGGCCCGCTGGGCGGCAGTCTGTGTTCGGTGCTGCTGTGGTCCGGCCAGCACGCGCAGGATGTGCTGATCGACTGGACCCGGGTCGGCACGCCGGCGGAACTGGATGCGCTGTCCCGCGCGGTGGAGGACGTGTCGCGCACGGTGCAGCCGGGGAACACGGCGATCGGCTCAGCCCTGCTCGCGTGCGAGGCGCTGTTTTCGGCGCTGCCGGCGACGGCGCGGAGAAGCATGATCGATGTGGCGGGGGACGGCCGCAGCAACGACGGGCCGCCGCCGGAAGAGGTCCGCGACCGGCTGGTGGCGGCGGGTGTTACGATCAACGGCCTGTGCGTGCTGCACGAGGAGCCGGACCTGGTGCAGAGTTATACGCGCGAGGTGATCGGCGGACCGGACGCGTTTGCGCTCGCGTGCCAGGATTATTCGGGGTTCGCCGACGCGATGCAGGCAAAAGCTGCAGCAGGAGGTGGCTTGAACCCCAGGGCGCGATCCGCTGTTCCGTCCTTGTGTGTTCAAACCTTTATCGCGGAGGAGCGGTCTCGGCGCAGTCGCAGTCGCAGCGGTGCGGACGCGACCGATGCCTTGGAGATTCCCGTAACATATCTGTTTTGAAAGATGTTTGCGACCGCTAGGAAGATCGTACTTAAAGCAAACGGACGGGCTTGCGGTTACATCAAACCCGTGCTTGGCTGCATCCGAGGATAACCACCATTTAACGTTTCATATGGGGAAGCCCGATGGCCACCATTTCGTGGAAGTCCGGGGTTAGCGGCGACTGGTCGACCGCCAGCGACTGGAGCACCGGCACTGTTCCCGGTCCGGGCGACGATGTAACCATATCCGTTGCGGGATCGTATACTGTATCGGTTACAACAGCGGAGGCGGCGGGCGCGCTAGACTCTGGCGGACAGAAGCGCCACACTGAGCATCGGGGCTGCATTACATCTGGGCTCGCTCACCGCCACGGCCGGGGTGCTGTCGCTGGGCAGCGGCGACGTGCTGACGGTGAGCGGCGCCGCGTCGTTTGGACTCCTTAACAACTATGGCGGCCAGATCGACGGCGCCGGCACCCTGGCCACCAAGGGCACCACCACGCTGGCCACCCAGACCAGCACCTACCCCGATCTGTATCTCGGCCAGGGCGCCACCTGGGCCAATACCGGCACCGTGCTGGACGGCGGGCGCATCGACATCGGCGACAACGCCGGCCAGACCGCGACCATCACCAATGCCGCCGGGGCGGTGTTCGACCTGACCACCGACACCGCCGGCCTGATCGACTACTCCACCAGCACCGGCAGTTTCGCCAATGCCGGGCTGCTGGAAAAAACCGGCGGCACCGGCGTCAGCGAAATCGACGCCACGGTCACCAACACCGGCACCATCGCCGTCACCTCGGGGACGCTGGAATTCGACGGCGGCGGCAGTTTCGGCGGCAAGATCACCGGCTCGGGGACCATCGCCTTCGGCTACGGCACGGCCACGCTAAGCACCGCCACCACCACCGCCGTGCTGGTGGACGGCGCCACCTTGGACCTGACCGCCCCCAGCCTGGGTGCGGTCAGCGAGACCAGCGGCACCCTGGCCGAATTCAGCCACACCACCGTGGCCAGCTTCGCGGATACGCGCGGCGACGTGGTGCTGGGCAGCGGCGACGTGCTGACGGTGAGCGGCGCCGCGTCGTTTGGACTCCTTAACAACTACGGCGGCCAGATCGACGGCGCCGGCACCCTGGCCACCAAGGGCACCACCACGCTGGCCACCCAGACCAGCACCTACCCCGATCTGTATCTCGGCCAGGGCGCCACCTGGGCCAATACCGGCACCGTGCTGGACGGCGGGCGCATCGACATCGGCGACAACGCCGGCCAGACCGCGACCATCACCAATGCCGCCGGGGCGGTGTTCGACCTGACCACCGACACCGCCGGCCTGATCGACTACTCCACCAGCACCGGCAGTTTCGCCAATGCCGGGCTGCTGGAAAAAACCGGCGGCACCGGCGTCAGCGAAATCGACGCCACGGTCACCAACACCGGCACCATCGCCGTCACCTCGGGGACACTGGAATTCGACGGCGGCGGCAGTTTCGGCGGCAAGATCACCGGCTCGGGGACCATCGCCTTCGGCTACGGCACGGCCACGCTAAGCACCGCCACCACCACCGCCGTGCTGGTGGACGGCGCCACCTTGGACCTGACCGCCCCCAGCCTGGGTGCGGTCAGCGAGACCAGCGGCACCCTGGCCGAATTGAGCCACACCACCGTGGCCAGCTTCGCGGATACGCGCGGCGACGTGGTGCTGGGCAGCGGCGACGTGCTGACGGTGAGCGGCGCCGCGTCGTTTGGACTCCTTAACAACTACGGCGGCCAGATCGACGGCGCCGGCACCCTGGCCACCAAGGGCACCACCACGCTGGCCACCCAGACCAGCACCTACCCCGATCTGTATCTCGGCCAGGGCGCCACCTGGGCCAATACCGGCACCGTGCTGGACGGCGGGCGCATCGACATCGGCGACAACGCCGGCCAGACCGCGACCATCACCAATGCCGCCGGGGCGGTGTTCGACCTGACCACCGACACCGCCGGCCTGATCGACTACTCCACCAGCACCGGCAGTTTCGCCAATGCCGGCCTGCTGGAAAAAACCGGCGGCACCGGCGTCAGCGAAATCGACGCCACGGTCACCAACACCGGCACCATCGCCGTCACCTCGGGGACGCTGGAATTCGACGGCGGCGGCAGTTTCGGCGGCAAGATCACCGGCTCGGGGACCATCGCCTTCGGCTACGGCACGGCCACGCTAAGCACCGCCACCACCACCGCCGTGCTGGTGGATGGCGCCACCTTGGACCTGACCGCCCCCAGCCTGGGTGCGGTCAGCGAGACCAGCGGCACCCTGGCCGAATTGAGCCACACCACCGTGGCCAGCTTCGCGGATACGCGCGGCGACGTGGTGCTGGGCAGCGGCGACGTGCTGACGGTGCGCGGCGCCGCGTCGTTTGGACTCCTTAACAACTACGGCGGCCAGATCGACGGCGCCGGCACCCTGGCCACCAAGGGCACCACCACGCTGGCCACCCAGACCAGCACCTACCCCGATCTGTATCTCGGCCAGGGCGCCACCTGGGCCAATACCGGCACCGTGCTGGACGGCGGGCGCATCGACATCGGCGACAACGCCGGCCAGACCGCGACCATCACCAATGCCGCCGGGGCGGTGTTCGACCTGACCACCGACACCGCCGGCCTGATCGACTACTCCACCAGCACCGGCAGTTTCGCCAATGCCGGCCTGCTGGAAAAAACCGGCGGCACCGGCGTCAGCGAAATCGACGCCACGGTCACCAACACCGGCACCATCGCCGTCACCTCGGGGACGCTGTACGTGCCGTCCCTGACAAATCTCTCCGGCACGACGCTGACCGGCGGCAATTATCTGCTCACTTCCGGCGGCGTGCTGGAACTGGCCAACAACACCACAATCGTTACCGATGCCGCAAAGATCACCTTGAGCGGGGTCGGATCGACCGTCCAGGCCTACAATACCACCACCCACGCACAGGTCGGTCTCGACGCCACGCTCACCACCATCGCCGCGGGCGGCGCGCTGAAGCTGCTGGCCGGCCGTGTGTTCGCCATCTCAGCCGGAACGTTCACCGATAATGGGCTGCTGCAGCTTGGCGGCGCTTCGGTCTTTCAGGGCGGCACCGTCGCGATCGGCGCCAAAGGAACGCTCAGCGGCGCCGGCACCGTGTCCAGCGCCGTCACGGACGCCGGGCGCATCGATGCAACAGGCGGCACGCTGTCGCTGACCGGGGCCGTCTCCGGCAAGGGCTACTATACGGCCAGCGCCAATGCCGTGCTCGACCTGTCGCAAGCAACGTTCACCGGCCTCAGCCACACGACATTGGTCCAGGGTAATTTCACCGTTGATGCGGGCGGCAGCATCGCGCTGGCCAGCGGCGCCTCCATCGTCACCGACAAGGCCCGCATCACGCTGAACGGCGCCGACTCCAACTTTCAGAACCTGGACGCCACGCTCGCCACCATCACCACCACAGGCACCCTGACGCTGGAAGGCGGGCGTGTGTTCAACGCGACCGGCAACGGGGGCACGCTGACTCTGGACGGCCTGCTGCAACTGAGCGGCGCCACGTTTTCCTCGACCCTGCTGTCGGTCGCCAACTCCGGCATCGTTTCGGGCGCGGGCAGCGTCGGCGGCGCGGTTGCCGACACCGGCGTTATTGTGCGCAACCGGCGGTACGCTGACCCTGACCGGCGCGGTCTCCGGTACCGGCACGCTGGAGGGGGCCTCCGGCGCCACCTGGCGGTCGAGGGCGGCGGCAGTTTTGCCGGTGCCATGGCCGGCGCCGGAACGATTTGCTCGGCGGAAGCGCGGTGCTGACCCTCACGCAAGGCGCCTCGCTGTCCGCGGCGAGGGTGGTCCAGCAGGGCAGTGTGGCCCTTGGCAGCGGCGTTGCGTCGGTTGCGCTCACCAACGCGGCCGGAAATACCTACGCGCTTTCAGGCGCCGCGCTGACGGGGGTCGCCGGTTCCAGCTTTACCAACGACGGCACCTTCACCTCCACCGGCTCCGCGGATGTCGGAGTGACGTTCATCAATCAAGGCAATGTCGGAAATCGAGTTCCGGTTCGCTGACGTTTTCGGGGGCCGTCACCGACAGCGGTACAGTCACGGCAGATGGCGCCTCGGTGACATTCGACCGGACGGTCGGGCGGGACCGGCACCATCGCCATTGACGGCGGCGGCTCGGCCAGCCTGCTGGCGGGCGCCGGCAACGGCGCAACGGTCGATTTCCTGGCCGGGACTCGGAACGCTCGACTTGGCCGCCCCGCTCAGTTTCGCGGCACGGTTGCCGGTTTTGCCGCAGGCGACACGATCGATCTGCTCAGCACGCCGGAGACCAAATACACGTTCGGCGGCGGTGTGCTGACCGTATCCAACGGCAGCACCACCGAGGCCAAAATTGCGTTTTCAGGGAGCTACACGAAATCCAGTTTCCACCTGGCCTCCGATGGCCACGGGGACACGCTCATCACCCACACCTGAGAGGGATCAGACCAGGGCACGCGAAATCTGACGCAACGCAAGTCCGTCAAGCGGGAATTTCCGGGCGTCGGTGTCGGGAAGAAAATCCTTGACCCGGCCCACTACCCATGTTAGTACTTCTGACATGCCGTATGTCGGTCAGCCCCCACCCCTGCCCGCCGGATGCCAGCCTGGCCGACCGTTTCACCCGGTTCACCCACGAAGTGGGGCGGGCGCTCGGGATGCGCTACGATGTGGACCGGATGTCCGGGGTGCATGTCATCACCTCGCAGCTGCTGTTCCTGGTTGGGACCCGGCTGCAAAACCTGAGGCTCAGGTTCATCGCTCTGCTCGCCCGCGCCCAGGCGGGTCCGCTGCCGCCGCCGCGGCCGCCTCGGGTCCGGGAAAGGAAAGCCCGAAAGCGGCAGCATCCGTTTCCCGAGCCGTTCGGCTGGCTGCTAAAGCTGGGGGCGTGGCGGGTGGCGCCCTACAAGCAGGACCTGGAGGCCTTCCTGGCCGCTCCCGGGATGCAGGAGCTGCTCCGCAACGCCCCGCAGGCGGGACGAATACTCCGGCCGCTGTGCCGGATGCTGGCGCTGACCCCCGACCCGGCCATCCTGCCCCCGCCGCCCCGGCCGCGCCCCGGTCAAGCCGGCTCGCTCGCCGCACCGGACCCCGCCGCACCGGTCCCCGAAAAGCCGATGCGAAAACGTCCGCTCCGCACCGAGGCGCGCACGCGAAAGCCGAAGTGGACCTACCCCGGCACGGAGTGGAGGAAGTGGGGCGGTTTCTGGTTCCCCGAGCCGATCCGAAAACCCACCCCTTCCTGAGCCTGCCTCCGCACGTCCATATCGTTTCGAATTCGATACATATTCCCGCGGCAGTCGCGAACGGGAATCGCGGCTCAGGCGGCCGTGAGCGCGGCGGGCAGCAAGCGGGCCAGACGCTCCGCCCACGCCGCCTGTCCCTACTCGGTCCGCGATCAGGTCCTGGCGGATTTCGATGGCGGTATGCACGAGCCCACGGCCGATGCCGTGGACCGGCACGGCATAGTCGGTCTCGTCGGTCACCGCGTACGGTTCGTTGTCTCCCACCACCAGCGCGGGGTCGCGCCGCAGCTCGGCCAGCAGCGCGTGCGCCAGCCGCGTGTCGCTGCCGTACAGCGGCGAGACATGCACTTTTCGCGTCTGCCCCAGATAGACCGGGGTGAAAGCTGTGCATGGACACCAGCACCGTCCGCCGCCCGGCCGCCGCGCGCGCATCCAGTTCCGCCTCGATGCGCGCATGATACGGAGCGAAAATCTCCTGCTGCCGCGCCTCTCGCTCCGTTGCCGATACATCGGCGTTGCCGGGAATTCTGGTGTCCTCGCTCATCGCCGGGATGGAGCTGGCCACGCCGGGCGGACGGTTGCAGTCGATCACCAGGCGGGAGTAGCGTTGCAGGATGGCGGTTGCGTCCAGCGCCGCGGACAGGCGCTCGGTAACGCCGGCAATGCCGATGTCCCAGGCGATGTGCCGCCGCAAATCCGCCTCGCCCAGCCCCAGCGTCCCGAGTTTTTGCGGAATGGCGCGACCGGCATGGTCGGCCAGGAACAAGAAATCGGATTCCCGTGCGGGCACAGCACCCGCACCGGCGCCGGTTCGTCGGATCCAGCAATGCGGTCATGGCGCGACGCTATCGACCGCTCTCTGCCGGCGCCAGCGACGCATGCTCTCCGAGCCGTGCCGCGGCTCCAGCCAAAACTTCGAGCTGGCCGGCAATGCGCGCCAGCGACGTCCGCATCCGGATCGGCTTTGGGCGAGCTCCGGCGCCGGCGGCAGCGTGGCCGAACCGCATCCGGCCGCGATCGTCGTCGCGGACCTGATCCACTCCGCCCATGCCGCCATGCCGCTGCGTCGCGCGCGGGATAGCGCGGTGGCGGCGACATGCAGCACATCGACAGCCGCCCGGCCATGCGGCGCAGCGCCGCAGTCGACGGTCAGCGCCGCCTCCATCCGTGCGGCGGTGCCGGGCGCGGCTCCAGCAGGGCGCGCTGCAGGCTGGCCTCCAGCGCATTGCTGGCCAGGCCCGCGGCGCGGCGTGCCTGCGTCACCGCATCCGGCGAAGCCTCGCCCAGAATCGCCTTGATCTCGGTCGCCGCGTAGTTGCCGTGGGCGAGAATGGCCTGCCGCAGTTCTCCCGTCAGCCGCGCCGGTTCCCAGACCGGCCAGAGCACCCAGGCCGCCGCCAGCGCCACCGCGCCGCCGGCCACGGTGAACGCGGCTCGCAGCAGCGCCACGGTGATTTCGCCGGTGCCCGGGATTACCCAGCTCGATCAGCAGCACGATCACCGGCGTCAGGCAGGCCATGAACAGGCCGAAACTCACCCCCCGGACCGCGAGCGCCAGGACGATGAGGGGGAACAGCGCCACGGACATCGCCAACGGCGTGGTGGCGACGGCGGCGATCCCGGCCGCCGCGATGCCGCCCAGCGACCGTGCCCAACACCCGCTCGACGGCACGGGTAAAGGTGAGCGCGAAATAGGGCTGGATCGTCAGCACGAGGGTGATGGTGAACCAGTACTCGTACCGGCGCGGCCAGTACCAAGGCCGCGGCGATCGCCAGTCCGGCCAACACGGCGGCGCGCAGCGCGTGGCGCAGCACCGCCGAGCCCGGACGGAGATTGGCGCGCGCGATCACCCACCATTTCACTCTCGGCGCTGCCGGAGGCGACCGGCAGGTTGGCGCTGGGGTCGGACAGGCGTGCGGAGATGCGCAGCCGGTCCACGATTACCGAGCCAGCCGCGCCAGCGCGTCCGGCTCGCCTCCGGCGGCCGGGCCACTGCGCCGATCGCCGCGATGGCGCGGTCGAGGCCCGGCCGGCTCGCCACCCGGTCCGCCTCGATGGCGCGCGCCTGCAGCGACAGCATCGGCCCCAGCAGGCGCAGCACCCGCACGGCCCGCGCCGCGCGGGCGGGATCGCGAATTGTCCTGCAGCAGGTCGGACAGCGCGATCAAGGCGCCGAAAAGCTGGTCCGCGGCCTCCAGCCGCACCCAGCCTTGGGAGGCTCGGCCGCCCGAGGCGCCGCGGGTGCGCACCGTATCCAGGATGATGCCGCGCGCCCGCTCGATCGCCTCGCGCACGCGGCGCCGGTGCAGCCTCGCGTGGCGGTCCCAGGACTGCGCGTCGGAAACGCCCGTCGCCAATAGCTCGCGAGAGGTCGGCCACGAGGTCGGCCAGGGCGCGGAACACGTCGGCGACAGCCCGGCGCGCCGGCTGATAGGGGCGCAGGCGCCAGATCACCAAGGTCAGCAGAATCGCCCAGGCATTGCCGAGCAGAAACATGCCGCCCACGATCGCCGCCGTGCGCAAATCCTGCGGTGCGCGGACAGCCAGCACCAGCACGACGGTGAGCAGGTTTCCCACCTGCATCGCCGACTGGCCGTAGATGCGGGCAAAGCTCATGAAGAAGACCGTCGCGGCGGCGCAGAGTGCGACCAGCCACGCCGGCCCGTTGCGCAACACGGAAAAACCCGTCGTTACGACTGCACCGATCAGCCCGAAGGCGATCAGCGCCGGCAGCCGGCGGCGGACCGGCCCGCCGGCGTCGCAAAGGCAGGTGAAATAGGCGGCCAGCGCCGATTCCATCAGGCCCGGGGGCGCGCACCCATTCGCCCAACGCCACGATGGCGGCCAGCGCCAGCGCCGGCGCGCACGCCCTCGGCCAGACTTACCGCGCGCAGGTTGACGGTCAGTAGCGGCGGCAGGCCCTTGCTGGCGGGCGGCGTGCGCGCCCCGCCGACCCGGCGCGACAAAAAACTCAGGCGGCGCGAGCCATGCCGCGCAGCACGTAATGCAAGATGCCGCCGTTGCGGTAGTACTCGACCTCGTCCGCGGTATCGACCCGGCACAGCAATTCCGCGGTTTCGCTGGAGCCGTCGGCGCGATGGATCACCAGCGACATCTTTGCGCGCGGTGTCAAACCCTCCACGCCCAAGATGTCCAACACCTCGTCGCCCCGAAGTTTCAGCGTGTGCCGGTCGGTCCCGGGCAAAAACGTCAGCGGCAGCACGCCCATGCCGACCAGATTGCTGCGATGGATGCGCTCGAAACTTTCCGCGATCACCGCGGCCACGCCCAGCAGCATGGTGCCTTTGGCCGCCCAGTCGCGCGACGAGCCGGTGCCGTATTCCTTGCCGCCGATCACCACCAGCGGCACACCCTCGGCCTTGTAGCGCATGGCCGCGTCGTAGATCGAGAGCTGCTCGCCCGACGGATAGTGGCGGGTCACGCCGCCTTCGACGCCGTCCAGCATCTCGTTGCGGATACGGATGTTGGCGAACGTGCCGCGCACCATCACGTCGTCGTTGCCGCGCCGGCTGCCATAACTGTTGAAGTCGGCCGGCCGCACCTGGTGCTCCAGCAGGAATTCGCCCGCCGGCGAAGTTTTGCGGATGTTGCCGGCGGGGCTGATGTGGTCGGTGGTGATGCTGTCCCCCAGCAGCGCCAGGATGCGGGCGTTGCGGATGTCGCCGCGCGGCTGCGGCTCTTTCGGCATGTCGTCGAAATAGGGCGGATGCTTGACGTAGGTCGAGCCGTCGGTCCAACGATACGTATCGGTTCCGGTCGCCACGTCCATGCTGCGCCATTGTTCCGGGCCGCGCGACACTTCGGCATAGCGGCGCTGGAACTGCTCGCGCAGCACGTCCGCTTCGACGATGGCGCGCACCTCGGCGTTGCTCGGCCAGATGTCGCGCAAATGTACTTTCCGCCATCCGGCGCGGTGCCGAGCGCCGCTGTGGTGATATTTTCCGCAACCGTGCCCAGCAGCGAATAGGCCACGACCAGCGGCGGGCTGGCCAGATAATTGGCGCGCACGTTGGGATGGATGCGGCCCTCGAAATTGCGGTTGCCCGAAAGCACGGCGGCGGCGACCAAATGGTTGTCCTCGATCGCCTCGGCGATCGGCTTCGTCCAGCGGACCGGAATTGCCGATGCAGGTGGTGCAGCCATAACCCACGGTTTCGAACCCGAGCGCGTCCAAATCCGCAGTGAGCCCGGCCTTGTCGAGATATTCGGTCACCACTTGCGAGCCGGGCGCCAGCGAGGTTTTCACCCACGGCTTCGGTTTCAAGCCCGAGCGCCCGCGCTTTCTCGCCACCAAACCCGCGGCGACCATGACGTAGGGATTGGAGGTGTTGGTGCAGCTGGTGATGGCGGCGATCACCACGTCGCCATGGCCGAGGCGTGAAATTTTTGCCCCTGACCTGGACCCGAGTTCTCCGTTTCGGATGCGGCCACACCCAGACTCCTGGTCAGCTCGCTCTGGAATGCGGTGGCGGCATCGCTCAGCAGCACCTTGTCCTGCGGCCGTTTCGGGCCCGGCAAGCGAGGGGCGGACCTCGCCCAGATCGAGTTCCAGCGTGTCGGAGAACACCGGCTCCACCGCGTCGTCACGCCAAAGTCCCTGCGCCCGGCAATAAGCTCCGCCAACTTGACCCGGTGCTCGTCCCGGCCGGTGAGCCGCATGTAGTCGAGCGTCACCTGGTCCACCGGGAAGAAGCCGCAGGTGGCGCCGTATTCCGGCGCCATGTTGGCGATGGTGGCGCGGTCGGCCAGTGCCATGCCGGCCAGGCCGGGGCCGAAAAACTCGACGAACTTTCCCACCACGCCTTTGTTGCGCAGCATCTGCGTGACCGTCAGCACCAGGTCGGTGGCGGTGGCACCCTCCGGCAACTTGCCGATGAGGCGGAACCCGATCACGTCGGGGATCAGCATGGCGATCGGCTGGCCCAGCATTGCCGCCTCCGCCTCGATGCCGCCGACGCCCCAGCCCAGCACGCCCATGCCGTTGACCATGGTGGTGTGGCTGTCGGTGCCGAACAGCGTGTCGGGATAGGCGTAGTCGGTGCCGTCCACGGTCGCAGTCCACACCGCCTGCGCCAGGTATTCCAGATTCACCTGGTGGCAGATGCCGGTGCCGGGCGGCACGACGCGGAAATTGTCGAACGCGGTCTGGCCCCAGCGCAGGAAGGCGTAGCGCTCGCCGTTACGCTGGAACTCGATGTCCACATTGCGCTCCAGCGCGTCAGGGCTGCCGAACACGTCGACCATGACGGAGTGGTCGATCACCAGGTCGACCGGCACCAGCGGGTTGACCTGCGCCGCCTTGCCGCCGAGCGGCAGAATGCCGTCGCGCATCGCCGCCAGATCCACCACCGCCGGCACGCCGGTGAAATCCTGCATCAAGATTTTGGCGGGCCGGAACGGCACCTCGCGATCGGAATGCGCCTGCTCCAGCCAGCCGGCGATCGCCTGCGCGTCCTCGATGCGATAGCTGCGGCCGTCCTCGAAGCGCAGCACGTTCTCCAGCAGCACCTTCAATGTCTTCGGCAGGCGGGACAGGTCCGTTCCCAGCGCCTTTGCGGCGGCGGGAAGGGAAAAGATGGCGTACTTGGTCGCGTCCACAGCAAGGGTTTGGCGCGTGTGCAGGCTGTCCTGGCCGACGGCTTTCATCGGGACCATCCTTGTGTGCAAATGCGAACAGCGCGGGATTAGACCAGCCCCGTCCAAGGGTAAACCGCTACGGAGGACACGATGTCGGCGCGCCTGGAGCTGCCGAAACAGGCGAGGATGACCGCCGACGAGTTCCTGCAGTGAGCGACCTGTTCCCGCCGGCCGAGTAGCGCCGGTGTTGCAGGCGGAGGGATTGGCCGCCTTCCGCGGCGAGCGGCTGGTGCTGAGCGAGGTGTCGTTTGTTGTGCCGCAGGGAGGCGCGCTGCTGCTGACCGGCCCGAACGGCGCCGGCAAGAGCACGCTGCTGCGTCTGCTGGCCGGACTGCTGGCGCCCGCATCGGGGCGGTTGCTGTGGGACGGCCAGGATGTGCTCGCCGATCGCGTATCACATGGCGCCCGGGTGGGTTTTTTGGGCCATCAGGATGCGGTGAAGCCGGGTCTGACCGCGGCGGAAAACCTGCGTTTGTGGGGCGAAACACCGGCGGTCGCGGCGGCGTTGGACGATGCCGGGCTGACCGAGCTGTCCGACCTGCCGGTTCGGATGTTCTCCGCCGGCCAGCGGCGGCGTTTGGCGCTCGCGCGCGTCTGGCTGGTAGGTGCTCCGCTCTGGCTGCTGGACGAGCCGACACTCGGTCTGGATGCCGCCGCGGTGTCGCGGTGCGGCGGGCAGTTCGCGCGCCACCGCGGCAGCGGCGGGATCGTGGTGGCGGCCACGCATCTCGACCTGCCGCTGCCGGACGCGGCGATTTTGGCGCTGTGAGATTTCTGTTTCGGCTGCTGGAGCGCGAACTGCTGCTGTCGCTGCGGCACGGTGCGGACACGTTGGCCGCCGTGCTGTTTTTTGCCCTCGCCGCCGCGCTGTTCCCACTGGCCATCACCCCGGACCCACAGGTGCTGGGGTCGATAGCGCCAGGTGTGGTCTGGGTCTGCGCGCTGCTGGCGGCACTGCTGCCGCTCGACCGCTTGTTCGGTGCGGACGCGGAGGACGGCGTGCTGGATCAGCTGCTGCTCAGCGGCCGGCCGGCGTCCCTGCTGGCGGGGGTGAAAGCGCTGGCGCATTGGCTGACTACCGGCCTGCCCTTGCTGATCGCCGCGGCGCCGGTCGCGATCATGCTGCGCATGCCGGTCGATGCCCTGCCTGCGCTGCTTTTCGGTCTGTTGCTCGGCACGCTGGTGTTGTCGCTGCTGGGCACGCTCGGCGCAGCAATGGTGCTGGGCGCCCGGCGCGGCGGCGTGCTGCTGCCGTTGCTGGTGCTGCCGCTCGCCGTTCCGGTGCTGATTTTCGGGGCTGCAGCTCCGGCGGCGGTGGCGGCAGGGCAGTCGGCGCGGCCGCACCTGCTGTTTTTGGCCGCCCTGTTGTGCGCCGCCCTGCCGCTCTGCCCGCTCGCCGCCGGGGCTGCGCTGCGTGCCGGCGTGGAGTAGATCGCCTCCGTCGGCGGGAGACAAACGGTGTCGCCCGTCAGCCAGCCCAATTCATCACTTCTTTACGATTGGCTCACGCGCGCATTGCGTGACGGCAAGGTTCATCGTAGTCTGCATACAGTCCCAACGCCATCCGAATAAATATTGTTTTGGCTTGGGCAAATGTCCAAGAAAGGTATCCGTAATGCTGTCGAGGAAATACTTCACTGCCGCTGCGCTATTGCTGGCGTCTACAGCTGTGTCGCACGCACAAACGGTACAGACTCTCACGAACCAGCCGCCGGAAGCCCCCATCTACGGCTTCGTAATGACGGACGGGACCGCGCTGGTGCAGGGTTCCCCGTTCAGTCCGCACGGCGGCAGCCTGGCCCACTGGTTCAAGCTGACGCCGGATAAGAAGGGCAGCTACCTGAACGGCACCTGGACACAGGTAGCGAGCGCCGTATCGTACCACGTGCAGGGAGGTCACAGATTTGTCGGGCCGTATACGCCCTATGCCGGCGGCGGCGCCGTGCTGGGCGACGGCCGGCTGGCCCTGATCGGGGGAGAGTATACCGGCAATAACGTCGTCTTCACGCTCACCAACCAGGGCTCCGTCTACAGCCCCTTCACCAATACCTGGACGCCGCTGGCGCCGCCCACGAGCTTCGAGCCAGGATCGGGCGGCGGCTTCAGGAACTTCGGCGACTCGCCGACCACGGTGCTGCCGGGCGGCAACATGCTGGTGGGACAGAAGATCACCAAGCGCGCCGTGGCACTGGTTCCGAAAAGCCTGACCTGGGTTCAATACGGCCGGCTGATGACGTCGAAGCGGGACTTCAATGCCGAGGAAGGCTGGGACCTGTTGCCGGACGGCTCGATCCTGACGGTTGACGTACAGGCCGAGCTCAACAGCGAACGCCTGATCCCCGCCGACCGCCCTGCCGCCTATCATTGGATCAGCCAAGGGGACACGCCGGTCCTCCTCCCGTCACCAAGGTATGCCTGCTGCATCCCCTACGACCACGGGACGAAGATCTACAACCCGCCGGGCGAGATCGGGCCGGCGGTTCTACGCCCGGACGGCACGGTATTCGCCACCGGCTCGCTGCAGAACGGCAACCAGCCGGCGGGGCAGACCGCCATCTACAGGCCGACCGGCCCGACCACCGGCACCTGGACCGCGGGTCCCCCATTCCGGAAGGGCGACAACGCCGGTGACAACTTCGGTGTTCTGGAGCCCAGCGGCAACGTGCTGGTCGAGGGTGACAAGTTCCACTTCACCGACACGGCCACCAAGCCCGTGATACAGCAGAAACGGGAATCAGGCGTCGCTGGCGTGTCGCTGTACGAATACAACGGCACAACCTTCAAGCCGATTGCCACGGTCGAGCCTGGTGCCAGCCTGTTGCCATTGCCGAGCGGCCAGGTACTGCTGATGGGCAACCCAGCAGCTGTTCAACCCGACCGGCACCTATAACCCGGCCTGGGCACCGACCATCACCACCGCGCCGGGTTCGGTGTCGGTCGGCAGCACCTACAAGATTTCCGGCACGCAGTTCAACGGATTGTCACAAGCCTGCTTCTACGGTGACGAGCTCCAGTGCGCCACGAACTACCCGCTGGTGCGGATCACCAACGATGCGACCGGGGACGTGTCATATGCTCGCACGCATGACCACAGCACCATGGGGGTGGCAACCGGCAGCATGCTGGTACACACCTACTTCGACGTCCTGCCCGGTACCGAAACCGGCGCAAGCAAGCTGGAGGTCGTGGCGAACGGCATTCCGTCCACGCCGGTGAGCGTCACCGTCCATTAGACTAGGTTCGGCTGACAGATCGGGCAGACCCAAATGGGTCTGCCCGATGCGTTTTGCGGCACGAGTGCCGAGAGACGGCTTGGAAAACTCAGCTTTGTGATGGCGCCTTTGGCAGAGTCGGGTCGAGCGCGTCGGGCAGGAACGGTACGCCGCGCTGAAGGTCGTTCTTGTCGGGCAACTGTGAAGCATCCCATCCTCCGCCCAGCGCCTCGATCAGGGTCACGCTCGCGACCAAGCGGTCCTGCTGTACGGTCAACGCCGTCTGCTCGTCGGCCAGCGCGGTGTTCTGTGCGGTGATGACGGCGGTGTAGGGCTGGGTGCCGGCGCGGTATTCGTTCAGCGCGAGTTCCACGGAACGCTGAGCATCCCGTACCGCGACCGCCTCGGCCTTCGCCTGCTGCTCCAGAATGCGCAGCGCCGCCAGCTGGTCCTCCACCTGCTGAAAAGCGCTGAGCACAGTCTGGCGGTAGTTGGCAACGGCCTCGTCATAGGTCGCGCGCGCCGCCGCGACCTGGGCGGAGCGGGCGCCGCCCTGGAAGATCGTTTCGGTGCCGCTGGCGGCGAGCGACCAGACCCGGTTGGAGGCGGAGATCAGCGACGAAAGCGGACTGCCGGAATAGCCGTACAGTGCCGAGAGGCTGATGTCGGGATAATAGGCGGCGACCGCCACGCCGATCAGCGCGTTCTGCTGCTGCATGGCGCGCTCGGCCGCGGCGATGTCGGGCCGGCGCTGCAGCAGCGCGGACGGCACGCTGGCCGGCACCACCGGCACCTCGGTCGCGAGCCCGCCGGGCGTGATGGTGAGATCGGCCGGCGGATGGCCGGTCAGCACGGCAATCGCGTGCTCGAACTGCGCGCGGGCGACGCCGACATTCACCAGTTGCGCCTGGGTCGTTTCCAGCTGCACCTGCGCCGTGAGTACGTCGGAGCGCGCCGCCACGCCGACATCGTACTGGTTCTGGGTGATCTGCAGCGCCCGCTGGTAATCGCGCACGGTGTCGCTCAGCAGCTTTTCCAGCGCGTCGGAGGCGCGCAGGTCGAAATAGTCCGTGGCGAGCGTCGCCTGCGCGGACAGTCGTGCATTGGCCACATCCGCCGCACTCGCCTGGGCGGCGGCGACGTCGCTCTCGATCGTGCGCCGGACTTTTCCCCAGACATCGAGGTCCCAGCTGCCGTCACCTTCCAAACTATAGGTGGTGCGCGTAAAAGTTTTGCTGCCGAAACCGGTGCTGCCGAAGCCGGTCAGCCCGGAGCTGCGACTTGAGCCGGCACCGCTGCTGCTGCGGGTGTCCGACCCGGTGCCAGTGAGCACCGGGAACAGGTTCGCCCGCGCCTGCTGCACGATCGCCGCGGAACTGCGGTAGGCGGCGTACGCTGCGGCCAGCGTCTGGTTGGAAACGTCAACCTGCTGCTCCATGCCGTCTAGCAGCGGATCGCGATAGACCGACCACCAAGCACCGCGGTCGAGCGCGTCGAGCGGCTGGCCCGGCTTCCAGCCCGCGAGTTCCTTGAATGCGACCGGAGTGGGCGCCGGCGGGCGATGATAGTCAGGTCCCACCATGCAGCCGCCGAGCAGTGGCAGCAGGAGCAGCGCCGCATGCCTCATTCACCAGGCTCCGGCACGGCGGCAGGCGGCAGTTCGGGATAAAGCCGCGCCCATTGGCGGCGGCACCACAATCCGAAACCGTCTAGATAGAGGTAGATCACCGGTGTCGTGTAAAGGGTCAGCGCCTGGCTGACGATCAGCCCGCCTACGATCGAAATGCCGAGTGGCGTGCGCAATTCGGCACCCTCGCCGGTACCAAACGCGAGCGGCATGGCGCCGAGCATGGCGGCGGCGGTGGTCATCATGATCGGGCGGAAACGCAACAGGCAGGCTTCGAAAATTGCCTCGCGCGGGGCGGCGCCGGCGCGCTCCGCCTGAATGGCGAAATCGATCATCATGATGGCGTTCTTCTTGACGATGCCGATCAGCAGAATCACGCCGATCAGCGCGATGATGCTGAATTCGATGTGGAACAGCAGCAGTGCCAGCACCGCACCGACGCCGGCAGATGGCAGGGTGGACAAAATCGTCAGCGGGTGGATGTAGCTCTCGTACAGCACGCCGAGGACGATGTAGACGGCGGCCAGCGCCGCAGCGATCAGGAGCGGCTCGCTGCTCAGCGACGACTGAAACGAGGACGCGGTGCCGGCGAAAACACCGTGAATCGATGCCGGCATACCGATCTGCTGCTCGGCGGCGTGAATCGCCGCGGTCGCGGCACCGAGCGAGCGGCCTGGCGGCAGATTGAACGAGATCGTGGTAGCGACGAACATGCCTTGGTGGTTCACACCGAGCGGCGTCGAGCCGGGATGAAAGCTGCTGAAAGCCGCCAGCGGGACCATCGTCTCTTTGCTGGTGCTGACCGAGGCGCCGCTGGAGGCGCTGGAATGGCCGCTGGCGGCGATGGCGTTGATCGCGGCGTTGCGGGCCGAGTTGGCATTGGCCGAGGTGCTGCTTCCCGCATTGCCGGTAACGCCCGTGCCGGTGGCAGCCCCACCGGTAGAGGCACCGGGGGACGCCGCCTGTGCCGCCACCTTTGCCGCGACCGTGCCCGCCGGGAGCTGCGAGCTTTGCGTCCCGGCCGCACTGGCGCCGGAGGTGCTGACATATATCTGCTTCAGTGTTTCGGGACTTTGCCAGAACCGCGGCGCCACCTCCATAACGACGTGATACTCGTTCAGCGCGTTGTAGATGGTCGACACCTGGCGTTGTCCGAAGGCGTCATAAAGCGTGTTGTCGATCGAACTCTCGGTCAGGCCGAAGCGCGCCGCGGTGTCCCGGTCGATCACCAGATCGGTTTCCAGTCCCTTTTGCTGCTGGTCGGAATTGACGTCGGCAAGTTCCGGAGCGTGCTGCAGCGCCGCCGTCAGTTTCGGTCCCCATTCATACAACAACTTTGCATCATCGGCCTGCAGAGTATATTGGTACTGGGCATTGCTCTGCCGCCCACCCGCGCGAATGTCCTGCGCCATCTGCAGATACAGCCGTGCGCCGGCGACCTGGGATAGCTTGCCTCGCAACCGCGCGATCACCAGGTCGCCCGACAGATGGCGTTGCGCCAGGGGTTTCAGCGAGACGAACATGAAACCCGAATTGGTCTGCCGCCCACCGGTAAAGCCGACCACGCTGTCCACCGCCGGATCGGCCTGCACGATGTTCTCGATGTCCTGCAACTTCTGCCGCATCAGCTGGAACGAGATGCTTTGATCGGCCTGGATCATGCCGATCATCCGCCCGGTATCCTCCTGCGGAAAAAATCCTTTCGGGATGATGACAAACAGATAGACGTTCAGCACCACGGTCGCGAGCAGCACCAAGGCGACGAGAGGGGCGCGGCTCAGCGACCAGGACAGCGTGCGCCGATAAAAACCCAGCATGGAGTCGAAAGCGCGCTCGCTGGCGCGGAACAGGCGCCCTTGCTGCCGGTTCGGCCGGATACGCAAGAAGCGCGAACAGAGCATCGGCGTGGTGGTCAGCGACACCGCGAGAGACACGACGATGGCCAGGGAAAGGGTGAGCGCGAATTCGCGGAACAGCCGGCCGACGATGCCGCCCATCAGCAGGATCGGCAGGAACACCGCAATCAGCGAGACGCTGATGGAGAGCACGGTAAAGCCGACCTCGCGCGCGCCGAGCAGGGCCGCCTGCATGCGCGGCATTCCGGCCTCCATGTGCCGGGATATGTTTTCCAGCACGACGATGGCGTCATCGACCACGAAACCGGTGGCGATGGTCAGCGCCATCAGCGAAAGATTGTCCAGGCTGAAGCCGAGCAGGTACATGCCCCCGAACGTGCCGATCAACGAGATAGGCAACGCCACGCTCGGGATCAGCGTCGCCGTTGCGTTGCGCAGGAAGACGAACACCACCATGACGACCAGTGCCACTGAAATCAGCAGCGTACGCTGGGTATCGCCCAGCGCCGCACGGATCGTGGTGGTGCGGTCGTTGGCGATGTTGAGGTCGACGTTGCCCGGCAGGGCCGCCTGAAGCTGCGGCAGCAGGACGCGGATACCGTCCACCGTGTTGATGATGTTGGCTCCGGGCTGGCGGTATATGATGACCAAAACCGCGGGTTTGCCATTAGCCAGGCCGGCGTTGCGCAAATCCTCCACGCTGTCCACCACGTCGCCGAGATCGGATAGCTGCACCGCGGCGCCATTTCGGTAGGCGACGACCAGCGGTTTGTAATCGGCAGCGTGCGTGGCCTGATCGTTGGTGTAGATCTGGTAATGCCGGCCGCTATCCTCGAGCGCGCCTTTCGGCGCGTTGGCGTTGGCCGAGGCGAGTGCCGCGCGTACGTCCTCCAGCCCGATGCCGTAGTGGAACAGGGCGCCGGGATCGAGCTCCACGCGTACCGCCGGCAAAGCGCTACCGCCGATGTCCACCTCGCCCACCCCCGAGAGCTGTGACATCCGCTGCTGCAGCACGTTGGAGGCGGCGTCGTATAGTTGACCCTGCGTCAGCGTCGACGAGGTCAGCGCCAGGATCATGATCGGCGCGTCGGCCGGGTTGACTTTGTTGTAGGTGGGATTGCTGCGCAGGCTGGTCGGCAGGTCGGCCCGCGCCGCCTGGATGGCCGCCTCCACGTCCCGCGCGGCGCCGTTGATGTCGCGGTCAAGACCGAATTGCAGGACGATGCGCGTCGATCCCACCGAGCTGCTCGACGTCATCTCGGTGACGTCGGCGATCTGCCCGAGATGCCGTTCGAGCGGACTGGCCACGCTGGTCGCCATCACGTCCGGGCTGGCGCCGGGCTGCATGGCGCGGACAGAAATGGTCGGGAAATCGACCTGGGGCAGCGGCGAGACGGGGAGTTTCGCATAAGCAAATATACCGGCCAGCGCGATGCCGATGGTCAGCAGCGTGGTGGCCACTGGCCGGGCGATGAACGGGCTGGAGAAACTCACGTCAGTGACGGCTCCGGTGGCAGCGGGGGCGGTTCATCGGCCCGCGCGGGTGGCCCGAACCGGCGCGAGATCGCGTCGAAGAACAGGTAGATCACCGGCGTGGTAAACAGCGTCAGCACTTGGCTGACGATCAGCCCGCCCACGATCGCGATGCCAAGCGGCCGGCGCAGCTCCGAGCCCGTGCCGGTGCCGAGCATCAGCGGCAGCGCGCCAAACAGGGCGGCCAGCGTGGTCATCATGATCGGACGGAAGCGCAGCATGCAGGCCTGAAAGATCGCCTCCCGCGGCGGCATGCCTTCCTCGCGCTCGGCCGCCAGCGCAAAGTCGATCATCATGATCGCATTCTTCTTGACGATGCCGATCAGCAGCACGATGCCGATAATCGAGATCACGTCCAGATCGCTGCCCGTTATCAGCAACCCGAGCAGCGCGCCGACGCTCGCCGGTGGCAAGGTGGACAGAATGGTGATCGGATGGATGAAACTTTCGTAGAGCACGCCCAGGACGATATACATCGTCGCGATCGCGGCGAGCACGAGCAGCAGCTCGTTGCCGAGCGAGGATTGAAACGCTGCCGCCGCGCCCTGAAAGCTCGTCTGGAAGCTGGCGGGCAGGGCGATGTCGTGCTCTGCGGCGTTGATCGCGTCGACCGCGCCGCCGAGCGAGGCGCCCGGCGCCAGGTTGAACGAAATGGTCGTCGCCGGGAACTGGCCCAGATGGCTGATAACCAGAGGTGATGGGCGCGTCGTCACGGTCACGAAAGCCGAGAGCGGCACTTGGCCGTTGGCGGAGGCGACAGAAGCGGCGGATGTCGCCGACGTGGACGAGGCGGTAGCTGTGGAAGAGGGGAGATAGATCGAGTTCAGGCTTTGCAGGGTCTGCGCGAGCGAGCCTCCGGCCTGCAGGATCACGCGGTACTGGCTCGACTCCGTAAAGATGGTCGACACGATGCGCTGCCCAAAACTGTCGTAGAGCGCGTTGTCCACCGTCGCCGGCGTGATGCCGAACCGAGCCGCCATGGAACGGTCGATGGTGATCTGTACCGCAAGTCCGTTCTGCTGCAGGTCGCTGGCGACATCGGTGATCTGCGGGACTTGCTGCAGCCGCGACACCAGTTTCGGCACCCAGGTCGCGAACTCCGTCTGGTTGGGGTCCTCCAGCACGAACTGGTATTGCGTGGCGCTGACGGTGGTGTCGATCGTCAGATCCTGCACCGGCTGCATGTAGAGCGAGATGCCGGGAATGTCGCGGGTCTCCTGGTCGATGCGGCGGATGATCTGCGCCGCTGTCAGGACGCGATCGTCGTGCGGGCGCAGATTGATCAGAAACCGCCCCTGGTTCAGCGTGGTATTGCTGCCGTCCACGCCGATGAAGGAGGACACGCTGACCACGTCCGGGTCCTTTAGAATGGCGGCGGCCATCGCCTCCTGGCGCTGCGCCATGGCGGCGAACGAGATGCTCTCCCCGGCCTGGGTGATTGCTTGAATGACCCCGGTATCCTGCACCGGGAAGAATCCCTTTGGCACGATGACATACAGCCAAGCCGTCAGCAGCACGGTCGCCGTGCCCACCAGCATGGTCAACACCGGATGGTCGAGCACAACGTTCAGCGCGCGGCCGTAGCGGGCGATCACGTCATCAAAAAAGCGCTGGCTGGTGCGCTCGAACCGGCCGCCCTGGCGCGCCGGCCGCAGAATGCGCGCGCACATCATGGGCACCAGGGTGAGCGAGACGACGGCCGAGATCACAATGGTGATGGCCAGCGTGATGGCAAACTCGTGAAACAGCCGCCCGACCACGTCGCCCATGAACAGCAGCGGAATCAGCACGGCGATCAGCGAAACGGTCAGAGAAATGATGGTAAAGCCGATCTGCCGGGAGCCTTTCAGCGCCGCCGCCAGCGGGTGCTCGCCTTCCTCCACGTAGCGGGCGATGTTCTCGATCATGACGATCGCGTCATCCACCACGAAACCGGTAGCGACCGTCAGCGACATCAGCGACAGGTTGTCCAGGCTGAAGCCAAGCAGGTACATCGCCGCCAACGTGCCGACGAGCGAAAGCGGCACCGACAGGCTGGGAATGATGGTGGCCGGGATGTTGCGCAGGAACAGAAAGATTACCAGCACGACCAGCGCTACCGCCAGCCCGAGCTCGAACTCGACGTCGGACACCGAGGCGCGGATCGTGCCGGTGCGGTCGGTCAGCGGTGTCACCGCGATCGCCGCAGGGAGCGATGACTGCAGCAGCGGCAGCAGTTTCTTGATGCTGTCCACCACCGCGATCACGTTTGCGCCCGGCTGGCGCTGCACGTTCAGGATGATCGCAGGCGTGGTGTTCATCCAGGCGGCAAGCTGGGTGTTCTCGGGCGCCTGCTCCACCGTTGCCACGTCCGACAGGTGTACCGGCGCGCCGTTCTTGTAGGCGATGACCTGGTTCGCGTAGGCGGCGGCGGACTGCAGCTGGTCGTTGGCGTTGATCGTGTAGGACTGGGTCGGCCCGTCGAAATTGCCCTTGGGCGTGTTGACGTTGATGTTGGCGATCGTGGTGCGCAGATCGTCAATGTTCAGGCCATATGCGGCGAGCGCCCGCACGTTGGCGCGCACCCGCACCGCCGGCCGGTTCCCGCCGCTGATGCTGACCAGGCCGACGCCGGGAAGCTGCGAGATTTTTGCCGCCAGGCGCGTGTCCGCCACATCCTCCACCTGCGTCAGCGGCAGAGTCTTCGAGGTCACCGCCAAAGTCAGCACCGGTGCGTCGGCCGGATTGACCTTGGCGTAGATCGGCGGCGCCGGCAGGTCGGAGGGCAGCAGGTTGCCGGCCGCGTTGATCGCCGCCTGCACCTCCTGCTCGGCGATGTCGAGGTTGAGGTCGAGCGAGAACTGCAACGTAATGACCGAGGCGCCGGCAGAACTCGCCGAACTCATCTGGTTCAGGCTCGGCATTTCGCCGAACTGCCGCTCCAGGGGTGCGGTGACCGAGGTGGTCATCACCTCCGGACTGGCGCCGGGGTAAAAGGTCTGAACCTGGATGGTGGGGTAGTCGACCTGCGGCAGCGCCGACACCGGCAGGAACCGATAGGACACGATACCGACAAGCAGGATCGCCGTCATCAGCAGCGTTGTCGCCACCGGACGGAGGATGAAAGGGCGGGACGGATTCACGGAGTTGCTGAGGGTGCCGAACTATGCCGCCGATGCTGGCGCTCCGGCGCGGTCGCGGGTTTTTCGGGTGCGGGGCCGTTTGCGGGCGGCACGACCACCTTCGCACCGTCGCGCAGCCGGTCGGCGCCGTCGACCACCACCTTGTCCCCGACGTTCAGACCCTGAGTCACCGAGGTATTCTGGGCATCGCTCGGACCGATCTTGATCGGGCGCATCGATACGGTGTCGTCTGCATTGACCAGGAACACGAAGGTCCCGGGTGAGCCGCGCTGGATGGCGGCGTTGGGCACCAGCACGACGTTATGCAGCGTGTCGACCAGCAGCGAGATGTTGACGAACTGGTTCGGGAACAGCGCCTCGTCCTGGTTGGCGAAGCTGGCGCGGATTTTCACCGTGCCGGTCGTGGTATCGATCTGGTTGTCCACGGTCTGCAGCGTGCCGGTGGCGATCAGTCCCGTATCCCCGCGATTGTATGCGCTTGCCGCCAGGGTCGCGCCGGCCGCGAGGCGTTTCATGATCTGCGGGATGTCGTCTTCCGGCACACTAAAAATCACCGAAATGGGCTTGAGCTGGGTAATGACGACCAACCCGGTACTGCTGCCGGTCTGGACGTAATTGCCTGGATCGACCAGGCGCAGGCCGACCCGCCCGTCGACCGGGGCAGTGATGTGGCAATAAGTCAAATTCAGCTTTTGCGTGTCCACCGCCGCTTGGTCGGAAGCGACCGTACCTTGGTATTGGAGTACTAGCGACTGCTGCGTCGCAAGTTGCTGCTCGGCAATGCTGTCCTGGCGGTTCAGTTTTTGGTAACGGGCCAGATCGATGCGGGCGTTGGCCAGCAGGGCCTGGTCGTGCGCGAGCGTTCCTTGCGCCTGGGCCAGTGCTGCCTGGTACGGGCGCGGGTCGATTTGCGCCAAAAAGTCGCCTTTATGGACTTCCTGCCCCTCCTTGAATCCCACTTCGATCAGCTGGCCGCTGATCTGGGTCTGGACGGTGACGGTGGCGAGCGGTGTGACGGTGCCCAGCGCCGGCACCGTAATCGGCATGTCGCCGGTGACCGCCGCGGCGTCGCCGATCGCCTGCGGCGGTGTCGGGGGAGGGCCCTTAGGGGTGCCGCCGCCGCTCCATGGGTGCAGCCAAGTCGCGACCACGATCACTAGCAGCAGCACCAGGAGCACAAGCCAGCGCAGCCAGCGCCGCCGCCGGGTGCGGGGCCGAGAGGGCGCGGTCAGGGGCGGCCGGGTCGGCGCCTCCAACTGGGTGACCTGCTGGTCCATGCGTCCTGCATCCTATCCGAAGATGTCCGATATACGGCCGGGCCAGGAAGTTTCGCCTGACAATACTGTAAGGTGGATGTATGCGCCTGCCGGGTTCCGGGAGGGGCACGCCCACCCGGCCAGAGGTATGGTCCCTGCGGCGCTTGGCGCGCAGGTGCGGCCCGTGCCTAATGGGGTTAACGCAATTTGGGGGAATACCGATGAAACCAAGACCGTCCATGGCCGCGTGTCTGGCCGCACTGACCCTTGCCTGGCTGGGGACGGCGGCCTGGGCTGCCACCCCAAAAGATACCGTGGTCATGGCCAAACAGATCGACGATATCATTACCCTCGATCCGGCCGAGGCGTACGAATTCAGCGGCATCGAAGTCATCACCAACGTCTACGACCGCATCGTCCGCTATGAGGCCGAGGATCTGTCCAAGATGGTGGGCGGTGTGACGGAAAGCTGGACCGTCAGCCCGGACGGCAAGACCATCACCTTCAAGATGCGGCCCGGCCAGAAATTCCAGTCGGGCGCGCCCGTCACGGCGGAGGACGCGGCATTCTCGCTGCGGCGCGTGGTGGAGCTGGACAAGACGCCCGGGTTCTTGCTGACCCAGCTTGGCTGGAACAAGGACAACGTGAAGGATTTGGTGAAGGCGACGGATCCCGCGACCTTGCAGGTCACGGTGCCGGACAAGTTTGCGCCCAGCCTGGTGCTGAACCTGCTGAGTTCGGTGGTCGGCTCCGTGGTCGAGAAAAAAGTGGCGATGGACCACGACAGCAACGGGGATCTGGGCAATGGGTGGCTGAAATCCCATTCTGCCGGCTCCGGCCCGTTCCGGCTGCTGTCGTGGAAGCCGAACGAGTCGGTCTCCATGGAGGCCAATCCCGATTACCGGCTGGGCGCTCCGGGCGTGAAACGGGTGGTGATCCAGCACGTGCCGGAGCCCTCGTCGCAGCGGCTGGAACTGGAAAAGGGCGACGTGGATATCGCCCGCGACCTGACGCCGGACCAGATCACCGCCCTGCAAGGCAACAAGGATGTCGCCGTGGACATCTATCCCGGCCACGAGCATCTGGTACCTCGCCATGAACCAGAACGAGGAGCACCTGAAAAACCCGAAAGTGCGCGAGGCGATGAAATACCTGATCGACTACCAGGGCATGGCGGACAGTTTTTTGAAGGGCCGCATGGTGCCGCATGAGACGTTTTTGCCGACCGGCTTTTTTGGCGCGCTGGACTATAACCCGTTCACGTTCGATGCGGCGAAAGCCAAGACGCTGCTGGCCGAGGCAGGCTATCCGAACGGGTTTGACATCAATCTGATCGCGTTCAGCAGTTCGCCCGGCGCCGACATCGCGCAATCCCTGCAGCAGACTCTCGGCCAGGGCGGGATCAAGGTCAATCTGACCTCGGTGGAGGAAAAGCAGCTCTACACCGTCTATCGCGGGCGCAAGCACCAGCTCGCTGTGCTGTATTGGGGACCGGACTACCTCGACCCGAACACCAATGCGGACGGTTTCGCCTTCAACCCGGACGATTCCGACACGGCGGCGCACAAGGTGCTGGCGTGGCGTAACCATTGGCTCATTCCCGAGATCAGCAAGCAAGTGGTCGCGGCGGCGCAGGAGCAGGACACGGCCAAGCGGGAGACGATGTATCACGACCTGCAGAAAAAGGTGACCGACGACGGGCCGTTTGCGTTCATGTTCCAGACGGTCAACCCGGTGGGCGAGCGCCGCAACGTGCACGATTTCGTGGTCGGGATCGCCTCCGACCTGATCTACTACCGCAAGATCACGAAATAGCTGACGCGATCCGGATGCCGCGGGGAGGAGGCGGCCTCGATCGCCTGAAGCGGGCGGCGAGTCCCGCCCGCTTCTTGCTGCATGTGGCGAGTTCGGTCGTGCTGACGTTTCTCGGTTTGACGGTGGTCACCTTCTTCATCGGCCGAGTCATCCCGATCGACCCGGTGCTGGCGATCGTGGGCGACCATGCGCCCGAGGAACTCTATCGGCAGGTGCGCGCGGAGATGGGCATCGATCTGCCGATTCCCGTGCAGTACTGGCGCTACCTGATCCATGTGCTGCACGGCGAGTTCGGCACTTCGGTCATCACTTCGCGCCCGGTGCTGGAGGATCTTCTGCGGGTATTTCCCGCCACCCTGGAATTGTCATTCCTGGCGCTGGTCATCGGCGTCGCGGCAGGCATTCCCCTCGGCGTGATCGCCGCATCGCATCGCGGCCGCTGGCAGGATCAGGTCATCCGCTTCGGCTCGCTGGTCGGCTACTCGATGCCGGTGTTCTGGCTGGGACTGGTCGGGCTGTTGGTATTTTACGCCAAGCTCGGCTGGGTCGCCGGCCCGGGACGGCTCGACGTAGCTTATGCCGACATCGTGCGAGCCGGTCACCGGCCTGATCACGGTCGACAGCCTGCTCGCCGGCGAATACGACGTGTTCTGGAACGCGCTGCAACATCTGGTGCTGCCGGCCATCGATCCTGGGACTATCTCTCGCTCGCTTACGTCGCGCGCATGACCCGCAGCTTCATGCTGGGCCAGTTGCAGCAGGAATATGTTCTGACCGCGCGCGCAAAAGGACTGTCAAGGCGCCGCGTGGTCTGGGTGCATGCGCTCGGCAATGTCTGGGTGCAGCTGGTCACGGTGATCGCGCTGACGTTCGGCAGCCTGCTGGAAGGCGCGGTGCTGACCGAAACGGTGTTCGCCTGGCCCGGCCTCGGACTTTACATGAAGAATTCGCTGTTCAACGCCGACTGAACGCGGTGCTCGGCGGCACCATGCTGGTGGGCGTTGTCTATATCGGCCTCAACATGCTCTCCGACCTGCTCTACCCGCTGGTCGATCCGCGCAGCGGCGCGCGCGTGAGCCGCATGAGCGCCGCTTTGGCGGATTGGCGCGGCTGGCTGCTCGACACGGCGCCGGCGAGCCGGCGTCAGGCCCGGCTCGGCCGCTGGTATCGCGCGCTGGCTCGATTTCGCCGCAACGGGCTGGCGATGACCGGGCTGGTCGTCGTGCTGGCGCTGGTGCTGGTCGCCTCGCCGCGCCGCTGCTCGCCGAGCCCGCGCGCGGCGATCGTGCAAGTCCTGGCGGACCGGCTGCAGCCGCCGTCCTGGGCGCATTGGTTCGGCACCGACGAGCTGGGCCGCGACATCTTTGCGTCCGCATCGTGTTCGGCGCGCGCATCACGCTGACCATCGTCGCCCTGGTCGGCGTCATCGTGATGCCGGTGGGCCTCGGGATCGGCCTTCGCGCCGGCTATTTCGGCGGCGCTGGTCGATGCCGTGCTGATGCGCATCACCGACATCTTCCTGGCGTTCCCGCGACTGGTCCTGGCGCTGGCCTTTGCCGCCGCGCTCGGGCCGGGCATCGAGAACGCGGTCGATCGCCATCTCGCTTACCACCTGGCCGCCCTATGCGCGGCTGGCGCGCGCCGAGACGCTGACGCGTCGGCGCAGCCGAGTTCATCGAGGCCGCCGAACTGCAAGGCGCCTCGCATCTGCGCATCCTGTGGTCGCAGATCCTGCCGCTGTGTCTGCCCTCGGTGATCATCCGCCTCACGCTCGACATGGCCGGCATCATTCTCACCGCGGCCGGGTCTCGGCTTCCTCGGACTCGGCGCGCAGCCGCCGACGCCGGAATGGGGCGCGATGGTCTCGTCCGGGCGGCAAGTGCTGCTGGACCAGTGGTGGGTCGCGACCATTCCCGGCATCGCCATCTTCGTGGTCAGCCTCGGCTTCAATCTGCTGGGCGACGGACTTCGCGACGTCGCAGACTCGCACTCGGGATGAGCGCACCGCCGCTCCTGGCCGTGCGAAATCTGCGCGTGGTTTTCCATGGCGAGCTGGGCGACGTCGCCGCGGTTCGGAACGTGTGCTTTGCGCTTGGCCGCGAGCGGCTTGGCATCGTCGGGGAATCCGGCTCGGGCAAATCGACCACGGCCGCGCGATCATGCGGCTGGTGCCCTGGCCGGGCCGGGTCAGGGCGGACCGACTTCGGTTGGACGAGACCGATTTGATGGCATTGAGCGAACCGGCGTTGCGTCGGCTGCGCGGCAGGCGCATCGCCATGATTCTGCAAGACCCGAAATTCTCGCTCGACCCGATCATGACTGTCGGCCGGCAGATCGCCGAGACGCACCGTACCCATTTTGGCAGCAGCATGGCTGTGGCCCGCGACGCGGCGCTTGAAATGCTGGAGGCGGTGCGCATTCACGATCCCGAACGCGTCTATGCCCTGTATCCGCACCAGGTCTCCGGCGGCATGGGCCAGCGCGCGATGATCGCAATGATGCTGATCGCCGAGCCGGAATTGCTGATTGCCGACGAGCCGACCTCGGCGCTGGACGTGACCGTGCAGGTGCAGGTGTTGGCGATCCTGGACAGTTTGGTGCGCGAGCGGGGCATGGGGTTGATCCTGATCAGCCACAACCTGCCGCTGGTCAGCACGTTTTGCGACCGGGTGCTGGTGATGTACGCCGGGCAGGTGGTCGAAGAATGCGCCGCCGCCAGACTGTCCGAGGCGCGGCATCCCTACACGCGCGGCCTCTTGGCTGCACTCCCCAAACTTGGCCAGCGGCGCACGGAACTGCCGCAACTGATGCGCGACCCGGCCTGGCTGCGGGATGTGACGACCATCTCCGCGTGATCCGCGTCGATGCCCTGACGGTCAGTTTCGGCAGCGGCGCACATCGGATCGACGCCGTGCGCAACGTCTCGATCGATGTGGAGGTGGGTGAAGCTTTCGGACTGGTGGGCGAGTCCGGGTGCGGAAAGTCCACGATTCTGCGCGCCATCGCCGGGCTCGTCGCTCCGGCCGAAGGGCAAGTCGTGCTGGATGGCCAACGCATGCGCCCGCGACGAAGCCGCCGGGACCGCAAACTGGTACAGATGGTTTTTCAGGACCCGTACGGCTCGCTGCATCCTCAGCATACGGTCGACCGGATGCTGACCGAGCCGGTCGCGATTCATCGTCTCGGCCGTGCCGAACGACGTGTAGCGGACGCGCTGAAGGCAGTCGGGCTCGGCAACGAGTTCCGCTTCCGCTATCCGCACCAATTGTCCGGGGGACAACGCCAGAGGGTGGCGCTCGCGCGCGCACTCATCCTGGAACCCCGCATCCTGCTGCTGGACGAGCCTACCTCCGCGCTGGACGTCTCGGTGCAGGCCGAGATTCTGAACCTGCTCAGCCATTTGCGCCGGCAGCGCGGGCTGACGATGCTGATGGTCAGTCACGATCTGGCGGTGATCACGCATTTGTGCGAACGCATCGCGGTGATGACGCGAGGCGCCATCGTCGAGAGCACGACGGCCGACGCGCTCGCTGCAACGATGGTTCGGCACCCGTACACGCTGGAACTGCTGCGATCGAATCGTCAGGTGGGAGGGGACGATCTTTCGTGAGGCGAGTTCGGGCCCCGCGGACCTCCATGCGAGGGAGCGGCCCTTGCCTGCCCGGCAGGCGGGTGCAAACATTACAAAGTCTCCAGCCTGACGGGGCGTTCCAGAAAGGACACGACATGAACAAGCGCATGCTGATGCTGGGGGCGGCCTCGGTGCTGCTGCCGCTCGCCAGTCACGCCCAGACCGCCGACCGTACCAAGCTGATGCAGGAGCACCGGGGCGGCACGCTGAAACTGACCGCCTCGGGGGCGGCCGGCACGATCGACCCGCAGATCAATTACGAGCTGAAATTCTGGCAACTGTATCAGTGCTGCACTTATGATGGTCTGGTCACTTTCAAGAAAGTCGGCGGCGCGCAGAGCAACGTCGTCGTGCCCGATCTGGCCGAAGCGATGCCGACGGTCACCGATGATGGCAAGACCTATACCTTCAAGCTGCGTCAGGGCGTGCATTTCTCGAACGGCCAGGAACTCACCGGCAAGGACGTGGTGGCCTCGTTCGAGCGGCTGTTCAAGGTCAACAATCCGAACGCCGGCAGCTGGTTCAACGCCATCGTCGGCGGCGACGAGTGCGTAAAGACCCCGGCCGCCTGCAAGCTCGACCAGGGCGTTGTGGCCGACGACGCGGCACACACGGTGACCATCCACCTGACCGCGCCCAGTGCGGAGTTCATGTTCCAGCTCGCAACCCCGTTCGGCGCCATTCTGCCCGCCGACACGCCGGCCAAGGATGTGGGTACCGCGCCGGCGCCCGGGACCGGGGCGTACATGTTCACCAGCTACGATCCGAACAAGGAGTTGCGCATGGTGCGCAACCCGCATTTCAAGGAGTTCAGCGCCGACGCCATGCCGGACGGCTATCCCGACGAGATCCTGGTACTCGTTTGGATTGCAGGACGAGGCCGAGGTGACCGCGGTGCTGAACGGGCAGTACGACTGGATGTTTGACGAAAAGCCGTCCGACCGCCTGGGCGAACTCGGGTCCAAATACGAGAAGCAGGTTTTCGTGCACGAGCTGCTGGCGTACTACTATGCGCCGATGAACATGCACTTGGCCCCGTTCGACAATGAGAAGGCGCGCCAAGCGGTGGCATACGCGGTTGACCGCGGCGCGATCGTAAAACTTTGGGGTGGCGCAAATCTGGGCGCACCGCTGTGCCAGCAGCTGCCCAAGGGTATGCCTGGATATGATCCCTACTGTCCGTTTACCAAGAACCCCGGCTCCGGAAAGTGGACCGCGCCGGACCTGGAGAAGGCCAAGCAGCTTGTAAAGGAGAGTGGCACGGCGGGTCAGAAAGTGACCTTGATCAGCTCGGACAAGCAGCAGGAGAGAGGGGTCGGAGAGTATCTCGCCAGCATGCTGCGCAGCATCGGTTATGATGCGCAGCTCAAGGCGATCTCGTCCAATGTCCAGTACAACTACATCCAGAACACCAACAACAAGGTACAGATCAGCCTGACCGACTGGTATGAGGACTATCCCGCGCCGTCCGATTTCCTGTACGTGCTGTTCTCATGTGACAACTTTCACGAGGGCTCGGACAACTCGCCCAACATTGCCGGGTTCTGCGACAAGAAGATTGATGCGGACATGAAGCATGCGATGGCTACCGCGGTGACGAATCTGGAGGCTGCGGCCCAGGAATGGTCCAAGATCGACAAGGAAATCACCGACGCGGTGCCCGACGCTGCCCTGTTCCAGCCGAAATTCGTCGACATCATCAGCAAGCGGGTCGGCAACTACGTCTGGTCGGACCAGTCGCACATGCTGTTCAGCCAGGCGTGGGTGAAGTAGGCGTGGGTGAAGTAGGCATGGGTGAAGTAGGCGCCGGTTGAGCGACGCCACCCTGCCCGCGGCGGCGACAAGCCGCGGGCGAGAGCCGGGACCTTGGGCCACGGCGCTGCGGAAGCTGCGGCAGGACCGGCCGGCGATGACGGCACTCGGCCTGCTGGTGCTGATCGTGGTCGTCTGTGCGCTGGCACCGCTCTATGCCGAGTACGTCTCGAAATCCGACCCGTTTACCTCCAACGTGGACGGCTCGATCACGCTCGATGGGCAGCCCGTGCCGGTGCTGCAGGCGGATACCGGAGGATTGGGGCTGGGGCTCACTCCGATCGGACCGACCTGGCGCGCGCCCTACTTTCTCGGCGCCGACAGCCAGGGCCGTGATGTCATGGCGCGGCTGTTCTACGGCGGGCGCACCTCGTTGCTGATCGCGGGAGTGGCGAGCGTGATCTGCCTGGTGCTGTCGGGACTGGTCGGCATCGTCGCCGGTTTTGCCGGGGGCATCACCGATGCCGCGCTGTCCCGCCTGCTCGACGTGCTGTGGGCATTCCCGATCTACCTTCTGGCGATCTCGCTTTCCATCGTGCTGATCAGCCAGGGGGTGCATATCGGCCCGATCGAAATCAGTTCCGGAAGCTTGGCGCTGCCGATGCTGATCATCGGCATCGTATATGTGCCCTATGTGGCGCGGCCAGTGCGCGGGCAGGTGCTGAGCCTTGCCAACAGCGATTTCGTGCTGGCAGCACGGGCGCTGGGCGTGCCGCCTGCGCGCATCCTGTTGCGTGACATTCTGCCCAACGTGACCACCACGCTGATTGTGTTCGTGCCGCTCATGATGGCGCTGAACATGCTGACCGAGAGCGCCTTGTCGTTCTTGTCGATCGGCGTGCAGCCGCCCAATGCCTCCTGGGGCACCATTATCGAGGATGGCCAGACGCTGATCTACACCCGCCCCCTGGTGGCGATCGCGCCGGGCATTGCCATCGTGATTACCGTACTGGCGCTGAACGTGTTGGGCGACGGGGTACGCGATGCGCTCGACCCGCGCGCAAAACTGCGAGCGCTGTAATGCTGTTCGCGATCGCCCGCCGGCTGCTGCAAATGGCTTTCGTCATGGTGGGCATCAGCATTCTGGTGTTCCTGATCTTCTTCGTGACCCCCGGGGCCGATCCGGCCGCGCGCCTGGCCGGACGCAACGCCTCCCCCGAAACGGTTCAGGCGATCCGGCACAGCTTTGGCTTGGACCGCCCGGCTTACGTGCAATACGCGCTGCTGATGAAAAGCCTGTTTGTGACCGGCGACCTGACCAGCACCGCCAACCGCGGCGAAAAGGTCATTCCCGCCATCATCGAGGCAATGCCCGCCACTCTGTCGCTGGTGCTGGGCGCTGCCGTGGTGTGGGTGGTGTTCGGCGTGCTGATCGGGGTCACCGCGGCGGCGACAAGGGGCGGATGGCCGGACCGGCTGCTGATGATTCTCGGCCTGATCGGCGTGTCCATGCCGGTGTTCTGGGTCGGCGAGGTCGCCAACCTCATCACCCAGAACCGCTATCACGACACCTGGCTGTTTTCCTGGGTGCCGGCGCTCGGCTACACGCCGCTGACCGAAAACCCTTTGCTGTGGTTCGAAGGTCTGGTGATTCCTTGGATCACGCTGGCGATCCTGTATATCGGCATTTACGGACGCGTGCTGCGCGCCAGCCTGATCGAGGCGTACCAGGAAGACTACATCCGGACGGCGCGCGCAAAAGGCCTGTCGGAATCGCGGATCATGGTTGCGCACGCGCTGCGCACCTCGCTTATCACCTTCGTCTCGCTGTTCGGGCTCGATTTCGGCGCGCTGGTCGGTGGCGGCGCGCTGCTCACCGAGGTGGTGTTCGACATCCACGGCGTCGGCAAATTGACCGTCGAGGCGCTGCAGAACCTCGACCTGCCGTTCATCATGGCGAGCGTGATGTACGCTTCGTTCTTTGTGGTCGCAGCCAATGCCGCGGTGGACATCCTCTACGCCGCGCTGGACCCGCGAGTGCGCTTTGCCTGAGCCGCCACTGCTCGAGGTGCGCGATCTTACAGTCTCGTTCCGTTCGCAACGCGGCCTGCTGCGCGCGGTCAACGGCGTATCGTTCTCGGTGGCACCCCGCGAGATCGTGGGCGTGGTCGGCAAGTCCGGCTCCGGCAAGACGCTGTCGCTGATGGCGGTCATGGGGCTGATACGCGACCCGAACGTCGACATCACCGGCTCGATAAAATTTCGCGGCCAGGAACTGCTGGGCCAGTCTGCCGCGGCCTGGCGCAAGCTGCGCGGCCGCGAGATCGCCATGATCTTTCAGGACCCGATGACGGCACTCACGCCGGTCTACACCATCGGCTGGCAGATCGCCGAACAGATCAGGGCGCACGAAGGCGTTTCAAGGCGCGCCGCCATGGATCGGGTGGCGATGCTGCTGGGCGAGATGGGGATGCCCAATCCCCGCGTGCAGGCGACGCGCTATCCGCACCAGCTTTCCGGGGGCATGCGCCAGCGGGCGATGATCGCCATGGCCCTGTCCTGCAATCCCGCGCTGCTGATCGCCGACGAGCCGACCACGGCGCTGGACGTGACGGTGCAGGCGCAAATCCTGCAACTGTTGCGCCGCCTGCGCGAAACGTTCGGCTCCTCCATTGTTCTGATCACGCACGACATGGGCGTGGTAGCGGAGATTGCCGATCGGCTGATGGTGATGTATGGGGGCAGAGTGGTCGAACGCGCCGCACGGCATGACGCGTTCGCGCATCCGGGCCACCCGTACACCATGGGTTTGCTCGACTCGATCCCACCCATGCACGGGCCGCGCCCGCACCGGCTTGCCTCGATTCCCGGCAGTCCGCCGCCGATCACTGCACTGCCGGCAGGATGCCCGTTCCAGCCACGCTGCCGGTACCGCCACGATCGATGCGCCACCATGCCGCCGCTGTTTCTGCGCGCGCAACAGGAAATGGCGTGCTGGCTGGCGGACGAGCGGGTCGACTGGCCCCATGCAAGGCGCGCTGCGTGAGCACGGCGGCGGGGCCGCTGCTTGAGGCGCGAGGTGTCACGAAGCATTTTCACCTGGGCGGCCGTTTCGCGCCCGGCGGACAACAGGTGGTGCATGCGCTCGATGGCGTGTCGCTGACCGTCGCGCGGGGCGAGACGCTGGCGCTGGTCGGCGAGAGCGGCTGCGGCAAAAGCACGTTGGGACGTTGCCTGATCCGGCTCTACGATCTGACCGCGGGCGAGCTGCGGTTCGAGGGCACCGATATCACGCGCATGACGCAACGTCGTCTCCGGCGCATGCGGCCGCGCATGCAGATGGTTTTTCAGGACCCTTACGCCTCGCTCAATCCGCGTCGCCGCGTGGGCGACCTGCTGGCCGAGCCTTTGCGCGTGCACACGCGCTGGGGCGCCGCAAGGATACGCGAGCGGCTGCATGAACTGATGTCCCTGGTCGGTTTGCCGGCCGAACATTTGCAACGCTTTCCGCACGAATTTTCCGGCGGTCAGCGCCAGCGCATCGGCATCGCTCGTGCCTTGGCGCTGGAGCCCGCGCTGGTGGTGGCCGACGAGCCCGTATCGGCACTCGACGTTTCGGTGCAGGCGCAGATCGTCAATCTGATGATGGACCTGCAGGACCGTCTCGGTCTGGCCTACGTGTTCATCGCCCACGATCTTTCCGTGGTGCGCCAGATCGCGCCGCGCGCGGCGGTGATGTATCTCGGCACCATCGTCGAGACCGGCCCCACCGAGGCGCTGTTCACGCATCCGGCGCATCCCTACACCGACGCGCTGCTGTCCGCCGTGCCGGAAGCGGTAGAAAGCCGCCAGCGCAGCCGCGTGGTGCTGGGCGGCGAGGTGCCGAGCCCATTGGCGCCGCCGTCCGGCTGCCGCTTCCACACGCGCTGCCCGCGCGCGCAATCCAGGTGCAGCGTGGAAGTGCCGTTGCTGCGCCCGATCCAGGAGGCGCGTTTGGTCGCGTGCCATTTTCCGCTCGTCGAGGCAGCCTGGAACAGGGATGCGGGTGAACTCGAGCCTTCGTCAGACGCGTCGAACGTCAAGCTTTGAGGCGCCGCGAGCTGGTCACCGCTTGACCACCAACGGTGAGGAACGATCTCAGACCACAGTGTTGAGCGAATTGATCCGGCTTCGCACCACCGACGGCCTGTCCATTCGCTAGGCTGACCACTGTTGCTACGCCCGGAACAAGCTCGCCGATCAACCCTGGCTTGTCATGTCGATCGGACTGCGTGCCTGGGCGCATCGGTACTGATCCGAGAATATTGGGATCAGATGAACGCACCAGTATTCCGGCCGATAGAAAATGCGCGCGCGAAGCTTTGGCATTGATCTTGACTTTTGTTATTGCGCAATATCAAAAATTGTTTGATCTCAATCCAGGTCGCCCGGCGGGCGGGCCACCTGACGGATTATCGTCACGATAAAGGGTAGGATACAATGCGTATCGCACTTGCTGCTGCTTTTGCCTTGCTTGGGTTCGGAACGGCCGCTCACGCTAGTGAAACTTTGGCCGCCGGCGACCTGTTCAGCGCCAGCCAGGCAAACGCTGTGTGCTACTTCTATAATTTTGGCGCCGCGGTCATGACCATGTCGAAGTCCCAGATCGTCAAGCAGGATGGCACGTCCGAACGCTCAGCACGAATGACTGCGGCAGTTCGCTGGCGGGCGGAGCCACCTGCGTTATCGCCTCCACGCTGTCCGACCTGTCAGCTTCCAGCTGCAAGGCCACCTTAGCGGGATCGCGGCGCGACAGGGCGCCGCGATCTCACTTGGGGCCGACCACCTGGAACGCTACGCTGGAAGATACCGCCGAAAGCAAAAACCCCGCCGCGACGGCGGCGGGGTCTGGGCTCATCATGCGTCGTGATGCGGCCCGATATGCCAAGGGGCGTGCCACAGTGACCGCGACGCCTCGAATTCCGCCTGGGCGCGAGAGATGCCCAAATCCTTCAGCATGCGATCGTCCAGCTGGCAAAGGTCCTGGCGGGTGGCCCAGGACTGCATGACGTGCCCGATGCCGTGCCAGAGGCGGGCGAAAGGGGTGACCATCTGAAGTGCGCTCATCGAAACCTCCTCCGGTCCAAGCGACACCCGGAACATGAGGCGGGGAGGCCGATAAGGAAAACGAATTGCGTAGATAAGAATAATCAGCTACGCTGATGTCTATGTCCACCCCCCTCGCCATCGACCCCGATCTGCTGCGCGCCTTCGCCTATATTGCGGAGGAAGGCAGTTTTACTCGCGCCGCCGAGCGCGTCGGGCGAACCCAGTCCGCCGTGTCCATGCAGGTGCAGCGCCTGGAATTGATGCTGGGTCAGCGCGTCCTGCAGCGCAGCAAGGGCGGGTCTGTCCAGCTCACGCCGCATGGCCAGTATCTGCTGGACCGCTCGCGCGACCTGCTGGCGCTGAACGACGAGATCTGGACCACGTTTCACGCGCCCGCCGTGCAGGGCACGGTGCGGCTGGGCACACCGGACGATTATGCGCTGGCCTACCTGCCCGGGGCCCTGAAACGCTTCGCCGACACTCATCCGGCGGTGGACGTCGAGGTGCTGTGCATGCCGAGCGTTGACTTGGTGGAGCGGCTGCGGGCGGGCGAGTTGGACCTGATCCTGTGCACCGAAGGCGATGAACCGCGGCGCTGGCCGGAAGCGCTGGAATTGTGGCGCGGGCCGCTGCACTGGATCACCGCCGAGCGCAATTCGCCGCACCGGCGCGACCCGTTGCCGCTGGCGCTGGCGGCCGGCAACTGCGCCTGGCGCAAGGCGGCGATGCGCGCTCTGGACGGCGTCGGCAGGCGCTACCGCGTCGCCTACACCTCGGCCACCCTGGCCGGCACACACGCTCCGGTGCTGGCAGGGCTTGCGGTCACCGTCTCCCCGATCACCTGGATGCCGGATGGCGTGCGGACCCTGCCCTGCGGCGACGGGCTGCCACCGCTGCCTGACTGCGCGATTCTGCTGCTGAAGGGGCGCGAGCCACGCACCAAGGTCACGGAAGTGCTGGCCGCGCACATCGCCGCCAGTTTTGGCATCGAGAACTCACAACGGGAGCTAAAAACTCGTGCCGCTGATTCTGGTGCTGAACGGCGGCTCCTCCACGATCAAATACGCCCTTTTCGATGCCCAAGATGCGGCGGAGCAACGTTGCGGGCAGCTTCGCGATCTGGCCGCGTTCCTGGCCACGGCGGATTGGCGGGGGGAGGTGGTGGCCATCGGCCATCGCATCGTGCACGGGGGCGCCCAGCATCGGGCGCCTGAGCAAATCACGCCCGACGTGCTGGCTTCCCTGGAGAGCGCCAAGGACTTGGCGCCGGACCACCTGCCCGGGGAGCTGCAAGCAGTGCGGCTGTGCTCAACCCACCTGCCGGACGTTCCGCAATTCGCCTGCTACGACACCTGGTTCCACCGGACCTTGCCGCGTATTGCACGGCTTTATGCACTGCCTCGCCGCTACGCGGACGAGGGCGTGCTGCGTTTCGGCTTCCATGGCGTTTCGTACGAATGGATTGCCACGCGGCTGGCGCAAGTCGATCCGGAGCGGAGGGGCGGACGAGCGGTGGTGGCGCATCTTGGCGGCGGAGCCAGCCTCGCGGCGCTCGACCGGGGCGTCTCGGTGGATACGACGATGGGATTCACCCCCACCGGCGGCCTGGTCATGGGCACCCGCCCAGGGCGACCTCGATCCCGGCATCTTCCTCTACCTGCTCAGGCGCGACGGTATGGATCTCCCGGCACTGGACCGCTTGCTGCAAAAGGAGTCCGGCCTGAAAGGCCTGTCCGGCGGTACTTCGGACATGCAGGCGCTGCTCTCCGCACGCGCGAACGACGCCGCATCGGCCGAAGCGGTAGAAGTGTTCTGCCGTCGCGCGGCCCAATTTACCGCCGCAATGGCCACCAGTCTCGGGGGACTCGACACGCTGGTGTTCACCGGCGGCATCGGCGAACATGCCGCTCCGGTGCGCGCTGAAATCTCCGGACATCTGGCGTGGCTCGGCGTGCAGGTGGACGCGGCCCGCAATGCCGCGCATGCCGCGGTGATATCGCCGGATCAAGCTTTGGTGACAGTTCGCGTGATCCCGACCGACGAGGAGCGGCAGGTGGCGTTGCATGTCAGCCGCCTGATGCATGAGGACCGCCATGACGGACCGCGCCGCCCGGCTTGAGCAGCTCGACGCCTTCTTCCGCGCCGCCAATTTTCTGGGCGCCGCCCAGCTCTATCTTCGCAGCAATCCGCTGCTGCGCGAAAGACCTGCAGGCCGATCAGATCAAGCACCGGCTGCTCGGCCATTGGGGCACGCAGCCCGGGCTGAACCTGCTGTACGGACACCTGTCCCGCCTGATCCAGGACACCGGCCAAAGAACCCTCTACGTCGCCGGCACCGGCCACGGCGCGCCTGGCGTGCTGGCTTGCCTGTGGCTGGAGGGAACGCTCGGCGAAGTCTATCCCCAGTACGCCCAGACCGTTGCGGGTATCACCCGTTTTGTGCACGATTTTTCCTGGCCGGGCGGGATGCCGAGCCACCTCACCGCACTCACCCCCGGCGCCCTGCATGAGGGCGGCGAACTGGGCTACGCCCTGCTGCACGCGTTCGGGGCCGCGTTCGACAATCCGGACCTGCTGGTTGCCTGCGTGGTGGGGGACGGCGAGGCGGAGACCGGGGCCTGCGCCACCTCATGGCACGGCACCAAATTTCTCGATCCGCGACGCGACGGCGCGGTGCTGCCGATCCTGCATCTGAACGGCTACAAGCTTTCCGGCCCGACCGTGCTCGCACGCATGGACGATGGGGCGCTGGAAACCCTGTTTCGGGGCTATGGCTGGCGGCCGATTTTCGTCGCCGGCTCGGGCGACCCGCGGCCGATCCATCCCAAACTGTGGGATGCGCTCGACGCCGCACATACGGATATCCGCAGCATCCAACAGGCAGCGCGCAGCGGCGGTTCGGCGGACCGGCTTTGGCCGATGATCGTGCTGCGCACCCCAAAAGGCTGGACCTGCCCCGCGGTGATCGACGGCCATGCGGTGGAGGGCACGTTCCACGCCCACCAGATCCCGGTCGAGGACCCGCGCGAAAACCCGGCGCATCTTGCAATTCTGGAACAATGGCTCCGCAGCTACCGGCCGGAAGAACTCTTCGACTCGGAAGCGACTCCGGTGGCGACAGTGACGAGCATTTTTCCAAAACCGTCGATGTGCATGGGACGCTGCCCGACCGCCAATGGCGGGACGCTGCTGTCGCCGTTGGTGTTGCCGCCGCTGGAGGCCTGCGCGGTAGCGGTCGAGCGCCAAGGAAACACTGCCGCGGCGGCCACGGCCGTGCTCGGGCGCTGGCTGCGCGACCTGATCCGCGCGGATCAGGGCAAGATGTTTCGGCTGTTCTGCCCCGACGAAACCGCAAGCAACCGTCTGCAAGCGGTGTTCGAAGCGACCAATCGCACGTTTGAAGAACCGCTGGTCGCGACCGATGAGGGACTTTCCCGCGACGGGCGGGTGATGGAAATACTATCGGAACATTCCTGCCAGGGTTGGCTGGAAGGCTACCTGCTCAGCGGCCGGCACGGCCTGTTCGCCTGCTACGAGGCGTTTGTGGCCATCGTGGATTCAATGATGCAGCAATACGCCAAGTGGCAGAAAATGGCCCGTGAGACTGCGTGGCGGGCGCCGGTTGCATCGCTGAATTATCTTCTGACCAGCCACGTTTGGGAGCAGGACCACAACGGCTACAGCCACCAGGGGCCGACGTTCATCAACGCGCTGTTGACGCGCAAGAGCGACGCGTTGCGGCTATATTTCCCGCCCGACGCGAATTGTCTGCTGGCGGTCGCGGAACATGTATTGCAGAGCCGTGACCGCATCAACCTGATCGTGGCCAGCAAGAAACCGCTGCCGCAATGGCTGCCCTTGGCCGACGCGCGCGCACACCGTGCGGCCGGTGCCTCGGTGTGGGACTGGGCGTGTCATGGCAGCGGCGCACCCGAGATCGTGCTGGCCGCGGTCGGTGACGTGCCGACGCGCGAAACTCTGGCCGCGGCGGCGCTGCTGGCGCAACACGTACCGGAACTGTCGGTTCGTGTAGTCAACGTGGTGGACCTGCTGGGTACTCGACCATCCGACTCACCACGAGAGGGGGATGTCCCCGCAGCGCTTCTCAGACCTGTTCGGGGACGACACGCCGGTGGTATTGGCGTTTCATGGCTACCCGGGTGTGGTGCATGAACTGGTCTACAAGCGTCCGAACGCGAACCGCTTTCACGTACGCGGCTATCAGGAGGAAGGCACGACCACCACGCCGTTTGACATGCTGGTGCGCAACGGCATGAGCCGGTTCGACCTGGCGATCGAGGCGCTGGCTCGCACGAGTTCGGCCGGACCATTCTGCCGCCGATGCGTTTCGCGCCGAAATCGCCGCACAGCAGGCATATATCGCCGAACACGGCGAAGATCCCCCGGCACTGGTAGGATGGCGCTGGGGCGATTGACAAAATCCACCGAGCGCACGCGCACGAACCGGATGCCTTCTTGACCCGAAGCGCACCGCCCGCGACAACCGGGGCGAGGCTGGCGACCACCGCCGGCCAGAGGCTTGAAGAAAATCACACGGGGGGAAACCATGCTGAAACTGACCACCTTGCTGAAGGGCGCGCTGATGGCGTCGGCCCTGGCGCTTGCGATCCCGCACGCCCGAGCCGCCGACGAGCCAAAAGTCGGCGTCGACCTGACCACCCTGACCTCGCCGTTCTGGACATCCTACAACCGGTTTATCATCAACGAGGCCAAGGCCCAGGGGCTTGATCTCCTGCAGCCGTTCAACTCGGAATTCGACACGTCCAAGCAGATCACCGGCGTGCAGAACGCCATCGCGCTGGGCGCAAAAGGCATCATCTTTTCGCCCTTCGAATCCGCTGCCGCAGGCACGATCCTGAAAATGGCGGACAAGGCGCATGTCGCGGTCGTCGCCGTCGACGTGGCGCCCACTACCGGCCCGGTGGCGATCGTGGTCAGGGCCAACAACGTCGCCTACGGCGAGAAAGCCTGCAAGTTCATCGGCGAGCATGTATCGGCGGGGCCGGTCGTGCAGATCATGGGAGATCAGGCTTCGATCAACGGGCGTGACCGTGGCGTCGGCTTTCGCGACTGCATCACCAAAAGCTATCCAAAACTGAAGCTGCTGGAGATTCCGACAAAGGCCTGGTCCGGTGAGGATGCCGCCGCGGGCCTCGAAACGATCCTCAACTCGACGCCCGACCTGAAGGCCATCTACATGCATGCTGGCGGCGTGTTCCTGGCCCCCACCCTGCAGACCCTGAAACGCAAGGGCTTGTTGAAACTGGCCGGCCAACCGGGCCATATCATCATCGTCAGCAACGACGGTATCCCCCAGGAATTTGAAGCAATCCGTAACGGCGAAGCCGACGCGACCGTCTCGCAGCCGGCCGACCTGTATGCGAAATACGGGCTGATGTATCTGAAGGAAGCGATCAACGGGAAGAAGTTCGCACCAGGGCCGACCGACCACGACAGCAACATCGTCGAGGTGGCGCCCGGGGTGCTGGAGGACCAGTTGGCGGCGCCGTTGGTAACCAAGGAGAACGTCAACGACAAGAGTTTTTGGGGCAACCAGCAGTAACATCACCGGCCTCTGGTGAGGGACATTTTGCCGTCCGGCGGGGGCGCCTTGGCGTTCCCGCCGGACAAACCTGCGATCGTGGAGGCGACCGGCGTGTCCAAGCGCTACGGTGCCACGGTCGCGTTGCACGATGCGCGCATCCGGATCGCCGCTGGCGAGTCGCACGCGCTGGTGGGCCGGAACGGCGCGGGCAAGTCGACGCTGGTCGGCATCCTGACCGGAATCCGAGCCCCCGATGCAGGCGAAATCCTGTTCTCGGGCGCGCCGGCACCGGCACTTTCGGATCGTGCGGCGTGGCGCGGTCTGGTCGCCTGCGTCTACCAGCATTCCACGATCATCCCGGACCTGACCGTTGCGGAAAACCTGTTCATCAATCGCCAGCCGCTCGAACGCGGGTTGATCAGCTGGTCAACACTGCGGCGCCAGGCGCGCGAGCTGTTGGACCGCTGGAGCGTTTCTGTTTCCGAAAGCACGCGCGCCGGCGATCTAAAGGTGGAAGCCCGCCAGCTCGTCGAGATCGCCCGTGCTCTCTCCTATGGCGCACGATTCATCATTTTGGATGAACCCACCGCGCAACTCGACGGCGCCGAGATCCAGCGCCTGTTCCGGCGCATGCGCGAGTTGCAGGCAGGTGGCGTGACGTTTCTGTTCATCTCCCATCACCTGCAGGAAGTGTACGAAATCTGCCAGGCCGTCACGGTGTTGCGCGACGCGCGCCACATCATCAGCGCGCCGGTCGCCGAGTTGCCGAAGGACCGGCTGATTGAGGCGATGACGGGCGAACAGGTGAATCTCGGCGTGTCAGATGCGGCCGGCCGCACCCTTCCGGGCGACGCTCCGGTGGCGCTCGAAGTGGAATCCCTCTCCGGCGAGGATTTTGCGAAAATCAGTTTTGCGGTGCGGCGCGGCGAGGTGTTGGGAATAACCGGCGCCACCAGCAGCGGCCGTGTCGGCGTGGCCGAGGCGGTCGCCGGACTGGGCGCGTTCAGCTCCGGGACAATCCGGATCGATCAGAAAACCCTGCCGCCCGGCAGCGTTCCGGAAGCGCTGGCGCTTGGTGTCGGATGCGTTCCCAAAAGCCGGCACAAGCAAGGGCTGGTGCTCGGCCAGTCGGTGTCCGACAACGTCACCATGACGATCAGCCAGAAACTCGGCCCGCTCGGTTTCATCGCACCGCGACGGAAGGCCGGAGTGACCACGGGAATGATCGGCGCGCTCGGGATCGTTACGGCCGGCCCGGAACAGCCGGTTTCGAGCCTCTCCGGGGGCAACCAGCAAAAAGTGGTCATGGGCCGCGCCTTGGCGAGCGCGCCGTCCGTGCTCGTGCTGATGGACCCGACGGCGGGCGTCGATGTGAAATCGAAAGAGGCTCTGCTCGGTGCGGTGGACAGGATGCGGCAAGAGGGCAAAGCCGTGCTCGTCGTCAGCGGAGAACTGGAAGACCTCCGCACCTGCGACCGCGTGCTGGTCATGCGACGTGGCGCGATCGTGGCGGAGCACAAGGCAGGTTGGAGCGATAACGAACTCGTGGCTTCGGTCGAAGGAATTCTAGACCGATGGCGGTGAATGAGCGCGCTCCGGCCGCGATCGGCATTTCCGGGACCGCTCCGTTCCCGAAAGCTCATCGGGTCGTCGCCGCTGCGGCTGCGTGATCTGGCGCTGCTCCCGGCGCTTCTGCTGCTCGTCGTTATCGGCGCGTTCGTCAGCCCGGCCTTTCTGAGCCAGGCCAATATGACGACGCATCCTCACCTCATCGGCGGCGCTGGCGCTGGTCGTGCTCGCTGAATCGCTCATCGTCATCACCGGAAAATTCGACCTATCGCTGGAATCCACTTTCGGGTTCGCCCCGGCTATCGGCGCGATGCTCGTGCTGCCTGCCGCGCGATACGGATTTGGCATCGAATTGCCCACGGCGGTTGCGCTGCTCATCGTGCTTTTGATCGGCGCCGCGGTCGGGTTCGTGATCGGCTTTTTGGTCGTGGGCCTGAGGCTTAACGCTTTTATCGTCACCCTGGCCATGCTGATAGTATTGCGCGGCATGCTGGTCGGCGCCACTAGCGGCAGGACGCTGTTCGATCTGCCGCGATGCGTTCTACGCGCTCATGACGGTCACGCTGATCGGCATTCCGCTATCGGTCTGGCTCGCCGCATTGGCTTTTGCCGTGGCGGGCATCGTGCTGCGCTATCACCGTCTCGGTCGCGCGCTCTACGCCATCGGCGGCAACGCGGAGGCGGCACGCGCGGCCGGCATCCGCGTCGAGCGGATCACTTGGGGCGTCTATGTGCTGGCGGGCGTGCTCGCCTCGATCGGCGGCCTGGTCACCACCGGCTATGTCGGTGCGATCAGCGCCAACCAGGGCAACGGCATGATCTTCACCGTGTTCGCTGCCGCGGTGATCGGCGGAATTTCGCTGGACGGCGGCAAAGGCACGATGTTCGGGGCGCTCACCGGCGTGTTGCTGCTCGGTGTCGTGCAGAACGTGCTGACCCTGGCGCAGGTGCCCTCATTCTGGATTCAGGCAATCTACGGCGCCATCATTCTGGGCTCTCTCATGGTCGCGCGAGTGACCGGCGGAGAGGCGCAGGAGTGATGCCGACCCCATGATGACCCCCTGGTACAGCGTTTCCGTAGAGCAACTCCTATCGGCTTCGTAGGGCGGATAAGCGAAGCGTCATCCGCCATCATGCGCGCGAAGAGGCGGATGACGCTGCGCTTATCCGCCCTACGGCTGCTACTATTGCTCTCAACCGGGCGTTTTCACGGAATCTGTCTGCTAGACTAGAGCGGCTCAGGCAGACTGGAATCGTCATGTATGGACGGCCCCTCTTGGCAAGGTGCTTGTTGGCTTTTGTCGGCTGGATTGCCGCGCCGCCAAGCGGCGGCTCGCAATGACAGCGGTGACAGTCTGCCTCAAACCGGTCGTTTCGATACGAATAGCTGCTTGACCCTCTCGCGGCGCCCGTCTTCATTGAGGCGCAAGGTGTGGCGGGTGGTCCAGGCGGAATCATGAGGCTTGCCGCATACGCGCAAATGGCGTCATGACTACCCATGTGATGGCGCGCATGGCCGTCGAGATCGAGGGCGCCGGCGACCCGGTGCTCATGATCCACGGCCTTGGCGGCACCTCGAATACCTTCCAGCCGCAGATGGTTGTACTCGCGGGCCGCTACCGGACCATACGCCCCGACCTGCCCGGGTCCGGCCGCTCCGCGGTCCCGGAAACTCTCTCCATCGGCGCCATGGTCGCGGGTTTGGCGGAATTGCTGAATGCTGCCGGAGCCGCGTCGGTGCATGTCGTGGCGCATTCGCTGGGCACCATCGTCGCCCAACACCTGGCGGTAGAGCGCCCAGGGCTGGTGCGCAGCCTTTGCCTGCTGGGCGCCCTGACCGAGCCGCCCGATGCCGCGCGCGAAAATCACCGCGAGCGGGCGCGGCAGGCGCGCGCGGAGGGGATGGCCGGGATCGCCGAAACAATAGCCAATGCGTCCGTGTCATCCGAGACGCGCGCACAAAATCCTGCTGCGGTGGCGTTCGTGCGCGAATCGCTGATGCGCCAGGATGCGCGCGGCTATGCGCTCACCTGCGAGGCACTGGCTGATGCGCACGCCGCCGATGCGCGCGCGATCCGTGCACCCGCCCTGCTGCTGACCGGCGCCGACGACGCGGTGGCACCGCCCTCGGTCGCGCGCCAGCTCGCCGAGCGCATTGCCGGCGGGGTCGCGGAAACGTTGCCCGGGTGCGGGCATTGGGCCAGTATCGAAAAGGCTGCCGAGGTGAACCGCCACCTCGCCGCCTTCCTGTTGCAGCGGGCGCGGTAGAGGAAGCGAGACCATGACCAACGTGTTGTTCACGAACGTCCGCGTCCTCGATGGCTCGGGCGAGTTCCCGTTCCTGGGCGAGGTGCTGATCGAGGGCAACCGCATCCGCCATGTCGGGCGCGGTCTGCGCACCGCGGTCAGCGGGCTCCGGGCACACCGTCATCGACGGGCGCGGTGCCACGCTGATGCCCGGTCTGTGCGACGCGCACGCGCATTTTTCCTGGAACGACCAATGGAACCTGGAGGCGATCCAGCGAATGCCGCCCGAGGAGCACACGCTGCACGCCATGGATGTGGCGAAAACATACATCGAGAACGGCTACACGATGGCGGTGGGTGCCGCCGCGGCAAAACCGCGTCTCGATGTGGTGATCCGCAACGCCATCAACGCCGGCCAGATTCCGGGCCGCGCTACCTCGCCAACGGCCAGGAGATCGCAACACTGGGCGGGCTCGGCGACACCATGCCGCCGCATATCGAGCACGAGGGGCTCGCGTTCGGCGCCATCGTCTGCGGCGCCGAAGAGATGCGCGCACAAGTCCGCAAGTTCATCAAATACGGCGTGGATCTGATCAAGCTGAACATGAGCGGCGAGGAGATCGCCGGCGTCCCGGCCACGCACACGCCGATAACCGACGAGGAGGTCGCGGCCGCCACCGACGAGGCGCGCCGGCGGGGCATCCGCGCGTGCGGCCATGCGCGCTCGGCCGAAAGCGTAAAGATGTGCGTCCGCCACGGCATCCCGATCGTCTACCACGCGAGCTACGCCGACGAAGAAGGGCTCGACATGCTGGAGGCGAACAGCGACAAGCATTTTGTCGCACCCGGCCTCGCTTGGCTGATCAAGACCAGCCAGACGCCGGCGACTGGGGCATCAAGCCGGGCGGCAAGTTGGCGTCGGCGTACAAGCACGAACTCGACGTGGCGCTGGCGGCGCTGCAGAAAATGCGCAAGCGTGGTATAAAAATTCTGCCGGGCGGCGACTATGGGTTTGCCTGGACGCCGCAGGGCACCAACTCCAAAGACTTGCAGTACCTCGTCGACATGGTCGGCATGACGCCCATGGAGGCGCTGGTCGCTGCGACCAAATGGGGCGGCGAGATCATGGGTTCTGGCCATGAACTGGGACAGATCAAGCCGGGCTATCTCGCCGACATGATTCTGGTCGATGGCGACCCGGTGGCCAACATCCGCCTGCTGCAGGACAAGGCGCGCATCCTGGCGGTGATGAAGGACGGCGCGTTCTACCGCGAGCCGGATTTGCAGCCGCACCGCCTGCGCTTCGCCGGATAGCGCGTGTGAAACTGTTTCTGCTCGCTTTCCTGAACGGGCTGACGCTGGCGTCGCTCTACTTCATCGTCGCCAGCGGTTTTACGCTGGTCTTTGGCCTGATGCGCAACGTCAACCTCGCACACGGGTCCTTGTATCTGCTCGGCGGCTATATCGGTTGGGAGGCGGCGCAGGCGAGCGGCAACTGGTTTTTGGGCGTGGCCGCGGGGCTCGCGGCAGCGGCCCTGCTCGGCGTCGTGCTGCAACGCCTCATCTTCCAGCGCATGCAGGGCGAGGAACTGCGACAGACGCTGGTGACCATCGGCATTTCCATCGTCGCCGCCGATCTGATGCTGGCGATCTGGGGCGGCAACGCCTATCAGTTCAGCCCGCCGGACTGGCTGTTCGGTTCCACCGTGCTGCCGATCGCCGTCGGTCATCGCAGCAACGGAACCGCGGTGTTGCTCCCGTACCCGACCTACCGGCTGATGCTGCTGGCGGTTGCCATCGTCGTGGGCCTGGGCTTGTGGTTGTTCCTGACGCGCACCCGTTTTGGCGCCATGGTGCGCGCCGGCGTGGACGACCGCGCGATGTTGGCCGCGTCCGGAGTGAACGTGCCGCTGGTGTTCGCCGCGGTGTTCGCCATCGGCGCCGGTCTGGCGGGTTTCGCCGGCGTGATCGGCGGCACGACCCTGTCGCTCGCACCCGGCGAGGATGCACGCTATCTGCTGGCCTCGCTGGTCGTGGTGATCGTGGGCGGCATCGGCTCGATCCCCGGTGCTGCTCTCGGCGCGCTGCTGATCGGGCTCGCCGAGCAGTTCGGCCTCGCCTATTTCCCGACCTACGGCATCGTGCTCACTTTTGTCATCATGGTGGCCGCTCTCGCCGTGCGCCCGCAGGGCTTGCTGGGCCGCGCCGCATGAGCGACGCGCCGTCCGCGCGCATGGTCACCTTGCCGCTCCTGCGCTGGCTGCCTGTCGGCGTGCTGCTGGTCGTCTTCCCCTTGCTCGCAAATCCCTTCTTTACCTTGCGCATCGGCGCGGCATCGCTGATCGAGGGCACGATCGCCCTGTCGCTGATGTTCTTGGCCGGTTACGGCGGCATGGTCAGCCTGATGCAACTGACCATCGCCGGCATTGCCGGATACATGCTGGCGATGTTCGGCAATCCGGCCACCGCGCACGGCTTTGCGTGGCCCTGGTATGCGGCGGTGCCGATGGCGCTGTTCATCGCGATCGTGTTCGGCACGCTTGCCGGCACGCTGGCGGTGCGCACGGCCGGCATCCAGACCATCATGATCACGCTCGCGATCGCCGTGGGCACCTACTACTTCGCCCAGCAGAACTGGAGCATCTTCAACGGGTTCAACGGTTTCGCCCAGGTCTCGCCGCCGCCGGTGTTCGGCGTCGACTGGCGCCGGCCGGTGCCGTTCTACTATCTGTCCCTCGCCGTTGCCGTCGCGTGCTGGGCCGCGGTACGCTACATGGCAGCAGCACCCTTGGGGCTGGCCTTGCAGGCGGTGCGCGACAACCCCCGCCGCCTCGCCTCGCTGGGCTTCGCGGTCACCGCGCACCGCATCGCCGCATACGCATTTGCCAGCGTCATCGCAGCCCTCGGCGGCATTCTGCTGGTCTGGTTCCAGACCCGCATTTCGCCGGGCTCGATCGAGCTGGAGCAGTCGCTCGGCGTGCTGGTCAGCGCCGTGCTGGGCGGACTGTCACGCCCGATCGGGCCGTTTCTCGGCGCTCTGGTCTATGTGCTGCTGGAGAATTTCGCCATCGACCTGATCGATCCGGAACGGTTCAACACCGTCATCGGACTGGCTTTCTTGCTGATCGTGCTGTTCTCGCCGGACGGATTGCTCGGCTTGTGGGCACGATTCCGGCAGATCGCCGGCCGCGCCCGCGTCGCGCGCGGCCGTTCGCTCGCGTTCGCCACCACAACGGCGGCACCCGGAACCGCCGCCACCCAAACCAGGAGGACCATCCAATGAGACTTGTCCGAACACTGCTGCTCGCCGGCACCGCGCTGGTCGCGGCGCACGCCGCCCGCGCGCAGGAGCCGATCAAGATCGGCGGCCTGGCTACGCTTGAAGGCCCGTTCGCGGTGCCCGGCCAGGACGGCATGCGCGGCATCCGCATGGCCATTGCCGAAGCAGGCGGTGCCATCGACGGCCACCCCATCGTGCTCGACACCGGCAGCTCGAACGGCGAGCCGGACACCGCGATCCGCGCCGCGCGCAAGCTGGTCGAACAGGATCACGTGCCGATCCTGATCGGCCCGCTGTCCGGCAGCGAGGGCATCGCCATGCGCGACTACGCGAAAACCCAGCCGAACACCACGTTTGTCAACGGCAGCTCGGCCGCGTCCGAGACCACGCTGTTCGATCCGGCTCCCAATTTCTTCCGCTTCAACACCGACGGCGCGCAGTGGATGGCCGGGCTCGGCGACTACGCCTACAAGACCAAAGGCTTTCGCCGCATGGGGGTGGTGGCCGAGGACTACAGCTTTCCCTACACCCAGGTGCAGGGTTTCATGATCGGCTTCTGCGCCGACGGCGGCCACGTCGTGCAGAAAGCCTGGGCGCCGCTCGGCACGCGCGACTATTCCTCGATCATCGCGGCCCTGCCCTCGGACCTCGACGCGCTGTACGTGGCGCTGGGCGGATCGGATGCGATCAATTTCCTGCACTCAATACGAACAGGCCGGCGGCGCCGCCCCGCTGGTCGGCGGCTCGATCACCGTGGACCAGACCGTGCTGGGCGTGAAGGGCAAGCAGCGCACCAGCATCATCGGCACCGCCTCCGCCGGCCCGATCGCCGATACCTGGGATGACCCGCGCTGGACCAAGTTCGTCGCCGACTACAAGAAGATGTTTCCGGACGGCCTGCCCAGCCCCAGCCTGTTCGCGCACGCCTATTACGTCAACGCCACGGCGGTGATGCGGGCGCTGAAGGAAGTGGGCGCCGATCTTTCGGACAACGGCGTAAAACTCCGCGCCGCGCTGGCGAAGGAGTCGTTCGAGACCCCGACCGGCCCGGTAAGACTGGACCAGAACCGGCAGGCTATCGCGACCATTTTCGTCACCGAGGTGGTACAGGGCCCGAACGGCAATCTGCTGAACAAGGTGGTGCGCGTCATTCCGGACGTGAACCAGACGCTCGGCATGGATCGCGCCGCGTTCATCGCCAAGGGGCCGCCCAGCCGCACCAATCCCGAGTGCCCCTAGGCGCGCCCGTGCGCTTCGCCCCTCACCCCGCAAAGGAAAATCCCTCTCCCTCTGGGAGAGGGTTGGGTGAGGGGCCAGCCCCTAGGCGCCTGGGCCACGAGGTCTGAATGGACCGCGCCCAGCGCATCCAGCAGGCGGCCTCCCGCCACGCGCTCGAACTGGAGGGGGTGACCCGCCGGTTCGGCGCGCTGGTGGCGCTGGCCGACGTGACCTTCGCCGTCGCTCCCGGCGAGCGCCGCGCCGTGCTCGGCTCCAACGGCGCGGGGAAAACCACGCTGTTCAACTGCATCACCGGCGACTTTCCGCCCACCGCCGGCCGGGTGCGGTTCTTCGGCGACGACATGACGCGGCTGCCGGTGCAGGACCGCATCCGCCGCGGCCTGCGCCGCACCTATCAGATCAGCCTGCCGTTTCGCGGCCTCACGGTACGCGACAGCCTGTTCCTGGCGGCGCGCGGCGTGTCGCGAAACCGCTTCTCGGTGATCCGCCCGCGCCCCGACGATGCCGACATGGAAGCCGCCGAGCGCCTCGCGCACGCGGCGCACCTGGACACGCAACTCGATCGCGTGGTGGGCGAGATGAGCCATGGCGAGCTGCGCCAACTCGAGATCGGCATGGCCCTCGCCGGCGCGCCGCGGCTGATCCTGTTCGACGAGCCGGCGGCCGGGCTGTCCCCGGCCGAACGGCGCGACCTGGTCGACATTCTGCGCGCGCTGCCCCCGCACATGGGGTTTATCATCATCGAGCACGACCTGGACGTGGCCCTGCGCGTCGCCGACAGCGTCACCGTGCTGCACCAGGGGCGCGTGTTCCGCCACGGCAGTCCCGACGAGATCGAAGCCGATCCGGACGTGCAGCGCATTTATCTCGGCTCCGAGCATGGCTGACGCCGCTCCGGCGCTGGCGGTCGAGGGTCTGCACGTCTTCTACGGCCGCAGCCACGCCCTGCAAGGCGTGTCGCTGCGCATCGAGCATGGCGTGCTAGCGGTGGTCGGGCGCAACGGCATGGGCAAGACCACGCTGTGCAACGCGATCATGGGCCTGACGCCCAGCGCGGACGGCAGCATCCAGGTCAACGGCGCCCGCGCGCGCGGCCTGGCACCCGATCGGATCGCGCGGCTTGGCGTCGGCTACGTGCCGCAGGGGCGGCGGATCTGGCGCTCGCTCAGCGTGGACGAGCATCTGCGGCTGGTGGCGCCGCGCAAGAAAGAGGCGGCCTGGACGGTCGATCGCGTATACGAAACGTTCCCGCGCTTGGCCGAGCGGCGGCGCAACGGCGGCGGCGCGCTGTCCGGCGGCGAGCAGCAGATGCTCGCGATCGGCCGCGCGCTGCTCGGCAACCCGCGCCTGCTGGTGATGGACGAGCCCACCGAGGGACTGGCGCCGGTGATCGTGCAGCAGGTCGCGGCATTGCTGCGCCGGCTCGCTGCCGCCGGCGAGTTTTCCGTGCTGTTGATCGAGCAGAACCTTGGCGTCGCCACCGCCGTCGCCGACCGGGTGGCGATCATGGTCAACGGCCGCATCACCCAGGAGATGGATGCCGCCACGCTCGCCGCCGACGAGGCATTGCAGCAGCGCCTGCTCGGCATGGGGCGGCAGTTCGAAACTCCGGTCGCCGAGCCCGAAATCGCCGTCGAGGATGCGCCGCGTGTTTTTGCGGTGGTGCGCCCCAGCGGCGACGGCGGCGACGATGCGCGCGAAACCGTGCTGGCCTATTCCAATTCCGCTCCGGCGCGCCGGAGCGAAGCTCAGCCGGCGGTGCGGCCGGCGCTCGCCGACCCCGCCCAGGCGATGCCGACGGTGGCCGAAATGACCGGACGGACCGCCTACGTGGTGGGAACGTTCGATACCAAGGCGCGCGAGCTGCAGTTCATCGGCCACCGTCTGCGGGCAGCCGGCATGCCGGTGACCACCGTGGACCTGTCCACCTCGCAACGTCCGTCGTCGGCCGATGTGACGCCCCCGGAAGTCGCCCGCGCCCATCCGGACGGTCCTCGTGCCGTGTTCGGGACGGATCGCGGCGCCTGCGTTACCGCCATGGCCGAGGCTTTTGCGCGCTTCATCGCCACGCGCCGCGACGTGGGCGGCATCGTTTCGGCCGGCGGCTCCGGCGGCACTGCGCTGGCGACGCCTGCCATGCAGCGACTGCCCGTCGGCGATTCCGAAAATCATGGTCAGCACCGTGGCCTCCGGTGACGTCGCCCGTTACGTGGGCGCGTCGGATATCTGCATGATGCCGTCGATCACCGACGTGCAGGGCCTCAATCGCATCAGCGAGCAGGTGCTGGGCAACGCCGCGCACGCGCTGGCCGGCATGATGGCGCACGGAAGGCGGGTGGCAGCCTCCGCCCGCGCGCAAGAAATCAAGCCGGCGCTGGGCCTGTCCATGTTCGGCGTCACCACGCCCTGCGTGCAGATGGTCCAGCGCGCGCTGGAGGACCGTTACGACTGCCTGGTGTTCCACGCCACCGGCACCGGCGGGCGGTCGCTGGAGAACCTGGTCGACAGCGGTCTGCTGGCGGGCGTGATCGATGTGACCACGACCGAAATCGCCGATCTTCTGGTGGGCGGCGTGTTCAGCGCCGGGCCGGATCGCCTGGCCGCGTTCGCGCGTCGCCGCATTCCGTATGTCGGTTCCGTCGGCGCGCTCGACATGGTGAATTTCGCCGCGCTGGATACCGTGCCGTCCCGGTTCCGCGCGCGTACGCTGCACGCCCATAACGACAACGTGACGCTTATGCGGACCACGGCAGACGAGTGCGCCGCCGCCGGCCGCTGGATCGCCGAGCGGCTGAACCGCATGCAGGGGCGGGTGCGCTTTCTCATTCCCGAGCGCGGCGTTTCGGCTCTGGACGCGCCGGGCCAGCCGTTCCACGATCCCGCCGCCGACCGGGCGCTGTTCGATGCATTGGTGGTGGGCGTGCGGCAGAACGCCGACCGGAAACTTGTGCGCCTGCCGCTGCACATCAACGATCCCGCCTTCGCCGCCGCCCTCGCCGACAGCTTCTTGCAGATCGCATAGGGTTTCGCATGTCCGCCTCCGCGCTTGGCACGCTGATCGTGGTGCTCCTGATCCTCGCCGCCGCGGTGGCGGGTATCGTCTACCTGCTGCAATGGCTGTATCGCCGCAGCAGCAAGGAAACCAGTTTCGTCCGCACCGGTTTCGGTGGCCAGACGGTGGTGATCGGCGGCGGTGCCCTGGTGCTGCCGATCGTGCACGAGATCACGCCGGTCAACATGCGCACCCTGCGGCTGGAGGTGCGGCGCGGGCGGGAAGCAGCCCTGATCACGAAAAACCGGATGCGCGTCGACGTGGTGGCCGAGTTCTACGTCCGCGTCGCCCCCCGCCCGGACGCGGTCGCGGCCGCGGCGCAGACGCTGGGCCGGCGCACCACCGAGCCGGAGGCCCTGAAAGACTTGGTGGAAGGCAAGTTCGTCGACGCGCTGCGCAGCATCGCCGCCGAGCTGACCATGGAGGAAATGCACGAGCGTCGCGGCGAATACGTCAAGCGCGTGCGCGACGCGGTGGCCGAGGGTTTGGCGCTGAACGGCCTGGAGCTCGAGGCGGTGTCGCTGACCAGTCTGGATCAGACGCCGATGGAGTATTTCAATCCGTCCAACGCTTTTGACGCCGAGGGTCTCACCCAGCTGACCGAGCAGATCGAGCGCCGCCGCAAGGCGCGCAACGATATCGAGCAGGACACGCTGATCCAGATTCGCAACAAGAACCTGCAAACCGAGAAACTGCAACTCGACCTCGACCGCGACGCGGAATATGCGCGGCTCGCGCAGGAACGCGAGCTGGAGGTGCGCCGCGCCCAGCAGCGCGCCGAGCTGGCGCGCGAGCGGGCGGAGCGCGACCGTGAGGCCGAGGAAAGCCAGATGCACGCACGCGAAGCGGTGGAGTTGGCGCGCATCGCGCAGGAGCGGTCGCTCGACGTGGAGCGTATCGCCCGCGAGCAGCAGGTGCAGACTTTGGAGATCGAACGGCGCCGGGCCTTGGAAATTGCCGAGCAGGAACGTGCCATTGCGGTGGCCGGGCGCTCGCAGGCGCAGAGCGAGGCACAAGCCGCCGCCGAGCGCGCCCGCGCGCTGGCCGTCACCGAGGAGGAACGGGTGTTCACGGCGCGCGATATCGAAACGGCGGAGCGGCGCAGGCAGGTCGAGTTGATCGCCGCCGGCCAGCAGGCAGAGCGCAACGCGCTGATGGTGCGCAGCGCCGCCGAAGCGGAGCGCGCGGCGGCGGCCGACCGCGCGGAGGCGTCGCGCATCGCCGTCGAGAGCGAGGCGGAGGCCGAGAAAATCCGCGCGCTCGCCGCCCGGCTGCGTCACGAAGTCGAGGCCGAGGGCACGCGGCTGCTGAACGAGGCGCAAAACGTGCTCTCGCCGGAAAGCCGTGCCTCGAACGCGCGCCTGCGCCTGATCGACCGGCTGGAAGGCATCGTGCGCGAGAGCGTGCGCCCGCTGGAGCACATCGACAGCATCAAGATCCTGCAGGTCGATGGTTTGGCGGGACGCGGCGGCAGCGAAATGATGCAGCAAGGCGGTGGGGGGATTTCCGACAGCGTGGTGAATTCCGCCCTGCGCTATCGCGCCCAGGCGCCGCTGATCGACAGTTTGCTGCGCGAGATCGGCGTTGACCCGGCGACGGTGGCGGGACTGGGCGGCGCCGGTTTGGCCGCGGGTGCCGCCCTGACCCAGTTGGCGCCGGAGAAGCGCGCCGCGGAGTAGGCGATGCTCTGGGTCGTCGACCCCGACCCGTGAGCCGGTCACGACGAGCGGGGCCCACTACGGCTGATCCGAAAACGGCCGGTACCATCGCCAAGTCTGGGATAAAACGCCAGGTCTGGGATAAAACGCCAGGTCTGGGATAAAATTCCGATTGACATCGGCGGTCTTATGTTCTAGTTTTGTTCCGTGATTTTCGCCCCGCCCCCCACTCCTCGTCCGCAACCCCCACCCACCCTGTACCAGCGATTTGGCGGCATCGTGCTGGCGGTGCGCGGGTGGACCGCGGTGCACATGAACAACCACCCGGCGGACCGGCGGCTGCTCGCCCTGGTCCAGGCCCGGCTGCACCGGATCGTGTTCCGGTTCTGCGTGCTGACCGAGCGGCTCGCCGCCGGCACTTTGACACCGCCCCGCCCCCGGCATCGCCCCGGGCCTCGCCCCGCTCCGGCGGCTTCCCCCGATGCGGCGCTTCCGAAAACTCCGCCCCGGCCGCGCGAGCGTCTGCCCGAAAAACCCGGGTGGCTGGTGAGGATAGTGGGTCCGCGAGCGGCCTACGGGCCGGAGTTGGAGCGCCTGCTGGCCGGTGCCGAGATGCAGGCCCTGATCCGGGCGGCGCCGCAGGTGGGACGACTGCTCCGGCCCTTGTGCCGGATGCTGGGAGTAGTCCCCGACCCGGCCATCCTGCCCCCGCCGCCGCCCCGGCCGCCCCGGGTCAGGCCGGCTCCTCCCGCACCGGACCCCGCCGCACCGGTCCCAACCGAACCGGCCGAAAAGCCGATGCGCAAGCGTCCGCTCCGCACCGAGGCGCGCACGCGAAAACCGAAGTGGACCTACCCCGGCACGGAGTGGAGGAAGTGGGGCGGTTTCTGGTTCCCCGAGCCGATCCGAAAACCGGCCTGACTGGGCCGCCTGCCCACGCACGCCTATTTCGTTCCGATTACGACATTAACCGGAAGTCGATATGCCAAGCTTCCGGCTCCTGTCTAACAGATCGTCAATTCTGCCTCCAAGTTCGCCGCATCGGGCGCAGCCCCGGCGGCGCGTCGACGGCTGCTCTGGTCTTCCAGGGTCTGGAACAATGTCCGCACTCCGTCGCCGGGCAGCGGCTCGTAGAACACAAAGCCCTGGCCGAAGTCGCAGCCGAGCTTCTTCAGTTCCGCCACTTGCTCTTCGCACTCCGCGCCCTCTGCCACTACCTCCAAATTCATGCTCCGGGCCAAGCTCACGATCGAGGTGATGACGTCGCGGCTTTCCGGGTTTTTGACGATGTCGTTAACGAATGACCGATCGATCTTCAGCACGTTCAGCGGGAACCTGTGCAGGTAGCTGAGCGACGAATAGCCGATCCCGAAATCGTCCACGCTGAGCTGCAATCCGAGCGCGCGCAGCTCGGACAACACGTGTACGGCGTGCTCGGCATCATCCATGGTCACGCTTTCGGTGATCTCGAGCCTCACTCGGCTCGGATCGACCCGGGTCTCCTCCAGCACACGCTTGACCTGGCTGACAAAACCCTTTTCGTTGAATTCCCGCGCCGAGATGTTGACGCTCATGGTGAGTTTCTCGCCGCCGGCCATGTCCTGGTGCCAGGCGTGCAGAGTCTTGCAGGCTTCGCGGAACACCCAGGCACCCAGGAAGATGATGAGACCGGTCTCCTCGGCCACGCGAATGAACTCGCTCGGCGGGACCAAGGGACCCTCCGGCGTTTGCCAGCGTACCAGCGCCTCGAAGCCAACCACCTGCCGGGTTGATAGAGAAACGATCGGCTGATAGCGCAGGATGAACTCCCGGTTCTGCAACGCCCGGCGCAGCTGGCCTTCCAGTTGCAGCTGGGCCATCGCCGCCTGGTGCATGGCACGGTCGAACACTTCGGTGCGGCCCTTGCCGAGCGACTTGGCTCGATACATGGCGAGGTCGGCGTCGCGCAGGACGGCTTCGCTCGAACTCGTAGCTGGTGGAGCTCAGCGCGATCCCGATGCTGGCGCCGGTATAGACCTCCTGACCGGACACGATGAACGGCGCCTGCAAGGCCGCCTGCATCCGCTCGGCAACTCGGATGGCGCGGATCGGATCATCGGTGCCGCTCAGCAAGATCGTAAATTCATCGCCGCCCATGCGCGCGAGGGTTCCCGCGCTGTCGCCATCGACAACGGTTCCATGCGACATGAAGTCCGCAGCCCGCAGGCATCCTTGCAGCCGGTTCGCGACTTGCACCAGAAGATCGTCGCCGGCCAGGTGCCCCAAGCTGTCGTTGACGACCTTGAACCGGTCCAGATCCAGGAACAGGACCGCGAACCCGGCCATCGGGTTGCGATCGTGGTGGGCGATCGCCTGCTTTAGCCGGGTGTCGAACAAGGCGCGGTTCGGCAGACGCGTCAGCGGGTCGTGCGACGCGTTGAAGATCAGCCGCTCCTCGGATCGAGCCCGCTCGATCACGCGCCCGAGTTGCAGGCCAACCTGCGCCATGAGGCTCAGCCGGGCCTCATCGAGAGCAAGCTCCCCGGCCGAGAAGAATTGCAGGGCCGCCGCGGTCTGCGAGCCAAGCTGGATCGGAAAGGCACAGCTCGCGGACAGGCCGAGAGCGCACGCTGCGCGCGCCTGCCTGCACTCCTTGAGCCTTCCCAGATCAGCCTCCCAGTGCGGGCCGCCGCTGGCGAACACCCGGCCGGCCAGCGATGTCCTGAGCGGAACACCCTGGGTCGCGGCCACCACGCCGTCGAAGCGCCCGGGCGGCAGCGCTTGCCACGTCGCTGCCGACTTCAGCAAACCGCTTTCGAGCACCAGGGCCATGCCTGCCTGCCAGTCGGCGAACTGGCAGATGGCGGCGAGAGCCAATTGCAGGACCTCGCCGAGCGGGGCCTTCTGGTTGGCGGCATCGGCAATGACCAAACTCAGCTTCAGGCCTTTTTCGCGCTCGATGATCGTCTGGGTGGCTTGCTGGACGGCCTGTGCCAGCCACTTCTCGCGCGCCTGCAGATCGAGGTGCGAGCGGCGCAAGGCCAGCACCGTTTTCAACCGCGCCCTGAGTTCGTAGGGATCGACCGGCTTGGTCAGAAAATCGGCGACCCCGAGATCGAGCGCGGTGCGCCGGATCTGTCGCTCGGTGGTTGCGGTGATCATGATGGTCGGGACCGCGTCGGAAGTCCGGCAGGCGCCGCAGTCGGCGGACGAATTCATGTCCGTCGATGCCGGGCATCGTGAAATCCACAAGCACTGCGTCCGGCATTCGCTCTCTGCAGGCTTCCGCGGCTTCGATCGGATCGGCAAAGCAGATGGGGGTGAGCGTGGGATCGACCTTGCGCACGGCCGCTTCGAACAACGCCAGGTTCGTCTCGTTATCGTCGACGATATAGACGATCACGGTGCGACGCCCCTGAGGTTCGGATTTCGGTGCCGGGGGCATACCGCCCTGCATGGCACCGGAACAGGACACGGCAACACAGTTAGAATTCTCTTATCGAGCCTCGACAGGTTCGCTTCAGGCAGCCGCGGGTACCAGCTCGGCCGCTACTGAGCTCGCCCCCGGCACGTGCGTGGTCGCATCCCTGCCGGCCGTTTTGCCGCCCTCGGAAATCCGATCCAGCCGGGCCGGAAGCGTTATGACAAAGCAGGAACCCTTGCCGTACTCGCTCTCGACCGTGATCTCTCCGCGCATCATGCGGCACAGGCTTTGGCTCAGAGCCAATCCCAGCCCGGTACCGCCGAACTTGCTGGAGGTGGACAACTCCGCCTGATTGAAGTCCGTGAAGAGCTTGCCGACGCTCTCTCGGCTGATGCCGATCCCGGTATCCCGCACGGAAATGACCACGCGGTCGTTCGCGTCCGTTGCGATACGTTGCACCGAGAGACTGACCCGCCCTCGTTTGGTGAATTTGGCGGCGTTGCTTAACAGGTTCAGCAGCGCCTGGCGGAGCCGCCTCGGGTCGGTCACCACCGTCCCGAGCCCCTCCCCATAGTCCACGTCGAACTGGTTGCCGTTGTTGAGCACCAGGCTGCGGCAGGTGTCGGCAACCTCCTCGATGCAATCCTTGAGGTCGAACTCCAGCAGCGAGATCTCCACGTCCTTCTGGTTAAGCTTGGATATGTCCAGCACGTCGGTCACCAGCGACAGCAGGTGCTTGCCGGCGTTGTTGATGCGCTTGAGATCGGAAACCTGCTGCCCGTCCTGGTTGAGCTCGGCATCCTCCAGCAGGATCTCGCTGTAGCCGATGACCGCGTTCAGCGGCGTGCGCAGCTGATGGCTCATTTTCGCCAAGAACACCGATTTGGCCTGGTTGGCGCGCTCCGCATCCTCCTTGGCCTTCCGCAGCTGGATGGACAGCGCCAGGTGCCGGCGCGCCTCCTGCTCGAGGTGGGACTGCGAGGTCAGCACGTTGGCGTAGTAGACCGCCATCATGGAGGTGTACGCCGTGGCGCAGCACATCGACAGGATGCCGACTCCCGAGAGCGCGCTCGGCGCGATGTATTGCGGAAACTGGCCATGCGAAAGGTACGCGATCGAAAAGCCGCCGGCGAACGTGCCGAACAGGCCGAGCAGCAGCAGCTTGTGATCGCCCAGGTAAAAGAACCCGAGCAGCAACGCCACCAGCACCCAGGGCAGGAACGGCGAGCTTACGCCGCCGTAGAAATAGGATCCGTACAGCGACACGAAGGTCAGGTCGACCACGGACAGCAGCGCCATCAGCTGCGACCGACCGGTGAGTTTCAGGGCGAACGGCAACAGCCAGAAGCCGGCGTCGCATGCGGCGATGACCCAGAAATGAGCGCCATGCCGGTCGTCGATGTCGTACAGGTAGACGACGATCGAGGCTCCAAGGCAGGGCCCGAACAGGTGGCTGACGACGAATATCCTTGCCCGCCATAGCGAGGCGATATCAAGCCGCAGCGAATGCGGAACAAACCAGTCGATCGCGCCTAGAAACAGCTTTTCCGGCATCTGCGCCTCCGACCGTACACGCCCTCTCCGGGCAGCCCGGCCGCATCCTGGCGGGAACCCGTGAACATCCGCTGAACCGAAGCCGAGCCGCCAAACCAAGCCACGGTAGCCGCCGGCAAAGCAGGCACGTAGGTCGCCAACCCTTCGGACTTACTTCACAGTTGGGGTCCAGTCTCACCGCCGGAGACGACGCTCAGAACGGGCAATACCGACGCGGCGGGCTGCGCCCTGCTCTGCAAGGAGTTACAGATGCTGGATTCCCCGCTCCATGAGCTTGCGCCGCCCGAAGCACTTGGCGGGAGCATGCGTGACTTTCGGGAATTGGGCGGCTCCGACCTCATCGCCCGTGTCGAGCCCTTCTACCGCTGGCAATCGGTGCGCCGCCAGCATGGGCTGTGGTCCTACTCACGCTCCACCGAGGAGGCGCCGCAACCGGTCTGCGCGGCCATGGACGACGCGGGAAACCGTTTCCGTGGCGTGAATTTCGGCTCTCAGGACTATCTTAGTCTGGCGTCGCACCCGGCGATCAAGGAGGCGGCGAAGGCGACCATCGACGAATACGGCGTTCATAGCGCCGGCTCCTCCGCGCTGTCCGGCAACACCAAATACTCGCTCCGGCTGGAACAGTACGCTCGGGCAATTTTGGGGCCTCGAACAGGTCGTGCTGTATCCGACCGGCTGGGCTGCCGGATACGGGGTCATCCGCGGGCTGGTCAGGGCCGATGACCACGTTGTCATCGATGGCTTGGCGCATGCGTGCCTGCAGGAGGGCGCCTCGGCGGCCACTCGCAACATCTACCCGCACGGCCACTTGAACCTCGATTCAGTGCGCCGCCACCTTCGCCGCATCCGGTCGCGGGACACCAAGAACGGCATCCTGGTAGTGACCGAAAGCCTGTTTTCGATGGATTCCGACACGCCCGACCTCGGCGCATTGCAGGCACTGTGCCGGGAGTTCGAAGCCACGCTGCTGGTCGACGTCGCGCACGACATGGGGGCGATTGGTCCAGGCGGGCGCGGCCATCTAGGCCTGCAGCAGATGATCGGCAAGGTCGACCTGGTCATGGGAAGCTTTTCGAAAAGCTTCGCCTCGAACGGCGGGTTTGTCGCCTCCGCCGCGCCGGCGGTGCGGCAATACCTGAAATTCTTCGGCAGCTCGGCCACATTTTCCAACGCGCTCTCGCCGGTGCAGTGCGCGACCGTGCTCAAGGCGTTCGAGATCGTCGAGTCCGACGAGGGCGCGGCGCTGCGCGAAACCATGCTGGCGCGCGCCGTCTATTTGCGAGGCCAGTTGCAGAAATCCGGTTTCGAGGTGATCGGCGATCCCTCGTCCATAGTCCCTGTCGTGGTCGGCTCGGAGGGCTTGGCGCGGCGGGTCAGCCAGCAGTTGTCACGCCTCGGGGTGGTGGCCAACCTCGTGGAGTATCCGGCGGTGGCCAAGGGAAATGCCCGCTTCCGGCTGCAGGTGATGGCGAAACACTCCAAGGTCAATGTCGATGATCTGGTGCAGCGTCTGCGCATCGCCGTCGGCCGGTGCACGTCAGAGACCCGTGCGCTGGCCGCCTCGATATCCGACGGCCGCGCCCTGGCCCTGGCTGATCACCCCTAGTCAAGCTTCGGTCCAGTGGTCGCGGTTAACGGAAGCCTCCGCTACCGCCTCCGCCATCGCGTGCAGGACGCCTCCACGGCGGCCGAACACCGAGCCTTAACGCCTGCGGGCTAGCTTGGGCGCGGCACCCTGCGGCGCAAGAGATCGATCATGCTCAACGCGATGGCCTCTATTCCGGCACGGGTCTACCCGGTCCTCGACTGGTTCATCCCAGAAAAGCTTAAGACCGAGGCGGAGACCCTTCGCCGCGTTCGCACGTTCCTGGTCAGTCATCTGTTCGGGCCGTTTCTGGGTCACACGATCAGCCTGTTCATCTTGGTCCTGGATCCCCGGCCGGGGGTGGCGTGGTTCACCTTCTTTGCCGCCATCACGCTGTTCTGGGCCTATCCCCTCGCCCTGAAGTTCACCGGCTGGTATGTGCCGCTGGCGCTGCTCTCAGTGCAGAACCTGATCTTTTGCATCCTGTGGGGGTGCTACCAGTACGGCGGCCTGAGCTCGCCCCTGCTGCCCTGGGTCATCACCGTGCCGCTGCTTGCCTTCTTCTATCTCGGCTCCGGAAAGTGGGCCCGGCTGTTCGTCATCTCGATCATCGTGACGAACCTGTTCCTGCTGTTCGTGTTCTCCGATGGCGGGCGTTCCTTCCCGGAACACGTCCCACTGACATCGCTCTCGGGCCTGGGCATCATCTCGACCATCTGCGCCGCCGCCTATGTGTCGATGATGGCGCTGTATTACGGCAGCATCGTCAGTTCGCAGTCCGAGCTGGAACATGAAGTGCTGGGCCGCCTGGAAACCGCCGAGCGGCTGCGCGAGGCGACCCGGGAAGCCGAGCGCGCCAACCAGGCAAAGTCGGAATTTCTTGCCAAAATGAGCCACGAGCTGCGGACACCGCTCAACGCCGTGATCGGCTACAGCGCCATTTTGCTGGAAGACGCCGAGGTCTCGGAGCGGGAGCAGCAATGCATGGATCTCCGCAAGATCCAGGAGGCAGGCGAGCATTTGCTCTCGCTGATCAACGACCTGCTGGACCTGTCCAAGCTCGATGCCGGGAAGATGGACCTGTACATCGAGACTATCGACCTGCCCTCGTTGATCGCCGACGTCGCGGCGGGCTGCCAGGCCAAGATCGCGGCCAACGCGAATACGCTGCATATCGAATGTCAAGGCGACTTGCCCGGGATGCAGACCGATTCGACCAAGCTTGCGCAGGCGCTCTCGAACCTTCTGGGCAATGCCGCAAAATTCACCCGTAACGGGAGCATCGAACTATCGGCGAAGGGCGACGGCCATTGGGTGGAGATCGCCGTTCGCGACAACGGCATCGGCATCGACCGGCGACGGGTGGCTACCCTGTTCGAGAATTTCGACGAGGACGAGAGTGCCACCACGAGCAAGTACGGCGGCACGGGACTGGGCCTGCCGCTGAGCCGCAAGCTCGCCCTGTTGATGGGCGGCGACCTGCTTGTCGAAAGCGAGCTTGGCCACGGCTCGTGCTTTACTGTCCGCCTGCCGTTCTCCCAGTCGTCCGGAAGCTCGCCTGATACGGTGCAAGAGAGCAGCGTCGAGAGCGCCTCGCGGCCGCTGCCCGGGAAGACTGTTCTCGTGATCGATGACGACGTATCCGTTCTCGACCTGATGCGACGCCTTCTGGCAAAAGAGGGCTATTCGCCGGTCGTGGCTGCCGGCGGCCTCGAGGGACTGGAACTCGCCCGCCGGGTGCTGCCGCGTCTGGTCATGCTGGACGTGCAAATGCCCGAACTGAGCGGCTGGCAGGTTTTGAAGGCGATCAGAGGCGACCCGAAGCTGGACGACTGCAAGGTCGTGATGCTGAGCGTCGACCAGAACAACTTGCAGCAGGGGCGCACGCTGGGGGCGCAGGGTTTCCTGGTGAAACCGGTGAATGCGCCGGCCCTGAGGGACGTGATCGGACGCATGCAACCAGACCCGCGCGCCGAAAAGGGCGACCTTGGGCTGCATGCGGACGCCTTCGCCTGACCGCAGCCCTGTTTCAACGCCTCAGCACTGACGGACAGATCCATGCCGAAAATCCTCCTGGTCGAAGACAACGAGGAAAACCGCGACATGCTGGGACGGCGTCTGCAGCGTCAGGGATTTGCGGTCTGCTTCGCGGTCGACGGTCCGGCCGGCATCAGCATGGCGGCTCGGGAGGTACCCGACGTCATTCTGATGGATATCGCCCTCGGCGAGATGGACGGCTGGGAGGCCACTCGGCGGATCAAGAGCAATGCGGCGACGGCGAACATTCCCATCATCGCATTGACGGCCCATGCGCTTGCAACCGACCGCGACAAAAGCGTCGAGGTCGGTTGTGCGGAATACGACACAAAGCCAGTTGACCTTCCCCGCCTGATGGGAAAGATCAAGGCATGTCTCGTCTGAGGCCCGTCTGAGGCCCGGGGAGAAGCCACGAACAGTCCCGGGCTGCAATCGCTTCGGTGCCGGCGCACGGCTGAAGCGTGCCCACTCGGCGCCGAGCGCGTGGGTAATGCCTTTGTATGTGGCTAATCTGCCGCAATCGCGGAAAAATATCCCACTGAAATAGGAAAACCCTGTCGGCACAAAGGGGCTGTACGTTTATTCCTCACAGCGTGGTGGAGAGGATGGGGCGGAGCGCCGCCCCGAAAGGCACGCGAAATGGCACGTCTCCCGCAACCGGGAGTGGCGACTTGGCTCGGCGCCACGATGGTGACCTGTCTCGGCGGCCCATGCGGCTCCTGTGGATGCCCTGTATGTCGGCGCGGGCGTGGGCGGCAGCTTTCTCCAGGACCAGACGGTCAACAGGATCTACCTTCCCGACTTTCCAACCCCGGCCGCCCTGTCCGACATTCGCGGCGGTTTTCACACCAATTTCGGCCCCATTGGCAGCGCCAGCATCGGCTACGGATTCGGCAACGGGCTACGGGTCGAATTGCAGGGCGACTACCGGCGAAACAGTATCAGGAGCGTGGTGGGAGATCCGGCCAACGGCTATCAGGAGCAGTACGGCGGCTTCGTCAATGCGTTCTACGATTTCGATCTCACCTCCGCCGGCTTGCCGAGCCTGACGCCGTATCTTGGTGTAGGCGTCGGCTACGAGTTCTCAAAATTCCACCACAGCAACTCCTCCGGAATCTTGCTGGGGGTGACCGAGTACGATCAGAACAGCGGCCAGGACAGCGGTTTCGCCGCCCAGGCGATTGCCGGAGCTTCTTACGACATTGCGGCGGTTCCGGGCCTGGCGCTGACCGCGGAGTACCGATTCACAACGATACCGGAGAACCTGACGTACAAGACGCAATTCCAGGTGCCGGCCTTCGGCCTCTCCAGTGGCCTCAATGTGCGCACCAACGGCACCTTTAGCCACGCCGGCCTGATCGGGCTGCGCTATGCCTTCGGTGCGCCGCCGCCGCCGCCGCCAGCTCCGCCCGCCGTCGCGGCCGTGCCGGTTCCCACGCCGGCCACATCGTATCTGGTGTTCTTCGACTGGGATCGCGCCGATCTGACCGATCGCGCGCGCCAGATCATTGCCCAGGCAGCCCGGAACTCGACCAAGGTGGCCTATACCCGCATCGAGGTGAACGGCTACACTGACACCTCGGGGACGGCGGTGTACAATCTAGGGCTGTCGTTGCGGCGCGCGCAGAGCGTGGCGGGGGAGTTGGTACGGGATTCGGTGCCACGCAGCGCCATCTCCATCCAGGGCCTGGGAGATACACACCTGCTAGTACCGACAGGCCCCGGTATTCGGGAGCCGCAGAACCGGCGGGTGGAGATCGTTTTGCATTGACCTTCGGACTCGGCGTGTCACCGCCTGAATGCCGAGGGGCGGTCCTGCCAGCGGCAACCGACTTGACGCTGGGCGTGCTTGGTTGCGAGCTCAAGAATCCATGGCTTCCTGAGCCAGTTCCGGCATGCGCGCCCGCAGCGCACTGCCAAGCTCCTTCCGCCGTGCCCAGAGCGATCTGTACCACTCGGCACGCTTGGCCACTTGGTAGGCGAGCATGCGATGCTGGGCGACGTGGCCGCGGGCGGCCTCGGCCATCGCCCGCGTCGCTTCGGGGTTGGCGAGCATGCGTGCCAGCCGGCCCTGCAGCTCCGACTCGTCGCGAAACAGCAAGCCCGTGCGGCCATCCTCGATGCTCTCCCCGTAGACGATGGGGCTGGCCAGCGAGGCCACGCGATGAGCAGACGCTTCAAGGAATTTCAAATCCGATTTGCACCTGTTGAAAGGCGAGTCGGCCAGCGGCATGAAGCAGATCTCGCTGGTGGACAACAGGTTCACGTAGGACGCGTAGTCGGTCAGCGGCGTAAAATCCTTGTGCGGCGTCTGTAGCGCCTCGAACAGGCCCCGATCGGCGACAATTCGGAAGTGCAGGCGGCTGCCCGCCAGGGCCGCGACATTGTTGAGGGCCGCAACGAAGGGTGGCCAGTCCTGTTCCCGATTGAGGCCGCCAAAAAACAGGGTCGTACGATCCGCTGTCTGGAAATTCACCGGATCCGGCAGCCTGAAAACTCCGTTGGGGAACACCGCGATTTCCGGATTTTGGCGCCTGAAAAGTTCCGCCAGGGCCGGGGTGGTTGTCTGCACGGCGTGTACGCCCCGGAAGTTATAGACGTCGCTTCGCTGCAGGACCGGTATGTAATCCGGATGGTCGTCGAACTCGCAGACGAGCACACAATCCTGCGCGAGCAACCGGCGAAGAAATCCCAATCCGACGTCGCCCACCAGGGCGGGGCGGTGCAGCACGAAGATGCACGGCATCCCGGCCGGAATCGCGGGCATCTCGGTCATGCCCACCACTTGCGTGGTCAGGCCTGGGTCGGAATAGAGTGCGCGCATCGGCTGCACGACCCGAACCTCGGACACGCCGCCGACCGGATCCAGTTGGGTGGAGATGATGGCAACGACCGGTTGAGGTCGACGGCGCGCCCGCCAGACATATTGCAGCGGCTTGGCCCGCTCCAGGTAGCGCGCGGGGTCGATCCCAAGCCGCTGGAGGCCGGGCTGAATGGCCCGCGCAAACGCCTCGGCTGCTTCAGGGTCGAACGTGCGAGCGGCCACGTCGACCGGCTGCAGGCCGGCTTCGACGAGCGCACGACGGGTCAAATCCGGCGTGAACCAGCGCAGGTGGGTTCGGTCGAACAGCCCCCTTTCCTCGTAGCTCCAGGTGCCGCGCAAGAGACGCTCGGCGAAACTCCAATGCTCGACATTCGGCATGCAGACGAGCACGACCCCATCCGGAGTCAGCGACTGAACCTGCCTGCGCAACAGCGCCCAAGGATCGGCGAGATGTTCCAGGATGTCGCCATAGATGATGCAATCGAACCCGCCCTGCGGCAGTTTGCCGCGAAACGGCAACGGATCCCGTTCGATATCGCCTTCGAGCACATGGTGCATGCGGCGTCGCGCGACAGCCGCGGCGCGCGGGTCACGCTCGATGCCGACCATGACAGCGGCGGGATTGCGCCGGCGATACTCCAGCCCCAGCGCGCCGGTGCCGCAGCCGACGTCCAGCACGGCCTTGGCCGCCAGCGGGATCCTATCCAAAAGATCGGGATTGAGGGCGTCCGGATAGGATGTCACGCTGCCGCTACGTTCCCGATGGGTGGGCCGCGCCGCGCCCTACGCCATGGTAGGAGAGGCCGGCGGCCTGCATGGCCGCCGGATCGTAGATGTTGCGCAGGTCGATCATCACCGAGCCCCGCATCGCCCGCCGCAGACGTGCCGGCGACAGGGCGCGAAATTCATTCCATTCGGTCGTCACCACGACCGCATCAGCCCCGGTCGCCGCGTCCAAGGCATCGCGGCAATATGCCACCTGCGGCGGCAGCAGCGGGCGCGCTTGCGCCATTCCCTGCGGGTCGAACGCCCGGACGCTCGCCCCGCCCTCGATCAGCTGTCGGATGATCACCAGCGAGGGCGCGTCGCGCATGTCGTCGGTTTCGGGTTTGAAGGTGAGGCCCAGCAGTGCGACCGTTTTGCCGCGGACGTCGCCACCGCAGGCGGCGACCACCCGCGACGCCATGCTGGCCTTGCGTCCCTCGTTCACATCGACCACCGTTTCGACCAGCCGGCTCGGTGCCCCGGCCTCCTGCGCGATGCGCATCAGGGCGAGGGTGTCCTTGGGGAAGCACGATCCGCCAAAACCCGGGCCGGCGTGGAGGAATTTCCGTCCGATCCTGCCGTCCAGGCCGATGCCTCGCGCCACGTCATGTACATCGGCGTCGACCCGTTCGCACAGGTCAGCCATTTCGTTGATAAACGTGATTTTCATGGCGAGAAAGGCATTGGCGGCATATTTGATCAGCTCGGCTGTTTCCTGGCCGGTGAACACGATCGGGGTCTCGATCAGATACAGCGGCCGGTAAAGCTGCCGCAGAACCTGGCGGGCGCGTTCGGACATCGTGCCGATGACGATGCGGTCGGGGCGCATGAAGTCGGCCACCGCACTGCCCTCGCGCAGAAACTCGGGATTGGACGCAACGTCGAAATCCAGGTCGGGACGTGCTTGCCTGATGATATCTGCGATACGCCGGCTGGTGCCGACCGGCACGGTGCTCTTGGTCACCACGACCGTGTAACCGGTGAGCGCGCGCGAGACCTGCTCGGCTGCGGCATACACGTAAGTGAGATCGGCGTGACCGTCGCCGCGTCGTGCCGGCGTACCGACCGCGATGAACACTGCGTCCGCGCCTGGCACGACCCTCTGCAGATCGGCGCCGAACGAGAGCCGGCCCGCCGCGGCATTGTCGTGCACCAGTCGTTCGAGACCCGGCTCATAGATCGGAATTTTTCCCTCGCGCAGCAACTGAAGGCGCCGCTCGTCACTTTCGACAATCGCCACGTCGACGCCGAATTCAGCAAAGCAGGCACCCGAAACCAAGCCCACGTAGCCGCCGCCGATGATTGCGATCCGCACCGAGCCGTCCTCACTAAGGGCGGCGATTCAGCACAGAACCGCACCAGGGCCAACCTTGAGGGGCCAAACCTGCGACCAGCCGAGCACCAAACCGGCGCCGACGCATCGCACCTCGCGTCAGCATGAGGGTCGCGGGTTGCGGATCAGTTGATGACTGTTTGCTGGACCCCGAGGGGCGCCGCCGCGCCGCTTCCGGGCCGCAGCGGCTCTGTGTAGAACCTCGTTCCATGGCTCGACCGACCCGGGAGGCTTTCCCGAATCCCGCCCTCGTCACCGACACCGCCGCCCTCGCTGCCCTGTGTTCGCGGCTGGCCCATCAGAAATTCGTCACGGTAGACACCGAATTCATACGCGAGCGCACGTATTGGCCGGAACTCTGCGTGGTGCAGCTGGCGGGAGAGGACGAGGTCGCGGTGGTCGACGCCATGGCGCCGGGTATCGACCTGGCCCCGCTGGGTCGCCTGCTCGCCGGTCCCTCGGTGACCAAGGTGTTCCACGCTGCCCGACAGGACATCGAGATTTTCGTGCTGCGCTTCGGCGACACGCCAAGGCCGCTGTTCGACACCCAGGTCGCCGCCATGGTGGCCGGGTTCGGCGACCAGGCCGGCTATGACTCATTGGTCTCGGCACTCGCCGGCGGCCAGATCGACAAAGCGCACCGCTTTTCCGACTGGAGCCGACGGCCGCTGTCGCCGGCCCAGATCGCCTACGCGGCGGCGGACGTGACCTGGCTGCGCCTCGTCTACCAGCGCCTCTGCGAGCGGCTGGAGCGCGACGGGCGGCTCGCCTGGGTGGCGGAGGAAATGGCCGAACTGGCCGATCCCGCCACTTATCGTCCCGATCCCGAGCGCATGTGGGAGCGGCTGCGCCCGCGCACCGGCAACCGGAGAATGCTGGGCGTGTTGAGGGCAGTCGCTGCCTGGCGCGAGCGCGAGGCGCAAAATGCCAACGTGCCGCGCGGGCGCATGCTGAAGGACGAAGCGCTGCTGGAAATCTCTGCCACTGCCCCCACCGATCCCGAGGCACTGGGCCGGATACGGGGCATTACGCGCGGCTTTGCCGAGGGCCGCACCGGCGCCTCGCTGCTGTCGGCGATCGCCGTCGCAAAAGCGCTGCCCGACGAAGCGCTGCCCGCGGTCCCGAATGGCCGCGACGGGCCACGCCCGTCGCCGGCGCTGGTAGCTCTTTTGAAAGTGCTGCTGGCGGCTAATTGCGAGCAGCATCATGTGGCGCCCCGCCTGGTGGCATCGTCCGAAGATATCGACCGCATCGCCGCCGATGACGCTCCCGACATTGCCGCGGCCCATGGATGGCGCCACGAGGTATTTGGCCGCGATGCGATAGCGCTGAAGGCGGGACGCATCGCGCTGGGGGTGGACGGACGACGGGTGAAACTACTGCCGACCGGGAGCTGATGCGCTCCCTGCTGGCGGCAGCTTTGCTGACGCTGATCGCGGCCACCGGCGCCCAGGCGCGGCGCGTGTTCCCGCAGGACGGATCGCCCGTGCAACGCTGCGTAATGGCTGCTGCGATCGCGGGGGCACTGGAGGGCGTTCCGGACGGGCTGATGGGCAAGATCGCCTTGGCGGAGACTGGCCGCCCGGATGTGGACAGGGTGTATCGACCGTGGCCCTGGAGCATCGACGCGGACGGCACGGATTATGCCTTTCCGACCATCCAGGCGGCCGTGGCCTGGGCGGTGACAGCGCCCCGGCGCGGCGTTCATTTCCTCGACGCCGGCTGCCTGCAGGTGAATCTGCAGTACCACCCGCAGGCTTTCGCCACCTTGGCCGAGGCGTTCGATCCTTTTGACAACGCCCTTTATGCCGCCCGTTTCCTGCGCAGCCTGCACGACGGGGATGCCGGAGGCGACTGGTCCACGGCGGTGGGTCTATATCATTCCTATACTCCCGACCTGGCCGCCGGATATCGCGCGCGGGTAGCCGAGCTGGGTGCCAACATCATTGCCGGAACCACGCCGGGGCCGCTGGCGCACCAGATGCGGCTGCTGGGCTTGCTGAGGCTGCCACTGGCCGGCGGAGGCGTGCTTCGGCTCATGCTTGGCCGGCAGCCGACCCTCCCGGGGCATCGCCGCCGCAGTGCCTGCGAGGTCGCGGCCGCTCTGGCCCCGGAACTCGCCGTACCGCCGAGGGTGCGCGGCTGCTGATCACTCTGACGCGCCACGTCCGTATGCGGCCCGGTGGCGCAGCGGGAAGACCCGGGGTATAGGAAGAGGGCCGTGCCCAGCATGACTGCCGCCGATGGACGCTGAGACACTGACCCGCCGCGGCGTGTGCCTAGTCCTTGCAGCCCCGTCCGGTGCCGGCAAAAGCTCCATTGCCCAAGCCTTGCTCGCGGCCGAGCCGATGCTGGCGCTGTCCGTCAGTGTCACCACCCGCGCTCCCCGGCCGGGCGAGGTGGAGGGGGTCCACTACTTCTTCCGCTCCCCCGAGGAATTCTCCCGCATGGCGGAGTCGGGGGCCTTGCTGGAGTGGGCCACTGTATTCGGCCGCGGCTACGGTTCTCCGCGCGCGCCGGTGGAGGCCGCCTTGGCCGCGGGCCGGGACGTGCTGTTCGATATCGACTGGCAGGGCTTTCGCCTGTTGCGTGCCGCTCTGCCGGGCGACGTGGTGGGCGTGTTCGTGCTGCCCCCATCCATGGCCGAGCTGGAGACCAGGCTGCGCGCGCGCGGCGGGGACGACGAGGCGGAAATCGCCCGGCGCATGGCCGCCGCCCGGGCTGAGATCAGCCACGCGGGCGAATTCGACCACGTCGTGGTAAATCGCGATTTCGCGCAGGCAACGGCGGACGTCCGCGCCGTGCTGACCGCGGCCCGGACGGCGCGGTCGCGCCTGCCGCTAGCCGATCTGGTGCGGTGTTTGTAAGCTCACGCCGGGGTAGGCGCGGGCTGACCAGCCGAACCGATCGGTGCCAGGCGGGCAAAATCCTCCATGATGTGCTCCACCGCGTTGCCCCACTCCTTTGCCCGCGGCTGGCGATACAGGCGCAGCGACGGGTACCAGGGCGTATCCATCCGCCCGATCATCCAGCGCCAGTCCGGCGCAAACGGCAGCAGCACCCAGGCCGGCTTGCCCAAAGCGCCCGCCACGTGCCCCACGGAGGTATCGACGCACACCACCAGATCGAGGTTTTCAACTAGCGCCGCGGTGTCGTCGAACGTCTGTAGCAGCGGGTCGGCGTCCAGCGGCGGGACTTTTCCGGGCCACTCGGCAAGCTGGTTCTTGGCCGGGCCTTTTTGCAGGGACACGAAAACGTGGCCCGGGACCGAGGCCAGCGGGAAGAGGGTGGAGAGTGGGACGGTGCGATTGCGATCATTGTTATGGGTAGGGCGCCCGGCCCAGGCGATGCCGACCCGGCGATGCCCGGCTGGCGTGTGCGGGTCGAGCCAAGCCCGCATTGCCTGGACGCGGGCCGGATCGGGCCGGACATACGGGATCTCGGCAGGTATGTTGCCGGCATTCGTACCGGCCAGGCGGGGCAGGCCGGAAAACGGACAGAACGCCGCGTAGTCCGGAATGTCGTCCCAGCGTCCGTGATACGACGGCCCCGGGAACAGCCGGGCCAGCAGCGGAAGCATTTCGGCGGAGCACGCCACCACCGTCCGTTTGGCCCGCGCCAGGGCCCAGGGGAGATAGCGGGAAAACATCAGCACGTCGCCAAAACCCTGGTCCGCGACCAGCAACAAAATCTTCCCTGCTTCCAGCTCCTTGCCGTCCCATTGCGGGCGTGCGCCGCGGGCCACGAAGGGTGCTGGCATCAGCGGCTGCGCGCCGGCGATGCGATAGCGCCATTCGGTACTCTTGCCACCCTTCTTGGAAGTCGCCGGTCAGCAGAAGGGTCTGGCCCAGACGCATATGCGCTTCCGGCATGTCGGGACGCAGCGCGATGGCACGGCGAGCGGCCCGGATGCAGGCATCCGTATCCAGCCGCTCGTAGTGCAGCATGGCCTCGTTGAAATGGCACACGGCGTCGGTAGGAGACAGCGCCGCCGCCCGGCGGATCGCGGCCAATCCCTCGTCGGTGCGGCCGAGCAGGCGGTAGACTTCCGCCAGATTGCAGAGCTGCCGCGGCGCATTGGCGCCCGCGGCGAGCGCCTGCTCCATGAGGGTGGCGGCCTGCTCGGGCCTGTTGCGCTTGAAGGCGATGAAGCCGGAGAGGTGCAGCAACTCCGGGTGTCTCGGATGCGCGGCCAAAAGGTGGCCGAGCAGCCGGTCGGCAGCGTCGAACCGGCTCGCCTCGACGTATTCGCGGATGATGGCCAGAATTTCGGCCACCGGCACCGGGGCGGTGGCGGCAGGCGGCGCGGCGGTTTGGAGGGCGGCGCTCATGAGGCGCCCATATCATGGCAGCGCGATGGTAAACCAGCGGTTCAGCCGAATCCTATCAGGACCCCACCACCGGCACCTTCACTTTCCGCAGTGCCGCCATCGCCTCTTGCGGCAACCTCAGGTGCGCCTGCACAAGTTCCGGCGGCGTCAGTGCCAGCCACTGATCTCCGGAAATGTCCGTGTATCGATCCGACCGGAACAGTTCCAGGTACTGCACGGTCTCGCCCCCGGTGTTCTCGATCCAGTGCGCGTTGCTCTTTTCGACATAGCCCACGTCGCCGGCGCGAAAATCGAAGGTCCGCGCCTTCCCGCCCGAAGCGAACACGCCCATGCGGGCCTGGCCAGCCAGCCAATACTGCCACTCGTCGGCGAAGGGATGCCAATGCATCTCGCGCATCCCGCCCGGCAGGATTTCCACCAACGCCGCGGCGATCTCATCGGAGATGGGAAAATTCGCGCTGTCGGTGATCCGCACCGAGCCAAATTTTGTTACCTCGGGCACTTGCGCGCTCATCGCGTGCTTGAAGCTCGTCGGCACGCCGCCCTGCGGCGAGGCGGGCCGGTCCGCAGCCAGCGGTCCGGGCACGGCGCTCTGGAAGATGTACAGCTCCTTGCCAGGAATTTGATCGAAGGAACTCTCGGGAACGCCAAAATTCTTCGCCAGGACCGAACGCGGCACATGGGCGAACCAGTCGGACAGCAAGAAAGTGTCGTTCTCGGAAAACACACCGTCGGGAAAGGCCAACAGGAACTCGCACCCGTCCGGCTCAAGCCCCTGAATGGAATGCGGCACGCCGCCGGGGAAATACCAGAGATCGCCGGCCTCTACATCGTCCACGAAGTTGCGCCCGTCCTGGTCCACGGCGGTAATGCGCGCGGCACCATAAATCATGTACGACCATTCGGCTTGCTTGTGCCAATGCAGCTCGCGTACGCCGCCCGCGGTGAGCCGCATGTCGACGCCGGCTATCTCCTTGGCGACCGGCAGTTCCCGCTGCGTCACCTCGCGCGCCCAGCCGCCTTCCTGGACTCGATTGTGCGCGTCGGAGAACGAGAAGCGGGCGTTCGCGAGTGTGCCGTGATCGGTTTTTGGCGCCGCCAACAGGTCCGGGTTCTCCGCATCCCGCATCGGATCGCGCGGCCCGGGATCGCTCGCGCCTTCGTTCCCCCGCCGCGGCTCAGGCGCCGCCGCGACCGTCGCAAGGCCGGCTGCGGCGGTCAGCAGAGTGCGGCGCATTTTGTTGAACATGGTGGCTCCGGTCCATCCAATGTGCATAAGCCTCGGCGGAAGCCGGGGTTGCTTCTGTCGCCGAGACAGACTCCGCTTCGAATTCTGTTGGTGAGGGGTGCCCTACTCGCCTCAGTCCGCGCGCCGCGCGAGCTTGTCTCGAGCGCCGCGAACATCGCCGTTCGTCACCGGCGCTGCGGCATTTCCCCAGGCATTGCGGATATATGTCACCACGTCGGCCACTTGCGCGTCCGTCATCAGCCAGCCGAATGCGGGCATTGCGGGAGCGGTCGGCGCGCTCGCGGTGGAAGCGCTTCGAGCCCCCTCCAACACGACGCGGATAAGCGAGGCGGGGTCGCTCGATTGCACGACCGGGGCGCCGTTCAGTGTCGGGAACAGGCCGGCAACTCCTTTGCCATCAGGCGCATGGCAGGCTGAACATTCGTCGGCATAGATCGCAGCACCGGATTTCATGCGGGCGTCTTCGGCGGCGAGAGGTTTCGCGTTGTCGGCAGGCGCAGGCCCGTCCTTCAGGTAGACGGCGATGGCGCGGAGGTCCGGCTGCTTCATGTGCGCGCTGGAAAGCTCGATTTCCTCCGCCATCGGGCCGGAGGCAGCGGCGATGCGATTATGGCCGCTCTGCAGATAGGCGACAATGTCATCCACGGACCAGCCGCCAAGTCCGTTTCGGGCATCGTTGGTGATCGCGGGGGCGAACCAGCCTTGGATCGCGTATCCCCGCAGGGTCATGCTGGCCTCGTCGGCGCCAAGCAGGTTTTTGGGGGTATGGCAGGCACCGCAATGGCCGAGGCCTTCGACCAGATAGGCCCCGCGGTTCCATTCCGCCGACTTGTTCGCGTCCGGCCGAAAGGCGCCCGCAGTGAAGAACAGGGCGTTCCAGCCGATCATCGAGGCGCGGATATCGAACGGGAACGGTAGCTGGTTGGATACCACCTCGTGGTGCGCCGCGGGGACGGTCTGCAGGTAGGCGCGCATCGCCAACGCATCGTCGTGGGTAATGTGCGTGAAGTACACGTAGGGCATGGCGGGATACAGATGCTTGCCTCCCTTGCCTTTGCCGGCGACGAGCGCGTTCACGAAATCGGCGTCGGACCAGGCGCCGATGCCAGTCTCTCGGTCGGGCGTGATGTTGGGCGCCAGGATGGTCCCGAACGGTGTTTCGATGGGACGCCCCCCGGCAAACCTCCGGCTGGTGCCTGGCTCCTGGTGGCATGCGGCGCAATCGCCGAGAACGGTGAGGTACGCACCCCGCTCGATGGTTTCGAAGTTCTGAGGGTCTTGGGTGGTGGACTGGTCTGAGGGTGTGTGCTGGCGACACGCGGTGACGATGAGGGCAAGAGTCGCGCCGGCGATCAGCCGCGCAAGCGTTCGAGGGGCGGCCTTTCCCGCCTGCGGAGCGAAGCCCGGCTTCGGCGGCCTAGGCATGGAGCAGCGCGCCGGGACTTTTCAGATACCGCGTGCGGATTGCTTCCGCCGTGCGGAAGGCGAGCGCGCCGACCGTATTGGTAGGATTGTAGCCGGCGTTCTGCGGGAACGCGGTCATGCCGAAGACAAAGAGGTTCGGCACGTCCCAGCTTTGCAGATACGTGTTCAGGGCGGATGAGCCGGGATCGGAGCCCATGATGGCGCCGCCGCAGAGGTGGGATGTCTGGTAATCCACGATGCTGTACGGGCCGATGCGGGGCTTTTTCACGACCTGTTTCGCTCCCATTCGCTGCAGGATCTCCGCATATTTGTCGGTGAGAAAGGCGCTCATCCTAAGCTCGTTGTCATGAAAATTCATCGTCAGGCGCAGCAACGGGCGGCCGAAGCGGTCCTGGTATGTTGGATCCAGGTCGAGACAGTTCTCGCGGTAACTGTAGCACGAGCCGTGCACGCCGGCGCCGGCGTATACGGTGCTGAGATAGTTGTCGCGAACGGCCTGCTTCCACTGGCTGCCCCAAGCCGGGATGCCGGGAGGGATTTGCATGCTCTCGATCGGTCGGCCGTTGGTTTGCACCTGACCCATGTAGCCGCCGCCCACGAAGCCGAGGCTCGAGTGGTCGAAATTGTCGCCGTTGAATTCGTCGATGCACATGCCGATCGCGCCGGAGCTGATAAACGGATTGAAATTGAATTTCTTCCGGTCAAAGAATGCGATAGCGCTGGACACGGTCTGGTGGCTGAAGTTGCGGCCGATCTGACCCTTACCGGTCTGCGGGTCATACGGTTCGCCGATGCCGGAGAGCAGCAGCAGCTGCACGTTGAACACCGAAAAGGCGCAGAGTAGCACGAGCTCGGCCGGTTGCTCCCAGTCCTCGCCGGAGCTGTCGGCATAGATCACGCCGGTCGCGCGCTTGCCGGTGCTGTCGAGCGTGATGCGGGTGACCTCGCACTCGGTACGGGCCTCGAAATTCGGCTTGCGGACGAGCACGGGCAGAAGCGTGGTCTGCGGGCTAGCTTTGGAATAGTTCCCGCATCCGAACCACTCGCAGAAGCCGCAATAGGTGCAGGGACCGAGGGTCACGCCGAGCGGGTTGGTGTAGGATTGCGAAAGGTTGCCCGAAGGCTGTGGAAATGGGTGGTAGCCCATCTGGCGCGCTGCCTCGGCGAACAGGGTATGACTGAACGGCTGCTTCTGCGCCGGGGTCGGGTAGGGGCGCGAGCGAGGGCCCTCAAAAGGGTTGCCGCCGGCCTGGACGACGCCTTTTAGATTGCCGGCCGTGCCTGACGTGCCGCACAGATACTCGAAACGGTCGTAGTACGGTTCGAGCTCATCGTAGGTGACGCCCCAATCCTGAATGGTCATGTCGTCGGGCAGGAACTTTTCGCCGTATCGCTGGGTGAGATGGGAGCGCAGGACGAAGTCGGACGGCAGGAAGCGCCAGGTCTCCGCATTCCAGTGCACACCCGCGCCACCGGCGCCATTGCCGAGCATGAAGGCGCCCCAGGTTCGGATGGGCAGCGCCTCCTGCCCGCGGCTGTTGCGGAACGTCAGAGTGTTCTGTGCTGGCCGGAGGAAAAGGTCGTGCCGGATACGGTACCGGAGCTCGTCGGGGGCGTAGGCGGGCGGGAAGTCGGAAGCGGTATCGCGCCAAGGGCCTCGCTCGATGGCGACGACTTCGAGACCGGCGTCGGTTAATTCGTGCGCGAGGATGGAACCGGTCCAGCCGAGCCCGACGATAACCACGTCTTTCGCGGGCAGCTTGCGCGGCATGGTCTACCGGCTCCACGCCGGGCGGCCTCGGATACTCATCGGCGGCAGAGGGTAGGTCTCGTTGTGACGCTCGACCCAGTCGCGATAATCGTACCGGGCGCCGGGAAAACCGATCATCTTCCACGCAACCATGTCCTTGTTCCCGCCATAGATCGGGTCGGCGAAGAAGCCGTACTGCGTGTCCTTGATGAGGATTTCGAAGAACGCCAGACCGCTGGTGCCCTCGAGCTGCAGCGTGTTGTCCTCAAGGCCGTGGATAAGCGCGTCCTGCTGATCACCTGTCAGCTGAGCGAAATTCTTGCCCGCGAACGCAGCACGGCAATGTGCATCCAGTGCGGCAAGTGCGGCGCGGTAGCGTTGCGCGGGAGTCAGCGCGGACTGGTTACCCTGCTCCTTGGACCCTTCGCGAAATGGCGGGCGCATGTACAGGCCCGCGGATTTTCCATAGGAGCCTGCGAGTTGGCGATCGATAAAAACGGCGCAGCCGCTGTCGCGGCCACCGGGTGTGTCGGGGTCGGGCGGAATCAGGCGATCAACGAGCGCCTCAACGGCGGCCCCTTCCTCAGCCGTGAAGAACTGCCAGGGGCCGGGGCCGACAGGCTGTGGCGGATAGGCCTGGTTGGGTGACCAGGGCAGCGCGCCCGTAATGGTCATGGCCTCGGCGCGGCTCACGCAGGCAAGGGCGACGCTGGAGAGCAGGACCTGCCGACGATAGATGCGTCCCACTCCGGCCTCTCGCGCGTTTATGCCTCGGTCTCGTTCTCGAACGGTGCGCCCGGCTCAGGGTTGCGCAATGGACACCAAGCGCATCGAATAGCCGCCCGGTCTGCCCTTCACTTGATGAGAGCCGTCGACCTCGTCCGCGTTCAGGGCGTGCTACAGGCCGCGACCATCCCGGGGGCCTCGGCCACCTGCCGTTGCATCAAAGCCGGGAGGTCGAGGCCGGGTATATGTCCGTCCTCCACTACCCAGCGACCGGCCACCATGACGCGATCCGCTCGGTGCGCGCCGCACAGCACGAGCGCGGCAAGGGGATCGCCGGCACAGGGTTCTGCCATCATCCGTCCACCGGTTCGTCGATGTGCTTGCGGACCCCCACTTCGTGACCACCGGCCATTGCCTCCAGCGCTTTCAGCAATCCGGAATGATCCCACGCCTTGCCGCCGAGCGCCGCAGCAACATTGAAAAGCTGCTGCGTGCCGGCGGTGTTCGGCAAGGCGATCCCCAGCGCCTGCGCGCCCTGCAAGGCGAGGTTCAGATCTTTTTGGTGCAGCTCGATGCGAAAGCCGGGGTCGAAACGCCGCTGGATCATGCGCTCGCCGTGCAATTCCAGAATGCGCGAGGAGGCAAACCCGCCCATCAGGGCGGCACGCACTTTTGCAGGGTCGGCTCCGGCTTTGCTGGCGAACAGTAGCGCTTCGGCCACCGCCTCGATGGTCAGGCCGACAATGATCTGGTTGGCCACTTTGGTGGTCTGGCCGTCGCCGTTGCCGCCCACCAGCGTGATGTTCTTGCCCATCAGGTCGAACAGCGGTTTGACTTTGTCGAACGCTGATTGCGGCCCGCCCACCATGATGGTCAGCGTCGCCTGCTTGGCTCCGACCTCGCCGCCGGAGACCGGGGCGTCCAGATAGTCGCAACCCAGATTGTTGATACGGCGCGCAAAATCCTTCGTGGCAATCGGCGAGATCGAGCTCATATCGACGACGATCTTGCCTTTTTGCAGGCCGGCGCCGACGCCTTCGGGCCCGAACAGGGCTGCATCGACATGCGGCGTGTCGGGAACCATGGTGATGGCAATTTCAGCCTGCTGCGCGGCCTCTTTGGCCGAGGCGCATTTTTTGCCACCCTTGTCGACCAGCTCCTGCGGTATCGGGGCTATATCAAACAGGTGCAGAGTGTGTCCGCCGGCGATCAGATGCCCCGCCATGGGGCGGCCCATGATTCCCAGCCCGACAAAAGCCACTTGGGTCATCTTTCAAAACTCCTCTTGCAGACGACGCGCTCGAACGGCGCTGGTTAGGCCGAGCAATCCAGCGTAGATGGCGTCTAGGCGGTGGCGTGGAACGCTTTGCCCAGTGCCGCCGGCGCGGCCAGTTTCAGCCGCACCCGGTCGCGAGAAATCAGCACCAGCACAAGAACCGTCACCAGGTACGGCAGCATCGCCAGCAATTGCGGATTGACCGCGAGACCGAGCGCCTGCGCGTAATACTGGGCGATGGTTACGAACCCGAACAGCAGCGCCCCCAGTGCCAGCCACAGCGGCTTCCAGGTGGAAAACACCACCAGCGCCAGCGCGATCCAGCCGCGCCCCGCCACCATGTTGTCGGTCCACATCGGCGTGAGGTCCACGGACAGGTAGGCGCCGCCCAGGCCCGCCATGGCGCCACCGAACAGCACCGCGGCCAGCCGCACGGCACGCACGGAATAGCCGAGCGCGTGCGCCACTTCATGACTTCTCACCGACCGCGCGCAACACCAGTCCGGCCCGTGTGCGCGCCAAAAACGCGCCGACTGCGAACGGCGACAGGATCGCCAGCCACACCAGCGGGTCGAGCAGCATGAGCTGCTGCACCACCGGCGAGGCGTGCGCCGCGTTCGGCCACAGGGTGGCGCTCAGACCGACCACGGGCAGGCTTTGGAACGAGGCAGCCATGAGCGCCGAGAGTCCGACGCCAAAAATGGTCAGGGCCAGCCCGGTCGCGACCTGGTTGGCCAGCAGGAACAGCGTCAGGATAGCGAAACCCCCGGCCATAACCATGCCCCCCACGGCGGCGGCGATGAGGCCCAGCAGCAGGTTGCCCGAAGCGGCCGTGGTCACGAAGCCGGCCGACGCGCCGACCAGCATCATGCCCTCCACGCCCAGGTTCAACACCCCGGAGCGTTCGGCGACCAGTTCGCCGATGCCGGCCAGCATGAGCGGGGTGGCCGCCTGCAAGGTCGCAACCACGATGGCCACGAAGAACACCGGATCATGCATGACGCAGCACCACTGCCGGGCGGCCTGACACGATACGGACGCGGAAATTGATCAGCACGTCGCAGGCCAGCAGAAAGAACAGCAATAAGCCTTGCACGACGCCGGTGACCGCGACGGGCAGCTGCATGGATAGCTGCAACTGCTCGCCGCCGAGATAGAGCAGTGCCATCAGCAGGCTTGCAAACAATATCCCCAGCGGATTGAGCCGGCCCAGGAAAGCAACGATGATGGCGGCGAACCCGTACCCAGGCGAGATGCTGGGCGTAAGCTGCCCGTCCGGGCCGGCCACTTCCAGCATGCCGGCCACTCCGGCCAGGCCGCCGGACAGCAGCAGGCAGAACCAGATCACGCCGGTGTCGGAAAAGCCGGCGTAGCGCGCTGCCGCAGGGGCGAGCCCGACCACCCGGATCTGAAAGCCCATCAGCGTGCGGCCCAGCAGCACCCAGGCCAGCGGCACCGCCGCCAGGGCAACCAGCGCACCAATGTGCAACCTGGTGCCCGCGATCAGCATCGGCAGCATCGCATCGTCATCGAACTGGCGGGTCTGCGGAAAATTCATGCCCTGCGGATCGCGCCACGGCCCGCGCACGAGAAAGCTGAGGAATTGCAGCGCCACGTAGGTCAGCATCAGCGTAGTGAGAATTTCGTGAGCATTGAACCGGGTTTTCAGGAGCGCGGGCACGCCGGCCCAGATTGCACCTCCGATAATGCCGGCCAGAAACATCAGCGGCAGTACCCACCAATGGTCGCCGCCGCCGAGTGCCAGCGCCACGCCGCCGGCGGCGATGGCGCCCATGGTGAACTGGCCTTCCGCGCCGATGTTCCACACTTGCGCGCGCACGCCCACGGCGATGCCTATGGCGCAGAGCAGCAACGGCGTCGCCTTCAGGCCCAGCTCCGCCAAATTGTCGACGCTGGACAGGGGGGAAATGAACAGCACGTTCAGCCCCGTCAATGGCGAGCGCCCGAGCAGCGCGAACAGGATGCCCATAGCGAGCACCGACAGCACCGCGGCCAGAACCGGCGACAGCCACATCATCGCCCGCGCGGGTTCCGCGCGGCGAACGAGACTAATGCGCATGCGCCAACTCCGGAACGATGGGGGCGGCAACAGGGTGAGCGCCGTGATGGCCGCCCATCAGCAGACCGACCTGCTCGGCACTGGTTCCGGCGACCGGGAGCGGGGCCGAAAGCCGGCCTTCGCTCAGCACGGCAATGCGATCGCAGATTTCGAACAGCTCGGCCAGATCTTCGCTGACCACCAGCACGCCCACACCTTGCTCGGCGAGGTCGAGCAGATTTTGGCGGATCGACAGCGTGGCGCCGATGTCCACGCCCCAGGTCGGGTGCGCGGCCAGCAGCACGCGCGGCGCCTGTTCCACCTCGCGGCCGACAATGAATTTCTGCATGTTGCCGCCCGACAGACTGGACGCGAGCGCGCCGATGCCGGCGGCCTTTACGTTGTACTGCTTGAACACTTTGGCAGCGAAACGGCGGATGGCGCCGCCGCGCAACCAGCCACCACTGGCGAGGTCGCGCCACCACGCCGTCAGCAAACCGTTCTCGGCCAGCGACATGTCGCCCACCGCGCCGCGGCCCAGCCGTTCCTCCGGAATGAACGCCAGCCCCATGCGCCGCCGCGCCGCCGGCCCGGCCCGGCCCGCATCCTGGTCGCACAGGCGCACGGCGGCTGCGTTCGGGGCGCGACGCTCGCCGGACAGCGCGGTCAGAAATTCTTTCTGGCCATTGCCGGCCACGCCGGCGATGCCCATCACTTCGCCCGCGCGTAACTCCAGGGACACGTCCCGCAGGTTGGTCCCGAACGGCTCGTCAGAGGGCAGGGTCAGTTTCGTGATCACCAGGCACGGCGTTCCGAGTTGTGCCGCGCCGTGACGACGTGGGGTGGGCAGGGTGCTGCCGGTCATCATTTCGGCCAGTTCCCGCGCCGAACTTCTCTGGGGACTCGCGTGGCCGGAGACGCGGCCGGCGCGCAGCACGGTGGCGGTCTCGCAGATCGCCATGATCTCGTCGAGCTTGTGGCTGATGTACAGGACGCTGCAACCCTCCGAGGAAAGCCGGCGCAGCACCACGAACAGGTCGTCCACCTCCTGCGGTGTCAGCACGCTGGTGGGCTCGTCCATGATCAGCAGTTTCGGTTCCTGCAGCAGGCAGCGTACGATTTCGACGCGCTGCCGCTCGCCCACCGATAGGTGATGCACGTGCCGGTCCGGCTCGACCGCGAGCCCGTAGCGGCGCGACACCTCGCCGATGCGCCTCGATAACGTGCCCATCGGTTCCTTCGTGCCCAGGCCGAGTGCGATGTTTTCCGCAACCGTCAGGCTCTCGAACAGGGAAAAATGCTGAAACACCATGCCGATGCCGAGCGCGCGGGCGGCGTTCGGATTGGGAATGGCGGTCTCGCGACCCTCCCACTGGATGCGGCCCGCGTCCGGCTGCACGATGCCATAAATGGTTTTCACCAGCGTGCTCTTACCGGCGCCGTTTTCGCCCAGCAGCGCATGCACTTCGCCCGGCATGACCGTTAGGTCCACGCCGTCATTGGCCAGTGTCGTGGCGTAACGCTTGGTGATGCCGGTCAGCGCGAGTCGGGGTGTCATGTCAGTATGCCACCTTGTCTGGCTTTTGCACCCAGGCATCGAAGGCGGCGTGCGCTTCCTCGGGCAGCAGCGACGCGGTCGGGATCGCCCGTGCCGCAATCGGCTTCGGCAGTTCGCGGTACAAAAACTCGTCGTCGAATCCGATTGCTGCAGCTTGGGTGCGGTCGTTGCCAAACCATATACGGTCCAGCCGCGCCCAATAGATGGCGGCGAGACACATCGGGCAGGGCTCGCAGCTGGCATAAATCTCGTGCCCGGACAGGTCGAAGCTGCCGATCGCCTCGCAGGCGCGACGGATCGCCACGACTTCGGAATGCGCGGTCGGATCGTTGGTCGAGGTGACTTGGTTCCAGCCCTCGGCAACGATTTTGCCGTCGCGGGCAATCACTGTGCCGAACGGGCCGCCCGCGCCCTGCTGCATCTTTTCCGCCGAGAGGGCGATGGCGCGGCGCATCAGGTCTTCGTGAGTCATCCTGTGGCTTCCCGGCAGCCGTTGCAATTTTGCGCCTCGCCGCAGCCGCGTGCGGGCAGCGTGAGCACGTTGTCGCGCACGTTCTCCGCCGGGGAAGCCGTGGCGATCGCGGCGTCACGGATCTGCAAAAGCTGGGCGGCAACGGAAATGGCTATTTCGGCCGGCAGCTTGCCGCCGGTTTCCGGCAGCCCGATGGGGCACACGAGCCGCGCAATGGTCCCGCCCGCAAATCCGTCGCGAGCGAGACGCGAGCGGAAGCGGGCGGCCTTGGTGGCCGAGCCGATCAGCCCCACAAACCGCATATCCTTTCGCGCCAGGCAGGCGGAGACGATGCGGTAGTCGAGCGCGTGGTCATGCGTCATCACCAGCGCGCTCGCACCGTCCGGCAGTTTCGTAACTTCGGCCTCGGGTTGTTCCGCCTGCGTCGGCACGACGTTCAGGGGAAGCGAGGCGGGGAATGCATCGCTGCGCCCATCGATCCAGCGCACCCGGCACGGCAGGTCAGCCAGCAGTTTCGTCAACGCCTGACCCACATGGCCGGCGCCGAACAGCGCGATCTGCCAGGCGGGTGGCAGCACCGGCTCCAGCAGTACGCGCACGTGGCCGCCGCAGCACTGGCCCAGCGCCGGGCCGAGCGGATATTCCCGCAGCACCGGACCGTCGTTGTTTCCCTCCAGCAGCGAGCGCGCGGCCAGCACGCACTCGTGCTCCAGCCGTCCGCCGCCAATCGTGCCGTGCAAGCCGTTCGCGCTGACGACCATTTTGGTGCCGGCCTCGCGCGGCGTGGAGCCGCGCGCATTCGAGCACAGTGACCAGTACCGCCGGCTACCCCATCGCGGGCGTGAGCGCTCAAAGAGTCGATCCAGGACGTCATTCGGCGGCCCTCGGCAGCACCGCCTGATGCGCCGCGCGCCGCGCCTCGATGGCCAGCAGCACCCGCTCCGGCGTGGCCGGCGCGTCCAGCGTCACCGAACCGTGGCCGACCGAGGCCACCGCGTCGCGTAATGCCTGGAACACCGACAGCGCCAACATCAGCGGCGGCTCGCCGGTCGCTTTCGAGCGGAAAATGGCCTCCTCGCGGTTCTCGCCGGCGCTCCACAGTTTGGCGTAAAACTGCGCGGGGACGTCACCTGCCACCGGAATCTTATAGGTGCTGGGGGCGTGCGTGCCGAGCCGGCCGCGTTCGTCCCACCACAGTTCCTCGGTGGTGAGCCATCCCATGCCTTGCACGAAGCCGCCCTCGACCTGGCCCATGTCGATGGCCGGATTCAGCGATCGCCCGGCATCGTGCAGGATGTCAACACGCTGTACCCGGTACTCTCCGGTCAGCGTGTCCACCTCCACTTCGGAGCACGCCGCGCCATAGGCAAAGTAATAGAACGGCCGGCCCATATGGCGGTCGCGGTCGTAATGGATTTTGGGGGTGCGGTAGTAGCCTGCATGCGACAGTTGTACGCGCTGCTGGTGGCACAGCCGGGCCAACGCGCCGAACGCCATGGACTGCTCGCCGCAGACCGCGTGGCCATTCTCGAAGCGGATCGCGTCCGCGGTGGTTTTGAACACGCCGGCCGCGACTTCGGCCATGCGGTCGCGGATGGCTCGCGCTGCCGCCGCCGCGGCCTGGCCGTTCAGGTCGCTGCCGGACGACGCAGCAGTGGGCGAGGTGTTGGGGACTTTTGCCGTGCTGGTCGCCGTGATTTTGACACGCTCCACCGGAATGCCGAAAATTTCTCCGACCACTTGCGCCACCTTTATGTAGACGCCCTGGCCCATTTCGGTGCCGCCGTGGTTCAGCATGACGCTGCCGTCCGTGTAGACGTGCACCAGCGCGCCGGCTTGGTTCAGATGAATCAAGGTGAACGAAATGCCGAATTTGACCGGCGTCAGCGCCAGCCCGCGCTTTACCCACTCGTTTTCCGCATTGAATTTCTGCACCACCTGCCGTCGGGCATCGTACTCAGCAGATCGAGAAAGCTCGTCCACGAGCTGGTGGATGACGTTGTCCTCCACGGTCATGTGGTACGGCGTGATGTTGCGCTCGCCGATGCCGTAGAAATTCCGCCGCCGCACTTCCAATGGGTCGAGATCCAGATGGCGCGCGATCTCGTCCAGCACGTGCTCGATGCCGAACATCCCCTGCGGACCGCCGAAGCCGCGGAACGCGGTGTTGCTGACCGTGTGCGTCTTGCAACGATACGAGGTAATCTGTACGTGCGGAAACCAATAGGCGTTGTCCGCGTGAAACATCGTGCGGTCGTTGATCGCCGCGGACAGGTCGGGCGAGAAGCCGCAGCCGCCGGCGAACTCGAAGGCGATCGCCTGGATGCGGCCCTGGGCGTCGAACCCCACGTCGTAGTCGATGCGGAAATGGTGGCGCTTGCCGGTCAGAATCATGTCGTCGTCGCGATCGAGCCGCAGCTTTACCGGGCGCCGCGTGCGCGCGGCCAGCAAGGCGGCGATGACCGCAATCTGCGACGCCTGGCTCTCCTTGCCGCCAAAACCACCGCCCATGCGCCGCGTCTCGCACACGACCGCATGGTCGGGGATCGCCAACGCACGCGCAACAAGGTGCTGGACCTCGGACGGATGCTGGGTGGACGAGTAGACGTGCATGTCGTCGTCCTCGCCCGGCACCGCCATGGCGACCTGGCCCTCCAGGTAAAAATGTTCCTGGCCGCCGAGATACACGCGGCCATGTAGCCGATGGCGTGCAGCGAGCAGCGCCGTTTCCGGGTCGCCGCGCCGCATTACCTGCGTGGGCAGCACGAACAGCTGCTGCTCCATCGCCTCGTCGATGGTCAGCACCGGGTGCAGCACGTCGTACTCAACATGGGCGAGCGTCGCGGCGTGATACGCCTGCTGAATGCTGTCGGCGGCCACGGCGAACAGGCTCTGGCCGTGATACTCGACCAGCTCGTCGACAAAAATCGGGTCACCGGGAAAAGCGGGGCCGACGTCGTTCACGCCCGGCACGTCGCGCGCGCACATCACCGCCGCCACGCCCGGCGCTTCCGCAACGCGCGACAGATCCAGCGCCTTTATCCGCGCGTGCGCATGCTCCGAAAGCTTGATGTAGGCGTGCAGCAGTTCGCGCGGCTCCGGCAGGTCGTCGATGTAGATGGCCGTGCCGCTGACGTGCTTTGCCGCGCTGTCGTGGGGGGTTTCCCGGCCCACCACCGCGGTTGCCATATGGCTCATGCAGCGAGCGCCTCCACGCGGGTCCGCACATCCTGTCCGGACGTTTCCAGCCACAGTTTCAGGACCAGGTTGCGCGCAACCGTTGCGCGATAGGCGGCCGAGGCGCGCATGTCGCTGATCGGCATGCAGTGACGCGTCCAATGCCGCCATCCCGCCCTCCACAGTGGCCCGGGTCCAGGGCCGGCCGGTCACCGCCTGCTCCAGCGCGGTCGCGCGCACCGGGGTCGCCGCCATGCCACCGAACCCCGCGCGCAGCTCGCGCACCCGGCCGTTCTCGAGTCGGAGGCGAAAGACGCCCAGCACCGAGGAAATGTCTTCTTCGCGGCGCTTGCTGACCTTGTAGACGCGCACCTCTTCGCCGGGGCGCGGCAGCGGGATTTCAACCGCCTCCACGAACTCGCCTTGGGCCAGAACGGTGCGGCGGTAGCCGGTGCGCGCACCCAGGCGGTGCCTGCCGCTCGCTCCACGACGCCGACCACCTCATGGCCAGGCACAACGGTGCGGCGGGCTTCGTACGCACTGAGGATCGACGGTTGCTCCCGGCGGAAGAGGAGATCGAGGTCGGTCGCGCAGATGCCGGACAGGGACGGCCGCACCAGCACCCAGCCGGGCGCCGGAGGCGCCAGGTCGCGGACCTCGCAGACGGCGAGAGGCAGGGGCGGGCCGGCCGAGGCGGATGTCCGGCGGATCCGGCGGCGGTGGCCTGCGGCGACCAGACCCGGGTCCAGGACCAGGGCCTTCAACTTCTCCCTCCCAGCCGGGGCTCCGGGTGAACCAGAGCAAGCGGTGCATTCATGGCTGGATGGGTCAGGATAGCGCCGCATTCCGCGCCCATGAGCGGCCGCACAATGTATCGCGCATGGCGGATCCCGCTCCACCTCCGGAACCGCCACCTCCGCCCGGCGGCGCCGTGCCTTCGGGCTATCCGCCACTGCCGCCCCACCCGCCCGGCTGGCCGCCTCCGCCCGTGCCCTGGCGCGTGCCACCGGCACCCTGGGCGGGCGGACCCGCATGGACACAGCCACCGGGCGCCCCCGTCGGCTCCGGTCGCTTCCACTCCATGGGCGTCGGCGAGCTGCTGGACGCCATCTTCTCCGTGTACCGGCGCAACTTCCTGCTCATCGCCGCGATCAGCGCGGTCGTGCAGGTGCCGTACGCGCTGCTGCAGCTGCTGCTGTTCGAGGTTGCGGGCTTCACGTCGATCGCGAGCCTGCCCGTGGGCGGCGGCGGCATCGGAGCGGGACGTGCGCAGACGCTGACACCGGCGCAGCTGCAGACGCTGTTCGACTCGCTGCGCGGCGTGCTGCTGACCACCGGCGTCCTGCTCGCGGTGTCGCTCTTCATCATCCTGCCGCTCGCCGAGGCTGCGACGACGCGCGCTGTGAGCGATCGCTATCTCGACCGGGATGCCTCGCTGACCAGCTCGTATGCGGCTGCGCTGCGGCGTCTGCCGTCGCTCATCGTGCAGAGCCTCATCCTGCTCGCCGGGAGCCATCGGACTGCTCGTCGTGGCGCTGGGGCCTGTTCGTCGGGCTGACGGTCGCGGCGAGAGCCGCCGGTGCGCGCGCTGGGAGCACTCGTCGTGCTCGCGGCTCTCGTCTTCGCCCTGTACATGTACGCGCGGACGCTGCTCGCGCCGCCGGCCATCGTGCTGGAGGGTGTGGGTGGCTGGCAGGGCTTGGTGCGAAGCTGGCGGCTGAGCGAACGCATGGGCTGGCGGCTCGTCGGCATCCGCCTGCTGCTGCTGATCATCACCGGCATCATCGGCGGCATCCTCGGCACCGTGTTGACGCTCGCCGGCTCCGGTTTCGACACCAACGGCCAGTTCATCGTGAGCGAGGTGGCCGGCGCCATCGTCGCTGTTTTTGTCAATCCCATCACGTACATCGCGGTGACGCTCCTCTACTACGACATGCGCATCCGCAAGGAGGGATTCGACATCGAGATGCTGGCCCACTCCCTGTGAGGCGGCCTGCCGCCCTCGTGCCGCTCGCCCTCGGCGCCGCGTGCTGTGGCCTGCTGCAGGTGCCCAGCGTGAGCGCAGCCGGCTGCTCGACGCTCCGCTACGTGGCCGGCGTGGATGCCGCGGCAGTGGACCTCAACGCGTCTCCGGCTCGCGTCGACGCGCGCGCACCACCCTCCAGCAGTTGCAACACGACTTCGCGCCGACGCCGTTGGTGCTGCAGCCGATCCTCGCCGATCTCGCGCTGGCGCCGCCCGGATCTCGCGGACGCGCGGACGCGGCTGCGCGCGCTGAGCGGTGTTCTCGCCGTGGCACCCGGATCGACATGCCACGTCGACGTGGCCCCGGCCGCGCACGGCGCTGCACGAGGTGTACGCGTCGCCCGTCTTCGCGGGCCTCGATCGCAGCACGCAGCCCAGCCTGTTGAGCGACGTGCTGAACTTCCTCGGCAGCCTGCTCGGTCGGGCGGCCCAGACCCTCGGGACGGGGGGCGGCCTCGCGCTCGCCGCGGCGGTGCTCGCCGCCATCGTGCTCTTGGCGCTGCTGCGATCTCGAGGCGGCGGCTGTGCACGGCGTGCGCGGAACGCCGGTCGAACCGGACGCGAGTGACGATCCACGCTCGAGTGGCGGGCGGCGGAACGAGCCGCATCGCGACGCGACTATCGCGAGGCGGTGCGGCGCGCCTTTCGCAGCGCGCTGCTCGAGGCCGCGAGCGGCGGCGGCATGGACTTCGACCCGGCGTGGACGACCGCAGAGCTGTGCAGGTCCGTGGCGGGCGACGGCGATCTCCTCGCCGCTGCTTGCGCCGGCAGCGTCGTCGTTCGACCACGCGTGGTACTCGGGCGATCCGATCACGGAGCAGGACTGGGTGCAGGCGCGCTCGCGGTGCGATGCGCTGCGCTCCGTGGGGCGCCGCGCCGCGCGGCAGCGCATTGCGATGAGCCGTCGCGCGGTGCAGCCGGTGCTCGCGCTCGTGGCAGCGCTCGTCGTCGTCGCGGTCATCACCGTGGCCATCTCCGTGCCCAACGACGAGGGCGACCCCTCCTCACATTCAGCGGGACGGCTGGGAACGCTCGCCCTGTACACGTGGTTGCAGCGTCTCGGCCTGCCCGTGTCGCGCATCAGCGGCACCTTCACGCTCTCCGGCGTCGACGTGCTGATCGAGTACGACCCGCTCACCGAATTCACAGCGTCGGACGTGACCACGGTCGCGAGGTATCGTGCAGCACGGTGGCGACGTGGTCATGGCTGTCGCGCCGGAGAGCGCAGCCGCCGCGGCGCCGCTGCTGCAGCGGCTCGGGATCACGTTCGCCGGCGTTCGCGGGGCCGGTTCGGCGGTGCCGGCGCAGCCATTCGACGTCGCCGACCGCGTGCACTCGGTGCCCATGGCAGGTGGCTTCGCCCTGCTGCCGACGCCGACCGTCGTACCACTCCTCGTGCAGGATCACGCCATCGCGGCCGCCGCGCAACCGCTCGGCGGAGGCGGCAGGGTGGTCGTCGTCGGTGACACGCAGCCGTTCTCCAACGACGGGCTGCGCCATGGCAGACTCCGCGCCGTTCGTGCTCAGCATCCTCGAACACGCGCGCGGCGGGCGCATCGCGTTCGACGAGTTCCACCATGGTGAGGCCGCCATGCAAGCCACCGGCGCGGCGGCGGTGTTCGACGGTCCGGTGGGCGTGGCAGCCGCGCTGGCGACCGTGGTCGTCCTCGCATTCCTGGCAGTGAACGGCCGCCGCCTGGGCCGGCCGCAGCCCGCCGGCATCACCGCCGTGCCGACCACCGTCACGTACGTCGATGCGATGGCCAGGCTGCTGCGCCGCTCGCACGGGCGCGGCGTCGTGGCTGCGCGCTATGCGGCGGAGTTGAAGGAGCGCCTCGGTGCGCTCACCGGTGTGGATGCGAATCTCGATGACGCTGCGTTCACGGCTGCGCTCGCAGCGCTGAGCACGCCACGAAGCGCCGATGTCGCCGCGCTGCTGCAGCGAGCGCGTGGGTTGAGCGAGGGCGACGTCGGGCGATCCGGAGTTGGCGGCGCTGGCGCGCGACATCGACGCGTTGGAGGCGACGTGGAGCGGGGCCACGGCCGGCACCGCACAATGGCGCGCATGACGCAGACCGCAGAGCTTCGCGCCACGCTGCACGACATGTTCGCGCGAGCGGTGGTGGGGCAGCGTCAGGTCATCGACGGGATGTTCATCGCGGTGCTCGTGGGCGGTCACGTGCTGCTCGAGGGCGTGCCCGGCACCGCCAAGACGCTCATGGCCCGCACGCTGGCGGCGGCGCTCGATGCCCGTTTCACGCGCGTGCAGTTCACGCCCGATCTGCTGCCCTCTGACATCCTGGGCACGAGCGTCTTCCGCCAGGACACCAGCACTTTCGAGTTCCGTCCCGGACCGCTCTTCACCGACACGATGCTGGCGGACGAGATCAATCGCGCTCCGGCGAAGACGCAGGCGGCGCTGCTGGAGGCGATGGAGGAGCGGCAGGTCACCCTCGACGGACACCGCATGCCGCTGGGCAACCGTTTTCTGGTCATTGCCACGCAGAACCCGGTGGAGTACGAGGGCACATATCCGCTGCCCGAGGCCCAGCTCGACCGCTTCCTCTTCAAGCTCGACGTGCCCGTGCCCGACGTACCCACGGAGGTGGCGATGCTGCGCCGCTTCGACGTCGGCTTCGACCCCCACGACCTGCAGCGCGCCGGCATCGTGCCGGTGATCGATGCGCAAGCACTGCAGCGCGTGCGCGACGAGGTGTCGCGCGTGCGCGTGGGCGACGAGGTGCTCGGCTACATCGCGGCGATCGTCGCCGCCACGCGCACCAGCCCGGACCTCATGCTCGGCGCCAGCCCGCGAGGATCCATCGGGCTCCTGCTCGGCGCCAAGGCGATGGCCGCCATCGCCGGCCGCGACTACGTGGTGCCCGACGACGTGAAGGAGATCTGCATTCCAGCGCTGCGCCACCGGATGGTGCGCCGCCCCGAGTCGGAGCTGCAGGGCGTGAGCGAGGTGGCGGCGGTGCAGCGCGCGGTGGCGCGGGTGCCGGTGCCTCGGTGATACCTGCGTGACGTGGCGGGGCGCGCTGCTGCTCGCCATGTGGCTGCCGCTCGTCGCCGCGGGCGCAGCCGTGAGCAGCCTGTACGCCGCGGGGCTCGTGCTGCTCGTGGCCAGCGCGGCGCTCGTGGTCATCGACGGCCGGCGTGCGGTCGGGCCGCGCCACGTGCGTGTGCAGCCGCGAGCACGACGCGCTGCTGTCGGTGGGCAGAGCCAACCCCGTGACGCTGCAAGTGCGCAGCCGTGCTGCAGCGGCGCGCGTGCACGATGAATGCCCCGCGGCTGGAGAGCCGTCGGTGCGCGGCTGGCGCGTGCGCCTTCCGGCGACCCTGCGCTACACGGTGACCCCGCGGCGCCGCGGTGAGCTGCGCTTCGAGCAGACGGTGATCCGCGCCGACGGACCGCTTCGATTGGGATGGCGGCAGTTTCGCGCCGGCGACGGCGAGACCATCCCCGTGGAGGCGGACATCGCAGCAGTGCGCGAGTACGAAGCGCTGGCGCGCCGCGGGCAGCTGGTGGAGCTCGGGATCCGCTCGATGCGCACCCGGGGTGACGGCACCGAGTTCGAGCGAGTGCGCGACGCGGTGCCCGACGATCCGCTGCGCTCCGTCAACTGGAAGGCGACCGCACGCACCGGCAGGCTGATGGCAACCGACCTCATGCCGGAACGGGCGCAGCCGGTCGTGCTCCTGCTCGACGCGGGCCGCCTCATGGGCGTCGGCGCGGGCGAGCTGACCAAATTCGATCATGCCGTCAACGCCGCGCTGTTGCTGGCGCACGTCGCGCTGCGCAGCGGGGACCGCGCCGGGCTCATCGCGTTCGCCGACTCCGTCACCGTCGCGCTGCCTGCGCGCGGCGGCAGCTTGCACGCTGCGGCGTGTGCTGGATGCGCTCCGTCCCATCCATGCCGGCGACACTGAAGCCGACTACCTCGTGGCGTTCGAGCACCTGCTGCGCGTTGCAGCCGAGGCGGGCGCTGGTCGTTGTGTTCACCGACGTCCAGGATCGCGACCAGGGCGCGGCGCTCGTGGCGCAGTGCGCACGGCTGCGCCGCCGCCACCTGGTGCTGGTGGTGACGGTGCGCGACCCGGCACTCGACGACATCGCCCGCCGGGCGCCGCGCACGGCGACGGACGCCTATGCGCGCGCCGTCGCCGCAGGGCTGCTCGCCGACCGCGAGGACACGCTCGCGCTGCTCCGTAGCAGCGGCGTCGGCGTGGTGGACGCGGACGCGCGCACGCTGTCGCCCCGCCTGGTCAATCGTTATCTCGAGCTGAAGCGGCTCGCCCGGCTCTGAGCGCTACGCCGCGCGCACCACGAAGGTCGAGGCCATCTTGTCGTGCCAGCCCTGCTTCTGGGCGTCGAAGGCGGCCCAGATCAGGCCGATGCACAGCACCCAGGTGCTGATCAGCAGCCCCAGGTAGCGGCCGACGGCGCGGCCGATCGTGATGCGCGCACCGGTGCGAGCGTCGACCACGTGCAAACCGAGCACGCGCTGGCCCAGCGTCCGCCCCTGCAGCGACCACAGCAGCACGGAGTACACGGCGGGCGCCAGCACCGTGACCAGCCACCAGAGGCCGATGCCCGGAAACAGCGGCCCGAGCCCGGTGCAGTTGGCGCTCTGGAATCCGCCGCTCGTGTTGTTGACGACGGTGCAGTGGATGCCCGACAGGGTCGGCGCCAGGGCGATGGCGAAGACGACACCGACAGGGATGCCCACGACGAACCAGTCGATGACATAGGCAAGAACCCGGATCCAGAAGCCGGCATAGCGCAGTCCAGGACCCGGTCCGGCCGCGGCAGCGGCCCACCCGTACGTGTACGGCGGCGGTGGATACGGTGCCGGCGGGTACGGCGGCGGCTGCGGCGGTGCTCCGTACGCCACTCAGGGCTCCGGCAGCGCTTCGATGCGCGCGATCACCTGGCGCGTGATCTGCGTCGGTGTCGACGCGCCCGCGGTGACACCGATGCGATGCATGCCCTGGAACCATTCGGGGTCGACCTCGTCCGCGTTGTCCACCAGGAACGCTGGCTTGTCTCGCCTTCTCCTGCACCACCTGCACGAGCCGCAGGCTGTTGCTGCTGCGCCTGCTGCCCACGACCACGACGCAGTCGACGTCCTTCGCGGCCAGCACCGCCGCCTCCTGCCGTTCCTGTGTGGCAAGGCAGATCTCGTTGTGCACCTCGATGTCCGGGAAGCGCACCTGCAGTCGCTCGATGATGGCCTGCGTGTCCCACATGCTCAGCGTCGTCTGGCAGGTCACCGCGAGGCGCGCGCCGGGCGGAACGGTGAGCGCATCGGCCTCGTCAGCGGTCTCGATGAGCGTGGTGCGCTCCGGCGCGATGCCCAGCACGCCGGCGGGCTCCGGATGGCCGCGCTTGCCGATGTAGACCACGTGATATCCGCGCGCGGTCAGGTCGCGCACCAGGTCGTGCGTGCGTGTGACGTCGCTGCACGTCGCATCGACCACATTGCAGTCCGCGTTCCCGAGCAGCGTCGACCACCTGCGGGCGAGATGCCGTGCGCGGTGAAGATGACCGTTCCCTCGCGCACCTGGTCGAGCCCCTTCATGCGGTCGGATTCGGCGACCAACGTGACACCGCTCGCCTCCAGCTCGCGCGTGACGTGCTCGTTGTGCACGAGGTAGCCCAGCATCGTGACCGGCTCGCCGCCACCGCGCTCCGCGCCAACACGCTTGGCGATGCGGATGGCTTCGACGACGCCGTGACAGTACCCGCGTGGGGTGATGCGGACGACCTCCATGATTCTCAGTCTACGCGGCAGCAGCGGATGGCTGGTCGAAGCGGATGGTTGGTCGCGCCGGCCGGCGCTCTCGCCCCGCGAGCGTGAGCCACGCGTACAGCAGTGCTCCGGCGGTCGCGCCGATCGCGAGCTTGGCCGCGTCGGGAATGCCGCTCGGTGACACGAAGGCCTCGAGCGTGCCGGCGACCACGAGCAACGTCGCCGCGCCGACGGCGAGGCTGACGGCGCGGCGTGCCGCGGCTGCGAGCGCGTCACCGCGTCGCAGTGGTCCCGGCCGCAGGATGGCGTCGCCGAGCATGAGGCCAGTGCCACCAGCGATGACGATGACGCTGAGCTCGATGACGCCGTGGGGCACGATCAGCGACCAGAACTGCACGTCGTACCCGCCCAGGTGCACCGCGGCTGCCACGCTTCCCAGCATCCAGCCGTTGCTCAGCAGCACCAGCGCTGTGGGCAGCCCCAGCAGCACGCCACCTGCGAAGCAGATCAGCGCGACTCTGATGTTGTTCTGGATGATGAACGACGCGGCGAACGGTGCATCGGGCACGTTGCCCTGGATGCGCCCGCGCGCCATCTCGTCGAAGAGCGACTGCGGCACGAGCGAGGAGCGCAGGTCAGGGCGCAGGTCGACGGCGATCCAGCCCGCGACGAATCCCAGCAGCAGCAGCGCGAGGCTGGCCGTGACATACGGCCAGGCTCCGCGGAATGCGCGGGGCAACCGGGTCGCGTAGAAGTCGGCCAGCATGCGAGGTGACGTCGCCGGCGCGCGGTACAGCAGGGGATGCGCTCTGGCGCAGAGGCTGTTGAGATAGTCGGTGAGCTCCGACCCGGGGTGGTCGCGGCGGGCGATCGCCAGGTCGCTCGATGCGTGGCGCAACAACAGCCCGAAGCGCTCGGCCTGCCGGCGGTGGGTGCGCGCAAGCGGCCGCGCCGCGCCTGTCGCACCGCGGCCTCCAGCTCGGCCCAGCGCTCCTGGCGCTGCGCGACGAAGCTCTCGAGGCTCATCGAGGCCGCGCCTCGAGCTGCAAATACATGCGCTCCAGCAACAGCTCCGCGGGCCAGCTGCGCTCCGGTGCGTGGGCCGGCAGATCCAGACGATCGCAGAGCCGGGCGGCCAGGTCGGCTGCCAGACGCTGGCGCAACTGCGGCTGCAGGCCCTCGCGGGTGAGGAACACGCGCAGGGCGTTGTGCTCCGCGCCGCCCAGCCGCTCGATGCCGTCGATGGCGGGGCCGGCGTCAGGCGTGCGCAGCAGCAGCGGCGGTGGCGCTGGCGCGGCGCGCGGCGCCGAGGTGCGCTCGCGCACCACGACGGTACCCGCGGCGAGGTCTCCCAGGCGTCGCGACAGCGGATGGAAGAACATCACGATGAGCCCGGCGCCGAGGAAGACGACGTCCACGATGCGCACCAGGTTGCGCACCGCGATCGCCGCCAGGTCGGGTGACGCGCCGTCGAGCCGCAGCACGCGAAGGCCCATCGCGGCCTTGCCCAGCGTACGGCCTCCGGTGACCAGCTCGGACATGAAGAAGTACGCGACGTACACGAAGAGCGCGAGCGCGATCGCGGCGCCGATGGCCCACTGCTGCCCCTGCGCACTGCTGGCGAAGTGCCCCAGCGACAGCGCGCCGAGCAGCGCGATGAGCATGAGCACCGCTGCGAGCGCGCTGTCGATGATCTGGGCCACCATGCGGCTGCCCACCCCCGCCGCCGCGTAGCCCAGGGAGACGTTGTCCGCCGTGCGGACGCTGATGGTGTCTGGGGGAGCGGAGGTCACCGCGCCAATCGTACGCGCGCGGTGCCGGCCTCACTCCACGACGGCGACCGTCTGTCCCTCCTGCACCACGTCGCCCTCGGCCACGGTGATCGCCCGAACCGTCCCCGCCACGGGCGACGTGATGGGGATCTCCATCTTCATCGACTCGAGGATCATCAGCGTGTCGTCCTCCTCGACGTGCTGACCGACCTCGATCAGGATCTTCCAGAGGTTGCCCACCAGCTCAGCCTTCACGTCCGCCACAGCGCGTCCCTCCACATGCGGTGCATGCCCGTCACACCGGCGGCACTCCGTGCTTCCGCCAGGGCCGATGCTGGCGCTTGTCCGCGGCGCTCTCCAGCGCATCGATGATCACACGACGGGTGTCGGCGGGATCGATGACGTCGTCGACCATCGCCCAGGACGCCGCGATGTAGGGATCGATCGTCTTGCGCACGGCGGCGACGTAGTCCTCGCGCGCGGCTGCGGGGTCGTCCGCCGCCGCGATCTGTTTGGGAAAGATGATGTCGACTGCGCCCTCGGGCCCCATCACGGAGATCTCCGCGCTGGGCCAGGCGACGAGCACGTCCGGTTCGTAGCCCCGGCCGCACATCACGTAGTAGCCGGCGCCATAGGCCTTGCGCAGCACCACTGTGACCTTGGGCACCGTTGCCTCGCTCACGGCGTAGAGCATCTTCGCCCCGTGGCGGATGATGCCTTGGCGCTCCACCTCGGTGCCCACGATGAACCCCGGCACGTCCTGCAGGAACACCAGCGGGACGTTGAACGCGTCGCACAGGGTGATGAATCGCGCCGCCTTGTCCGCGGCGTCGATGTCGAGCGCACCGCCCTTGATCATCGGCTGGCTGGCGACGATGCCCGCGCTGCGGCCGCCAAAACGCGCCAGCATCGTGACGATGTTGCGCGCGAATGTCGGCTTGATCTCGAACCCGCTGCCCTCGTCCACCAGTCCCTGAATCACGCGGCGCATGTCGTAGGCCGCGCGTGGGTTCGTCGGCACGAGCTTGCTCAGGCCGTCGACGCGTCGGTCGCGCGGGTCGTCACTCTCGCGCTGCGGTGGCTGTTCGCGATTGTGCGAGGGCAGGTATGAGAGGAAGCGCCTCACCGCGGCGATGCAGGCGAGATCGTCCTCCACTTCGAGGTCGCCGACACCGCTGACGTAGCAGTGAACCTGGCTGCCACCCATGTCGTGGTCGGTCGTCTCCTCCCCGGTCGCCGCCTTCACGAGGCGTGCCCCGCCCAGCGCCATGCTGCTGGTGCCCTTCACCATCGGCACGAAGTCCGCCAGCCCGGGGATGTATGCGGTGCCGGCCGCGCACGGCCCGAGCATCGCCGCGACCTGCGGGATCACCCCGCTCATCTGCACCTGCTCGTAGAACAGCGCGCCGCTGCCCGCGAAGGTGCTGCCCGCGGCCTCCTGGATGCGCGCGCCGGCAGAGTCGAGCAGCCATACGATGGGACGCCGGTTGAGCAGCGCGCGCTTGCGCAGCCGGGCCACCTTCTGCTCACCGACCATCCCCATCGAGCCGGCCATCACGGTGAAGTCGTACGCGGCGCAGCAGACGCGGCGGCCGTCCACCAATCCCTCACCGGTGATGACCCCGTCGGCGGGCGTCCGTTCCGGCTCGGTTGCGCCGCCTGTCATGGAATGCTGGTGCGCCAGGAGCCCGAACTCGATGAACGTCGCCGGGTCGAAGAAGGCATCGATGCGCTCGCGCGCCGTCAGCTTGCTGCGCGCGTGCTGCTGCTCGACGCGCTCGCCACCACCCATGGCCCGCGCGCGCCGTCGCCGCGCGTGCAGGTCAGCGCTCAGCTCGTCGAGGCCTGGTGCGCCGGCCTGTTCAGGCACCAGGCGTCCTCAATGTCCCTTGAAGTCCGGCTCGCGCTTCTGCAGAAAGGCCGCCACGCCCTCGCGGAAGTCGTCGCTGAGGCTGACCACCGTGAGCTGGGACTGCAGATACTGCAGGGCTGACGCGATGTCGAGCCCGTCGATGGCATAGAAGGCATCGCGCCCCACCCGCATGATCAGCGGGCTCCAGCGAACCAGCTCTCGAGCCCACGCCGCAGCCGCGTCGTGCACCTCCGCGGCCGGCACGACGCGGTTGACCAGACCCCAGTGCAGCGCCGTGTGCGCATCGATGCGCTCGCCGGTGAGAAAGAGCTGCATTGCGCGCTTGCGTCCGACGTGGCGAACGACGATGGACATGATCATCATCGGCCACACGCCCACGCGTATCTCGGGTGTGCCGAACATCGCGGTGTCGGCAGCCACCAGCAGGTCGCAGGCCAGCGCCAGCCCGAAGCCTCCAGCCAACGCGTGCCCGTTGACGCACCCGAGGATCGGTTTGCCCAGGCGCTCCATGTCGAGGAAGAGCTGCACGAAGAGTCCGCGCTCGTCGTGGCGCGTCACCTCGGACGCATCGGCCGCGAAACCGGCCAGGTCAGCCCCGGCGCTGAAGGCCTTGTCACCCGCGCCGGTGAGCACGACGGCGCGGACGCCGTCATCCTGCTTCGCCATCCCGAACCCGGCGATGAGGTCGCGCAGCATGAGCGGGCTGATGGCGTTCCGCTGCTCGGGACGGTTCAGCGTGATGGTCGCGACGCCGTCCGCGACGTCGTACACGACGTGCGTGAGCCTGTCCATCACCTCCGCGCCGCCGACTCGCGCGGGATCAGGCGGCGACGCCGATGATCCTGCCGTCGATCCAGCCGACCCACCCGTTGCTGCACACGACGCGCGCCCACGCGCCCCGCACCTCCGCCACCTGGATGGGCAGTCCCGGGGCGAGGTTGGCGACGACCGGCCCGTTTGGATCGGGCGCGGCCCAGGCGCGCAGTCCCTGGGCTGGGACGGAATGCGTCGGCACCCACTGTCCCGAGGTGGCCTGCGGCGTGTACGACTGCGCCGGCGTGTACGACTGCGCCGGCGTGTACGACTGCGTTGGCATCGGGCTGTACGACTGCTGCTGCGTGCCGAAGGAGGGCTGCGCCTGCGAGCCCGCACCGGCGGCGGCGCCGACCGGCACAGCTGCAGCGGCCGACGTCGTGAGGCCGCCCAGCAGGCGCGCCGTGTGCGCGACTTCCGCGGCGGCCTGGGTGAAGCTGTTGCGGTTGAGGCCGTCCAGGTACACGAAGGTCTGGATGGCCGCCGACGTGCCCTGCGACGAGCGGTCGACGGTGCCGAACAGCCAGCCGGGCCGCTGATCCAGCACCTTCTGCGCCGACTCCGCCGAGCTCGACGACAGCGCGGCAGTGTGCCGGATGGTGATGCGCTCGGTGCCCTGCTGCAGCACCTGCAGATCGACCGGCGCGGCGCGCCCTGCTGCGGCCCGCAGTCCGAGGGCGAACTCGGCGCCCGACTCACTCTGGTCGCCCGTGTACTGCAGCTCGGAGTCGCCCGAGCACCACGCGGTGATGGACTGTTTCGCCTCGTCCGGCGTCATCTGGTCATCTCCTCACGTTCCTCGTGCTGGGGGCGACTATACGTGACCTCTCCCGGCAGGCTGCTCAGGCGGCGAGCGCCACCAGCTCGTCGAGCACATCGTCGAGCTTCGAGGCCAGCAGGGAGAGATGGCCCTGCGTGGAGTCGGCGTGGGCTCTGGCGCCAGGGATGCGCTGGGCAAGCCAGTCGCCGTGCGCCGCGGGCACCATCCGGTCCTCGTCCCCCTGCCAGACGGCGACCGGTCGCGATATGGATGCCACGTCGAAGCCCCACGCCTGCACGAACGCAAGGTCGTCGTCGCGCCATCCGGCGACGCCGCTCGACACCGAGCGGCGGACCGACTCGGCAAGCCACTCGGCGAACGTTCCCGTGAGCGCTGCCCTGTCCCCGTCACTCAGCAGCGCTCCGAATGCGGCGGCAAGCCGGTCGCCGTCGATGCGCGCCAATGCATGCGCCTGCTCGAGCAGGTACGGCGACAGCGCCTCCTCACCCTGCATCGCGAGCATGAACTCATGGGCGTTCTCCGGCGCCATGCCGGCGAGCCAGTCGCCGCCGGCAGCCGCGTACGGCGATGGGCAGCCGACCGTGGCAGCGGCGGCGCAGCGCTCGGGCAGCAGCGCGGCGCATGCGAGCGCGTGCGGGCCGCCGCCGGAAAAACCGAGCGTCACGAACGTGTCCGCGTCGATTGCATCGAGCACGGCCGCGATGTCGGCTGCGACGTCCGCGACGCGGCGTCCGCACCGCGGTCCGGAGCCAGCGTAGCCGGGGCGTGAGCACTCGACCAGTCGAAGATTGCGAGCGGCGGCCACTTGGATGGCGCGGCCATACGGCGTGGCCGCGCTCGGCGTGCCTCCGTGGAGGACGAGCGCGAGCCCATTCGCGTCGCCCCCGACGTAGCCCTCGAGCGTGCGGCCACCAGCGGCGCGCACGCGAAACCACTCAACATCGGCGCCCATGGCGCGCAGTATCGCTCCGATGTGCAGGGCCTCGTGGCTGAGAGAGGCCCCGACAGGAGTTCGAACCTGCGACACGAGGTTTAGGAAACCTCTGCTCTATCCGCTGAGCTACGGGGCCTCGGACATTGTGCAACCCGGCGTGCCGCGTCATCTGGTGGTCGGGAAGGCGAGATTCGAACTCGCGACCTCACGGTCCCGAACCGTGCACTCTAACCTGGCTGAGCTACTTCCCGGCGCCCGAGCGGCGATGATACCACCGCCTGTCGGAGGCCCCAAAAGCGCTGCACGGAAACGGCATACTGACGCCTTCACAAACATCGTCAAGGAGCAGACGTCACCATGGGAAGGATCACCATCAACGACACCATCGCTGCGCCGGTCGAGGTGGTGTTCGGATACGTGGACGACCACCGCAACACGACCAAGTACATGCAGGGCCTGACCAAGTGGAAGCCCACCACCGACGTCACGCACGGAAAGGGTGCGAAGTTCGAGACCGCGATGAAGGCCGGCCCGAGCACGCTCGGGTCCGTTGTCGACATCACCACGTGGACGGAGAACAAGGCCATCGCCTGGCGCGCCATCGACGGCTTCAAGCACAGCGGCAAGTGGGCGTTCAAGGCGCACGGTGACGGCGCCACCGATGTCACGTTCGAGATGGAGTACGAGTTCGGCGGTGGCATCGCAGGACGCATGCTGGGCCGCGCGACAGAGGGTGTGGTGCGCTCAAACCTGCAGCGCTCCGTCAAGACGCTGAAGCAGCAGACGGAGCGGCTGGCCGGCAGGAAGGGCGCCGCCTCGTCGGCGAAGTCGACCGCCAAGAGCGCTGCCTCGTCGCGTACGACGTCGAGCGCGAAGCGTGGCGCGAGCAGCGGTGCGTCGAAGCGCTCGACGTCGCGGTCGGGTTCGTCCTCGAAGGCCCAGGCCAAACGCTCCAGCTCGGGTGGCTCCTCGGCGAAGCGCTGAAGGGCTGCGCGTTTGTCTGGAACAAACAACGAATACAATGGCCGTATGACGACAGGTGCAGCTGAGGCCAACGGCCATCAGAACCCCGTGACCGGCGGCGCGCGCGTGAAGCGCGGCCTCGCCGAGATGCTGAAGGGCGGCGTCATCATGGACGTCGTCAACGCGGAACAGGCAAAGATCGCCGAGGACGCCGGCGCTGTCGCGGTGATGGCGCTGGAGCGCGTCCCGGCCGACATCCGCCGCGAAGGTGGCGTCGCCCGCATGAGCGATGTGTCGCTCATCAAGGACATCATGGCGGCCGTCACGATCCCGGTGATGGCCAAGGCTCGCATCGGCCACTTCGTGGAAGCGCAGGTGCTGCAGGCGCTGGGGGTCGATTACATCGACGAGTTGGAGGTGCTGACGCCCGCTGACGAGGAGCACCACATCGACAAGTGGCTGTTCACCGTTCCCTTCGTGTGCGGCGCGCGCGACCTGGGGGAGGCGTTGCGCCGCATCGGTGAGGGTGCGGCGATGATCCGCACCAAGGGCGAGGCCGGTACGGGCAACGTCGTCGAGGCTGTGCGACACATGCGCTCGGTGCAGGGGGGCATCCGCCGGGTGCACTCGCTGCGCCGCGACGAGCTGATGTCCGAGGCCAAGCGACTGGGCGCGCCCCATGACCTCGTGCTCGAGATCCACGAGACGGGCAACCTGCCGGTGGTCAACTTCTCGGCCGGAGGCATAGCCACGCCGGCCGATGCGGCGCTGATGATGCAGCTGGGCTGCGACGGCAACTTCGTCGGCAGTGGCATCTTCAAGAGCGACGATCCGCTCGGCTACGCCAAGGCGATCGTGGCCGCAACCACGTACTTCGACAAGCCGGATGTCGTCGCAGAGGTGAGCGCCGGGTTGGGCAGGGCGATGCGCGGACTGGACGTCGCGTCGATGCCCAAGGAAGAGCTGCTGGCCACACGCGGCTGGTGAGTGTCCGCGCCACGGCGCGGGGTACACTGGGAGCGTGCTTGCGCTGCAGGGGAGGCCGCGATTCTCCGCGTAGGCGTGCTCGCCCTTCAGGGTGACGTTCGGGAGCACAGCGCTGCGCTGCGGGCCTGCGGCGTCGTCGCCGTCCCGGTGCGCCAGCGAGACGACCTGGCCGCTGTTGATGCGCTCGTGCTTCCCGGAGGCGAGTCGACGACGATGAGCCGGCTGCTGCGCGTGTTCGGCCTGGAAGGGCCGCTGCGGGAGCGGCTGGCTCGCGGCATGCCCACGATGTCGACGTGCGCGGGTCTCATCCTCACGAGCCGCGCCGTGCTGGACGGCAGGCCGGACCAGCTCACGTTGAACGTGTTCGACGCCGCGGTGCGCCGCAATGCGTTCGGCCGCCAGGTCGAGTCCTTCGAAGCCGACGTCGATGTCGAGCCGCTCAGCGGAACGCCCTTTCGGGGTGTGTTCATCCGCGCACCGCGCATCGAGGATGTGCACGGCGACACGACCGTGCTCGCCCGCTTGGACGGCACGCCCGTCGCGATCGCCCGCGGACCGCACCTGGGGCTGTCGTTCCACCCTGAGATGACCGACGATCTGCGCTTGCACAGGCTCTTCATCGAACGCGCCGAGGACTCGCTGGAGACCAGCGCCGCATGATCGTGCGCAGCGCGTCGTTTCGCGACCTGGCGCGCATCGAGCAGCTGTACCGCGACGCCACGCAGAACGACGACTACGCGGGACAGGTCCCCGACAGCCCGGTGCCGCAGGCGACACTGCTGCGGCTCTGGCACGCGCTGACCAAATCGCTCTCGTCGTTGGTGCCGCTCACGGACTCCGCCGATGCGCTGCTGGTGGCCGAGGACGCGCAGGAAGGCGTGGTCGGGTTCATCCAGGCGCAGGCACCGCCGGGGCGCACGCGCTCGTGGCAGATCCTCAACCTGTGCACGGCCGGCAGTGCCATCGGTCACTTCGCCCGCGAGCAGCTGCTGGCCGCGCTCTGCAACCACGGCATGGAGCACGGCGTCCGCCGGTTCCACGTGCGGCTGCCGCTCGACCACCCGCTCGTCCCGGTGTTCCTGGCGCAGCGGTTCACGCAGTTCGCCACCGAGCAGATCCTCTACCGCGACGAGTCCAAGGCAGAGAGCGACTCGCGCGTGCGCTCCACGCTGCTGCGGCCCGCGCGCCGCGACGACATCCCGGCGATCTACCTGCTCTACCTGCGCACGACGCCGTCGCAGGTCGCCGACTTCGAGGGCCCGTCACTCAACGTGTGGCAGGGAACGTTCGCCCAGGGCCTCTTCGCCCGCATGGGCCGGGAGGACGTGCGCCAGTACGTCGCCGAGCATCCAGGGCTTGTCGCGTGGGCCGCGATCCGTCCCGCGACGGCGACGCAGCCGGTGCAGCTCACGCTCATGTGCGAGGGGCAGGACGCAGCGCTGCGGGAGGCGGTCATCGACGCCGTCCTCAACGAGCTGCCGCCCGGCCCGGCTGCATGCGTGCTGCGGCACTACGAGTCCGAGCTCATCCGCGCGCTGCAGCAGCGTGACTTCGCCGTGTACGGCACACAGCTGCTGCTGGTGTGCGACCTGGGAGCTAAGGTGCGCCTGCGCCAGACTGCACGGGGCAAGAAGCCGATCCTGGTGCAGGCGGGGATCGCGCGCAGCACCGTGGCACCCGAAGCGCGCCGCGGGCTGCGCCCGTGATGCCGTACGGCTCCTCGTGGGAGGAGGAGCTCAACCTGCTCTTCCAGGCGCTGCCGCCGCGCATCTCGACGGCCGCGCAACGGCTCTCCCTGGGGCGGGGCGACCTGCTCGAGGTCGTCCTCGACCTGGGGCGCGAGCCCGAGGCGCGATTCACGGACGGCGAGGCAATCCTGGACTCGGCCAACGTCGGCCACGCCGACATCGAGTACGTCATCCAGCGCGTCGGTGACTTCGGCGACGACAACCGCGCCGGCATCGAGCGCACGCTGCACCGCATCAGCGCGATCCGCAACCGTGCGGGCGAGGTCGTGGGACTCACGTGCCGCGTGGGCCGCGCCGTCACAGGCACGATCGACATCATCAAGGACATCGTCGTCAGCGGGCAGTCCATTCTCCTGCTCGGGCCGCCGGGCATCGGCAAGACCACAATGCTGCGCGAGTGTGCGCGCGTGCTCTCCGACGAGTGCGGCAAGCGGGTCGTCATCGTCGACACGTCGAACGAGATCGCCGGCGACGGTGACATCCCGCACCCCGGCATCGGCCGCGCGCGCCGCATGCAGGTGCGCACGCCGGCGCTGCAGCACGCGGTGATGATCGAGGCGGTGGAGAACCACATGCCGCAGTGCATCGTCATCGACGAGATCGGCACGGAGCTCGAGGCGGCCGCCGCGCGCACCATCGCCGAGCGCGGCGTGCAGCTCGTGGGCACGGCGCATGGATCGAACCTGGACAACCTGCTGGTCAACCCGACGCTCAACGACCTCGTCGGCGGGATCCAGACGGTGACGCTGTCGGACGAGGAGGCGCGACGCAGAGGCACGCAGAAGTCGGTGCTGGAACGCAAGGCGCCGCCGACGTTCGACGTGCTCATCGAGATCCAGGAGCGCGACCGCGTCGCCGTGCACGCACCCGTGGCCGAGACGGTCGACGAGGCGCTGCGCGGCCGGGTGCGTCCGCCGCAGCTGCGCCTGCGCGGCGAGGCGGGCCAGGTGGTCACGCGCCTGGACACCAGTGCCGCCGCGCTGCACCCCTCGCCCTTCGAGCCGGCGCCGTTTCCGGGCGGCAGCCGCGGCCGCCGGGGCCGCGAGCGGCGGCGGCGCTTCGACGTCGACGAGTACATCAGCAGCCAGCAGCGGCGCGACCGGGAGTGGCACGAGCCGCCACAGAGCGCCACGCGCACGCATCAGCCGCTGTCGATCTTCCCGTACGGCGTGTCGCGCAGCTACCTGGAGCAGTCGGTCCGGGAAATGCGCGTCCCCGCACGCATCCAGCACCACGTGGACGACGCGGACGTCGTGCTGACGCTGAAGAACTATTACCGCCGGCGCGACTTGCCGGTGCGCACGGCGGAGTTGTCGGGCATTCCGATCCACGTGCTGCGCAGCAACACGGTGGCGCAGATCAAGGGTGCGCTCGCGCGTGTGTACGGCGTGGATACGGGCGATGCCACCGAGACGGCATTGCAGGAGGCACTCGAGGGCGTCACGCGCGCGCAGCAGACGGGCGGCGACGTCGAGCTTGCGCCTCAGAACTCGTACGTGCGGCGGCTGCAGCACCAACTGGTCGAACAGCACGAGCTGAGTGCCCGCAGCACGGGCGACGAGCCCAACCGGCGCCTCGTCATACTTCCCCCGGAGGAATGATGGATCCCTGGCCGGGCTTCTTCATCTCGTTCGAGGGGCTCGACGGTGCCGGCAAGAGCACGCAGGTGGCATCGCTCGCGGCGGCGCTGCGCGCTCGGCGCCACGACGTCGTGACGGTGCGCCCCAACTCGACGCTGCTCGGTGAGATCCTGCACAGCTTCGTCCTGCAACACCAGCGCGGGCCGGCCGTGGAGCCCTGGGCGGAGGCGCTGCTGTTCAACGCAGAGCGCGTGCAGCTGCTGAAGGAGATCGTGCTGCCTGCGCTGCAGCGGGGCGCGGTCGTGATCGCGGACCGCTACGCGGACTCGACGCTTGCATACCAGGGAGGGGGGCGAGGCATTCCCGTCGACGCGCTGATGCAGCTGCATCGCGAGGCGTGCGACGACGTGTGGCCCGACCTCACGATCTACCTGGAGATCCCGCCGTCGCTGGCGGCCGAACGCCAGCGCGATCAGCAGCTGCCGCTGGACCGCATCGAGGGCGCGCCGTACGACTTCCACGCAGCGGTGCGCCGCACGTTCAACGCGCTCGCCGCCGCGTACCCCGAGCGCATCGTGCGCGTCGACGCCAGCCGCGCAGCGGTGGACGTCGCGCACGACATCGCGTCTATCGTGCTGCAGCCGCCTGCCGTCGGTCACGGGCATCCCGGCCGCGCACGCCGCCGTTCCGCGCTGACGCGTCGTCGCCGCCGCGCTGAGGGCGATGAGGTGCGGGTCCTGCCGCGTGCGGGTCCCCTCCGCTCCCCGGAACTCGCTCCGGCGGGCTCCGCCCCTCCGGCGTCACCCCCCACCTCATCGCCTCGTATCGCGCGACGTCGAGCACGACGTCCGCGGCGGCGACGACGCGCTCCACGCGGCTGCCGGCGAGGTGGACGCGAACGCCCGGGATGCCGGGCGCGCCCGGCTCCCAGCCGTCGGCGTAGAGGCCGCGCGCCTCGCCCCAGGTGCGCGCCTGGCGCTGGCGGCGGCCGTCGGTGAAGGCGATCGTGCCGGGGCGAGTGGCGAAGCCGAAGCCGATGTCGCCCCCGCTGCTGAGGAACACGCGCGTCGACGCCAGCTCGGCCGTGTCGTCGACGGGCGAACCCGGGATCCTCGAGCGCGGCGGCCAGGGTGGGCATCTCGCCGGCCTTCGCGGCCGCCCGCACCCCGGCGCGCTGGGCAATCTGCGAGGCGCGCTCGCGGCGCCGCTGCTCCGTGGCGATCTCGGCCTGGCGTGCCCGGATCTCGCGCAGCCGGCGCTCGTAGGGCGCCATGGCAGCCAGCGTCGCCCGCTCCGCCGCCTGCAGCTCACCACGCCACGCAGCAGTGCCTGCTCGTCCGCCTCGCGCAGCGTGTCCTCGGGCACGGGGTCCGGCAGCGCCGGCAGCCCCGGTGGCGTCGCGGGTCCCGACTCCGGCTCGTCCATGCCTCTGTGGCAGGCTACCCGCCGTGATCGCGGTCCGCAGCGCGCCGTGGTGGAGGTCCGCCGCCGGGCTGCGACCACCCTCACATTTCTCGGCGCCCAGTTCCTCCTCGGGACGGCGACGAATCTCTTCGTCTCCGTGCCCACCCACCATCCAGGATCGGGCGCGGCGGACTACTTCGGTGGGGCGCTGACCAGCGTCATCTGGTCTTTCAGCAGCGGCATCGCGCTGCTGATCGTCCACGTGGTCATCGGGCTGCTGCTCTTTCTCAACGCGATCGAGCTGATCGTCCGGGCGGTGCGCGCTCATGTGCGGGGCGCCACGTGGCTGGCCTCGCTGGGCGGGTTCGGCATCGTGTTCGCCGGCTTCAATGGCGCCAGCTTCCTCGTGTACCACGAGGACTTCAGCTCGATGCTGATGTCCGCCGGGTTCGCCCTGTCCATCGTCTGCTACGGCTGGCTCGCCGCCGCAGGCTGACGCCGTGCACGCAGCGCGGTGGTTTGCGGTATGACCGGCTTCCGGCGACCAGAGGAGGCTCGATGAGTGACCGACGTCCTGCATGAGGTGATACGGGTCGACCGCGAGGGCGCGGTCGCGATCGTCACGATCGATCATCCGCCCGCCAACGCCGTCAGCGGCGCCGTGGTCGCCGGCCTCGGTGAGGCGCTGACCGCGGCCGAGGAGGACCCGGCGTGCCGCGCGCTCGTCATCACCGGTGGCGGCCCCAAGTTCTTCTCCGCCGGCGCCGACATCACCGAGTTCGGCGGCGGCGCGGTGGGCCTCGGAGGGGCGCTCGACCTCACGCTGCGCATCGAGCGCTCGCGCCTCCCGGTGATCGCCGCGGTCAACGGCATCGCATTCGGCGGCGGCTGCGAGCTCAGCCTCGCCTGCGACGTGCGGCTCGCCGCTCGGACCGCACGTTTTGGCCAGCCGGAGATCAAACTCGGCATCATCCCCGGCTGGGGAGGCACGCAGCGGCTGCCCCGGCTCATCGGCAGGGCGCGCGCCACGGAGCTGCTGCTCACCGGCGAGCCCATCGACGCCGAGCGAGCGCTGCAGGTGGGCCTGGTGAGCGAGGTGGTCGAGCCGGACGCGCTGCTCGACGCCGCGCGGCGCTGGGCTGCGCTGCTCGCTGCGCGCGCGCCGCTGGCGCTGGCCGCGACCAAGCGCGCGATGGCCGAGGGCGCGTCCCTGCCCATCGACGACGCGCTGCAGGTGGAACGGCGCGAGTTCGCGGCGCTCTTCAGCACCGAGGACGCCGCCGAAGGCATCAGCGCGTTCCTGCAGAAGCGGCAGCCCGACTGGAAGGGTCGGTGACGGCGGTCCTGAGCCCCATCGCCATGGTCGCGCTGGCGGGCGCGGCCACGGCTGAGCGCGCGGCGCTGGGCGCAGCTGCTCGGCCTCATGCGCCGGTCCACGCGCCGCGACGGCGCGCTGGGACCACCTGCCGCGCAGGGTGCGGGGTTCTTCGTCTACGTGCTGGGCCAGGGCCGGCTGCTGCGCTGGCCGTTCGCCGGGCTGCTGCACGCGCTCATCTTCTGGGGCTTCCTCGTGCTCCTGACGGCGATCGCGCAGGGCATCGTCGAAGCCCTCTGGCAGGGATTCCAGTTTCAGCTGCTGCCCGGGCAGCGGCGCGATCGCGTTCCTGCAGGACCTGTTCTTCCTGCTCGTCGAGTGCGGCGTCGTGATGGCGCTCTTCAACCGCCTCGTCGTCAACCCCACGCGATTTCGCGGCAGCCATCGCGGCGACGCCCTGCTCATCCTCCTCTGGATCGGCGGGCTCCTGCTCTGCATGGAGCTCAACTACGCGACGCGGATCGCGCTGGGCGCGCCGGAGGCGCTGGCGCAGTGGCGCCCAGTCGCCGCGGCGCTGTCCGCGATGTTCCGGCCGCTGGGCCGCGGCAGCGAGGCGCTCGTCGTGCTGCACGGCATCTTCTTCTGGGGCCACCTGCTGCTCGTGTTCGGCTTCCTCGTGTACCTGGGCTACAGCAAGCACCTGCACATCATCACCGCGGCGCCCAACGTCCTCTTCAAGAACGAGCGGCCCAAGGGTGCGCTGCGGCACGCTGGACATCGAGGCGGTGATGAACGCGGCCGACGAGGCGGATCAGCACTTCGGCGCGGGGCGATGGAGCACTTCTCCTGGAAGGACATGCTCGACCTGTACACGTGCACCGAGTGCGGCCGCTGCCAGACGCACTGTCCCGCGTACAACACCGGCAAGGTGCTCTCGCCCAAGACGCTGATCACCGATCTGCGCGACCACGCATACGAGAACCTCGCCGGAGGCTTCGCCGCGACCACGCACTCGGCGCACGCGGTGCAGGGCTCTGCGCCGGCTGCACCCGACGCGCCGGCGGAATCGTGCCACGCGGTCGGGCGGCGCGACGATGTGGGCGACCGGCGACCACCACCCGGGTGCGGTGCACGGGCTTGCCGGGGATTTCCAGCCGTCCTGGATCGCGCCCGACGACGTCGCCAAGGCCGTCGGAGAGCGGTCAGGAGCGTCCGCTGTTCGGCGGCACGATCCTCGACGAGACGCTCTGGGCGTGCACCACGTGCGGCGCGTGCATGGACCAGTGCCCGGTGCTCATCGAGCACGTGCCCAAGATCATCGACATGCGCCGCCACCTCGTGCTCGACGAGTCGCGCATGCCCCGCCAGGCGGAGACGGCGCTGCGCAACATCGAGAACGTCGCCAACCCGTATGGCATCTCGCATCAGTCGCGCGCCGACTGGGCGCGTGACCTCGGCGTCGCCTTCGCGGCCGACAAGCCCGGCGCCGAGTACCTGTACTGGGTGGGCTGCGCCGCGTCGTTCGACGACCGCGCTCGCACCATCGCGACGGCGTTGGTGAAGATCCTCCAGGCCGCGGGGGTCGACTTCGCCATCCTGGGCACCGAGGAGAAGTGCACCGGCGACCCGGCCCGCCGCATCGGCAACGAGTACCTCTTCCAGGAGCGCGCTCGGGAGAACGTCGACGTGCTCGAGAAGCACGGTGTGCGCAAGATCATCGCCTCCTGCCCGCACTGCTTCAACACCTTCACCAACGAGTACGCCGACTTCGGCGGCAGCTACGAGGTGCTGCACCACACGCAGATGATCGAGCGGCTGCTGCGCGAGGGGCGCATCACGCATCGACGAGGGCAAGGCGCAGCGCCGAGACGATCACGTACCACGACTCCTGCTACCTGGGTCGCTGGAACGACATCTTCGCGCCGCCGCGCGACATCCTGGAGCGCATCCCCGGGCTGCGCGTGGTGGAGATGGCGCGCAACCGCAACGAGGGGATGTGCTGCGGCGCCGGCGGCGGCCGCATGTGGATGGAGGAGGGCCAGCCGCGCGTCAACCACCGACGCGTGCAGCAGGCTGTCGACACGGAGGCGACGAAGGTCGCCACCGCGTGCCCGTTCTGCCTGGCGATGTTCGACGAGGGCATCGCCGCCGGGCAGCTGGCCGAGCGGATTGCGGTCGACGACGTGGCCGTGTACGTCGCGCGCTCGCTGCGGAGCCCGGCGGGCGCTGCCCGGCGCCGGCCGACCGTCAGACTTGGACGCCCGAGCGCGGAGTCGGATGGCGGCAATGAGGAGGCGATGCCGTGGCTGAAGCGGTGGTCTACGAGGCGTACAGCCCGGAGTGGGCGCAGGCGTTCAAGGACGAGATCAACAAGTCGCCGGTGTACAAGCAGGCCGCGGCCGGCTGGGAGGGGAGCGTCGGCCTGGTCGTGCTCGCCGAGCCGGACAAGAACGTCCCCGAGGACATGGGCATCTTCCTCGACCTCTGGCACGGCGAGGCGCGCGACGTGCGGATCGTCAGCCGAGCCGAGGCCGAGAAGGCCGACTTCGTCATCACCGGCTCGTACTCGCGCTGGAAGAAGGTGGCCACCAAGCAGCTCGACGCCACCAAGGGGATCATGCTGGGACAGCTGAAGCTGCGCGGCAACTTCCCCACCATCGTTCGCTACACGAAGGCGTCGCAGGAGCTCACCGAGTGCACGACGCGCGTGCCGGTGCACTGGCCTGACGAGAGCTGAACGGCGCCGAGGGCCGCCTGCTCGTTCTCGGGGCAGGCACGATGGGAGCGCAGATCGCGATGCAGGCTGCGCTGCACGGCGTCGAGGTGTCGCTCGTCGACGTCGACGACGCTCAGCTGCAGCGAGCGGTGACGCGAACCGTCACTGGCTGGAGCGGCGCGTGAGCCGCGGCAAGCTCGATGCGGAGAACGCCGAAGCCGCCGCGGACCGCGTGCGCGCCTCCACCGACCTCGAGGGCGAGGCGGCCGCAGTCGGCGTGGGCCATCGAGGCCGTCATCGAGGACGAGGGCGTGAAGCGCGAGGTGTTCCGCCGCCTCGACGCCTGCCTGCCGCCCGACGCCGGCATCGCCACCAACTCGAGCAACATCGTCGTGTCCCGGCTGGCCGACGCGACGCCGCGCCCGCAGCTGTGCTGCAACATGCACTTCTTCCATCCCGTGCTGGTGATGGACCTCTGCGAGGTGGTGCGCGGCCCGCAGACGGCGGAGGACACGGTGCAGCGCGCGCTGGCCTGGAGCCGGCGCATGGGGCGCACGCCGATCCTGGTCGAGCGGGAGATCGACGGCTTCATCGTCAACCGCGTGCTCGGCGCCGCCTCGCGCGAGGCGTTCACGCTGCTCGCGGAGGGTGTGGCCAGCGTGGCGGACATCGACACGGCGACGCGCGCCGGGCTCAACTGGCCGATGGGACCGTTCCAGCTGGCCGACTTCTCGGGGCTCGACGTCGTGCTCGGCGTGCGCCGCGACAGGCTGCAGCGCGAAGGCCAGCAGGCGACGACGCCACCGTGCGCATCCTGCAGAGCCTGGTCGACGCCGGCCGGCTCGGGCGCAAGTCGGGCCAGGGTTTCTACGACTACTCGCAGGACCCTCCGCGTCCGCTGCCGCTGCCGCGCTGAGCGGCGTCACCGCGGCGAGCGCCCGTACCTATACTCGGGCACGATGAGCAGCGCGTTCGAGAAGATCGACCACGTCGGCATCGCGGTCGCCGACCTCGACGCCGCGGTCGCGACCTACGCGCGTCTGACGGGCGCCCAACCGGCGCACCGCCAGGCGGTGGAGAGTGACGGCATCGAAGCCGTGATGTTCGAGGTGGGCGAGTCGCGCATCGAGCTGCTCGGCAGCACGCGCGCGGACTCCAAGATCGCCAGGTTCCTGTCGCGGCGGGGCGGCGGCCTGCACCACGTCGCGTACGGGGTTGCGGACGTGCAGCAGACCCTCGACCATTTCGCGGGCCTGGGCCTGCGGCTGCTGGACACGTGTCCGCGTCGCGGCGCGGCGGGACGCCTGGTGGCGTTCCTGCACCCGTCGGCCGCCGGCGGCGTGCTGACCGAGCTGTGCCAGCCGCCCGACCCGCCAGCAAGTGAGCCGGTCCCGGGCGCGTGACCGAGCGAGACCGAATCGGGGCTGCCGCTGGAGCCGTACTACGCGAACGCAGGCGACGAAGCCTGGCCGCGCACCCGGCGAGTACCCCTTCACGCGCGGCGCGCGCGCCGACGGCTACCGCTCGCGCCTCTGGACCATGCGCCAGTACGCCGGCTTCGGCAGCGCGGAGCAGACCAACGAGCGCTTCCACTACCTGCTGCGCGCGGGCCAGACCGGGCTGTCCGTGGCGTTCGACCTGCCCACGCAGATGGGGTACGACAGCGACGACCCGCGTGCGCGCAGGGCGAGGTGGGCAAGGTGGGCGTGGCCATCGACTCGCTGGACGACATGGAGCTGCTGACGCGCGGCATCCCGCAGGACCGGGTGACCACGTCGATGACCATCAACGCGCCCGCGTCGCTCCTGCTGCTGCTCTACGAGCTCGGCGCGGAGCGCAAGGGCATCGCGCCGGCGACGCTGGGCGGCACGATCCAGAACGACATCCTCAAGGAGTATGCGGCGCGTGGCACGTACATCTTCCCCCGCGTCCATCGATGCGCCTGGTGACCGACACGTTCGCGTACTGCGCGGAGCGGCTGCCGCACTGGAACACGATCAGCATCAGCGGCTATCACATGCGCGAGGCCGGCGCCACCGCGCCGCAGGAGGTCGCGTTCACGGTGAGCAACGGCATCGCCTACGTGCAGGCGGCGGTCGACGCCGGGCCTCGCGGTCGACGACTTCGCTCCGCGGCTCAGCTTCTTCTTCAACGTGAGCAACGACTTCTTCGAGGAGGTCGCCAAGTTCCGCGCCGCGCGCGCCGTCTGGGCCGAGGTGATGCGCGACCGTTTCGGCGCCCGCAGCGCGCGCAGCCAGACGCTGCGCTTCCACGCCCAGACGAGCGGCGCGACGCTCACGGCGCAGCAGCCGCTGAACAACGTGGTGCGCGTGGCCATGCAGGCGCTCGCCGCGGTGATGCGGCGGCACGCAGTCGCTGCACACCAACAGCTTCGACGAGGCGCTGGCGCTGCCGTCGCAGCAGGCGGCGGAGATCGCGCTGCGCACGCAGCAGATCATCGGCTACGAGTCGGGCGCCGCCCAGGTCGCCGACCCCATGGGGGGCTCGTACCTCGTGGAGCACCTGACGCGGCGCCTCATCGAGGAGAGCCGCGCGCTCATCGCGCCGCGTGGACGAGCTCGGCGGCGCCGTGCCCGCGATCGAGTCCGGCTTCTACCAGCGCGAGATCCAGGAGTCCGCGTACCGTCATCAGCAGCTCGTCGAATCGGGCGCGCGCGTCATCGTCGGCGTCAACCGGTTCACGGAGACATCGCAGCGCGACGTGGAGATCCTGCGCATCGGCGCGGACCTCGAGGAGGCGCAGATCCGCACGGCTGCGGCGCGTGCGCGGGGAGCGCAACCAGGCGGACGTCGACCGCGCCCTCGACGGCGGTGCGGCGTGCCGCCGAGGGCACCGAGAACCTGCTTCCGGTGATGCGCGACGCACTCGCTGTGCGCAGCACTGTCGGCGAGGTGTGCGGCGCGCTCCGCGCCGTGTTCGGTGTGTTCCGGCCGTCGGTGGCCGTGTAGCGGCTGTTAGGGTTTCGCACGTGGCCAGGGCGAATCGCAAGGACGAGGAGACGTCGCCGAGCAGCGCCACGGAACGCAAGATCAACATCCTGCGCAAGCGGCGCTACGATGCCATCCATCGCGGCGGCGCGGCGGGGCGCGCGCAGCACCCGAAGGGCAAGCTGACCGCGCGCGAGCGCATCGGCCGGCTGCTCGACCCGGGGACCGTTCACCGAGATCGACATGTTCGCCGTGCACCGCACCACCAGCTTCGGCATGGAGGAGCGCCGCATCGCGGGCGACGGCGTGGTCACCGGGTGGGGCACCGATCGACGGCCGCCAGGTGTTCGTGTTCAGCCACGACGCCTCGGTTTTCGGCGGCTCGCTGGGCGAGGTCTTCGCCGAGAAGGTCACCAAGATCATGGACCTGGCGCAGCGTACGGGCTGCCCCTGCATCGGCATCAACGACTCGGGAGGCGCGCGCATCCAGGAAGGCGTCGTCTCGCTCGCCGGCTATGCCGAGATCTTCTATCGCAACGTCGAGTCCAGCGGGGTGATCCCGCAGCTCTCGCTCGTCGTGGGCCCGTGCACCGGAGGGGCCGTGTACTCGCCGGCCATGACCGACTTCATCTTCATGGTGCGCGACATCGGCTACATGTTCATCACCGGCCCTGACGTGATCAAGGTGACCACGGGTGAGCAGGTGACGTTCGAGGACCTGGGCGGCTCGGACGTGCACAACCAGCGAAGCGGTGTGGCCCACTTCATCGCCGACACCGAGGACGAGGCCTTCGCGCAGATGCGCGAGCTGCTCTCCTACCTGCCGCCGAACAACCGCGAGCGCCCGCCGTTCCGGCCGACGCTCGACGACCCGCAGCGCGGCGACAGCGAGCTGCAGACGATCGTGCCGGACAACCCCAATCAGCCCTATGACATGCGTGCGGTCGTGACGCGCGTGCTCGACGAGGCGAGGTTTCTCGAGGTCATGCCGTTCCACGCCCAGAACATCATCTGCGGCTTCGGCCGCCTCGGCGGCCACTCCGTCGGCGTGGTCGGCAACCAGCCGCGCGTCCTGGCCGGCGCCCTGGACATCGACGCCTCCATCAAGGCCGCGCGGTTCGTGCGCTTCTGCGACTCGTTCAACGTCCCGCTGGTGACGTTCGTCGACGTGCCCGGGTTTCTGCCCGGCACGGACCAGGAGTACCGGCGGCATCATCCGGCACGGCGCCAAGCTGCTCTACGCGTACTGCGAGGCGACCGTGCCCAAGCTCACGGTGATCACGCGCAAGGCATACGGCGGCGCGTACGACGTCATGTGCTCCAAGCACATCCGGGCCGACTACAACGTCGCCTGGCCCACAGCCGAGATCGCCGTCATGGGACCGCAGGGCGCGGTCAGCGTCATCTTCAAGCGCGAGATCAGCCAGGCGGAGGACGCCAAGCAGCGCACGCAGGAGCTCATCGACGACTACCGCGAGCAGTTCGCCAATCCGTACTACGCGGCGGAACGCGGCTACGTGGACGACGTCATCGAGCCGCGCCACACGCGCGCCGCGCTGATCAACGCGCTGCAGATGGCGCAGGGCAAAACGGTGCGCCGGCCGCGGCGCAAGCACGGCAACATCCCGCTGTAGCGAGCGCCCGTCAGGAGCGGCGCAGCCGCGGGACGAGCCGGCGCAATGCGCCGCCGTCGCGGCGGTCGCGGCGGCGGCCTGGTACGACCTCCGGCGAGCCTCGATCGGCTCCCGTCCCTGCGAGCGGTACACGGCGGGCACCAGCACGCGAAGGATCACGCACCTGCAGCGCGGCGGCGATCGGCACCGCGAGCAGCGCGCCGATCAACCCCTGCAGCGCACCGCCGACGAGCAGTGCCAGCACCACGGCCAAGCGCGGGGAGCGCCACGACGCGGTTCATCACCAGCGGCACGACGGTGTTGGCGTCGATCGAGCTGGATCACGAGCAGCACAGCGAGCACGAGCACGGGGTACGCCGGGCCGACGGTGAACGCGATGAGCACGGCCGGGATGACCCCCACGAACGGCCCGACGAGCGGCACTGCCGCGGTGAGGCCGGCGAAGATGCCGAGCAGGATGGGACCGGGGAGCCGCAGGAGCGCGCAGGCGACGCCGGTCGGCCACGCCCACCGCGAGGCTGTTGATGGCGACGGCGCGGACGTAGCCGCCGGTGCGGAAGCCGATCTCGCGGATGACATCGGTGGCGAGCGCCTGGTTGCGCACCGGGACGAGGTCGACGACGAAGCGCTTGAGCCGGTCACTGCTCACCAGCCAGAGGAAACCGAGCACCAGCATGAGGAAGAAGTTGACGACCACGCCGAAGATCGTGCCGCCGATGGCGAACAGCACCTTCTGCGTCGCGCCGAGAACGCCGCCCACCTGCTGGCTGACGTTGACGTTGAAGTGGAACTGATGCTGCAGGCTGTTGAAGAAGTTGAGGAAGTCGCTCTGGTACGTGGGGAAGTTCGCTGCCAGCGTGCGGGCCTCACTGACGATCGGCTGCACCAGCAGCGCGACCATGATGCCCAGGAACAGGATGAGCCCGACGTAGACGAGGATGATCGCCAGCGGCAGCGGCACCCGCCTGCGCTGCAGCCGGTGCACCAGCGGCCGGATGCCCTCCGCGAACACGATCGCGACCAGCACGACGAGGACGATGCTGAGGATGCGTGCTCAGCAGTCCGACGAGCGCGACGACGGCGAGCACGATCAGCGCGGCGGCGACGAGCGTTCGCACGGACACCACGGGGCGTTCTCGTTGCGACGGCGGCTGCATTGCGGTTGCACCGTCACATTCGACGCGCGCTCGACCATGTGCGGGCAGCGTACCAGCAGATCGCGCGCGGAACCGCGACGTCATCAGCCTCCCGACTGAATAGACTTGGGCGGCGCATGAAGCTGCTGGAGTACCAGGCGAAGGAGCGTTTCGCGGCCGCCGGCATCGCCGTTCCTGCGGGCAGGCTGGCTCGGACGCCGAGCGAGGCCGCGGCAGCGGCCGCGCAGCTGGGACGCATCGCGGTGAAGGCGCAGGTGCCGATCGGTGGTCGCGGCAAGGCCGGCGGCATCGCGGTGGTGGACTCGCCCGAGGAAGCCCGGCAGCAGGCGGAGCGCATCCTCGGCATGAGCATCCGCGGGTACCCGGTGCGCAGCGTGTGGTGCGAAGCAGGGCTGACCATCAACGCGGAGCTGTACCTGGGCATCACGCTCGACCGCGACCGCCGCCGGTTCGTCGTCATCTTCTCCGCTGCCGGTGGCATGGAGATCGAGCAGGTGGCGGCGGAGGCGCCGGAGAAGATCGCCAAGCTCTGGCCCGATCCCTTCGCGGGGCCGCAGGCATTCGAGGTGCGCGAGATGGCGTTCGCCGCGCTCAGGCACGCTCCGGCGCTGCAGCAGCGATGCCGGCTCGCTGGCGCAAGCGCTCGTCGGCGCTGACGCAGCGGCTGTACGCACTGGCGACGTCACTCGACGCGCTGACGTGCGAGATCAACCCGCTCGTGCTCACGCGAGGGTGGTGAGCTCGTCGCCGCGGATGGCAAGCTCGAGATCGACGACAACGCGGAGTTCCGCCACCGCGACGTCGCAGCACGAGCTGGCCGCCGGCGAGCCGGCGGCGCCGACGGTGCCGGCGACGACCCCTTCGAGGCGGAGGCGCGCCGGCGCGGGCTCACGTACGTGCACCTCGACGGCACGGTCGGCGTCATCGGCAACGGCGCCGGCCTCACCATGAACACGCTCGACCTGGTGAAGCAGCAGGGCGGCGATCCCGCCGACTTCCTCGACATCGGCGGCGGCGCCAGCGCCGAACGCGTGCGCAATGCGCTGGAGATGGTGCTGCTCGATCCCAAGGTGCGCGGCGTGTTCATCAACGTCTTCGGCGGCATCACGCGCGGTGACGAGGTCGCGCGAGGCGTGATCGCCGCGCGCGACGAGCTGCACGTGACCAAGCCGCTGGTGGTGCGCATGACCGGGACGATGGAGGAGGAGGGACGTCGCCTCCTGCAGGACGCCGGCATCGCTCCCGCGACGAGCGCGACGGAGGCGGCGCAGAAGATCGTGGCGCTCACCAGGGACGCGTCCGCAGTGAGCGTGCTCGTCGACCGCCACAGCCGCGTCCTCATCCAGGGGATGACCGGCCGCGAGGGGCGCTTCCACACCGAGCAGATGCGCGCCTTCGGCACCAACATCGTCGCCGGCGTCTCGCCGGGCAAGGGCGGCACGCGACGCGACGGCGTGCCCGTGTTCGACACCGTCGCCGATGCAGCCGCCGCGACGGGCGCGAACGTGGCCGGCGTCTTCGTGCCGCCGGCGTTCGCGGCCGACGCCATCATGGAGGCGGCGAGCACGGTGTGCCGCTCACCGTGTGCATCACCGAGGGGATCCCGGTGCACGACATGGTGCGCGCCCGGGCGCTGCTCGCAGCGGCGGCACGAACATGCTGCTCGGCCCCAACTGCCCGGGCATCGTGACGCCGGCGCAGTGCAAGGTCGGCATCATCCCCAACCACATCAACACGCCCGGCCCGGTGGGCATCGTGGGCCGCAGCGGCACGCTCACCTACGAGGTGATCCAGGGGTTGACGCAGGCGGGGCTGGGCCAGACGACGTCCGTCGGCATCGGCGGCGACCCGGTGCTCGGGCTTGACTTCACCGATGTGCTGCGCCTGTTCGCCGGCGACGACGACACGCGCGCCGTGGTCATCATCGGCGAGATCGGCGGTTCCGACGAGGAGCGCGCCGCAGCATGGATTCGCGAGTGCCGGTTTCGACAAGCCGGTGGTCGCATTCATCTCCGGCCGCACCGCGCCACCCGGCAAGCGCATGGGTCACGCCGGCGCCATCATCAGCGGCACCACCGGCACGGCGCAGAGCAAGATCGCGGCGCTGCAGGAGGCCGGCGCGGCGATCGCCGACACGATCGAGGACGTGGTGCGGCTGGCGGGTCAGGCGATGCGCAGCGCCATGAGCACACCGTCGCGCAGCGGGGCGATGGCCGAGACATAGCGCCGGTCTGCGCCCACCAACCGATTGTGCTCGCGGATGGCCGCGGTGGCCTCGGACGCATCCTCCGGGTCGGCGACGCGCCCGCTCCAGAGCACGTTGTCGCACAGGTAGAGGCCGCCCACCCGGATCCGCTCAGCAGCAGCGCGCCAGCAGGCGGGATAGCCTGGCTTGTCGACGTCGCAGTACACCACGTCGAAGTCGCCCTCCTCAGCGGCCATGCCGTCGAGCGCGTCACCGACGTGGTAGCGCACGCGCTCCCACAAGCCGGCGCGCCGCAGATAGCCCTCGGCGTCACGCGCGTTCGCCGGGTCCATGTCCGTGCAGACGACGGCGCCACCATCACCCACGGCGCGCGCGAACCACAGCGCTGAGTACCCGTACCCTGAGCCGAGCTCCATCACGCGGTGCGCCCCGACGGAGCGCGCCATCACCTCGAGCAGGCGGCCCACAGCCCGTCCCACGATGGGGAATTTGTGTTTGCGGGCGCGCTCCTCCATCTCGTCGAGGACCGGGTCTTGGTGCTGCGCCTCGGCGAGTTGGGTGAGGTACGCCTCGAGCTCGCGGGGCCACCAGATCCGCCATGACGCCATCATGACGCACCGCACGGCGCGGTACGGTTAGGCCGCGATGGTCGGACTTCGAGCTCAGCGACGAGCAGCGTCACATCCGCGCCGCGGTGCGCGAGTTCGCGCAGGCGGAGATCGCACCGCAGGCCGCGCACTACGACGAGACGGGCGAGTTCCCGTACGAGTGGGTGCGAGGCATGGCGCAGCTCGGGCTCTTCGCGCCTGCCCTTCCCCGAGTCGGTCGGCGGCGCGGGCGGCGACTTCCTCTCGTACGCCCTGGCGATGGAGGAGATCTCGCGAGCCGACGCCAGCGCCGGCAATCACGCTGGAGGCCGCGGTGTCGCTGGGCATCGCGCCGCTGGTCCTGTTCGGCAGCGCGGAGCAGCGGGAGCGGTGGCTGCCACCGCTGCTGCGCGGCGAGCGGCTCTGGTCATTCGGCCTCACCGAGCCCGAGGCTGGGTCCGACGCCGGCGCCACGCGCACCACCGCTCGGTCGCGACGGCGACGAATGGGTGATCAACGGCCGCAAGGCGTTCATCACCAACGCCGGCACCGACATCAGCGCCGGCGTGACCATCACCGCGGTGACCGGCTCTCGCAACGGGAGCCGCGAGATCACCGCCATCGCCGTGGAGCGGGGCACGCCCGGCTACACGCAGGCGCCCAAGTACCGCAAGCTCGGCTGGCATGCGTCGGACACGCGCGAGCTCGTGTTCGACGACGTGCACGTGCCCGCTGACCAACGTGGTCGGCGCGCGAGGGCGAAGGTTATCGCCAGTTTCTGCAGATACTCGAGAGTCCGGCCGCATTGCCATCGCCGCGCTGGCGGTCGGCGTGGCCCAGGCCTGCCTGGACGCCGCGCTCGGCTATGCGGCGCAGCGGCGCGCAGTTCGGCAAGCCCATCGCGACGTTCCAGGCCATCCAGTTCAAGCTGGCCGACATGGCGACGCAGATCGAGCTGGCGCGGCTCATGACGTGGCGGGCGGCCGTCGCGCCGTCGACGCCGGACAGGAGCCCGGCGCCCTACGCGTCGATGGCCAAGCTGCATGCGTCGGAGGTGGCCACCGCGTGCGCCAGCCAGGCGGTGCAGATCCACGGCGGCTACGGCTTCATGGAGGAGTCGCCGGTGGCGCGCTACTACCGCGACGTCAAGATCAACGAGATCGGCGAGGGGACGAGCGAGGTGCAGCGCATCCTCATCGCGCGCCACGTGCTGCGTCCCTTCGAGGTGCTCGAGGATTAGCGCCGGTCCCGCGGGTACGATCGAGGCGGTGGAACACGAGCCCGTCATCGTCGCGGCGGCGCGCACGCCCGTTCGGCAAGCTCGGCGGCAGCGCTGGCGCTCGGTACCGGCCATCGACCTGGGCGCCCGCGTCATACGCGAGGTGCTGCAGCGCGCGCACGTGGACCCGGCCTCGGTCGACCAGGTGATCATGGGCACCGTGCTGCCCGCGGGGCAGGGACAGGTGCCGGCGCGCCAGGCGGCGCTTCGCGCGCGGGCTTCCCGCCACCGTCTCGGCATTCACCGTGAACAAGGTGTGCGCCAGCGCGCTGAAGGCGGTGAACCTCGGTGCGCTGCTGATCCGATGCGGGCGAGGCCGACGCCGTGGTCGCCGGAGGCATGGAATCGATGTCGCGCGCGCCGTACCTGCTCGAGGACCAGCGCTTCGGCAGCAGGTTCGGCGACCGCGTTGCGGTGGACAGCATGATGCGCGACGGGCTCTGCTGCCCCGTCGACGGCGTGCTCATGGGCGTGCACGGCAGCGAGGTCGCGGCCGAGCTCGGGGTGTCCGCGCGAGGAGCAGGACGCGTGGGCAGCGCGGTCGCAGCGCGGTACGCGGCGGCGCTGGCGGCCGGGCAGCTTCGCACGAGGAGATCGTCGGCGTCGCCGGTCGACGGACACACGGTCGACGCGTGACGAGCAGCCGCGTCCCGACACCACGCTGGAGAAGCTCGCCGCGCTGCGGCCCGCGTTCGGCGAGGGCAGCAGCATCACCGCGGGCAACGCGCCCGGGCATGAACGACGGCGCGACCGCGGTGCTGCTGATGAGCGAGCGAGCGCGCGCGCGCCGCCGGGCTCGCGGCCGCTGGGCACGCTGGGTCGCGCTACGGCGAGGCGGCCGCAGGAGCATCCCTACCTCGCGACGGTGCCGGCGCTGGCGATCGAGGCGGCGATGGCGAAAGACGCGCGGCGAGGTGGACACCGGCACGCTGTCGCTCGTCGAGATCAACGAGGCGTTCGCGGCGGTGGCGATCACCAGCACGCGCATGCTCGAGGTCGACCCCGAGCATCGTCAACGTCAACGGCGGCGCGATCGCGGTGGGCCATCCCATCGGCGCCAGCGGCGCGCGCATCCTCATGACCCTGCTCTACGAGCTGCGCCGCCGCGGTGGCGGCGTACGGCGCCGGCGGGCATCTGCAGCGGCATCGCCCAGGGGGAGGCGACGCTCGTCCGTGTCGACTGAGGCGGCGCGAGCGCGCTCGCACGAGCGCATCCAGCGGTTCGTGGCGGACTTCGTGCGTCCCGGTCGCGCCGGCGATGGCGCCGGGCAGGGGACCGCAGCCCAAGGACGTCGTCGGCGCCGCGGGCGAGGCGGGGCTCGCCGGCATCCTCATGCCGCCGCGTACGGCGGCGCCGGCGGCAGCCACCGCGACTTCGCGCGAGCTCGTCGAGGCGGTTGCGCGCGCCGATGCCAGCGCCGCGGTCATCCTCGACGTGCACCTCTCGGTGGGCACCGAGCCCATCGTCGTTTTCGGCAACGAGGAGCAGAAGCGGCGCTACCTGCCCCGGCTCGCGGCGGGCGAATGGCTCGCCGGCTTCGCGCTCACCGAGCCCGGCGGCGGCAGCGACGCGGCGTCGCGCTGCAGACGCGCGCCAGAGCCGACGGCGACGGCTACGTGCTCAGCGGGACCAAGACGTTCATCACGAGCGCCGGCGCCGCCGACCTCTACGTCGTCATGGCGCGCACCGGTCGAGGGCCGCACGGGGCATCTCCGCGTTCCTCGTCGAAGCGGCGCCTCGAGGGTGTCAGCAGCGGGACAGCCGTTCCCCAAGATGGGCCTGCACGGCTCCTGGACCGGCGAGCTGCTGCTGCGACGGGGTGCGCGTGCCCGCGCAGAACCGCCTCGGCGAGGAGGGAGCGGGGTTCGAGGTGGCCATGGCGGCGCTGGACAGCGGCCGCGTCGGCATCTCGGCGCAGGCGGTGGGCATCGCCCAGGGCGCGCTCGACGCGGCCGTCGCCGCGTCCGCGCGCGGCGCCGCGCGTCGCGGCCAGGAGCGTCGACGAGATCGACGCTGGCGGACATGGAGGCGCGCACCGTGGGCAGCTCGCGCCTGCTGACGCGGCACGCCGCGGCGCTGGTGGACGCGGGCGCGGCGGCGACGCTCGAAGCGTCCATGGCCAAGCTGTACGCCACCGACGCGTGCGTGATGGTCGCGCGGCGCTGCCGTCGACATGTGCGCACCGGAATCGGCGCACGCGGAGCACCCCGCCGCGGTGCGCTACCGCGACGCCAAGGCGTGCCAGATCTACGAGGGCACGAACCAGATCCAGCGCGTGGTGATCGCGCGCCAGCTCCTGGAGGATTGATAGCATCGCCACCGTGGACGTGCGCCTGAACGACGAGCAGCAGGCGATTCGTCAGACGGTGCGCGAGCTTGCGCGCGACCGCATCGCGCCACGCGCCGCCGACATCGACCGCACCGGCGAGTTCCCCTGGGATGTCGTCGACGTCTTCAGACGGCACGACCTGTTCGCGCTTCCGTTTCCGCCCGAGTACGGCGGCCTGAGCGGCAGCGCCCTCACATTGAACATCGCCATCGAGGAAGTGGCCAAGGTGTGCGCGACGAGCGCGCTCATCCTGGCGGTGCAGGCGCTGGGCGGCTACCCCATCATGATCGCGGGCACGCCGGAGCAGAAGCAGCGGCTGCTGCCGGACCTGGCCAGTCGGGCGCAGAAGCTCGCCGCGTACGCGCTGAGCGAGCCCGGCGCGGGCAGCGATCCCGCAGGCATGGAGACGCGTGCCGAGCGTGCATGGCGACGAGTACGTCATCACGGGCACCAAGATCTGGATCACCGATGGCGGGGTTGCCGACACCATCGTGGTCTTCGCCAAGACCGACGCCGGGGAGCGCGCCCGTGGCGTGAGCGCGTTCGTGATGGAGGACGCGCAGCGGCTGAAAGGCTTCGAGGCGAGCGTCATCCACGGCAAGCTCGGAATTCGCGGCAGCAACACCGCGGAGCTGCGCCTGGACGAGGTGGTGGTCCCAGCCGCCAACCGGCTGGGCGAGGAGGGAGAGGGTTTCAGCATCGCCATGCGCGTGCTGGACCGCTCCCGTCCCGGAGTCGCGGCGCAGGCGTTGGGCATCGCCCAGGGAGCGCTCGACTACGCGGTGGGCTACGCCAGGGAGCGCAAGCAGTTCGGCAAGGCGATCGCCGAGTTCCAGGGGATCCAATTCATGATCGCCGACATGGAGGCGCAGACGGCGGCGGCGCGCGCGATGGTGTACTGGGCGTCGCAGCTGATCGACGACAACAGCCCCGACGTGACGCACCACGCCGCCATCGCCAAGCTGCTCGCGGGCGACGCCGCGATGAAGGTGACCACCGACGCGGTGCAGATCCTGGGTGGCTACGGATACGTCAACGAGTACCCGGTCGAGCGAATGATGCGCGACGCCAAGATCACGCAGATCTACGAGGGGACGAACCAGATCCAGCGAGTGGTCATCGCGCGCGACCTGCTGCGCGCCTGAGCAACGCTGACGGATCGCTTCAGCGTCGCGTCCGGGATGAACCTGGAGCACGAGCTTGCCCACGGCCGAACGATCTTCCAGCGTCTTCAGCGCGGCGGCGCCGTCCTCGAATGCGAAGACGCGCTCCACGACCGGCGGCGACGGCGCCCTGTTCGATCATGCGCTCGAGCTCGCGCTGCGCGGCCGCGAACATGCCTGGCTCGGCTGCCAGGAACGCGCCCCACGCGGCGCCGACCACGTCGACGTTGCGGAAGAGGAGCCGGTTCACCTGCACGGAGGGGATGCGCCCCTCGGTGAAGCCGACCACCACCATGCGTCCCTCCGGGGCGAAGGCAGCGCAGGCTCTCGTCGAAGCGGTCGCCCCCCACCGGGTCGACGATGACGTCGGCGCCGCGGCCGCTCGTTGAGCGCGCGCAGCGCCGAGGTCCAGTCGCCGCTCGTGAGCACCGTCTCGTCGGCGCCGGCACGGCGCGCGACCTCGGCCTTCTCGGCGCTGCTCGTGACCGCGATCACGCGCGCTCCGAGCCCGCGCGCAACCTGCACGACGCGCCGAGCCCAGGCCACCCGCGGCGCCGTGCACGACAATGCGCTCACCGCTCTGCACGCGTCCGCGGCGCGCCAAGGCGAAATGCGCGGTGTGGTGGTTCATCAGGAAACCGGCCGCCGCTTCCACACCCAATCCCGCTGGGATCGGCAACGGTGAGACGTGGGTCGGCGAGCGCGAGCTCGGCGAATCCGCCGAGCATGGTGAACGCCATCACCATCTGTCCGCTGCGCAGCCCGCTGTGCAGCGGGCGCGCTGCGCACCCGGCCCGCCACCTCGACGCCGGGCACGAACGGAAGCGGCGGTTTCATCTGGTACAGGCCGCGCGTGAGCAGCAGGTCGGGAAAGCTCACGCCCGCAGCGGTGACCTCGATGAGCACACGGCTGTCGTCGTGCACATCGTCGAGCTCCACCTGCTGCAACGCCGAAGGGCCGTCGAGGGACGCCAGCTGCAGCGCGCGCACGTCGTCTCCCTGTAACGCCGGCGGATCGCGGCGATCATGCCACGGCGCGCCATGCCCCAATGGTTGCGCTACGCTAGGCCGCACCTCCGGGTAACCCCACGATCCGCCTCACGTTCCACCAGGGGAGACGACCAGCACCCGCACGGTGCACGAGGTTTCGCCAGCCCTTTGGCGTACAAGCGTTCGCCATTCGAGGACAGGACACCAGTCAATGGCATCCGTTTCGACGACGCGCCGGCGCCGGTCGAGGTACAACCTGCTGCCGCGATGGCTGACGATGAAGCGCATCGCGCTGATTGCGGTGGCCGCGGTGGTGCTGGTGGTGGGCACGTACGGCGGTGCGCCTGGCGTTCAGCCTCGCGCACGCGTTCCACACCAACCCCATCAGCGCCGTGCTGGGTGCGCTGGGCGGCGGCAACGGGTCGTCCGATCGATCGCTCGCGGCAGCGTCTGCAGCGCATCAACATCATGGTGTACGGCTACGGCGGCAACGGGCACGACGGTGCGTTCCTCTCCGATTCGATCATGCTGATCTCGATCAACCCGCAGACAAATGGATCTGCGCAGGTTGCGGAGATCTCCATCCCGCGCGACTGGTACGTGCCCATCGAGCTGGGCGGTGGCAAGACGACCTACGGCCGCATCAACGAGGCCTATGCAGACGGCATGGCGGGCCAGGGACCAGTCGCGGCCAACCAGCCGACCGCGGGCGCATCGGTGGCCGATCCCACCATCGAGCACCTGCTGGGCGTGAACGTCGACTACTTCGTCGGCGTGGACTTCACTGCGTTCAAGGCGGCCGTCGACTCCGCCGGCGGGGTGGACGTGAACGTGCAACACTCGTTCACCGACACGCAGTACCCGCATGGCGAGTGCGACCAGGGTGACTGCTCGTACATGACGGTGCACTTCAATGCCGGCATGCAGCACATGAACGGCGCCACCGCGCTGATCTTCGCGCGCTCGCGGCATGGCGACAACGGAGAGGGCTCGGACTTCGCGCGCAGCCGCCGGCAGCAGCTGGTCATCGCAGCGTTGAAGCAGAAGGTCGTGAGCATCGGAGGGATCGGCAGCCTGCCCGACCTGCTCAACGCGCTGGGCGACAACGTCCTGACCAACCTCACCGTGGGTGATGCCGAGGCGTTGTACGGGCTGGTCAAGAACGTCAACCCCGCGAGCATCGAGCACGTCAGCCTCGACGACACCAACTTCCTCTACGACTGCGGCTATCCGGTGAACTGCGGCGCGTACTACCTGTATGCGCACGACCGCACGTTCGCGTCGCTGCAGCACTTCATCCAGCGACATCTTCGTCCCGCCCGCGGCGATCGCGGAGAAGGCGCCCGTCACGTTCTACGACGCCAGCGGTCGCGGCCTGGGCGCGTCGGCGCGCTGGGCGCGAGGTGGCGCAGCATGCTGGGATTGCACCGCCACCGACGGTGGCACCGTCCCGCTGCAGCAGGCGAGCCAGGTGATCGACGAGAGCGACGGCAAGGACGCGCGCACGGCAAAGTGGCTCGCGTCGTACTTCGGCGTGCCCGTCACGACTGCAGAAGGCGCTGCCGACGGGCCAGCGGATCCGCAGGCGGCCAGGCGGGGTCGTCGTCGTGCTGGGCAGCGCCGAGGAGACCGCATTCGTCGGCGACCCCGGCGTGGGCTCAGTAGCCGGCGGGCGCAGCGAGCGTGCGGATCGGGCTTCTCACCGGTGGCGGCGACGCGGCCGGGCTCAACGCAGCCATCCGCGCGGTCGGGCGGCGCGCGCTGCTCGCCGGCGATCAGCTCGTCGGCATCCGCAACGGCTGGGCCGGGCTGCTCGGACGAGCGGCGACACCGCGTCGATGGAGCGCCCCATGTTCTCGGGCATCCTGCAGCTCGGCGGCACCGTGCTGGGCAGCTCGCGGGTCAATCCGATGAAGCGCGAGGGCGGCATCGAGGAGGTGCTGCGCAACCTGCGAGCGCAAGAGCTCGACGCGCTGGTGGCGATCGGTGGCGACGACACACTGAGCGTCGCCGCCTGGCTGGCGGAGCACGGCGGCCACGTCGTCGGCGTGCCCAAGACGATGGACAACGACCTCAGCATCACCGAGTACTGCATCGGCTTCGACAGCGCCGTGAGCGTCGTCACCGAAGCGCTGGACCGCCTGCACACCACCGCGATGTCACATCACCGCGTCATGGTGCTCGAGGTGATGGGCCGCGACACCGGCTGGGTCGGCGTCATGGGCGGGCTCGCCGGCGGCGCGGACATGATCATCATCCCGGAGTTCCCGGTGACGGTCGACGAGGTGCTCGCGCACCTGGACAAGCGCAGCGCGCGCGGGCAGCGACTTCAGCATCATCGTCGTCGCGGAGGGCGTGGAGATGGAGGGGCTGGCTTCGAAGGAGGACGCCGCCGGCGAGCGTGATGCCTTCGGGCACGTGCAGCTGGCGCGGCGCGCGTGTGGGCGAGACGCTGGCGCGCATCATCGAAGAGCGCACCGGTCATGGAAACGCGCGCAACCGTGCTCGGGCACCTGCAGCGCGGCGGCTCGCCTTCGTCCTACGACCGCATGTGGGCGACCCGAGTCGGCGCCGGCGCTTACGACTTGGTGCGCGGCCGGCGCTGGGGCGAGATGCCGGTCGTCCGGTGCGGAGCGGTCGAGTTCGCGCGCATCGCCGACGTCGTCGCCGAGCCGCGCCGCGTGCCGCGCGACCTGTACGAACTGGCACAGGTCTTCTACTGAGCGCGACCAGGCCGCGGGTGACGTCGCGTCGAAGTCGCAGCGCCCGTGGTCACCTGGCGCGGCGGCTTTGGGCAGCGGCGTCGACGCGCCGGCGAGCCACCAGAGCTGGAAGTGGCCGGTGGCGTCGGCGGGCGCGTAGTACACGAGGCCGCTGCCGTCCGGCGCCCACGCCGGCGACGAGCAGAGGCAGTCGTTGACCAGCACTCGCGGCGGCGCCCAGCGTGGTGCCGGTGAGCGACGCCACCACGAGCTGCGTGCTCTGCAGACCGGTGCCGCCGATGCAGACCATGGCGAGCATGGTGTCGTCCGGGTGACAGCGCCGGCTCGCTGCAATCCGCCACATCGGTGGTCAGGTACACGGGATTGCGTCTGCGCGCCGGTCTGGATCGCGAGCCGCGAGATACACCTGCCCGTCGCTGATCTCGTACTTGGCGTAGAGCAGGGCCGTTGCGCAGCGGCACCGCCTGCACGTCGCCGCCCGTGTAGCTGAACGGCTCAGTCCACTGCCGCGGCAGCGGGCTGGCCGCTCAGCGAGCCGGACCAGATGGCGAACTCGATCTCGAAGCTGCTCGTCGACTTGGGCGCGTCGTAGCTGACGAACATCGTCTGCCCGTCGGCGGCGACCCGCGGCCAGAACATCCAGTGGTTGAGCTGGATCGTCTTGCTCGTGGTTGCGTTGTGGCTCAGCTGCTTGATGATGTTGCCGCTCGCGTCGACCAGGTACACGTCGGAGTACGCGGCGGTGCGGACCACGGCGACGAAGTTCGTCGTCCCCGGGACGACGGCAGGCTGCATCCACGTGCCCAGGTTGGGCAGGCGCAGAGTGCGTGAAGCGCCCGTCGCTGAGCTTGTAGATCGTGCCCTGCTGCGCGACGTACAGCGTGCCGGGCAGGACGAAGGCGGGTTGCGTGGCCGTCGGCATGCGTGCCGCCACCACGTGCGTCTTCCGCGACGCGAAGAAGCGGTTGACGCCGAAGCCGAACGCGCCCATCAGCGCGAGCAGGAGGAGCACGACGAGCCACCGTCTCATGCGGTCAGCTCACGCCTGAGGGAAGTACTTGTGGACCTCCGGAAGGATGTATCTCCCAGTGCGGCAGCAGCACGTCCTGGCCGCCCACAGTCGCGGAGCTCGTGTATGGCGGCAGCAGGATGATCTGCTGCACGTTCTGCAGCGTGATCTGGCTCGCCAGGGGCAGGAGCGATGCGACCTGAGGTATCGACATGTCGGTCGAGAAGTCGTTGGCCATCGCGTCGGCGACGTCGGGCAGGTCGCTGATGCCCAGCAGCTTGGCCTTGCTGCGCAGCGCGAGCAGCACCTGCTGCTGCCGCTGCGAACGGCCGAAGTCACTGCGCAGGTCGCCGTGCCGCGACCTGACGTACTCCAGCGCCTCCATTCCGTTCATGTGCTGCGGCCCTGGCAGCACCGCGACGCGTTCGTAGTCGTAGGGGTTGGCGCCCGAGAGGTCTGCCGGATAGAAGTCGTCGAGCACCGGGTTGGTGGCAACGACGTCGACGCCGCCCAGCTTGTCGATGAGGTTGACCAGGCCCAGCAGGCCGATCCATGCGTAGTGGTCGATGTGCACCTCGAAGTTGTTCTCGACCGCCGTGACGGCCGCATTCGCGCCGCCTGCAGCGTACGCCTTGTCGATCTTGTCGGTGACCCCGTTGGGCAGCGGCACGTACGTGTCGCGGGGAATGGAGAGCATCACCACGTGCTTGGTCGCCGGGTCGACGCGGGTGAGGATCATCGACTGCGTCAGCACCTGGTTGGCGGCGAACTTGGCGTCGTTGTCGGAGCCGAGCAGCAGGACGGTGAAGGGCTGCGACGACGACGCGGCGTCGGCCGTGGGTGCCGGCGTCGAGGCGACGGGATGCTGAGCTCTCCTGGCTGCGATCGATGGTGTGCCCGGTGACGCGGAACGCCGTGCTGATCGCGGGATAGAAGTAGACGAGCGCGCCCGTCGCACCCGACGCTGCGAAGCCGAACACGATCAGCACCGCCAGGAGGACCCGCCGCTTCCAGCTGCGCGCCCGGTACGCGGAGGCACGCTGCCGCATGGCGCTGCCGTTACGCGTCACGCGTGCCATTAAACCCGGACCGGGCTTGCAGGACCGTTACGGCACGACGGGTACACTCGGGCGATGGACAGCAGCGAACTGGCCACACGCCTGCTCGCCGGCGACGTGCGAGCGCTGGCACGGGCGATCCGCATGGTGGAGGATCGCGATCCCGACGTCGCGACGTTGCTGCGTGATGTGCGCGGCCGGGGCGGGAATGCGCACGTGGTCGGCGTCACGGGGTCCCCCGGCAGCGGCAAGAGCACCCTGTGCGACCAGCTCATCGAGCGCTGGCGAGCCGCAGGCCACCTGGTCGGGGTCATCGCGGTCGATCCTTCGAGCCCGTTCAGCGGTGGCGCGATCCTCGGCGACCGGGTGCGCATGCAGCGGCACGCGACCGATGCCGGCGTCTTCATCCGCAGCATGGCGGCGCGGGGCCACCTGGGCGGGCTCGCCGCCGCCGCCCGCGAAGCGGTCCGCCTGCTCGACGCAGGCGGCCGCGACCGGTGCCTGCTGGAGACGGTCGGCGTGGGCCAGTCGGAGCTCGAGGTGATGCGCGTGGCGGACACCACGGTCGTGGTGACGACGCCGGTGGCCGGCGACGCCGTGCAGGTGATCAAGGCAGGGATCCTGGAGATCGCGGACATGTTCGTGGTCAACAAGGCGGACCTGCCCGGCGCCGCCCAGGTGTACCGCGACCTGCGCGACCTGGTCCGGCAGACCAAGGCGCACGACCCCTGGGTGCCACCCGTGATCATGACGTCGGCGCTGAAGGGCGAGGGGGTCGACGAGCTGGTCGACGCGATCGAGCGGCATGCCGCGGCGCTGGCCTCCAGCGGCGAGCTGGAGCGGCGCCGCATCGATCGGGTCCGCGCCGAGATCCAGGCAATCGTCATCGAACGGGCGGCGGAGCGCGCTCGCCGGGCATTGGATCGCGGGACAATGGGCGAGGCGCTGGAGGGGGATCTCCGCGAGGTCGACCCGTACGAGCTGGCGGACCGCATCCTGAACGGCCACGCGAAGGAGCGACGAGCCTGATGGCACAGACGATCGACCGGCCGACCCAGCCCGCCGAGCACGTGCAGACCCCGCGCCGCTCGGCACCCCACACCTCGCGGCCGCCGGTGGTGCCGCCGGACACGCTGGGCGGCTTGCCGCTGAAGCCCTGCTACGAGCCCTCCGACGTCGCTGCCCTCGACGTCGAGCGGGACCTCGGCCGGCCGGCGTCTATCCGTACACCCGTGGGGTGCACCGGACCATGTACCGGGACAAGGTCTGGACCATGCGCCAGTTCGCCGGGTTCGGCAGCGCGGCCGAAACCAACCGGCGCTACCGTTTCCTGCTCGAGCAGGGCCAGACGGGGCTCTCGGTCGCGTTCGACATGCCCACGCTCATGGGGCGCGACTTGGACTCGCCGCACGCGCTCGGCGAGGTCGGCCGCTGCGGCGTCGCGATCGATTCGCTCGACGACATGCTCACGCTGTTCCAGGGCATCGACGTCGGTGAGGTGACGACCTCGATGACCATCAACTCTCCGGCGCCGATCCTCCTGGCCATGTACTTCGGCGTGGCGGAGGAGCAGGGCGTGCCGCTGCAGCGCCTGGGCGGCACGCTGCAGAACGACATCCTCAAGGAGTACATCGCGCAGAAGGAGTACATCTTCCCGGTGCAGCCGTCGATGCGGCTGGTCACGGACATGGTGGTCTTCTGCACGCGCAACGTGCCCGCGCTGGAATCCCATCTCGATCAGCGGCTACCACATCCGCGAGGCGGGAAGCACCGCGGCGCAGGAGCTGGCGTTCACGCTCGCCGACGGGTTCGCCTACGTCGAGGCGGGCATCGCCGCCGGGCTCGACGTCGACGCGTTCGCGCCGCGGCTGTCGTTCTTCTTCAACGCGCACATCGACTTCTTCGAGGAGATCGCCAAGTACCGCGCGGCGCGGCGCATCTGGGCGCGGCACATGCGCGAGCGCTACGGCGCCAAGAACGAGCGCTCGCTGAAGCTGCGCTTCCACACGCAGACGGCGGGCTGCTCGCTCACCGCGCAGCAGATCGAGAACAACATCGCCCGCACCGCGTTCGAGGCGATGTCGGCGGTGCTCGGCGGCACCAACTCGCTGCACACCAACTCCATGGACGAGGTGCTCGCGCTGCCCACGGAGAAGGCGGCGCAGATCGCGCTGCGCACGCAGCAGATCCTCGCGTACGAGACGGGCGTTCCGTCGGTGGTCGACCCGCTGGCCGGCTCCTGGTTCGTCGAGGACCTCACCAACCGCATGGAGCAGCGGCGGAGGAGTACTTCACGGCCATCGATGAGCGGGGCGGCATGCTCGCCGCCATCGACGACGGCTATCCGCAGCGCGAGATCGCCGACGCCGCGTTCCGCTACCAGCAGCAGCTGGAGACGGGCGAGCGGGTGATCGTCGGCGTGAACGTGTACGAAGACAGCGTCGCGGGTCGCGCCCGCCGATCCTCGTCATCGACCCCGACATCGAGCGCGGCCAGGTGGCCCGCGTGCACCGGCTGCGCGAGACGCGCGACAACGCAGCCGTGGACTCCCGGCTGGAGGAGCTCAAGGCGGTCGCCCGAGCCAGCGAGAACACCATGCCGGCGATCATGGCTGCGTGCGCGCCCTCGCCACAGAGGGCGAGATCATCGACGCGCTGCGCGAGGTCTTCGGCACGTTCCGGGAGTCGCCCGTCTTCTGACGCTTTCCCCTTGTGCTGTCGTGCGTTGGGTGACGCGCGCGGGGGGCAGCGCGCAGCGGAGACTGATTCCAGGCTCCACGGATCGGAGGTGAAGGCGCGGGCCACGGATCCGTGGAGGGGAATCGGCGAAGCGGAGCGAGGGGTCCCCGCGGCGGCAGGACCCCCGCGCACGACAGCACAAAGCTGGCTGTCCCGTCGCGGGTTCCCCCGCGCAGGACTACTGGCGCAGTCGCAGGATGACGTTGATCACGATCGTGAGCACGACGCTCATCAGCAGGCACGTGACGATGGGAAACGCGAAGCTGACGCTGCCGCGGGGGCCCGCGATGTCGCCGGGAAGGTGGCCCAGCCCGAAACGCGAGCCGATCAGCAGGAACGCGCCGAGCACGGCGACCACGACGCCGGCGATGATCAGCCACCTGCCCACGTCGGCGAACGACACGCTCATGGCTCGAGTGTAAATCCGGCCTGCTACACTGCCCGTGACGTATCCACTTCAAGCAGGTCCTGCGAGGCCGGCAAGGGATCGTGACGCCGCCGTCGGCGCGCCCCTCGCCCACGCTCGCCGGGCTGGAGGGCCGGAGTCGCATGACGGTGACAGCTGCGAGCCGCAGCAGCCTGGGCCACGTCATCAGCAGCGAGCAATTCTCCCGTCCGCTGCTGGACTCGCCTGTTCGAGCGGGCCGCGGCGCTGGAGGCCGCGCGCAACACGAGCCTGGCGGGCCGGATCATGGCGACGCTGTTCTACGAGCCGAGCACGCGCACGCGGTTGAGCTTCGAGTCCGCGATGCTGCGGCTGGGCGGCTCGGTGATCGGCACGGAGGCCGCGCACACGTTCTCCAGCGCGATCAAGGGCGAGACGCTGGAGGACACCATCCGCATGGTGTCGACGTACGCGGATGTCATCGTCCTGCGTCACGACCAGTTGGGCGCCGGCGGCGCGAGCCGCCGCGGTGTCGCCGGTGCCCGTCATCAATGCCGGCGACGGCCCGGGCGAGCATCCCACGCAGGCGCTGCTCGACCTCTACACGATCCAGCGCGAGCTGGGCCGCATCGAGGGCGTGCGCGTGGCGTTCTGCGGCGACCTGCGCTTCGGACGCACGGCACGGTCGCTCGCGCTGCTGCTGGCGCAGTACCCGGGCGTGCGCTCTCAGCTTCGTGGCTCCCGAGGTGGTGCAGGTCGGCTCCGACATCGTCGTCCCGGCTGGAGGAGCGCGGCGTGCCGTACACGCTCGCCGATGCATCTCGGCGAGGTGATCGGCGACGTCGACGTGGTGTACCAGACGCGCGTGCAGAAGGAGCGTTTCGTCGATCCAGTGGAATTCGAGGCGGCGCGCAGCGCGATCCGGATCGACGCCGCCGTGATGCGCCTGCTGCCGGCCGCCGCGATCGTGATGCACCCGCTGCCTCGCGTCGACGAGATCGCCGTCGAGGTGGATTCGGACCCGCGCGCCGCGTACTTCCGCCAGGCGGCCAACGGGGTTGCGATTCGCATGGCGCTGCTCGAGATGCTGCTCGCGTGAGCCGGCTGCGCGTCAGCTCGCTCTCGCCGCCGCAGCTGCTCGACGCGGCGGGCCTGCGCCGCGTCCTGGTGCGCCTGGCGCACGAGATCACCGAACGGCACCCGGGGCTGCACGGCATCGTGCTCGCCGGCATGCCCACGCGTGGCGTGCCGCTCGCGATGCGTCTCGCCGGCGTGCTGGCTGACGTCGCGCAGCTGCGCCCATCCGATCGTGGCACTGGATCCGCGCAACCACCGCGACGACATGCCCCGTGTCGCCTCGAACGGCACCGGCGGTCCTCACCGCCGTGGATGGCGGTGAGCCGCCGCAGGTCGACGGCGCAGTCGTCATTCTCGTCGACGACGTGCTCTTCACCGGTCGCACGCTGCGCGCAGCGATGGACGCGCTCATGGAGTGCGGCAGGCCCGCGGCGGTCGAGGTGCTGGCGATCATCGATCGCGGCCATCGTGAGCTGCCGCTGCGTGCCAACTATGTGGGCAAGAACGTGCCCACGGCGCCGCAGGACCGCGTCTCTGTGCGCCTGCGCGAGGTGGACGGAGTGGACGGGGCATGGCTCGCGCCCGCGGGTGCGCCATGAACGCGATCCTTCGCGGGGTGCGCGTCATCGACCCGCTTGGCGGCCTCGACGTCGCGGACCGCGACGTGTGGATGAGGGCGGAGTCGTCCTCGCCTCGAGGGCCGACGCTGCAGGTCGACGGTGTGACCGTCATCGACCTGCGACCTCCGATGGCGGAAGCGGCGTGCGTGCTTGCCCCGGTTTCATCGACATGCACGCGCACCTGCGCGATCCGGGTGACGCCGAGCGCGGAGACGATCGAGCGGCGCGCCGCGCTGCTGCCGCCGGTGGCTTCACGCAGGTGGTGGCGATGGCGAACACGCGGCCGCCGGTTGATTCGCCGGATGCGGTGCGCCGACGCGATGGCGCGCGGCGCGGCGAGCTGCGGTCACCGTGCTGCCCGCCGCCGCGGTGACGCGCGGCCTCCGGGTGAGGAGCTGGTGGACATCGCGGCTGTCTCGCGCCGGCGCCGTCGGCGCTGAGCGACGACGGCCGCAACGCTGCATCGCTGGCCTGCTGGCGGAGAGCGCTGCGGAGCGCCGCCGAGCTCTCGCGGCCGGTGCTGGTGCATCCCGAGGACGAGGCCGAGATCGGCGTCTGCAGCCGCCGGCAGCGTCCGTGACACGGCGCTGCGAACGGCCGCTGTTGCTGAGGCACGGGCCGTGGTGGCGGCCTCGACGCGCTGCAGCGCGGCGGCGCGGCCGGCTGCACCTGCAGCACGTCTCCACGGCGGCTTCGGTGCGCATGCTGCGCGGCTCGCGTGATGCCGGGCGTGACGGTCACCGCGGAGGTGACGCCGCATCACCTCGCGTGCTGGCCCGAGCGCGGAGCGAACGCGCGCTGCACAAGGTGAACCCGCCGCTGCGCGCGCCGTGCTGATCGCGACGCGGTGCTCGACGCGCTGCGCGCAGGGATCATCGACGCCGTGGCGACCGACCACGCTCCCCACACCGCCGCGGCGAAGGCGGGCGCATATGCGGACGCGGCTCCGGGGATGATCGGCCTGGAGACGGCGCTCGCCGACGTGCCTCACGCTGGGTGGGATGGACGGCGCCTGGCTGCCCACGCTGGTGGAGCGGTTCACCGCCGGCCCGTACCGCGCGCTGCGCGGCGGCGCGCGTCCGGCGCCGCGCCTGCGCGTCGGCGGGCTCGGCCGAGCTGCATGCTGTTCGATCCCAGCGCGGCGTGGACCGTGTCGCCGGCGCACTGCGCTCGCGCATCTCGCAACACGCCGCTCTCGGGGTCACGCTGCGCGGGCGCGTGCTGCTCACGATCGTGCGCGGCGTCTGGTGCACCCGACGCGGACGCGCTCCCGCGTGGCAAGGGAGGCGGCGCATGCCTGAACGCCGCGGTCGTGCTCGCGCTGGAGTCCGGCGCGATGTTCGGCGGTGTCCTCTTCGGTGCGAGCCGCTGCAGCCGCGCAGCGGCGAGGTGGTGTTCAACACCTGCATGACGGGATACCAGGAGGTCATCACCGATCCTTCGTACGCCGGCCAGGTCGTGGTGATGACCTATGCTCTCATCGGCAACTACGGCTGCAGGGACGACACGCGCCGAATCCTTCCGCGTGCACTGTCGCGCGCGCTCGTGGTCCGCGAGCTGTCGCCCGACGTGGGCCATGCCGGGCGCGACCGCTCGCTCGACGAGGAGCTGCGGATGTTCGACGTCCCAGGCCTGCACAGCGTCGACACGCAGGGCGCTCACCCGGCACCTGCGCCGCCACGGCACGCTGCGCGGCATGATCGGTCCGCGAGGACGACGACGCGGCTGAGCTCGTCGAGCGGGCGCGGCACGCGCCGTTCGTGAGCGACGAGGACCTGGTGGCCGAGGTGTCCATCGCGGCTCCATGGCTGCGGTTCGATGACGTGCTCGACGCGGCGCTGCACCGAGGAGTCGAGATTGCCGGCGCGCGCGGGACGCTTCCGGGGGACGCGGATCGTGGTGATCGACTATGGGGTCAAGCGCAACCAGCTCCGCGCGCTGTGCAGCCGGGGTGCGAGGTGATCGCTGCTGCGTCAGGACGCGATGCATCGACGATGTGGTCGGTCACCAACCGCACGGGGTGGTGCTGTCCAACGGCCCCGGCGATCCGGCGCGCCTGGGGCACGCGGTGGCCCTGTGTCGCGAGCTGCTGGGACGAGGCGTCGCCGCTGCTGGGCATCTGCCTGGGCCACCAGATCCTGGCCAGGCCGCCGGGCGCGTCGACGTCGCGCCTGAAGTTCGGCCACCACGGCGGCAACCACCCGGTGCGCGACGAGACGCACGCGGCGCTGTGTACGTGACATCGCAGAACCACGAGTTCCAGGTGGACGGCGCGTCGCTGCCCGGCTCGAGCGGCTGGTACGTGTGCGAGCGCAACCTCACGACGGAAGCGTCGAAGGACTGCGCCACCGAGAACTGCCTGCATTCACCGTGCAGTACCACCCCGAGGGAGCGCCAGGGCCGCAGGACCGCGCCGGCGTCTTCGACGAGTTCCTGTCAGTGTGCGCTCGCGTCGCGCGGGCGGGCATACCGTCTTGCTCAGACAGCGGTTCGCGGCGTCTCCACGTGCGGGCTTCGCCAGCATCGCACGTGTCGCCGCCGCGCCCGGAACTCGCCGACGGCATGCAGCCCAGCCCGCTTCACCGCGCACCGGCGCCTCGCGGCGACCCAGCCGACGACGCCGCCTCGCTGAAGCGAAATCGCTGGTCATCGGCAGCGGTCCTGTGATCATCGGGCAGGCGGCGGAGTTCGACTATGCGGGCACGCAGGCGTGCAAGGCGCTGCGCGAGGAGGGCGTCCGGGCCGTTCTGGTCAACAGCAACCCGGCCACGATCATGACCGACGACGACACCGCGGACGCCGTGTACGTCGAGCCGCTCACGGTGGAGGTGATCGAGCGGGTGATCGCAGCGCGAGCGGCCGGACGGGCTGCTCGCCACGCTGGGCGGCCAGACCGGGCTCAACCTCGCGGTCGCGCTCGACGACGCGGGGGTGCTCGAGCGTCACGGCGTGCGCGTGCTGGGCACGCCGCTGTCAGCGCGATCCGTGCCGCGGAGGACCGGGAGCGGTTCAAGACGCTGCTGCGCTCGCATCGACGAGCCCGTGCCGGCGTCGCGGACGGTGTCGTCGCTCGCCGACGCGCGGCTCGTTTCGCGAGCGCGAGGGGCTGCCGCTCGTGGTGCGTCCCGGCGTTCACGCTCGGTGGCACGGGCGGCGGGCTGTGCGAGACCGAGGAGCGCTTCCTCGAGGTGGTGGCCGCGGGCCTCGCGGCGTCGCCGATCAACCAGGTGCTGCTGGAACGGTCGCTGGCGGGTTGGCGCGAGATCGAGTACGAGGTGATGCGCGACGCGGCGGGCACGTGCATCACCGTGTGCAACATGGAGAACCTCGATCCCGATGGGCGTGCACACCGGCGACTCCATGGTGGTCGCGCCGGCGCAGACGCTCACCGACCGCGAGCATCAGCAGCTGCGCAGCGCCTCGCTGCGCATCATCAGCGCGCTCGGAGATCGCAGGCGGGTGCAACGTGCAGTTCGCGCTGGCCCCGAATTCGCACGAGTACTTCGTCATCGAGGTGAATCCGCGCGTGTCGCGGTCGTCGGCGCTGGCGTCCAAGGCCACCGGCTACCCCATCGCCGCGTTGCCGCGAAGATCGCCGCCGGGCGTCGCCTGGACGAGATCCCCAACGCCGTCACGGGGAAGACGCTGCGCCGCGTTCGAGCCATCGATCGACTACTGCGTGGTGAAGATCCCGCGCTGGCCGTTCGACAAGTTCCCCGAGGCGGACCGGCGCCTGGGCACGCAGATGAAATCGACCGGCGAGGTCATGGCGATCGAGCGCTCCTTCGAAGCCGCGTTCAGCAAGGCGCTGCGCTCGCTCGACCAGGCGCCGCCGGACCCTGCGCTCTGCACGAGCCCGTGCTGATCGACGTGGCCAACGACCGCCGTGCGCACGCGATGCTCGAGGAGCTGCGCGGCGGCGCCGACCCCTACACGATCGCGCAGCGCAGCGGCATCGGGCTTTGGTTCGTGCGCCGGCTGGCGTCGATCGTCGGCGTGCGAGGAGCGGCTCCGCTGGGGCGGGCTCGACGACGCCACGCTGCGCCTCGCGAAGCGATTCGCGCTCGGCCGACGAGCGCATCGCTGCGCTTGCGGGCACCGACGCCGACGGCCGTGCGCGCGCGCCGGCTGACGCTCGGCCTGCGGCCCGTGTACAAGTGCGTGGACACGTGCGCCGCGGAGTTCGAGGCGGAGACGCCGTACTTACTACTCGACCTTGAGCTGGAGGACGAGGGGCCGGCGGGGCGCCCGCGGCAGGGCGACGTCGTCGTCGTGGTCGGCAGCGGCCCGATCAGGATCGGCCAGGGCATCGAGTTCGACTACTGCAGCGTGCAGGCCGCACAGGCGCTGCGCGAGCGGTCGGCGTGTAGTCGGTGATGGTGAACAGCAACCCGGAGACGGTCAGCACCGACTTCGACTGCAGCACCCGCCTGTACTTCGAGCCGCTCGACGAGGAGGCGGTGTGCGCGGTGATCGAGAGGAGGAGCGGGCGGCCGGCGATGGTGCAGTTCGGCGGCCAGACCGCCGTCAACCTGGCGACGCCGCTGCACCGCCGCGGGTTCGACCATCCTGGGCACGTCGGCGTCGACGCCATCGACACCGCGGAGGACCGGCGCGCTTCGAGTCGCTGATGCGCGAGCTCGAGATCCCGCAACCGCAGGGTGCCGCGACGCGCGACCTCGTCGAGGCGGTGGCAATCGCCGAGCGCATCGGCTATCCCGTGCTGGTGCGCCCGTCATACGTGCTGGGCGGCAGGGCGATGGAGATCGTGCACGGGCCGTGAGGCGCTGCGCCGCTACCTCGACGCGGCCATGGCGGCGCTGCCCACCGAAGCGGGCGAGCGGCGCGGCGCGGTGCTCATCGACCGCTACCTCTTCGGCACCGAGGTGGACGTCGACGCGGTGAGCGACGGCGAGACGGTGGTCATCCCGGGGCTCATGGAGCACGTGGAGCGAGCCGGCGTGCACAGCGGCGATTCGATGGCTGCATACCCCGCCCCCCGGCTCGGCGACGACGTGCGCGACCGCATCGTCGCCGACACCGTGCTGCATCGCGCGCGCGCTCGCAGGTGCGCGGCCTGTGCAACGTCCAGTTCGTCGTCTATCGCGGCGTGCCGCACGTGCTCGAGGTGAATCCGCGCGCGCTCGCGCACGGTGCCATTCCTGAGCAAGGTGACCGGCGTGCCGATGGTCGAGCTGGCGACGCGCGTCATGCGCGGTGAGACGCTGGCTGCCATGGGCTGGGACGACCGGCTTCGTTGCGCCGCGTCCGCTGGTCGCGGTCAAGGCGCCCGTGTTCTCCACGGTGAAGCTGAGCGAGGTCGACACGGCGCTGGGTCCGGAGATGAAGTCGACGGGCGAGGTGATGGGCGTGGATCTCGACCTGGGCGCCGCGCTGCAGAAGGCGTTCATCGCCGCGCTCGGCGAGGTGCCGCTCGGTGGCGGCGCGCTGTGCAGCGTCGCAGACGCGGACAAGGCCGAGGCGCTGCCCATCCTGGCGCAGCTCAGCGCGCTGGGATTCACGCTCTACGCCACCGCCGGCACCGCGCAGGCGCTGGCCGACGCGGGGGTGACGGCGCTTGCCGTGGGCAAGATCGGGCACGGCCGGCCCAACGTCATCGACGTCATCGAGGAGGGCCGGGTCGTCGCTCGTCGTGAACACCGTGTCGCAGTTCGGCACCGACGAGATGGAGTACCAGGGCGACGGCCGCGGCCACGCTCGCCGCGGCCACGCGCACGGTGAAGGACGGCTATCGCATCCGCCTGGCGGCGGAGCAGCGGCGCATCCCCTGCTGCACGTCACTCGACACCGCAGCGGCGCTGGCGGACGCCGTCGGCCGCCAGCGCGCGGGCGACGGCGTCCGTGTCGCCACCGTCCGAGCGTATCGCGAGGGATTGGTGCGGATGCCCAGGTGACCGTCGCACGCCGCGGTCGCACGGCGGGAACGCGGCGAGGTGACGCTGGTGGAACGGCTGGGCGAGCTCGTGGAGCTGACCGCGCGGCTGCCGCGGCTCGCCGCGGCGGCGGCGCCGGGTCAGTTCGCGCAGCTGCGCTGCGGCGACGCCGATCGTGCCGCTGCTGCGCCGCCCCTTCAGCGTCGCCTGGGCAGAGGGCGACTGCTGCTCCTTCGTGTTCGACGAGGTGGGTGCGGGCACTCGACTGCTTGCGGCGCTGCGCAGCGGGCGACGAGCTCGACGTGCTGGGGCCGCTGGGACGTGGCTTCACCGTCACGCCCGCCGCGGCGCACGTCGTGTGCGTCTCGGGCGGTGTCGGCTGCGCACCGTTCCCGCTGCTCATCGGGCGCATTGGCGTGCATCCGGAGTACATGACATCACTGTCTTGAACGGCGCGGCGACAGCGGACCGGCTCTACCCGGCCGAGCGCTTCGCGCGCGGGGCGAGCGCCGTCCACGTCCTGGAGGCCACCGACGACGGCAGCCGCGGCCACCGGGGGCGCGTGACGGACCTGGTGCGTGGGGCGGTGCGTCCCGACACCACCGCGGTGTTCGCCTGCGGGCCGAACGTCATGCTGGCCGCGCTGGCACGCGTGCTCGAGGCCCTGCCGCCGCCGGCCGCGCGGCTCGACGAGGCGTCGATCGAAGCACCCATGGGCTGCGGCTTCGGCACCTGTCTCGGTTGCGCGCTGCCCGTACGAGGCGAGGCGTGGCGCGCCGGCGTGGGCGCTCTGCTGCACGGACGGCCCCGTGATGGCGCTGCGTGACGTCGCCTGGCCGGAGCTGCTGGCGATGCCGGGAGCCGACGTGGCATGAGCGCAGCGCCGGCCTCGCGTGTCGACCTGGGCCGCGGCCTGGTGCTGCCCAATCCGGTCGGGCCTCGCCAGCGGCACCGCGGGTTACGGGTTCGAGCTGCGCCGGCTGATCGACATGGACAGGCTCGGCGCGCTGTACACCAAGGGCACCACGCGGCATGCCCGCGCCGGCAACCGCCCTCCGCGCGTCGCCGAGACCGCCCGGCGGGATGCTGAACAGCATCGGCCTGCAGAACCCCGGCGTGGACATGTGGTGACCCATTACGCGCCGCAGTTCGCCGCATGGCGAGTGCCGGTGATCGTCAACGTCGCCGGCGAGGACGCCGACGACTACGTGCACTGCGCCGGGCGTCTCGACGGCGCGCAGGGTGTCGCGGGCATCGAGCTCAACATCTCCTGCCCCAACATCGCGCACGGCCTCGACTTCGGCCGCGACCCGTCCGCGGCCGCGCGGCTGGTTGCGGCGGTGCGCGCGTGTCACGCAGCGGCACCTCATGGTCAAGCTCACCCCCAACGTGGGCGACATCGCCGCCGTCGCGCGCGCGGTGCAGGACGCCGGCGCCAACTCGCTCTCGGCGGTCAACACGTACATCGGGATGAAGATCCATCGGCGCAGCGGCCGCCCGGTGCTTCCGGACGGCACAGGTGGGCTCAGCGGTCCTGCGATCCACCCGCTGGCGCTCGCCGCGGTGGCGCAGGTCAGCGCCGCCGTAGCATCCCCGTTGTGGGCATCGGCGGCATCACCGATGCGGGCTCGGCTCTGGACTTCCTCGTCGCCGGCGCGGTCGCGGTGCAGGTGGGCACGGCGACGTTCGTCAACCCGGCGGCGGCGCTGGACGTGCTGGACGGCCTGCGAAGTCCCACAGGGCCCCGCTCCGGCGAGTATCGTGCGGACCCGAGCGCGAGCCGGACCTGATGCATGGGGAGAGAGGGCGATGAGAAGGGTGTGGTTGGTGTCCAGGGCCTTCGCTGTGGGCGCCGCGTGCGCCATCGCCGTGGTGCCGCTGCTGCAGACGTCTCCCACCGTCAGCGCGGCCGCCGCCCCGCACGAGCACATCGACTGCGCCAACGGCAACGCGCTGTGCACGGAGGTCGCCAACTCGGATGAGATCTTCGGACACTACGTGGGACATGACGAGCCCTCGGATCTCTTCTACTCGAATGTGCCCGGTTCCGGGAACCAGATGCGCTACCAGCTCATCCTGCCCTCCGATCCCTCGCCTGCCTCGCCATTGAGCCCGAGCAAGTCGTACAACTTCGAGCTGCACCCGGCCTTCTGGTTCGGCATGGCGATGTGCGACACGCAGTCGTACCCGCTGCAGATCAGCACGTGCCCGGCGGACAGCAACTCCAACATCCTGGATCCGACCGTGAGCACCAAGCACGCCGGCACCGCGTTCACGGAGATGCAGTTCTACCCGCCGGGGTGGGTCGAGTGGCCTGCGGGCGGCACCACCGCCGGAGTGGGTGGCACCAGCTGCGATCCCACTCTCTGGTGCGCAGCGCTCAACATCGACAGCCTCTCCGTCAACGGCGTCACCAACGCGCAACTCAACCCGACCTGTGCGGCGCAGACCGGGGTCGAGTACATCAACTTCGCATTCATCACCAAGAGCGGCGTGCCCCACGCCACTCCCAACCCTGTTGGTTCGACGCTGGCCACCTACACGCCGGACCCGCAAACCGACCTCTTCATGCACTCGGGTGACCACCTGGTCGTGACGATGCACGACACGTCCAGCGGTTTGCAGGTGATCATCAACGACCTCACGAGCAACGTCAGCGGCTCCATGACCGCGAGCGCAGCCAACGGGTTCGGGCAGGTCCAGTTCGCCCCGAAGGGCACCAAGTGCGTCGACATCCCCTACAACTTCCACCCCATGTACAGCACGTCCTCGGAGAACACGCGGGTGATCTGGGCGGCGCACAGCTACAACGTGGCGTTCTCGGACGAGATCGGCCACTTCGACTACTGCAACGGGCCGAAGTCCATCCCCGCGACGCTGCACGGGGCCAACTGCCCCAAGGGCGACAGCGAGGGCATCGGCACCACGGTCGAGCCGCGAGACGGCGACGACACGAACTGCTTCCCCGCCTCTCGATCGTCGCTGGTGGCGGTCCCAGGCTGCACAGGCACCAACGACCCCGGTTTCGACGGGGCCTCATACCTGCCCCTGTGGCCGGACGGCAACACCGCGCTGCACCCGACGCCCGTGCGCTTCACGAGTTCCGCTGATCGGGCCGTACTACACGCAGAACTATTCCCGCAGCGCGTTCGAGACCGACCTGCCCGCCATCGAGAGCTCGAGCATCGTCCCCTGCAACAACCTCAACGGAGCGCACTGCACGCTGATACCCAGCACAGACGACTGCACGCCCAAGCCGGTCTCATGCGACGTCGCGGCGTTCTATCCCTTCTACAGCATCACCAGGATCGGCGGTCAATGTGTGTGGCAGATCGGCAACCACATCCCGGGGAGCCTCAACGACTTCGGCCAGAACCAGCAGTACGGGACCCTCCTGAGCGGCAGCTACCTGAACGGCGGCAACACGTCGGCGAACTTCTACGAGAACTTCCGCCACATCTTCAGCACCAACCCGTGTCCGAGCTAGCCGCGGCTAGCCGCGCCGCCGGCTAGACAAGCCCCGGCCACGGCGCGCGACCCAGCGGAGCGGGCGCGTGACGCGCCAGCTGCGTGACGCGTACAGCGTCTGCAGCTGGCGTTGCACGGCGGCGTGCCGTTCCTGGGCCACTGCCGCGCGTTGGAGCGCCTCTTCGCGCTCGTGCGCAGCCAGGCTGAGCGCCTGACGCAGCCGCGCTATCTCCGCATCCGCCGTCGAGGCAGGCACGGCCGGCGGCCGATCCGAACTCGCCCTTGAGCAGCACGAAGACGAACTCGTTGTCATCCTCCTCGTCGCAGCTGAGCACCTCACCGACCTGGAACACGAGCCCAGCCTCGCGGCGCGCCGCAAGCAGGACCTCGAGGAACGTGTCCGGGCGCCAGACATGGAAGTGGATGCTGTAGTCCATCTTCATCAGCCGTCGCACCAGTGCCGCTCGCGCCGCTGCCGTGCGCGGCCCGTCAGGCTCGGCCGCCGCGACGTGCGCCACCCAGTCGGCGAAGTGGTTGCGGCGGGTTTGCGCCGTGCCGTTGTGAAACTCGTCGACCACGTGATCGATGGGCGTCAGGCTGCGCGTGTGGTCGAACGTGTTGCGCGGATCCGGGATGGCCAGGAAGAGGACACCGCCGCCTCTGAGCACGCGGAACATCTCGAGCAGTCCTCGGATGGGATCCTCGAGGTGCTCGACCAGGTGGTTGGCGATGACGAAGTCGAGCGATTCGTCGGCGAACGCGCTGAGGTCCTGGGCGTCGCCGATGACGTCGACGTGCACGAGATCCTCGTTCGCCAGCTCGGGATACTGCTCCCGCAGCTGGTCGTTGCTGAGGCGGTCGACATACCGCACGGTGACACCGGGATCGAGTGGCAGCGGGTTGTGCAGAGCACCGATCTCGATGCCCTGGCCACGGAGCCACCTCGCGGCGTGCCGGCGCTTGGTGGCCGTGCGCACCGAGACGTCAGCCACGGAGGTGAGCTCCGATTACCGGCGGCATCGACCGTGGAGCATACGAGAGCGGGCTTCGCGCTGTCGCGCGCCGCGCGCGCTCGGTTCGGCGGGAATCAACTCTGCGAGAATGGCCAGGCACCTGAAGGAGACAGCAATGGTCGCGACCTCAGCCCTCGACATCGTGTCGGCCTACCAGGACGCTTGGACGTCCCGGGACTTCGACACAGCCGCGCGATACGTCGCCGACGACATCGTCTTCAGGAGCCCGCAGCAGCACATCACCGGCGCGCGGGAGTTCCTCTCCATGTTGCGCGGCTTTGCGGCCCGGGTCGCGCCGCGATGGGAGCAGGTCTCGGCGGCATCCAGCGAAGAGAGCGTGCTCCTCCTGTACAACCTCTTCTCGGACGCAGGGGATGCGCTGCCGTGCGCGGATTACTTCACGCTGCGTGACGGAAGGATCGCGACCGAGACGCTGGTCTTCGACCCGCGACCCTTCGCCGAGCTGGCGCAGCGCCGGCAGCCAGGCTGAGGGACGCCGCTGCCCCCTGGAGGAATCGAACCTCCCTCAACCGGTTAAAAGCCGGCTGCTCTTCCGATGAGCTAAGGGGGCGTGGCAGCCGATTGTATGCACGCGGAGGCGGTGTCCTAGGATGCCGACCGTGACGACGCGCGTGCGCGGCTTTCCCCAGCGCTTCCCGGTGCGCGACGATGGACGGCGGTCGCTGCGCTATCACAGCGTCTCGACCCTCAGCCGCGTTGTGCTGCGCTGCTGGTTCGGCGCGCAGCTGCGCTTCGAGGGCGTCGACAACATTCCCGCCGAGGGTCCGCTGCTCGTGGTGAGCAATCACCTGAGCAACATCGATCCGTTTCTGTTCGGCGCCTACGCACCCGGGGCGATGTTCTGCATGGCGAAGAGCGAGCTCTTCAGGAATCGCGTGATGAGCTGGATGCTCGCGGGATGCAACTGCTTTCCTGTCGATCGTGGCACCGCAGACCGCTGGGCGCTGCGCACGTCGCTCCGCATCCTGGCCCTGTCCGGGCGCCTGGTCATCTTCCTCGAGGGCACCCGCTCAGCGTCCGCAGGAATGAAGCGCGCCGAGGCCGGCGTCGGCTTCCTGGCGCGGCGCTCGCGCGCCCGCGTGCTGCCCGTGGCCATCTGGGGCACGGAGCGCGCCCTGCCTCGCGGCCGCCGCCTGCCCAGGCGTGTGTCCGTGACCGTTCGCTACGGCGACGCCTTCCTGCCCGATCCCGCGCCTCCCGGTGCGTCATCTGACCAGGCGCTCGCCGACCAGATCGGGCGGAGCATCGCCGCCCTGCTGCCCAGGGGCTATCGCGGCGAGTACGCCTGACGAGCAGTCAGCTCAGCCGAGCGGCCCCATGCCCAGCGGATTCGGGCCGCGCCAACGCTGGTCGGGGATGTACGCATTCCAGAGGTTCCGGTCGCCGCCCTTCCAGAAGATGTCGATCTCGCCGCCCCAGGCGGTGGCCGCCGGAGCCGAGCCCAGCGGTCCCATGCCCACGAGGACGGCGCCCTGCCAGCCGGCGTCGCTGTACCAGGCCATCCAGAGGTTGCCGTCCGCGCCCTGCCAGAACACGTCCTCCTCGTTGGTGCTGGGGATGACGTCGGCGGCAGGCGTCGAGCTGACCGAGGCGATGCCCACCGGCAACGGGCCCACCCAGGCGGAGCCGTTGAAGTACGCCTCCCAGAGCCTCTGGTCGGTACCCGCCCAGAACACGCCCTGGGTGCCGGAGCTGTGCGAGATCGCTGTGGGGGTCGATCCCAGTGGGCCCATGCCCACGCTGAACGGCCCGTTCCACGTGCTGCCGACGGCGAACGCCTCCCAGAGGTTGCCATCGGTGCCCTTCCAGAAGACGTCGATCTCGTTGCCGTGCGCGGTGACCGTGGGAGCAGATCCGAGCGGTCCCATGTGCCGGTTGGCCAGGCCTGCGAAGGGACCGCCGCCCGTCGCCGTGGCCTCCCAGAGGTTGCCGTCGGTTCCCTTCCAGAACGCGGCGAGCTGGCCGCTGCCCGGTACGTAGGTCAGGGCAGGCGTGGAACCGAGCGGTCCCATGCCCCGGCCCGCGGGACCGCTCCAGGCCGAGCCGTTCCACGAGGCTTCCCAGATGTTGGCGTCGGCACCCTTCCAGATCGCGTACTGACTGCCGCTTCCGTCGGCTGCGGCCGCAGGCGCGTTGCCGGTGAACGGCGCGCGCCCCGGCGGGCTCGACAGATGCACGGCGCCGTACTCGACAGCGCCGATCGTGCAGGGACCGCCACGCGTCACGCCGCGCTCATCGGTACCCGGGCAGTTCGCCTGGCCGCCGGGCACCGCGCCCACGGCCGCGCTGGCGGCGTCCGGCATCATCGTCTGCGTCGGCCCGCCGTTCCACTGGAACCGGCCCAGCAGCGGGTTGGCGCTGTTGATCGCGTGGTTGCTGAAGCCGCACGACGTGCTGCTGTCGAGGTTGTAACCGGCGTCGTTGACGGTTCCCGTCCCGCCGCAGTTTGCGCTGGTCACCCCGTAGGCAACGATGCTCTGCGAGACGGTTGTCGACACGGTGACACCCGCCGGCACGTAGGTGTGAATGTCGGCGCCTCCGTCCGGACCGCCGTTGCCGGTGAGCGTCACCTGTTGGATGGTGATGGCGCCGTAGTTCTGGATGCCGCCGCCACCACTCGCGGTCTCGGTGTTGTTGTAGAGCGTGCTGTTCGTCACCGACGTGGTGCCGCCGTTGGCGATACCACCTCCCTCCGCTGCGGAGTTGCCCTCGAAGCTGTCGCCGATGAGCGTGTCCGTCGCGCCGGGTTGCACTTCGACGCCACCGCCGCCGAACGGACCGTTGGTGGTGCCGAAGTTGGTCGCGGTGTTGTCGATGAATTGGCTGTTGATGATCATCATGCCGTGCCCGAGGCTGGTCGCCTCGTCCTCGACGGCGCCGCCCTCCACCGCCGTGTTGCCGATGAATGTGCTGTTGCTGACCGTCGCATTGCCGTAGTCATGGTTGTCCAGCGCGCCGCCACCCACCGCTCCTGTTGCGGTGTAGGGCGAGGTGTTGTCGAGGAAGAGCACGCCCGTGACGTTGAGGTGGCCGCGGTTCAGGATTGCGCCGCCCCCGTGCGGCTGATTGGCGTCACCGTTGGACAGTGTCATCGAGTTGATCGTCAAGCTGCCGCTGTTGTCGATCATGAACAGACGCAGTGCGGGCGCCGAGCTCGGCCGCGTGATGGTGGCGCCGTTCCCGTTGACGGTCACGTTGCCCGTGATCATGGGAAGGCCGTTCTCACCGTCGTTGCTGTTGTTGATCGTTGTGAGTGCGTACGTGCACCCCGGCATGAGGTTGACCGTGCCGCCCGAGCCGGCGACGGCTCCCACCGCGCTCACGAGGCTCGAACCACTGCACGCCACTGCCGCGGCCGCCGCGCGCGGGCTCATCGCGCCAAAGGCGAGAACGCTGCTGGCGGCGACGCCTGCGAGTG